>CAVQXS010000007.1:0-27946 GCA_963717965.1 uncultured Thermoleophilia bacterium | reverse complement strand
GTCGCGGCAGGTCATCTGCATGATCGCCTCGAGGCCGTTCTGCTGCGCCGTCACGGCGGACGCCATCGAGCAGACGCGGACCACGGCGGTCTGGTTGTCGGTGATGTTGACGGCGTCGACGTAGCCCTTGAGGATCTTGGCCTTCTCCTCGATGACGGTGACGTCGGCGCCCTTGGGCGGCCCGCACTCGCCGGTGACCGCGAACTTGCCCTCGCCGAGGATCTTCTCGAGGTTGCTGCCAGCCTTGTACTCGGTGGCGGTCATACCGGCTTCGCCTCCTCACGGACCATCTTGCGCGGGCCGCCGGAGCTGCTCTTGCTCCAGTTCTTCGGCGGCCGGTTGACGAACATCATCTCTTCGCGACCCTGCTCCTTGAGGCGCTCCCAGATGAGGTGCCAGGCGCAGTCGATCTCTTCCTTCTCCGGCGTCGTGACCTCGCACTTGCCGTCGTGCGAGCCGCCGCAGGGGCCGTTCATGAGGCTCTTGCTGCAGCGCACGACGGGGCAGATGCCGGCGGTCTCGCCGATCACGCACTCGCCGCAGGCGCCGCAGCGCTCGAGCCAGACGCGCGTGCTCCTGCGGCATGCCGAGCATGTTGGTGTTCACCGCCGGCATGACGAGCTTGGGCGAGAACTTCTCGGCCATGCTCTGGATGCCGATGCCGCACGCCATGCTGAGCACGAGGTCGGCCTCGCCGACCTTGTCGGCGATCATGTCGAGGTACTCCCACTCGCACTGGCGGATGGCGGCCGTGTGCTCGACCTCGGCCTCACGGCCGTCCTGCTCGGCCTTGATCCGCAGCTCGCTGGCGAGGATCTCGGCCTCCTTCTCGCCGCCCGTGAGGCAGATGGCGACACACGTGTCGCACCCGGCCACGAGGACCTTCTTCTTGTCGCCGACGAGCGCGAGGATCTCGTCGAGGGGTTTGCGTTCGGCGGTGATCATTCTGCGTGTCCTTCCTCACTGGTGGCGGCGGACGGAGCGGGGTCGTCGGGCATGGCCGCGCCGCCGAGCGCTTCGCGCGCGGCGGCGTGTGCGTCCACGCCTGCACGTTTGACGGGGTTGGGGCCGAGCTGCTTGATGCGCTCGGTGAACTCGGTCGCGACCTCGGCGAACTTGGCGCCCATGGCCGACGACATGTTGTACATCTCGACGCGCTCGGGCTCGATGCCGAGCTCGGAGAGCAGGTCCTTGACGTGGTCGACGCGCTTGCGCGCCCACAGGTTGCCCTTGAGGTAGTGGCACTCGCCCTCGAGGCAGCCGGCGGCGTAGACGCCGTCGGCGCCGGCCTCGATCGCCTTGAGCAGGTGGATGACCTCGAGCTTGCCGGTGCAGGGCAGCTTGATCATGCGGATGTTCGTCGGGTACTGCAGGCGCATGCTGCCGGCCAGGTCGGCCGCCGCATACGCGCAGTAGTGGCAGGCGAACACGATGATCTCGGGCTCGAAGTCGGGATCGACGGGCTTCTTCGGCGCCTCGTCCGTGGCCTCGGGAGCGGCTTCGCCGCCCTCGGCCACCGGGGTCTTCACGTCGGCGTCGGCCATGTCAGCTCACCTCCATGAAGAGCGCCTCTTCCTTGGCGAAGACCTGCGCGTCGGTGTAGTGGTGCAGGGTGATCGCCTTGACCGGGCACTCGCTGACGCAGACGCCGCAGCCCTGGCAGGCGGCCGCCTCGATCTTGGCCTTCTTGGTCTCGATGTCGATGATCGGCACCTCGTAGGGGCAGATGCGCACGCACGTGAGGCAGGCTGCGCACTTCTCGGTGTCGACCTCGGCGACGACGCCGCCGGCCTTCAGCACCGACTTGGCCAGGATGGACGCGGCGCGACCGGCGGCGGCGTAGGCCTGGCTGATCGTCTCCTCGATGCTCTTCGGGTAGTGGGCCGCGCCGCAGAGGAAGATGCCCTCGGAGGCGAAGTCCACGGGGCGCAGCTTGACGTGCGCCTCGAGGTAGAAGCCGTCGGCGGTGAGCGGCACCTTGAGCAGCTTGCTCAGCTCGCTGCCGCCCTCCGACGGCACCGTCGGCGTGGCCAGCACCAGCAGGTCGAGCGGCAGCTCGACGTCGCGGCCCAGGTACGGGTCGCGGGCCGAGACAGTGACGCTGCCGTTGGCGCTTACCTGCGGCAGGCTCTCGTTGTCGTAGCGCGTGAAGATGACGCCGAGCTCACGCGCCCTCGTGTAGTACTCCTCGAGGAGGCCGAAGGTGCGGACCTCCTTGAACCAGACGTACACGGGACGGCTCGGGTCCTGCTCCTTGAGCGCGATCGCGTTCTTGATGCTCTGCTGGCAGCAGGTGCGCGAGCAGTAGGGCTTGTGCTCGTCGAGCGAGCCGGCGCAGAGGATGAAGCCGGCCGACTTGACCTCGGCGAGCGCCGGGTCGTCCTCCTTGAGCATGCGCTCGAGGTCCATCCCGGTGACGACCTTCTGGGCGGAGCCCAGGCCGTAGAGCTCCGGCCTGTCCTCTACGCCGCCGGTGGCGACGATGACGACGCCGTGGTCCACCGGCGTGCGCTTGCCGTCCTTCTCGGCGATCACGCTCGAGAAGTTGCCGATGAAGCCGTGGAAGTCGGCGAGCTCGGCTTCGAGGTGGATCTTGACGTTCGGGTTGTCGACGAGGCGCTGCTCGAGCTGCTTGACGAGCTCCGCCGGGTCGTTGCCCTTGATCGTGTCGCCCAGCGTCGAGCACGTGGCCGCCGAGCTTCGGCGTCCGCTCGACGAGATGCACCTCGTGGCCCATGTCGCCGAGAGCGAGGGCGCTGGTCATGCCGGCGACTCCGCCGCCGATGACGATGGCGGAGTGCGTGAGCGGCACATCGACCTTGAACAGCGGCTCGAGCAGCCGGGCCCGGGCCACGCTCATCTGGACCAGTTCCTTGGCCTTTTGCGTGGCCTTCTCCGGCTCGTCGGCGTGCACCCAGCTCGCCTGGTCGCGGATGTTGGCCATCTCGAAGAGGAACGGGTTGAGCCCGGCCTCGCGCAGGGTGTCCTGGAAGATCGGCTCGTGCGTGCGCGGCGTGCAGCTGGCGACGACGACGCGGTTGAGATCGTGCTCCTCGATGGCCTCGCGGATCTGCGAGAGGCTGTCCGACGAGCACGAGTACATCGTGTCCGTGGCGAACGCCACGCCGGGCAGCTCCTTGGCGTACTCGGCGACGCTCTCGACGCCGATGACGCCGGCGATGTTGTTGCCGCAGTGACAGACGAAGACGCCGACTCGCGGTTCTTCACCGACCACCTTGCGCTCGGCCGGGTACTCCTTGTCGACGGTCAGTGTCCCGCGCGAGTCGGCGAGGCCGGTCATCACCTGCGCCGCGGCGGCCGAGGCCTGGGCGACGCTGTCGGGGATGTCCTTGGGCTCGCCGAACGGGCCGGCGACGAAGACGCCCTTGCGGCTCGTCTCGAGCGGATTGAACTCGTGCAGCTCGCAGAACCCGTGCCGGTTGAGGGCGACGCCGGCGTGGCCGGCCGCCTCCTGCGCCTTGCGCGCAGGCTCCAGGCCGACCGAGAGCACCACCATGTCGTAACGGGTCTCGTGCAGCTGCCCGCCCTCGTCCTCCCAGCTGATCAGCAGGTCCTTGGTGAGCGGGTCTTCCTTGATGTACGAGGGGCGCGAGCGGACGAACGTGACGCCCTTGTCGAGCGCACGCTGGTAGAAGGCGTCGAAGCCCTTGCCCTGGGCGCGCATGTCCATGAGGAAGACGGTGGGCTCACAGTCCGGCTCGTGGTCGATGGTGAGCATCGCCTGCTTGTTGGCGAACATGCAGCAGACGCTGGAGCAGTACTCGTGCTCCTGGTCGCGCGAGCCGACGCACTGGATGAAGGCGATCTTCTTGGGGTGCGACCCGTCGCTGCGGCGCTGGACGGAGCCGATGGTCGGCCCGCTGGCGCTCAGCATGCGCTCGTACTCGAGCGCCGACAGGACATTGGGGTAGCGCCTGTAGCCGTACTCGCTCTTGGCGCCGGGGTCGTAGGCATCGTAGCCGGTCGCCATCACCACGGCGCCGACGTCGAGGTCCATCTCCTTGTCGCGTTCGCCGTGCAGCAGGGCGCCGGGCCCGCAGGCGCGCACGCACTCCATGCACTCCGAGCAGACGGCGCACTGCAGGCAGCGCTTGGCTTCGGCGATCGCCTGCTCCTTGGTGAAGCCTTGCCGCACCTCGACCCAGCTGCGGCGGCGCTCGGCGCCGGGATGCTCGGGCATGCGCACGCGCGGACTCCGCTCGACCTTGGCCAGGGTCTCGTCGTCGGGCCGTGCTTCTTCCAGCGGGTCCGCCCACAGCGAGACGAGCTGCTCGCCGCGCAGGTGATTGTGGATGCTGGCGGCGCCCTTGCGCCCCGCGGCGATGGCCTCGATGGCGGTCAGTGGGCCGGTGGGCGCCACGTCGCCGCCGGCGAAGACGCCGGGGCGCGCGGTGGCCAGGGTGGCTGCATCGGTCCTGACCGTGTTCCGGTCTATGTCGACGCCCTCGAGGTCCTTGGCGAAATCGTCGACGATGGCCTGGCCGATGGAGAAGATGACCGTGTCGCAGGGGATCTCGATGTAGGCCTCGGGGATGGGCTCGGGACGACGACGACCCTGGTCGTCGGGCTCGCCGAGCCGCATGCGCTGCAGCTTGATGGCGCTCACCTTGCCGCCGCTGCCGAGGATCTCGACCGGGGCGACGAGGTAGTCGATCTTGACCTGCTCGCCGAGGCCCTCCTCGATCTCTTCGCGGGAGGCCGGCATCTCGTCGCGCGTGCGCCGGTAGGCGATGGTGACTTCGGGGGCCTTGCCGTTGACCGAGGTGAGCCGCGAGGCGCTGCGCGCCGTGTCGAAGGCGACGTCGCCCCCACCGATGACCACGACGCGGTCGCCGACCGGCATGGGCCGGCCCAGGTTGAGCTCGCGCAGAAACTCGACCGCGGTGAGGCAGCCGTCGAGGTCGTCACCCTTGGCGGGCGCCGGGGCGCTGGCGTGCAGCCCGGGGGCCAGGAACACGGCCTGGTAGCCGTCCGCCAGCAAACCGTCGACGGTGAAGTCGACGCCGGCGCGCTGGTTGAGCCGCAGGTCGACGCCCAGCGCGCATATCTGGTCGATCTCGCGCTGCAGGACGTCCGGCGGCATGCGGTGGTCGGGGATGCCCACGCGCAGCATGCCGCCGGCCACCGGCAGCGCCTCGAAGACCGTAGTGGCGTAGCCGTACTGGGCCAGGTCGCGGGCGCAGCTCAGACCGGCGGGACCGCCGCCGATGATGGCGACCTTCTCGTCGAAGACGACCGGCAGCTTCTCGGGCAGGTCGGCCGGGGCTCCGTGATCACAGGCGAACCGTTTGAGGCTGGCGATGGAGATGGCTTCGTCGACGGAGTCGCGCGTGCAGGCAGTCTCGCAGGGGTGAGCGCAGACGCGGCCGCAGACCGACGGGAAGGGATTGGGTTCGGCGGCGACGCGATAGGCGTCCTCGAAGCGTCCCTCGGCGATGAGGGCGATGTAGCCCTGGGCCGAGGTCTCGACGGGGCAGTTGCTCTTGCAGGGAGCGTACCCCTTCTTCTCGACCACGTACGTGCTGGGGATCGCTTGCGGATAGAGCTTGTAGATCGCTTTGCGCTCGCCCAGCTCCTCGTTGTACTGGTCGCCGACCGTGATGGGGCACGCCGGGACGCATTCACCGCAGCTTGTGCAGATGTCGGGGTCGACGAAGCGGGCGTGGTGGTAGACCTTGGCGTTGAACTTGCCGGGCTCGCCCTCGAGGTCGATGAGCTCGGAGTTGGTGACGATCTCGATGTTCAGGTGCCGTCCGGCCTCGACCAGCTTGGGCGCCAGGGTGCACATCGAGCAATCGTTGGTGGGGAAGGTCTTGTCGAGCTGGGCCATGTGACCACCGAGGGCCGGCGCCTTCTCGACGAGGTAGACCTTGTACCCCCCTTCGGCAAGGTCGAGCGAGCACTGGATGCCCGCGACGCCGCCGCCGACGACAAGCGCAGCACCGGTTGACTTGGGTGGTGAACCCGACATACGCACTCCTTTGCGATACGCGGCAGGCCCAGCAACAGTGGGGTGACCACAGACTCAACGGCCCACATGGGTGCGCCAAGTATAGCGGCCCGCTTGTGCACGCGTCCACACGGCCGAGACGCGCGCGCGAGGCTTCGTCAAGGGCTCGCGCGCGAACTGCCGGGCGGGCTGTCCGCCCGGGCCAACAAGGCCCTGCGGTTTTGGGCAGCGCGGGCGCGCCCGCGGGTCGCGCGCGGGCGCTCATCTGATAACCTACTGCACCAGAAGTCAATCAAGTGATTAACCAAGCGTTCGCCGAAGGGGAGTCGATACCATGGGTGTGAAGGAACAGTACCGCGACTACGTGATGACCGGGTTCGTCAAGCGCGTCGAGCCGGTGGTCGCGGACCACGGCGACGGCGCTCTGCTCTACGACGCCGACGGCACCGAGTACATCGACTGCTTCGCCGGGATCAGCGTCACCAACGCCGGCCACCACAACCAGCAGATCCTCGACGCGGCGATGGCGCAGGCGCAGAAGCTCGTGCACGCCTGCTCCTACGTCTACCACGTGGAGCCCGTCGGCGCCCTCGCCGAGAAGCTCGCCGAGATCACGCCCGGCGACCTGCAGAAGACCTTCTTCGGCAACGGCGGCGCCGAGGCCATCGAGGGCGCCTTCCGCCTCGCCAAGCGCTACAGCGGCAAGAACGAGTTCCTCGCCATCGAGTCGAGCTTCCACGGGCGCTCCTTCGCGACCCTCTCGGTGACCGGCAACTCGGGGCGCAAGAAGGGCGGCGGCCCCTACATGCCGGGCGTCGCCTTCACGCCCACGCCCTACTGCTACCGCTGCTTCGCCGAGACCACGCCCGACAAGTGCGACCTGCTCTGCGCGCGCCGCGTCGGCGAGATCGCCCGCCTGCACCTCTCCGGGTCCGTCTGCGCCTTCATCGCCGAGCCGGTGATGGGCGAGGGCGGCATCATCGTGCCCCCGGAGGGCTACTTCAAGCGCGTCAAGGAGTTCCTCGACGAGGACGGCATCCTCTTCATCGCCGACGAGGTCCAAAGCGGCTTCGGGCGCACCGGCAAGATGTTCGCCGTCGACCACTACGGCGTCGAGCCGGACATCATGACGCTGGCCAAGGGCATCGCCGACGGCTGGCCGCTGTCCGCCTTCATCGCCCGGGCGGAGATCGCCGACGCCTTCCAGATCGGCGACCACCTGTGCACCTTCGGCGGCAACCCGGTGAGCTGCGCCGCCGCGCTCGCCAACATCGAGTTCCTCATGGACGGCGTCGTCGATGACGCGGCGCGCAAGGGCGCCGCCCTGATGGCGAAGCTCCGTGAGCTGCAGACAGACGCAGCCGCTGATCGGCGAGGTGCGCGGCAAGGGCCTCATGGTCGGCGTCGAGCTCATCGCCGACCCGGCGACCAAGGCCTACGGCACCGCCGCCGCCGGCTTCGTGCGCCAGTACTGCCTCGACCACGGCCTCCTCATCGGCGTCGGCGGCAACTTCGGATCCGTGCTGCGCATCCAGCCGCCGCTGGTCATCGACGACGCGCAGCTGGACACGGTGTTCGCGACCGTGGCCGACGGCCTGGAGGCCTACACCAGGCAATGATGGACCGGCCGGGCCGGCAGGCCCGGCGTCTGCGGCGCCGACGGGGGGTGGCGCCGCAGCCATGACGAGGGGCGGGAGGCCGGAAGGGCCTCCCGCCCCTCGCGCGTTCGCGCGCGCGACCCGGGCAAGCCTGCCGACGGCGTGCGCGCCGCTCGGCAAGGGTAGACCGCACTCACGGCGAACCAAGTCGCGACGACCACGAGGGGGTACGTATGAGTTCGATGCAGGAGCCGCAGATCCAGATGAGCCGCGACCAGGAGCCGAGCAACGCCGGGCTGTACGTCAAGCTCGGCATCGTCGCGGTGGTCGTGATCCTGCTCCTCCTCTACATCTTCCAGAACGTGACCAGGGTGCCGTTCAACTTCCTCTTCTGGAGCTTCGAATGGCCCTTGTGGCTGATCATCCTCGTGTCGCTGGTGATCGGCTTCCTCGTTGGCATGCTCGTCAGTACGCTGCTGGTCCGGCGTCGGCGGAAGGCCCGCCGCCGCGCCGCCGGCTACTGAGCGGCGCGTAGTTCAGGACGCTGGTCCCCCGGGAGGGCTGCTCTCGGCCGGTGTCCCGGCGGCCGACGCCGGTAGCGCTCCGTCCTGCCGCGGCGCGCCGTAGCCGCCGCCGCCGGGCGTCTCGACGACCAGGACGTCGCCCGGCTCCATGAGCGTCTGGGCGACGCCGGGAAGCTCCTCCACCGTCCCATCGGCGCGCTCGACCGCGTTGCGGCCGCAGGCGCCGGGGAGGCCGCCGGCGAGCCCGTAGGGCGGCACCCGGCGGCCGCTCGAGACGATCGCCGCGGTGAGCGGCTCCAGGAACCGCAGCCGCCGGACGGCGCCGTCGCCGCCGCGGTACGCGCCGGCGCCTCCGCTGCCGCGTCGGACGCTGAACTCCTCCACGCGCACCGGGAAGCGCCACTCCAGCACCTCCGGGTCGGTGAGCCGCGAGTTGGTCATGTGCGTGTGCACGGCGCTGCAGCCGTCCCAGCCGGGGCCGGCTCCGGCGCCGCCGCAGAGCGTCTCGTAGTACTGGTAGCGGTCGTCGCCGAAGGTGAGGTTGTTCATCGTGCCCTGGCTCGCGGCGGCCGCGCCGAGCGCGCCGAGCAGCGCGGCCGTCACCGCCTGCGACGTCTCCACGTTGCCGGCGGCGACGGCGGCCGGCCGTTCCGGTGAGAGCATGCTGCCCGGCGGGATGACGATGTCGATGGGCTCGAGACAGCCGGCGTTCAGCGGGATGTCGGCGTCGACGAGCGTGCGGAAGACGTAGAGCACCGCCGCCGTGGTGACCGCGGCCGGCGCGTTGAAGTTGTCGGCGCGCTGCGGGGAGGTGCCGGTGAAGTCGACGGTGGCGCGCCGCGCCTCGGCGTCGATCGCCACGCGGACGACGATGGCGCTGCCGTCGTCGAGCTCCTGGCGGAAGGCGAGCGGCGCGCCTCCGGCGACGACGAGCCGGTCGAGTACGCGCCGCACGGCCTCGGCCGCGTTTGCCTGCACGTGGCCCATGTAGGCGGAGACCACGGGCACGCCGAACTCCGCGACCATGCGCCCGAGCTCGGCGACCCCGCGTGCGTTGGCGGCCACCTGGGCGCGCAGGTCGGCGAGGTTCTGGGCGAGGTCGCGGACGGGGTGCGGGGCCCGAGGTGAGGAGCTCCGCGACCTCGGCCTCGCGCAGACGGCCCTCCTCCACGAGCCGGAAGTCCTCGATGAGCACTCCCTCCTCGTCGATCGTGCGGCTGCCGGGCGGCATCGACCCGGGCGTGAGGCCGCCGACGTCGGCGTGGTGGGCGCGCGAGGCGACGAAGAACAGCGGCTCCGCTGAGGGGGCGATGGGGCCGGCGAAGGGGCCGGTGGACGTGGCCGATCCGGCCGGCGCGGCCGCCGGGAACACCGGCGTCACCACCGTGAGGTCGGGCAGGTGGGTGCCGCCGGCGTAGGGCGAGTTCAGGAGCCAGGCGTCCCCGGGCCGGAGCTCGCCGCGATGACGCCCCAGGACCTCCTGGACGGACGCGCCCATGGACCCGAGGTGGACCGGCAGGTGGGGCGCGTTGGCGACCAGGCCGCCGGAGGCGTCGAACACGGCGCAACTGAAGTCGAGCCGCTCCTTGATGTTCACCGAGCAGGCGGTGTTGGCAAGGGTCGCGCCCATCTGCTCGGCGATCGACATGAAGAGGCTGTTGAACACCTCGAGCAGCAGCGGAGAGACGTGCTCTGAGTCGGCCGAGGGACGGGCCGGCGGCGCGCTCCTGCGCAGCAGCAGCTCGCCGCCGGCCAGCATCTCGGCCGCGCCAGCCCGGCTCCACCACGGTCGTGCCGGTCGCCTCGCAGACGATCGCCGGCCCGTCGACGACGGTCGCCGGCTGCAGGTCGGCCCGTTCGTACACGGGTGCCTCTCGCCAGCCGCCGCCGGTGAACACGCGCGCGACCTCGCGCGGCGCGGGCGGTTGGGCGGGACGGGCGGCGCCGGAGGTCCGGGCGGCGCCGAGCGGTTGCCGGCGCCCGCCTGTGCGCCGGCAGCGGCCGTTCTCCCGGGCGTCGGCGCGAGGTCCTCCCGGGCATCGTCCCGAGGGTCGTCCGCGCGTGCGCCGGCGCCGACGGCCTCGACGGCCACGGCCTCGAGCGTGAGCCCGCGGCCCGGCATGAGAAAGCCGTACCGGGCCCGGTGGAGCTCGAGGAAGGCGGCGGCCATCTGGTCCGGCTCGGCCCACGGCACCGGCAGGGAGACGTCGGTGCCCTCGTACTTGACGTGGCCGCGGCGCTCGACGCGCACCTCCGCGGCGGGCAGGCCCTGGCGCTCGAGCTCGGTGATCGCAGCCGTCTCCAGCTCCGCGAGGGCGGCGACTGTCGCCGGACCGCAGGCGTCTTCGAGCGGCGCCTCGACGCTGCGCTCGCGCAGCGCGCGCACGTCGGCGAGGCCCATGCCGTAGGCGCTGAGCACGCCGGCCATCGGGTGCAGGAGCACGCGGCCGATGCCGAGGGCGTCGGCGACGAGGCAGGCGTGCTGGCCGGCGGCGCCGCCGAAGCAGCAGAGCACATGGTCGCTGACGTCGTGCCCGCGCTGCGTGGAGATGCGCTTGATGGCGCGGGCCATGGCCTGGCAGGCCACACGCACGAAGTCGTCGGCGAGCTGCTCGGGCGCCGGCGGGTCGACCCCGGCGGCGCGCATGCTCGCGGCCACCGCCGCGAGCGCCCGGCGCGCCGCCCTCTCGTCGATGGGCCCGGCGCCGTCCGGGCCGAAGACCCGCGGGAAGAAGGCCGGCCGCAGCTTGCCGGTTACCAGGTTGCAGTCGGTCACCGTGAGGGGGCCGCCCTTGCCGTAGCACGCCGGCCCTGGGTCGGCCCCGGCGCTTCGCGGCCCGACCCGGTAGCGGCCGTCCTCGAAGGCGCAGATCGAGCCGCCGCCGGCGGCCACCGTGTGCACGCGCAGCATCGGCGCGCGCAGGCGGACGCCGCCGACCACGCTCTCGTAGCTGCGCTCGAGCTCGCCGGCGTAGTGGGAGACGTCGGTCGAGGTGCCGCCCATGTCGAAGCCGATCACCTTGTCGAAGCCGGCGCGGAGGCTCACGGCGACGGCGCCGACGACGCCGCCGGCGGGGCCGGAGAGGATCGCATCTTTGCCGCGGAAGAGGCCGGCGTCGGTGAGGCCGCCGTGCGACTGCATGAAGCGGAGGCGCACCGCGCCGAGCTGCGCCGCCACCCCGTCGATGTAGCGGCGCAGGATGGGGGAGAGGTAGGCGTCGACCACGGTCGTCTCGCCGCGACCGACGAGCTTCATGAGCGGGCTCGCCTCGTGCGAGACGGAGACCTGGGTGAAGCCGGCGGCGCGCGCCAGCTCCGCCACGCGCCGCTCGTGCCCCGGGTACGCGTAGCCGTGCATGAAGGCGATGGCGATGGCCTCGAAGCCGGCGCGGCGGGCCTCGTCGAGCCCGCGTCGCGCCCCGTCCTCGTCGAGCGCGCGCACGACCTCGCCGTGCGCGCCGACGCGCTCGTCGACCTCGAGCACGCGCGCGTACGCCGGCTCCGGCAGGCGGATGTCGAGCGCGAAGATGTCGGGCCGGTCCTGATAGCCGATGCGCAGCGCGTCGCCGAAGCCGCGCGTGGTCACGTAGAGCGTCGGCGACCCGGCGCGCTCGAGCAGCGCGTTGGTCGCCACCGTGGTGCCCATGCGCACGTCGGCGACGAGCTCCGCCGGGACCGGCTCGTCGCCCTGCAGCCCGAGCAGCTGGCGCACGCCCTCGACGGCGGCGTCCTCGTAGCGCGCCGGGTCCTCGGAGAGGAGCTTGCGCGTCACGAGCCCGCCGTGCGGCGGCCGTGCGACGACGTCGGTGAACGTGCCGCCGCGGTCGATCCAGAAGCGCCAGCCCTCAGGCACGCGGCTCCCCGGCATGCACGACGTCGTCCATGCCGGGGAGGCTACCACGCGGGCGTTTCACCCGGCCTGGAGGACGTGCTCGTCTTCGAACAGGATGTGGGCGCCGAGGTCGCGCAGCGACAGGTTGAGGAAGATGCGGTGGCCGTCGAAGTCGAGGACGCGCATGTCGCCGTGCGTCTCGAGCTGCTCGGCGATGTCGCGGAACGTGTAGCCGTAGAGGTCGCTGAGGTGCTCGACCGGCACCTCCCAGGCGAGGAACTTGGCGAGCCCCTTCGCGCGCAGCTTCGCGATGAGCTCGCGGTCGTCGATGGCCGGGTACGAGCTGAGCAGCAGCAGCGGCCCCGACCCGCTGAGCACGAGGATGCCCTTCATGACGATCACTCCCTTCACACGAGGCCCTCATCAGTATATTTCCCGTGGCGGAGACGGCGGCAACCGCGTTGGCGCCGCCTCCCGGTATACTGTCTCGCCGTGAGCGTCTCGTCACCCAAGCAGCGGCTGCGCAAGGCGACCGCCATCCTCGACGACTTCTACGGCCGCCCGGTGCTCTCTCCGCGGTATCCGCCGGTGGACGAGCTCGTCTTCACCGTGCTCAGCCAGAACACCGCCGACGTGAACACGGAGCGCACGTCCGCGTCGCTCAAGGCGCGGTTCCCGGAGTGGACCGCGGCCCGCGATGCGCCCGCCGAGGAGATCGAGGAGGCGATCGCGCTCGGCGGGCTCGCGCACACCAAGGCGCCGCGCATCAAGCGCATCCTTGAAGCGATCAGCGAGCGGACCGGCGCGCCCGATCTGAGCGAACTGGACGAGATGACCGACGAGGAGGCGCAGGCGTATCTCGTCGCACTGCCCGGCGTCGGACCCAAGACGGCCGCCTGCGTGCTGCTCTTCGCGCTCGAGCGGCCGGTGATGCCGGTGGACACGCATGTGCACCGCGTCGCGCGCCGGCTCGGGATCATCGGGGAGAAGGTGAGCGCCGACCAGGCGCACCCGTTGCTCACCGAGCTCGCCGGGCCGGACGACGCGGCTCAGGTATACGCCGTGCACGTGGACTTCGTGCGGCACGGCCGGCGCATCTGCCACGCTCGCCGGCCTGCCTGCGGCGAGTGCCCGTTGGCGGCGATGTGCCCGTCGGCCGGGATCGCCTAGCGGCGCCCGGCCTCCGCGTCCGCCCCCGACTTCAGCGCGTCCGCAGTCCTCTCGGCCTCGGCGGCCGCCGCGGCGGCCTTCGCGCACAGGTTGCCCGGGTCCTCGGCCGTCCCCAGCCAGCGGTCGAGCACGTGGCTCTTCCACACGAGCAGGCAGAGCTGGCTCCACACGAACGCGAGCCCGAGCAAGACCAGGTACTGCCACCACGGCAGCGCCGTGATCTCGAAGAGCGTACGCATGAGCGGTACGGCCAGGATGAACGCCATGCTGGCGAACAGGAACCCCACGACGCCGAGCATGCGCGCGTCGTTGCGCACCACGGGAGCGCCGCCGCTCCACCACCTGTTCGGCGGCACGATCAGCAGGATGAGGAAGATGGCCGCGAAGCAGGCGAAGATCGTGAGCGCGGTCATCGCCGGCGGGTAGCCGCTCTCGGCGAGTTCCTTCTCGGTGGCGCCGGCGACGGCTGCGACGCCGTGCTCTGCCGGTATCGCCCAGATCATGTACACGGCCGTCCCGATCCCCGCCATGAACACGACCGCGGGCGCCACGAAGCGCGCTAGCAGTCTGAAGAGTCCGACCTTGGGTGTCGGGCCCGGCTGCGCCCAGAGCGCGAAGGCGATGGCCGGCACCGTGGCGCCGAAGAACGAGAGCATGGCCGACTGCCGTGGGGCGAAGGGGAACCCGCCGATCGACATGACGATGGCGATCATCGCGGCCTTGAAGAAGATGCGCACCATGAAGATGCGCAGGATGTCGTTCATCCCGTTGATGATCCGCTGGCCCTCGCGGAAGGCGTAGGGGAGTGGGGCGAAGGTGTCCTTCATGAGGATGAGGTCGCCGACGCTGCGGGCGGCCTGGCTGCCGCCCTGCATGGCCACGGCGACGTTGGCCTGCTTGAGGGCGATGACGTCGTTGACACCGTCGCCGATCATCGCCACGTAGCGCCCGCGCTCGCGCAGGGCCTCGACGAGGTCCTGCTTCTGCTCGGGCGTGACGCGGCCGAAGATGCCGGCCTCGTCGGCCGACGCGGCGAACTCCTCCGGAGACATCCCCGCAAGGTCGGCGCCGGAGACGGCGACCAGTGCCGCCGGCGGTGGCGCCGGCTCGTCCGCCGCGGTCTCCGCGGCGGGGCCGCCGGCGCCCTGTGCGGCTTCGCCGGCGTCGTGCGGGGCCTCGCCTTCGAGCGGCGCCGCCGCCGCGTCCCCGGCGGCCGTCTCGCAGAAGGCGTCGGCGCCCTGGCGGCGGCGGAGCGACTGCACGCCCGCCTGCGTCGCGAGGGCCACGACCGTCTTGGGGTTGTCGCCGGAGATGATCTTGACGTCGATGCCGGCCTCGGAGAACTCCTCGAGCGTCTGGCGCACGCCGGGCCGCAGTTCGTCGCTGAAGCAGACGAGGGCGAGCGGCTCGAGGCCGGCGGGGAGGCTGGGCGGGCCGTCGGGCTCGCCGAAGGCGAGCGGCTCGGCCCGCCCGGCGAACATCACGACGCGCAGGCCGCGCGCGGCCCACTCGTCGGCCTGCGCGTGCCAGTCGGCGCCGGCACCGAGCGCCGGCGCCAGCACCTCGGGCGCGCCGAGCACGTAGGTGCCGCGCGCCTCGCCCTCGGCGAAGGCGAGGCCGCTCCACTTGCGCTCGGACGAGAAGAAGGCCTCGTGGGCGGCAGCCTCACGCGCGGCGGGAAACGCCGCGCGCAGCGCCTCGATGGTGCGGTTGGCGTCGGTCGTGCTGGCGGCGAAGGCGCCGAGCAGGCGCGCTGCGCGCGCGTCGTCGGCGCCCAGCGGCGCCAGCTCCTCGTAGGCGATGACGCCCGATGTGAGCGTCCCCGTCTTGTCGGTGCAGAGGACGTCGACGTTGCTCAGGCTCTCCACCGCGTTGAACTGCTGCACCAGCACGTCCCTGCCGAGCAGGCGCACCGCGCCCAGTGCGTAAGTGAGCGCGATGCTCAAGACGAGCCCGTTGGGAATCAGCGCCAGGATCACCGTCGACATGCGCACGCTCTCCACGAAGGGCACGCCGCCGGCGACGTTGCGGATCCAGACGAGGGCCTCGAAGACGATGACGACGATGAGCAGCACGCGCACGATCTGCACCACCTGGCGCTGCAGCGGCGTCAGTTCGCGCTTGAACACCTTGGCCTTGGCGGTGAGCTTGTTGGCGAAGCTGTCGAGACCGACCTTGACGGCCTCGTAGTAGCCGCCGCCGGTCATGCAGAAGCTGCCGGACATGAGCTCGTCTCCGGGGTGCTTGGTGACGAGGTCCGACTCGCCGGTGAGCAGCGACTCGTCGACCTCCATGCGCCCCTCGCCGACCATCGGCCCGTCGACCACGACCTGGTCTCCCGGCTGCACGCGCAGGAGGTCGCCGAGCACGACCTGCGCGGGGTCGATCTCGCGGACCTCCCCGTCCCGCACCACGTCGGCCTTGGGTCGCAGCAGGATCGCCATCTTGTCCATGACGCGCTTGGCGCGGATCTCCTGGAAGAGGCTGATCACCGTGTTGGCGGCGATCACGAACACGACGGCGAAGGCGTCGAGCGGTTTGCCCAGGATGAGCAGCAGGATGCCGAGGAAGTAGAAGAGGTTGTTGATGAAGTTGAAGACGTTGTCGCGGACGATGCGCCCGTAGGTGCGCCCGGCGCGGATCTCGACGTCGTTGCCCTGACCGGCGGCGCGCCGGCGTTCGGCCTCGGCGTCGCTGAGGCCGAGCAGCCCGGGGGGGAGGTTGTCGGCGGGGGTCGCCATCGCCCCCGCACGGTATCACGGCAGTGCGCGGGCGCGGGAGGCGGACGCCGGGATCGACACGCGGAACATCGAGCCCTTGCCCGGGGCACTCTCCACGGCAATGGTCCCTCCGTGTGCGCGCACGAGCTCCTGGACGATGGAGAGCCCGATGCCGGCGCCCCCGGTGGCTCGCGAGCGCGACTTCTCGCCGCGCCAGAAGCGCGTGAAGACGTGCGGCAGGTCGTCGGCGGAGATGCCGATGCCGGTGTCGGCGACCTCGAGCACGGCCTCGCCGCCCTCCTGCAGGACCGCGAGGGTGACGCTGCCGCCCGGGTCGGTGTAGCGAAGGGCGTTCGAGAGGAGGTTGACGACGATCTGCTCCAGACGCCTGGGCTCGCCGTCGACGACGACCGTCTGCGCCTCGCAGGTGAGGGTGATGTCCTTGTCGGCAAAGCCGCCGGCGAACACGCCGGCCTGTGCCTCGACGAGCGCGCCGAGATCGACGGGCTCCACCGAGAGCAGGAGGCCCGGACGCTCGGCGTCGGCGAGGGCAGAGAGGTCGTCGAGCAGGCGCGCCAGGCGCAGGGCTTCGTCGTGCATGGCGGAGAGGTTGGCCGCCTCGTCGGCGAGCACGCCGTCCTGGGCGGCCTCGACGCGCGCGAGCAGCCCCATCACCGGCGTGCGCAGCTCGTGCGCAAGGTCGGCGACGCTCTCCTTGCGCAGCCCCTCCTCCTGCTGGAGGGTCTCGGCGAGGCTGTTGAGCGCCTCGGCGACGGCGCTGATCTCGGCGTCCCCGCTCTCCGGCACCCGCGTCTCGAGGTCGCCGGCGCCCATCGCCTCTGCTCCCGCGCGGATGCGCCGCAGCGGCCGCGAGAGCGTGACCGCGAGATACAGCGCCACGGCGAGCGCGATGGCCGCCGAGGTCACGCCGGCGATCAGGTTGGTGCGCAGCAGCTGGCGGCGCAGCTGGAGCTCCTCCTCCGTGAAGAGCTTGCCGTCGTCGCGGCTCACGGTCACGCGGCCGATCTCACGCGTGCCGACCACGACCGGCGCCGAGGCGCCCGCCCCCTCCTCCACCGGCCCCGAGGGCGGGTGCTCGAACACCAGCTCGCCCCGGGCGTCGTAGAGCCGCGTGGCGAGCGAGTCGATCTGCGCGAGATGGTGCAGGGTCTCGATGCTCCGCTGGCTCCAGCGGCCGCTGTTGGAGAGGACCGCGGCGACGTCGCCGAAGTGCATCGAGGAGTTGTGCAGGCGCGTCCGCGCCGAGGCCTCGAGGCGGGAGCTCAGGCTGATGCTCGAGTAGACGGTCGTGAGCACGGCGCCGAGAAGCGCGACGGCCACGAACGCGATCGCGAGGCGTGCTCGCAGGCCCCAGCGCACGCGCCCGCTCACAGCTTGGAGAGCCGGTAGCCGACGCCCGTGACCGTCTCGATGTAGCGCGGCCTGCCGGGATCGGGTTCGAGCTTCTTGCGCAGGTTCTTCACGTGCACGTCGATGGTCCGCTCGTACCCCTCGTAGTCGTACCCTTGCACGCGGCTGACGAGCTCGAACCGTGAGTAGGCGCGGCCGGGATAGCGGGCGAGCGCGACCAGGAGCTTGTACTCGTTGGGCGTGAGCTCCACCGGCTCGCCGTCGCGCCGGACCGCGCGCTTGACGGTGTCGATCTCGAGCCGTCCTTCATCGAAGCGCAGGATCTCCACGAGCGGCGTCTCCACGCCGCGCGTGCGCCGGAGCACGGCGCGCACGCGGGCGACGAGCTCCCTGGGGCTGAAGGGCTTCACCAGGTAATCGTCGGCGCCGGCGACGAGGCCGCCGATGCGCTCCTCCTCGCTCGCCTTCGCGGTGAGCATGAGGATCGGGACGTCCGAGCGGCCGCGGATCTCTCCGCAGATCTCCTCGCCCGAGACGTCGGGCAGCATGAGGTCGAGGACGATGAGGTCGGGCTGGTGGCGCTCGGCGAGCGCCAGGCCCTCGCGGCCGCTCGCGGCCACGAACACGCGGAAGCCGTCCTTCTCGAGGTAGGCGCGCACGACGTCGCGCACCGACTCCTCGTCGTCGATCACGACGATCTTCGCGGTCTCGCTCACGATCCTCCTCGGGACCTCGCCGTCACACGCGCCAACATACCCCGAAGGCGGAGGCGCGAAAGAAGAGGGCGGACGCTGTCTCGCTCGCCAATCTACACAGCTTCTTCATCCGGCCCCCCTACCATCGTGCCCTAGACAGGTCAGAGCGGCCGGGCGCGGACCCGGCCGGGCACAGGAGGATCAGCTTGTCAGGGAAGCAGAACAAACGCAGGCGGACGGGGAACGGAAGCGGGAACGGCGCTCCCCAGAAGACGGACGTGCGCGCCGAGAAGCGCGCGCAGTTCGAGCAGCCGCGCAGCCGCACGGCGCTGCACCTCGGGCTTGCCGCCCTCGCGCTCGTCGCCGTCGCCGTGATCGCCGCGGTGCTCATGATGAACCGCGGGGGCGCCGAGGCCGCCACGGCGACGACGCCCGCCGCGCCCGGCGGCGACGTCACGCTCCCCGTCGCTCAGGTCAACGATGGCCAGGCGCATTTCTACACGTACGACACGGGTGGCGCGACGGTGAGGTACTTCGTGCTCGCCGACAAGAACGGCAAGGTGCGCGCCGCTCTCGACGCCTGCGAAGTGTGCTACGCGCAGAAGAAGGGCTACCACCAGCAGGGCGACGCCATGCAGTGCAACAACTGCGGCAAGGTCTTCCCGAGCGCGGACATCAACGTGATCACGGGCGGCTGCAATCCCATTCCGCTCAAGCGCAGCATCTCGGGCGACACGCTCACCATCACGGCGGACAGCCTGCAGAGCGGCGTTCAGTACTTCTGATCCCGCTGTGATGACGCAAGCCACGACGAGGGCGAGTACGGGGAGGGCCGGCCGGTGAGGCTGCGCACTGTGGCGTTCAACAACCTGCGCCGCCGCACGTCGCGGGCCGCCTTCCTCGTGGCTGGTCTCCTGGTGGGCATCGGCACCGTCGTCGCCTTGCTCACGCTGAGCCAGGCGCTCACCGTCCAGGCGCAGAACAGCCTGGAGACGTACGGCGCCAACATCGTCGTCGTGCCGCGCACCGATGGCCTGTCCCTGTCCTACGGCGGCGTGACCGTGGCAGGGGTGTCGGTCGGGGCGCGCGACCTGCGCGAAGCGGACCTCGCGCGCATCTCCACCATCCCCAACCGCAGGAACATCGCCATCGTCGCCCCCGAGCTCCTGGGCGCGGTCAGCGTGAAGGGCCGCCAGGGACTGCTCATGGGCGTGCGGCCCAAGAGCGAGTTCGACCTCAAGAAGTGGTGGAGCGTGGACGGGCGGCCGCCGCGGAACGGCCACGAGATCGTGGCCGGGTCGGCGGTCGCCGCGGCGCTCGAGCTGCGCAAGGGCGATCAGGTCGCCGTCGGGGGCAGGCAGTTCACGGTCACAGGCATCCTGCGTCCGACCGGCTCGCAGGACGACAACCTGCTCATCACCGACCTGGGCGCCGCACAGGGCCTGCTCCACAAGCCGGGCAAGGTGTCGATGGTGCAGGTCGCCGCCCTGTGCAGCAACTGCCCGGTGGAGAAGATCGTCGCTCAGCTGGGCGGCGTGCTGCCGGGCACCAAGGTCACGGCCATGCAGGAGAAGGTCAAGAACCGCATGCACGCCATCGACTCAGTTCCGCGCCTTCAGCTGGACGTGACGCGGCATCATCATCGGCATCGAGGCGCTCGTCGTCTTCGTCACCATGATGGGCTCGGTCAACGCGCGCACGCGCGAGATCGGCATCTTCCGGGCCCTCGGCTTCCGGCGCGGGCACGTCACCGGCCTCATCCTCATCGAGGCGTCGGTGGCCAGCGTGCTCGCCGGCGTGCTCGGGTATCTCGCCGGCATGGGCGTCAGCTATGCGCTCCTGCCCATGCTGGGCGGCGATGGTGTGTCGGTCTCCTGGGCGCCGGCGCTCGCCGGCGGGGCGATCGGCTCGCCGTCGTCATCGGCGCGCTGGGCTTCGCTCTACCCCGCCTGCATGCCAGCCGTCTCGATCCGACCGTCGCCCTGCGAGCGCTGTGACCGGGGCCGGCTTCGCGTGACCCTCCGCACCGTCGCCCTCGAACAACCTGCGCCGTCGCAAGGGCCGCGCGGCGTTCCTCGTCATCGGCCTGCTCATCGGCGTCGGCACCGTCGTGACCCTGGTGACGCGATCCGCAGTCCATGACCGGCGAGACGAAGGCCAACCTGCAGAGCTTCGGGGCCAACATCGTCGTCGCGCCGCGCGCCAGGGACGTCTCCCTCACCTACGGCGGCATCGTCGGCGGCGGCGTCTGCGTCGGTCAGGAGGCCTGGGCCAGGCCGATCTGGCGCGCATGCGAGGCATCCCGGCCGCGCCGAGCATCTCCGTCGTGGCACCGGAGCTCGTCGGTCGCGGTCCAGGTGAAGGGTCGCCGCGCCCTGCTGATCGGCGTCGCAGCCGCCGCACAGTTCAAGCTCAAGCGCTGGTGGTCGGTCGAGACCGGGCGGCCGCCGCGTAACGGCCACGAATTCGTGGCCGGTGCGGCCGCCGCCCGGTCGCTCGGCCTCTCCATGGGCGACTACGTGCGCATCGAGGGCGCCGCTTCACGCTCACCGGCGTCCTGCGCGACGACCGGGTCGCAGGACGACGACCTCCTCATCGTCGACCTGGCGGCCGTCGCAGCAGCTGCTCCACCGGCCGGGTGACGCTCACGCTGGTCGAGATCGCCGCGCTCTACTGCGGACGCCCCGTGGACCGCATCGCCGGAGCTCACGGCAGGCGCTCCCGAGCCGAGGTGACGCCGTGCAGGAGGCCGTGAAGAGTCGCGAGCACGCCGTCGAACAGTTCCGGCGCTTCAGTCTCGCGATCGTCGGCGTCGTCATCGGCATCGAGGTCCTCGTCGTGTTCCTCACCATCATGGGCTCGGTCAGCGAGCGCACGCGGAGATCGGCGTGTTTCGGGCCATCGGCTTCCGCGCGTGCACATCACGCGGCTGATCCTGATCGAGGCCGCTCATCGCCGAGTAGATCGCCGGCGTTCTCGGCTACGGCGCCGGCATGGCGATCACCTACGCGGTCCTTCCGGTGCTCGCCGAGAGTGCCGACGTCGCCTGGGCGCCGCTGCTCGGCGTCGGCCGTCGTGGCGCGCCGTCGCCATCGGCGGCGCTGGCCGCACTCTATCCGGCGCTTCGCGCCGGCAAGATGGATCCCACCGAGGCGCTGCGCGCGCTCTGAAGCGCGCGAGCGTCCTCTGTCAGGAGACAGGGTATGACTGCTGCGACCATGCCGACCACGCGTACCACGAGACCAGCCTGGCGCCCGCGCCGACGCGGCCGAGACGAGCGCGCCGCGCGCTTCATCGACATCCGCGGCCTCGAGAAGACCTTCTCCGGCGACGGCGCGCCCGTGCACGCGCTGCGCGGGCTGGACCTGACCGTGCCCGAGGGCTCCTTTCTCGGCGTCATGGGCCAGTCGGGGTCGGGCAAGAGCACGTTCCTCGCCATCCTCGGCGGGCTCAGTCACCCGACCGCCGGCGCCGTGGCCGTCGACGGCATCGACCTGTACAAGCTCCCCGGCGAGCGGCTCGCCGACTTCCGCCGCGAGTACCTCGGGCTTCGTCTTCCAGTCGTTCAACCTCGTGCCCTACCTGACGGCGCTCGAGAACGTGACGCTGCCGCTGGCGGTCAAGCGCATGCCGGGCGCCGAGAAGCGCGCCCGCGCCCGCGAGGTCCTGGACCGCGTCGGGCTCGCCGACCGCGGCGGGCACCTCCCGGGCAAGCTCTCGGGCGGGGAGCAGGAGCGCGTGGCCATCGCCCGCGCGCTCGTCAACGAACCGCCGCTCATCCTCGCCGACGAGCCCACCGGCGCCCTCGACAGCGAGACCACGGTGGAGGTCATGGACCTCTTCGCGAAGCTCCACCGCGAGGGCAACACGATCGTGATGGTGACGCACAACCCCGAGATCCAGCGGTACTTCGACCGCACGATCGTGCTGCGGGACGGCCGGCTCGACTGCGAGCTGCCGGCCTGCCCCACCGACACGCCGGTCTGACCTCGGCGCCGGCCCGGGGCGCAGTCGCGCCCGCGAGGCCGGCCGCGCCGCGCGATTCGACGCGCCCTTCGGCGCGTTACGACGCTCGTAATCGGGAACAGACCGCCCATGAGCGCGCAGCGCATCATCCGGACGTACCTCGGCATCGCCGCCACCACGACACTCGCGCAGTCGCTCATCTGGGGCGTCAACACGCTGTTCCTGCTGTCCGTGGGCCTCGACATCTTCCAGGTCATGCTGGTGAACGCCGCCTACACGGTGGCGCAGGTGCTCTTCGAGGTGCCGACCGGGGTGGTCGCGGACACGGTCGGCCGCCGGGTCTCGTACCTGCTGGCCGTGGGCACGATCATCGTCTCCACGCTTCTCTACGTGTGGTTCGGCCTCGCCGGCCTCGGCGTCTGGCCCTTCGCCGCCGCCTCGGTGCTGCTTGGCATCGGCTACACCTTCTACACCGGGGCCGTGGACGCGTGGATGGTCGACGCCCTGCACTCGGTGGACTACGAGGGCAAGCTGGAGCCGATCTTCGCCCGCTACGGCATGACCTTCGGCGTGTTCATGCTCATCGGCACCACCCTGGGCGGCTTCCTCGGCCAGGTCGACCTGTGGATACCCTACGTGCTGAGGGCCGTAGTGCTCGTGCCCGCCTTCCTGCTCGGCCTGCTGGTCATGCGCGATCTCGGCTTCAAGGGCCGGCCGCTGACGCTGGGCAGCTTCCGCCACGAGACGCGGCGCATCGCCACGGAAGGGGTCACCTACGGCCTGCGTGACCGCGTGGTGCGCTTCATCATGTTCGCGTCACTCGTCCAGGGCGTCTTCTTCATGTACGGCTTCTACTCGTGGCAGAAGTACTTCCTCGACCTGCTGGGACGGGATCTGGTATGGGTCACGGGCGTGATCGCGGCGCTTGTCGGGCTCACGCAGATACTCGGCAACGCGGTCGTCGGCCGGCTGACGAAGCGAGTGACCGACCGCGGGCTGATCCTCATGGTCGCCACCGGAGCCACGACGGTCGCCATCGTCGGCGCCGCCCTCGTGCAGCAGTTCTGGATCGCGGTGCCGCTGTACCTCGTCTCAGCGCTGAGCTTCGGGATCTACACGCCGGTCAAGCAGGGGTGGCTGAACGCGCGCATCCCTTCGGAGCAGCGCGCGACCATCATCTCGCTGGACGCGCTGTTCGGAGACGCAGGCTCGACCGTCGGGCAGGTCGGCCTGGGCTGGCTGTCGCAGACGTTCTCGATCCCGCTCGCCTGGCTCGTCGGCGGCGTGACGCAGGCGATGGGCGTGCCCATGCTGGGCGCGGCGCGGCGGGCGGAACGGGCGGAGCCCGAGGAGCCCGCCGCGGGCCAGCCCGGCGCCGCGACGCCGGGCCCCGAGATCGAGTCGCCCGGCTGCCTCGGCCCGCAGCCGGCCGCCGGCGACTGGGGCGGCGAGACGGCCGCGCACGGCGGCGGCGAGCGCGTCGCCTGAGGGGGCGCCGCCTCGGGGCGCGCCGCTGAGGACGCCCCGCCTGAGGACGCACCGCCTGAGGACGCTCCGTCCCTCGCGGCCGGGGAGGTTTCGTGTGTGAGCGCGCTCATAACGGGAAGGCTGGCACTGACACCGTGAACAGGAGCGCGCCATGAGCACCTACGACATCGCCATCGTCGGCGGCGGCCCGGCCGGGCTGGCCACCGCCATGTACGCCGGCCTTCGCGGCCTCGGCACTGTCGTCTACGAGGCCGAGGCGTTCGGGGGCCAGCTGATCAACCTGTATCCCACCAAGCCGGTGAGCAACTTCCCGGCGCAGCCGGCGCTGCCGTCACGCGAGCTCGCCCTGCGTCTCGCGGAGCAGGCGGAGCAGTTCGGCGCGGAGCTGCGCGAGTGGCGCGCCGTCGAGGACGTCACCCCGCACGAGGGTGGATTCAAGATCACGGGGTCGCTGCGCGAGGACGAGGCGAGGACGCTGGTGCTCGCCCTGGGCCTCGGGCGCTTCACCCCGCGGCGCCTCGGCCTCGCCGACGAGGAGCGCTACCTCGGCAGGGGCCTCGCCTACCGGCTGCCGCCGCTCGAGGAGGTGCGCGCCAAGCGCGTCGTCGTCGTCGGTGGCGGCGACACGGCCCTGGACACGGCGCTCTCGCTGCGCGAGGTCACCGACGTCACGGTGGTGCGTCGGCGCGACGAGTTCCGCGCCTTCGCGCACACGCAGGACCGGTTCGCCGAGGCCGGCATCACGGTCGTGAGCAACGGCGAGGTCGTCGGCCTCCGTGGCCGCGAGTGTCTCGAGGGCGTGGTCGTGCGGCGTCCGGACGAATCGACCGTCGAGCTGCCGGCCGACCTCGTCCTCGTCAGCATCGGGCAGGTGCCGGACCTCTCCGGCTTCGCCCACTGGGGCCTCGGGCTCGCCGGACCGAAGATCGACGTCGACTCTGCCATGGAGACGAGCCTCCCCGGCGTGTACGCGGTCGGCGATTTCGCCGCCTATCCGGGCAAGGTGCGCATGATCGCGACCGCCGTGGCCGAAGGGTCGACGGCGGCCGCCGCGGCGCAGCACTACCTCTCGGCGGCCTGACGCGGCCGCCGCCCGGGCGGGCCGGGAGGCGGCCCCGTGATACGCTCCGGCCCATGAGCGCGGACGAGGGACTGCGCGTGGCCTCCGACGCCGGGTCGCCGGCGCCCGCGCCCGCCCCGCTCCCGCCGGCGGGCGGTGGCGAGAAGCAGCGCAACTGGCTCGTGGCCGCCTTCGCCCGAGGCTTCGCCCTCTTCCTCGGCGGCTTCACGCTCGTCAGCGTCTACGGCTGGCTTCGCCACGCGCACGTCGACTTCACCATCTGGTGGGTGGCGATGCCGGCGGTCGGGCGCGTGATCGGCGGCGTCCTGCTCGTCCTCGTCGGGGTCGCGCTCGTCGGCTACGCCGTCGCCCCGCGCATGCGCGCCTGGCGGCGCTGGCCGACGATCGGGCTCTGCCTCGCCTTCGCCGCCGTCACCGCCTGGAACGGCGTCGACTTCTTCCTCGCCTGGCGCGACGGCGAGTTCACTCCCGGCGTACCGTTCCCCCTGTCGCTCGTGCTCTCCGCCGTGCTCGCGTTCGTCGCCTGGGCGGCGTTGCGCTCGCCGGCGCCGCGGCGCCGGAGACTGGCCGCGGCCGCCGTCCTCGCCGCGACCGCGGCCGCCTGCGTCCTCGCGTTCCCGGTGGCCCAGGTCTTCTTCTTCGGCAAGACCGACTACCGGCGCCCGGCCGACGTGGTCGTCGTGTTCGGCGCCCAGGTGCACGAGGACGGCCGGCCGTCGACCTCGCTGCGCGACCGGGTCGACACCGCCGTCGGCCTCTACAAGGACCGCCTGGTGCGGTACGTCCTCGTCTCCGGCGGCGTGGGGGACAGCGGCTACAACGAGGCGCTGGTCATGCGCGACATGGCGGTCGAGGCGGGCGTGCCTGCGAAACGCGTGGTGATCGACTCCAACGGCGTGAGCACCAACGCCACGGTGGCCGACACGGTGCCGTTCTTCGACTGAGGACGGCTGGCGACGCATCCTTGCCGTGAGCCAGTACTACCATCTGCCGCGGATCAAGCTCGCCTACCAGCGCGCCGGGTGGGACGTGCAGACGGTGCCCGCCGGCAGCTCGACGCCGATACCGCAGACGCCGCGGTTCGTCGTGCGCGAGATCCCGGCCTTCTGGGTCTACTACCTCCGTGCGGTCTTCGACTAGTCCAGCTGCCAGGTCGCCGACCGCGGCCGCGAGCCCTCCAGCGGCGTGCACACGAAGCGGATCGGCGAGGCCGCGCCGACGGAGAAGGCGAGCGTCGCCGAGACGCTCTCGCCGGGCGGCACGGTCGCTCCGAGAAGCTCGTCGTCGCCCAGCTGCGCCACCGTGAGCGTGTCGTCCTCGGCGATCAGGATGAAGGAGTCCGCCTTCTTGAACGGCAGGGGGACCGCGGCCGTGCCCTCCTCGCCCTCCGGCGTCACCGTGAGCTCGAGGGTGACGAGCCGTTCGCCGGCGTCGGCGCTCACGCCGGCCGGGGCGTCGCCGGGGTCGGCGTAGTCGCCCACGGTGACGCGGACCACGGCGCCCTCGGGCGTCTCGAAGCGGACGGTCTCGCCGAGCCGCGCGAGCGGCGGGAGGCTCGAGACCGGCTTCGGCGTCTTCGTCGCCGGCGCCGGCGACGTCGGCTGCTCCGCCGTGACGGCGGCCTCGTCCTGGGCGTCGCCGCCGCACGCGCCGGCGACGAGCAGGAGGCCGGCGAGCGCGAGCGCGGCGCCGGCGCCGAGGACGGTGCGCGCGAGGCGCCGGTGCTGGGTGCGGCGGTCCATGCGGTGCCTCTCCTCCATGCGGTGCCCCTCCGGTCGAAGGTCCGCCCGATTCTATCGCGGCCGTCGCGGGCCCTCACGGCGAAGGGCCGGGGCGCCTGGCGGCGCCCCGGCCCTTCGGCCGCTCATGGTCGGCTGGTAGCCGCCTCCGATTCTAGCGCAGGAGGCAGCCGTTGGCCTGCAGGTACTCCTGCCACTCGGCCTCACTGGGCTCGCCGCACTTGCGCAGGAGCTTCTCCCACTCCCTGTCCACCCAGGCCTCGAGGTTGAGCAGCGTCTCCTCGTTGCCGGGCTTGAAGAGGTGGGCGAAGCGGCCCTGCCGCTTGAGCCACGGGATGAGCGGCTTCTTGTGGTGCGGCCGGTAGGTCAGCCGGTACTCGCCGTCCACGACCTCGAACAGCGGCCAGTAGCAGGTCTCCACGGCCTCACGCGCGAGCTCGATCGTCTCGGCGCCGTCCGCGCGCCAGCCGCGGGGGCACGGGGCGAGCACGTTGAGGAACGTCGCGCCCGGCGTGTCGAGGGCCTTCGCCGCCTTGCGCACGAGGTCGCGCGGGTCGTGCGGCGAGGCCTGGGCCACGTAGCCGAGCTCGTGGGCGATCATGATGTCGGTGAGGTTCTTGCGGTTCTGCAGCTTGCCGGCCGTCTCCTTGCCCACCGGGCTGGTGGTCGTCCAGGCGCCCTGCGGCGTCGCCCCGGAGCGCTGGAACCCGGTGTTCATGTAGGCGCCGTTGTCGTAGCAGACGTAGAGCATCTGGTGGCCGCGCTCCATCGCGCCGGAGAGCGACTGCAGGCCGATGTCGTAGGTGCCGCCGTCGCCGCCGAAGGCGATGAACTTGGTGTCGTCCTCGACCAGGCCCTTCTTCTTGAGGGCGCGGAAGGCCGTCTCGACGCCGCTCAGCGTGGCGGCGGCGTTCTCGAAGGCGGTGTGGATGTAGCTGCCCTTCCACGAGGTGTACGGGTAGATCGTCGTGCTCACCTCGAGGCAGCCCGTGGCGGCGGAGACGACGACCGGGTCCTCGGTGCCCATCAGGATCTGACGGACGACGATCGGCGCGCCGCAGCCGGCGCACATACGGTGGCCGCCGGCGAGCTCGGTGCCCTTGGCGACGAGCTCGTGCCACTTCCCGCGCGCGTTCTCGAAGTGGTTGGTCTCCTTGAGCGCGTCGACCGGGCACACGTCCACGCACTCGTGGCAGAGGATGCAGCGGCTCTCGTCGAGCTTGAACGAGGAGAGCTCACGCTCGTTGAAGGTGAGCGAGCCGGTCGGGCACGCGGTCACGCAGCGGCCGCAGCTGATGCAGTCGGCGAGCTGCAGGGCGTCGCTGTAGGCGGTGTCGACGTTGATGGTGAAGCCGCGGCCCGTGAAGTCGTAGCAGGCCGGGCCGGCGACGTCGCGGCACACGCGCACGCAGCGCCCGCAGGCGATGCAGCGGTCCATGTCGCGGCGGATGAAGGGGTGCTCGTGCTGGGCCTCGACCTGGCGCACCAGGCCGCCCTTGACGACCAGTTCGTTGTCGGTGATCTCGTACTCGACGCCGAGCTTCTGCAGGTCGCAGTCGCCGAGGCTGGGGCACTCGCACTGCAGGCAGCGCGTCGCCTCGGCGCGGGCCGCGGCGAGGCTGTAGCCCTTCTCGACCTCGAGGTCGACGGCCGAGAGCCGCTTCTGCTTGCCCACCTTGGGCATGGTGGCGCGAGCCGCCGCCTCCGCGTTCGCCCCCATCTTGAGCCACACGGGGCTGCGCTCGGCGAGGCGCGCGCCGACGTCGCCGAGCTGGCCGGCGTCCTTGAGCT
>CAVQXS010000006.1:0-151347 GCA_963717965.1 uncultured Thermoleophilia bacterium | reverse complement strand
CTGCGCTGGCACCTGCACGACCTCGAACTCGAGCTCGCCCTGCCGCCGCGGGCCCTCGACCGCTACGTCTGGCTCGATCGCATCGAGGCCGGCTTGCGCGGCCTGCCGAGAGGCACGCGCCCGCGCATCGCCCTCGAACAGGTGCGCCGCTGCCGCGAGCTGACCCGCGAGGTGCGTGCCCTCGAGCGCGAGATCGGCGCGCTGATGCACGTGCTCGCGCCCGAGCTGCTGGCGCTGCCCGGCTGCTCGGCGCTCAGCGCGGCGCAGCTGGTCGGCCAGGTCGCCGGCGCCGCGCGCTTCCGCAGCGACGCCGCCTTCGCCATGCACGTCGGCGCCGCTCCGCTGCTCGCCAGCTCGGGCAAGACGGCCCGCCACCGCCTGAACCGGCGCGGCAACCGGCGCCTCAACAGCGTCCTGCACATCATGGCCGTCACGCAGGCGCGCATGCACCCGCCGGCGATCGCCTACGTCGCGCGCAAGCGCGCCGAGGGCATGAGCACGCGCGAGGCGCTGCGCTGCCTCAAGAGGCACATCGCGCGCACCGTCTTCAGGATAATGCGCCGGGCGGAGCAGGCACGGCTGGCGGTATGCTGTTGACATAGGAGCAAGAAGCTGACTCGCCGCAGCGCTGGCGGCCTCACGGGAGGCCGGCGCGCTCGCCGCTTATCCGCGGTGCGTTAGCCTGAACCGATTCTGTTCACGCACCCGCGGGGAGACTCTTCGCAGTGGACATTCCACGAATCTTCACCATCACCGAAGGTGCTCACCGCATCCACAACCCGATCACACCCGAAAAGCTTGTCACTCTCGGCGCGGCGCTGCGTCTGGAATCGGGGGCCCGCGTGCTCGACCTCGGCAGCGGTTCGGGGGAGATGCTGTGCACTTGGGCACGCGACCACGGCGTCCTTGGCACCGGCATCGACATGAGCCAGTCGTTCACCGAGCAAGCGAGACTCCGTGCTGAAGAACTCGGCGTCGCTGATCAAATCAAGTTCATCCATGGCGATGCTACGGGCTATGTCTCTGACGAGAAGGCCGATGTGGCAGCCTGTCTCGGTGCCAGTTGGATCGCTGGGGGAGTCGCCGGCACAATCGAGCTTCTGACGCGGAGCCTGCGCACCGGTGGGATCATCCTCATCGGCGAGCCCTACTGGCGGCAGTTGCCGCCGACCGAAGATGTCGCCAAGGGGGTGTCTTGCCAACTCGATCTCCGACTTTCTCATGCTCCCGGGACTTCTCGCGTCTTTCGGCCACCTTGGCTACGACGTCGTTGAGATGATTCTGGCTGACCAAGACGGGTGGGACAGATACGAGGCGGCCAAATGGCTCACCATGCGCCGATGGCTTGAAGCCAATCCCGACGACGAGTTAGCGAAAGATGTTCGAGCGGAACTGACCTCGGAGCCAGAGCGCTACGCCGCTTACACGCGCGACTACCTGGGCTGGGGTGTGTTCGCGCTGATGCCGCGGTGATGAGGGGATTACCGGGCGACTCTTGCGCTACTCGGCGGGACCCGGCGACGCCGCCAGGATGGACCGCCTCTGGAGTGCAGTCGACGTGCGCGGCGTGCTGCCGGCGATCCACGTGCCGACACTCTGCGTGCCGAGCCACGAACCCGACGGCCCCGAGGAGACGGCCTGGATCGCCGGCCAGATCCCCGGCGCCGTGTGCGCAGCCGTCCACCCGACCGACTACCCTCCCTGGCTCGGCGACCAGGGCGCGAACCTGGGCGTGATCGAGAGCTTCCTCGAATCGGTCCAGCGCGAAGAGAGGGAGTTCGATCGCGAGCTGGCCACGGTGCTCTTCACGGATGTGGTCGGATCCACAGACAGGGCCGCGGCTGTCGGCGACCAGGCCTGGAAAGAGCTGATCGGCCGTCACAACGCCATCATCAGGGGGCTGCTCGCCCGCTACCGGGGCAGCGAGGTGAAGACCACCGGCGACGGCTTCCTGGCTACCTTCGACGGGCCGGCACGAGCCGTGAAGTGCGCTGAGGGCATCTGCCAAGCCGTGAAGCCGCTCGGCCTTGAGGTGCGGGCCGGCTGTCACAGCGGCGAGATCGAGCTGCTGGGCGGTGACGTGGGCGGCCTTGCCGTGCACATCGCCGCCCGCGTCGCGGCGCTCGCCGGACCCGGCGAGGTCCTCGTCTCGAGCACCGTCAAGGATCTGGTCATCGGCTCCGGCCTCGCCTTCGCGGAGCGCGGTGAGCACGAGCTCAAGGGCGTGCCGGGGAGCTGGCGCCTCTACTCGGCCGCATAGCCCGCCGGGCGGCCGAATCGCGGCGGAGCCCGTCTTCTGCCAACCAGACTCGGCCGCGCCGGGTCGCACGTCAGCCCGGATCGCGGCCGGCGTGCAGCTCGCGCCCGGCGCCTACTCCCAGGTCCACTCGTTGACCCACTCGAACGCGGGAAACGTCCAGACGATACGCTCGACGGTCGCGCTACTCGGCACCTCAAAGGTCAGGAGTCCCCACAAGGCCTCGTCCGGCTCCAGCCGACCGGATGAAAGGACCTTGGACGTCGCCCTTGAGGGTCCGTAGCTGCGCCCCTCCCGGTCGAAAGCGGTGAACGTCCCAGGCGCGTAGTGCCTGCCTTCCCCGCTGTCGTTCTCGAGGGTCACCTCTACGACGACCATCTTCATGCCTCCGGCCTGCGTGGGCGCCTCCGGGCGTTCGACCGGCTTCTCGACGCGGGCGTAGAGGTCGCTGATCTCGTGACTCTCGCCCCATGAAGTCCGCCTGCCAGTCGGGTTCTCCGTGAAGGCCACCGTATCCCCCGCGACCGGCGACGCGCTCTCCACCATCGGCGTGGGCGTGGCGCCCGGCGAGCCCGGGGAAGAGCTCCCCGTGCTCCCGCAGGCGGCCGACGCAAGGGCTCCGCCCAGTGCCAGGAGTAGGGCGGCGAACCATAGGCTTGGATGCTTGCCGTGTTGCTCGTTCACGTCCGCCCCCTTCTTGCGGAATCCCGACATCGCTGCCCCGAAGGCATGCGAGGACCGACACGAGAGTTAGATGGCCGACGGCCCCTTTTCTTCGACCCTGGGACAGGCGCTGTCGCGGTCCGAATCCAACGATGCCGATGAGACGCCTCATCACGGGCGGCTACGGCCGACCGCACCGCCCGACCTGCGATGTGATCGCCTCGGCGTGACCGGGAATCGCCCCTCCTGAGCGTCTCGTGGCGGGAGTAGTATTAGCTGCGGAAAGCCGCTCCTTGACCGAGTAGAGTAGTGCCGCGTCCGGACCTGGAGGGGCCCGATGGAGGCAGGCGGGGAGGGCCGCCTGAGATCCACGCTCGGGGTGTTCGGCACGGCCTTCCGCAACCGCTCACTGCTGCTCGTGGAACTGGCCTGGCTCGCCTTCAACAGCGCCGAGTGGGGTGTGTGGCTGGCGCTGACCGTGTGGGCCTACGTTCACGGCGGGGCGCCCGTGAGTTCGAGGCGGCGCGCGCCGGGCTCGTCGCGATCCGGGACGCCCAGGTCGCCGACCTGGATGCCAGGCTGACCGCGATGAGCGAGACGCTGGAGGGCGTGACGCCCGACATCGAGGCGCTGGAGTAGAGGACCTCAGAGCGTGGGGGCGGCGCGTCGGCGCCGCCCCCAGAGCGTTGCAGAGTCGTGCGCCGCCGCCTCAGAGAATGCGCACGCCTGCAACGGCGGCGCCTGTTCATCGCCCGACACGCTGGCTAGTCTTGATGGGCACGGCCGCGACCACCGGGGACGGGTCATGCAGGCTGGTGAGGAAGTAGCTGGGGCAAAGCCTTCGCGGCGTCCTCGCACGCCGTCGCGGGGGCGCCGCGCCCGCGGGGCGGCGCCCGGGCTCCACTGCCTCCCCTCGAAGCTGCGCCCGCCGCGGCCGCACGTCGAGCTCGTCGCGCGCGAGGCGCTGGTCGCGACGCTCCTGAAGTCGACCACGCCGCTGGTGCTGGTGTCGGCGCCGGCCGGCTCGGGCAAGACGGTGACGCTGACGCAGTGGCTGCGCTCTGAGCGCCGGCCGGCGATCTGGTTGCGGCTCGACGGCAACGACAACGACCCCCTCGTGCTGCTGCGCTGCCTGGCCGTCGCGCTGGACCCGGCGCTCGGCGTCGATCCGAAGATCTTCGAGTTGCTGCAGTTGCGCAGTCCGCCGCTCGTCGAGCGGGTCCTGCCCGGGCTTGCGACGGCGGTGGCGGGCGCGCGGCCCTTCGTCCTTGTGCTGGACGACGCCCAGCTGGTGCAGAACCAGGAGGCGTGGGCGCACGTGGAGCTCGTGCTCGAGAACCTGCCCGAGGGTGCGACACTCGTCGTTGCATCGCGGAGCGACCCGCCGCTGCCGCTGGCGAGGCTGAGGGCGAGCGGCGGGCTCCTGGAGGTGCGCTTCGAGAGGCTCGCTTTCGACCGCGACGAGGCTCTGGCGCTGCTACGACTCCACGCGGCCGGAGAGGGCGACGCCGAGAGCACGGCCGGCCCCGACATGGTCGCCGCCTTGCTCGACGCCACGGAAGGGTGGGCGACCGGCCTCTACCTGGCATCGCTGACGGCGCACGGCCGGTCGCCCGATGAGTGGCTGCCCGAGGTGCGCGGCGACCAGCGCGCCATCGCCGGCTACCTGCTCGACGAGGTGCTCGAGCGCCAGCCCGGCGACCTTCAGGAGTTCCTGCTCGAGACGTCGATCCTCGACGAGCTGACGGCGCCGCTGTGCGCGGCCGTGACGGGCCGCGCCGACGCCGGCGCCGTCCTCGCGCGCCTCGCGCGCGGGAACCTCTTCGTCAGCGCCCTCGACGAGCGCGACGAGCGCTACCGCTACCACCACCTCTTCGCCGACCTGCTCCACAGTCGCCTGGCGCGCCTCGAACCCGATCGGCTGCCGCCGCTCCACCGTCTGGCGGCCGCCTGGTACGAGGCTCACGGCGAGGCCGAGCCAGCCATCCGTCACTACCTCGCGGCCGGTGATATCGCCGCGACCGCCGCTCTCACCGAGTCCGCCGTAGACACGATGCTCAACGACAACGGTCTCGCGGAGAGCGCGCGCCGCCTCATCGGGCTGTACACGGAGCAGCAGCTGCTCGCGTACCCTGCGCTCGCCATCTCCGCCGGCTGGGTCTACGCGAGCGTGCCCGAGACACGCGAGGAGGAGCGTCGCTGGGCGCGACTCGTGGCGGAACTGGAGTTCGAAGACGGTCCTTCATCGGCTGGAGCGGCCTCGCTGCGCTCGTCCTGGCTGATCCTGAACACGAACTCCCACACGCACGGGCTCGCACAGATGCGCCGCGCGGCCGAGGAGGCTCTGCGCCTCGAGACCAAGCCGGGCGACTGGCGCGACATGGCCATGGACGGTGTCGCCGAATGTCACTACCTTTCAGGGTCGCCTGAAGCGGCCGAGCGGATATGGCGCGAGCTGTCGCGCGGGACGACCTTCGCCGGAACGGCTCTGGCGCCCGTATGGAACGCCCTCGCCCCTGCTCAGCTCGCGCTCATCGCCGAGGACGCCGGCCGCTGGGACGAGGCCGGGGAGCTCATGGCGGAGGCCGAGCGGCTTTGTCCGCGTATGGGTCTGGACGAGAGCACGCCCCACAGCATCTTCCTGGTCCTGCTCCTCGCCCACCTGCGCCTGCTGTCCCATCGGGGCGACCCGGAGACGATCGCCTTCGCGCAGACGATCGACGACTTCATGAAGGACATGCAGAGGAACTGGCCCAGCGATCTCCTCATGTCCTATGTCATGCTGGGCGAGGTCGCACTGGAGCAGGGCGCCCTCCAGCTGGCGCGTGGCTGGTGCGACCGCGCCCTGAAGGCGCTCGCTGAGTGGCCCGACGCCGGGATGTTCGGGAAGAGGGCGAAGCAGCTGAAGGACGCGCTGGAGCGGCGGGTGATGGCGGAGCCACTGACACCCGCCGAGCATCGCGTCCTCGAGCTGCTGCCGACGCATCTCACGACGGCCAGCCTCGCCGGCCGCCTCTTCCTTTCGCAGGCCACGGTCAAGGCGCACCTGCGCGCGATCTACCGCAAGCTCGAAGCGACCACTCGCGAGGAGGCCGTCGAGCGGGCGCGCGAGCTCGGCCTCCTCAGGCGCTGACGTCGCCCCGGCCGCCTGCCCGCCGTCTCTCACCCGCCCCGCTCGACGAATAGTCCGTTTCGGACGATGTGCGTCGCCCTCGTGAGGCCTACGCTCCGGTCGTGAACACGCGAAGATCGGAGGAACCATGGGCGTCACGATCGCACACAGGCCACATGCACACATCCGTCTGCAATGGCGGACAATCGCCGTCGTCCTGGTCGCTGCCGCCGTCGCGATGGTCGTGCTGGTCCTGGTCAACCAGCCTTGGGAGACGACGTCTCAGGCTACGTCGGTGAGCGCGGTGTCGACCGCCGCCGGGACGTCGGCGGCCACGGTCGACTTGCCGAGGGAGCTATCGCATGTCATCCGCGGCGCCACCATCAACAGGACGCCGCCCGCGGCGTCTCCGCAGGCGCCGACCGCCACGCGCACGACGCCCCACTGGCCTCGGCGTACGGAGCCCTGAGGAGGCAGAGAGCGCGGGTACTCGAAGGAGCGGGAGTCGGTAGACTCTCGCTCCTTCTTCTGCCGATGAGACTTCTGGTCACGGCCGAGCATGCCTCGGCACGCGACCTAGCCCGCCTCGAGGGACCCCACGAAGGCCACGAGGTCGGCGACGACGCGCGCTGCGTCTTCCCAGTAGAAGGCATGGCCGCCGCCCTCGTAGACGAGGAGCCTCGCTCCTCGGATCCCCGTCGCGAGGGCCTCTTGCTCGCTGCGCGGCAGGATGGCGTCCTGGTCGCCCCAGACCACGAGCGTCGGCGCCGCGACGCCCCCGATCTGGGGCGAGAGATCGTCCTCGAGCAAGGCAGCTATCGTCGCCTTCCACACGAACGCCGGTACCTTCAGGCTCTCTCGGACCAAGGTCTCGACCACGGCCTCCGGCACCGGCCGCACGACGGTCGACTCGATGAAGTCGCGCACGAAGCCGGGATCGATGGGATCCTCGAGCAACGACAGCGTCGAGTCCCACGCCTCGCGCACGCCGGGCTTGTCGCTCAGCCTGAGCGGTGAGCCGAGGAGCACGAGGCCGAGGATGCGCCCGGGGTGGTCGAGGGCGAGCCGCAGGGCGACCTGACCACCGCTGGAGGCCCCGACGACGACGGCCGCCTCGATGCGCAGCGCATCCATGAGCGCCGCGAGGTCGGCGGCGAAGTCGGCCGACCGATAGCCAGACTCCGGTCGGCTGGCGTCGCCGTGGCCGCGCAGCGTCGGGGCGACGGCGTGGATGGAGTCGGGCAGGAGCGCGAGCAGCGCCTCGAAGGCGCGCCCCGAGTCGCCGACGGCGTGCACGAACAGGACCGTGCGTGCCTGTCGGATCGCCCTGCTCGATGTAGGGCATCCGCACCCCGTTGGCCAGCTCGACCGCGGCCGAGGTGCGCCTCATGGTCACCGCCTCGCTCGACACGGACAGAGATGTCCGTGTGCAATCTGCCCGCTCGACTCGAGGCGACACGCTCACAGGGTCTCGCCTAGATAGCGCGGCCCTCCTGGCGGTACCAGGGTCCCGGCGCGCGAGGCCCTATCGTCCCCGCCGGGAGAGCCACGTCTCCGCGCGCACGAGACCGTCGGAGAAGGCGAGCACGCGGTTGCGCCCGGCGCGCTTTGCCGCATACATGGCCCAGTCGGCCTTGTCGAGGAGCTCGTCGCGCGCGCAGGCGTCGGAGGGAGAGGTTGCGACGCCGATGCTGATCGTCAGCGGGCGACCGTGACGAGCGCTGACGGACTCTACTTCGGCGCGGATGACCTCGGCCACGGCTTGGGCCCCTGCGGCGTCCGTGTCGACGAGCGCGAGCACGAACTCCTCGCCGCCGTAGCGTGCCGCCAGATCGGTGCGCCGGCTGTTCGCCTCGATGATGCGAGCGATGTGCGAGAGGGCGGCGTCGCCGGCCTTGTGGCCGTAGTCGTCGTTGTAGGTCTTGAACTGGTCGCAGTCACAGAAGAGCACGGAGAGCTCGCTCTGGCTGCGCCGGCCGCGCTCGAGCTCCTCCTCGAGGCGCTCGTGCAGGTAGCGGTGGTTGTAGAGCCCGGTGAGGCCGTCGGTGATCGCCTCGACCTCCGCGCGACTGAACCTGATCGCCGCCGCCCTCAGCATCGCCGCGAGCGTCTGCGAACGGTCGCCCGCCGCCGCGGGGCCGGACGACTTCACGGCAGGGGCATCGACGGTGACCGCTGCGACCACCCTGCCCTGGGCGTCACATAGCGGGGCGATGCCCGACACCCAGACGCCGTAGTCGTCGGCGTTGAGCACGTTGGCGAGCAGGCGCTCTCCGGCAAGCACGCGAGAGAGTTCGTCCTCTGGCAGCCAGGGATCGCCGCAACGCGAGACGTCGTCCTCGGTCTCGCCGGTGTCCAGGACCGTGATGCACTCGCCCCCGTGCAGCGCGAAGCTCGTGATGAAGCGCACGGGCGGGTTGGCGTCGCGCAGCCGACGGAGGGCGCTCACCATCTGCCCGTACTCAGGGCGCTCCTGGTCGGCGCGCGTGCGCAGGAGGGCGTGGGCGGCGGGATCGATCAGCTGGGCGGCTTCCTTTGCCAGCTCCAGCACGCTCCCTCTCTGCTGCTCCAGGCGCTCCAAGGCGCGGCAGAAGGCCGTGACCATCGCCGCATCGAACTGCGTGCCGCTGCAGCGCCTCAGCTCATCCAGGCATTCTCCGTAGCTCAGCGCCTGGCGGTAGGGCCGCTGGCAGGACATGGCGTCGTAGCAGTCGACGACGCACATGGCGCGGGCGACGACCGGGATCTCCTCGCCGGCGAGGCCGTCGGGGTAGCCGCGACCGTCGAAGCGCTCATGATGGTGGCGCACGCCGGCGACGAGCCCGTCGTCGAAGAGCGGGCGCACGATCTCGGCGCTGATGCCAGGGTGTTGACGCACGAGCTCCCATTCCTCGCTCGTCAGCGGCCCGGCCTTGAGGAGGACGCGGTCGGAGACGCCGATCTTGCCGATGTCGTGCAGGAAGGCGGCGTTCTCCAGCGCCCCGAGGCGCTCCTGGGGCCAGCCGAGTTCACGCCCAAGCATGGCGGCGTAGGCGGCGACGCGGCTGGCGTGGCCCAGCGTGTAGTAGTCCTTTGCGCTGAGGGCGGAACTGAGCGCGCGCAGGTTGCCGAGGTGGAGGCGCCTGACCTGCTCGTAGAGCTCGGCGCGCTCGAGCGTCAGTGCCACGAGCTGGCCGACCGCCTCCGCCGTGGCGATCTCGTCGCCGGTGAACTCGCGCTCCACGTGGTCGAGGAGATCGACGACGCCGAGGACCCGGTCGCGCGCCACCAACGGCAGCGCAAGGCAACTGCGCTGGCGGTAGAGGCGCATGTCTGCGCGCTCCGCCTCGGTGAGCCGGGGGTCGTCGAGGCTCGCAATGGTAACCGGGCTGCGGCTTTCAACCGCCAGCCGATCACGGGGCCAGTCGGCGAGCGACAGTTCCCGACCGACCCAAGATTTGTCGCAGACGCCATCGATGACGGAGGCCAAGCAGACCAGGCGCTCGCCGTCATCGAGCCGGTAGATGTCGCAGTCGGAGATCTTGAGCGCGGCAGTCAGGCGCCGCGCCGCCGACTGCAGGACGTCCGACGGGTCCAAGCTCGAGGCGAGCTCGAGGCCGGTCTCGTAGAGCAACCGGTAGCGCTTGCCGCTCTGCCCGCCTGCCGCCAGCCGCCCACCAGGCTGGGGGCCTTCCTTGGGGACAGCTCGTTCGAGATCCTCGACGAGGAAGCGTCGCTGCCCGCTGGGCGTGCGCCGGCAGGCGATCCGCCCGTCGTCGGCCCAGCGGCGCACCGTGCTGGGGCTGACCTCCAAAAGGTCGGCCGCCTTCCGTACGCGCAACCACCTGGCCGCTGTCGCTTCCCCATCCACCCCAGCTACTATCGGAATGGGGCGGCAAACCTTGACCAACTCTACCAACGGCCGCGACGCGGTGCGGACGAGCCTCTGCTACCATTGTCTGGTCTCCTCGACGGGGGCTCGGGGCTCCTCGCGAGGTCGCACGGGAGGGCACACATGAAGCGCTCGCGCATCTTCACCCTCGGCTTGCTCGTCATCGCCCTCCTTCTGATGCCTGAACTTGCTCTCGCCGGCTCCCCACGCGCTACGAGTCCTGCCGGAGCCGCGAGCAGCTCCGGTACGCCACTCGCGGCTCCGGGGCCCGCGTCCTGGACGTTCGCGCTCTACGTGAACGCGGACAACGACCTCGAGTACACCTGGCCGCGCTTCACGCTGCCCGCCTTGAAGGCACTTCGGGCCAGCGACGAGGTCAACGTCGTCGCGATGATCGACTGGCGCAGCAAGAAGAGGGGCGTTCAGCTGGTCAAGGTCTCCGGCCGGAGCGTGGACGTCGTCGCCGAGTGGCCGGACAAGGATTTCGGGTCCGGGCGGACGCTGGAGTGGTTCTTGAGGCAGATCGCCGTCCGCTTCCCCGCTGACCATCTGGCCGTCGGCCTCTGGGACCACGGCTACGCCTGGCGCTACATCTCCAGGGACGACACCTCCGGCCAGCGGATCAGCATGCCGGAGCTGCGGCGGGCCTTGCAGGACGCGGCCGTTCCCATCGACGTCCTGAGTTTCGACGCCTGCAATATGGCGAACGTGGACGTCCTCTACCAGGTCGGGCTGACGGGCCTCGTCGAGTACGTCGTCGCCTCCGAGGAGACGATCGACCAGGACGGGTACCCGTACGACGGTGCGCTCGGGCCGCTCGTGGCGGATCCCGGGCGCACGCCTGAGCAGCTGGCGGCGGACATGGTCACCGCGTGGCAGCGCTACTACCGGCCCTTGCGGTGCTTCAGCTGGGTCAGCCTTTCGGCGCTCGACGTGGACGGCGTGATGCAGACCCGGGCCGGCCTGCGCGCCTGGGTGACCAGGCTCCGGGCCGACCTTTCGCAGTTCCGGGCCCGCTATGCCGCCGCCCTGCGCCACAGCATCTACGCGTGGGACTCATGGCACGTGGACCTCGCCGACGTCGCCGCCCACCTGGCCGCGGATCCCGCCATCACCGACGAGACGTTGAAGTCCCTGTCCGCCGCCGTCGCGAGCGACGCCAGGGGGGCGGTCGTGGCGCTCGCCAATGGCTCCTACGCGAGCGCCTTCCAGGGCATGACGCTGTGGTGGGGGACGGGACACGACTGGACCCGGTACGGCGCCACCTACCGCGCGCAGGTCGCCTTCGCGCGGCAGATCGGCTGGCACGGCTTCCTGCGCGACTTCAACGCCGGTCACGGCCCCGGGCCGGCCGCGGCCCCCGATCCGAAGCTGGATCGCGCGGACTACGGACTGACCGACATCACCTTCACCGATGCGGACCGGGGATGGGCGGCCGGCTACGACAACGTCACGGCCCAGGCGATCATCGCGCGGACCACGGACGGCGGCCGGCGCTGGACCGTCAAGAGCCCGAGCTGGTGGTACGCGTACACGGTGAGCTCGCTCACGTTCCTGGACGCGCGCCGCGGCTGGGCCGTGGGCAGCGAGGGGTACGACGGCAGCCTGATCCTCAAGACCACGGACGGCGGCCGCAGCTGGGCCTGGCAAACGGGCAGGACGGCGCAGTACCTGCTGGGCGCCGACGCGCTGGACGCCTCGCACGTGTGGATCGCCGGCAGCAGGGGCACCCGGCTCCAGAGCAGAGACGGCGGGCGTCGCTGGAGCGGGGTCCGCGGCAGCTCCAACACCGATCTGTGGTCGGTCGATCTCGCCGACGCCGAGCACGGCTGGCTCGTCGGCGGCGATGCGGCCACGAGAACGGGGGTCATCAGGTACACGGACGACGGCGGGGCGAGCTGGGTCACGCAGGCCCGGGTCCCCGGGGCGGTGATCCATAAGGTCCAGGCGCTCGACGGGCAGCACGCCTGGGCCGTCGGCGGCGACCCGGTGAGTGGCGCCGGGATCATCCTGCACACCGGCGACGCCGGGCAGACGTGGGAGACCAGCTACGGCGGGCCGGCGGCGCCCTGGCTCAGCGACGTGTTCTTCGTCGACGCAGCGAACGGGTGGGTCGTGGGTGAGCGCGGCACCCTCCTGCGCACGACCGACGCGGGGGTGTCCTGGTCGAGCATCGACGTGCCGACGACCCAGGACCTCACCGCGGCGTGCTTCACCGACGCGTCGAACGGCTGGGTAGTCGGTGACGGCGAGGCCATCCTGCACACGCAGGACGGCGGCCTCACCTGGACCACGCATGAGCTGACCATCAAGTAGATGTCGAAGAAGGAGACCCTCATGGCGTCGCTTCGTTCACGGCCCCTGGTCGCTGCGCTGATCGTCCTCGCCTGCCTGATCGCCGCGGGGGCGGGCGCCGCGGCCGCGGCCGCCGAGCCCGCCGCACAGGCCAAGTGGACGGTGATGGTCTACATGTGCGGCGACAACAACCTGGAGAAGTGGGTCTCGCACGACATCGACAAGGAGATGGCCGTGGCGGGCTCGAACGCGGACGTACAGGTCGTCGCTCTCGCCGACCGCGGCCCCGGCTACAGCACCGCCGACGGCGACTGGACGGGCACGCTCCTCTTCAACGTCGCGGCGAGCATGAAGGCCACGCCCGACCAGGCCGTCGCCGACTGGGGCGAGCGCGACATGGGGTCGCCGCAGACTCTCATCGACTTCGTCACCTGGACGCGCGCCAACTACCCGGCCGACCGCTACGCCCTGTTCTTCTGGGACCACGGCTGGGGCTGGTGGCCGGGCAACACGATGGTCGACGAGACCAGCAACGACTGCCTCGACATGGACGAACTGCGCGATGCCCTGGAGGCCGTGGGCGGGGTCAACATGGTCGGCATGGACACGTGCCTGGCACAGATGATCGAGGTACAGGCCGAGTTCCGCGGCTTCGCCAACGCGATCGCCGGGTCCGAGGACGCGATCGGCTACACGGGCTTCGCCTACGACCGCGTCCTGAGCGGCCTGCAGGCCGATCCGGCCGTGGGCGCCCTCGGCCTCGCGAAGCTCGCGGCGGCGTCGATGAAGCCGGGACACGACGCCTGGACGGTCGCCGCGTCGGCGGTGGCGCTCGACGGCCGCTGGGACGCGCTCACGAGCGCCGTCAGCGACCTGGGCTGGGACCTCGCGCTCGGCCTGCCGAAGTACCGCACCGCCTACTCCCTGGCGCGGCGGCATACGGCGCGACTCCCGCAGACGACCTACCCCGAGGTGCGCGACCTCTACGACGCGGCCGTGGAGCTGCGGGCGCACGTCCCGTCGCGCACCATCAAGGGCGACTGCACCCGGGTGATAGCGTCTCTTCGCCGGGCGGTGCGTTACGAGTGGCACACGAAGGCCGAGGGCGACCTGCACGGCATCAGCCTCTTCTGGCCGGCCTCCCCGGCGCCGCCGCGCCCGGGATCGAGCTTCTCGCAGTGGGTCAACTTCCAGTACTACTGCACACAGCTCACCTTCACGCGCCTGACGTACTGGGGCGACTTCCTCGCGGCCTGGGGCGGCTAACGCCGCGCGCTGCCGCGCCGGAGCACTGCGTGGCACGGAGCAGCTCCGTCGCCCGCCCAGGCAGCGCTTTGCGCGCTCGTTACCCCGAGCTCGCACGAGCGGTCGTATACTCCTGGCAGGGCCCGCTGCAAGCGGGTCGAGTCCCGTCGCCGGGGGGCGACGTGGCACACCGCGTCTGGGGGGCCGTGCCATGAAGAAGCTTCTCCTCTGCCTCGTCCTCATCGGCCTGCTCGTGCTCGCCTTGGGCGGAGTCGCCGGCGCCACGCCGCCGACGCTCACGGAAGACCCGATCGCCCCGACCGTGAGTGCCGTCGAGCCTTCCTCGGCGCCCAACGACATCGACACGCCTGTCACCATCACGGGCACTGACTTCACGGCCGTGATGGACGATACGGGCACGGTCGTGCTCACCCCGCCGGCGGCCTCTCTCGGCGGCGCGCCCTTGGCGAACGTGACCTACGTCGACAGCACGACCCTGACCGCCACCGTGCCGTGGGGGATCGACCCGGGCATCTACGAGCTCACGGTCGTCAACCCAGATGGCGGGTCCGGCAGCCTGTCGGGCGCGTTCACCGTCACGCAGGGCCTCGGCAGGTGGAACGGCGGCGACCTCTTCGGCGGCGACGTGCGCCAGATCATGATGAAGCCCGGCGACCCGACACGCTCTTCGCGGCGGCCTACGGGGTCGTCGGGCTCTTCCGCAGCCGGGATGCGGGTGAGCACTGGGCCTTCGTCAGCGATGTCGTCGGCATCAACAACGGCAAGTTCGCCATCGATCCGCTGCATTCGACCTGGCTCTACGGCTACGACCCCGGCGGTCTCTACCGCTCCAAGGACGAGGGCGACACCTGGACGAGGATCATGCCGAACACGTGGCCGGACGGCCGTTTGCTCGACTTCGCCCAGGTGTATGTCTCGCCGCACGAGCCTCAGACGCTCTTCATCAGTTCCGCCCACCAGCCGGACAATCCGTATCCCCAGGGCGCCGCCGGCCTGATCAGGTCCACGGACGGCGGCGCGACCTGGCAGATCGTCGCGGACATGGAAGGCGTCTCTGTCCAGGGCGTCTCGTTCCATCCCGCGGATCCGCTGACGATGGTGCTTGCGAGCGCCGCCGGGCAGGTCTTCCAGTCCACCGACGCCGGCGCCACCTGGAGCGAGGTCACGAAGCCTCCGCTGAGCAGCATCGGGCAGTTCGCGGTGATCACCTACAACCCCTACAGGCCCACCGAAGTGTGGCTCGCCTGCACCGACACTCCCCAGACCAACGTGTCCGGCCACATCTTCAAGAGCACGGATGGCGCCTTCACCACCTGGCAGGACGTCAGGCCGGCGGACGGCAGCGGCGCCCAGACGGTCACGTTCAAGAGCGCGGACGCGGTCTACATCGGCGGCCGTCGCTCGACGGACGGTGGCCTGACCTGGCAGCCGTTCGGGCCGAACACCAGCGGCGGCCAGGTCGTCTTCGACCCGGGCCACCCGCTGACCGGCTACGTCTGCGACGGCGTGTTCGGGGTGCAGAAGACCGTCGACGGCGGCCTGACCTGGGACGTCAAGGACCAGGGCCTGACCGGCATGGCCTGTCGCACGATGGACGTCTCCCGCTTCGACCCCCTGCGGATCTTCACCCCGTTCACGGGCTGGCAGGGCTTCTACCGCAGCGACGACGGCGCCTCCAGTTGGAGCTTCGCTCCGATCCCCGGCGCCGCCAACCTGCGGCGGGCATGCGAAGACCCCTTCGACGGCGAGCGTCTCTACGTGCAGGGAGACCAGACACTGTACGTGAGCACCGACGCTGGCGGCCACTGGTCCGACGTGGGATGGAACATCTCCCCGGCGTCGCCCTCAGGCTATCCCCATGCCATGCAGGCGGACCCCTTTGAGGCCGGCCATCTGCTGCTCGGCTGGAACAGCGGCCCGTGGGCGGCCGGCTCCGGTCAGCTTTACCGCAGCGGCGATCACGGCGCGTCCTGGCAGGAGGTCGCTATGCCGAACGCCCTGACCTCGATCAACAGCATCGCCTACGACCCCGAGACGCCGGGGCTGGTCTGGCTGACCACGAACGCGTCGGGCGTGTATCGGAGCACCGACGCCGGCGCGACCTGGGAGCGGGTCGATGACCCGCGGCGACCGGTCATGCGCCACGCGAGCAGCATCTCGATCGCCACGCATCCCCGGCACATCGTACTGATCGGGACCCCACAGCCTTCCTTCCGCACGCTGGACCGCGGCGCGACCTGGGAGAGGCTGCAGAGCTCGCCCAGCGGCGGCTCCGACTTCATGTTCGCGGGCGCGGACTCCACGCGGCTGTACGGCGCCACCGGGATCGGGCTGTTCCTGTCGACCGACGCGGGAGACATGTGGAGGCGGGCGGCGGGCGCGCTCGGCCGTACACAGATCACGGCGCTGGGCTCTGCCGTCGCGACCGACCATACGATCGTCTACGCGGCCACGACCGGCGGCCAGACGGCCGCGGCCGGCCCTGCCGCCACCGTGCCGCGGGCGGCTGCGGCCGCGGCGAGCCCCATGGTGGGCGCCGGCGTCTATCGGTACGTCCTCGTGCCGACGCCGAAGGTGACGCTCAAGCTGAGCGGCCTCTCGAGCGGCTCGCTCAGGCTCGGCCGCCGCGTCACGGCCACGGGCGTCGTGACGCCGAGCCGCCTCGCCGGCAGCAAGGTCAAGCTCAGCGTGCAGAAGCAGCGGAGCGGCAGATGGGTCACGCTCACGAGCGCGCTGCGGACGATCGGGGCTCGTGGGGGCTACGGCTGGACCTACAGGCCCTCCAGCAGGGGCGTCTACCGCCTCCGGGCCACGATCGCGCGGGCGGCCACGAACACGGCCGCCGCGACGACGTGGCGCCCGTTCAAGGTGAAGTAGGCGGCGCGACAAGAGCCTCGGACCACCGCTGCGGGGGAGCTAGACCGTGGTGATGTCGATGCCGGCGTCGGCCAGACGGTGCAGCTCGGGCTCAGGAGCCGAGGCGTCGGTGATGAGCTCGTGCACGGAGCTGACGTCGCAGATGCGCGCGAGCGCGAGCCGCCCGATCTTGGACCCGTCGGCGACGACGATCACGCGCCGGGCGCGGCGGATGAGCACGAGGTTCGTGTGCGCCTCGATGTCGTGGTATGTGGTGAGGCCGCCGTCGACGGCGATCCCGTCCACGCCGACCACGGCGAGGTCGAGGTTCATGCCCTCGAGGGTGGCCTCGGCGAGAGGCCCGACCAACTCGTAGGACTGGCTGCGCGCGGCGCCGCCGGTCACGATGAGCTTGAGGTCGGGACGGAGAGCGAGCTCCGCGGCGATGTTGAGCGCGTTGGTGACCACAGTGAGCCCCTTGCGGTCGGCCAGCCTGCGCGCGACCTCCGTGGTCGTGGTGCCGCCGGTCAGGCCCACGGAGGCGACATCCTCGGTCACGCGGGCGGCCGCCGCAGCGGCGATGCGGCGCTTCTCGTCCCGGTGCCGCCCGCTGCGGTAGCGCAGCGGGAGCTCGTAGGCGGTGCTGTTGGCGACGGCGCCGCCGTGCGTGCGCGACAGCAGCCGCTGCTTCTCGAGCAGCTGCAGGTCGCGCCGGATGGAGGCGGTGGACACGCCCAGCTTGGCGGCGATCTCGGCGACGCCGATGGATCCGCGTTCGGCGAGCTCCTCGAGGATCAGACCCATGCGTTCTTCCTGGCGCATGCTCGCAGCGTACCACACGGCCTGACTGCTTCTGCACGAAAGCGTCGCGTATCGGACAGGAACCGTCAGGTCGCGGCGCTCGGCCTCCTCAGCGCCGCCGATGAACGCCACTTGCTGTTGATTTCTGCGCGTTTTGTTCATAGTCTCTGCACAAATGAGCAGAACCAGCCTGGAGATCGAGACGCAGCCGGCGTGCTGGCGGAGGGCCGCGAGCCTGGCCGCCGAGGCGGCCACGGTCGCGGCCCTGCCCGACGACGGCGTCGACGTGGCCGTCGTCGGCTGCGGCACGTCGCTCTTCATGGCGCAGTCCTACGCCGCTTTGCGAGAAGGCTCCGGCCGCGGCCGCACCGACGCCTTTCCCGCGTCGGAGTACCCGTCCGAGCGCGACTACCCCTACGTGCTGGCGCTCTGCCGCTCGGGCACGACCAGCGAGGTGGTCGCGCTGCTCGAGCGACTGCCCAAGGCGACCGCCTCCCTGGTGATCGCCGGCGTCGCCGGCACCCCCGCGACGGCGGCCGCTCGCCGAGCACTGGTGCTCGACTTCGCCGACGAGGAGTCGGTGGTGCAGACGCGCTTCGCGACGACGGCGCTGGCGCTCCTGCGGGCGTCGCTCGGAGACGATGTCGCGCGTTTGGCGAGCGACGCGGAGCGAGCCCTCGCCGCACCCCTGCCCCTGGATCCGGCGGACGTGGAGCAGGTGTCGTTCCTGGGCGCGGGCTGGACGTACGGCCTCGCCAACGAGGCCGCCCTCAAGCTGCGCGAGGCGGCCCAGTTCTGGGCCGAGTCGTACCTCGCCATGGAGTATCGCCACGGACCCATCAGCATCGCGGCGCCCGGCCGGGCGGTGTGGCCCTTCGGGCCGTTGCCGCCCGGCCTCGCCGATCAGATCGTCGCCACCGGCGCAACGCTCGTGCACACCGGCGACCTCGACCCGCTCGCGGCGCTGGTGCTGGCGCAGCGGTTCGCGGTCGCCGCCGCGGCCGCCCGCGGCCTCGACCCCGACCGGCCGCGGGCGCTCACCCGCTCGGTCATCCTGCCCGTCACGGAGGTGACGCCATGAAGCGTGTCCACATCCTCGGAGTCGCAGCGCTCGTCCTGGCAGCGGTGGCGCTCGGCGTCGTCGTGGCCGCCTGTGGGTCGTCCACGACCAGCTCCGGCAGCGGCAGCAGCGCCTCGCCGGGCGGCAGCGGCACGGTCACCCTCTGGCACGGCTACACCGACGTGGAGCGCACGGCCACCGACGCGTTCGCGGTCAAGTACAACGCCACCGACCCGGCGTGGAAGGTCAAGGTGGTGTTCTCGGGCAACAACGACTACGGCCTGCAGAAGTTGCTGACCGCGCTTGCCGCGGGCAAGGCGCCCGACATGATGTACCAATACGGCTCCTCGCTGGCCAACCTGTCGCGCTCGCCGAAGATCGTCACGATCGGCGACCTGATCACGCAATCCCCCGACTTCAACTGGGACGACTTCTACGAGGCCGAGCGCCTGGCGTGCACCGTGGACGGCAAGGTCAAGGCCCTCCCGGCGCTGGTCGACAACCTCTCGCTCGTCTACAACAAGGCGCTCTTCGACAAGGCCGGCGTCGCCTACCCGACGGCGGACTGGACCTGGGACGACTTCCGCAGTGCCGCCGCCAAGCTCACCGACCCGGCGGCCAAGCAGTACGGCTGGGCCTACGTGAACGACGGCAGCGAGGACACCGTGTGGCGCTTCCTCGCGGCGCTCTGGCAGGCCGGCGGCGACCTGCTGAACGCCGACAACACGCAGGCGGCGCTCGGTTCGCCGTCCGGCCTCGCCGCCATGACCCTGCTGCAGGACATGGCCGTCACCGACAAGTCGGTGTACCTCGACAACGGCAACGGCAACTACCTCAACCTCTTCAACGCCGGCAAGATCGCGATGCTCTGGACCGGCCCCTGGGACATCAGCTCGATCAACAAGGACGTGCAGTACGGCGTCGAGATCCTGGCCGCCGGCAGCGCCGGGCACGCCACCATCGCCGGGCCCGACGACTACGTGATGATCGACAACGGCGCCGACCAGGTGCAGGGCGCGTGGGCGTTCCTGCAGTGGTTCACCTCGCCCGAGGTGCACCTCGAGTACGCGATCGCGACGGGGCACCTGCCCATCCGCGAGTCGGAGACGCAGCTGCCCGCCTACCAGGACTACCTGGCGAAGTACCCCTACGCCAAGGTCTTCGTCGACAACCTCAAGAACGTGACCAAGGCGCGGCCCAACATCCCCCAGTATCCGAAGATCTCGATGGCGCTCGGTCAGGCGGTGCAGGGCGTGCTGCTCGGCAAGGTGCAGCCGCAGCAGGCGCTGGACCAGGCGAGCCAGCAGATCGACACGATCCTGGCCGCGCCGGCGCCGTGACGCGCGGCTGAGGCAGAGGGAGCAGGGGCGGCGGCCGGGTGATGATGTCGCGGCGCCACGTAGCCACGACGTCCGGAGCCGGCCGCCGCGCCGGCCGCTGGGACCGCCTGCTCAGCTCCGAGAGCGCCTCCGGCTGGCTCTTCGTCTCGCCGGCGGTGCTGCTCATCGGCCTCTTCGGCGTGACGCCGATCGTCTGGTCGGTCGTCCTGTCGTTCCAGAGCAACGACCTGGTGACGCCCGGCGTCTGGATCGGCTTCGCCAACTACGAGGCCCTGCTCAAGGACCCCGTGTTCACCGCCTCGGTCCGGCGCACCGTCGTCTACACGCTGCTCTTCGTGCCCATCGTGACCGTCGCCGCGCTGGCCATCGCCGTGGCCTTGAACCGGGCCGTCCGCGGCATCCGCTTCTATCGCACGGCCGTCTTCGCCCCGGTGGTCACCTCCACCGTCGCCACGGCGATCATCTTCAACTGGCTGCTCGACCCCTACCTGGGCATCGTCAACGCGCTCCTCGTCAAGCTGGGAATCCCAGAGCAGGGCTTCTTCCAGGACCCCTCCCAGGCCCTCTACTGCATCGTCGTCATGACCGTGTGGGGATGGCTGGGCTTCGCGGTGATCATCTACCTGGCCGCGCTGCAGGGCGTGCCGCAGGAGCTCATGGAGGCGGCCGCCATCGACGGCGCCACCCGGTGGCGCGCCTTTCGCCGCGTGCAGCTGCCGCTGCTCGGCCCGGCCACGCTCTTCCTCGTCATCTGGCTGAGCATCAACGCCCTGCAGCTGTTCGACGAGATCTACGTGACCACGCGCGGCGGCCCCCTGGGAGCCACGACCGTGGTCGTGTACTACCTCTACCAGCAGGCCTTCCAGCTGTTCCAGGCCGGGTACGCCACGGCGATCGCCTACGTGTTGTTCATCGGCATCCTGGTGCTCACGGTGGTGCAACTGCTGATCGGTCGCCGCTTCGTCCATTACCGGTCATGAGGCGGCGACGATGACCTCGGGGAGTGCGTCTTGAGCTACGTCGCGACGGGCAGGGCCGCAGCGGTCGACGCCGCCGACGCGCGCGCCGTCGCCGTGGCGCCGCGACCGGAGCGTCACCGGCGCCGGCGGCCGAGCGCCTGGCACCTCGTGCTGCTGCCCGTGGCCCTGATCATGATCTTCCCGTTCGTCTGGCTGGTCATCACGAGCGTCTCCACGCTGGCCGAGACGCGCATCTTCCCGCCCTCGCTTCCCGACGGCTTCCCCGTCCAGTGGGTGCGGAACCTGATCGCCAACTACGGCGACGCCTGGACGATGGCGCCGTTCGGCCGCTGGGTGCTGAACACCACGATCGTCACCGTCGTCGTGGTGATCGGCAACCTCGTGCTGTGCAGCCTCGCCGGCTACGCGCTGGCGCGCCTGCGCTTCTTCGGCCGCACGGCGCTCTTTCTCGTGATCCTCGCCACGCTGATGGTGCCGTTCCAGGTCGTGATGATCCCCGTGCTGCTCATCTGCCGCGACCTCGGCATCGTCGACACGCTCGCGGCCCTGATCGCCCCCAACCTCGTGACCCCGTTCGGCATCTTCCTCCTGCGCCAGTTCTTCAAGACGCTCCCCGTGGAGATCGAGGAGGCGGCGCGGATCGACGGCGCCACCCGCCTCGGCACCCTGTTCAAGGTCGTCCTCCCGTCGATGGGCGCGCCGCTCGCCACGGTCGGTATCATGACGATGCTGTGGAGCTGGAACGACTTCCTCTGGCCGCTGATCGCGATCCAGTCCGAGGGGAGCATGACCCTGCAGCTCGGCCTCTCGACGTTCGTCGGCGCGCACGCGATCAACTGGCCGGTGCTGATGGCCGGCACGGTGATGACGCAGATCCCGATGCTGGTCATCTTTGTGCTCGCGCAGCGCTGGTTCGTGCAGTCCTTCGCCTCGTCCGGGGTCAAGGGGTAGGGTGACGCCGTGGCCCGTGTGATCCTCGAGAACGTGCGCAAGGAGTTCCCCGGCAAGCCGCCGACGGTGGCGCTCGAGGGGCTCGACCTCACCATCGCAGACGGCGAGCTCCTCATCCTGGTCGGGCCGTCGGGCTGCGGCAAGACCACGGCCTTGCGCTGCGTGGCGGGTCTCGAGACGCCCACCTCGGGGCGCATCGTGATCGGCGAGCGCGAGGTGCAGGAGTTGCCCTCACGCAAGCGCGACGTGGCCATGGTGTTCCAGAACTACGCCCTGTACCCGCATCTCACCGTGTACGGCAATCTGGCCTTCGGGCTCAAGGAGCACGGCTTCAAGCGCGCCGAGGTCGACCGCCGCGTGCGAGACATGGCCCGGATCCTCGGCATCGAGACGCTCCTGGGCCGCCGCCCGGCGCAGCTCAGCGGCGGCCAGAGCCAGCGCGTGGCCATGGGCCGAGCACTCGTGCGCGAGCCCCTGGTGTTCCTGCTCGACGAGCCGCTCAGCAACCTCGACGCCAAGCTGCGCGGGCAGATGCGCAGCGAGATCCTGCAGATGCAGCGTCGCGTGGGCGTCACGAGCCTGTACGTCACGCACGATCAGGCGGAGGCGATGACGCTGGGCGACCGCATCGCCGTCATCAACGGCGGTGTACTGCAGCAGCTGGGGACGCCCGAGGAGGTGTTCCGGCGGCCGCGCAACGTGTTCGTCGCGGCGTTCATGGGGACCCCGTCGATGAACCTGCTGCGCGGCCTGGCCGCGGACGGCACCGTGAGCGCCGGCGACCTGCGCCTGCGCGCCGCATCGGTGCCCGACGGCCCCGTGATCGTGGGCTTCCGGCCGGAGACGCTGCTGCTCGCGCAGCAGGCGCCCGGCCTCCCCCAGCTCGAGATGACGGTGGACGTGGTGGAGGAGCTCGGCAACGAGACGCTGGTCTACGGCGACGTCGCCGGCGAGATCGCCACGGTGACCATCGACCCGGCTCTTCCGGCGCCGCTGGAGGGGTCGCGAGCTCGCGTCGCGGCGCGCCTGCAGGGCTTCAGCGACGTGCGCCGCGGCGACAGGCTCGCGCTGGCGTTGCGCGCCGATTCGACGCACCTGTTCGACGCCGCCACCGGCGAGGCGCTCGCGGTGCCCGCCCCGGCCTGAGCCGTCCCGGCGCCGCCCGGACGCGCCTCAGGGGGCGCCGCAGGCGGCGTCGTAGTGGGCGAGCACGCGCCCGATCTTGTCGCGGATGAGGTCCGCGGGCTCCGCGGCGAGCTCGCCGGCGCGCACGGCCTCGTACTGGTCCGGCAGGTACTGGCTGAGGAGTGTCCAGGGGAGGTGCTCCGCTCGACTGCCTTCCGCGAGGTTGGCCAGTAGCCGCCCCAGCGCCGCGCGCACCGCCAGCCGTGGCCAGTAGTAGCGGCAGCGGTCGCTGTAGCTGAAGGCGCGCTTGCGCCGCAGCGCGCCCGCGTCGCCGCGGTAGTAGGGCGCCCACTGGCCGGGGTCGGCGACCATCGCGTCGTCGAGAGTGGCGCGCAGGCCGGACAGCTCGACCCCGCGGCGGTCGCCGAGCCACTCGCGCTCGATGCACTCCAGGGCGAACACGGCTTCGCGAAAGGCGAACGTGAGCCACGGGCCCACCTTGAGGATGGCGAACCGGGCGTCGACCAGGCGAGCGAGGGCGGCCGGCGACTGATAGTCGGTCGAGTGCGCCTCGTACACGAGGGGCCACTCACGCCGCAGGTAGTCGCTGAGCCCCTCCGCCGCCTCCGGGTCGAAGTCGGCGACCGACTCGTCGCCGAACTCCACCCCCGGTTGCACTACTACAGCGACGACGCGCTCCCAGGCGTCCTCCAGGCCGGCCGCGGCGAAGCCGTCGCGGGCCAGCGTGAGCGTGCGCTCCACGGCCGCCACCGGGGTCACCCGTGGCCCGGCGTCGCCCGCGACTTCTCCGCCCGGCGCCGGCACCTCCGTGCCGATGACGTAGACGGGCGCCGGCGCGCCGGCGGGAAGTGCGGCGTGCGCCCTCTCGGCGGCGCCGCAGAGGTCCACGGCCCTGGCCGTGGCCGTCTCGTCGTCCAGCGGCCCTCCGGCGCCGCCGGGATCGTCGGCGCAGGCCATGCTGGCGTCGAGGTGCAGCTTCGCGTAGCCGGCGAGAACGCAGTCGCGCACCAGCTCGCGGGCGGCGGCCATGGCCGCCGTCGCCGGCTGTGTGCGCCAGGGGTACGGGCCCAGGTGGTCGCCGCCGAGGACCAGGCCGCCGGACGGCACGCCGGCGGCGGCGGCCAGCTGCACGACGTAGTCGCCGAAGCCCGCCGGCGTCATGCCCGTGTAGCCGCCGTCCTGGTTCACCTGGTTGGCGGTCGACTCGATGCAGAGCAAGCCGCCGCCGCGCCCGGCGCGCAGGGCGGCCGCCTCGAGCACGAACGGCTCCGCTGAGCAGATCGAGGCGACACCGGAGCGCTCGCCCCGCCGGTTGGCCGCCAGCAGGTCACGCAGGCGCTGCACGGCGGTGGGCTGCGGCGTCATCAAGCGCACTCCGGGCCCGCGGCGTCGCCCGGCGAGGGCTGCAGACCCTCGACCACGGTCAAGGCCGACGCCAGCGTCGGCTGCGCTCCGCCGCCGCCGGCGCCTCCCACGGACAAGGAGCCGCAGGCGACGCCCAGCGCCAAGCAGCGGCTCACCTCCCATCCGAGCAGCCGGCCGCACAGGAAGCCGGCGTCGAAGGTATCACCGGCGCCGACGGTGTCGACCACGGTCACGGCCGGCGCCGAGACGCGCACCAGCCGGCAGCCGTCGTGCGTCAGGGCTCCTGCCGCGCCGAGCTTGATCACCGGGAGGGGGCCGCGGGCCGACAAGACCGTCGCCGCCACGGCCGGATCGCGCGCGCCGCTCACGGCGGCCGCCTCGGCGGCGTTGGCGAAGAGCACGTCGACGGCGGGCAGCACGTCCGCCAGCCCGCCGTCCCACTGCTCGGCGGGGTCCCAGTTGAGGTCGAGCGAGGTGCCGGCGCCGGCGGTGTGCGCGGCCTCGAAGAGGCCGCGCAGGCCCGGCGCCAGGCGCGGCTGCAGGTAGAACGAGCTCACGTGCACGTGGCGTGCCGCGCGCACGAGGTCGCCGTCGACCATGTCCGCCGTCAGCTGGTCCATGCCGCCGGGAAACGTCACGATGGCACGGTCGTCGTCGCGCGTCAGGGCCACGGTGATCCCCGTGGCGAGGTCGGCGCGCACGCCGACGCCGCTCACGTCCACGCCCCGGCGTGCCAACTCCTCGCGCATGAAGCGCCCGGCGGCATCGTCACCGGTGATGCTCACGAACGCCGTGCGCAGGCCGAGTCGAGCCGCCGCACAGGCCATGATGCCGGCCGAGCCGCCCACCGTGAGGGTTCCTCCGGCCACGAGCTGCTCGGCCTGCCCGTAGGCGAGCTTCTCAGGCGCGCCGTGGAGCACGACGTCGGGGTTGGCGTCGCCGACGATCAGCAGGTCGAAGCCGTCGCTCATCCGCCGGCTCCCCCTGTGGCGCCAGCGCCGACGCGCCGCGCCTTCACCGCAGCGCCTCGGGCATCAGGTCCTGCTCGGCCGCCAGCATCTCGTCGACCAGGGCCTCCATCTGCGCCAGGGAGAGCACCGTGCCCGCGTTGGGGTCGAGCATGACCGCCTGCAGCACGCTGCGCCGGTCGCCTTCGAGGGCGGCGCGCACGGTCAGCTCGACGACGTTGAGAAAGGTGCGGTCGAGCGCCGCGCACTGGGCCGGGAGGTCGCCCACGTGCGTGGGCTGCAGCCCGGCCCGGTCCACCAGGCACGGCACCTCCACACAGGCGTCCTGCGGCAGGTTGGTGATGAGGCCGGTGTTGCGCACGTTGCCGTACACGGTGCGCGGCACGCCGGTGACCATCGAGTGGATGATCAGCGCCGCGTACTCGCCGCTGCGCTCGATCTCGAAGGCCTCGCCGGCGGCCAGCATGCGCTTCTCCTCGGCGTAGAGGTCGAGGTTCTCCTCGCTGCGCCGCACGTACTCGTCCACGGGGATGCGCAGGCGCTCGATCTCCTCGTCGTCGCGCATGAACCAGGGGACGTACTCGGCGAAGTGCTCGCTCGACTCGGTGGGGAAGTAACCGAAGCGCTGGTAGACCTGCACGCGGACGTGGCGGCCGAGCCCTTCGGGGTCGGCGGCGATCGCCGCGTCGAGCGCCGGGTAGAGGCTCCTGCCGTCGTGCTCCACGCGCAGCACCCAGCTCATGTGGTTCACCCCGGCGCCGTGGAAGGTGATCTCCTCCGCCGGCACGCCGACGTACTCGGCGACCTGGCGGCTGGTGTTCTGGATGGAGTGGCAGAGGCCGACGATGTTCCGGTGCGGGGAGCCCTCTGTACCAGGCCCAGCAGTTCATCGCCATCGGGTTGGTGTAGTTGAGCATCCAGGCGCCGGGGCACAGCTCGGCCATGTCGCCGGCGATCCCGAGCATGACCGGGATCGTGCGCAGAGCGCGGAACACGGCGCCCACGCCGGAGGTGTCGGCGATCGTCTGGCGCAGGCCGTACTTCTTCGGGATCGCGAAGTCGAGACGCGTCGCGGCGATGCCGCCGACCTCGATCGTGTTGATCGCGAAGTCGGCGCCGTCGAGGGCCCGGCGCCGGTCGGTGGTCGTGCTGATCCGGGCCCGGGCGCCGAGCACGTCGCTGGTCCAGCGCGCCATCGCTTCGGCCGTGCCGAGGCGCTCCTCGTCGATGTCGTGCAGGACGATCTCGGCGTCGGCCAGCTCGGGGAAGGAGAGAACGTCGCCGAGCAGGTTGCGCGTGAACTCAACGCTGCCGGCGCCGATGAACGCGATCCTGGTCATGCCCGTCGCCGTCCTTTCGCTGTCGGCGCCGCGGGCCCGCGGCGCGCGGTCTGTGCCGTGCCTGAGGTCGCGCGGAGAAGCACCCGAAGCGGCCATTCTTGAGCGATACGGTCGCACACCGAGCACAAATGAGCAAGGGAAAGCGACCATGCCGGGGGCACCGTGATGGTCCTGCTCAGGTGAGTCAACGCTCTTGGTGTGCAGGGGTTCCGGGAATCAACTCCGCAAAGTGGCTGGGGGAGGATCGTCGCAGTCGGCGCGTCCGCATTCGACGTATCAACCACGAAGGTCGCGGTCGCCCGGTACCTGGCCGAGTGATCCCGCGTCCAGCACGCCCGCTGTCCCTGGTCGCAGTGTCGCGGCGCCGCGCGGCCTCTACTCACAGGTCCGGCCGCATCGGCGGGAGGTCCGACATGTTCGAGTTGCCCGAACTCACGGTGATCGCGGCCCAGATGAACGAGGTGCTGCCGGGCCTGACGGTCGCCGCCGGCACCCTGGGGAACAGCCCGCACAAGTTCGTCTGGTACGACCGCGAGCCGGAGGAGTTCGCTGCGCTCACCGCCGGCCTGCGGGCGGGTCCGGCGTGGGCCGAGGGGAAGTGGCTCTTCCTGCCGCTCGAGCCGGGGTACGTGCTGCTCCTCGGCGAGTGGGGCGGACGCATCCGCTACCACGCCCGCGGCGAGACTCTCCCCGCGAAGCGTCACCTCGACCTAGCATTCACGACCGGCGCCGCCTTCTCGGCGACGACGCAGATGTGGGGCGGCGTGCACCTCAGCGAGGCCGGCCACGAGCATGACGTGAAGTACGTGAAGGACATGCGGCCGACGCCGGTGGACGACGAGTTCGACCGGCGGTACTTCGACGAGCTGGTCGCCGCGGCGCAGCAGGGCGGCAAGCGCAGCGTCAAGGGCCTGCTGACGCAGGACCAGCTCATCCCCGGCCTGGGCAACGCCATCGCCCAGGACATCATGTTCCGCGCCCGTCTCCACCCGCGCCGCTCCCTCGCGGACGTGAGCGAGGGGCAGCTGGACGACCTCTTCGCGGCGATCACGGGGACGGTGCACGACGTGATCGCCGCCGGAGGCCGGAGCGACGAGCGCGACCTCTTCGGCCGGCCCGGCGGGTACGCACGTCTCATGGACGCCAAGGCGGCCGGGCGTCCCTGCCCCGCGTGCGGGACGCCCGTCACGAAGATCAGCTACCTCGGCGGCGCCTGCTACTTCTGCCCCGTCTGTCAGCAGTAGTCGCGCGGCGCCGTTCACGTGGCGCTCAGGCCGCGGCGCTCGTCCTTGTCCCTGCCCGCCTCTCGGCCTCCGCCCTGAGCGCCCGCATGCCGTCGTCGATCCCCGACTGCAGCGTCCGGCGCATCCGCGAGCGGAGCAGGCGCGCGAGTACGCCGTCCCACGACTCCTCCTCCGTGACCAGCGTCCCGCCGTCCAGGGCCTCCAGGCGGAAGACGTCGATGGCCCTGATGCCGAAGGTCGATCCTGTCCACGCGATCCTGCGTGGACCGTCCACCTCTTCGAGCCGCGACCTGATCGTCCCGGGGCCGGCTTTCCATGCGAACGTCGAGCCTGGTTCGACAGGCCCTCGCAGCGACAGCGAGCGGACGTCCTCCTTCCAGGCCGGCCAGCTCTCGAAGTCGGTGAGTGCGTCCCAGACCGTCTGCTGATCGGCCGCGATGTGCATCTGGGTCTTGGCTATGACAGGCGCTGAGCGATCGATGTCCATCGTCTCCGTCCTTGATCGTGTGTCGTCTTTCCAGGTTCTCTACCCGCGATGAGGCAGCATCACAGCGCCTGGCGCCGCTGGAGCAGCACGTAGGAGAGGTAGCCCGGCAGGATCGGCAGCCAGAAGGCCGTGGTCGCGGCGCTCGTGGCCGCCGAGGCGGTATCTGGATCGCCCTCGTCGTTACGACGCTGCTGCCGCGGGGCAGATTCGACTCGGGCAAGCCCAAGCCCTGAACGCTCCGACTGAAGGAGTCATCATGATCATCACCACGTCACCCACCGTCGAGGGTCATCCCGTGACCGCCTACCTGGGCATCGTGAGCGGGGACGCGATCCTGGGCGCCAACGTGTTCAAGGACGTCTTCGCCGGCATTCGCGACATCGTCGGCGGACGCTCGGCGGCTTACGAGAAGGAGCTCAAGCACGCCAAGGCCCTTGCTTTGCAGGAGATCGAGGCCGAGGCCGAGGCCCTGGGCGCGAACGCCATCATCGGCATGGACCTGGACTACGAGACCGTGGGCCAGAACGGCAGCATGCTGATGGTGACCGCCAGCGGTACGGCCGTGACGATCGCCTGAGGCGGCTGAGCGCGGGCGACAGCGGCGTCGCCCCGCGCTGGGGTCAGCCGAGCGCGGCCTCGAGCTTCGTGATCGCCGCGGCTTCCGTCGGGCCCGTACCCTTGGCGGCCTCCGCGGTGGCTTTGGCGACGCCGATGATGAGGGCCTTGAAGGCAACGAGGTCTTCAGGCGCCTTCGCCGACACGAGGGCGACGGCTTCGCTGACGCGGCCGATCACCTCGCCCGACACGTCGGCAGGGTTGCCGGTCACCGCCTTGTCGCGCTTCGTCCTGATGTCGCCGGCAAGCTCGCGGACCAGCGCGTTCTCGCCGGACTCCTTGATCCCGGCGACGTACTTGGCCGCGCCGCCGGCCTCCTTGAACATCTCCCAGAACCCCGGGTCGGCCATCGAGAGGTACGCCATCGTGTCGGTGACCGCCCACTGCAGCGTCTGCCACTCGGTCTCGGTGAAATCAGCCTTGGTCGCCATGCTGCCGCCTCCAGTCCCGTGTCCGTCGTCACGCGCGCTTCGGCCTGACCGTACCCCTTTGCGTGTCCGGCGCCATAAGATCTGGAGCGCCAAGATCCACGCCCGCAACCCGGCGCAGACGCCGGCGCTCAAGGAGACCCCATGAAGAAGTCACTGGGAGCCACGCCGCTTCTCTACCCGATGCCCGTGCTGGTCGTCGGCAGCTACGATGCCGCCGGCCGGCCGAACGTGATGACGGCGGCCTGGGGCGGCATCGCCTGCTCCGCGCCGCCGTGCGTGAGCGTGTCACTCCGAGCCGCCACCGCGTCACATGGCAATATCACCGCCAGGAGGGCCTTCACCATCAGCCTGCCCAGCCGGGAGCAGGCCGCACAGGCCGACTACTTCGGCATGGTGTCCGGCCGGGGTATCGACAAGCTGGCCGCGACCGGCATGACGGCCGTCGCCGCCGAGTTCGTGGATGCACCGTTCGTGGCAGAGTTCCCGCTCGTGCTCGAGTGCGACGTCGTCCAGGTGCACGAGCTGGGCCTGCACACCCAGTTCATCGGCGAGATCAAGGACGTCAAGATCGACGAGGGCTGCCTGGACGCCGCCGGCACCATCGACCTGCGCAAGCTCGACCCGATCGCACTCGCCCTCGACACGAGAGGCCGCAGCTCAGTCGAGGCCGGAGGCTACTTCGCCTTCGGCGAGCGGATCGGCGGCTGCGTTCTCGAGCGGGAGGGAGTTCATCGCCGACCACAAGCCGTGATGCCGGTCGATCGGGCCTCGGGCCTCCGGGCGCCTTTGCCCTGGCGCGCGCTGGTCGGTAGAGTCATTCCGCCCGGCGCCGACAACGTGCGTAGAAGCAGGCCCGCGCGTGCATACTAGGAGTGCCCGCTGCAGATCCTCGGTGTTGCACGGCGTGGCACGGCGTGGCACGGCAGACCAGAGCAAGGCTTGGCGTGAGACGCCTGGACGCGGACAGTGCAGGAACGTCGTGGACGGCTGACCTGTCCAGCGACTCCGCGGTCGCGGCGGGCTTTCGCCTACCCGGCCCGCGGCTTCACGCCGCGACGGGTGGGCGCAGTTCTGTTTGCGTCCCTTCGCAGGAGGTAGACGTGGTCAAGAAGGTTCTCTTTCTCTCCAGCGCCAACAGCGCGCGCAGCCAGATGGCCGAGGGCTTTCTGCGCGACCTGGCAGGAGACGCGTTCGAGGCGTACAGCGCCGGGTCCGCGCCGCGCGATCTTGACCCTCTCGCCATGGCCGTCATGGCGGAGCGCGGCATCGACATCGGCGACCAGCGGCCGAAGGGGCTGCGGGAGTTCATCGGCACGACTGAGTTCGCGCATGTCATCACGGTCTGCGATCGAGACGAGAAGGCATGCCTCGTGTTTCCCGGCAGGGGGGCCCGCGAGTACTGGGCCGTCGAGGACCCGGCCATCGCCGAGGGGAGCAACGAAGAGCGCCTGGCGACGTTCCGTGAGGCGCGCGACTACGTTGAAGCGCGCGTCCGCCGCTGGCTTGTCGAACGGCGTTACAGGCCCGTTCTGAAAACGCCCGACGCGGGCACTGCCGCCGATGGCAAGCAGGAGTCGGCGACCGCTCAGGGCGGAGCCGGGTGAGCGGCGGAGAGCCCGTGAGGCTCGAGGACCTGCTCGGCAAGCACGTCCGGTACAAGGGCGAAGAGGGGCACGTCGTCGAGGGGCACCTCGTCGAGGGGCGCTCCGGCGAGCAGGCGTCCGTCGTGGTGAGCATCCGCGGGGCGCACAACGTGCCGCGACGCAACGTCGTCGTGACGGAGTCCCACTGGGACGAACTCGAAGTCCTCGGGTAGCGGCCGGGTGAGCTCAGCGTCCGCCAGGCACTCATGAGGCTGAGCGCACGGAGATGAGCGAAGCGACGAGCGGACCGGCTCCGCCGAGCACGCCCTCCGGCGGCCTCAGCGAAGCCGAGGCCGCCGCCCGGCGCGCCGCCGGACAGGGCAACGTGGCGCCACTGCGCGTCGGTCGTACCTACGCACAGATCGTCCGCGACAACGTCTTCAACCTCATCAACCTGATCCTCTTCGCCCTGGGCATCACGCTGATCGTCCTCGGCCGCTACCTGGACGCCCTCGTGGCCGTCGGCGTCGTGCTCGCCAACACCTTCGTCAGCCTCTACCAGGAGGTACGCGCCAAGCGGACCCTCGATCGCATCGCCATCCTCACGCGGCCCAAGGCGACGGTCGTGCGCGACGGACAGGCGCGTGAGGTCGATCCCGACGAGATCGTCGTGGGCGACCTGCTCGAGGTGGGCAGCGGCGACCAGTTCGTCGTCGACGGCCACCTGGTCGCGGACGCTCGCATGGAAATCGACGAATCCCTCCTCACGGGCGAGTCGGACCTCGTCGTCAAGCATGGGGGTGACGAGGTGCTCTCGGGCAGCTTCGTCGTCACCGGCGGCGGTCGCTACGTGGCGGAGAAGGTGGGGCAGGAGAGCTTCGCCGCGGACATCACCGCCCGCGCTCAGGCGCCGCGCCGCGTGCTCACGCCGCTGCAACGACAGGTGCGCGTCATCATCGACGTCTTCCTGGTCATGGTCGCCGCCCTGGAGGCGGCCGTCATCGTGCGCGCACTGCTCGGCCACACGGCCTTCGTCGAGACGGTGCGCATGTCGACCGTCGTCGTCGCGCTGGTGCCCAACGGCCTGATCCTCGCCATCGCGCTCGCCTACGCGCTCGGCGCGGTGCGCATGGCGGGCAAGGGCACGCTCGTGCAGCAGGCCAACGCCGTCGAGTCGCTGTCCAACGTCGACGTGCTGTGCACCGACAAGACGGGGACGCTGACGACCAACGCCATCCGCTACCACGACCTGCAGGCGCTCGAGCTCCCGCGGAAGGAGCTCGAGCGCCTGCTCGGCGTCTTCGCGGCGAGCGCCGCAGAACTGAACAAGACGACGGAGGCGCTCGCCGCCACCTTCGCGGCCGAGCGCCGGCCGGTCGTCGCGGAGGCGCCGTTCTCGTCGCAACGCAAGTGGAGCGGGCTCGCCTTCGACGGCGCGGGCGGGTCCGGCGAAGGCGGGCCCGCGCCCGGCACCTACGTGCTCGGCGCGCCCGAGGTGCTGCAGCCGGCGCTGCGCGCGGGCAGCTCGCTGGGCGACCGGCTCGGCGAGTGGACCGCGCAGGGATACCGGGTCCTCCTCTTCGCCGGCCTCGCCGAGGCGGTCACCTTCTCCCGTGACGACGAGAGCCCGCCCGAGCTGCCACGCGACCTCCGGCCGCTCGGCCTCGTCTGCTTCAGCGACGAGCTGAGGCCGCACGTGCAGGAGACGCTGCGCGAGTTCAAAGAGGCCAGCATCGCGGTCAAGGTCATCTCGGGCGACAGCCCCCAGACCGTGGCTGCGCTCGCCACGCAGGCGGGGCTCGGCCGCGACCTCTCCGCCGTCACCGGGCAGCAGCTGGCCGGCATGTCCGCGGACGACTTCGCCGACGCGGCCGAGGACTCTTCCGTCTTCGGCCGCGTCACGCCGGACCAGAAGGAGCGACTGGCGCAGGCGCTCCGCCAGCGGGGCCGCTACGTGGCGATGATCGGCGACGGCGTCAACGACGTCGTCGCCCTCAAGCAGGCCAACCTGGGCGTCGCCATGAACAGCGGCAGCCAGGCGGCGCGCGCCGTCGCCGGACTGATCCTCATCAAGGACTCGTTCGCCGCCCTGCCGGACGCCTTCCGCGAGGGTCAGCGCATCCGCAACGGCCTGCAGGACGTGCTCGAGATCTTCATGGTCCGCATCTTCGGCAAGGCGCTCGTGATCGCTGCCATGCTGCCCTTCGCCGGCTTCCCGTTCGCCCCGCGCAACTCCTCGCTGCTCTCCTTCCTCGGCGCCGGCGTGCCCGTGATCGGCCTGACGGTGTGGGCGCGGGCGCGGCCGCCGCTCAAGGGCAGCATCTTCCGGCCGCTGGCGCGGTTCTCGCTTCCTCCGGTGGTCGTGATGATCCCGATCGCCGTCGCCATCAACCTGCTCGCGCGCTCGCGCGCCGAGGCCGCCTTCTCGGCCGCCCACGCGGGCGCGTCCTCAGCGGACGCGTTCGCCCACGCCCTACCCATCGCGCAGACGGCGACCATCAGCTTCCTCATCCTCTGCAGTCTGCTGCTGATCCCGTTCGTGGCGCCGCCGGCGCCGTGGTTCACCGGCGGCGCCCCGCTGCGCGGCGACTGGCGTCCAACGTGGATGGCGGCGGCCCTCCTCGCCCTCTTCGCGGGCCTGGCCGCGGTGCCCTTCTCGCGTCACCTGTTCGAGCTCTCGACGCTCCCCGTCTGGGAGTGGGTGATGGTCGTCCTCGGCGCTGTGGTGTGGTCGCTGCTGGTGCGCGCCGTGTGGAGGAGCACGTGGCTCGACCGCCTGCTGAGGACGAGCCCCGCCGAGTCCTGAGCGCTCCGCTCGAGGAGGGGCAGCCATGAAGGTCCGTTGTGGCGTTATCATGGGAAGCTGACCGACGAACGGGATCGTCTCAGGCCAAGTGGTACGACCGGGCCCGCGGTGATCGTCGATCGCGGGAGGGGGGAGGCGAACGTGAGCGCTGACTACCACCGCTTTCGATCGGGGAGCAGCGAGTGCGTCTCCCTCCGCGACGGCAGTCTGGACTACGAGCTCGAGTCCATGTTCACCGACGCTCCCCGGTCGGACGTCATGGCGGCACTGCGTGCGCACGGTCTGCCCGAGCAGGTCGTCACGACCCCGTATGCCTACCTGTGCGTGAACGCCGGCGAGCACACGGTCCTGGTTGACATGGGCGCCGGCGATCTGTCGCCGACGACGGGCAGGCTCGTGCGGAGCATGCACGCGGCCGGGCTCGTCCCGGAGGACATCGACGCCGTCGTCATCACCCACGCGCACCCCGATCACGTGGGCGGCGCCCTCGACTCCGCGGGCGAACCGGTCTTTGCGCAGGCGACCTACTTCATCTGCAAGGCCGAATGGGACTTCTGGTTCTCGGAGGAGGCGAAGGTCCATCCGGGAGAGTGGTTCGCGGACTGTGCGCGGCGGAACCTCGCGCCGCTCGAGGGCGAGATGACGCTCCTCGAGCACGAGGGCGAGATCCTGCCGGGCGTGAGCGTGCTGTTCGCGCCCGGCCATACGCCGGGCCACATGGCCGTCTCTTTTGCATCTGAGGGCGCACGCCTCCTCTGCGCCGGGGACACGGTCCTCCATCCGCTGCACCTGGAGCACCCGGACTGGCTGCCGAGCTTCGACGTCTTGCCGGGACCGGCGGCCGCGAGCAAACAGCGAATCTTCGATCTGGCAGCCTCGACCGGAAGCCTTGTCCTGGGCCAGCACCTGCCCCCGTTCCCCAACCTGGGCCATGTTGTCAAGACTGGCAACGGATGGGAGTGGCAGCCGATCGAGACCGAGAGGCCGGGCTGACCAGGGCGTCCTTCGGCGCCTGCCGGCCCGGTGGTAGCATCGCCTGAGGGACGGGCGCGACGGGCGGCGGGGCAGAGGGGGGCACCGTGGTAGATCGGGGCGGGCGCGAGGACAAGCCGCTCGGCTTCATGCCGCTCGGCTCTCGCCTGCGACCGCCTCGTGCCCAGGTGGAGCTGTTCCGCCGCAGCAGGCTCGTCGAGGCGCTGCGGCGGACGACCGCCTCGCTGGTCCTCGTGTCGGCGCCCGCCGGGGCCGGCAAGAGCACCGTCCTGGCGCAGTGGACACGTGAGGACCCGCGGCCGACGGCATGGCTGCAGCTCGAGGCGGCCGACGACGACCCGGTGGTCCTGCTCCTGTACCTGACCGTGTCGCTCGGCGGCCTGGCGCCGGTCGACCCCGCCGTGCTGGATCTGCTGCAGCTCCGTCATCCGCCGATCGACGATCGCATCCTGCCCAGCCTGGCGGCATCCGTCGCCGCGGCGCTGCCCTTCCTCCTCGTCCTCGATGACGGCCACCTCATCCACAACGCCGAGTCCTGGCGGGTCATCGAGCTGCTGCTCGGCCAGCTGCCGGCCGGGGCGCAGCTGGCGCTCGGCAGCCGCACGGACCCGCCGCTGCAGCTCGCCCGGCTGCGCTCGGCCGGCCGGCTCAGCGCGTTCCACATGGACCACCTCGCCATGGACCGCGACGAGGCGCGGCAGCTCCTGGAGCTGAACGACTGCCGCGCCGAGGACTCCGACCTGGACGCCCTGCTGGCCCTCACCGAGGGTTGGGCCACAGGCCTGTACCTGGCGGCGATCGCCGGCCAGGGCCGTGACGGCGACGACTGGCTCTCGCGCGTGCACGGTGACCAGCGCGAGATCGCCGCCTACCTGACGGCCGAGGTCCTGGGTCGGCAGCCTCGCGACCTGCGCGAGTTCCTCCTGTCGACGTCGATCCTCGACCGCCTCTCGCCGGCCCTGTGCCGTGCCGTCACCGGGAGAGAAGAAGCGCACGACCTGCTGGTGAGACTCGCGCGAGAGAACCTCTTCGTCCATGCGCTCGACGAGCGCGACGAGTGGTACCGCTACCACCACCTCTTCGGCGAGCTGCTGCGCGTCGAGCTCGAGCGTCGCGAGCCCGCGTCTCTGCAGGGACTCCACGAGCGGGCGGCGGAGTGGCACCATCTTCACGGCGATCTCGAGACGGCCTGTACGGCATTGGCTGGAGGCCGGCGATCTCGAGGCCGCCGCCGAGCCCACCTTCCGCCTCTGTCAGGACCTCGTCTATCGCGGCCAGGTGGAGACGGCCCGTCGCCTGCTGGACCGCTTCAGCGACGAGCAGCTCCGCAGTCAGATCCCGCTCACCCTGGCCGCCGGCTGGCTGTACGGCACGGTCACCGGCGATCCCGACCGGGGGGGACGCTGGATGCGCGCCGTGTGCGCCACCCCCGTCTGCGCGCGCAACGAGGACGGCGACAGTGATACTTGGCATTCGTTCCAGCTCTACCTGAGAGCCTTCCTGGCCCCCGACGGCATCGGGCCGATGGTGCAGGATGCGGAGGAGAGCTACGCGCTCGAGCAGGGCGTTCCGGGCGCGGATCTCTCCGAGGTCAGCCGCGTGCTCGCCGTCGCCTGCTACCTCTCCGGCCGCGCCCGTCGAGCGGCGCGGCTCTTCGCCGACGTGGTGGACGAGAGCGAGCTGCCCGCGATCCGCGCGTACGCGCTTGCCTTCCTCGCGCTCATCGCCGTGGACGAGAACCGCTGGGACGACGCCGTGGACTTCGAACGCCGGGCGAGCGAGCTGGCTCCGGAGATGGCCCTCGACATCTCCCCGGGCATGTACCTCGCCCTGCCGATGCTGCTGGCGCGCGTGAGCGTGCTCGCCCACGTCGGCGATCCCGCCCTGACCGCCGAGCTGGAGAGAGCGGCCCGGCACCTCGAGGAGATGATCCCGCAGGTATCCTGGCGGATCATCCTCGCCGCCGTCGTCTTCGGCGAGGTCGCGCTTGCACAGGGCGACCTCGCCGACGCCGAGCGCTGGGCCGTCCATGCCGAGAGGGCACTCCGGAGCCACCCCGACGCGGGCATGCTGGTGGGCCGGGTCGGGCGCCTGCGCCAGGCGCTCGAGCAGCGCCGGCTGGCCGATCCCCTCACGCCGGCCGAGCGGCGCGTGCTCGAGCTCCTGCCGACGCAGCTGACCGCCGCCCAGATGGCCGCTCGCCTGTTCGTCTCGACCAACACGGCGAAGACGCACATGCGACACCTCTACGCCAAGCTCGACGTGACGACGCGCACGGACGCCGTCGACCGCGCCCGGCGACTCGGCCTGCTCGCCCCGGCGGACGAGGAATGACCCGCCCGCGCAGGCTTGCGCTTTCGAGGCTGCTCGGCTAGCTTGCCGCCATGGGACACACCGTCTTCCGGCCCGAGGAGCGCGCGTTCCAGCCGCCGCAGCGGGGCGACCGGCGGCGGGGTCGCGCGCCGCTCTCCGAGGCCCTCCACGAGATGCGCGCCAACATCTGGCGCCTGCCGCCCGGCGCACGCGGCACCCGCCACCTCGAGCGCGTCCAGGAGGAGCTGTTCGTCGTCCTCGAGGGCGCCGCGACGCTCCTCGTCGGCGACCCGCCCGAGCGCGTCGAGCTTCCGCGCGGCTCGGTCGCCGTCGTCGAGAGCGGAGACCGCCCTGCAACTCCGCAACGAGAGCGACGCGGAGACGGTCGTCCTGATCGTCGGCGCGCCGCCGGTGGAGGGCAAGGCCGAGTACCTCCCCGACGTGGAGTAGCCCGACTCGCTTCCGCCCGCCCGGCGCCTAGATCAGATCTCGCGCCGGAGCAGCTTCGCTCCACGCTCGAGCGCGCGCTGCGTCAGCGGGCGATGCTCGCCAGCGCCCGGCGACGATCCGCTCGCTGCGCTCGAGGTCCTCGTCGAAGTGCGCGTCGAGCACGCGCACCAGCTCCGGGTCCAGGGCGACCAGGTTGATCTCCTCGTCGAGCTTGGCCGAGCGCGCGTTGAGGTTCGCGGAGCCGATGTTCGCCGCCACCCCGTCGACGGTCATGATCTTCGCGTGCAGCATCGACGGCTGGAAGTGCCAGATGCGCACGTCGCGCGCGAGGAGCCACTCGTACATCGACTCGCCGGCGAGCTGCACGAAGCGCTTGTCCATGTGGGGCCCGGGCAGGAGGATCTCGACGCGCACGCCGCGCGCGGTGGCCCTGGCGAGCTGGTCGTTCAGCCGGGGGTCGGGGACGAAGTACGCGGTGGTGATGCGGACGCGCTCCTGCGACAGCTGCAGCAGCGCCCGGAACAGCGTCGAGACGTCGCTCCACCCCGTCTCGAGGCGCCGCGCACCGCCTGGATCACGGTCGAGCCCGGCTGCGGCTGGTCGGGAAAGCGGTCGATCCCGGCCTCGAACAGCGCGTCGTCCGTCTCGACCCAGTTGCTCAGGAAGGCGCCGCGCAGGCCGTCGACCGCCGGGCCCCGGATGCGGAAGTGCGTGTCGCGCCACTCCCTCTCGTTGCGTGCGTCGCCGGTCCACTCGTCGGCGATGCCGACCCCGCCGGTGAACGCGACCTGCTCGTCCACGACGAGCACCTTGCGGTGCGTCCGGTGGTTGGCCTTGTGCGCCTGGAACCGCGCCAGCGGCCGGAACCATTGGACCTGCACCCCGGCATCCTTCATCCGCGTCCAGAAGCGTGGTTCTCGATCGAGTGCGCCCCCCAGCCGTCGAGGAGCACGCGCACGCGCACGCCGGCGCGGGCGCGCTCGGAGAGGCGCTTCGGCGAACATCCGCCCGATCTCGCAGCGCCAGTAGACGAACGTCAGGAAGTCGACGGTCCGCTGCGCGCCGGCGATGGCGTCGAGCATGGCCGGGAAGATCTCGTCGCCGTTGCGGAGGACCTCGACGGCGTTGCCCTCGGTCGCGGGCACGCCCATGATCCCCTCGAGCCCCCGCCGCAGGACGGCGATCCGCTCGGCGACGTCCTCGCTCTCGGGTTCCGTGGGCACGGCCGTCACTCGACCGGGCGCGGCAGGGATGGGGTCTCGACCGCTGCCGGCTGTGGCTCGGACCCGATGATCTTCGCGACGCTGCGCGTGTCGGGGACGCCGGCGCGCACGGCTTCGAGCTGCGCGGCGAGCGCGGCGCCGAACAGCAGCGCGATGGACGTCAGGTACGCCCAGAAGGCGAGCGCGACGATGCCGGCCAGCGGGCCGTAGGTGGAGCCGAACGTCCCGCTGAAGCGGAAGAAGACGTTGAGCGCGACCGTGACGACCACGAGCAGGACGACGGCGATGAGCGCGCCGAACGACATCCACGACCACGCCGGCTGATGCCGCCGCGGCGCCCAGCGGAAGATCAGCGCGATCGCGGCGACCAGCAGGAGGATGCCGAGCGGCCAGCGGATGACGTTCCAGGCGGTGTGCACGCTGCCGGAGCCGAACGCGTTCCCGAGCACGCCGCCGAGTCCCAGCCCGAGGAGCCCGAGGGCGGCCAGCGTGCCGGCGGTCAGGGCCAGCAGGAACGCGTGCGCGTACTTGCGGACCGCGGGGCGGTCCGACTCGATGCCGTAGAGACGGTTCAGCGCGCGCTCGATCTGGCCCATCAGCGTCGTGCCCGTGACCAGGGCGCCGATCGTGCCGAAGGCGATCGCCAGCCAGTGGCCGGCCGACGCGGCCCGGTGCGCTTGTCTCGCCGCCTGGGTGAGCACGCTCCCCGCCGGGCCCGGCACGACCGACTGCAGGGCGTCGCGCGATCGCGGCGCTGAAGCGCGCGTTGCCGAGGCTCTGCGAGATGCCGATCACGGCGATGACCCCCTCGACGAACAGCAGGATCCCGAGGAAGGCCATCGAGCGGGAGTGGGAGAAGCCGTCCGAGTAGCGCAGCCGCCGGAAGGCGTCGGCGATCAGGCGCCGGCGGCCGACGCGGGCGAGCGTCTCCCTCGCGTCGTCACCGGTGAGGCCCCAGGTCTCGGGGATCGTGTTCGCCGTGCTCATCGCTCGTCCTCGCCGGCCGGCGCGCAGACCGTGACCGCGGCCGGCTGCACGCGGAAGCTCACGTGCTTCGTCTCCGGCCGCGGCTCGCCGTCGAGCTCGTAGGGCAGCGCGTCGTCCAGGCGCACGTCGATCGCGGCCGCGGTGACCGTCTCGACGAACGGGGAAGAGGCGGCGTCGCCGATCGCCGTCCGGCCGATGGTGCGCACCCAGTCGACGGCGCGGTCGGCGGTGATGACGCCGACGTCGAGCCGTCCGTCGTCGGCGCGGGCGTCCGGGAAGACCGAGATGCCGCCGAACAGGTCGCCCATGTTGCCGACGAGCACGCAGGCGGCCGGCCCGTCGAACCAGGCCGCCCCGTCGATCTCCACCCGCGTCTGCACGGGGGCGCGGGCGATGCCGCCGACGCCCGCGGCGACGTAGCCCAGACGACCGAGCCTGTCCTTCAGGCCGCCGTCCGCGCTGCGGATCATCAGCGCGTCGAACCCGACCCCCGCCATGACCGAGAACCGCTCCTCGTTCACCGTGCCGAGGTCGATCTTCCGGCGCCGGCCGGTCAGGCCGATGTCGACGGCCTTCTCGAGGTCGGTGGGGATGCCGAGATTGCCGGCGAGCAGGTTGGCGGTGCCGGCCGGCAGGATCGCGAGCGCGACCGGCGCCGTGCCCACCGCGGCGACGCACTGCTGCACCGTGCCGTCGCCGCCCCACACGAACAGGAGGTCGACGCCGGCGTCGATCAGCTCCGTGACCAGTCCCGGGACGGCGTCGCCCCTGGGCGACTCCCGCCAGAGTGGATCGGCGACGCCGCGCCGGGCGAGCTCCGCGCGCAGGGCGTCGAGCCCGCCGCCGAGGGTCTTCTTGGGATGGGCGATCACACCGACGACGGTCACGACGTCACCTCCGTTGGGGTTTCGGCGGGCGCCGCCGGCGCGGCGCGGCGATCGCGCTCCGCCCGCGCCGCCGCCACGCTGCGCACGGCGAGCAGCGCGAACACCAGCGCGCCCACCGAGAGCAGGACGCTCGCCGTCACGTCTGTCGGGAAGTGCATGCCGCGGTACACGCGCGAGATGCCGACGAGGATGGGCACCAGGAGGGCGAGCACCCAGATGAGCACCCGCAGCCTCCCGCGGACCAGCGAGCTGAGGACGATGGCCAACCCGACGTACAGGGTCAGTGAGCTGGCCGTGTGCCCCGACGGGAAGCTCGACGTGGGAGGAGCCGCGTCGAGCTCGGGCACTCTCGGCCGATGCCGGTCGACGATCATCGTCGTGAGGATGAACACTCCGAACTCGAGCGTCATGGCGCTAGCGAGAAACGCGAGCTGCCGCCAGTACCTGCCGATGGCGAGCGCGACGCCGAAGACCGCGCAGATCGCCAGGATCACTCCCGTGGAGCCGAGATCGGAGCCGAACCTCGTGACGGTGTTGAACGTCGGCGTCCGCTCGGGGACGAACCAGCGGCTCCAGCCCGCCTCCGTCGTGCCGAGTCCCGCGGGGAGGAGGACGTGCGTCAGCAGCAGGCCCAGCCCGATGATCACGGCGCCGAGCAGGAGGAAGGCGATCACCCAGACGAGCACACCGGCGAGCAGCGGCCGCTGCGCCCCGAGAGAGCGCCCGATCGACTCGGCCGGCCCCCCTGGGCGAGCCGTGAAGATATCGCGCTCCGCCGCATCCATTCTGCCCCTCTCACGCACTTGGAACGTGCCGCTGTTTGCCCGGCTGCGCGGTCGGGTAAACGGCCGGCGTCGTTCGAACCGGGTGGCCGTGCCGCCCATCCGCATGCGATCGGGGCGACCGAAGGAGCATCGTGCTGGAGCTCGTCATCGTCGCCGTGGTGAGCGTGGCCGCAGGCGTCGCCTGCGGCTTCGCCGTCGCCGCATTCCCTTCCGCCGACCCCGCACGCTCCGCCTCGCGGCAGCTCGGCGCAGAGGTGGCCGAGCGGCGCGCCATCCGGCGATTCGTGCGCGCTCGTCTCGACCCGGCGACCGCGACCGGACTCACGCTCACGCTGGCGCTCGGGGGCGTCGTGATCGTCTTCGTCGTCATGGGAGTCGACGATCGCGATGATCCGCTCGAGCTCGGGAGTCGTGAATCTCGATGTGGCGGTCACGCGCTGGGCGGCGGCTCACACGAGCGGCTTCTCTCGAGCGGTCTTCGGATTCGTCACCTTCGCCGGGAGCACCATCGGGGTGGCGGCCGTCGCGCTGGCGACCGCCGTGTTCGCGCTGCGCACCCGGCGGGGATGGCGCGTACCTCTCTTCCTGCTCCTCGTCCTCGCCGGCCAGCTGGTGCTTGCGAACCTCATCAAGGTCGCGGTCGAGCGCGTGCGACCCGATGCGCCACCGTTCGACGTGCTGTCGGGGCCGTCGTTCCCCAGCGGTCACGCCACGGCGGCCGCGGCGGTCTGGGCCGCCGTGGCGCTGGTGCTGAGTCGCGGCGCATCGCCGCGCGCTCGCGCCGCGCTCGCCGGCGCGGCCGCAGGGATCGCGGTCGCCGTCGCCTGCACGCGCGTCTTCCTCGGCGCGCACTGGACCTCCGACGTTATCGGCGGCCTGCTCCTCGGGTGGACCTGGTTCGCGCTGTGCGCGGTGGCGTTCGGCGGTCGCGAGCTGCGCTTCGGCGCTCCCGCGAGGGAGGCGGCCGCCACGGCTAGCGCCGCCGGCGCCCGCGGACGGTGAACGGTGACTTCTGGCCCAGAACGTGCTATATTTTTAGGAGGCGAGCCGGTCCGGCTCGTTGGATTGCGACGTGACACACCGCATTCTGGCGGTGGAGGTCACGTCGCTTTTTGTATTTTCTGCCCCGGCGGGGCGAGAGGATGGGACTGAAATGGCAGAAGGCAAAGTCAAGTGGTTCAACGCAGACAAGGGCTACGGCTTCATCGAGCGCGAGGGTGGCGACGACCTGTTCGTCCACATCTCCGAGATCCAGGGCGACGTGAAGAACCTCGCCGAGGGTCAGGCCGTGTCCTTCACGGAAGCCACCGGCCAGAAGGGCAAGCCTGAGGCGACGCAGGTGACCGCGCTCTAGGACCGACGCCCGCGGCGGCCCGTGAGATCGCCCTCCTCCGGGCCTTCGCCGGCACCCCGGTAATCGGCTCGACCATCAACCACGACGACATGACCGGCGCCGCGGTCAACGCGGCGATCATCCTCCACGAGCTCAGCGTCCCGGCCACCGAAGCGCTCACGCGGCCCGCCGACCGGCTGGTCGACAAGGTGTTGGCAGCGTTCCCGGCGCTCGAGGCGAGGCCGGCGACGGCGCCGGCCGGCCTGCAGTCCCGGCGCGCCGCTGTTCACGGTGCGGCGCTCTTGGGCGTGCCCACGCTGATCCTGTCAGGCCCGACCGCGCATGCGGCTGACGATCACCATGATGAGCCAGACGAGGAACAATACGACCGCGACGTAGAAGAGCCATTTGACGACGAAGCCTAGGCCGAACACGATGACGACCAGAATCAGCAGAAGTATCCAGAGCCACATTTCGAATCACCTCCTCCGGTCCTGAGTCAGTCCCAATGTGCCCTCCCGGCCTTGCGGTCAAAGCCTCAGCCGTTAAGCGTGCCTGGGGCGCTACGACTCCGCACGCGACGTCCAACGGCGTCCCCTGCGGTCCCCGGGTGTAGAGTGCAAGTGCCCGTCGCTGATGCTTGGCATGGCGAACCGTGGCGCGACAAGCCGGAACCGGTTTGGCGTGACACGGTGAGGCGCGGCAAGGTAGGCACGTCTTAGCACGGCTGGCTTGTCAGCATCCTCCCAAGCTGCGGCGGGTTTCTGCGTGGAGACACTCGCGACGCCCCCGCCGAACGGCGGCCGGCCCTCCCCGACGCGGGGTACACTGCTGACATCGGGCGCGCCTCGCGCGCGCATCACGTGTGGCAGGAGGCAACGATGGACGAGGATCGCCCCGTCGCTTTGATCACCGGCGCGTCGTCCGGCATCGGGGCGGCGCTCGCCGAGCGTCTCGCGCGCGACGGCAAGGACCTCGTGATCGTCGCTCGCCGGCGCGAGCGTCTCGAAGCGCTCGCGCAGCGGCTCGAAGGCGAGACCGGAGCGCGTGTGGAGGTGCTGCTTGCCGACCTCACCGACGCGCAGCAACTGCTCGCCGTCGAGGACCGCCTGGGCGCCGACCCGCACGTCGACCTGCTGGTCAACAACGCCGGCTTCGCGGGCTACGGGCGCTTCGCCGACCTCGAGCCGGACTTCGGCGACAGGCTCATCGGCATCCACGTGCGCGCGCCGATGCGGCTGACGCGCGCGGCGCTCCCCGGCATGCTCGCGCGTGGCAGCGGGGCGATCGTCAACATCGCCTCGCTGCTCGCCCTCGGCGGCCCCTTGAAGGGGCGCGTACATGGGCGCGCCACCTACGCCGGCGCCAAGTCCTTCCTGCTCACGTTCACGCAGGCCCTGGCGCAGGAGCTGGAGTTCACGGACGTGCGCGCGATGGTGTGCCTGCCGGGCATGGTCGAGACCGAGTTCCACCGCACGCATCACGGCGACGCGCCCATGCCGCCGGCGCTGATGACCGCGGCCGACGTGGCTCAGGCCATCGTCGTCGGCCTGGAGATGGGCGAGGTCATCTGCGTGCCGGGCCTCGAGGAGATCCACCTCTTCGACCAGCTGCGCGACACGCTGCAGGCCACGCTCTTCGGCGGCAACTCCTGTGAACTGGCGCGGCGATACCGGCGGTAGCGGGCGCGGCTTCGACGAGCAGCGACTCTGGGAACGGCGGTACTGGTGATGGTGACGGCGGAGGAGATAGGTCAGGTCGCGGTCTTCGCGGCCCTCGGCCAGGCCGACCGCGAGCGGCTTTCCCGCGTCGCGGCCGACATCAGGTTCCTGCCCGGCGAGTACGTGGCGCAGGAGGGCGACGAGCGGGCGCTCTTCGCGCTGCTCGAGGGGCGCGTCGAGGCGGTCAAGGCCGTCGACGGGGTGGATCGCGTCGTCGGCGAGCGACATCCCGGCGACATCTTCGGAGAGGTGCCCATCACCCTGGGGACGGCGTTCCCTGTCGGATTCAGGGCTGCGGAGAAGTCGCGCGTGATGCGGGTCGAGCCACGGGAGTACCACGCCGTCGCCTCGGTGGCCCCGGACGTGGCCCGTGAGGTCGGCAAGCTGGCTGCCGACCGGATCGGCGGGGCGCGTGGCCTTCAAGGCATCGCGGCCGAGCCGCCGCCGCCTCGGGCGATCCTGCTGGGGCGCCGGCAGGACGCCGCGTGCACAGACCTGCGGCACTTCCTCGAACGCAACCAGATCACCTTTCGATGGCTCACGCCCGACATGCCGGACGCGGCCGAGCAGTGGGGCGGTCCTCTGCTCGCCGAGGGCGACTGCCCGGCGATCCGCGTCGTCGGCGGCAAGACCGTCGTTCGGCCGACGCTCCGTCGTGTCGCCGAACTGCTCGGGCTCGGTACCGAGGCAGCCGCGGCCGACTACGACACGGTCATCGTCGGCGCCGGCCCCTCCGGGCTCGCGGCGGCCGTCTACGGGGCGTCGGAGGGGCTGCGGACGATTGTGATCGAACGCGAGGCGCCGGGCGGCCAGGCCGGCACCTCGTCGCGGATCGAGAACTACCTCGGCTTCCCGTCGGGCGTCTCGGGGGACGAGCTGGCGAGCCGCGCGCTGCAGCAGGCGCGGAGACTCGGCGCCGAGATCCTCGTGACCCGGGAGATCACGCGTATCGACGTGGCGACGCACGAGGTGCACCTCGACGGAGGTGACGTCCTGCGCGCCCGCGCCGTCATCCTCGCGTGCGGCGTCGCGTGGCGGCACCTCGCGACCGAGGGCTTCGATCGCCTCGCCGGCAAAGGCGTCTTCTACGGCGCAGCGCGCAGCGAGGCGCCGAACAGTCACGGCCTCGACATCCACATCGTGGGTGCCGGCAACTCCGCTGGACAGGCGGCCCTGTTCTTCTCCACCCACGCGCGCAGCGTGACCATCCTCTACCGGGGCGAGGGGCTCGAGAAGAGCATGTCCCGCTATCTCATCGATCAGCTGGCGGCCCGGCCCAACATTCGCGTGGTGCTGCACACTGAGGTGGTGGCCGCCCACGGCGACACCGCGCTGGAAGCGATCGACATCCGCAGCAACGCGACCGGGGAGACGCTCCGCCTCGATTCCGGCGGTTTGTTCCTGTTCATCGGTGCGGATGCACAGACGGCCTGGCTGCCGCCCGAGATCGCCCTCGACCGCCGCGGCTACGTGCTCACCGGCTCGGACGTGACCGCCGCCGGAGCCTGGAGCCTCGACCGTGACCCTTACCTCCTCGAGACCAGCGTCCCCGGCATCTTCGCCTGCGGCGACGTCCGCTCCGGCCCCGTCAAACGTGTCGCCGCCGCCGTCGGCGAGGGCAGCATGGCGATCGCCTTCGTCCACCAGTACCTCAAGGAGGGGGAAGTACCTTCGTCCTAGCTGGGCTGACCTGACTCCGTCGGGGCGAAGACCGGACAGACTCGGGAGAGGAAGTAGAAGAGGACGAGCGGGAACGTGACGACGGCGAGGGCGCCGACCAGTCCCTCCTTCAGCGTCTCCACGGAATGGGGGACGATGGGCAGCAGGTACTGCATGTAGCCGGCGAGGGTGAGCGAGAACGACTGCCCGCCGATCACGACGTTCCAGCGCATCATGAAGACGCCGAACAGGACCAGGACGACGCCGGCGACGGCCCTCCAGATAGTCAGGCGCGGCAGGAGCAGCAGGATCAGCGGCACGAGGTTGCCGATTCCGTACTGCAGGACGAAGACCTGCCGGAACTCGTGGCCGTACACGGCGCTCTTCACCACGTCCCACGCCTTGACCGCCGTGTAGCTGCGGAACACCGCGTCGAGAAGCTCCAGGCTGATGGCGAGGACGAGGAAGATGACGAGGTACCTGGCGGTCATCCTCACCACGCCGACCTCCACGCCGCGGATCTCCTCGCGGCGCGCGGGCGCCTCTCCGCCCGCCCGCCTCCTGCGCGCCAGCAGCTTCCTGATCTCCATGGTCACGATGTAGGTGAGCAGGCAGAAGGCGATGCCGGAGACGATCGCGGAGACGATGAAGATGACCGGCATCAGCGGCGTCATCCAGAGCGCGTTCGCCTTGACCGACCCGAAGATGAAGCCGGCGTAGCCGTGCAGGAAGAGGGCGACGGGGATGCCCACCGCGGCGAGGATCCTCGTCGCCTTCTCGTCCGTCCGCAGGGCCTTCTCGCCGACGTCGTAGGAGCCCAGGGTGAGGACGGCGTAGATGAGGGAGTAGACCCTCTCCCGGAAGGTCTTGTGCGCGTTCTCCTTGAGCAGCAGGGACTGCGCGACGAAGTGCCTGCGGTAGACGAACCACACCTCGGAGGCGACGATCGCGAAGTACGTCGAGAAGACGATGCCGAACGCCGCGATGGCGGAGGTGAAGTGGGGGGTCATCAGCACGTTCACGCCGCGCAGGGGCTGCTGCAGATGCAGCAGCAGCGGCACCAGCGCGGCGGGCAGCAGGGCGAAGGAGAGCACCAGCGCGAAGCGCGCGATGCCCTTCAGCTTCTCGACGCCGAAGACGTGGTAGAGGGACGACAGCACGAAGGCCCCCGCGACGAGCCCGGTCATGAAGGGGTACATGACGATCTGGATTGACCAGTAGACGTACTCGTTCGGCAGCACGAACAGGTCGCGCAGCGTCCAGAGCTCTCCGTGCACCATCTCAGCGCACCTCCCAGTCGAGGCCGACGTAGTACGCCTGAGGCTTGGTGCCGTACTCGCTCTTCAGGACGGCCACGTGCTCGCTGGCGATGGCCCTCGTCACCGGATCGTCCGGATCCTTGAGGTTGCCCAGCTGCCGCGCGCCGAACGGGCACGCCTGCACGCAGGCCGGCCGCAGCCCGTCGCTGATGCGGTGGTAGCAGAAGGTGCACTTCTCCGCCGTGTGATACGTAGGGTGGAAGAACCGGGCGCCGTACGGGCAGGCCATGATGCAGTAGCCGCAGCCGATGCACCAGGTCCTGTCGACCAGGACGACGCCGTCGGGGACCTGGTAGGTGGCGCCGACCGGGCAGACCTGCACGCACGGTGGGTTGGCGCACTGGTTGCAGAGCTTGGGGACGAAGAACGCCTTGTCGATCTGCTCGGGGTCGATCGAGAGCTGGCCGCTCTCGTTGAGATCGAGGGCGGACGTGGTGAAGCCGTCCCGTCCGCCCAGGGGCGAGTCGGCGTGGAAGCCGCCGTCCTTGGTGAGCACGTAGCGCTCCACCCACGTGCGCGAGACGTTGGCGTCGTAGGGGATGCCGTTCTCGAGCTTGCAGGCCTTGACGCAGAAGCCGCAGCCGACGCACTTGTAGGTGTCGACCAGGAATCCCCAGCGCACCGCCTCGTCCGCCATCAGCGCCTGCAGGCGTGCGGGCTTGAGGATCTCCAGGGCGGTCACCGGCACCATGACCCCGCCGAGGACCAGGGCCGTCTTCTTCAGGAAGTCTCGTCTCGTCATCATTGCGCGGCCTCACCGGACGAGGGGAGGAACTGCAGGAACTGCAGGCTGGACTTGTGCGGGTCGTGGCAGGTGACGCAGGTGCGGCCGGCGTTGTGACGGGTCTTGTTGTCGTGGCACGTCAGGCAGAGCCTGCGCGTCTTGTCGATGCCCAGCTTGGGCGGGTCGGTCGGATGGTCCAGCCTCGGGCCGTGGCAGCGCTCACAGGAGATGATCTGGTGCGGCATCCCGACGAGGTCGTCGACCTGTTTCTGGTGGCAGGGCCTGCAGGACGCGGCCACGTCGCCCCCGACGGGCTCGGTCGCGCCCGGGCCCTCGAGGATCGGGTGGTGGGGCTGGTGGCAGGCGACGCACTCGCGGTCCGGGTGGTGGGTCGCCGGGTCGATGCCCCTGAGCCCTCCCCGCGCGCTCGACGGGTACGGCAGTCTGGCGTGGCAGCGCAGGCAGAGCCCTCGCGTCGTGTCGATCACGAGTCTGGCCGGGTCGGATGGGTGGTCCAGGGCGGGTCCGTGACAGTTCTGGCACTGGATGCTCGCGTGCGGCATGTCGCGGATCTCGCGCGCCTGCTGCCGATGACACTCGTCGCAGGTCTCCGTGCCCTGGTACCTCAGCGGCATCCACTTCCAGTCCACGACGTTCCCGGCTCGATACCAGCCGTAGGTGTAGCCGCGCGCGTGGACGCCGAAATCATTGGGCACGTAGAGCTGCCGGACCGCGATCAGCACGGCGACGAGGGCGACGACGACGAGCACAGGTCGCCAGACGTGGCCGCTCATGGGCTGGACCTCCTTGCCCGGGCCTCAGGGCTGTGTCCAGCAAGCACGGTCCCTCCTACCGCGCCCACAGGAGAGGTGAGTGACGACTCAGATTAGGGCGTCGGGAGCCGGCAGACAAGTACCCGGGACGCCCGAGTGGGGCTCGGGCCGGCGATCGGGAGGGTGAGCTAGTGCTGGCGGCGCAGAGGGTCGATGCGGTCGGCGTAGTCGAGCGCCCACTGCAACTCGTCGCGCAGCGACCCGCCCTCCGCCGTCGTGACGTCGCCGTCGCCGAGGTCGGCCAGGGCCTCGCCGGCGTAGGCGCGCAGGTCGCGCGCCTTGCGCCACTCGGTCACCGTAGCCGTGAGCCGTTCCAGGCGCTGGTCGTCCCGGTACTGCTGCTCGATGGCCTGGACGCGCCGCCGCGCATCATCTTCGAGCGCGGCGTCACGTTTGCGCTCGTCCTCCTCGCTGAGCACCGGCTGGGACCGGGGCCGGACGATCAGCCAGGTGATCACCGCGGCTAGACCGAACTCGACGATGAAGGTGATGGGCCCGGCCATCGTGAGCAGGCTGTCCTCGGACACGACCCCGGTGGCCAGCGACACGACCACGAGGAAGGCGTGCAGGACGAACGCGGTGAGGATGAAGATCGCCGTATAGCTGAGCCAACGAGGCAACGTCGCCCCCTTCCGCGGACGCGTGGAGCGTCCGCGCCGTTCGGTCACCGGTCCGCCACCATACTAGCGGCAAGGTCGGGTCCTTGGGAAGGAAGCCGTCGCGCGGCCGGGGAGGACAGGCCCAGACGCGCGGCCGCTACGGCATGATCGGGCTCGGGGGCACCTTGGAGTGCCCTTTTGCCCTCTTGCGGGAATACATAGTTGCTTGGTCAAACGGCCGACGTGCAGCCGTGTCGAGAGAGCAGGACCGGCGCAGGCGGCGGCCAGTCGTCGAGAGGACGATGCGCAATGCCCGCACTCACCACTCGCAAGACCTTCGAGTGCGCGATCTGCAGCGCGGAACTCGGGTCGCAGCGGGACCTCGACAACCACATGTGCCTGCTTCACGACGACTGCGGTGAGGCGCACCTCGGCACGCCGATCACGTTCCGCTGCGCCACGTGCGGGGAGGCCTTCACGCGTCGCAGTGACCTCTTCGCCCACCAGCAGAAGCGCGGCCACGGCAATCCCGCCGAGTGGGACAAGGCGCGGCCGCCGGGTGCTCAGCGCCCGCGCCGCCGGACTCGGAGCCGCGGCGGCTGAACGCCGGTCTGTGGTAGGTTTTGCCGGTGGCAGCGGCCGGCTCCTTCGATCGCGAACGGCGCCGCTCTCCCGAGCGGCGCCCCGCACCTCTACGGCTGGCCGGAGTTCTGCCGATAGTAGGGTTGATCGACCGGACCGGGGAGGAGCGATGCGAGTGTGTGCGCAGTGCGGCTTGTCCATGGGCGACGCCGCGACCTTCTGCACGGTGTGTGGCGCGCGCGACGACGCGCCGGCGAGCGTGGCCTCGGCGGCGCCCGAACCTCGTGCCGCGCAGAACGGCACGAGCTCGAACGGGCAGGTCGCCGGCGAGGACGACCGCGCCTCGCGCAGCCGTGAGGATGCGCTTTCGCGTCGCCTCCACGAGGCGTCGCTCCCGATGCTCGAGGCCAAGGGCTGCGAGAAGACCGACGCCGCCCGCTCGGCGGCGCTGTACCGGCAGGCGGTGCTTCGCTATTTGGAGGCGGCGGCGGACCCCCTGGATCGGGAGGACGTGCGCCACGACCTGCTGCTCAGCTTCGACCGCCTGAGCCTCGTGCTCAAGCGCGCGGGGCTGCAGGAGGAGGCGCTGGAGGAGATCGACAGCGCGGCGTCGCTCGGCCTGCTCGACTGCCAGGACCACGGCATCAAGGGGCACCGCGAGGCGCTGAAGAAGCGCCGCGTGAGCCTGCGCCGCGCCTTGAACGGAGATCCTCCGCTCCTCTGACGCGAACGTCGCGGGTCCATTCTCGTTCACACACCGCGCACCGCCGGCACTCACGGGAAGCCGGCCGTGGCACTATCATAGGACCTGGACCGACGCATCGGGACAGGATGAGCGATTGCTGACGGAACTGGTGACGAGAGTGAAGCGGCGCGACGTCAGCGCCAGGGATCTCGTCGAGCTGACCATAGACCGCATCACCAGGCTGGATGCCGACCTCAATGCCGTCATCGCGACTCGCTTTGACGAAGCGCTGCGGGAGGCAGACGAGCAGGATCGGCACCTCGCCCGGGGGCGGGAGGCCGGCCCGCTGTGCGGCGTGCCCGTGCTGGTCAAGGACCTCGAGGACGTGCAGGGCATGAGGACCACCTGCGGGTCCCTTTTGAGAGCCGCATCGCCGCCCGCCGACCGCGATGGGATCGTGCCCCGCCGCCTGAAAGAGGCGGGCGCGATCGTCGTCGGCAAGTCCAATCTGCCCGAGTTCGCCGCGGAGGGCTTCACCGCCAATCGGCTCTTCGGCGCGACGCGCAATCCGTGGCGCCTCGACCACAGCCCCGGAGGATCCAGCGGTGGGTCGGCGGCGGCGATGGCGGCGGGGCTGGTGCCCGTGGCGACCGCCACCGATGGCGGCGGCTCCATTCGCATCCCGGCGGCCTGGTGCGGGCTCGTCGGGCTGAAGCCGACGAACGGTCTCGTCGGGAAGAGACCCGATCCCGGCCTGGATGGACCTGTCGACCGATGGCCCGCTCGCCGCCACGGTCGACGATCTCGTGCTGCTCCTCTCGCTCGAGGTGGGACCCGTGGAGGGCGATCCGTCCGCGCTCCCGCAGTGGCCGCTGCGCGAGACCGCGCCGGGCGGCGCCATCCTGGCGGCGGAGCGCTGGGTCGACTGGGGCCCGTTGCCGTCCGACACCCGGGCGGCGTTTCAGCAACGCCCTCGCGAGCATCGAGGCGGATCTCGGCATGCCGGTCGAGGTCCTCGAACCTGGGGACATCTTCCCCGCGGGCAATCCCGACCTCGACTGGTACGTGATCTGCAACGCCGAGCAGGCAGCCGCATTGGGGCCTGAGGTGATCGAGGCTCGGCGTGAGGTGCTCGAGCCCTGGTTCCTGCGCATGATGGAAGAGGGCCTGGCGACGCCGCTGGACGACTATCTGGCCGCGCGGCGACGTCGCTTCTCCTACGCTCGCGACCTCGACCGGCTGCTGGGCGAGCAGTCCTTGCTCGTCATGCCCACCTGCGTCAGCTCCGGCTACAGCGCCGACGGCCGCCGCGACGAGGCCAGCGAGCCGGGGAGCCGCGCGGAGGACTTCAACACCGCCCCCTGCAATCTCACCGGCCACCCGGCGATCTCGCTTCCGGCGGGCGTCACGCCCAATGGCCTACCCTTCGGCCTGCAGGTCGTCGCCCCGCGCTTTCGCGACGACCTGCTGCTCGGCTTCGCCCGGCTGTGGGAAGACGCTCGTCCCTGGCCCCGTGTCGCTCCGGGGTATGAGGAATTCAACCTGTGAGGGGTCTGCGATGAATCCGAGTGGAAGTTCTGCGGATCGAGACACTGCGTTCGTCAGCGCGGCGGAGTGGTCGGCGAGAGGCAGGGCCGCTCGGCGCCGGGCGCCGCGGTCGAGTCACGCGGGGTGGAAGCCGGCGGCGGACCGGCCGGACCCCGTCGCGCTGCTCGAAGAGCAGGCGGAGAGCCGGGTCGCCGACCTCGTGCCCATCCGCCACGGGCGCATGCTGGCCTCTCCGTCCACGTTCTACAGGGGCGCCGCGCTGATCATGGCGGCGGACCTCGCGGGGACCCCGGTGTCCGGCTTCGAGGTGCAACTCTGCGGGGACGCGCACCTGCTGAACTTCGGCCTCTTCGCGTCGCCCGAGCGCCAGATGCTCTTCGACATCAACGACTTCGACGAGACGCTCCCGGGCCCGTGGGAGTGGGACGTCAAGCGGCTCGCGGCGAGCTTCGAGGTCGCCGCTCGCGACCTCGGCTTCTCGCCCTCCGACCGGCGCGACGTCGTCACGGCGGGCGTGCGCGAGTACCGCGAGGCGATGCGCCGGGCGGGGAAGATGCGCGCGCTGGACGCCTGGTACGCGCATCTGACGGTGGACGACCTCAAGGCGTGGATCGCCAGGGAGGTGCGCGCCGGGCGCCTCAGCAAGAGGGAGGCCGGGGAGGCGGCCGGGGTCGTCGCCAAGGCCGAGACGCGCGTCCACGAGCGCTCGTTCCGCAGGCTGGCCGGCGAGGTCGACGGCAAGGTCCGCATCATCGCCGACCCGCCCCTCGTCGTGCCGATCGACGATCTCGTGCTTCCGGGCACGGAGCGCGAGCGGACGGAGGAGTGGATGCGCGGGCTCGTACGGAGCTACCGCCGCTCGCTGACCCTGCGGCACCACCCGATGGAGCAGTACCGGTATCTCGACACGGCGCGCAAGGTCGTGGGCGTGGGCAGCGTCGGCACACGCGCCTGGATCCTCCTCTTCGAGGGGCGCCAGCGCCGGGCGCCACTGTTCCTGCAGGCGAAGGAGGCGCAGGCCTCAGTGCTGGAGCGTTTCGCCGGCAGGAGCCGGTTCGGCAACCACGGCCGCCGCGTCGTCGAGGGCCAGCGGCTGATGCAGGCGGCGAGCGACGTCTTCCTCGGCTGGCTGCGCTTCGAGGGCCTGGACGGCCAGATGCGCGACTACTACGTGCGCCAGCTGCACGACTGGAAGGGCAGCGTCGACGTGGAGAACTTCCGGGTGCCGGGGGCGACGCTGTACGCCCGGCTGTGCGGCGCGACCCTCGCCCGGGCGCACGCGCGCCTCGGCGACCGGGTGGCGATCGCGTCCTACCTCGGAGGGGGCGACTCGTTCGACCGGGCGATCGCCGACTTCTCCGTCGCCTACGCGGACCAGAACGAGCGCGACTACGAGGCCTTCGTGAAGGCGGTGCGATCGGGGCGGCTGGCCGCGGAGACGGGCCTGTAGGTACGCTCTTATTCGTGGCTTGTGGAACACTAATCTTGCGCCCATACTCGTCGGGCAGGGCGCGACGCCCACGGGCCGCCGCAGTGGCGGACCGGAGAGCGTCGGGCGGATCCGCTTCATGGGCGACCATATGACTTTCAGTCAGCAGGCGAGCAAGCTCGTCGGCTCCTTCCGCAGGATTGCGCTATCTCCCGGACGCCGCTGGTGGATCGGGGGGGCGGCCGTCCTCGCCCTCGCGGCCGCCGTCCTCGGCGGCGACGACCTGGCCCGCATGGTGCGCTCCTTCGCGCGCGCCGACTGGCGCTGGGCGGTCGTCGCCCTCGGCCTCATGCTGGTGTCGCTCGCGCTGCGCAGCCTCGCCCTCGGGAGCATCGTCAATGCACTCGGCGACGTGCGCGCCCGTTTCGGCGAGGTCTTCTCCGCGACCAGCATCGGCCTGCTGGCCAATTCGCTCGTCCCCGTGAAGGTCGGGACCGTCCTCTCGCCCTACGTGCTGTACGTGCTCCTCCACCGGAGACGGGCGCACCTGCCGTTCCCCACGGCACTCGGGGTCACGCTCACCGAGAGGATGTTCGCGATCGCCACGTTCCTCGTCATGGCGCTGCTCTTCCTCTCCACGCTGTCCGCGCCCTCCTGGGCGGTCAACATGCTGCTGGTGAGCGCGGCCCTCATCGCTGTCCCGGTCGTGGGAGGGATCCTGCTCAACTGGCGGCGGGAGCACGTCGCCGGCGCGTGCGCGCGCGGCGGCCCGCGCGTACGGCGCATGGGCCGCTGGCTGCCGCAGCTCATCGAGAGCCAGCGCATCTGGAGCCGGCCGCTGGCCGCGGTCGCCGTCTCCGGGACGCAGGTGCTCGCCTGGATCGTCCAGCTCGCCGCCGCCTTCGCCATGCTCGAAGCGTTCCATCTGGGGGCGGCCGGCCTGCGCGGGGCCGCCCTCGTCATCGTGCTCACCAACCTGATCGGGCTCATCCCGGCGACGCCGGGCAACGTCGGCACCTTCCAGGTCGCGGCGGTCGCGGCGCTGGCGACGTATGGCGTCGCGGCCGGCCCTGCGCTGGCCTACGCGCTCGGCCTGCAGGCGCTGCAGCTCGTCGTCGGGATCGTGGCCGGGCTCGTGGCCCTCAGCGTGCAGGACATGACGCTCGCCGACCTCGCCGGCCGCAGCCGCCAGGCGGCGGCGGTGCTCCGCAGCCCGGAGGCGAGCGTCTCACCCGCGGAGGGCCCCGCCGGAACCTGATCCGGGTCGTCCGCGCGGCCGCTCACGCACCGGAGGCCGGTACGCCTCACGCACCGGGCGCAGCGGCGCCGTAGACCTCCTCGAGCATGTCCGCCAGGGAGCGCAGTTCGGCGCCGCCGTCCCCGACGTACGCGGAGCCGTGCATGGTGGCGCACACCCGCGGCTGCAGACCTGCCAGCCGCTCGATCCGGGCTCTCGCCTGCGGCGTCCAGGGGATGTACCAGTCCAGCGGCGTGCCGCGGCTGCTCTCGAGCATCGCTCTCATGGCCGCGACGCGGCTCTCCGTGGTCGTGTCGGCCACGTCGCCGAGCTGGTGCAGCAGGTCCGAGCAGAAGAGGACGCCGGCAGTCTCGTCGTAGAGATGGCCGGCGTCCCAGCCATGCGGCAGGTGGGGCGTGGCCAGGAAGCGCAGGCGGTGAGCGCCGATCTCCAGCGTCTCCCCGTCGGCCAGCGGCCGCACCTTGCTGAAGGCGAAGTCGCCGACACTCACGAGCGCGCCGTTCTGGCTGCACACCGCCTGCGCATCCCGCGCCTCCTGGAGCCAGTAGTTCAGCGCCCCGCACTCGTCCGCCTCGAAGTGGCTGAAGGCGATCCAGCGCAGCGACGCCGGGTCCATGATCTGTCCGACGGTGTCGCGCACGCGTTCGAACGTGCGCCGCGTGCCCGTGTGGTACAGCAGCGGCTGCTCGTCGCGGATGAGGAACTGGCGGAACTGCAGGTCGGCCTTCTCGACGTAGGTGCAGATGCTGAAGACGTCCTTCGCGATCTCGCTGATGCTCGTCATCTCGCTCCCTCTTCTCCCGCCGTCAGAGACAGCCTCAGAGCCTACCACCGGGAGGGAAACCGCAGCTGCCCCTTGACCTGACCCGGGGGGAAGGGTCCATGCTGTCGTCACACGTGCCGCAGTCCACGCTGCAGAGGGGGGTCGCGTGACAGAGGAACTGTGCTACCTGCCGGCGAGCGAAGCGCTGGAGTTGTTCCGCCGGCACGGGCTCTCGCCCGTCGAGCTCATGCAAGCGACGATCGACCGCGTCGAAGCGCTCGACAGCATCGTCAACGCGCTGCCCATCCGCTTCTTCGATGAGGCGATGGAGGGGGCCCGGGCGGCCGAGGCCCGCTACGCGGGCCGCGGCCCGGAGCCGCGCCCCCTGGAGGGCCTGCCCGTCGCCGTCAAGGACGAGGTCGAGGTGGCCGGCCAGCCGTGCACGGAGGGCTCGCTGATCCTCAAGGACGTCGTCGCCGAACGCACGGCGGCGTGCATCCAGCGGATCATCGACGCCGGGGGCATCATCCACGCGCGCTCGGCCACGCCCGAGTTCTGCTGTGCGGCGATCACCGACTCGCGCATCTGGGGTGTCACGCGCAACCCGTGGAACCTCGAGTACAGCCCGGGCGGCTCGTCGGGCGGCTCGGGCGCCGCCCTCGCCGCCGGCATGGCGAGCCTCGCCACCGGCTCCGACATCGGCGGCTCCATCCGCATCCCGGCGTCGTTCTGCGGCGTGGTCGGGTTCAAGCCGCCCTACGGCCGGGTGCCGCAGGAGCCGCCGTTCAATCTCGACCACTACTGCCACGACGGGCCCATGGCCCGCACGGTCGAGGACTGCCGTCTGCTCGAGAACGTCATGGCGGGGCCGCACCGCGACGACATCGTGTCGCTGCGGCCCAAGCTCACGATCCCGGCGGAGTTGCCGGGCGTCGAGGGCCTGCGGATCGCGGCGAGCGCCGACCTCGGCGGCTTCGAGGTGACCCCGGAGGTCCGCGAGAACCTGCGTGACGCGGCCGGCGTGTTCCGCTCTCTCGGGGCCGACGTCGAAGAGGTCGGCCTCGCCCTCGACATGGACGACCTGCGCGAGGCGGCTCGCGCTCACTTCGCCGCCATCTTCGGCAGCCTGATCCGTCGTTCGCTGGCTCGGCACCGCGACCTGATGACGACGTACGCGATCGCCTTCGCCGAGGACGCCGGCGAGCCGAACGTCGGGTACTACCGCTCGCTGGAGATCGAGAGCGAGGTCTACGCCCGGGTCGCGGACGTCCTGGAAGATCACGACGTCCTCATCGCGCCCACCTTCGGCGTGCCCGCCCTGAAGGCGACGGCCGCCGAGTACGACATCGAGGCCATGTACCGCCACGGCATGACCCTGGTCTTCAACGTGTGCAGCCGCTGCCCCGTGCTCGTGGTGCCCTGCGGCCGCTCCCGGGAGGGCGTGCCGCTCGGCATCCAGGTGGTCGGCCGCACCTACGACGACGTCAGCGCCTTCCGCGCCGCCGCGGCCTTCGCCGCGGCCCGGCCCTGGTTCGGCGATCCCGCCACGCGTCCAGTCCTCGAAAGGAGCCCCGAATGAGCTTCAGCGCACGCTCCAGGCGCCTCCTGCCGTACGTCTTGGTCGTCGTCCTGGCGGCCGCCGTCGCGCTCGCCGCCGGCCTTGCGACGGCCCGCGCCGACACTCCCGCTCCGACCGCCAGCGCCGAGCGGCTCACGCTCCGCATCGGGTGGACGTCGCAGCCCGACAACCTCAACCCCTTCATCGGGTGGCAGAACGTCACCTACGAGATCTGGTCGGTCAACTACGGCTTCCTCTTCGGCTTCGGCAACGACAACAGCCCCACACTGGATCTGGCCCGCGAGTTCCCGACCGAGGAGAACGGCGGCATCTCCGCCGACGGCACGGTGTGGACGATCAAGCTGCGCCAGGGAGTCAAGTGGTCGGACGGGCAGCCGTTCACCGCAGAGGACGTGGCGTTCACCTACAACTACATCGTCAAGAACCGGATGTTGAACATGGCGATCACCACCGTGGGCATCGAGGAGGCCGAGGCGCTCGCGCCCGACGTCGTGCGCATCACCTGCTCCCGGCCCAAGGCCGACATGATGCACATCTTCCTGCCGATCCTGCCCAGGCACGTCTGGGAGAAGGTCGACCCGAACAAGGCCCAGACCAGCTACGCCAGCAAGCCGCCCATCGTCGGCACCGGCCCCTTCATCACCACCGAGTTCAAGAAGGGCAGCTACGTGAGGATGGAGCGCAACCCCCACTACTGGGGCACGAGACCCACGCTGGACGAGCTTCTGTTCGAGTACTACACCAACGGCGATACCATGACCGCCGACCTCAAGTCGGGCGCCATCGACGCCGCCTGGGGCATCCCCGAGGCGCAGTTCGACTCGCTTGCCTCCGTGGAGGGGATCCAGCCGGTCGGCTACAACTTCTTCAACTGGGACTACCTCAGCCTGAACTGCTACGACGGCAAGTCGCTGGGACACCCCGTGCTCAGGGACTGGCGCTTCCGCAACGCGCTCAACTACGCGGTCGACCGGCAGGCGCTCGCGGACATCGCCTACGTGAAGAAGGCGACGCCGGGCACGACGATCCTCCCCCCCGGCATGTGGTCTGACCCCGACTACCACTGGGAGCCTCCGGACGACCAGCGGTACGCGTTCGACCTGGCCGAAGCGGGACGGCTGCTCGACGACGCGGGCTACGAGCTGGGGCCGGACGGGACCCGGTTGTACGACGGGAAGCCGATAGAGCTGCGCCTGTGGACGACGACGGAGTCGGCGCCGGCGCAGACGAGCCTCAAGCTCATCGCCGGCTGGTTCAAGAAGCTCGGGCTGAAGATCGAGGTGTCGATCGTCGACGCGGGCGCGCTGCAGGACAGCGTCTGGAACTTCGAGGGCGACACCTACGTCCCGGACTTCGACATGTACATCTGGGACTGGGCCGGCTACAGCGACCCCGGTCAGACGCTCTCTGCCCAGATCACCGACCAGATCGGCAACACCAACGAGCCCTGCTGGTCGAACGCCGAGTACGACGCGCTGAACGAGCAGCAGGCGTCCGAGCTGGATCCCGAGCAGCGCAAGGTCGTCATCGATCGCATGCAGCAGATCATGTTCGAGCAGACGCCGTGGGTGGTGCTCACGTACCCGCAGTATCTGCAGGCCTACAACGACGCCGAGTGGACCGGCTGGACACGCATGTTCGACGGCGCCGGGCCCGCGTTCCTGACCACCGGCTACCCGCAGTCGTACATCGACCTCAAGCCGGTGGCGGCGGAGGCGTCGAGCGGCGCCTCCAGCATGTGGATCGTGGTGGCCGTCGTGGCCGCCGTCGTGGTGGTCGTCCTGTCGATCATCTGGCTGCTCCGGCGCCGGCGCGGCCGGCCGAGGAGTCGTGAGCATGCGAGTTCTTCAGCTGGGCGTGGGCTCCGTAGGCGAGGTGACGGCGAGGACGGTCGCGAGCGTGCCGGAGGTCGAGGCGGTCGTGCTCGCCGACATCGACGAGGCGCGGCCGCGGGCGGTCGCCGGCAAGCTCCCGCCCGGCAAGGCCGAGACGCTGCAGCTCGACGTCCACGACGGCGACGCGCTGGTCAAGGCGCTCGCCGGCGTCGACCTCGTCATCAACGGGCTCATCCCCGAGGTCAATCTCGACGTCATGGCGGCGTGTCTCGAGGCGGGCACGCACTACCTCGACATGGCCGCCGCCGGGCCGCGCGACGTGGTCGGCACGGCCGACGTCGACGAGGAGCTCGCGCTGCACGACGAGTTCAAGCGCGCGGGCCTCACGGCGCTCGTCTTCTTCGGCATCGACCCGGGCGCGAGCGACGTCTTCGCTCGCGCCCTCTACGACCAGTTCGACACCGTCGAGCGCCTGACGGTGCTCGACGGCGACAACTCCAGCGCCGACGGCGTCGACTTCGCCCCCAGCTTCTCCCCGACGACCATGGTCGAGGAGTGCCTGATCCTGCCGCCGCACGCCTTCGAGAACGGCAAGCTGATCCGCCGCACCTCGCTCTCCAAGAAGTTCGACTTCACCTTCCCCGACCCGATCGGGCCGCTCACGGTGTGGAACGTCGACCACGAGGAGTCGCAGCTCATGCCGCTGTTCCTCGGCGACAAGGGCCTGACGGACGCCGACTTCTTCATCGCCCTCGACGACGACTGGGTCAACCTGCTGCTCGCCTGGCGCAAGCTCGGGTTCGACCACAACCGCGAGATCGAGTTCCGCGGCGCCCGCTTCCGGCCGCTCGACCTGCTCGTCTCGCGGCTGCCGAAGTCCGTCGACCTGATCGGCAAGATGCACGGCGCCGTCTGCGTCGGCACCCTGGCCGAGGGCTCCATCGGCCGGCAAGCGCGTGCGCCGCTTCATGTACCAGATCACGTCGCACGACGAGGCCTACGAGCGGCACGGCGTGCAGGGCACGGGCTGGCAGACCGGGCGTGCCGGCGGCCTGCGCCGGGATCATGCTGGCCAGGGGCCTGGTCCGGGGCCCGGGCGTCTTCGCCCCGGAGCAGATCGACCCGGCGCCGTTCCTCGACCTGATGACGGCGCACGGCACGCCCTGGGGGGTCGTCGACCTGCCCGCCGACGAGGAGCTGCCCATCTGAGCGCCGGCCGCCGTCCCCGCGTCGCGCGGCGCACCGGTCTCACTCCCCGCGCTCGCCCCTGAGCCAGAGCGGCACCACGGGGGCCCAGAACAGGAACAGGAACGCCACCACGGCGATGGTGGTCTGCGGGCCGAGCAGCGGGACGACGATGACGGCGGCCAGGGCGCCGAGCACTCGCGCCGTGTTGAAGCCCAGGTCGATGGCCGTGAACACGCGACCGCGGTAGCGGTCCGGCACCGCACGCTGCGCGAGCGTGTCCGCAGGCACCCGCGTCCAGCCGTACGAGACGCCCAGGAGCACCGCGCCGACGGTGAGCGCCAGCTCGACCGCCTCCACCCCCACGATCGCGGGGAGCAGGGCGAGGAACCCGAGGACGAAGGCCGCCCCGATGAGCAGCTGGTTGGGCATGAGAGAGCGCAGCGCTCCCGCTGTGAGGAAGCCGAGGAGGACCCCGACGCCGCCGGCCCCGACGAGTCCGGAGAACGAGACGAGGCCACCGCCGAGGTTCTCCTTGATGACCACGAGCACGGTCGCGATGACCATGACCTGCAGGAACTGGCCGGCGGCCACCGTCAGGACCGGGGCCAGGGCGGCCGGCGTGCGCCCGATGCGCCGGAAGCCGTCGACGAGATCTGCCATGACCTCCCCCAGTTCGCCGCGCAGCGCGGCGGCGGCCTTCTTCGGTGGCAAGGCGCCGGAGAGGCGCGCGCTGATGACCGACGTCGCCGCCCACAGCACACCGGAGAGCGCGATCACGGCCCAGGTGCCTGCCGCCGCCGCGACGAACCCGCCCACGGCGATGCCGCCGAAGAGCGCCACCGTCCCCACGACGGACGCGATCGTGTTGGCGCTGAAGAGGAGCGCGTCGCTGGGTGCGCGCCCGGGCCCCGTCGCCGGCTCTTCCGCGGCGCCGACCACGCGAGGTATCACCGCGGTCGTGGTGGCCTGGAAGAGCCGGTTGGCCGAGAACACGACGAGCGCCCCGGCGTAGACCGCGCCGCCGCCGATCCCGGGCAGGGCGAGCAGCGCGGCTGCAGCTCGTACCAGCGGGAGGACCACCAGGATGGGGCGGCGGGGCCACCGGTCGACGAAGACGCCGGCGAAGGGTTCGAGTAGCGCGAACGGCAACAGCGTGAGGGCCGTCGCCACCGCGAACCCCCGCACGGTGCTCTGCGACTCCGGCAGAAAGACCACCGCGTTGAAGATCCCCGCCAGGAACGCCCCCTCCGCGATCTGGCTGGCGAAGCGGGCCGCGAGGAGGACGCGGAAGTCGCGACAGCCGAGCGCGGCCCTCACCCCTTCGAACCTGTCCTCGGACAGCGCGGCCCCCTTCCGTCTCCGCGCTCAGTGTATCCGCGCCGCGACCGTCCGACGCCAGTGCCCCGCGCGTGGCGGGCGCCACGACCGCGCGGCACGGCTGCCGTGGCCCTCCGCCGTGAGTGCACAGCCGCCGGCGTTGTCTACTCTGACAACGCGTCGACGTCGACGCTCACGGTTCGGCCAGTCTTCTCGCACACGGAGACAGCTGTGGTCTTCGCGGCGAAGTCGTGGCACGATGAAGCTCTGGACCGGCGACGCAGCCGGCACCGGCGTGAGGAAGGGATGATGCACGCGGGGGACGTCGATCTCTCTGCGCCGTCGCCGGGCGCCGAGCGCGAGCACCATCGGGGCGCCCTGTTCGGTCAGCGCTGCCTCATCGGCGGGGCCATCGCGCTCGTCTTCGTCACCATCGTGCTGCCCCTGCTCGTCTGGGCCGCGGGCATCGTCGCCGGGCACTGAGGCGAGCGGCCGTTGCACGTGCGGTAAGGTGCTCGCCGGGTCCAGAGTTGGAGGGGAGGCTCATGGCGGAGGCGGAACAGCGGCCCGCTCGGCGCCGCGACATCGACTGGCTGCGCATCGCCGCCGTCCTGCTGCTCATCCCCTATCACACGGCGCGCGTCTTCAACTGGGAAGAGGACTTCTACATCAAGAACGTCCCCACGGACGAGGTGTCGCAGCGCTTCATCGACTTCGTCGGCCCCTGGCACATGAGCCTGCTCTTCGTGCTCGCCGGCGCGGCCTCCTGGTTCGCCTTCGGTCATCGCAGCGGCAGGCAGTACGCCGGCGAGCGCTTCAAGCGCCTGTTGATCCCCTTCATATTCGGCGTGCTCGTCATCGTGCCGCCGCTGAGTTGGCTCGGCTACATCACCCATCACGAGGAGTACCTCTCGTACTGGGAGTACTTGCCCCGGTTCTTCACCACAGTCGGCGAGGATCCGGCTGGCTACGCCGGCGGCTTCACGCCCGGCCACCTGTGGTTCATCCTCTTCCTCTTCATCTTCTCGCTCGTCGCCCTGCCGCTCTTCGTGTGGCTGCACGACCGAGGCGGGCGACGCGTGGTGGCCGGCCTCGGGCGCATCTGGTCGAACCCGGCGTTGCTCATCCTCGTGCCGGTACTGGTCCTGGTGCTGCCATGGCTCATCATGGACGACGACCTGAGCGGTCAGCCTCCCTTCGGCTTCATCTTCGTGTTCGTCCTGGGCTTTCTGCTGCTCGGTGACGAACGCATCTCTGCGACCGTCGTCCGGCACTGGGTGTGGATCCTGTGCCTCGGCGTGGTCGCCAGCCTCGTCTACATCTGGGCGGAACCGCGGACGGACTGGGGCGACACGATCGCGGTGTTCACCGGCAAGAAGTTCCTCTACGAGATCGGCGTGTGGTGCATGATCCTCGGCCTGCTCGGTCTGGCGCAGCGGTTCTTCACCGCCGGCGGGCCGGTGCTCGGCTACGCGACCGAGGCCGCCTACCCCTTCTACATCCTCCACCAGACCGTCATCGTCGCCGTCGCCTACTTCGTCGTACAGTGGGACTGGGCGGCGGGGCTCAAGTTCGCGGCCATCGCCGCCGCCTCGCTCGCGCTCAGCCTGCTCCTCTACGAGGTGGCCGTGAGGCGCTGGGGCCCGCTGCGCTTCCTGTTCGGCATGAAGCCCAGGAGGGAGGCGCCCGGCGGGCACGTAGCCGCCCATCGCCGCGGCCCGCAAGCGGTCGTGCGAGGTCGCGCGGGCGCAAGTCAGCTGGGGCGTCTGAGGAGAGAGGAGCACGCTGTGGACTCCATGCTCGCGCTCGTCAAGGACCATCGCGGACCCGGGCTGGCGCTCGAGCGCGTCTCCGTCCCCAGCGCCGGCCCCGGAGAGGTGGTGATCCGCGTCCTCAAGACCGCCATCTGCGGCACCGACGTGCACATCTACGAGTGGGACGAGTGGGCGCAGCGGACGCTGTCCGTGCCCCTGGTCGTCGGTCACGAGTTCGTCGGCAGGATCGTCGCGCTCGGCGACGGGGTGCGCGGCCTCGAGGTCGGGGAGCTGGCGACCGGCGAGGGGCACATCGTCTGCGGCCACTGCCGCAACTGCCGCGCCGGCCGCCGCCACCTCTGCGCGCACAGCGTCAGCATCGGCGCGACCGCCCCCGGCGCCTTCGCCGAGTACCTGGCGCTCCCGGCGGTCAACGTCTGGCCGGCGGACGAGCGGATCCCGCTCGACATCCTCGCCATCTTCGATCCGCTCGGCAACGCCGTGCACGCGGCGCTCTCGTTCGACCTCGTCGGCGAGGACGTGCTCATTACCGGCGCAGGACCGGTCGGCTGCCTGGCGGCGGCCGTGGTGCGTCACGCCGGCGCCCGGCACGTGGTGATCACCGACGTGAACCCGGCGCGGCTGGCGCATCGCCGAGCAGATGGGCGTGTCGCTGGCCGTCGACGTGCGCACGTCCGGCCCGGCAGAGGCGATGGCCAGCCTGGGCATGACGGAGGGCTTCGATGTCGGCCTCGAGATGTCCGGCAACAAGGAGGCGCTGCGCAGCATGATCGCCACGATGGCCCACGGAGGCCGCATCAGTCTGATGGGCTTTCTGGAGGGCGAGACCCCTATCGAGTTGGAACCCGTGATCTTCGGCGGGCTCACGCTCAAGGGCATCTACGGCCGCGAGATGTTCGAGACCTGGTACAAGATGACGGCGATGGTCCAGAGCGGGCTCGACGTCAGTCCCGTCATCACTCACCACTTCCCCGTCAGTGAGTACGAAGAGGCGTTCGCCGTGATGCGCTCCGGCCACTCCGGTAAGGTCATTCTGGAGTGGCCGGCCGCGCTCGACGGCGAACGCGGCGAACCGCGTCAGCCTGGAGGAGAGCCGTGATCACCGCCGACGTCAAGGAGCGACTCCTGCGCGAGCTGCAGGACACCCGCGACCAGGGCCTGTTCAAGGTGGAGCGCCAGATAGCCGGGGCGCAGGGCGTCTGGGTCCAGCTCGCCGACGGGCGTCGCGTGCTCAACATGTGCGCCAACAACTACCTCAACCTGTCGTCGCATCCGGACGTCGTCGCGGCCGCCGGCAGGGCGCTCGAGGAGTGGGGGTACGGGATGTCGTCCGTGCGCTTCATCTGCGGCACGCAGACGGTGCACGCCCACCTGGAGAAGGCCATCGCGGGCTTCCTGGGCAAGGAGTCCGCGATCCTCTACTCGTCCTGCTTCGACGCCAACGGCGGCCTCTTCGAGACGCTCCTGGGCCCCGAGGACGCCGTGATCAGCGACGCCCTGAACCACGCCAGCGTCATCGACGGCATCCGCCTCTGCAAGGCGCAGCGCTATCGCTACCGCAACTGCGACATGGCGAACCTCGAGGCCAGGCTCCATGAGGCGAGGGAGGCGCGCACGGTCCTGATCGCCACGGACGGCGTGTTCTCGATGGACGGCGTGATCGCGCCCCTCCCCGAGATCTGCGACCTGGCCGAACGCTACGGCGCGCTGGTGATGGTCGACGACTCGCACGCGCTGGGCGTGCTGGGCGCGCACGGGCGCGGCACGCCCGAGCACCACGGCGTGAGCGAGCGCGTCGACATCCTCACCGGCACGCTGGGCAAGGCGCTCGGCGGCGCGAGCGGCGGCTTCACGAGCGGCTCTCGCGGGGTGGTCGACCTCCTGCGCCAGCGCTCTCGCCCCTATCTGTTCTCCAACAGCCTGGCGCCCATCATCGCGGCGGCGTCGATCACGGCGCTGGAGATCGTCGAGCAGGCGCACGAGCTGCGCGCGCGGCTGGTGCGCAACGCGCAGCACTTCCGCGCGGCCGTGGAGGCCGCCGGGTTCGAGACCCGGGGGGCGGGCCACCCGATCATCCCCGTCATGGTCGGCGAGGCGCGCGACGCCCAGACGCTCGCCGCGGGCCTGCTCGAGCGCGGTGTGTACGCCGTCGGCTTCTTCTACCCGGTCGTCCCCCGCGGCGAGGCGCGCATCCGCGTGCAGGTCTCGGCGCAGCACGAGCTCGCCGACCTCGACTACGCCGTCGAGCAGTTGGCCGCCGTTCGTGACGGTGCGGCGGAGGGCTGACGGCGGACCGTCGCGGACGCCAGGCGTGGGCTTCCAGTACCGGCAGTGTCCGGCTCAGGCGTCGTCGCAGAAGCTGGTGGGCCCGGGCGGCGCGCCTGGAGGGGTGGCAGCGCCGCCCGGGTCCCGGTCCCGGCGAAAGGGGGCTGGCGCCGGGATGCGGCGGCGAGGGGTCTTCGCGCCGCGGGGAGGACGCTGGGCATCCGGATCCTCCCCCGATCTCCGCCGGCGACCTGGCCGGTGGCGGGCCGGCGCGGTGGTGGAGGCCGCACCGGTCGTTATGCCGACGCTAGACGCGAGTGCGGCCGGTGACATCTGACGGGGGGCCTGTCTTGGACTGGACGTTTGTCCAGTCCTCGCCGGCGACGGCCTCCTGGATCCCCGCGACGGTCTCGTCGCTCGGCACCCCGCTGGACAGGGTCGCGACCATGACGGTCGGGCCGGAGGAGCCGGCCGCCCGGAACGCCGCCCGGAGGGCGGCGAACACGGCCGGCTCGTCGCCGCTCACGAAGGTGCTGAGGCGGCCGACGGTGATCTCCACGCCCTCCGCGCCGGCCGCCCTCAGGGCCGCCTCGATCGCCGGGCGCAGGTGCGGCTGCCGCAGCGGGTAGACCGACAGCTGCAGGTTGACCTGGTCCGGCGCGGCCTGGCCCTCGGCGCTCACGACGCGCCTCCCTCACCCGCGGCCGACTCCGGCGCTTCCTCCTCCGCGGCCTCGAGCGTTCCGGGCTGCAGCACCGAGAGGATGTTGCCGGCCGGGTCCTTGAACCAGGCGATCGGCGGGCCGTACTCCGGGCGCGGCGGGCGCACGATCCCCTGTTCGTCGTGGGGCATGCCCTCGTAGCGCTCGAAGGCGACGCCGGCCGCGGCCAGCTCCTCGACCTCGCGGTCGATGTCCGCGACGGGGAAGTTCAGCACCGTGAACGACGCCGGCCGGTGATCGTCCTTGGGGTAGACGAGGACCCTGCTCCCGCCGGCGAGGTGCAGGGTCAGCATCCCGTTCGCCTCGCTGACCTCGAGGCCGAGCGTCCCGGCGTAGAACTCCCGGGCCTTCGCGATGTCGTCCGCCGAGAACCCGGAGAACGCGTGACTGTCGGTGAGCATGGGGACTCCTCGTGATGGCACAGTGATGCGGGGTGATGCGTGGCCTATTCCCCCGCAGGGGAGCGCTCAGGCGCCGTCAGCGCTTTCGCGGCCGCAGCGCCTGACGGCCGACTACGGCGAAGCCGGCCCACGGGTCGGCGCCGTCGGAGCGCAGGCGGCGCAGCACGCGCTCCGCGGTCCAGGCGCCGCCGCCGGCGGTCCTGCCCAGCTCGTCCCACGAGATGGGCAGCGCCACCGGCGCCCCGGGCCGGGCGCGCAGCGAGTACGGGGCCACCGAGGTGGCGCCGCGGCCGTTGCGGAAGTGGTCGATGAAGACCTTGCCCTGCCGCTTCGCCTTGGACATCGTCGCCGTGTACCGCTCGGGCTCGCGGTCGGCGAGCGCCTCGACCACCTCGCGCGCAAAGGCCGCGACGGCCGGCCAGCGGGCGCTCGCGGCGAAGGGCGCGACGACGTGCAGGCCCTTGCCGCCCGAGGTCTTGATGAAGCTCTCGAGTCCGCGGCGCTCCAGCTCCTCCCGCAACGTGCGCGCGGCCTCGCGTACCCGCCGCCACTCGACGTCCGGCCCGGGATCGAGGTCGAAGACCACGAGGTCCGGCGACTCGATCGCGCCCGCCTGAGAGCCCCAGACGTGGAACTCGACGACGCCGTTCTGGACCATGGCGATCAGGGCTTCGGGGGTGTCGACGACCGGGTAGGTGATGTCCTTGCCGTCGCCGGCGCCGCGAACCCGCACCTTCGCCACCGCGCGCGGCACCGACGGCGTCACGTGCTTCTGGTAGAAGCAGCCTTCCTTGACCCCGCCGGGACAGCGGATCACCGTGAGCGGCCGCCGCTCCAGGTACGGGACCATGCGGTCGGCGACGGCTTCATAGTACCGGGCCATGTCGAGCTTGGTGAGGCCGGCGTCGGGGAAGACGAGGCGGTCCGGGTGCGAGATCGCGACGCCGAGCACGGACTCCCGCGTCTTGCCGGCGCGTTTCTCGGGGGCGGCGCCGGCGCTCGAGGGGTGAGCATCGCGCCGCTTCTTCTTCGGCCGTGACGAGCGCGCGCCACCGTCCGGCGTCGATGCCGGCGCGACCTCCGCGACGACCTCGTCGACCTCGCGGACGACGGCGCCGGGCGGCTTGTCCTCGCGCAGTCCCTTGAACACCGGGTGGCGCAGTAGACCGTCGCCGGTCCACTCGGCGAAGGCCACTTCGGCGACCAGGCGCGGCGAGACCCAGTGGACGCCGCGTGCCTGCACGCCGGTGGGCGGATCGGCGAAGGGCGGCGTGCGCCGCTCCGCCTTGCGCAGGCGTGCGGCGAGCCGCTCCAGCGTGGCGTCGTCGAAGCCGGCGCCGACCCGGCCGGCGTAGCGCAGCGAGCCGTCCGGGTCGTGCACGCCGACGAGCAGCGCGCCGAAGCCGCGCCGCGCGCCCCCGGGATCGGTGAAGCCGCCGACGACGAACTCCTGCCGGCGGCCGCACTTGCTCTTGAGCCACGAGCGCGTGCGCCCGCCCGCGTAGCCGGCGTCCGCGCGCTTGGAGACCACGCCCTCGAGGCGGCGCCGGCAGGCCTCGGCGAAGACGTCGACCCCGGCGCCCTCGATGTGGTCGCCGAAGCGGACGGCGCCGCCCTGGTCCCGCCGCCGCTCGAGGAGCTGCCGAAGGCGGCGCTTACGCTCCACGAGCGGCAGCTCACGCAGGTCCTCGCCGTCCTCGTAGAGGAGGTCGAAGGCCACGTAGGCCACCTCGTCACGGCGCCCCTCTTTGAGGGCCCGCTGCAGGGCGCCGAAGTCGCTCACCCCGCGCTCGTCGAAGACGACCACCTCGCCGTCGATCCAGGTTCCGCCGGTGGGCAGCTCGGCGAGCGCCCGCGCGACGGCGGGGAAGCGGTCCGTCCAGTCCTTGCCGTTGCGCGTGATCAGGTGGACGTCGCCGGTGTCGATGCGCGCCGCGATGCGGTACCCGTCGTACTTGATCTCGTGCACCCAGTCACTCCCGCCGGGCGGGTCGTCGACCGGCGTGGCGAGGGTGACCGCGACGGTCGCCGGCGCGGCGGCCTTGCGCCGGCGGGCGGCCGGCCGCGAGCGCCGGCCGCCGGCCGGGACCTCGGCCGCCGCCGGCCGCGGCCGCTTCCCGGCGGCGATGTCCTCCATGGTCCTGCCGCTCGCGACGCTGCGGTCGTCGTCGCTCCAGGGATCGGGCTCGCCCGGCCGGGCGTCCGCGTCGCGCTCCTTGATGAGCAGCCACTGGCGCTCATCGTCGCGCCCCGGCCCGCCCGTGCGCACGAGCACCCAACCGCCGCTGAGGCGGCGTCCCGAGATACGGAACTTGAGCTCGCCCTTCTTCAGTCCCTCGTGAGGCTCGCCGATGGGCTCCCACGCGCCGGCGTCCCAGAGCATCACCGTGCCGCCGCCGTACTCGGCCTTGGGGATCGTGCCCTCGAAGTCGCCGTAGTCCAGCGGGTGGTCCTCCACCTCGACGGCGAGCCGCTTGACCGACGGGTCGCGGCTCGGTCCCTTGGGGACGGCCCAGCTCTTGAGCACCCCGTCGAGCTCGAGCCGCAGGTCGTAGTGCAGGCGGCTCGCGGCGTGCTTCTGGATGCAGTAGGCGCCGCCGGAGGCGGCCTCGCGTTGACGCCCGCCCGCGGCGCCCTCCGGCTCCTCCGTCTTCGTGAAGTCGCGTTTGCGGCGGTACTCGCGCAGGCCGGCCATCAGCCCGCCTTGTGCCGCCGCTTGTCACCCTTGCGCTCGCGCGCTTCGCCGACGCTGCGTTTGAGCAGCTCCATCATGTCGATGACCTCTGCCGTCTGCTCCTTGGCGCCGCCCCCGTCGCGGACCGGTGCCAGGTCGCCCTTCTTCGCCTTCTCCTCAATCAGGGCGAGCAGGTCGTCGCGATACTCGTCTCGGTACTCCTCGGGCTGCCAGGGGGCGTCGAGCATCGCCACGAGCTGCTCGGCGAGCTCGAGCTCCTTCGGCTTGAGCTCCGGCGGGTCCAGCGCCTCGCCGGCGTCGAGCTCACTCACGGCCTTGAGCTCGTGCGAGAAGCGCAGCAGCTCGAGCGTGAGCACCTGCTCGTCGGCGAGCAGCGCGGCCAGATGCTGGCGGCCGCGCATCACGATGGTCGCCACCGCGATCCGCCCGCTGCGCAGCAGCGTCTCGCGGAGGATGTGGTACGGCTTGACGCCGCCCTTGGCCGGGACCAGGAACATCGGCGTCTCGAAGTACTGCGGCGGCACCGTGCCCAGCGGCACCGCCTGCACGATGTCGATGGTCTCCGTCGCCTTGACGTTGGCGCGCGTGAAGTCCTCCGGCTCGAGGATGACGAAGGAGCCTTGCTCGTACTCGTAGCCTTTGGCCACGTCCTCCCACGGGACTTCCTGGCCGTTCTCCTGGTTCACCCGCTTCTCGCGGATGGGGGAGTTGTCGCGCCGGTCGAGCTGCCTGAAACGCAGCTCATCACGCCGGGTCGCCGAGAAGACCTGCACCGGGATGGTGACCAGGCCGAAGCTGATCGCGCCTTTCCAGAGTGGCCGGGCCACGTGTCGCCTCCAGTCCGGGGTTCTCCTCCGGTCCGAGCTTGGCCGCGCGGCCGCCCGGACGCGTCGTTCGTGTCCTAGGGGATGCCCGGGGAGGCGGAATCGATAACCCGGCGGATCGCTCCCGCGCCGTTCGGCTCAGAGCTTGGAACGCGCGAGGAGGACGGCGACCGCGTCCTGGGCGGCCTGCGCCCGCGTCGCCGGCAGGGCGCTGCCGTTCATGAGCATGGAGAAGCTGAGCAGGTGCCCGTTGGCCGAGGTGACGTAGCCGGAGAGGCTGCTCGCGGCGTTCAGCGTGCCGGTCTTGGCGCGCACGTTGCCGGCGGCGCGCGTGCCGCGCATGCGGTCCTTGAGCGTGCCGTCCACGCCGGCCACCGCCAGCGAGCGCCGGAACACCGTGAAGTCGGGGCGTTCGGCCATCGCGCCGAGGATCCTGAGGACGACGCGGGCGGTCAGCTTGTCCTGGTAGCTGAGGCCCGAGCCGTCGCGGACGCGGTAGCCCCCGGTGAGCCCGATGCTCTGGAGGTACCGTGTGGCGACGCCGGCGCCGGCGACCGTCGTGCCGCCGCCGCCGAAGCCCGCGCCGAGGCCCTTGAGCAGCTCCTCGGCGAGGAAATTGTCGCTCGGCTTGTTCATCGCCGCGAGGATGCGGCCAAGTGGGGCCGAGAGCTCCGTCGACGCGAGCGTCGCGGTGATGGGCGCGACGCCGAGGGCGGGGGCGTGCGCCACGCGCACGCCCGCGGCGCGCAGCTGCCCGGTGAGCTTGCTCGCCGCCCACAGTGCGGGGTCCGAGACGTAGCCACCGTCGGAGGCGAAGCCCTCGTTGAGCGTGAGCGCCGAGAGCGGACCGCAGAACGCGGTCATGCTCGGGCGCCAGTTGTCCACGGCACGCGCGCGGTCGAAGTAGCCGTCGTCGGCGACGACGCAGCCGGTGACGCGAGTCACGCCGAGCGTCTTCAGCCGGGCGACGAAGTCGTGCAGGTCGGACGTGCTCATGCCGTAGTGCCGCGTCTGGAAGGACGCCGTGGAGAGCGTCGGGTCGCCGAGTCCGCGGAGGTAGAGGTCGCCGCGGACGACGCCCTCCTCGTCCGGGCCCGGGGCGTCGATGAAGAGCTGGGTGGTGAAGCGGAACGCGGCCGTCCACGCGGCGAGCGCGGCCGCGGACGTGACCAGCTTCTCGTTGGAGGCCGGTAGACGCAGTACGTCCGGCCGCAGCTGGTAGACGGAGCGTTTCGCGGTCAGGTCGTACACGGCGACGGAGGTACCGGCGCCGCCCATGCCCTGAGCGGCGAGGGCGTCGCCGATCCTGTCCTTGATGCTCGCCGCCGCCACGGCGGGGCTGAGGAGCAGGAGCAGGAGGGCCAGGCTCGTCAGGACGACGAGCAGCCTGGCCCGGCTTGTCGGCGCGGCGTCCATCGCCGTCCACCGTAGCATCCGGCCGCGCCTCGTGCTTCCGCGCGCGCCGCGTGGCGAGAGAGCCTCATCCTCAAGTCGAGCGCCAGAGCACGTCCGAGATTCGCTTCACTTCGGGTGAGCCGCGGGTCCCACCGCGGGCAGCGTGACGGTCGCCATGAGGCCGCCCGACGGGCCGTCGCCGAGCTCCAGCGAACCGCCGGACGCCTTCGCGAGGGCGGAGGCGATGGGGAGGCCCAGGCCAGTGCCGGGTGATGAGCGGTCGGCGCGCCAGAAACGGTCGCGCGCGCGCGCCTTCAGCTCGTCGCTGAGGCCAGGGCCTTCGTCGGCGATGGTGAGCGTGTGGACGGCTGCCCCTCGGACGACCGTCACGGAGACACGCGACCCCGGCGGCGATGCAGTGACGGCGTTGTCGATGAGGTTGTCGAGGATCTGTTCCACCCCGCCGGGGACGGCCGCGGCCCAGGCGGAGCCGGCGGGCACGGAGAGGTCCAGAGCGACGCCGGCGTTGTCGGCGATGGCCGACCAGGTGTCCACGCGGTCCGCGGCGAGGTCGACGAGGTCCGCGGGCTCCGGAATGGCGGATTCTTCGGCCCGGGCCAGCTGAAGGAGGTCGGCGACGAGACCGGCCAGCCGGTTGGTCTCATCGACAGCGGCGCTCAGGGCTTCCTCGTCCTCCGGTGTGCTTGCGGCGCTCTGCAGGTTCTCGAGGCGCAGCCTGAGGGCAGTGAGCGGCGTGCGTAGCTGATGAGAGGCGTCGGCGACGAACTCCCGCTGCTCGGCGAGGAGCCGCTCGAGGCGCAGCGCCATCGTGTTCATGGTGGCGCCGAGGACGGCGATCTCCGGAGGCGCCGAGCGATCCGGCTCCGAGGGTGCGAGGTCTCCCGTGGCGAAGCGCGCAGCTGCGGCGTCCAGCCGGCGAAGGGGCCTGGTGACGGAGCGGGCGATGGCCCATCCGATGCCGGCCATGGCGACCAACACCACGACGGCCACGCCGGCCAGGCCGGCCCAGTAGCCGCGGACGAGCGCGTTGGTCTCCTGCTTGTCGAGCGTCAGCCGGACGGCGCCGAAGACCGTTCCCGCGGAGCTCACGGGCACGGCGACGTAGAGCAGGTCCGTGTTCAACGTGTCCGAGTGGCGCGTCCCGATCGCGCGGCCGCCGCGGAGCGCCGTCCTGATCTCGGGGCGGGTCGAGAAGTCGCGGCCGGCGCGGCCGGCAGTGTCGATGAGGGATGCGCCGGCCTCGTCCACGACCACCACGCGCACGCCGGTGCGCCGCGCGTAGGCGTCGGCGGGGGCGGGGTTCGGAGCGGTGCCCGCCTCGAGCGCCTCCTCGTAGTACCCGGCGAGGACGGTGGCGTCGCGCTCGACGTCGCGCTCGAGGCCGCTCATCTCCCGCTCCTGGTAGAAGAGGGCGAGGGGGATCTCGAGGACGAGCAGGACGACGACGGCGGCCAGCAGGTAGCCGACCAGGAGCCGGCGCGTCACGACGCAGCGGTGTCGACGAGGCGGAAGCCGACCCCGCGCACCGTCTCGATGACCTCGGGCGTCAGCTTCTTGCGCAGCGAGGCGATATGGACGTCGAGCGTCTTCGTCGACCCCCACCAGTTCTGATCCCACACATCCTCGATGAGCTGCTTGCGGGTGAGGACCGCGCCCGGGTCCTGCGCGAGGTAGACGAGCAGGTCGTGTTCCTTCGGCGTGAGCGCGACTGGACGGCCGTCGTAGGTCACGCTGCGCGTCCTCGTGTCGATCTCGAGGAGCCCGACCTCGACGCGCGCGTCGGGAGGCGACTCGGACTGGCCGCCGCCGGTGCGCCGCAGGACCGCGCGGATGCGCGCCACGAGCTCGCGGAACCCGAACGGCTTGACCACGTAGTCGTCCGCGCCCAGCTCGAGCAGGATCACGCGGTCGATCTCGTCGCCGCGCGCCGTGACCACGATGATGGGCACCTCGGACCGCTCGCGCAGCCGGCGGCACACGTCCTTCCCGTCCATGTCGGGCAGGCCGAGGTCGAGCAGTACCAGGTCGCACTCGTCGGCGGCGAGCGCCGTGGCGCCGGTGCCGGTGAGCACGATTTCGAACCCCTCGCGTTCCAGCCCGGCACGCAGCGGCTCGGCGATGGTCGGATCGTCTTCTACTACGAGGAGGCGCATGACCCCATGTTGGCCCATGACGCGGCACGTTGCCAAACCGTAACCGTCCTTTGCCATCCGTTTACCCGCCGCTGGCCTTGCGTTGGGGGTGCGGTCTGTACGGTGTGCGACGAACCGTCGAGCTGTCCGCTCGAGAAGGGAGCCACGAATGAGTCATCGCACCGCACTGATCACCGCCGCCTCCGTCGCGGCAGTGGTCTTCGCCGGGGCCATCGCGGTGGGCGCCAACCTCGGCATCCTCACCGCTTCGGACTCGAAGCCCGTGGGTCAGCTGACCACCGCGACCGTCGCGCAGGTCGGCGCGGCCCAGCCCGTGCAGCAGTACGCGGCCGAGCAGCCGGCCGGCGCCGCCAGGCAGCCGGCGACGCAGAAGTACATCATCAGGAAGGCCGGCACGGTGAAGGTCGCCTTTTCCAGGAAGACCGTGCGCTTCGTCGACGCGAGCGCCAGGCCGCACTGGACGTGGAAGCTGGCGCAGACGAGCGACCGCAGGCTGACCGTGACGTTCCGGCACGGCTCCAACAGCTACACGTTCGTGGCCGCCGTGAGCCGGCACGGCAAGCTCACGGCCAAGGTCGACCACCCCGTCACCAAAGTCGTGCCGTCGTCGTCCGGGGGCACCACGACCTGGGCCAGCGCCGTGCCGGCGCCCAGCTCCGCCAGCCCCGCCGTCGGCGGCGAGCCCAGCGAGGGCGGCTCCAGCGGAGGAGGAGAAGCAGATGACTGACGAGCGCACACGTTCCTCACGAGTCTCGTCCGACGGCGTCGTGCCGTCGCTCGAGCCGGGACGGCAGGTCCCCGGCGGACGCCCCGTGCGCCATCGGCGTGGCATCGCCGGCGGGCGGATCGCGGCGGCCGGCATCGGGATCGCCGCGATGCTTGGCCTGGCGGCGAACATGCAGGTCGCGAGCGGCCGCGCCTCCGTCGCTCCCGCGGCGGGCCCGGCGCCGAGCGTCGGCGCCCAGAGCACGGCGAAGGGCCTGCACCACGGGCTCGTGACGTCGCCCGGGCTCATCGCCGCCGCGAAGGTGAAGAAGCCGATCGTCCTGACGCCCCATGCCGTCGTGAACACGGTCAGCGCGCCCTCGTCCGGCGGGTCGGGCGGCTCGTACGCCGGGTCCTACTCAGCCCCTGCCGCGGCGGCGCCGGTGGCGAGCACCAGTGGCAGTCACTGAGTCCAGGTTCCGCGTCATGGCGAGTGACGCGCATGTCATCCTGGTCGACCCGGTCCCGGGCTCCGAGCTGTTCGCCCGGCGGCGCCTCGACGAGCTCGAGCGTCGCTGGAGCCGGTTCCTGCCGGCCAGCGACGTCTCCCGCCTGAACACGACGCCGGAGGCGTTCGTGGTCGTGTCGCCGGACACGGTCGACCTCCTGCAGACGATGAAGCGCGCGTGGAGCGCGACGGGCGGCCGCTACGACCCGACGCTGCTCGCCGCCGTCAATGCGGCGGGGTACACGACGAGCCACGACGGGTCCGGCAGGAAGAGCAGCACAGCCGGGCCCCGGGCTCCCCAGGGCACGATCGCCGACGTAGGCGTCGATCCCTCGACGTGGGCCGCGGTCGTCCCCACCGGCATCGGCATCGACCCCGGCGGGATCGGCAAGGGTCTTGCCGCCGACCTGGTGGTCACCGAGTTGCTGGACCAGGGCGCCGGCGGCGCCCTGGTCAGTATCGGTGGCGACCTTGCCGCCGCCGGCAAGCCCCCAGCGGCGGCGGGCTGGTTGATCGCCGTCGAGCATCCGCTCGACGCCTCGCGGGACCTGATGACCGTGGCATTCGCGGCCGGAGGAGTCGCGACGTCGAGCACGCTCTCGCGCGCATGGGTACAGGACGGCGACCGCCGTCACCACGTCATCGACCCCCGCACCGGGGAGTGTGCGACGACCGAACTCGCCGCGGTCACCGTCTTCGCGCGGGCCGGGTGGGAGGCTGAGGTGCACGCCACCGCGGCGCTCCTGTGCGGCGCGGAGAGGGCGCTCGACTACCTCGAGCGCCACGAGCTCGACGGCGTCGCGACGACCCTCGGCGGCATCACGACCATGAGCCCGGCGCTACAGCCCGCCGGCACGACCGAATGGAGCGCAGCGTGAATCCTCAGATCTGGTGGTACCTCTCGCGATCGGCGGGCATCATCGCGTGGCTCATGCTGACCGCTTCGGTGCTCTGGGGGATCGTGCTCGCCTCGGACCTGTTCCCGCGGTGGCGGCGCAACGCCTGGCTGCTCGCCATGCATCGCTGGCTCGCCGGGCTCACGTTCCTGTTCATCGGAGTGCATCTCATCACGCTCCTCTTCGACACCTATGCGAAGCTCCGCGTAGTCGATCTGCTGGTGCCGTTCTCCAGCTCGTGGCGGCCCACCGCTCTCGCCTTCGGGATCGTCGCGCTCTGGCTGCTCGTCGCCGTCGACGTGACCGCGCTCGCGATGAAGAGACTCTCCAGGAAATGGTGGCGCGACGTCCACATCGTGAGCTACGTGGTCTTCTGGGGGGTGAGCGTCCACGCGGCGCTCGCCGGGACCGACGCGTCCAAGCCGCTCTACACGATCACCGCGATCGTGGCGCTGTCGGCCGTCGTCTTCGCCGCCTCGTACCGGGCGCTCTCGCACAGCCTGCCCAAACGCCGCCCCGCTCGCGCGGCGCCGCGGCCGGCGGCGCGCCGCCACGCGGCGGAGGACGAAGTCGTCGGCGCCCGGTAGGTAGGAGCGCGCGGCGCCGGCGTCCCGCCGGCTGGTGTGTCAGCCGCGCCGGCGGGTCAGGACTGCCAGTGGGCGGCGAACTCGCGCACCGCGGACTCCGTCAGCGGGTGCGCGGGCAGGCCGCGCAGCACCTCGAGCGGCGCCGTGACGTCGTGGGCGCCGTCGAGTACGGCCTCCACGACCTGCGGCGCCGTCTTGAGGCTGGCGGCGAGGATGCGCGTGCCGCTGTCCAGTTGCTCCAAGATAGCCGCCTGCTCCACCACGACCGCGCCGGCCGAGTGCCGCGCGGCGCGGTCCACGTAGGGGATGATCCAGACGCAGCCGGCCTCGTGCGCGAGCAGCGCCTGCGCCGGCGAGTAGACCGCCGTGAGGGCGCTGCGGATGCCGTCCTTCTTCAGCACCGTGGCCAGCGTGATCGCCTCCAGCGTGGCCGGCAGCTTGGCGACGACGCGGTCGGGCGCGAGGGCGACCGCGGCTCGCGCCTCCTCCTCCATGTCGGCGTACGAGGTGCGCGTGGGCTGGTAGCAGATCGGCCCCTCGGGAAACGCCTCGAGCAGGCGGGAGAGGTGCGTGAGCGGTTCCTTCGTCTCTCGCGCCATCAGCGCCGGGTTGGTGGTGATGCCGCGGACGAAGCCGAGCGCCGCGGCCGCCGCCGCGTCGTCCACGGACGCTGAGTCGAGCAGGATCGTCATCGATTCACTCCAACGGTCGCGGGTCGCAGACCGGTGCGGCGGGCGTCTGGTCTTCGTCAACCGAGCCGTCCGCGGCTCGTTGCCGCGCCGCACCGGCGCAAGCCTCGCATCACCGGCGCGGCGCTTCAAGTGGCCGCCTCACTGAGCCTGAACTGCGGGGCGCATAGAGGCCATCCGGCGCCCGCAGTCACCACTCTGCGCGTGGCGATCGGCGGATGACGACGGTCAACGTTGTCTTTTGTGCATCCCAGGCCTACATTGACGTATCGGCCAGACGACGCCGTCAGGCGTCGGGAGAGGGAGGAGCCGTGGAGGAGCCGCTGTTCCCATTCTTCAGTGAAGGCGACGAACACGAACAACAGCACTGCTACCGCTGCGGGCTGCCGCTGCCCGACGGCGGCGACCCGGACGTGATCCGGGTGCCGGTCCAGACGGACGGAGGCGACTGGCGACTCGCCCCGGCATGCCGCCGGCACTGGCGCGACGCGCGGACCACCGGCACCCAGCCGCTGCCGAACTAGACGCGGTCCTCGAACCGCCGCCGGCGCCGCTGCGGAGCACCCTGACGCTAAGGTAGAGGGTGATAGGTTGTCTTGAGGATGCTCGCGCCTGGCTGATTGCCGCTGCTCGCCGCTAGGATGGGCGCGATCCGTCTTCAGTCCGCGCCGGACCCCTGGGAGGCAGCCAGCATGAGCGTCGACGTCGAAGCTGTGCGCACCATCGAGACCCCGACCCGTCTGGTGCACGGGCCCGGAGCCCTCACCCGGCTGGGCGAGCTCGTCGCCGGCCTCGGCGTCACCCGCCCCCTGGTCGTGACCGATGCCGGCGTCGTCGGCGCCGGCCTGGCCGAGCGGGCGCTCGCCTCCCTCGGCGAGGTCGTCGTCTTCGACGAGGTGCGGCCCAACCCGGACATCGAGCTGGTCGACCGCGGCGCGGCGGTCTACGCGAGCGAGGGTTGCGACGGCCTGGTGGCGATCGGCGGCGGCTCGCCCATGGACGCGGCAAAGGGCATCGGCGTGGTCGCCGAACACGGCGGCTCGATCGAGCGCTACGAGTGGGGGCACGACCCGATCGAGCGGCGCGTCCCGCCGCTCGTCACCGTGCCCACGACCGCCGGCACCGGCAGCGAGGTCACCCTCTGGGCGGTGATCACCGACCCCGAACGCAGGCTCAAGTTCAACGTCGGCGGCACCGCCCTCATCGCCGCCCACGCCGCCGTCATCGATTCGACGCTTATGCTCGGCATGCCGGCGGCGATCACCGCCGCCACCGGCATGGACGCCCTGGCGCACGCCGTCGAGTGCTACACCTGCGACTATCACCAGTTCTTCAACGACGCCGTCGCGCTGCAGGCCGTCGAGCTGGTCGCGACCTGGCTGGAGCGGGCGGTGGACGACGGGTCGGACCTGGAGGCCCGCACCGGCATGGCCTACGCGGCCACGCTCGGCGGCATGGCCTACGGCACCGAGAGCGCCGGCGCGGCGCACGCCATGAGCCAGTCGGCCGGAGGCGTCCACGACTGCTCGCACGGCGCCCTCACGGCGCGGCTCCTCGGCCCGGTCTGCGCGTTCAACGCGCCGGCCTCCCCCGATCGGTACGCGCGCCTGGCTCGGGGGCTCGGCGCCGAGGTCTCGGGGCTGGACCCGCTGGAGGCGGCGCTCGCCGGCGTCGGCGAGCTCGAGCGGCTCACCGACGCCGTCGGCATCCCGCCGCTGACGGAGCTGGGGTTCTCCGAGACGGAGATCCCGATGCTGGCGCGGATCGCCTTCGAGGACCCGCAGACCATCGGCAACCCGCGCGAGCTGAGCGTCGCCGACTACGAGGACATCTACCGCGCGGCCTTCGCGCGCGGCTGAGGCCGGCCGGATCCGGGTCAGCGGCCTCCGGCCTCCCGACGGGCCGTCGCGAGCAGCCGCCGGACCGCCGCCGCCGAGTCCTCGGCCAGCGCCTCCCGGGCGAGCTCCCGCGCGGCCGTCGCGTCGACCCCGCGCACGGCCTGCTTGGCCGCCGCGATGCCGATGGGGTTCATCGACAGCTCGCGCACCCCGAGGCCCAGCAGCAGCGGCACCGCCAGGGGGTCGCCGGCGACCTCTCCGCAGACGGCGATCGTCGCCCCGGCGGCCGCCGCGGCCGTGGACGTGCGCTCGATCAGACGCAGCACCGCCGGGTGCAGCGGGTCGGCCAGCGCCGCGACGCCGGCGTTGCCGCGCTCGGCGGCGAGCGTGTACTGGGTCAGGTCGTTCGTGCCCACGGAGAAGAAGTCGACGAGCGGCGCCAGCTTCTCCGCCATGAGCGCCGCCGACGGCACCTCCAGCATGATCCCGGTCTCGATCCGTCTCGGGCGCGGCGACGCCGCGTGCGGCGAGGGCGGCCCGGGCTTCGTCCAGGAGTTCCCGGGCCCGCAGCAACTCCTCCACGGTCGCGACCATCGGGAACATCACGCGCACCGGGTGCGCGGCGGCGGCGCGCAGCACGGCGCGCAACTGGCAGAGCAGCAGCTCGGGACGGGCGATTCCCAGCCGCAGGCCGCGGACGCCGAGGAACGGGTTCGCCTCCGGGACCAGGGGCAGGTAGCGCAGCGGCTTGTCGGCGCCGGCGTCGAGCGTGCGCACGGTGAGCGGGCGGCCCTCGAGCGCCGTGGCGACGGCGGTGTACGCGGCCGCCTGCTCGTCTTCGCCCGGCATCGTGGCGGCGTCGAGGAACAGGAACTCGGTGCGCAGCAGGCCGACGCCGTCCGCGCCGGCGGCGACCGCCGCCGGCGCGTCCTGCGGCCGCCCGATGTTGGCCGCGACGCGCACGGTCACCCCGTCGCGCGTGACGGCCGGCTCGCGAGCGACGGCGCGCGCGGCGACGGCCTCGTGCGCACGCGCGTCCCGCCGCCGCTCGAGCGCCGCGACCGCGTCGGGCGGCGGCGCGACGGTCACCGTGCCGGCGTCGCCGTCGACGGCGAGCACCGTTCCGTCGGCCACGGCGAGGAGCGCGGCACCCGCGCCGACGACGGCCGGAAGGCCGAGCGCGCGGGCGAGGATGACCGCGTGCGACGTGGGCCCGCCGTAGGCGCAGGCGACGCCCGCGACCGCCGCGCGGTCGAGCGCGGCCACCTCCGCCGGGCTCAGATCCGGCGCGACCACGATCCCGGCGCCCGTCGTCGAGACCGGGGCGCCTCCACCGGCCGTTTCCGTCGGGGCGTCCGCGCCGCCGCTCCTGCCGTGGCCGCCGGCTCGTCGGTCCTCGCCGCGGCGTCCGCCCCGGCGAGATGGCCGAGCACCTGGGCGCCGACGCCGCGCAGGTCCGCGGCGCGCGCCCGCTGATACGGGTCCTCGAGGCCGTCCCACAAGGCGGCCGCCGCCGCGACCGCGTCAGCCCAGGCGCCAGCCGCCGCCTCGCCGCGGGCGAAGACTCCCTTCGCGCGCGGGTCCGAGCAGGGCTTCGTCCTCCAGGAAGAGCAGATGGGCATCGAAGATGGCGGCGTCCCTGGCGTCCGTCCGGGTCGCCACCGACGCTCGCGTGCGCAGCACGTCGTCGGCGGTCGCCTCGAGCGCGCGTTCGAGCGCGGCCCACTCGGTGGCCGGGTCTCCGGCAGGTGAGTCCGGGAGCTCGGGGGCAGCGCGCCCGAGCCGTCGCGCCGGTCCGACCGCCGCTCCGGGTGACCCCGGGACGCCGACGAGGACGGCGCCGGCTGCGGGCGGCGCCGCCGGAATGACGTCGGCTGAGGTTGGGGACGCAGCGACTCGCGGTGGGGTGCAGGGCTCCGCGGGCTCAGGCGCCTCCGCCGCCCCAACTCCGAGGTCCTCCGGCTCGCCGAATCCCTCCTCGGCCAGCCTGCCCATGGCGGTGAGCACGCGGGCCGCTTGCCGGCCCGTGGCGGTGACGATGAGCTCGTCCCCGCAACGGACGCCGAGGGTGGCGACGCCGTTCAAGCTGCGCGCGCTCACCGGTCCGCGCCCGGTGGTGGCGTCGGCGACGGTGACCTCGGCGTCGAACCCCGCCGCGGTGCGCACCAGCGCGCCGCCGGCCGGGCGTGAAGGCCGAGACGATTGCGCACCGTGATCCGCAAGACCTCGGACGGCGCCTCGCGGCTCGCGTCGGGCGCGCCGGTCACGTGCGCGGCTTCGGCAGCCGCCGACGTGCTCGGCGCCCGGGGCGCGAGATGGGAGGCCTTGCCGTCCAGGCCGCCGCGGGCCGCGGCGGCCACCTTCTCGAGCGGGTCGCCGAGCGCCGCGGCGACCGCCGCTGCGACGGCGCCCTCCACGAGCGGCGCCTCCGTGAGAAGCACGCGCCGGCGCCGCTCCTCCTCGAGCAGGTCCACGGCCAGCTCGGCGGAGAGGACGGCGCTGCCCAGGTCCATGAGGACCAGGACGCCGTCCTCCGACCACACGGCCTCGATCGCCTCGAGCACCCGGGTCGCGTCGGTGCCGAGCGCGCCGCCGGTTCGGTCAGGCCGCCGGCGGCGCCGATCTGCACCTCCGGCCCGGCCATCTGGACGGCCAGCTCCGTGACGCCCTCGGCGAGCTTCGCGCTGTGGCTGACGAGAACGAGGCCGACCACGGCTACATCGCGTCGGTCTCGCGGCGAACCGGCCTCCGGTCTCGGCCGCCCAGCGCCTCCGGGCCGGCCTCCGAGCCTGACGCGCCGTCTCGCCGCCGGCGAGCGTCGCCGCCGCGGTCTCGAGGAGCAGCCACGACGAGGTCGCGCCCGGGTCCTGGTGTCCGGCGCTGCGCTCGCCCAGGTAGCTGGCGCGTCCCTTCCGGGCGACGAGCGGGGTCGTCGCCACCATGCCCGCTTCGGCGGCGCCGGCCGCGGCGCGCAGCGCCTCCGCCAGCGACGCGCCCGAGCCGGCGGCGGTGCGTAGCGCCTCCGCCGCCGGCAGCAGCGCGTCGACCATCGTCTTGTCGCCCGGCTCGGCCTTGCCGCGCATCCGCACCCCGGCGACGCCCGCGCTGAGCACCTCGGCCCACTCGTGTGGTGACAGCCCCGTCCGCTCACCGGCCGCCTTCCCCATCTCCAGAAAGAGCGTGCCGTACAGGGGCCCCGCCGCGCCGCCGACCGTGGAGACCAAAGTCATGCCGACGGTCTTGAACAGAGGCCCCAGAGCGCCGAGGCTCGCCTCGCCCGGTCCGCCCGCGTCCTGCTCGCCGCCGCCGCCGCCGAGCTTCGCGGCGACCGCCTGCATGCCACGGTCCATGTTGACGCCGTGGTCGGCGTCGCCGATAGCGGCGTCGAGAGCCGTGAGCTCGTCGCGGCGCACGGCCACCTCCGCCGCGTAGACGCGCAGCCAGGCGGTCACGGCCGCCGCGGTGACGGCCCCGGCGTCCGCGGCGCTCACGCCCCCCACCGCAGGCCGGGGGTGTCGACCGGCGCGTCCCACAGCCGCACCAGCTCGTCGTCGAGCTGCAGCAGCGTGATCGAGCAGCCGGCCATGTCCAGCGACGTGGCGTAGGAGCCGACGAGGTTGCGGGCGATCGTGATCCCGCGCGCGTCCAAGAAGCGGTGCAGCTCGTTGTAGACGACGTACAGCTCCATCAGCGGCGTGCCGCCCATGCCGTTGACGAAGGCGAGAACCTGGTCGCCGCTCTCGAATGGCAGGTCGGCGACCACGGCCTCGGCGAGCGTCTCCACGACGTCGCGAGCGGTTGCCAGCGGCCGCCGCTCGCGTCCGGGCTCGCCGTGGATGCCGACGCCGACCTCCATCTCGTCTTCACCGAGGTCGAAGGTCGGCCTGCCGGCCATCGGGGTGGTGCACGAGGTGAGGGCGACGCCCATGCTGCGGCTGCGCTCGTTGACGGTGCGGCAGAGGCCGGCCACCGCCGCGAGCGGCCGGCCCTCCGCCGCCGCCGCGCCGCAGATCTTCTCGGCCAGCACCGTCGCGCCGACGCCGCGCCGCCCGGCCGTGTAGAGGCTGTCTTTGACGGCGACGTCGTCGTCGAGGACGACCTGCTCCACGGTGAGTCCCTCGTCGCGCGCGAGGTCGGCGGCCATCTCGAAGTTCATGACGTCGCCGGTGTAGTTCTTGACGATGTGGAGGACGCCGGCGCCGCCGTCGACCGCCTGCGTGGCCGCCAGCATCTGGTCGGGCGTCGGCGAGGTGAAGACCTCGCCGGGGCACGCGGCGTCGAGCATGCCCGGGCCGACGAAGCCGCCGTGCAGCGGCTCGTGGCCCGACCCGCCGCCGGAGACGAGCGCCACTTTGCCCGCGACGGGCGCGTCGGCGCGCGCGATCCAGTGCGGGTCGGTGTGGACGACGAGCCGGCCGGCGTGCGCCAGGGCGATGCCGGCGAGCTCCTCCCTGACGACGTCCTCCGGCCGGTTGATCAGCTTCTTCATCGCTTCTTCCCTCCGAGCTCCGGCCGCGGCGGTGGCTCCGCCGGCGGCGTCACGGTCATGCCCACATCGTTCGCCGCGGGCGGGCCGGCGTCAAGGTCCGCCGCCGGCCCGCCTCTCGCGCGCGCCCACCGTCGCTCCTCGTACAGACGCCGGCTGATCACGTGGTCTCCCCGCCCGTGGGTGGCGTAGACTCGTCCTGCACGCCGCGCGTCAGGCGCGGCGCCCCAAGACGCCGACTGGAGGTGCCGATCATGCCCCGCACCGCGAAGCCCTACCGGCTCGTCCCCGCCGAGGTGCCGTCGATGGCCGGGCGAGGCGCCGGCCTCTATGCCGAGATCGTCGCCGACTTCGTCGCCTCAGGCGTCAAGTCGGCGCTCGTCGAGGTGCCGGGCCGCAAGGCCAACTCGGTCAACGTCGGCCTGCGAAAGGCGATGGGCGCGTCCGGCGCGGGCGTCAAGGTCGTCACCCGCGCCGGCCAGGTCTACCTCGTGCGCACCTGAGGATCTCGCCGGCTCCGCCGGCGTGAGACGCGAACGGCCCGCCGCCCCATGAGAGGAGCGGCGGGCCGTTCGCTGCCCGGCGTCAGCGAACCGTGAGCCGGTTCGAGCCGATCCTGCTCTGCTCGTTGCCCGCGCGGTCGGTCGCGTACACGAAGAACTTGTACGTGCCTCTCGCCAGCGTGCAGCGGAACCTGGCGACGGAGGTCAGGCCCGTCTTCACGGTGGCGATCCGCACGGTCTTCACGATCTTGCGGTGGGAGTTCTTGACGACGATGCGCACCTTGGCCTTGCCGGCGCACGGCGCGGTGTCTTTGACAATGAAGCGCAGCCTGGCGGTGCTTCCCCTCACCACGCTCGCGGCATACGGCGCGCGCGTGGTCGGGCGGCGCGTGTCGATCCGGACCATCACGGACTTCGCCGTCTCGGCGTTGCCGGCCTTGTCGGTCGACCAGTAGGCCACGGTGTGAGGGCCGTCGAAGCTGTGATCGGCCGGTGCCGGTACGATCACCGATGGGCCTGCCACGGGCGCCGAGCCGCCAATCGCGGAGAAGGTCGAAGCGACGCCCGAGCCGGACGGGTCGTCGTTCGCCACAAAGGTGAACGTCACCGGGCGGTTGACCCAGCGACGCGGTGCAGCGACTGGGATCGTCGTCATCGTCGTCGCCGGCTTCGTGAGGTCGATGTTGACGTAGCCGGTCTGGTGGGTGCTCTCGGCAGAGCCGTCCAGCGCCCAGAAGACGACCGTGTGGTGACCGGCTACGCTGACCTGGAAGCTCGCCGATCCGGGGACCGTCTGCGGGGCGCCGCCATCCAGCGTGTAGCAGACCGAGAGCGGGCCCGCGCCTCCGCCGGCCGTGATCGTGATGGTGGCGGTCCCGTTGTACCAGCCGGACGTCTGGTCGGGGGCGAGGCCTTGCGACTGGGCGTAGAAGGCGTCGATGTTGACCCAGCCGGTGCGCACCGCCTCGATGTGGCCGACCTTGTCGACTGACCAGTACGTCACCGGGTGCTGCCCGAAGCCGGAGACGGTGAAGGACGTCGTGTACAGCTGTGCGACGCCGCCGTCCGCGGTGTAGTAGATGCTCTGGACGCCCGAGCCGGCGCCATCGTCGGCCGCGAGCGTCACCGTGCGGGCGCTCGTGCTCCAGTCGGAGAGCTTGTCGGCGCCGAGGCCGGTGGCGGTGGTCGTGGCGGGCTGCGCGTCGATCTTCACCGTGCACGCGCCCGTCAGGCTGGCATTGCCGGCCGCGTCGACGGCGCGGATCTCGTAGGCACGGGCGCCGTCGCCGCCGCCGGCGGCGACGATGAAGGCGTTACCGCTCGCGACGAGCCAGTCTGCGGATCCGGCGGCGCGGTACTGCGTCGCCGCCACGCCGCTACCCCCGGGATCGTCGGCCGCGGTCAGGCGCACGGTCACGTCAGTGGCGTGCCAAGCCGCGTCGGCGTCGTGGCCTACGGAGGGCGGCGTCGTGTCGATGTTCACGTAGCCCGCGTTCTCGGCCTCGACGTTGCCCGCCGCGTCGACCGACCAGTAGGTGACGGTGTGGCGACCCTGACCGGAGACGGTGAACGGGGCGGAGTACGTCGTCCGCCCGCCGCCGTCGACAGTGTAGTACGTCGCCGCGACGCCGGCCCTGCCGGCGTCGGTGGCGGCCAGCGTTACCGTCTGGAGAGTGTTCCTCCAGCCGGAGTGGTCGTCGGCCTGCAGGCCGACGGCGGTGGTCGTCGGAGCGGCCGTGTCCGGCCGATAGGTGAGCACCGTGCCGGCGGAGCCTACCGCCCAGCCGCGCGTGCCGCGCCAGGCGATGCCGTACAAGGTCTGCGTGGTCCCGGAGGCCTCGGCCTCCCAGGTCGTCCCGCCGCCCGCGGTGACCCGGATCTCGCCGCCCGACCCGGCAAAGCGCAGGCGACTCGCGTCCTGCACCACCAGCGCCCGCAGAGCCTGGCTCGTGCCCGATGTCTGCGGCGTCCACGTGCTGCCGCCGTTGGTCGTGGTGCGGACGGCGCCGCCGTTGCCGCCGATCCAGGCGGTCGAGGTGCCGCTGCTGCCAACGGCGTAGAAGGCGCCCTTGGTGCCGGCCGACTGGGGGGTCCAGGTCGCGCCGGCGTTCACGGTGCGGAGCACGGTGCCCTTGTTCCCGACGGCCCAGCAGGTGGCGGCGTCGCAGCACGCCAGCGCGTAGAGGGTCTGCCGCGACCCGGACGTCTGGGCGGTCCACGTGGCGCCGCCGTTGGTCGTGTGCAGCACGGCGCCCCTGCCGCCAACGGCCCAGCCGTTGCCGGCGTCGGCGAAGGCTACGCCGTTGAGGGCCTGGGTGGTCTGCGACGTTTGCGCGACCCACCTGGCGCCGCCGTTGGTCGTGCGGAGGATGACGCCGCCGCCGCCGACGGCCCAGCCGGTCGTGGCGTTGACGAAGGTCACGTCGTTCAGGGCCTGGGTCGTCCCCGACGTCTGGGCGGTCCACGTCGTCCCGCCGTTGGTCGTGTGGCGGATCGTCCCGCCGGCGCCGACGGTCCAGCCGTCGCTCGCGTCGATGAACGCGACGCCGGACAGCGACTGCGTCGTGCCCGAGGTCTGCGCCACCCACGGCGCGTACGCGGCGAGCGCCGTCGCGGGCAGAGCGAGCAGCACGCCCGCGAGTCCCAGCGCCGCGACGACGCCCGCCCTCAAGAACCTCGTGTCTTGCAGTCGCTGCCTCATATCCGTTCCCTCCTCGGTCTTGCCGGCGCCACCGGCGGCGCACGGCAGGATGCTCTCGCTGCCTTGCCTTGGCGATCATCGTCGGCCGGGGATCCCGCGCCGGCGATGGGTCGTGTGTCTGGTGCGACCAGGTAGGTACGTCTCTACCGTGCGGGTCGGTCGTTTCCTTCTCCCAGGGCGGTCGGTGCTTCGCGGCGGCGCGAGCACGCGTCTCCGGGTACACTCGCGTCATCATGACCGTGACCAGCCCCGCGCCGGACCCCGGCCTCCTCAGCCGCACCTTCCGCTCGCTGCGCATCTACAACTACCGCTTGTTCTTCTTCAGCCAGGTCGTGTCCATGAGCGGCACCTGGATGCAGTCCGTCGCCCAGAACTGGCTCGTGCTCAGCCTCGGCGGCAGCGCCGTCGACCTGGGCATCACCGTCGGCCTCCAGTTCGGGCCGGTTCTCGTGATCGGCGCCTGGGCGGGAGCGCTGGCCGACCGCGTCGACAAGCGCAGATTACTGATGGCGACGCAGGCGGTGGCGGCCCTCCTCGCCCTGGTCCTCGCCGTGCTCACGGTCACCGACGTCGTCACCGTGTGGATGATCTGGGTGCTGGCGGGGCTGACGGGCACGGCCACCGCGCTCGACCTGCCGTCCCGCCAGAGCTTCGTCTACGAGCTGGTGGGCCCCGAGCACCTGGCCAACGCCGTCGGCCTCAACTCGGTCATCATCAACTCGTCGCGGATCATCGGCCCGGCCCTCGGCGGCGTGCTCATCGCCAGCGTGGGGATCGCCTTCTGCTTCTTCTTCAACGCGGTCTCGTTCCTCGCCGTCATCGGCGCGATGGCCATCATGCGCACCGCCGAGCTGCGGCGCAGCAAGCCGGTGCCGCGCAAGCCGGGGCAGGTGCGCGCCGGCCTGCGGTACGCCTGGAGCACGCCCACCTTGCGCGTGCCGCTGGTCATGCTGGCGGTGGTGAGCACCCTCGCCTACAACTACTCGGTGGTGCTGCCGCTGCTCACCAAGACCGTCTTCGGCCGCGGCCCCGGCGCCTACGGCATGCTGTCCGCGGCCATGGGCGTCGGGGCGCTCGTCGGCGCTCTGCTCATGGCGAGCCGGGCGCAGCCCTCGCGCCGCCTGCTCATCGCCGCCACCTTCGCCTTCGGGGTGGTGACCCTCGGGCTCGCCGTCGCGCCCGGCTACTATGTCGGCCTCGTCCTGCTGCTCCTCATGGGCGGCACCGGCGTCCTCTTCATCAGCACGACCAACGCGCTGCTGCAGGTCAACGCCGCCGACGCCATGCGTGGCCGGGTCATGGCGCTGTGGGCGATCGTGTTCCTCGGCAGCACCCCGATCGGCGGACCGGTGACCGGGCTGCTCGCACGCGGCTTCGGCGTGCGCTGGGCGGTGGCGCTGGGCGGCGTCGCCGCGCTGGCCACCGCCACCGGCGCCGTCATCGCCCTGCGGCACCGCCAGGTGCTGGAGGGCTCGTGCGAGGCGCCGGTCTGCCTGCCGGACGGTCCGGCGCCCGGCGACGCGCTCGGGGAGGCCGTCGAGGTCGGCGCGCGCGGTTCCGGCGGCCGCACCGGGCGCATCCAAGACGCCCCGGAGCCCGCCTCGACCGGCGGCGGCGCCTAGCTCCGCCTCAAGACCGGCCGCGGTGTCGCCGATGGAGGATACGGGGCCGCGCGCCGGCGCAGCCCGCGCGCGCGAGGCCGCCGTCCGTTCACGAAAGGAGGAACGTGCTTCTTCAGGGCAACCTGCAGGAGTTCAGTCTCCCCAACGTCCTCCAGCTGGTGAAGATGAGCGCCAAGAGCGGCTCGCTGACGATCCGCCGCGAGGGCGAGTCGGGCAAGATCTTCTTCCGCCACGGGATGATCTACTACGCCTACTCCGCACCCCAACTGCTGCCGCTCGGCGAGCGGCTGATCAAGGCCGGCGCGATCGGTCGCGCGCAGCTCAGGCAGGCCCTTGCCGCCCAGAGGAAAGCCGGCGCGGGCGCCCGCATCGGCGTCGTCCTGCTGAAGCAGGGTGACATCGACCGGGACACCCTCGAGCAGGCGGTGCGCGAGCAGATCCAGGACACCGCTTTCAACTTCTTCAGCTGGCCGGACGGCGAGTTCGAGTTCGGCGCTGAGGAGAGCCCGCCGGAGGAGGACATCTTCGTCGAGATGAACGTCGAGACGGTGATCATGGAGGGCTGCAGGCGCATCGACGAGTGGGAGCTCATCTTCGAGATGCTGGGATCGCTCGAGCGCGTCCCGCACCTCTCCTGCGGGGACCACGTCGACGACGAGCGCAGCCTCACCCTGACGGCCGAGGAGTGGCGCGTGATCGTCCACGTCGACGGCCGCAGCGACATCAACACCATCCTCCGCGACTGCGGCCTCGACCGCTTCCACGGCGCCAAGGTCATCTACAGCCTGTTCTCGAGCGGGCTCATCACCGTGAGCGAGCCGGTCATCGAGACCATCGGCAACGGCCTGAGCATCGCCGTGCGCGGGCCTATCGACATCTACAACGAGGTCTTCCTCAACACGCTGACGGACGCCAACGTCGTCAAGCAGCTGCGCGTCGAGCTGATCGACGAGAAGGAGGTCGAGATCCCCGTGGTCGCCGGCCAGCTGCCGCTGTCGAGCAACGGCGACGCGGCCGGCGGCGCCCGCGAGGCGGGTGCTCGCGCCGGCCACGAGGACGTCCTCGTCTTCACCGCCTCCTCGTCCTGCCCGGAGCCGGCGTGGCGGCGGCTTGCGGGGCAGAGCTCGGCCTGGGTGCTCCTCGCCAACGCCAACGACGCCGACAGCCTGCGGGCCACGCGCGCCGACCTCGAGTTCGTCGAGGCGCTGGGCGGGCGTGCCGTTCGTCGTCGCCGCCTACGTGTCGATGGCCGGTGAGGAGCTGTCGTCGAGGCAGATCCACCGCGCGCTCGGACTCGACGCCGGGCACGCCCGTGCTCGCCTGCCACCTCCGCGACCGCGAGTCGGTCACCAGCGTCGTGAGGGCCGCCCTCGAGCTGGTCGCGGCGCGCGCCGCGCGCTGAGCCGCCCGAGCGTTCGACGCCCGCCCGCGGTTGTCATCATCGCGCCGCGGCGCGAAGATTGACCACCGGGTCGAGCCCGCGCGACGAAAGGACACCACCGCATGTACTACCCCAGCTACCGCATGAGGCGCCTGCGCAGTTCTCCGGCGATCCGGAGCATGGTGCGCGAGACCAAGCTCCACCTCGAGGACCTCATCTACCCGCTGTTCGTGATCGCCGGCGAGAACGTCAAGAACCCCATCCCCTCGATGCCGGGCTGCTTCCAGCTCTCCATCGGCAACCTGCTGCCCGAGGTGCGCGAGGTCGTCAGGCTCGGCATCCCGGCCGTGCTGCTCTTCGGCATCCCGTCGCACAAGGACTCCGCCGCGAGCGGCGCCTACGACTCCGAGGGCGTCGTGCAGATGGCGGTCCGGGCGATCAAGGACGAGTTCCCGGACCTCATCGTCGTCACCGACGTGTGCCTCTGCGAGTACATGGACCACGGTCACTGCGGCGTCATCCAGGATGGCGAGATCGTCAACGATGTCACCCTGGAGCTGCTCTCGAAGATGGCGATCACCCACGCCGAGAGCGGCGCCGACATCGTCGCGCCGAGCGACATGATGGACGGCCGCGTCGCCGCCATCCGCAACGCGCTGGACGACGAGGGCCTGACCGACACGATCCTGATGTCGTACTCGAGCAAGTTCGCCTCGGCCTTCTACGGCCCCTTCCGTGAGGCGTGCGTGTGCGCCCCGGCCTTCGGCGACCGCAAGACCTACCAGATGGACCCGGCCAACCTCGAGGAGGCCGTGCGCGAGTCGCTCCTCGACATCGAGGAGGGCGCCGACATCATCATGGTCAAGCCGGCGATCCCGTTCCTCGACGTCATCCACGCCGTCAAGCAGGAGACCAAGTTCCCGCTCGCCGCCTACAACGTGAGCGGCGAGTATGCGATGATAAAGGCGGCGGCGGCCAATGGCTGGCTCGACGAGGAGCGCGCCGTCATGGAGGCCATCACCGGCATCAAGCGCGCCGGCGCCGACCTCATCATCACGTACCACGCCAAGGATATCGCCGCCTGGATCGCGTAGGCGGCTGTCGGAGAGGGCCGGGCGGCGCACCCATTCGTGCGTTGCGCCGCCCGCCCGTCTCTGGCACACTGGTCTCGGTTTGCACCATCCACACGCTGAAAACCCCCATGCCATGAACGCGCGGCCCGGCGACGCCGGGGCCGGCGCCCCCGCCATCCCGCCGCCGCGCGTCATCGCCTGGGAGGTCACGCGCAGCTGCAACCTCGCCTGCGTGCACTGCCGGGCATCGGCGCGTCCACGGCCCCTACGAGGGCGAGCTCAGCACCGACGAGGCGTTCACGCTGGTCGACGAGATCGCCTCGTTCGCCAACCCCATCCTCATCCTCACCGGCGGCGACCCGCTCATGCGCGCCGACATCTTCGAGATCGCCGAGTACGCCATCGCCAAGGGCCTGCGCACGGTGATGTCGCCGAACGGCACGCTGGTCACGCCCGAGGTCGCGCAGCGCATGCACGACGTCGGCATCGCCCGCGTCAGCATCTCCATCGACTTCCCCTCCGCCGCGGAGCACGACGAGTTCCGCGGCGTCCCCGGCGCCTTCGACGGCGCCGTGCGCGGCATCCAGCAACTGCCTTGCCGCGGGCGTCGAGGTGCAGATCAACAGCACCATCACCAAGCTGAACGCGCACTATCTGCCGGCGCTCCTGCAGCTCGCCGACGACCTCGGCGCCGTCTCGTTCCACCCGTTCATGCTCGTGCCCACGGGACGCGGCAAGGAGCTCGAGGAGCAGGAGCTCCCGCCGCACGAGTACGAGAAGGCGCTCGAGTGGATGTACGACGCGCAGCAGGAGAGCGACCTGTTCATGAAGCCGACCGACGTGCCGCACTACTGGCGCGTCATGCGCCAGCGCGCCAAGGCGCAGGGCCGCAAGCTCGAGGTGCACCCGCACAGCCACGGCGGCATGAACACCCTGAGCCGCGGCTGCCTCGCCGGCATCGGCTTCTGCTTCATCAGCCACATCGGCGAGGTGCAGGGCTGCGGCTACTTCGACAAGGTCGCCGGCGACGTGCGCACGCAGACGTTCCCCGAGGTCTGGCGCGACTCGCCGCTGTTCAACGAGCTGCGCGACTTCGAAGGCCTCAAGGGCAAGTGCGGCGCCTGCGAGTTCAAGAAGGTCTGCGGCGGCTGCCGCGCGCGGGCCTACGAGGCGACCGGCGACTACATGGCCGAGGAGCCCTACTGCGCCTACGTGCCCAAGGGCTGGTGCGTGCCGGCGGGCGGATGATCGCCGTGCGCTCGGGCAAACGTCACCCTCAGCCTGAGGCTTAGACTCTTCGGCGTGAAGTGCTTCTCCAGCGAGACGCACGCCTCGTTCAGGCCCGCGTCGACGTAGACCTTCTGCGCGACCTCGTTCTCCGTCCCCGTCGTCACCGACGCCTCGGCGCAGCCGGCCTCCTCGAACACGCGCAGCGCGGCCTCGACCAGCCGGCGCCCGATGCCCTGGCCGCGCCGGCCGCGGTGACGAGGAGCGGCTCGATGAGCCCCGAGTCGGCGGCGTGGAACAGGCCCGGCACGACGGCGTAGCCGAGCAGGCCGACGGCCTCATCGCCGTCGACGGCGAGCAGCACGCCGTTCACCGGCGACGCCAGGAAGTGCCGCGCGTAGTGTTCGTCGATCGGCGAGGCCTCGCTCTCGCCCTCGGCCATCTCCCCGATGAGGCGCACGATCGCCGACTCGTCGCCGGGGCCGGCGTGGCGGATGGTGACTGGCATGGGCACGCTCCTGGGGGCGGGGTCGTTGTACCCGCCGTTCGGCGCCGCCGCGCGTCTTCCTGTCGCGGCGACGTCTCGGCGCCGTGCGCGGGAGCGCGGCCGCGCGGAGGCCTTCGTTCCCGCCGTTTCCGGGTAGATTGTGTGACGAGACACATGCCGCGAGGCGGCGCGTAGTATAGTGCACCATCCCGAACTGGCCTTCTCACTCGCAGGGAGGACCCGAGTGAACACCGAGACGTCCGCTCGCCTCTTCGAAGAGGCGCTCAAGTACATCCCCGGCGGGGTCAACTCACCGGTGCGCGCGATGAAAGGTGTCGGGATGCCGCATCCCCTCTTCATCTCGCGCGCCGACCGCTCCCACATCTGGGACGCCGACGGCAACGAGTTCGTCGACTTCGTCTCGTCGTGGGGCCCCATGATCCTCGGCTGGGGGCACCCCGAGGTCGTCGGCCGGCTCAAGGAGCAGGTCGACTGCGGCACCAGCTACGGCGCGCCGACCGAGCTCGAGGTCGAGCTGGCGCGAGTCATCTGCGAGGCCGTGCCGTCGGTCGAGCTGGTGCGCATGGTGAACTCGGGGACCGAGGCGACGATGAGCGCCGTGCGCGTCGCCCGCGGTCACACCGGCCGCGAGAAGCTGGTCAAGTTCATCGGCTGCTATCACGGCCACTCCGACGCCTTCCTGGCCGCCGCCGGCAGCGGCGTGCTCACGCTCTCGCTTCCCGACAGTCCGGGGGTCACCAGGGGGACGACGGCGGACACGCTGCTCGTCGAGTACAACGACGTCGCTTCGCTGACCGAGCTCTTCGAGGAGCGCGGCGAGGAGATCGCCGCGCTCATCGTCGAGCCGGTGGCCGGCAACATGGGCGTGGTGCCTCCGCGGCCGGGCTTCCTCGAGGCCTGCCGCGCCCTCTGCACGACCTACGGCGCCGTGCTCATCTTCGACGAGGTGATCACCGGCTTCCGCGTCGCCTGGGGCGGCGCTCAGGAGCGCTTCGGCGTCATGCCCGACCTCACGACCCTGGGCAAGATCATCGGCGGCGGCCTGCCCGTCGGCGCCTTCGGCGGCCGGCGCGAGATCATGGAGACGGTCGCACCCCTCGGCTCGACCTACCAGGCCGGCACGCTCTCGGGCAACCCGCTCGCCATGGCCGCCGGCGCGGCCACCCTGCGGGTGCTCGCCGAGCCCAACGTGTACGAGCGCCTCGAGGCGCTCGGCGCCCGCGTCGAGGAGAGCCTGCGCGCGGCCGCCGGCGCCGCCGGCCGCGCGGTCACGGTCAATCGGGTCGGGCCCATGCTGACGATGTTCTTCCGCGAGGGCCCGGTGCACAGCTTCGCCGACGCGAAGTCGGCGGACACCGCCGCCTACGCGGACTACTGGAGGTACATGCTCGAGCGCGGGGTGTACCTCGCGCCGTCCCAGTTCGAGGCGGCGATGATCTCGCTGGCGCTCACCGACGACGACCTCGAGCGTGCGGCTGCGGCGGCGCACGACTGGTTCGCCGGAGTGGACGGCTGACGGTGCGCGACTTCGACAAGAACAAGGTCCCCAGCGTCACCGTCCCGCGGCTCGCGCTCTACCTGCGCAAGCTGCGCGAGCTGCGCGCGCGCGGGGTCGACAGGATCTCGTCCAAGGACCTCGCCGACATGATCGACCTCAACGCGGCGCAGATCCGCAAGGACTTCTCGTACTTCGGGGAGTTCGGCACGCGCGGCGTGGGCTATGAAGTGCCGGTCCTGGTCGACGAGATCACCCGCTGCCTCGGGCTCGATCACACGTGGACCGTCGTCATCGTCGGCGCCGGCCTGCTGGGCACGGCCCTGGCGCGCTACCGCGGCTTCGGCGAGCAGGGCTTCCGCCTCGTCGGCATGTTCGACAGCTCGGCGACGGTGATCGGCGCGCGGTACGGCTCCAACGAGGAGAGCCGCGTGCGCGGCGTGCACGAGCTCGACGAGTTCTGCCGCCGCGAGAAAGTCGACATCGCCATGGTCACCGTCCCGGCCGGCGAGGCCGAGAGCACGGTCCAGCGGCTCGGCGCGGCCGGCGTGAAGGCGATCCTCAACTTCGCGCCGATCAAGGTGCACGCCCCCGAGGGCGTGCTGGTCCGCCAGGTCGACCTCTCCAGCGAGCTGATGTCGCTGTCCTTCTACCTGGACAGGGAGCAGGCCTGACCATGGACCTCGCCGTCGGCGTGTCCGCGGCGCTGGCGGCGGCCGGGGAGCCCTTCGGCCCGGCGCCGGCGGGCGCTCCCGCACCGCGCTGGGGAGCGCTGTACATCGAGCTCGACGGACTCGCGGATGAGGCGTTCGCCATCGACATCGAGCTCATCTACGAGGGCTACCTGCTGCACTACCGGGAGAGCCGCGCCGTGGCTCTCGCGGCGGACGATCTGGAGACCCGGCTGCTCGCCGGCGACTGCTTCTACGCGCGCGGCCTGCGCGGCATCGCCGCACGCGGGGACGCCGACGCCGTCGGCCTGCTCGCCCGCCTCATGGCGGCGTGCTCGTACCTGCGCAGCGCCCGCGCGCCCTTCGCCGCCGACGACGCCCTCTGGGCGTACGCGGTGGCCGGCATCGCGGCCCAGCACGCCGGCGCGTCGCCGGCCGCGGTGGCCGCGCTCTTCGACGAGGTAGACGGGGGGTTCGGCGCGGCCGTCTCGTTCGACCCGCCGGCCGCGGTCGAGCGTGCGGCGGCCCGCCTTGGCCTCGACGCGCCGCCGCTGGCGGCCGCGGTCGCCGCCGCCCGTGAGGGCTGGGCCGGCGAGGCTTCGCCGGCCGCCCCGTCGTCCGTCGCCGACTTCCGGAGGTGAGCGTGGACCTGCGTGCCTTCATCAGCCTGCTGGAGCGCGAGGGCGAGCTGGCCCGCGTGCGTCCCGAGGTGGACCCCTACCTCGAGATGGCGGAGATCGCCGACCGCGCCAGCAAGGCGCACGGCCCGGCGGTCCTGTTCGAGCAGCCCAAGCGCCTGTCAGGGCAGCCCGCCGTGCCGGTCCTCATGAACCAGCTCGGCTCGTACCGCCGCCTGGAGCTGGCGCTGGGCGCGCCGCTCGACGACATCGCGAAGCGCATCGGCGGCCTGCTCGAGCTGCAGGTGCCGAGCGGCCTCGTCGGCAAGGTCAAGGCGCTCGGCCAGCTCAAGGAGCTGGCCTCGTACGGCCCGAAGTACGGCAAGAAGGCCGCCTTCCGCGAGGTCGTCGTCGACCCGCCGGACCTCGCGCGCCTGCCGGTGCTCACCACGTGGCCCGGCGACGGCGGCCCGTTCGTCACCCTGCCGGTGGTCGTCACCAAGGATTCGCCAGGGCCGCCAGAACGCCGGCATGTACCGCCTGCAGGTCTTCGACGGGCGGACCACCGGCATGCACATCCACATCCACCACGACGGTGCCGCGAACTTCCGCGAGGCCGGTGACCGCATGGAGGTCGCCGTCGCGCTCGGCACCGACCCGGCGGTCACGTACGCGGCCACGGCGCCGCTGCCGCCGGGCATCAGCGAGTTCATGTTCGCCGGCTTCCTGCGCGGCGAGCCGGTCGATCTGGCGCCCTGCGCGACGGTCGACCTCTCCCTGCCCGCCGACGCGGAGATCGTGCTCGAGGGCTACGTCGAGAAGGGCGAGACGCGGCTCGAGGGACCGTTCGGCGACCACACCGGCTACTACTCGCTCGCCGACCAGTACCCGGTCTTCCACCTCACGGCGATGAGCCACCGCCGCGACCCCATCTATCCGGCGACCATCGTCGGCAAGCCGCCGATGGAGGACGCCTACCTCGGCAAGGCGACCGAGCGCCTCTTCCTGCCGCTGCTGCAGCTGGTGCAGCCCGAGATCGTCGACATGGACCTGCCGATCGAGGGCGTCTTCCACGACTGCGCCATCATCAGCATCCGCAAGGAGTACCCGGGGCACGCGCGCAAGATCATGAACGCCGTGTGGGGGATGGGGCAGATGATGTTCACCAAGTTCGTGGTCGTGGTCGACGAGCACGTCGACGTGCACGACTACAGCGAGGTCACGTGGCGCGTCTTCAACAACGTCGACCCTGAGCGCGACTGCGTCATCGCGCGCGGCCCGCTCGACGTGCTCGACCACTCGAGCCCGACCGCGCGCTACGGTGCCAAGATGGGCATCGACGCCACCAAGTCGTGGCCGGACGAGGGGCACGGGCGGGAGTGGCCGGACGAGCTGGCGATGGATCCGCAGGTCGTCCGGCGCGTCGACGAGCGCTGGGCGGAGTTCGGCCTGCCGTTCTCGTGAGCGCCTCCGAGAGCCGCGCCGCCGCCCGCGGCCCGTGTGGCGGGCATATACCGAGGGTGGTACAATCCGCGCCATCCTGGGCGGCCGGGAACAGGGGCGTGCCGCGCGGGGGTTTCGTGAGGATGGAGTCCAGGGGAGCCGCTCTTCTTGGCTGAGAGAGATCATCGCCATCAACCCGTACCGCGTCCCTGGTACCGCTCGGCGTGGTTCACGTGGCTGGTCGTCATCGCGCTCGCGGTGGTGGTCCTGGCCGTCCTCGTGCTGCCCGTCGCCGCCATGAGCAGCGAGTCGTACTGCACGTCGTGCAAGGCGATGAAACCGGCGGAGAAGACGCTGGCCAACTCGGCCCACAGAGGCATCACCTGCACCGAGTGTCACATCCCGCCCGGCGTAGCTGCGGCTTCCCGGTGGCGTCTCCGGGAGGCCAAGAACATCTGGGCCGACTACCTGGGCATGCCGGCCACCTCGGACAAGGGCCATCTCCCCACCAACGCGAACTGCCTCAGCTGCCATCCTCTCGAGGGGATCCCCAACGAGACGAACGGCGTGCGCATGAACCACGAGCAGCACCTCGACCTGCGCGGCCTGCTGTGCACCGACTGTCACAACACGGTCTCGCACAAGCTGCCGGGCCAGCAAGAAGGCGTGCGCATGCTCACCTGCGCCATGTGCCACAACGAGCAGGGCGCGCCGAACGGCTGCGGCTTCTGCCACGCGGTCCCGCCGGCCTCCGAGCACGCCCCCGACTTCATGAAGGAGCACGGCAAGAAGGCACTCGTCAACGAAGCGGACTGCCTGCGCTGCCACCACGACAAGCAGGCGTTCTGCGACAAGTGCCACGGCTTGCCGCCGTCGTCGCACTACTCGGGCACGTGGCGCTACACGCACGGCTCCGACGCCACCGACGATCCCGCGAACTGTAAGGCCTGCCACGACGATGCCTACTGCGCCCAATGTCACTCCGTGGATCACCCCTCCGGCTGGCTGGAGATCCACGGCGGCATCGCCAAGCAGGGTCCCGAAGCCTGTCTGGTGTGCCACCCGCAGGGCATGTGTGACGCCTGCCACGAGAAGAACGGGGTGACGCCGTGACGGTGCGCCGCGCCCCCGTGGCGCTGGCGCTCGTCTGCATCGCCGCTGGTCCTCGGCTTCGCCGCACTCGCCGGCGCCGCCGCGGCCGCGAGTCCGACGGGGTCGGGCGCGGCGCTCAACCCCAACGACAACGCCGCCTGTTTCGCGTGCCACGGCCAGAAGCCGGTGGACGGCACCATCGAGATCGACGGCGAGAAGGTGCCCGCGTACATCGACGTCAACGGCGAGAAGAAGAGCATCTACGTCGACCAGGCGCACATGGTCGACTCGCGTCACGGCAAGCTGGCCTGCATCAGCTGCCACGTCGGCTTCAACCCGGGCAGGCACCCGGAGAGCGTCACCCAGGACTGGCTGAGAACGGCCAAGTTCGAGGCCTGCGGCGACTGCCACGGCCCTGAGGCCCTCATGTACCAGGACTCCTTCCACGGCGCCCTGTCGTTCACCGAGGACCGCGACAAGGCTCCGCTCTGCGCCGACTGCCACGAGGCGCACAACATCCTCTCACCGGGCACGGCGGAGTTCCGCTCCAGCCAGATGACGATGTGCACGCGCTGTCACGGCGGCAAGGAGGACACCTTCCTCGACAGCTACCACGGCAAGGCCTACCTCCTCGGCGACGAGAAGACCGCCGTGTGCGTCGACTGTCACGGGGGTCACCGCATCCTGCCGGCCTCCGACCCCGCGAGCTCGGTGTCCCAGGAGAACATCGTCGAGACGTGCGCCAGGTGCCATCCCGGGGCCAACGAGAACTTCGCCGCCTTCGAGGTGCACGTCAATCCCCAGGACCCGCGCTCGTCGTGGCAGATCTGGTTCTTCTGGATCGCCTACGTCGCGCTGATCGCCGTCGTGTTCAGCTTCGCCGCGGTGCACACCAGCCTGTACATCTATCGCGGGGCCAAGGAAGGCCTCTACTCACGCAAGCACCATCCCCCGCGGGCGCACAAGGGCGACAAGCGCATCGAGTACCAGCGCTTCAACGTGTTCCACCGCTGGATGCACTTCCTCGTCATCGTGAGCTTCACCGTGCTCGTGTTCACCGGCATGCCGCTCAAGTACAAGGACACCGCCTGGGCGCAGTGGTTCATGGACCTCGCCGGGGGCGTCACCGCGGCCGGCGTCTACCATCGGCTCGCCGCTATCGTCACGGTCGTCTACTGGGCCGCGGAGGTGACCTACATGATCGTCGCGGTCGCCCGCAGCCGCGGCAAGAACCTGCGTGGGCCGGGTTCCATGATGTTCGGCAAGAAGGACCTGGAAGACATCGTCGGCATGTTCTCCTGGTTCTTCGGAAGGGGCCCGAAGCCGCAGTTCGACCGCTACACCTACTGGGAGAAGTTCGACTACGCCTCGCTCACCATCGGCACGGTCATCATCGGCCTCACCGGGTTCATGATGTGGTTCCCGCTCAAGACGACGGAGTACCTGCCGGGCATCTTCCTCAACATCGCCTTGGTGATCCACTCGAACGAAGCCCTGCTGGCGATGGGCGTCATCTTCATCTTCGTGCACTTCTTCAGCGCCCACCTGCGGCCGGAGTCGTTCCCCATCGACAAGGTCATCTTCACCGGCACGCTGCCCGTCGAGCACTACCGCGAAGAGCGACCGCTCGAGTACGCCCGTCGCGTCCGCGAGGACACGCTCGACGACGTCCTCATCGAGCGGACCATCACGCGGAAGACGATGTTCGCCGACGGCATCTGGTGGATCATCACGGCCGTCATGGGGTTCGCCGCCCTGCTCATGACGGCGTTCATCATCTGGTCGGTACTGGACTGAGACATGACCGCAGCGCCCGGATCGAGACAAGCCCACAAGGAAGCCAGCGAGCGTGACAAGCGCGTTCGTCGCTTCCTCCTGAGGCTCTCGCTGGCCAACTGGGGGATCGCGGTCATCGCCTGGACGATCAGCGCGTTCCTGGGCATCACGTCGCCCGCCAGCATCATCGTCTACTCCGTGCTGTTCGTCATCGGCCTGATCGCGGTCATCATGGCGCTGCTGACCTACCTGCTCGAGAAGTTCGCGCACAGACCTCCGGACTACGAGCACGCGAATCTTGAGGCCGACGGCGACGAGGATGATGAGGCCGCCGCCGAGGCCGCCGCAGCCGCTCACGCAAAGGGCGACGCCCCTGCGCCGGCGGAGAGCGACGCCACCGCGAAGGGTGACGCCGCCTCGGGCGACAAGGCCGCCGCCGAGGGCGATACGAAGGCCGCCGTCGATAGCACGGCCACAGCCCCCAAGGCCGATCTCACCGAGGGCAAGGCCGCAGCCCCCGCGAGCGACAACAAGGACGCTGGCGCCCCGAAGGGCGCCGTTCCCGAGGGCGACTCAAAGGCCGCCGTCGATAGCACGGCCACAGCCCCCAAGGCCGATCTCACCGAGGGGAAGGCCGCAGCTCCCGCGAGCGACAACAAGGACGCCGCCGCCTCGAAGGGCGCCGCCCCCGAGGGCGACGCTCCGGCCGCCCCCGCGAAGGGCGCCGCCGCCGAGGGCGACTCCAAGGCCGCCCCCAAGGACGACGCTCCGGCCACCCCCGCGGGCTGACCGGGACTCCACCGGCGTGCCCCGGAGCGTCTCCGCCTCCAAACCCGCACTCTTCGCCCGCCTCGTCAAGGTCGAGCACAGCGTCTACGCGCTGCCGTTCGCCTATGCCGGCGCGTTCCTTGCCGCCGACGGAGCGCCCACGTGGGCGCAGATCTTCTGGATCACGGTCGCCATGGTGGGGGCTCGCAGCGCGGCCATGGCCCTCAACCGGCTGATCGACGCCGAGCTGGACGCGCGCAACCCGCGCACCGCCGCGCGCGAGCTGCCCGCCGGCCGCCTCGGGAGGCGTGAGGTCTGGCTCTTCACGGTCGTGTCGGTGGGCCTCCTCGTGCTCGCCGCCTTCCAGCTCTCCGAACCGTGCCGCTACCTCTGGCCGATCCCCCTCGCTGCCTTCGTGCTCTACCCGTACGCCAAGCGCTTCACATGGTTCTGCCACTACGCGCTCGGCCTCACGCTGGGCCTGGCGCCGGCCGCCGCCTGGCTGGCGGTGAGCGGACGCCTCGGCGTGGTGCCGTGGCTGCTGTTCTTCGCCGTCGGGCTGTGGGTGGGCGGCTTCGATGTCCTCTACGCCATCTTCGACCTCGACTTCGACCGGCGAAGCGGACTGCACTCGGTGCCGGTGGCGGTGGGCGTGCGCGGTGCCCTGCTGGTCGCTGCCGTCTCACACGCGGCCGCCGTCGCGTTGCTCGTCGCCGTGGGGGCGCTCACCGGCCTCGGCCTCGTCTACTGGGCGGGGCTGGCGGCGGTGACGGCGCTTCTGGCGTGGCCTCACGTCGACATCGCCCGACGCGGCCTGGACCGTGTGGGCATGAGCTTCATGACCGTCAACGGCGCCGTCGGTCTGCTCTACGGCGCCATCGTCGTGGCGGCGACTGTCTGGCCCGTCGGGTGAATCGCGTGCCTGCGGCGGGCGTCCGCTGGATACCCCGTGTGGTACAATCACCGCCGCCGGAGCGTCCGGCGCCCATTCCCGTTTTCGTGGGTGCACCGGTCACCATCGCACACACTCTGAGGGGGACTCACAGGTGAGTGACGGCGACGTCCAGGAGCCGCAGCAGGTCGAGGGAGAGCCGCGACGGCGGTCACGCTGGTTCGTCATCGTCGCGCTCGCGGCGGTCGCGTGTGTCATCGTCGTCGGTCTTCTCGTTCCCGTGGTCGCCACCTCGTCTTCGTCGTATTGCGGCAGCTGTCACTCGATGAAGCAGGCGTATCGCAGCTGGCAGCGCGGGGCGCACTCCGCCGTCCCCTGCTCCGGCTGCCACATCCCGCCGGGCACCATGGCCGCCTTCACCTGGCGCTCGAAAGAGGCGCGTAACATCTGGATGACCTACCTCAACATGAAGCCGTCGAAGGACCAGCAGTCACCCCCGGCCACCGAGAACTGCGTCAAGTGTCACCCGCTCAAAGGCCTCATGGGCATCCCCGGCAAGATCCGCATGCCGCACGCCAAGCACATCAACCAGAACAACCTCGAGTGCGTCGACTGCCACGACCACACGGCGCACGCCGCTCCGGGGCAGAGCAGCGCGGTCAGCATGGCTCCCTGCACCATGTGCCACGAGCAGACCAGCGACCCGGCGAGCTGCGACTTCTGTCACTACACGCCGCCGGTGGGCGGCGCGTCTCACCCGACGGACTTCCTCCAGGAGCACGGCAAGCCTGGCGCTCGCCAACGAGCAGGACTGCGTCCGCTGTCACCACAACAAGAAGCAGTTCTGCGACGGCTGTCACGCGAAGCCCACGCCCGGTCACTACTCGGGGAACTGGCCATACGCGCACGGCCTGCAAGCCAAGAAGGACCGCACCCGCTGCCTCGGCTGCCACACCGAGCAGCAGCTCTGCAACCAGTGCCACACCGTGGACCATCCAGCCGACTGGGCGACCGCGCACGCGCCGGTGGCGGCCAAGGGCGAGCGGTCGTGTCTGGTGTGTCACCCGCAACAGATGTGCGTCGACTGCCACCGGGCGGAGGGGGTGACCACGCAGTGAGCCTGCGCCGCGCCATCCCCGTCCTCCTCGGGACGATCTGCCTGCTGGCCGCCGTCGCTGCGCCGGCCGTCGCCGTCACGTTCACCATCCCCACCGGCGGCAGCGACCGCTGCCTCGAGTGTCACGCCAAGCCCGACCTCGGCACGGTCGAGGTCAACGGGGTCACCAAGAGCCTCACGGTGTCGGAGGACGACTGGCACAGCTCGGTGCACTCGCGCATGGATTGCACCTCCTGTCACGCCGGGTTCGAGGCCCGCGATCACACCCCCGAGGAGACCCAGGGCTGGTACAGGCAGGCCAAGCTCACCGCCTGCAGCGACTGTCACGCCAGCGAGTTCAAGATGTACGACAAGTCGTTCCACGGCAATCTGGTGATGAACGAGGGCTCGACCCAGGCGCCGGCATGCGGCGACTGCCACGGCTCGCACGGCATCATCAGCCCCTCGTCGGCCGAGTTCAGGCCCACCGTGCTCGAGATGTGCACGCGCTGCCACGGCGAGAAGTCGGAGACCTACCTGGACACCTATCATGGCAAGTCGTTCCGTCTGGGAGAGACGTCAACCGCCGTCTGCATCGACTGCCACGGCTCCCACGAAATCCTGCCCAAGTCGGATCCGCGCAGCAGCGTGTCGCCGGAGAACGTGGTGGCGACGTGCGGCAAGTGCCACGAGGATGCGAGCACCAGGTTCGCCAGCTTCCTCGTCCACGTCGACCGCAGCTCTCCCAAGTCGTCGATCTGGGTGTGGCTGATGGAGATCAACCACGCGGTCCTCATCGGCGTGCTGTTCACGCTCGGCGGGCTGCACTGCTTCATGTACTTCTACCGAGGCCTGAGGGAGGGACTGTACCACCGTGGCTAGCGTCGACAGCGGCATCCGCGAGAAGGCCGTGACCCATGCGCCGGCGCCGGCAGTCGCACAGGCGGCCTTTGGTGCGCGCACCCACTTCCGCCGGTTCACGGGGTTCCAGAGGTGGGTCCACTTCTTCATCATGGTCAGCTTCTCCATCCTCGTCCTCACCGGCATGCCCCTGAAGTACAGCGACCAGGCCTGGGCGCAGCGGTGGATGGGCATCATCGGCGGCGTGCAGAACGCCGGCATGATCCACCGCTTCGCGGCGATGATCATGGTCACCTGTGTCATCTGCATGCTGGGCTACTTCGCGCTCATCCTCATCAGGACGAAGGGCCGCTTCTGGGGTCCCGGCACCATGGTCCCCAACTGGCAGGACTACCACGACCTGAAGGCCATGGTCAGCTGGTTCGCCGGCAAGAGCACGCGCCCGAGGCTGCAACTCGACCGCTATGCGTACTACGAGAAGGGTGAGTTCTGGGCGGCCTCCGCCGGCGTCACCATCATGTGCGCGACCGGGGCCATCCTCTGGTACCCGGAGGTCGCCGCCCGCTACCTGCCCGGCATCGTGATCAACTTCGCCCTCGTGAACCACTCCGGCGGGGCATTGCTGGCGATGGGGTTCGTGGTCGTGTTCTGGCATTTCTTCCACGCCCACCTGCGGCCTGAGGCGTTCCCGATGGACAAGGCCATGTACAACGGCGGCCTCCCGCTTGAGGAGTACGCCCACGAGCGGCCGCTCGAGTACGAGCGCCGTGTTCGCGAGGGCACGCTGGACGAAGTGCTCATCGCGCCGCTCAGCCCGAGGCGCATGAAGTTCGAGAACATCGTCTGGTGGATCATCACCGGCGCCGCGCTCTTCCTGTGGGCGCTGTTCACCATCTTCGTCGTCTGGGTGACCTACAACTGGCTCAGCTCGTTTTAGAGGGTGAACCACTTCACAATGACTGGTAGACTCGAGCATACGTCGGTCTCGTAGAGGCGAGCCGCGACGAGGGGTCTCGTTCGCGAGTAGGGCGAGCGCTCCGATGGGGAGGGTGGCCGACGACCGCGCGTGGGGCGTGGACCCGGCCCTGGGGAAAGGAGTCGGCGTGAGGGGTGTCGCGCTCTTGGGCGACGGTCGCCGCGGCTGCCGTCGCGCTGCTCGCCGCCATCGTGCTGGCGCTCGCACTGTCGGCTTCACCGGCGGCGGCGTTCTCTCAGTGGGCTCACGACGGCGCGACCGGTTGCAGCTGCCACGACACCGGCACGCCGACCGACGCCACGTGTGTCGCCTGCCACTCCGGTTTCAAGAGCTACCCGAACCAGACCTGCTGGAGCTGTCACGCTCCGGGCCAGGACACCTCGACGCTCTCCGCGCCCAGCTCCGCCTGCAGCCAGGAGTGCCACCTCTGGGATCCCGTCCAGAGGGCGTACATCACGCCCACGACCCACGGCACGAACCCGCACCTCGGGTCGGACCCCGCCGGCTGCCTCGACTGCCATCCGACGAGCGTCGGCATCAGCAATCCCGGCTCGAGCCCGCACCACAGCGGGAAGGCGACCGGGTTCGGCGACTGCGGCGCCTGCCACGGCTCCTACCAGAAGCACGCCAACAAGGTCGAGTGCACCAAGTGCCACACGTCGGCGGCGTCGTTCCACCTGTACACCGCGAGCAGCCCCGGCTTCAAGAACTGCCGCGGCTGCCACGCCATGCGGCACGCCGGCAGGAACGTCGCGAACAGCAAGTGCGCGTCCTGTCACAAGGGCACGGGCAGCGGCCCGGCGAAGGCGGCGCAGCACTCGAGGTCGGTCACCAAGAAGTTCGTCTGCGGGGCGTGCCACTCCAAGAGGCTGCACGCCAGCGCCGTGAGCAGGGCGGTCAAGAGCTGCCGCACGTGTCACGGCGGCAGGTACCACGCCGCGCAGCGGACGCCGCCCAAGTCGGTGTGCAAGCGCTGTCACAGCATCGCCCTGCAGCACGACAACGGCTTCCTGTGCACGCTCTGTCACCGGCGCGCCGTCCACAATCCGCGGCCCAGCGCCGTCAACTGAGATCCGCCCTTGGACTTCCGGCTCACGGTACGCGGCGTCACCGTCGCAGCGATCTGTCTCACCGTCCTCGTGGTGTTCATCGGGGTCGCCTTGGCCGCCACCTCCTCGCCGCGCTTCTGCGGGGCCTGTAAGAGCCACGTCCCGTACGTCGAGGAGTACAAGAAGTCCGCGCACCGGGACGTCAACTGCGAGCAGTGCCATACCAAGCCGGGGCCGTTCTTCTTCCTCACCTCGAAGCTCGAAGCCCTGCAGCAGCCGATCGCGCAGCTCACCGGCGACTACGAGAAGCCCATCCTCGGCTTCGTGCTGAACCAGTCGTGCCGACGCTGCCACACGAACGAGAACCTGTTCAAGAACGTCAGCAGCGGCGGCATCATCGTCAATCACCAGCACCTCATCGAGGCGGGCTTCCTGTGCCAGCGCTGCCACTCGACGACGGCCCATGGTGACGCCGTGCCGGAGGGCTCGCGCACGTATCCGGTGATGGAGCAGTGCCTGATCTGCCACAACAACGACTACACCGCGGCCGACGGGACGGTGGCCACCTCGCGCTGCGACCTGTGCCACGCCGAGCGTGGCTACGGCGCCGTCCCCGCGTCGCACAAGGAGCCGGATTGGAGCAGGCGGCACGGAGCCGTCGGCGTGCTCTCCACCTGCAGCGCCTGCCACGTCAAGAAGGACTCCTGCAGCAAGTGCCACAACGGCATCCTCATGCCTCACCCGGACCCGTGGCTCTACGAGCACGGCAAGTCCGCCGAAGCCAAGGGGCGTCAGTCCTGCGCCCAGTGTCACAACGTCAAGGAGTACTGCAAGACCTGTCACCAGGTGCGCATGCCGCATCCGGACGATTTCATCTCGAGCCACCCGGCCGCGGCAGCTCGCGCGGGCGCTCCGACCTGCTTCAACTGCCACGTGCTGGACAACTGCCAGGCCTGTCACGAGCAGCACGCCTCGGGCGACCCGCGTGCGCACAGCCTGTTCGAGGGCCTGAAGTACACCCCGTCCCCGCGGGCGACGGCCACGGTCTCGCCGGTACCGGGGAGCGAGTAGGCCATGGCCAAGGACAAGGATCGCAAGAGCCGCGTGCTCCTCGAGGGCAGGGTGCCGCTGCCCTGGCTGCTCGGCGTCCTCGCCGCCCTCGGCGTCGTGTTCATCGCGGCCGTCATCGCCTTCTCCGCCGTCAACAACATCGCGACCTGCCAGGTCTGCCACCTCATCCAGCCCGAGGTCGACACCTACAAGCAGTCGTCGCACTATCGCGCCGGCGTCGGCTGCCAGCAGTGCCACACCAAGCCGGGCGTCTTCAACTACCTCATCCGGAACCTGCAGGGCGCCACCAACATGATCCTGTACATCTCCAACACCTACGAGCGCCCCGTCACCACCGCCGTGGGCACCGCCAGCTGCGTGCAGTGCCACCCCAAGTCCCAGATCGAGCGAGACCAGGTGTACAACAACATCCGCGTGAACCACACGGGACTTCGCGAGGCGGGGTACCAGTGCACCACGTGCCACGCCAACATCAGTCACCCCGGCACCCAGCTCGAAGTCGCGCGCGTGTCGCAGAACAAGATGCCCATCTGCGCGCGCTGCCACGACGGCAAGCGGTTGCCGGACGACTGCAACATCTGCCACGTCGGCGGCGCGCCTCCCGAGGAGATCAACGTGCCCATCACGGGGAAGGTCACCCCCTCGCAGTGTCAGGGCTGCCATCGCACGGGGACCATCTGCGCCGACTGCCATCACGGGCTCGACATGCCGCACCCCAAGGGCTGGATGAAGAGCCACGGCCCCATCGTGGTCGATCGAGGGAAGAGCATCTGTGTCTCCTGCCACCTCAAGGACGACCCGACGTTCTGCATCGACTGTCACGGCCTCGAGATGCCGCATCCGGGCAGCTGGCTCTCCAGCCACGGCGCGTACTCGCAGCAGAGCGAGAAGAACCGGCAGAAGTGCGTCAAGTGCCACGGCAGGGACAGCTGCATCAAGTGCCACGGCCTGCAGATGCCGCATCCGTCCGGCTGGCTCTCCACGCACCCGAGCACGGCGCTGAGCTCGCCGGGCCTGTGCAACAAGTGCCACAGCAGTTCCTTCTGCGTGGGCTGCCACGGGGTCGAGCTGCCGCACAGCAGGGCCTTCTTCCTCGACCACCCGAACCACACGTACAACCAGGGCAGCATCTGCATGAAGTGCCACGGCAACGGCGGCACCGGGCCTCAGGGCTGCTTCGGCGGCCAGTGCCACAGCGGTTCGATCAACTGAGCTCGCGCCGAGGACCCCGCCGGGGGAGCGTCGCGCATGATCGCTAGGCCACCAGAGAGCGTGTTCGTCGGCGTCAGCGGCGCGAGCGGAGCGCCCTACGCCGTGCGGCTCGTCTGGGCGCTGGCCGGGGCCGGCTGCGCCCTGCAGCTCAGCATCTCGGACAGCGGCATCCTCGTGCTCGAGCACGAGCTCGAGCTCGGCACGAACGGCCGTGACGCAGTGACGGCGGCGTTCCTCGAGCGGGCGGGCGCCGCGGCCCAGGTCTTCGCGCCGGACGACCTCGGGGCGCTGCCGGCGAGCGGCAGCAGCGCCCCCGACGCGGTCGTCATCTGTCCGTGCTCAATGTCCACCGCGGCGCACATCGCCCTCGGCACGACGCGCACGCTGATGCACCGGGCCGCGGACGTCGTTCTCAAGGAGCGCCGGCCGCTCGTCGTGGTGCCGCGGGAGACGCCGCTCACGCGGATCCACCTGCGCCGGCTGCTCGAGCTGGCCGAGGCCGGCGCCGTCGTGCTGCCGGCGATGCCCGGCTTCTACTCGCGGCCCAGCTCGCTGCAGGACGCCGTCGACCACGTCGCCGGGAAGGTCATGAGCGCTCTCGGGTTCGAGCAGGACCTGTTCCCGCCGTGGGACGGGGGCCGGCGCTGATGGCGTCCGGCCGACCCGCGCGCGGGTCCGGCGACCTCCCCATCGATCGCGACCCGTCCCGGATCGAGGCGATGTTCGGCGGCATCGCGCCGCGCTACGACCTCATGAACCGGATCATGACCGTCGGCCTCGACGGGCGCTGGCGGCGGATGGCCGCCCGGCAGGCGGCGCTCGGCCGCGGCGACCGGGCGCTCGACGCCTGCTGCGGGACCGGCGACCTCGCCTTCTCCCTGTGCGCCGCGTGCCCGGACTGCGAGGTCACCGGGCTAGACTTCACGCCGGCGATGATCGCGCGGGCGCGGGAGAAGGCCGCGGCGCGTGAGCGCCGCGGCCTGCCCTCCGTGCGCGCATTCGTCGCCGGCGACCTGCTGGCGCTGCCGTTCGCCGACGGTGAGTTCGCCGCCGTCACCGTCGGGTGGGGCGTGCGCAACGTCCGCGATGTGCCTCGCGCCTTTCGCGAGATGGCGCGGGTCACACGGCCGGGCGGGCGCGTCGTCTGTCTCGAGTCGACGCAGCCGCCGGAGGGTGCCGGCAAGCGGTTCCACGAGGTGTGGATGGGGCGCGTCGTCCCGCTCCTGGGCCGCCTCGTGACCGGCGATCCGTCCGCCTACTCGTACCTTCCGGCGTCGGTGGCGGCGTTCCCGCGCGCCGACGAGCTCGCCGCCGTCATGGCCGGCGCCGGACTCACGCACGTCCGCCACCGGCGCCTCGGCTTCGGCGCCGTCGCTCTTCACGTCGGCGAGGTCCCCGATTGAATAGCCGCCGGAGGCGATCTATCGAGCGGGGCGCCGGAGGGGCACCGCTCCGCCCGCGCCCGTACGCTGGTGTGGTCTTCCGCGGCGCAGAAGCGCCGCATCGCCCGGGGTCTCGACCTGGTCGAGGAGCGCCTCGTCTTCGTCGCCTCGGAGTACCCCGGCGAACTCGGCGAGGCCTGCAGGGCCACGCTGACCGCCGGCGGCAAGCGGGTGCGGCCGCTGCTCACGCTGCTCTGTGCCCGTCGCGGCACGGCGGCATCCGAGCCGGTGCTGCGCGCCGCAGCCGCCGTCGAGCTGCTGCACATGGCGACGCTGGTCCACGACGACGTCCTCGACCGCGCCGAGCTCCGGCGGGGGAGGCCGACGGTCGCGCACCACTTCGGGTCCGCCACCGCGCTCTCCGCCGGGAACTACCTGCTGGCCCGCGCCTTCTCGGAGCTGGTCGGCGCGGGCGTCCCTACGGCCGTCGACCTCTTGAGTGCGACGGCCGTAGGGCTGAGCGAGGGCGAGGTCCTGCAGCGCGCGGAGGCCTACGACGTGCACGTCGACGTCGCCGCCTACGTCCGCCGCTGCGAACGGAAGACGGCGGACCTGTTCGCGGCGGCGTGCGCGCTCGGCGCCCTGCTCTCCGGCGCCGGCGACGCGGTGGCCGGCGCCGTCGGCGAGTACGGCCGCCTCATCGGCATCGCCTTCCAGGTCTTCGACGACATCCTCGACTGCAGCGGCGACGAGGCGGCCACGGGCAAGCGACCGGGCACCGACGTGCGCGACGGCACCATCACGCTCCCGCTGATCTACGCGCTCGAGGCGCGGCCGGAGCTCGCCACCGTCCTCGGCACGCCGGGGGCCGACGACGCCGCGGTCGCCGCTGTCCTCGGCGCCGTGGCGGAGAGCGGCGCGCTCCAGCGTGCCCGCGGCGACGCTTTGCGGTACATTGGGGATGCCAGGTCGGTCCTCGATTCCTGCCCCGGCACCGTCGAGCGCGAGCTGCTCGCGCAGGTGGCGGCGCAGGTCGTCGACCGCTACAGCTGACGACCCCGGAGTCAAATCCCGTGAACCCAAGTGAGATCGCCGCGCTCGCCGCGCGCTCCGGCCTCGACCACATCTGGCGCAAGGTCGAGGCCTCCGAGCGTCTGAGCGGCGACGACGCGACCGAGCTGCTCTCTTCGAGCGACATCCTCGCCCTCGGGGCGATGGCCGACTTCGCCCGCGCGCGCATCGCCGGCGACGAGGTCTACTTCATCTCGAACCGCCACATCAATCACACCAACGTCTGCCGCAACCGCTGCCTGTTCTGCGCCTTCAGCCACGACGAGGGGGACGCGGACGCCTACACGCTGTCCGTCGACGAGGTCGTCGAGAAGGCCCGCGAGACGCTGGCCGTGGGCGGCATCTCCGAGATCCACATCGTCGGCGGCGAGCATCCCGACCTGCCGTTCGAGTACTACCTGGACATGATGCGCGCGCTGCGCGAGCTGGCGCCGGACGTCCACATCCAGGCGTTCACGGCGAGCGAGATCGCTCACTTCGCGCGGATCAGCGACCAGTCCGTCGGTCGAGGTGCTGCAGCAGCTCAAGGACGCGGGGCTTGGGTCCCTGCCCGGCGGGGGCGCCGAGGTCTTCAGCGGCCGCGTGCGCGACATGATCTGCGAGCGCAAGATCAGCGGCCAGACGTGGCTGGACGTGCACCGCGCCGCCCATGAGGTCGGGATGAAGTCCAACGCGACGATGCTGTACGGCCACGTGGAGGAGCCGGCCGAGCTCGCGGACCATATGGTCCGCCTCCGCGAGCTCCAGGACGAAACCGGCGGCTTCAACGCCTTCATCCCGCTCTCGTTCCAGCCCGCCAATACCGGGCTCAGCGACCTGCCCGGGCCGACGGGGTTCGACGACCTCAAGATGCTCGCCGTCGGCCGCCTCGTGCTCGACAACTTCCGCCACGTCAAGGCGTTCTGGATCAACGTCGGCCTCAAGCTGGCGCAGGTGTCGCTGGCGTTCGGCGTCAACGACCTCGACGGGACCGTGGTGGAGGAGAAGATCAGCCACGCGGCCGGCGTCGACACGGCGCAGGAGCTCAGCAAGGCCGAGCTGGTGCGCGTCATCCGCGCCGCCGGCCGCGTCCCGGTGGAGCGCGACACGCTGTACAACGTCGTGCGGCGGTACGATGACGTCTGAGCCGGCCTCAGCGGAAACGCCGGCCGACGCTCCCGTCCGCGTCGGACGCATCGAGTTCGTCAACTGCTTTCCGCTCTATCACCACTTCGCCCGGGAGCTCGCCTCCCGCGGCGTGGGCGCCGAGATCGTCGAGGGGTATCCGGCCGCGCTCAACGAGATGCTGGTGGAGGGGGCGATCGACGTGACGCTGTCGTCCTCGATCGCCTTCGCCCGCAACGCCGACGAGCAGGTCCTCCTGCCGCAAGTCTCGATCAGCTCGTTCGGCGCGGTCGACTCCATCCAGTTCTTCGCGCGCACGCCGCTGGCACGCATCCGCCGGGTCGCGCTGACGGAGAAGAGCGCGACCTCCATCAGCCTCCTCAAGGTGCTCTGCCGCGAGTGGGGGATCGAGCCGGAGTTCGCGCCGCGCAGAGGTCCGCTGTCCGAGGTCCTCGAGGACTTCGACGCCCTGCTGCTCATCGGCGACGAGGCGCTGCACCTGCTGCGCGTCGAGGCGTACCCGCACCACTTCGACCTCGGCGCCGAGTGGAAGCGCGTCACCGGCCTGCCGATGGTGTACGCCGTCTGCGCCGCGCGCCGCGATTTCGCCCTGGGGCGCCCGGAGGCGGCCGCCGCCGTCGGCGCGGCCCTCCTTGCCTCTCGCGACGCCTGTGCGGCGGCGCCGGAGGCGACGGCCGCCGCCGCCGCCCAGGTCTACGACTTCAGCCAGGCGTACCTGATGGACTACTTCGACAAGCTCAAGTTCGGCTTCACGCCCGAGTACCGCGCCGGGCTGCGCGAGTTCTACCGGCGAGCCGTCGCCATCGGCGACCTGGGGCGGGTCCCCGACCTCCAAGACACGCCGGCGCTGGCCGGCGGCGCCTGAGGCTGGCGGGCGACATGTCCTGCACCAGCCTCATCTTCCGCCGGCCGATCCCCGACGACTGGGACCGGGTCACGGCCGTCATGCCCGGGTGGTGGGACGGCCGTGACCTGCGCGCCCTGCTGCCGAGGATCTTCTTCGAGCACTTCCGCGGCACCTCGCTGCTCGTCGAACACGAAGACAGGCTGGTCGGGTTTCTCGTCGGCTTCTTCTGTACCGACCACGCTGATGAGGCGTACATCCACTTCGTGGGCGTCGACCCGGCGTGGCGCCGCGTCGGCCTCGGCGGCGACCTGTACCGCCGGTTCCTCACCTTGGCGCGCGCCGACGGGCGCACCGTCGTCCGCGCCGTGACGGCGCCGGTGAACGCCGGCTCGATCGCCTTCCACGAGGCGCTCGGCTTCTCGGTGCTGCCCGGCGACGACGAGGTCGACGGCGTGCCGGTCTCCACCGACCATGGCCCGCACGGTGACCACCTCGTGCGCTTCGAGCTGGTCTTCGGGGCGGAGGCCGGCGCGTGAGCGGCGGGCAGACAGCGCCCGCCGGCCCGCCCGCCGGCCGCATCTCCGACGCCGAAGCGCTCGCCCTGCTCGAGGGCGGCGACCTGCTCGGCGCCGGCGCGCGCGCCGACGCCGTCCGGCGCCGCCTTCACCCCGGCGACGAGGTCACCTTCATCGTCGACCGCAACATCAACTACACCGACTACTGCATCTCCGGGTGCCGCTTCTGCGCCTTCTACAAAAAGCCGGGGAGCGGGGAGGGCTACCTCCTCGCGGAGGAGGACATCCATCGCAAGATCGAGGAGACGCTCGCCCTCGGCGGCACGGCGATCATGATGCAGGGCGGCCTGCACCCGGACCTCGACATCTGCTGGTTCGAGAAGGTCTTCGCCGGGATCAAAGCGCGCTACCCGATCCACATCCACTCACTCTCGCCGCCGGAGATCGTGCACATCGCGCAGGTGAGCGGCCTGAGCGTGGAGGAGACCCTGACGCGCCTGCAGGCCGCCGGCCTCGACAGCCTGCCCGGCGGCGGCGCCGAGGTGCTCGTCGACCGCGTGCGCACGGCGATCAGCCCGCACAAGATCCCCACGGACACGTGGCTGAACGTCATGCGCGTCGCCCAGGGCCTCGGCATGAAGACCACCGCGACGATGATGTTCGGCTCGCTCGACACCCCGGCGGAGCGGATCGAGCACCTGCGCCGCATCCGCGACCTGCAGGACGAGACCGGCGGCTTCACCGCCTTCATCCCGTGGACGTTCCAGGCCGGCAACACGGAGTTGCAGGCCGGCCACACGCCCGCCACGGGCGTCGACTACCTGATGATGCTCGCCGTGACGCGCATCTACCTCGACAACGTGCCCAACGTCCAGGCCTCGTGGGTCACGCAGGGACTGCGCATGGGCCAGGTCGCGCTTGCCTTCGGCGCCAACGACATGGGCTCCACGATGATCGAGGAGAACGTCGTCGCCGCCGCCGGCGTGCGCAACCAGTGCGACGTCGACGAGATGGTCCGGCTCATCCGCGCCGCCGGCCGCACGCCGGTGCAGCGCGACACGCTGTACCGCGAGGTGCGCCGCTACTGAACGCGCCTGGACGGGCGGGCCGGACCGCGACGTCTGCGCCTGTCCGACTCGGCCCGTTCGTCATGTATTCATGCGTCCGTCACCGACCGTGACAGAGGTTAACCGGCGCGTAACCGTCCGCCGACGAAGCTACAGGAACGTCGGCAACCTCTCCCTCTAGGCCGTCTTCGCCGAGTCGCGCGACGGCGGCCACTCATTTCACGCGCGGGGGCGCGTGCCCTCGCGGAGCAAGGAGGGCCCCAATGGCAAGCACGACGCCCGTCCTGCCACTCCAGAACCGCAGCGGACCGGCCGCGGTACCCGCCGGGCCACCGGCCGAACCGGACAAAGGCCTGAAGGCGAACGCGCTCGGCATGCTCTCGAGCGTCGTCATCGGTGTCGCCTCGACGGCGCCGGCCTACTCTCTCGCCGCAACGCTCGGCTTCATCGTCGCGGTGGGTGGAATCGGGCTCAAGTCCCCGGCGATCATGATCGTCTCGTTCATCCCGATGCTCCTCATCGCCGGCTCTTACTACTACCTCAATCGCGTCGATCCCGATTGCGGCACCACATTCACGTGGGTCACACGATCGTTCGGTCCCCGCACGGGATGGGTCACCGGCTGGATCATGGTCGCTGCCGACGTCATCGTCATGGCGAGCCTTGCGCAGATCGCCGGAAGCTACTTCTTCCTGCTGTTTGGGGCCACCGGTCTCGCCGCGTCGACCTTCTGGACGACCCTGGCGGGCACCGTCTTCATCGTCGGCATGACCGCCATCGCGGCGCTGGGCATCGAGATCTCCGCGCGCGTGCAGTGGTTCCTGCTGGCCGCCGAGGTCACCATCCTGGTCGCGTTCTCGATCACGGCCCTCGTCAAGGTCTACGGCAGCTCCGCGCCGGCCACGTCCATCAGGCCGTCGGCCTCCTGGTTCGTACCCAACATGAGTCTCGGAGCCCTGGCCGGCGGCATCCTGCTCGCGCTGTTCATCTACTGGGGCTGGGACACCGCCGTGTCTCGGTCAACGAGGAGACCGAGCGCAAGGAACCGTGCGCCGGGCATCGGCGCCGTGGTCAGCACCATCGCGCTGGTCGCGATCTACGTGCTGACGACGACCGCTGCGCAGGCCTTCAGGGGTCCCGATTTCCTCGCCAACAACGCGAACGACGTCCTGAGCCCGCTCGGCACGGCCGTGTTCGGCAGTTCCGCGCTGGACAAGCTCCTGATCCTCGCGGTGCTCAGTTCGGCGGTCGCCTCGACCCTGACGACGATCCTTCCCGGCACGCGCACGACGCTCTCCATGGCCGTGCACGGAGCGATCCCCAAGGCGTTCGGCAAGGTGAGCTCCCGCTACCAGACCCCGCTCATCGGCACCGTGCATCTACGGCATCGCCTCCGTCGTCTGGTACGTGGGCCTCACGGCCGCGAGTCAGAACGTGCTGTACGACAGCATCGCCGCTCTCGGCCTGATGATCGCCTTCTACTACGGCATCACCGGGCTACGCAGTCCCACTCTTCTACCGGCATCAGGTCTTGGACAGCGTCAAGAAGTTCCTGCTGCTGGGGCTGTTCCCGCTGCTCGGCGGACTCGCCCTCACCTGGGTCCTGATCGCCTCGCTCGACAGCCTGTGGTATCCGGCCAACTCGGAGTCGGGCACGTCGTGGTTCGGCGTCGGGCCGCCCTTCGTCCTGGGCGTCGGCTTCATTCTCGTCGGTGTCGTCCTCATGATCGTCTCGTCCGGCTACTACAAGACGTTCTTCTCGCGTCGCCGTGAGACGGTGGAGACGATGAGTGAAACGCCGCGCGCGACGATGATCGACCCCGAATCGGTGCGCATCGAGCCGCCGACAGCAGCCTGATCGTGAGTCGGGGCGGATGGGTGGGCGGCGATGCGTCGCCGCCCGCAGACCGCTCTTCAGGGAGCCGGTGAGGCCGGGCGAGGCGAAGACCCCGCCCGGCCCTCGTCACTCCGGCCCGCGCGGCGGCTCGCTCCTGTACACGGGCCGCACCTCGTCGGCGAGGCGCTCGAGGTCGGCCTGGCGAGGCATCTCGCCGGCCGCGCCGAGCCGCCTCCAGGCCTTGAAGAGGACCGGGGCCGTGCACGCGAGGCCCGCCAGGCTGACGATCCCGGCGACGGTCAGCACGTGCCCCGACAGCCGCGCGTACAGCAGCGGCGCAGTGAGCGATCCGAGCAGGCCGGCCAGCTGCATGGACGTGGATTCGACGCCCGTCACCGTGCCGATCCAGCGCCGCGGGCTCACCTGGATCAGGAACCCCTGCTTGGCCGGGTAGGAGAAGGCGATGGCGATGCCTTCGAGCACGTTCACGATCAGGAACAGGGTGAAGTTCGTCGTGATGCCGTAGAAGCACCCAGGCGCAACCGGAGAGCGCGTACCCGATCACGAACAGCCAGAAGCGGCTGTACCGGTCGGCGGCCATCCCGCCGACGAAGCTCAGCAGCATGGGCACGCTGAAGGCGACCCACGTGAAGCTGATGTACGTCTTCGAGGCGCCGAGGTGCGCCAGCCAGATGCTCCAGATGACGTCGAACGCGCCCATGGCGTAGTGGCTCGTGAAGGCGATGACCACGAAGGCCAGGATCGCCGGCGTGAAGATCTCGCGGTAGGGCGGGCGGCCCGCGTGTCGCTCGCCGCCCGCCTGCGCCTGACGGCGCTGCGCCCGCCTCGTCTTCAGCGCCGCCGGCTCGCGCACGAGAAACACGACCGCCGCCAGCGAGAGGGCCGAGAGGGCGGCTCCGAAGTAGAAGATCGCGTAGAAGCCGCTCGTGCCGCCGCCGCCCAGGGCGTAGAGCGGCGCCGCAAGGGCGGGTCCGACGATCAGCCCGCCGAACTGCGCCGTCGTCAGGAACCCGTAGGCCCGGCTGCGGTTCTGCTCGTTCGTGATGTCCGCGACGAACGCCTGGGCCGCCGGCCCGAACGCCGCGGTGCCGGCGCCCTCGAGCAGCCTGAAGAGGATGAACCAGTAGGGGTCGGTCGTGGTGGTGAACAGCAGCAGCGCCACCGTGTACACGATCGCTCCCCCGATCATCACCGGCTTGCGCCCGACGGTGTCGCTGAGCCACCCGAGTGGAGACGAGAACAGGAGCGTGCCCACGTAGAACATCGCCGCGATGACCGCCCACAGCGCCATCGACGCGTGCGCCTGCTCGGACAGGAAGAGAGGGAGGTACGGGATGATCGCGCCGAATCCCGTCCACACGACGAACTCCGCGGCGCTGACCACGCCGAGCTGGAGCCAGCTCGTGCGCGGCTCGCCGTCGACGTCGGAGGTGTGTGTGTCGTTCGGGGAGGTCATGCTGCCCTTGCGTGCGGCCTGGGTCGACGGCCCCCTCCGGCCGGTCGCCCTGCGAATGTCACCCGAAGGCTATCACCCCGGCCGCGGGGCGGGCGGATCTGGCTAGGACTCGCGGATCTCGCGCGTCAGCAGGCCGACCAGGGCCGACACCGCCACGATTGCCCCGGCGACCGCGAAGAGGAGGCGGACGTCGACGATCGCGGCCAGGGCGCCGCCGGCAAGCACCGACAGTGCGTACATGCCCTGCGTGATCGTGAATCGCGTGCCGAGCACCCGGCCGAGCATGCCCTCGGGCACGGCCTGCTGCAGGTAGGTGTCGACGGCGATCAGGGCGGCCGCGTTGGCGACGCCGAAGATGACGAATGGGATCGCCGCCGCCCAGACCGACTCCGTGGTCGCGACGAGCGCGAGGCAGGCGCCCATGACCGCCAGCCCGGCGATCATGGTCCGACCCTTGCGCACGCGCGGCGCGAGCGCGACGAGGGCGAGCGAGCCGGCGAGGTAGCCGGTGCCGACCGCTGCCTCCAGGGCGCCGAAGGCGCCGGTACCGCCGCCGAACACCCGCACGGCGAGAAGGAAGGTGAGCGGGTAGGCGGCGCCGAGGCCGGCGACGCAGACGACGATCATGATGGTGTTGGCGCGGAGCCCGCGGTCGCGCCGAAGGAAGCGCAGGCCCTCCTGCAGCTCGTGCCAGAAGGCGCGCGCGCTTCGCTCCGCCGCCGCGCGCGCAGGCGCCCTGTAGCGCATGAACGAGAGCGCCACCGCCGAGACGGCGAACGTGACGGCGTCGAGCTCGAACGCCACCGAGGTGCTGACGGAGGCGAGCAGGAAGCCGGCGAACGCCCAGCCGAGGATCTCGGTGAGGTTCTCGCCGGTCGAGAGGAGCGAGTTGGCGCGCAGCAGGCGGCGCGCCGGCACGATCTCGGGGAGGATGGCCAGCTTGGCGGGATCGAAGAAGACGCCCGCGCTCGAGATCGCGAAGCTGAGCACGAAGACGAGGGGCAGCGAGCGGGAAGCGACAAAGGGCACCGTCATGACGAGAGCGGCGCGAACGAGGTCCACCGCGATCATGAGCCGGCGCTTGTCGAGGCGATCGACGGCGACGCCGGCGAAGGCGCCGAAGAGGACGTAGGGGAGCGTGTAGACCGCGAACACGGCGCCGGTCCCCAGGGCAGACCCGGTCGTGCGGTAGACGAGCCAGGGAAAGGCGAGGGCGGCGAGGCGGTCGCCGATCTGAGAGACGAACTGGCCCGCCCAGAGCAGGAGGAAGCTCGCGTTACGGTTGAGCGGCGCGACCTGAGTCTCGGTGGCGACGACGTTCGCCTCTATCGCAGCTTCCTCCCGACGTGTTCGCATGACCTGGCCCCCGGCGCGTCTGGGGAGGCCGCGCCCGAAGCGTACACCAAGAGGGTTGACGTGTCGCGACCGGCAACGGCCCCCGGGGCCCTTCCCAAAAGGCGTTGTCCATACTGGCAACTATTGCACCACAGGTTGCCCCTTTTGTCCAAGGGCACGGGGTATGCGTGGCCAAGCCGGCATCCGTAGAGTCGCGGGAACGCATCGTCAACCACATCGCATCGGCATGTGGTGGCGAAACCTTTAGCCCTCGGGAGGGGAAATGCGGTTCTCCGGCAAAATGCACATTATCTCGGCGGCAAGATGCACATCACGCTTCAGCGGCAAGATGCATTGACGGCGACGACGGATCGATTGAGGTAGCAATATGAGCAAGAAGATCGAGAAGACGCTCGCCTCCCTGCTGTTCGCGCTTGTGACGAGTGGTGGCAGCAGCAAGATGCACTGATCGCTCAAGCTCCGTACAATCGGTGCCGATAGCCGGGGCACATACGCCGCGAGAGGCACCGTGTCGATAACTGAGAGTGACTACCGCGTACTCACTTCGCGTCCTGGCGTTGTGCGCCGGGGCTTCTGTCGCGTACGCGTTCCTGTTCCCGGGACCCACCCCGGTCTCTACGACTGTCATCCGCGACGCCGTCATCTTCGCCGTGCTCGCGATCGTCGCCGACGAGATGTCGGTGGAGATCTCGGACCGCGTGACGCTCGCCGCATGCAATCTGCCGATCCTGCTGGCGATCATGTTCACCGGCCGCCTGCCGGCGATCGGCGTCGCCGTCGCCGTCGGCCTCTGGGGCGCCTGGCGCGAGACCTCGCGCTCCGTCGTCATCTACAACACCGCCAACTTCGTGGTCGCCGTCTTCCTCGCCTCGCTCGCGTTCGATGCGCTGCTGGCGCCGCTGGACCTGCAGCTCGACCAGGTGACGGTCGGGCTCCTCGCGGCCGGTGCGGCAGCAGCCGTGACCTTCGAGGCCACGAACCTCGCGCTCCTCAGCCTCGGCATGCACATCAAGTACCATCGCCGCTTCCGTGCGTTCTGGCGCGGGGAGATGCCGCCGTTCCTCCGCTCACTCGGGGTGCTGCTGCTGCTCGGGCTGGCGATCGCCGCGCTGTACGCGGCGGCCGGCATCATCGCGGTGGCGCTGCTGTTCGTGCCGCTCTTCGCTGCCCAGTACATGTTCAAGCTCCTCGTGCGCGAGCGCGAGCACGTCGCCCGTCAGACCGAGCTCAGCGACCAGTACCTCGAGATGAACATCGGCCTCGCCGCCGCCATGGTGGTGCTGCTCGACAGCAAGGACGAGTACACGGCCCAGCACTCGGCGGCCGTGGCCATGTACTGTCGGGACATGGCCATCGCCCTTGCGCTGCCCGAGGAGGACGCTGAGGCGCTGCACTTCGCCGGCCTGCTGCACGACCTCGGCAAGGTGGGCGTGCCGGACGCCGTGCTGCGCAAGGCCAATGCCCTTGACGAACAGGAGTGGGAGTTCATCCGCCAGCATCCGGAGAAGGGCGCCGAGGTCCTCTCGCACCTGGCCGCCTACCAGGACGTCGCCGACATCGTGCGGTACCATCACGAGCGGCTCGACGGCAGCGGCTATCCCAACGGCATCCACGGAGCGGAGATCCCCGAGCTCAGCAAGGTCCTCGCCGTCGCCGACAGCTACCACGCGATGACGTCCGACCGTCCGTACCGCGGTGCGCGGAGCTCTTTCGAAGCGCTCAAGGAGCTTCGGCTGATCGCCGGCACGACGCTGGACGCGAGCTACGTGGAGATCCTCGCCAAGGTGCTGCGCGACAAAGACCTGGCGTATCGTGACGGCAGCTCGACGGACTTCATGGAAGAGTATGAGCGCGGGCGCATCAACCTGCGCCTGCGCGGCAAGGCGCTCGCCGACGTTAGCGGTCTCGCTGAAGCGAAGGAAGACCCAGCGGCAGGCTGACCAGGGCGCGCGCTACGAGCGCCGCCGCAAATGCCTTCAGCAGGTCCACCCCAACGAACGGCGCCACGCCGGTCGCGAGCGCGGTCCACGCGTCCAGGTGCAGCTGTACGGCGAGCCACATCGCCCCCACGACGTAGATCGGCACGAGCCCCGCGAGACCGGCGGCGAGGTAGCGGGCCGGCGTCCCCGACCCGGTCGCGATGACGCCCGCCAGTGCGGCGGCCGGCACGAAACCCCACAGGTAGCCGCCCGTCGGTCCCAGGAGGACGCCGAGGCCCGACGTGCCGCCCGCGTAGACGGGCGCGATCAGGCCGACGAGGAGATAGGCGGCCATGCTGAGAGCGCCGAGCCGGGGGCCGAGCACCATGCCGGCCAGGAGGACGACGAGCACCTGCAGCGTGAATGGGACGGACCCGAGCGGGACCGCGACGAGAGCGGCGACCGCGGTGAGTGCGGTGAACAGCGCGGCGACGGCGAGTTCGCGAGTGGTGAGACGGGACAATCGTCAACCCCTGTGACGCATGAGGAGTTGACAATGTACCCGGCCCCCGGGCGGACGTCAAGCCGTTCGCCCGGGGGCCGCCCCCTCACTCAGTGCCGCACGGTGACGTCGCCCGAGTGGAAGCTGCGCACGCGGCGGTGAGGCAGCTCCACGAGGAGCGCCCCCCGGTCGTCGATGCCGGCGGCGGCGCCGACGATGGGTCCTTGCCGCGTCTCGACGCTGATCGTCCGCGCCAGCAGGTAGTCCCGCGCGCGGAATGCCGTGAGCGCGCGCTCGAACCCCCCGCGGAGCGCGGCCGCGTAGTGGGCCTCGAGACTGAGCAGCAGGCTCGCCAGCACGTCGCTGCGGTCCACGGTCTCGCCCCCCGCCATCTTGAGGGAGGTGGCGGTGCGACGGAGCGCGACGGGGAGCTCACTGAACTCGGTGTTCACGTTGAGGCCGATGCCGAGGACGACCCAGTCCACCTCGTCCTGCTCACCCGAGACCTCCATCAGGATGCCGCCCACCTTGCGGTCGGCGATGAAGAGGTCGTTGGGCCACTTGATCGCCACGCGCGCCGGGACGTGCTTCTCGATGGCTTCGGCGGCGGCCGTGGCCGCGACGATGGTCAGGAGGTGCACCTCGCTCATGGGCAGCGAGGGCCGCAGGAGCACCGAGAAGAGCAGGCCCTTCCCGGCCGGCGACGTCCAGCGGCGCCCCAGGCGCCCGCGCCCGGCGGTCTGCGCCTCGGCCACCACGACCGTACCCTCGGGCGCGCCCTTCGCGGCGAGCGCCTTGGCCTCCAGATTGGTCGACTCGATCTCGTCGTGATAGCGGAACGAGTGGCCGAACATGCTCTTCTCCGTGCGCTGGGTGACGTGACCCATCGAGAGGCGCGCCGGCTCGTCCTCGAGGCGGTAGCCGCGGCGCGAGACGCCGACGATGCGATAGCCGCGCTTGCGCAGGGACTTCACGTGCTTGTGCACGGCGTTGCGCGAGATGCCCAGCACGCCGCTGATCGCCTCGCCGGAGACGAAGTCGTTGCTGTCGCGCAGGATGTCGATGACGGTCTTCTTACGCTGGCTCATCGCGGCGGACTCGACGTAGGTGACGGACACTGAGGACTCCATGGCGATTCCCTTCGCGGACGCTGGTACGGTGCGAAGAGGCTAGCCATGCACGGCCCGTCGGGAATCATACCCAGGGTGGATATCTCGTCACCGCGGTGGGTGGAGACTCCTCCGGCCACGCCCGGTGTCGGCGTCCACCAGCCCTGCGAGGCGCTGGTATTCCAGGATCGCGCCGACGCGTGTTGTCTGGCCGAGTTTGCGCAGAATGTGGTTGACGTGCGTCTTGACCGTCGAGAGGGCGATGAAGAGCTCACTCGCGATCTCCTCGTTCGAGCAGTCCTCGGCCATGAGCTCGAGCACCTCTCGCTCGCGGGCGGTGAGCTCGTCCAGCGCGGACGCGTCGCCGGCCGCAGCCGCACGATGGGCATGGCCGCGCTGCCGTGAGCCGCCCCGAGCACCCGCGTCCGCGGCTCGGCGGCCGGCGCTGATGTGGTCCAGCCAGGTGCCCACCTGGGATGTGCAGCGCTCCCTCAAGACGAGTGCGGCGTCGTCGAAGGTCCAGTGCCGGCTCAGCGCCTCGAGCAGCAGCGGACCCAGTCCATTGGCGCGGTGGCGCCGGACGACCAGGCTCGCCAGCTCCGGACGAGGGCACAGCTCCTGGGCGACCAGATTGATGTGACCCAGCTCGAGCTGGCGAGGCAGGCAGTGCTCGAGCAGGGTGACGGCGTCCGTGCGCATCACCGAAGGCCTCGGCGAGGATGGCCGCGAAGAGGAGCGCTTTATGTTCGACGAAGCGCAGGCCTCCCGACTCCGCTTGACTGGATAGATGCCGGAGAACGGCCTGCCGATCCGCCCCCAGGAGGCCCTCCGCAAAGGCCAGGTTGGCGGCCGCGTTGAAGGCGAGGTAGGGATCCCGGTCGGCCGGCACCGTCTGCGCCGCGAGTCCGGACGGTTCCAGGCTGGCCTGGAGTTGTCCCGCGCGGCGAAGGACGGTCCCTTGGTGAGTGAGCGCGAAGCACAACAGGGTTGGCTCCGTGGTCTCGTCGCGTTCGAGAAGGGCGCGCAGTCGAGGCAGAGCCGAGTTGACCAACCCGGTCGACGCTTCAAGAAAGGCGATGTTGTCCTCGATCATGTAGGAGGTCAGGGCGTGGCCGAAGCCCTCGGCCGCCTCCGCGGCCTCCCGCAGATGTCTGGCCGCCGAGGCGTACTCCCCGAGTGCCATGTCGATCATCCCGTGGGTGTTGAGCGACGCCGCCCTCTGGGCCGTGGTCTGCCGCGGGTCGTCGGCGTGCCGGATCAGGTCGCTGGCGGAGCGCATGTCGCCCTGGTAGAACGCGGCGTGTGCGCGCAGGGCCTGCGCGCGAGCGGCCTCTTCGGGCCTCGCGCGGGGCAGGAGCACGTCGGCCCTGGCCGACGCGGAAGCAACGGTGTCCCAGCGGCGCATGTCGAGCGCCGCCGAGAGAAGGCTGAGCAGGGTGTGCAGCCGCTGGGCGTCCGTGGTGGCGCACTCCAGGGCCCGGTAGCAGGTCGTCATGCTGGCGGGGGAGTCACCCGACCAGAACTCCGCCCACTCGGTGATGGAGAGCGCCTGGTAGAGGCCGTCCCTGTCGCCCGTTCGCTCCAGTGCCTCCACCGCTCGGCGCAGGTCCGCGAGCGCGCTCGCGAAGCGGCTCTCGCGAGCGGCGAGCACGCCGGCGACCACCAGCGCCCAGGGCCGGCCGGCCTCGAGCGCCGCGGAGAGGCGACCCAGCCAGAGGCGTAACTGCTCGGAGGGGCGGCGCTCCAGTCCCGCCTCGCCGCCCCGGGCGACGGCATCGAGCGCGAGCTCGGGCTCGTTCGCGCCGAGCAGCAGGTCGATCGCCCCCGGGCGGTCACCGCACTCCTCGAGGGCGACCGCCGTCTCGCGCTGGAGGCTTCGGAAGGCGCCCTCTCCCTCGTCCTGCACGAACCGCTGGCGGAGGAAGTCGCGCAGCAGGTTGTGGTAGCGATAGGCGCCGGCGCGGCCGGTGTCGAACGTGAAGATGTGGTTGCGGGTCAGGAAGTGGAGGTGACGCGAGGCGTCACTGCGGCTGGTGAGTCGTTCCGCGAGCGCCACCGTCACGTGGTCGAGGCAGCACGTGCGCAGAAGGAACCGGCGGACCGCTTGCGTCTGGCGCTGGAACACCTGCTCGGCCAGATAGGAGAAGACGTCGGTCCGCAGGCGAGGGTCGCTGAGCGCATCCTCCAGCGAGGCGACGTCCAGCCAGACGAGCGCCATGCCGGCGAGCACCACGCTGGCCGGCCACCCTTCGGTGAGCGCCAGCAGCTTCTGGACGTGCCCGGCGTCGTGATCGCGTCCCGACCGGTTGCTCACGACCTCCGCGACCTGGCCGGCGTCGAAGAGGAGAAGGTCGCGAGGCAGGCGCACCACCTCGCCGTCGAGGCGCAGCTTCTCGAGCCGGAAGACGGGCTCGTACCGCGTCAGGACGACGACGTGGATCGTCGGCGGACAATTCTCCAGCAGGTACCCCAGGACGTCGTTCATGGCCGGGGCTTCCATCGCCTCGTGGTAGTCGTCGAGCACGAGGTGGCGGTCCTCCGTGACCAGCCGGTCGCACTCGGAGCAGAAGCGAGCGGCGAGCAGTTCGACGGGGACGTCCAGGACGGGTCCGGACTCGAGCTCCCTGAGGAGCGCCTCGCCGAAACCGGGACTGACGCGCTGCATGGCACGCACCGCGCCGGCCAGGAAGGCCAGAGGGTCGTGGTCGAGGAGGTCGAGCTTGTACCACGCCGCCGAGGAGCCGGACCGCTCGAGCGCGGCGGCCGTCGTCGTGGTCTTGCCGTAGCCGGCCGGAGCACACACGACCGTGAGTCGTCGGGCGAACGCCTCCGCGAAGGCCTCGTGCACGTCCGGCCTGAGGCTGACGCGGTCGAGCCGCGGCTGGAGGAACTTCGCCTCGATCGCCACTTGTCTCGTGCCGTCCTGCCGCACTCACGCCCCCAAGTGACCCATCCCGCCTCGCCCGAGCGCGGATACTATAGCGTGGATGCGGTCACGCGTGTGGCCGCTGCACCGGCCCGAGGGTGGACGATCGTGGGACGCAGGGCGGCGGAAGGCGGAGGTCACTCCAGGCTGGCCACCGCGAGCTCGACGGCTTCGGCGGGTGTGGCCGCCCGCCGCACTCCGTCGAGCTCACCGCCTCCCGGCGGCGCGATCTCCCAGGTGTCGAGCAGGATCACCGGCTTGTCCACGTTGCGCGCCAGGGCGATCTCGCTGAGCGTGCCCCAGGCGCCGCCGACGGCGATCACCACGTCGCCGCTGGCCACCACGCTGAGGTTGCGCGCGTAGCCCATCGCGCTGCACACGGTGTAGGTGAGGTCCGGGGCGGCGCGCAGGCGATCGGCCTCCGGGAGGATGCCGATCGAGACGCCGCCCCCGCGCTTCACGCCGCGGGCGACCGCTTCCATCACGCCCTCGCGGCCGCCGCAGACGACGACAAAGCCGCGCTCGGCCAGGAGCTCGCCGAGCTCCTCGGCCTTCGCCGCCAGCTCGGCCGACGCGCGGCTGGCGCCGATGACGCTGACGTAACCCGGCTCGCTCATCCGTCCTCCTCCGCGGTGGGGCCGGGCGGCGCGAAGCGGCCGCGCCCGGCCGCCCTGTCCTCGGCCTCGCGGCGCAGGCAGGCCCACGGCCTTCCGCCCGGTGAGCCGTAGAACATGCTGAAGTCGGCCCGGTAGCCGCGGCTCTCGTACAGGCGCGCCGCGACCCGGTTCCCGGTGTCCACGCCGATCTCTACGTCTTCGACGCCGCGCCGCTCCAGCTCGGCGTCGACCGCGTCCATCAGCCTGCTGCCGATCCGGTCGCGCCGCTCGGCCGCGTCGACGCACAGCGTCGCCAGCACCGCGTGCTTGTCGCCGGTATACCAGACGGGATCAGGGCCTTCGACGCAGACGAACGCGTAGCCGGCGACGCGCCCGTCCCTGCGCGCGACGAGCACGAAGGCCTCGCGCGCCAACTCCTCGAGCATCGCCGCTCGTTCGAGCTCCCAAGATTCGTCGGACGGGCGCACGGGCACGAGTCCGTCCGGCAGCGACGCGACGTGGTCCATAAGCTGTCTCCAGAGCGGGCCGACGAGCTCGATGTCGGCAGGGTCTAGCGGCTCGATGGTGAGGTGGTCCGGCATGTGACCTCCGGTCGGTGCATGAGCGGAGCCTATCGCATGGGTGCGGACGGGCGCAGCGTCGCCATCATGCTCACTTCGCGGCCGGCTCGAGCGCCGCTCCCAGCAGAGCGACGGCGCCGGCCTTGCTCAGCGGCTCGTTGAGGTTGCCGCACTTGGGGCTCTGGACGCAGCTGGGGCAGCCGCTCTCGCACGGGCACTCGGCGACGAGGGTGCGGGCCGCCGCGGCGAGGCTCTCGAAGGCGTCGTAGCCGCGCCGCGACAGGCCGATGCCGCCGGGGTAGCCGTCGTAGACGAAGATGCTCGCCGCGTCGGTCTGCCAGTGCCACGGCGTGCTGAGGCCGCCGATGTCCCAGCGGTCGCACATCGCGTACAGCGGGAGCAGGGCGATGAGCGCGTGCTCGGCGGCGTGCAGGGAGCCGGGAGTCGCCAGGTCGTCGGTCTCGGCGAGGGCGGCGAGAACGCGGTCGAGCACGGGCTGCGGGACGGCGAGCCAGAACGCCTGTGTCGTGAAGGTCTGCTCCGGCAGGTCGAGCGTCGTCGTGTCCACGATGTGGCCGTCGGTCATGTCGCGGCGCTGGTAGGCGATCACCTGCTCGGTGACCTCGAGGTCGCCGGCGAAGAGGACGCCGCCGGGCAGCTCGCGCGTGCCCGCCTGCCCGGCGATGGCGACGTTCTTGTCAGTCTTCGCCTGCGTGTAGTAGCTCCCGTCGAAGTCGTCGATCATGACCGTTCGGCTCTCGAGGTCGAGGTGTTGCACGAGGTAGCTCCTGCCCAGGTGCAGATACACGGCTCCGGGGTGGCAGAAGCGAAAGACGCGCTCGCGCTCCACGGTGCCGATGATCTCGCCCTGTCGCCCCTCGACGATGGCGAACTGCTCGTTGCTCGCCGTGCGCAGGCCGGTGGCGGCGGCCGGGGAGTACGGCCTGGCCCAGACAAGGCCGTCGTTCCGCCGCCGCAGCCGGCCGGCCTGCGCCAGCCGGTCGGCCTGCAGCAGGCCCTGCTCGCCGAAGTACTGCTCGTCGGCCGGCGTCAGCGGCCGTTCGTACGCGGCCGCCTCGAGGTGCGGGCCGCTGATGTGCGGGTTGTGCAGATCGATGATCGCCTCTTCGACGCTGCGGCCGAGGAGGCGGTCCGGCTCGCGCATGAAGTACTGGTCGAGCGCGTCCTGGCCGGCCACCAACACGGCGTAGCCGTGCCCGGACCGGCCGGCCCTGCCCCAGCGCTGGCGCAGGCTGGTGATCGTGCCGGGAAAGCCGGTCACGAGCGAGACGTCGAGGCTGCCGACGTCGATGCCGAGCTCGAGCGCCTGGGTGGCGACGACGGCGTCCAACTCGTGCGCGAACAGGCGCCGCTCGATGTCGCGGCGCTGCTCGGGCGTGTAGCCGGCGCGGTATGGTTGCACCCGTTCCGCCATGCCGCGCTTGCCGCGGTCCTCGAGGCGGCGGCGGACGTGCCCGTAGACGAGCTCCGCCGCCTTGCGCGTCGGCGCGAAGGCGATGACGCGGGCGCCGGCGATCAGGCACTCGGCGGTCACGTAGCTTGCGTCGGCGAGCGCGCTCCGGCGCACGCCGGCGGCCGGGTCCTCGAGTGGCGGGTTCCACAGCACGATCGTCCGTTCCGGTCGCGGCGCCTGATCCTCGTCGACGACGGTGAACGGCGCGCCCACGAGGCGCTCGGCGAAGGACTCCGGGTTGGCGATGGTGGCCGAGGTGAGCACGAAGCGGGGGTCGGCGCCGTACTGCGCGCAGAGGCGGCGCAGGCGGCGGACCACCTGGGCGACGTGGCTGCCGAAGACGCCGCGGTACACGTGCGCCTCGTCGAGCACCACGTAGCGCAGCTGATGGAGGAACTCCGCCCAGCGCTCGTGCGCCGGAAGGATGCCGACGTGCAGCATGTCGGGGTTGCTGAGAAGGATCGTGGCCGTGCGCCGCAGGAGAGGGCGCTGGTCCTGCGGCGTGTCGCCGTCGTAGATCGCTGGGACGACGCCGGGGACGCGGAGCTGGGTGATCTTGCGCGCCTGGTCCTGGGCGAGCGCCTTGGTGGGGAAGAGGAAGAGGGCGCGGGCCTGCGGCTCCGCGGCGAAGGCCTCGAGGACGGCGAGCTGGTAGCAGAGACTCTTGCCGCTCGCCGTCCCCGTGCTGACGACGACGTTCTCGCCGGCCGCCAGAAGGTCGCGGGCGGCGGCCTGGTGACCGTACAGCGAGTGGATGCTGGCCGCGAGGAGCGCTTCGCGCAGCGCGGCGGGAAGGTCCTCGGGGAGCTCGGCGGCGCGGCCTCGCCGCGCCGCCTCGTGCGCCACGCTCACGACCTGTTCGTGACCGCCGCCGGTGAAGAACGTCCTCAGCCTGCTGGCCGCTTTGGGAGTCATACCGGCGTCGTGGTCCACGGCGTCATCCTACTCCGCGGCCCTGGCGTACGGGCCGCGGCCTGCCGGCGCGTGCCTATCCCTAACGCCGAAGGGGCGCTTCCGCGCCCCTTCACTTCGGTCTCCTGGATCCCGTCGCTACTGGATGCGGCGGCCGAGGTCGAGGGTGAAGAACCACACTGTGCTGTCGACGCTATCGTAGCCCTGATCGCACTTGACCGCGCCCATGCCTACGTCGCGGAAGACCTTCGTGAGGATGACCGCGCGGTGTACCGGGGAGCCCATCCACGCCTTGACGACCAGGTAGGGACTGGAGTAGAGGCCGGCGCCGTAGTAGATGTTCTCGCCCGCCTTCCAGTAGCTGTAGCCCTCGCGCGTGTAGCCGTAGCGGACGATCCGTGACGACCAGGCTCCGCCGCGCGCCGAGTCGTGGCTGAAGTACTGTTGCTCGCCCATCTCGGCGGAGTGGGCGCGCGCGGCGTCGACCAGCTTGCCGTTCACGCGCAGCGCCACAAGACCGCGCTTGGCGCGTTGTTTGTTGACGAGCGCCACGACCTGCTTCTCGTAGCTGTTCAGCGACGTGGCCGCGAGCACGGGTGCGGCGAGGAACAGGGAGCAGGCCAGGACGAGGAGGACGATGACGATGCCGGTCGGCTTCTTCACGGCGGCTCACCTCCGAGCCCAACGTCAGTGCTGAAGAGCCCGCGGACCGCGCTTCTGCGGTCCCTTTCGACTCCTGTATCGGTCCGATCTCGAGGGAGTTGAGGGCGATCCGCCCCGGTTCCGTCGTCAGGAGAGATAACACCGGGCGCCGGCGCGTCCCGGGCCAACGGGACCTTCACCACCACGGCGGCGGCTTGCGACGGTGCCTCGCCCGATGTAGCTTCGCCTGCGACATGCACACAAGCCCGGCCAATCAGCGCCGGCGGCACAAGGTCCGTCGCCGCAGTCAGATTCGCCGCCGGCGTGTGGTCGCGCTGGTCGTCGTCGTGACCCTCATCGCTCTCGCCGTGTGGGTGGCGTATGCCATTCCCGGCCAGACGCCGGCGCACGTCCCCGCGGCGGCCGCCGAGCCGACCTTCGGCGGCACCGCCGGCGCGGACGCAGCCCTCGTCGTCGCGAAGGTGGAGGGCGTCGACGTGCTGCTCCCCGTGGCGCAGCGGGCGACAACGGCCGTCGCCTTCCATCCGGTGGACAACGAGAACACGGTGCCGTTCACGCCGGTCGGCGAGCGGCTCGGCGGAGGAGACCTCGGCCAGAAGCTCGGCGACATCTTCGCCGGGGGCGGTGGCGTGCAGTACTACCTCATGGGCGGTTCCGGCGGCGAGCAGTCATCGTCCACGGCCGGCCTGGACATCGGCGCCGTCCCCGGCTCGGCGGTCGTGTCCCCGGTGGACGGCAAGGTCACGGCGATCAAGGAGTACAGCATCCTCGGCCGCTTCGACGATGTCGAGATCGACATCCGGCTCGCCGCCGACCCGTCGCTGCTGCTCGTCGTGACCCACATTACGGAGCCCGAGGTCGAGATCGGTGACGCCGTCCAGCGGGGGGCCTCGGTCCTGGGATCGGTGCGCGGCTTTCCCGCCTCGCTCGGCCAGGCGCTCAGCCAGTACACCTCCGATACCGGCGACCACGTGCAGCTGCTCGTGCTGCGGGTGACGCCGGAGCTGGCCGGCCTGTGAGCGCGAGCGCGCCCATCCCCGAGGCGACCCGCGCGGTCATCGGCGGGTCGGGCTCCTTCGCCGCGGAGTTCCCCGGGGACCTGCGCGCGGACGCCCGGGTGCTCGAGCCCGGCCTCGTCTTCGAGACCCCGTGGGGCGAGAGCCCGCCGTTCACGCTCTTCGAGCTCGGCGGGCAGCGTGCCCTGCACGTCAAGATGCACGGCTGGCGCAAGGGCGTGTCTCGCGGCCGCGCCTCGCGTCAGGTCTTCAGCGTGCTGTATCGCGCCGGCGTCAAGCGGATCCTCTCGGACGCCGGCGTTGGCAGCCTCGACCATCTGCTCGACCCCGGCGACCTGGTGGTCGTCGACGACTTCGTGGACATGACGACCGACCGCGACCGCTACGGGGTCGTCGCCGGCGACCACCTGCTGATCATGCGCGATGCCGTGTGCGCGACCGGGCGCGAGGCCCTGGTGGGCGCCGCGAGGCGTCTCGCGCCGGAGCGCCGGCTGTTCACGCGCGGCACCTACGTCGTCACCGAGGGCCCGCGCTTCGAGTCCCCGGCCGAGACGCGCTTTCTGCAGACGCTCGGCGACGTCGTCGGCCAGAGCTTCTGCCCCGAGGTGTGGCTGGCCCGCGACATCGGCGCCTGCTACGCCGGCGTCTACCTCGTCGTCAACTATGGCGAAGGCGTCGTCCGCGAATGGGAGCACGACGTGCTCGCGCAGATCTTCCGCGACGACGCCGCGCTCATGGGCCGCATCCTGCTCGACGCCCTGGCGGCCCTGCCTCCCGGCGACGACTGCGCCTGTCGGGACCTGCGCAAGCCGACGCTCCTCAGCTGAGGGCGGGAGCCACCGCCTCGCGCGGGGCTGGAGTCGCGCCGCGGGCCGGTCCCCTGCCCGGCCCGGTCATCCGGTGAGCGCCCAGGCGACGACCGCGATCAGATTGAAGATCGCGTGCATGGCGATGCACGTCCAGAGCGACCCGGTCCGTTTGTACGCCCACGCGAGCGCGAACCCCAGGGTCGCGAGCGGCAGGAATACGTCCAGTTGCAGGTGAGCAAGGCCGAAGACCGCGGAAGAGGCGAGGGCGCCCCACAGCCAGCCCCACGAGTTGGCGAGGCCGCGGAAGAGAAAGCCGCGGAACACGATCTCCTCGAAGAGCGGCGCCATGATGACCGCGACCAGCACGAACAGGCCGACGCCCATCTCGCTGCGCGGGAACTCGCTGATGATCTGCTGCTGCTCGGGACGCACGATGATGTCGTGGACGACGCTGACGACGTAGACGGCAGCGAGCCCCAGCGGCACCGTCCAGAAGATCGCCCGCGTCGGCCGCCGGAACCCCCACAGCGCCAGCCTGCGCCCGGCCGTCCGCAGCGAGAAGAGCCAGGCGGCCAGCACCTGCCAGCCGTAGAGCACGAGTGAGCCGACGGCGAGGGCGGCGGCGCTGCCGGCCGTGACCTTGCCTCCGGTGCTCGAGGACGCGCCGGCCACCAGGGCGGCCAGGGTGAGCAGCGCCTCGGGCGCCGCCCCGAGCGCCAGGCCGGCGACGGCGTGCGGCCACCGCCACGACGCGGACGGCGCGTAGAAGGGCTCTTCGGAGGAAGCGGCGCGGACTTCAGGCGCTCCGGACGCGCTGCCCGCCGCGCCGGAGGATGACGTCGGCCCCGTGCCGCCCGATGCGGGTACGGAGGGCGCCGACCCGGCCGGACCCCCTGCGCCCGGCGGCAGTGGCGGCGCCGGGAGCGGCGTCTGCGCGGACGGTGCCGAGGCGGGCGTCTGCGCGGACGGTGCCGCGGCGGGCGTCAGCCCCTGGGGCGCAGCGGGCGGCGCCGGCGGCCACGCCGCGGCGCCGTTGGCCGCCGGACCGCCGCCGGCGTCGGGCGCCGCCGGACCGCCGCCGGTCGCATCCGGGACGTCGCGTCCCGGGACCTCCGGCCGCGGGACCCGCCGTCCGCCGGGCGCCATGCCCGCCTCACCGTGGCCGGGCGCCCCGTCCGTGTCGCTGCGCGCGTCTGTCACGTCTCCCTCCGTTTGACTTCCACCCTACCGGGAAGCAGGTGGGAATGGGATTCCTGAACGGCCCCAAACGCACCAAGACCCGGTATCTCATCGAGGTACCCCACGAGGCCGACGAGTGCACGTGGGTCATGGACGAGATCATCGGCAGGGGGCCGCAGTACGCGCACCTGTTCTGGTGGGGCTGCCACGTCGGCGAGCACCGCGCCTGGGCGTGGCTGGACGGGTCCGGCCGCCAGGAGGTGCTGGAGGAGGCGCTGCCGCCGGTGCTCCGCGCACGGGCCGTCGTCCATCGCGTCTCGCGCATCGACGGCCCGGAGCTGCGAGACTGGCACGAGGCCGAGGACGCCGCCCGGCGGTGAACGCCCGGTTTTGCCCGGCCCCCCCGGGCCTGCTATACTGCGCCGCCGTGGCCAGCACAGGCTTGCCGCCGCGTGCAGGGGCCGCCGGGAGGCGCGTTGACCCTCCCGCGGAGCGCTTGGTATCCTTACGTGCTTCTGTTTGAAAGGAAGACGACGTGCGTCAACTCGTCACGCTCGCTTGCCAGGAATGCAAGCGTCGCAACTACCACACCAACAAGAACAAGAAGAACGACCCGGACCGCATCGAGCTCAAGAAGTATTGTCGCTGGTGCGGGACGCACACTGTGCACAAGGAGACGCGCTAGCGTCCTTTTCGTGCCGTAGGGCTGTAGCTCAATTGGTAGAGCACCGGTCTCCAAAACCGGGGGTCGGGGGTTCGAGTCCCTCCAGCCCTGCCAATGATCATCGGAGCGGTTGAGTGGCGAAGACTGCGAACAACAAGAAGGGCGGCGCCGGCGGGTCCACACCCACGGGCAAGCCGGCCCAATCCAAGAAGGCGGTGGCGAAGCGTGCCGACGCCAAGCCTTCGCGTGCCAAGGCCCAGCAGAAGCCCCAGCAGAAGGCCAAGGCGAATCGCCCGGCCGAGAAGAAGGGCTTCATGAAGTTCCTGCGCGACGTGCGCATCGAGATGGGCAAGGTCACGTGGCCGACGCGCAAGGATCTCGCCCAGTCCACCCTCGTCGTGCTCGTCGCCGTCGCCATCGCCGCCGCCTATACGAGCGTCCTCGATTTCGGCTTCTCCAAGATCGCCGACTTCATCATCAACCTCATCACCTGATCGGGGCTGCTCCGTGTACAGCTGGTACGTCGTCAACACATATTCGGGTCACGAGAACAAGGTGAAGGCCAACCTGGAGCACCGCCGTCAGTCCATGCACCAGGAGGAGCGCATCCACCAGATCGTCGTGCCGACCGAGCAGATCGTCGAGACCAAGGACGGCGAGAAGGTCACCAGCGAGCGCCGCGTGTTCCCGGGCTACGTGCTCGTGCAGATGGAGCTCACCGACGACACGTGGTCGCTGGTCAAGAACACGCCGGGCGTCACCGGCTTCGTCGGGGCCCAGAACAAGCCGGTCGCACTGTCGCGCGCCGAGGTGGACCGCATCATGCACACCGCCTCGGTCGAGCGTCCCAAGCAGAAGGCCGAGTTCAGCGTCGGCGAAGACGTCCGCGTCACGTCCGGCCCGCTCAGCGATTTCTCCGGCGAGGTCGTCGAGGTCAACCTCGACCAGAGCCGGCTCAAGGTCATGGTGTCGATCTTCGGCCGGGAGACGCCGGTCGAGCTCGCCTTCGACCAGGTCAAGAAGACGTCCTAACCAGGAAGTAAGCGAGGCAACCCGTGGCCAAGAAGGTCCTCACCAAGATCAAGCTGCAGATCCCCGCCGGCCAGGCGAGCCCGGCCCCGCCCGTGGGCCCCGCGCTCGGCCAGCACGGCGTCAACATCATGGAGTTCTGCAAGTCGTTCAACGCGCAGACGCAGGCGTCGGGCAGCACCATCGTGCCGGTCGAGATCACCGTGTACGAGGACCGCACGTTCACCTTCGTCACCAAGACGCCGCCCGCCGCCGTGCTGCTGCGCGAGGCCCTCGGCATCGACAAGGGCTCGGGCGAGCCCAACCGCGACAAGGTCGGCACGGTCACCCGTGACCAGGTCCGCGCCATCGCCGAGACCAAGATGCCCGACCTCAACGCCAACGACGTCGACGCCGCGATGAAGATCATCGAGGGCACCGCCCGCAGCATGGGCATCGAGGTCGACGGCTAGAGTCCGCAAGCCTGAAGGCCGGGGAGGCTCCGCCGCCCGGCCGCCGACGTGGGAGGCGACCAGGTCGCCGCTTGTACCACAGGAGGTCACGCACATGGCCAAGCACGGCCGCAAGTTCGACACCGCCCAGCGCACCATCGAGCCTGGCCGGGAGTACACACCACTCGAAGGCGTCCGCCTGCTCAAGTCCCTCGAGAGCGCCAAGTTCGACGAGACCGTCGAGGTCCACTTCCGTCTCGGCGTCGACGTGCGCCACGCCGACCAGATCGTGCGCGGCACCACCGTGCTCCCGCACGGCACCGGCAAGGAGATGCGCGTCGCCGTGTTCGCCGAGGGCGACAAGGCGCGTGAGGCCGAGGAGGCCGGCGCCGACATCGTCGGCAGCGACGACCTCGCCAAGCAGGTCCAGGAGGGCGTCTTCGACTTCGACATCGCCATCGCGACGCCGGACATGATGGGCACGGTCGGCAAGCTCGGCCGCATCCTCGGCCCGCGCGGCCTCATGCCGAACCCCAAGTCCGGCACCGTCACCTTCGACGTCGGCAAGGCCGTCACGGACGCCAAGGGCGGAAAGGTCGAGTACCGCACCGACCGCTCCGGCATCGTGCACCTGAGCATCGGCAAGAAGTCGTTCACCGAGGAGATGCTGGTCGAGAACTACGGCGCCGTCCTCGACGAGATCGTCCGCGCCAAGCCGGCCGCGGCCAAGGGCAAGTACATCAGGAGCGTCCACATCGCCGCGACGATGAGCCCGAGCATCGCGCTCGACCCGGCGCGCACGCGGGACCTGTTCGACAGCTGAGTAACCGACGAAGTGGGGTGCGGGGCGCCGCCAGGGGCACCGCCTGCTGCACCGGGGGCGTCGGCGGCCGCGGCAGTTGCCGGCGCCCCCTCGCTGTTCTATACTGCCGCTTCGCGGCGCCTTCGGGCGTTGCGGCCGATGACGGTACGGTGCTCCTCCGGGAGCAGAATGGATCCGCACGGGTCCGCCACCCGAGGCGAGACGAGCCGGCGCCCTGCGCCCGTGCCCGCTTCCGCTTCGGGAGCGGGTTTTTTGTTGCGACTGCGAGGTCGAGATGCTGAGAAACGAGAAAGACGCTGTGATCGCCGAGGTGCAGCAGCTGCTCACGGACACGGAGAACCTGTTCGTCAGCGACTACCGCGGTCTCACGGTGGCGGAGCTCGCCGAGCTCCGCACCAAGCTGCGCGAGAGCGGCGCACGCTTCAAGATCGTCAAGAACACCCTCGGCGGCATCGCCGCCGACAAGGCGGGCCGCGAACCGGTCAAGGAGCTCATGTCCGGTCCGACCGCGGTCACCTTCTGCGGCGACGACCTGGTCGGCGCCGCCAAGGCCCTCGCCGACTTCGCCAAGACGCACCCGCAGCTCGAGGTGCGCGGCGGCCTGCTCGACGCGAGCCTCATCGACGCGGCCGGCGTCAAGGCGATCGCCATCCTGCCGCCGCGCGACGTGCTCGTCGCCCAGCTGGTCGGCACCATGGCGGCGCCGATGACGGGCCTCGTCACCGTCCTTCAGGGCACGATCAGCGGCTTCGTCCGTGCCCTCGATCAGGTGGCGCAGCAGCGCGCCGCCGCCGGCGAGGCGTGAGCCGCAGCCGCATCCATCCCGTCCAGCAAGGCTTTCAAGCCCCACGCGAGGTGAACTGACAATGGCAGACAAGACACTCACGAAAGACCAGCTCATCGAGGCCATCAAGGGCATGACCGTGCTCGAGCTCAGCGAGATGGTCAAGGCGCTCGAGGAAGAGTTCGGCGTCAGCGCCGCGGCGCCCATGGCCATGGCCGCGGCTCCCGCCGCCGCCGAGGCCGCCGCCCCGGCCGAAGAGCAGACCCAGTTCGACGTCGTCCTCGCCGCCTTCGGTGACCAGAAGATCCAGGTCATCAAGGTCGTGCGCGCGCTGACCGGCCTCGGCCTCAAGGAGGCCAAGGACGTCGTCGAGGGTGCCCCGAAGGCGATCAAGGAAGGCGTGACCAAGGACGAGGCCGAGGACGCCAAGAAGCAGCTCGAGGACGCCGGCGCGACTGTCGAGATCAAGTAGAGCGCTTCTCCCGATCTCTCAAGTCCCGAAGGGCCGGGGCGCCGCGAGGCGCCCCGGCCCTTCGTCCTCGGGCGCGCCGCATCGCGGCCCCGCGCCGCGCCCTCCAGCTAGTCTTCTTGCAGCGCGCTTCTGCTTGTGGTATATTTTTCGGCCGTGCGTTACCCGCGGCCATACCTCGATTCCTCCGGTGTGGTGTGCTCTTTTTCCCTGGTCACCGCTTAGACTGAGGAGACTCGCTTGAACGAGCCCCAGGCGCCTCGCGTGCGTACGTCGTTCGCCAAGCTCGACCAGCCACTTCCGCTTCCCAACCTCATCGACATCCAGAGGAAGTCGTGGGAGTGGTTCCTCAGCGACGGTCTCAGCGAGACCATCGCCGACATCAACCCGATCAAGGACTACTCCGAGAAGCTGCTCGTGCAGTTCGGGGAGCACCAGTTCGGGGAGCCGTCCAAGTCGCTGGCCGAGTGCCGCAACAAGGACATGACCTTCTCCGCCCCCCTCACCATGAAGGTCTCCTTCATCAACGAGGAGACGGGCGAGATCCGCGAACAGTCGGTGTTCATGGGCGATTTCCCCATGATGACCGACCGCGGCACCTTCATCATCCATGGCACCGAGCGCGTGGTCGTCACGCAGCTGGTGCGCTCGCCGGGCGCCTACATCATGGAGCCCAAGCAGGCCGAGCGCGAGAAGCAGGTCCTCGTCGCCAACCTCATGCCCCAGCGCGGCTCGTGGCTCGAGCTCGAGATCGACAAGAAGGGCACCGTGAACGTGCGCATCGACCGCAAGCGCAAGTTCCCGGTCACCGTGCTCCTCCGCGCCATGGGCTACGGCGCCAACGACGAGCTTCTCGCCCTCTTCGACGACTCGGTCTACATCCGCAACACCGTCGAGAAGGACACGACCGGCTCGCAGGAAGAGGCGCTGGTCGAGCTCTTCCGCAAGCAGCGCCCCGGCGAGCCGCCGACCCTCGACGGCGCCACGGCGATGCTCAAGGGCCTGTTCTTCGACCCCAAGCGCTACGACCTCTCGCGCGTGGGGCGGCACAAGCTCAACGTGCGCCTGCACAACCACGTCAAGCCCGCCGACCGGCCCGACGCCGACGTGCGCGTGCTCGTGAACGAAGACATCATCGAGCTCATCAAGCGGCTCATCTCGCTGCCCAGCAAGCTGGGCGTGCCGGACGACGCCAAGGACTACGCCGCCGAGGCCAACGCGTTCCTCGCCACCAGGCGCGAGGAGATCGCCCACGAGATCGACGAGTACGAGCACTTCGGCAACCGTCGCCTGCGCACCGTGGGCGAGCTGGTGCAGGATGCGTTCCGCATCGGTCTCGCGCGCATGGAGCGTGTCATCCGCGAGCGCCTCACCACCGAGGATCCCGACACCATCGTGCCGGCGACGCTGGTCAACATCCGGCCGGTCGTCGCCGCGCTCAAGGAGTTCTTCGGCTCCTCGCAGCTGTCCCAGTTCATGGACCAGACGAACTCGCTGTCCGGCCTCACCCATCGCCGCCGTCTGAGCGCGCTGGGCGCGGGCGGCCTGACGCGCGAGCGCGCGCCCATCGAGGTCCGCGACGTGCACCCGACCCACTACGGGCGCATGTGCCCGATCGAGACCCCTGAAGGCCCGAACATCGGCCTCATCGGCTCCCTCGCCTCGATGGCCACGGTGGACGAGTTCGGCTTCATCCGCGCCCCGTACCGCAAGGTCGTCAAGGGCAAGGTGACCGACGAGATCGTCTACCTGGACGCTTCCGAGGAAGAAGAGGAGATCGTCGACCCCAAGACCGGCGAGATCCGCTACGTGACCATCGCCCAGGCGAACGCGCCCTTCGACAGCAAGTCCGGCAAGTTCGAGGAAGAGCTGATCCTCGCGCGCACGCGGGCCGGCGCCGACATCGTCAAGGTGGCGCCGGTCGACGTCGACTACATGGACGTGAGCCCGACGCAGCTGGTCTCGGTGGCCACGGCCCTCATCCCGTTCCTCGAGCACGACGACGCCAACCGCGCCCTCATGGGCTCGAACATGCAGCGCCAGGCGGTGCCGCTCCTGCACGCCGAGGCGCCGTTCGTCGGCACCGGCATGGAGTTCCGCGCCGCCGTCGACACCGGCGATGTGGTCATCGCCGAGCGCGGCGGCAAGGTCGCCTACGTCGACGCCGACCACATCGAGATCGACCACGGCAAGGGTGAGGTCGACACCTACGACCTCGTCAAGTTCATGCGCTCCAACCAGGGCACCCTGATCCACCAGAAGCCGATCGTGTTCCCGGGCGACAAGGTGCCCGCGGGCGCGGTGCTCGCCGACGGGTCCTCGACCGACAGCGGCGAGCTCGCCCTCGGCCGCAACCTCCTGGTCGCCTTCATGAGCTGGGAGGGCTTCAACTTCGAGGACGCCATCATCCTCAGCGAGAAGGTCGTGAAGAACGACCTCCTCTCTTCCATCCACATCGAGGAGTACGAGGTCGACGCCCGCACCACCAAGCTCGGCGACGAAGAGATCACCCGCGACATCCCCAACCGCTCCGAGGAGTCGCTCGCCGACCTCGACGAGCGTGGCATCGTGCGCATCGGCGCCGAGGTCAACTCCGGCGACCTCCTGGTCGGCAAGGTCACGCCCAAGGGCGAGACCGAGCTCACCGCCGAGGAGAAGCTCATCCGCGCCATCTTCAAGGAGAAGGCGCGTGAGGTGCGCGACACCAGCCTCAAGGTGCCGCACGGCGAGGGCGGCAAGGTCATCGACGTCAAGATCTTCTCGCGCGAGAACAACGACGAGCTGCCGCCGAGCGTCAACGAGCTCGTGCGCGTGTACGTCGCCAAGAAGCGCAAGATCGCCGAGGGCGACAAGCTCGCCGGCCGGCACGGCAACAAGGGCGTCATCTCCAAGATCGTCCCCGAAGAGGACATGCCGCACCTCGAGGACGGCACGCCCGTCGAGATCATCCTCAACCCGCTCGGCGTGCCGAGCCGCATGAACATCGGCCAGGTGCTCGAGACGCACCTCGGCTGGGCGGTGCACGCGGGCTATCAGGCCGACGGCGAGCGCAGCAACACGCCGGCGCGCGTCGCGTCGCCGGTGTTCGACGGCGCCACTATCGAGGAGATCGACGAGCTGCTCATCCGCAGCAGCGAGGAGACCCCCGACAACCCGGTCGAGTTCAAGATCAGCCGCAAGGAGCCGGCGGGCCGTCAGTGCTCGGGCAAGGTGTGGCTCTACGACGGCCGCACCGGCGAGCGCTTCGACAACAAGGTCACCATCGGCTACATGTACATCCTCAAGCTGCTGCACCTCGTGGACGACAAGATCCACGCGCGCAGCACCGGCCCCTACTCGCTGGTCACGCAGCAGCCGCTGGGCGGCAAGGCCCAGTTCGGCGGCCAGCGCTTCGGCGAGATGGAGGTCTGGGCGCTCGAGGCCTACGGCGCCGCCTACGTGCTCCAGGAGATGCTCACCATCAAGTCCGACGACACCGTCGGCCGCGTCAAGGCCTACGAGGCGATCGTCAAGGGTGAGAACATCGCCAAGCCCAACATCCCCGAGTCGTTCAAGGTGCTCATGAAGGAGATCCAGAGCCTGGCTCTCGACATGAGCGTCCAGAGCGTGGAGGGCGACGTGCTCGAGGTCCGCGAGGAGGACGACGATCTCCTCCGCGCCGCCGAAGAGCTCGGCATCGACCTCAGCGCCGGCCTGCGCCGTCAGCAGGCCGAGGCCGGCGAGCTCGAGCAGGTCGGCGTCGACTCGTCGGCCCTGCAGGACGTCATCGGCGCCGGCACCGGGCCGGTGGAAGAGGACGTCGAGCCGGCCGAGTTGGACGACTCCGCCGCGGCGGCGCAGGAACTGCTGGCCGCCGCCGCCGCGCTGTCCAGCGGGGCCGACGCGCTCGTCGCCGAGGGCGTCGTACTGCCGGACCTCGACGACATCCTGGATCTCGACGTCGCGGACCTCGAGTCCGACGACGCCGACACCGACGAAGACTGACCCCGCCGAGGCAGAGGGAGCGACAGTGATCGATATCAACAACTTCGACTCGATCCGTATCGGGCTGGCATCGCCCAAGCAGATCGAGGCGTGGTCCAAGGGCGAGGTCACCAAGCCCGAGACGATCAACTACCGCACGCTCAAGCCCGAGCGTGACGGTCTGTTCTGCGAGCGCATCTTCGGTCCGACCAAGGACTGGGAGTGCTACTGCGGCAAGTACAAGCGCGTGCGCTACAAGGGCATCATCTGCGAGCGCTGCGGCGTCGAGGTCACTCGCGCCAAGGTGCGTCGCGAGCGCATGGGCCACATCAGGCTCGCCGCCCCGGTGAGCCACATCTGGTTCTTCAAGGGCGTGCCGTCGCGCATGGGCTACCTGCTCGACATCGCTCCCAAGGAGCTCGAGAAGGTCCTCTACTTCGGCGGCAGCTACGTGATCATCTCCGTCGACGCCGAGCGCCGCGACAACGACCTCCTGATGCTCCAGGAGAAGATCGACGAGATCAAGGCGCGCTACGACCTCTACGCCGAGGCGCGCCGCGTCGCCATCGAGGCCATGCACGACGAGGTCGTGGCCATCCTCGACGGCGAGCGTGAGGCGGACGCCTTCCACGTCGACAGCGACCCCGAGGACGAGTTCGGGTACTTCAACTACTTCGACATCTTCGAGTCCTACCGCCGCGTCGCCGTCAACGCCGCATCGCTCGGCCCGGACGAGCTGAAGCTGCAGCGTACCAAGATCGACAAGCTGCGCGACGACTACGTCGACCGCGGCTTCAAGAACGTCGAGCACGCCAAGGAGCAGATCGACAAGGCGTGGGACCAGTTCAAGACCATCGCCGCGCGCGACGTCATCGGCGACGAGGCGCTCTACCAGCAGATGGAGCGCATGTTCGGCCGCGAGTCCGGCTACGAGCCGGAGAGCTTCGGCGTGTACTTCAACGGCGGGACCGGCGCAGCAGGCCGTGCGCGAGCTGCTCAAGCGCGTCGACCTCGACGACGAGGCGACCGAGCTGCGCGAGACCATCCACACGGCCAAGGGCCAGCGTCAGGCGCGCGCCGTCAAGCGTCTCAAGGTCGTCTCGGCCTTCCTGCGCAGCGGCAACCACCCCGAGTGGATGATCCTCGACGTGATCCCGGTCATCCCGCCGGAGCTGCGCCCGATGGTCCAGCTCGACGGCGGCCGTTTCGCGACCAGCGACCTCAACGACCTGTACCGGCGCGTCATCAACCGGAACAACCGCCTCAAGCGGCTGCTCGACCTGCAGGCGCCGGACATCATCGTCAACAACGAGAAGCGCATGCTGCAGGAGGCCGTCGACGCGCTGTTCGACAACGGCCGCCGCGGTCGCGCGGTGACCGGCCCCGGCAACCGCCCGCTCAAGTCGCTCAGCGACATGCTCAAGGGCAAGCAGGGTCGCTTCCGCCAGAACCTGCTCGGCAAGCGCGTCGACTACTCGGGCCGCTCCGTGATCGTGGCCGGGCCGCACCTCAAGATGCACCAGTGCGGCCTCCCCAAGATGATGGCGCTCGAGCTCTTCAAGCCGTTCATCATGAGCCGCCTCGTGGGCCGCAAGATGGTCCAGAACATCAAGGCGGCCAAGAAGATGGTCGAGTCGATGGTGCCCGAGGTCTGGGACATCCTCGAGGAGGTCATCACCGAGCATCCCGTGATGCTGAACCGCGCGCCCACGCTGCACCGGCTCGGCATCCAGGCGTTTGAGCCCCTGCTCGTCGAGGGCAAGGCCATCCAGATCCACCCGCTCGTGTGCGCGGCGTTCAACGCCGACTTCGACGGCGACCAGATGGCCGTCCACCTGCCCCTCAGCTGGGAGGCGCAGGCCGAGGCCCGCGTCCTCATGCTGAGCACCAACAACATCCTGTCACCGGCACACGGCAAGCCCATCGCCGTGCCCAGCCAGGACATGGTCATCGGCGTGTACTACCTCACCTATCACCCCGACGACGACCTCAGCGAGGCGACGCCGGACCAGTTCGGCGGCAAGCTGCACGCCTACAGCGGCTACGACGAGGTGCAGCGCGCCTGGGAGCAGCGCATCCTCGACCAGCGCCAGGTGCCGACCAAGCGCGAGGAGGGCATCTCCGAGTTCACGCGCAGCCCGATCGTGCTTCGTCTGCCCGAAGGCCAGCGGGTCGTCACGACCGTCGGCCGCGGCCTGTTCAACATGCGCGTCGAGGAGGGCCTGCGCGAGGTCCTCGGCGAGGGCTACCAGGGCGACTACACCTACATCAACTACACGATGACCAAGAAGGGGCTCGCGACCTTCATCAACAAGCTGGTCGCCCTCTACGGCGCCAACAAGGTCGCTCGCATCCTGGACGTGTTCAAGGAGGTCGGCTTCCACTTCGCCACCCGGGCCGCGGTCACCGTCTCCAAGAACGACGTGGTCGTGCCCGCCAAGGAGAAGGCCGAGATCCTCAGCACGCACGAGGCCATGGTCGAGCAACTCCGGGATGAGTACAACAACGGCTTCCTCTCGGAGGAGGAGCGGCGCGGCAAGGTGCAGGAGATCTGGCGCGAGGCCGACGTCCAGATCACCGCGGCCACCAAGGCCAACTTCAACCCGCTCAACCCGATCTACATGATGGCCACCTCCGGCGCCCGCGGCGACATCAAGCAGATCCGCCAGCTCGCCGGCTGGCGCGGTCAGATGGCCAATCCGAAGGGCGAGATCGTCGAGCAGCCCGTGAAGTCCAGCTTCATCGAGGGGCTCTCGGTGCTCGAGTTCTTCATCTCGACCCACGGCGCCCGCAAGGGCCTCGCCGACACCGCCCTGCGCACCGCCGACTCCGGGTACCTCACCCGGCGTCTGGTGGACGTGTGCCAGGACGTCACCGTCAGCGATCTCGACTGCGGCACCAAGGAATGGGTGCCCATGTCGCCGTGGTCGCGTCGCCGTGAGGAGAACCCGGAGCTCGAGGGCACGACCCTCGCCGAGGACGTCAGGCGGCCGCGCAGCGACCGCGTCGTGCTGAAGAAGGGCGAGAAGATCGGCCCGGCCCAGATCGGCCTGCTCCGCGAGGTCTACTCCATGCTGCCCAACGCCAAGGTCAAGGTGAAGAAGGGCAAGTCTGCCGCGGCGCAGATGGCCGTGTGGACGCACGAGCCCAACGAGAACCTCCTCGGCCGGCACCTCGGCGACGCCATCGTCGAGGAGGAGTCCGGCGAGGTCGTGTTCGATCGCGACACGCACATCGACGTCGAGGCGCGCGACCGGATCCTCGACGTCCTCGCGCGCAGCTCGCAGACCGACCCGATGGTGCCGGTCCGCAGCGTGCTCAAGTGCGACGCCGAGATCGGCGTGTGCCAGAAGTGCTACGGCTACGCGCTCGCCAACAACGCGCCCGCCGAGATCGGCGACGCCGTCGGTCACGTGGCGGCGCAGTCCATCGGCGAGCCTGGTACGCAGCTCACCATGCGCACCTTCCACACCGGCGGCATCGCCGGCGCCGACATCACCCACGGCCTCCCGCGCGTCGTCGAGCTCTTCGAGGCGCGCAAGCCCAAGGGCGTCGCGCGTATCGCCGAGGTCACCGGCCGCGTCGCCATCGAGGACACCGAGCGCGGCTGCAAGGTCACGATCACCCCGGACGAGGGGGCCGCGAAGGAGTACACGATCGCCGCCCGCCGCACCCACGTGATGGTCGAGGACGAGGACTGGGTCGAGGAGGGCACGCAGATCACGCCCGGCTCGCTCTACCCGGCCGACCTGCTCAAGCACGCCGGCGCGACGGCGACCGAGAAGTACCTCGTCAACGAGGTGCAGGAGGTCTACCGCTCGCAGGGCGTCGAGATCAACGACAAGCACATCGAGCTCATCGTGCGGCGCATGATGCGCAAGGTGCGCATCGCCACCGCCGGCGACACCACCTTCCTTCCCGGCCAGCTCGTCGACCGCTATCAGTTCACGGCGGAGAACGAGCGCATGGCCGGCGAGGGCGGCGAGCTCGCCGCAGGCCGAGGAGATCATCCTCGGCATCACCAAGGCCTCACTGGCGACAGAGAGCTTCCTCAGCGCGGCCTCCTTCCAGGAGACCACCAAGGTGCTCACCGACGCGGCCATCGAGGGCAAGGTCGACAACCTCGCCGGCCTCAAGGAGAACATCATCATCGGCAAGCTCATCCCCGCCGGGACGGGCCTGCGCCGCTACCGCGGCGTCGAGATCCACCCCGCCGGCCGGACGGAGGCGCTGGCCGAGGCCGACCGCCTGATGAGCAGCGACCCGGCGTGGGACTTCGACGCAGAGGTCGACTGAAGGACGGGACGAGACCGACGAGAGTGCGGGGCTGCGGCCGCGGGCACGTGTTGCGGCCGCAGCCCCGTTTCGCTAGACTACATGGCCGCTGTCCGCAGCGGCAGGCCAGAGAGACCAGAGAGGTCAGATGACAACCATCAGCCAGCTCGTCCGCAAGGGGCGTGAGAGCAAGTCCAAGCGTTCCAAGACGCCGGCGCTCAAGGGTTCTCCCCAGAAGCGCGGCGTGTGCACGCGCGTCTACACCGTGACGCCCAAGAAGCCGAACTCCGCCCTGCGCAAGGTCGCCCGCGTCAGGCTGGTCAACGGCATGGAAGTCACCACGTACATCCCCGGCATCGGCCACAACCTGCAGGAGCACTCCGTCGTGCTCGTGCGTGGCGGCCGCGTCAAGGACCTGCCGGGCGTGCGCTACAAGGTCATCCGCGGGTCTCTCGACGCCTCCGGCGTAGCCGACCGCAAGAAAGCGCGCTCGCGCTACGGATCCAAGGGTAAGGGGTGAGGTAGACCATGCCGCGCAGAGGCACGATCACGCGCCGGGAAGTCCTCCCGGACCCCGTCTACAACAGCAAGCTGGTCACGCAGGTCATCAACAAGGTCCTGCTGGACGGCAAGAAGAGCACGGCCGAGCAGATCGTCTACGGCGCGCTCGAGATCGTCCGCGTGAAGACCGGTCGCGACCCGGTCGAGGTGCTGCAGGATTCCATCCAGGCGCTCACGCCGCACCTCGAGGTGCGCAGCCGCCGCGTCGGCGGCGCCACCTACCAGGTGCCCGTCGAGGTGCCTGGCCGCCGCGCCCGCACGCTCGCCATCCGCTGGCTCGTGAGTTTCGCCCGTGACCGTAGAGAGAAGGTTATGTCAGAGCGGCTCGCCGCCGAGATGCTCGACTCTCTCGCCGGTCAGGGCGGCGCGTTCAAGAAGAAGGACGACATCTTCCGTATGGCGCAGGCCAACAAGGCCTTCGCACACTATCGCTGGTAATCCGCCGAAGGCCCCTCACTGACCTTCGTCGGTGAGGGGCTTTCGCATGGAAGGAACACGATAAGAGGCATGCGACAGTATTCGCTCGACAACACCCGCAACATCGGCATCATGGCGCACATCGACGCCGGCAAGACCACGACGACCGAGCGCATCCTGTACTACACCGGGAAGACGCACAAGATCGGCGAGGTCCACGAGGGCGCGGCCGTGATGGACTGGATGGCGCAGGAGCAGGAGCGCGGCATCACGATCACGTCGGCCGCGACCACCGTCTTCTGGCGTGACACGCAGATCAACATCATCGACACGCCCGGGCACGTGGACTTCACGATGGAGGTCGAGCGCAGCCTGCGCGTGCTCGACGGCGCCATCGCCCTGTTCTGCTCGGTCGGGGGCGTCGAGCCCCAGTCGGAGACGGTGTGGCGGCAGGCCGACAAGTACGGCATCCCGCGCATCGCCTTCGTCAACAAGATGGACCGCATCGGCGCCGACTTCTTCCGCGGCCTCGAGATGATGGTCGACCGCCTCGGGGCCAACCCCGTGGCGCTGCAGATCCCCATCGGGCGCGAGGCCGAGTTCCGCGGCATCATCGACCTCATCGAGATGAACGCCATCCTTTACCAGGACGAGCTGGGCACCGAGTTCGAGGTCGTCGACATCCCCGAGGAACACCGCGAGCTGGCGGACGAGTACCGTCTCAAGCTCATCGAGTCGATCGCGGACCACGACGACCGGCTCCTCGAGACCTATCTCGAGGGCGCCGAGGTCACGCCCGCGCACATGCGCGAGGTCATCCGTCAAGCGACGCTCGACATCAGCATCACGCCGGTGCTCTGCGGCTCGGCCTTCAAGAACAAGGGCGTGCAGCCGCTCATGGACGCCATCGTCGACTTCCTGCCGTCGCCGCTCGACGTGCCGGCCGTCAACGGCGTGCGGCCGAACGGCGAAGAGGTCGCGCGCGCGACCGCCGACGACGCGCCGTTCTCGGCGCTCGCCTTCAAGGTCGCGGTCGACCCCTACGTCGGCAAGCTCACCTACTTCCGCGTCTACTCGGGCACGCTCAAGGCCGGCTCCTACGTCCTCAACTCGAGCAGGGACAAGCGCGAGCGCATCAGCCGCATCCTGCAGATGCACGCCAATCACCGCGAGGATCGCGACGAGATCTACGCCGGCGAGCTCGCGGCGGCCGTCGGGCTCAAGGTCACCGGCACCGGCGACACGCTGTGCGACCCGTCCAAGCCGGTCATCCTCGAGTCGATGGAGTTCCCCGAGCCGGTCATCCAGGTGGCCATCGAGCCGAAGACCAAGGCGGACGAGGAGAAGCTCGGCAACTCGCTGCAGCGCCTCGCCGAAGAGGACCCGACCTTCCGCGTCCACACGGACGAGGAGACCGGCCAGACGATCATCGCGGGCATGGGCGAGTTGCACCTCGAGATCATCGTCGACCGCCTGGTCCGGGAGTTCGGCGTCGACGCCAACGTCGGCAGGCCGCAGGTCGCCTACCGCGAGACCATCCGCAACAAGGTCGAGAAGGTCGAGGGCCGGTTCGTGCGCCAGAGCGGCGGCCGCGGCCAGTACGGCCACGTGCGCATCGACATGGCGCCCAACGAGCCGGGCGGCGGGTACGAGTTCGAGAGCAAGATCATGGGCGGCGTCGTGCCCCGGGACTACATCCCGTCGGTCGACGACGGCATCCAGGAGGCGATGAGCACCGGCGTGCTCGCCGGCTACCCGATGGTCGACATCAAGGTGACCCTCGTCGACGGCAGCTACCACGAGGTCGACTCCTCGGACATGGCGTTCAAGATCGCCGGGTCGCTGGCCTTCAAGAACGCCGCGCAGAAGGCCAGGCCCGTCCTGCTCGAGCCGATGATGGCCGTCGAGGTCGTCACGCCGGCCGACTTCATGGGCGAGGTCATGGGAGACATCAACTCGCGCCGCGGCCACATCGACGGCATGGAGCCGCGCGGCAACGCCCAGGTGATCAACGCCACGGTGCCGCTCTCCACCATGTTCGGCTACGCCACCGATCTGCGCTCGTCGACGCAGGGGCGAGCCACGTACACCATGCAGTTCAAGCACTACGCCGAGGTGCCCGCGTCCATCGCCACGGAGATCGTCGCCAAGGTGCGCGGATGACGTCCCCGGCGAACGCGGATCACGTTTGCCCAAGCAGGGCGGCTTCGTGTATACTGCCGACCTTTGGTACGGCAGGCAGCCGTGCCGCTTTTTGTGTGACCTCAACCTCCGGGTTTCGGGAAAAGGAGTAGCAGACATGGCCAAGCAGAAGTTTGACCGCAGCAAGCCCCATATGAACGTGGGCACCATCGGTCACGTCGACCATGGCAAGACGACCCTCACCGCTGCGATCACGCTCGTGCTGCACAACCGCGGTGGCAATACCGAGTTCACCGCCTTCGACATGATCGACAAGGCGCCGGAAGAGCGCGAGCGCGGCATCACCATCGCCACCGCGCACGTCGAGTACGAGACCGAGAAGCGCCACTACGCGCACGTCGACTGCCCGGGCCATGCCGACTACATCAAGAACATGATCACGGGCGCCGCCCAGATGGACGCCGCCATCCTCGTGGTCGGCGCCGACGACGGCCCCATGCCGCAGACGCGCGAGCACATCCTGCTCGCTCACCAGGTGAACGTGCCGAACGTCATCGTGTACATGAACAAGACCGACCTTGTCGACGACCCCGAGCTCCTCGAGCTGGTCGAGATGGAGGTCCGCGAGCTGCTCAGCGAGTACGAGTTCCCGGGCGACGAGATCCCCGTCATCAAGGGCTCGGCGCTCAAGGCGCTCGAGTGCGGCTGCGGCAAGGACGACTGCGAGTGGTGCGGCAGCATCATCGAGCTCACCAACGCGCTCGACGACTACCTGCCCGAGCCCGAGCGCGACGTCGACAAGCCGTTCCTCATGCCCGTCGAGGACGTGTTTACGATCACCGGCCGCGGCACCGTCGCCACCGGCCGCGTCGAGCGCGGCATCGTCAAGGTCGGCGAGGAGATCGAGATCGTCGGCATGCGCGACAAGCCGATGAAGACCACCGTGACCGGCGTCGAGATGTTCCGCAAGCTGCTCGACGAAGGCCGCGCCGGTGACAACATCGGCGTCCTCCTGCGCGGTACCAAGCGCGAAGAGGTCGAGCGCGGCATGGTCTGCTGCAAGCCCGGCAGCATCACCGGCCACACCCACTTCATGGCCCAGGTGTACGTGCTCAGCAAGGACGAGGGTGGCCGCCACACACCGTTCTTCAACGGCTACCGCCCGCAGTTCTACTTCCGCACCACCGACGTGACCGGCGTCATCACCCTCCAGGAGGGCGTCGAGATGGTCATGCCGGGCGACAACACCGAGATGGAAGTCAAGCTCATCACCCCGATCGCGATGGAAGAGGGTCTCCGCTTCGCCATCCGCGAGGGCGGCCGCACCGTGGGCGCCGGGGCGATCTCCAGGATCATCGAGTAGACGCAGGAACAGATCGGGCCGGGCGTGCATCCCGCACGCTCGCGTGCGCGACACGCCCGGCCGCGTGAACAGGACAGAGAAGGCGAGAGTGGCACAGCAGAAGATCCGCATAAGGTTGAAGTCTTACGATCACGAGCTGATCGAGCGCAGCGCGCAGTCCATCGTGGAAACGGCGCAGCGCAGTGGCGCGACCATCTCCGGCCCCGTGCCGCTCCCCACGGAGAAGAACGTGTATTGCGTGATCAAGAGCCCGTTCAAGGACAAGGACTCACGCGAGCACTTCGAGATCCGCACCCACAAGAGGCTCATCGACATCCATCAGCCGACGCCGAAGACCGTCGACCAGCTGATGCGTCTCGATCTGCCGGCCGGTGTCCACATCGAGATCAAGCTGTAGAGCAATGACTGGCATCATCGGCAAAAAGATGGGCATGACCCAGCTGTTCGACGACGACGGCAACGTGGTCGCCGTCACCGTCGTGCAGGCCGGTCCGTGTCCGGTCACCCAGGTGCGCACCCTCGACAACGACGGCTATGAGGCCGTGCAGCTGGCCTTCGAGGAGTGCAAGGACAAGCACATCAGCAAGCCCGAGCTGGGCCACCTCAAGAAGGCGGGCCTCAAGCACGGCATGCGGCACCTCGTCGAGTTCGACGGCGTCGCCGACCTCAAGGTCGGCGACACCGTCACCGTCGAGGCGTTCGAGGACGGCCAGGCCGTCACCGCGACCGGCGTCAGCAAGGGCAAGGGCTTCCAGGGCACCATCAAGCGGCACAATTTCGGCCGCGGCCCGGAGACCCACGGTTCGCACAACGTCAGGCAGCCGGGTTCCATCGGCGCCAGCGCGTACCCGGCGCGCGTGTTCAAGGGTATGCGCATGAGTGGGCACATGGGGGCGCAGCGCGTCACCCAGCAGGGCCTCAAGATCGTCCGTCGCGACGTCGAGAACAACCTGCTGCTCATCAAGGGCTCCGTGCCCGGCGCCAAGAACTCCGTCGTCGTGATCAAGGGCAGGTAGCAGTGACCCCCGACGAGACCAAGAAGACTCCAGACGTCGCGGCCGCCGCCGAGCCTGAGAAGACCGAGGCTGCCCCGGCCGAGAAGAAGCCGACCGCGAAGAAGGCTCCGGCCGCCAAGAAGCCGGCCGCCAAGGTTGGCGAGAAGGCCGCCGAGAAGGCCGCCCCGGCCGAGAAGGCTGAGGAGGCTGAGGCCGAAGAGGCTGCTCCGGCCGCCAAGAAGCCGGCCGCCAAGAAGGCCGCCCCGGCCAAGGCTGCGAAGGCCGCGCCGAAGAAGGCCGCCGCCAAGCCGAAGGCCGAGGCCGCGGCGAAGCCGGCGCCGAAGCGCGCTGCCAAGAAGGCCGCGGCTCCCGAGCCCAAGGCCGAGCGCGCGCCGAGGCCGGCGACGGCCGAGAAGGCCGCGGCGGAGGCCCGCAAGGGCGCCTCGGGCGTGGCGACCGTCGTCGACGCCGCAGGCAAGGAGCTCGAGACGCGCAAGCTGGCCGAGGCTCGCTTCGCCGTGCCCGCCGACGTCAACACGCTGCACCTGGTCGTGCGCGCCGAGCAGGCCGCTCGCCGCCGCGGCACGGCCTCGACCAAGACGCGCGGCGAGGTCAGCGGCTCCACCGCCAAGCTGTATCGCCAGAAGGGCACAGGCCGCGCCCGCGCCGGCAGCGTCAAGTCGCCGATCCGCACCGGCGGCGGCGTCACCTTCGGCCCGCGTCCGCGCAGCTTCGACATCAAGATCAACAAGAAGGTCATCCGCAAGGCGCTCTCCATGGCGCTGAGCGACCGGGCCGCCAACGGCCGCGTGTTCGTCGCCGCCGGCCTCGAGCTCACGGAGCCGAGCACGCGCGCCCTCGAGGAGTTCCTCATGAACCTCGACTGCGCGGCGCCCGTGCTCGTCGTGACCCACGACGAGCCGGTCGTCGTCAAGTCGGTCCGCAACCTCCCGTACGCCGAGGCGTCGGAGGTGGCCGCTCTGTCCACCGAGCAGGTGCTTCGCGCCCGCTCGCTGGTGCTCACCGAGAAGGCGTTCGCCGCCCTGAACGAGGCGTGACCAATGGTTGAAGCAGAGAAGATCATCATCAGGCCGATCATCAGCGAGAAGAGCTACGCGCAGATCGACCACAGCCGGTACACCTTCGAGGTGCATCCCGACGCGCACAAGACCATGATCGCCCAGGCGATCCACCAGTTGTTCAACGTGACCGTCGTCGGCGTCAGCACCGCGAACGTGCGCCCCAAGCCGAAGCGCCGTGGGATGACCAAGGGGCGTACGTCGGCGTGGAAGAAGGCCGTCGTGCAGCTTGCGCCCGGCGACAAGATCGAATTCTTCGAGGGCAGGTAATGGGCATCAAGAGATTCAAGCCGACCTCGCCCGGCCGCCGCTTCATGACGGTCGACACGTTCGAGGACGTCACGCGCAGCGAGCCCGAGCGCTCGCTGGTCGCGCCGCTCAAGAAGAACGGCGGCCGCAACAGCTACGGGCGCATCACCACGCGTCACAAGGGCGGCGGCCACAAGCGGCGCTACCGCCTCATCGACTTCAAGCGCGACAAGGACGGCGTGCCGGCGAAGGTCGCGCACATCGAGTACGACCCCAACCGGTCGGCGCGCATCGCTCTGC
>CAVQXS010000005.1:0-159007 GCA_963717965.1 uncultured Thermoleophilia bacterium | reverse complement strand
CCTGCCGCGTATCGCAAAGGAGTGCGTATGTCGGGTTCACCACCCAAGTCCACCGGTGCTGCGCTTGTCGTCGGCGGCGGCGTCGCGGGCATCCAGTGCTCGCTCGACCTGGCCGAAGGGGGATACAAGGTCTACCTCGTCGAGAAGGCGCCGGCCCTCGGCGGCCACATGGCCCAGCTCGACAAGACCTTCCCCACCAACGACTGCTCGATGTGCACCCTGGCGCCCAAGCTGGTCGAGGCCGGCCGGCACCTGAACATCGAGATCGTCACCAACTCCGAGCTGATCGGCCTCGAGGGCGAGCCGGGCAACTTCAACGCCAAGGTCTTCCACCACGCCCGCGTTCGTCGACCCCGACAACTGCACGAGCTGCGGCGAATGCGCCCCGGTCTGCCCCGTCACGGTCCCGGACGCCTACAACGAGGAGCTCGGCGAGCGCAAGGCCATCTACAAGCTCTATCCGCAGGCGCATTCCCAGCACGTACGCGGTCGACAAGAAGGGCAACGCCCCCTGCAAGAGCAACTGCCCGGTCGAGACCTCGGCCCAGGGCTACATCGCCCTCATCGCCGAGGGCCGCTTCGCCGACGCCTACCGCGTCGCCGCCGAACCCAATCCCTTCCCGTCGGTCTGCGGCCGCGTCTGCGCTCACCTCTGCGAGACTGCCTGCACGCGCGGCTGCGTCGACGAAGCCATCTCGATCGCGAGCCTCAAACGCTTCGCCTGCGATTACGGCGCCCCGGCCGACCTGCCCGAGAAGCTGCCGGTCGTCTTCGACGAGAAGGTCGCCATCGTCGGCTGCGGCCCCGCCGGCCTCGAGCTGCGCCCGCGACCTGGCCCAGTATGGGCTACGCGACCACGGTCTTCGAGGCGCTGCCGGTGGCCGGCGGCATGCTGCGCGTGGGCATCCCCGACCACCGCATGCCGCCGGACGTCCTGCAGCGCGAGATCGACGACATCCTCGCGCTGGGCGTCGACCTGCGGCTCAACCAGCGCGCCGGCGTCGACTTCACCGTCGACGGTCTGCTGGCGCACGGCTACCAGGCCGTCTTCCTGGCCCCCGGCTCGCACGCCAGCGCCCCGGCGCCCGCCAAGGGCGACGACCTCGACGGCTGCCTCACCGCGTCGAGTTCCTGCGCGAGCTCGAGCTGGGCCGGCCCATGCCGGTCGGCGAGCGCGTCGTCGTCATCGGTGGCGGCGACGTCGCGTTCGACACGGCGCGCAGCGCCTCGCGGCTCGCCCGGCCAACGGCAAGGCCCCCGACGTCACGATCGCCTATCGGCGCACGCGCGACGAGATGCCGGCCTCCCGCGAGGAGATCGAAGAGGGCCTCGGCGAGAGGTCAAGATCGACCACCTCGTCGCGCCGGTCGAGATCTCGGCACCGGCGGCAAGGTGAGCGTCGATCAAGCTGCAGCGTATGCGGTTCGGCGAGCCCGACGAGCAGGGTCGTCGTCGTCCCGAGCCGCATCCCCGAGGCCTACATCGAGCTCCCTTGCGACACGGTCATCTTCTCCATCGGCCAGGCCATCGTCGGCGATTTCGCCAAGGACCTCGAGGGCGTCGACATCCACCGGACACCGTCAGCGACGAAGCCGCCACGCTGGCCACCGCGCGCCCCGGCGTCTTCGCCGGTGGCGACGTGGTGCCCAGCGGCCTGACCGCCATCGAGGCCATCGCGGCCGGGCGCAAGGGCGCCGTCAGCATCCACACCCACCTGCGCGGCGAGCAGCTCGTCGCTGTGGGCGGACCCGCTGGACGAAGCACGGCCCGACGACGAGACCCTGGCCAAGGTCGAGCGGACACCGCGAGCGCGCATGCCCGAGCATCCCGGCGCCGAACGCCGCCGCGGCTGCGGTCGAGGTGCGCGCAAGGCTTCAGCCAAGGAGCAGGCGATCGCCGAGGCCGAGCGCTGCCTGCAGTGCGGCGGCTGCTCGGAGTGCCTGGAGTGCGAGCGCGCCTGCCGGGCCGGGGCCCTCGACTCACGGCGACCGCGAATGGAGATGGCTCGACGTCGGCGCCGTGGTGATGGCGACCGGCTACGAGCCTACGACGCCCAGCGCCGCGAGCGAGTACGGCTACGGCCGCTACGCCAACGTCGTTGCCGGCGCTCGAGTTCGAGCGCATGCTCAGCGCCATCGGGCCGACCACCGGCCACGTCGAGCGCCCCTGCGACGGCGCACGCCGAAGAAGATCGCCTTCATCCAGTGCGTCGGCTCGCGCGACCAGGAGCACGAGTACTGCTCCGGCGTCTGCTGCATGTACGCCACCAAGGAGGCGATGCTCGCCATCGAGCACGTGCCGGACTGCGAGCCGCACCGTCTTCCTGATGGACATGCGCGCCCACGGCAAGGGCTTCGACGCCTACTACCAGCGCGCGCACGACAAGGGCGTCACGTTCGTCCGCTCGCGCCCCTCGTCATCAAGGAAGACCCGGTCACCAAGGACCTGCTGATCCGCTAGGAGGACGAGGACGGGCAGCTGCACGAGACCCGTTCGACATGGTCGTGCTCTCGGTCGGCCTCGAGCCTGCGCGCAAGGCGCAGGAGGCGGCCGGCCACGCTCGGCGTCGACCTCAACCGGCACGGCTTCTGCGAGCTGCACGAGTTCCATCCGCTCGAGACGACCCGCGAGGGCGTCTTCGTCTGCGGCCCGTTCGGCGAGCCCAAGGACATCCCCGACAGCGTCGCCCAGGCCTCGGCCGCCGCGGCGCAGGTGATGACCGGCCTCGCCGACTCGCGCGGGACGCTGACCGTCGACAAGGAGTACCCGCCGGAGCGCGACGTGGTCGGCGAGGAGCCGCGCGTCGGCGTCTTCGTCTGCCACTGCGGCACCAACATCGCCGGCGTGGTCGACGTCGAGAGCGTCGCGGAGTACGCCAAGGACCTGCCCGGCGTGGCGTTCGCCACGGACACGATCTACACCTGCTCGTCGGACAGCCTCTCGCAGATCCGCGAGGCCATCGAGGAGCACGATCTCAACCGCGTCGTCGTCTCCTCCTGCACGCCGCGCACGCACGAGCCGCTCTTCCAGGACACCCTGCGCGAGGCCGGGCTCAACCCGTTCCTCTTCGAGATGGCCAACATCCGCGACCAGTGCGCGCTGGGTGCACGCCAACGAGCCGGAGAAGGCCACGCAAAAGGCCAAGGAACTGGTCCAGATGAGCGTGGCCCGGGCCCGGCTGCTCGAGCCGCTGTTCAAGGTCGATGTGCCGCTCACGCACTCCGCCATCGTCATCGGCGGCGGCGTCGCCGGCATGACCAGCGCCCTCGCTCTCGGCGACATGGGCCACGAGGTGCATCTGGTCGAGCGGACGCCGAAGCTCGGCGGCCACGTGCTCACGCTGGGCGACACGATCAAGGGCAACGACCCGGCGGAGCTCGTCAAGCAGCTCGAGCAGCGCCTCGTCGACAACCCGAACGTCAAGATCCACCTCGAAGCCGAGCTCGCCGACTTCCACGGCTTCATCGGCAACTTCTCGAGCGTGATCGCCGAGAAGGACGGCAAGCGCACGCCGGTGGACCACGGCGTCGTCATCGTCGCCACCGGCGGCGTAGAGGACAGGCCGGAGCTCTACGGCCTGGGCTCCGCCCAGAAGGTGGTCACCGGGATGGACCTCGAGCGCATGCTCAAGGAGGACGACCCGGCGCTCGCCGAGGTCAAGTCGGCCGGCTTCATCCTCTGCGTCGGCTCGCTCGACGAGCACAAGCCCTACTGCTCGCGCACCTGCTGCCAGCAGAGCATCAAGAACGCGATCGCGCTCAAGGAGCAGGACCCGAGCCGTCCCGTCTACGTCTGGTTCAAGGAGGTCCGTACCTTCGGCCTCCTCGAGGAGTACTACACGAGGGCGCGTGAGCTCGGCGTCATCTTCACGCGCTACGACAACGAGAGCCTGCCGCAGGTAAGCGCCAACGGCAGCGTCACTGTCTCGGCCCGCGACCCGTACCTGGGCCGCGACGTCGAGCTGCCGCTCGACCTGCTGGTGCTGGCCACGCCGACGGTGCCGTCGGAGGGCGGCAGCGAGCTGAGCAAGCTGCTCAAGGTGCCGCTCACCGCCGACGGCTTCTACCTCGAGGCGCACGTCAAGCTGCGTCCCGTGGACTTCGCCTCCGAGGGCATCTTCCTCTGCGGCGCGGCCCACTACCCGAAGAGCATCGAGGAGACGATCAGCCAGGCCTACGCCGCCGCCGGTCGCGCCGCGTCCATCCTGGCCAAGTCGGTGCTGAAGGTCGGCGGCGTCGTCGCCGAGGTCGACACCGAGAAGTGCGCAGCCTGCCTCACGTGCGTGCGCATCTGCCCCTACGAGGTGCCGATCATCGACATCGAGACCAAGAAGGCCAAGATCGAGGCGGCCGCCTGCCAGGGCTGCGGCGTCTGCGTCAGCGAGTGCCCGGTCAAGGCGATCACCCTGCACCACTACACCGACGCGCAGGTCTTCGCCAAGGAAGAGGCGCTCTTCATGGAGGTGAGCTGACATGGCCGACGCCGACGTGAAGACCCCGGTGGCCGAGGGCGGCGAAGCCGCTCCCGAGGCCACGGACGAGGCGCCGAAGAAGCCCGTCGATCCCGACTTCGAGCCCGAGATCATCGTGTTCGCCTGCCACTACTGCGCGTATGCGGCGGCCGACCTGGCCGGCAGCATGCGCCTGCAGTACCCGACGAACATCCGCATGATCAAGCTGCCCTGCACCGGCAAGCTCGAAGTGATCCACCTGCTCAAGGCGATCGAGGCCGGCGCCGACGGCGTCTACGTCGCCGGCTGCCTCGAGGGCGAGTGCCACTACCTCAAGGGCAACCTGTGGGCGCGCAAGCGCGTCGACCACGTCAAGGGCCTGCTCTCCGAGCTCGGCATCGAGCCCGAGCGCGTCGAGATGTACAACATGTCGTCGGCCATGGGCGCCAAGTTCGCCGAGGTCGCGACCGAGTTCACCGAGCGCATCAAGCAGCTCGGCCCCAACCCCGTCAAACGTGCAGGCGTGGACGCACACGCCGCCGCGCGCGAAGCGCTCGGCGGCGCGGCCATGCCCGACGACCCCGCTCCGTCCGCCGCCACCAGTGAGGAAGGACACGCAGAATGATCACCGCCGAACGCAAACCCCTCGACGAGATCCTCGCGCTCGTCGGCGACAAGAAGAAGGTCCTCGTGGCCGGGTGCGACACCTGTGTCGCCATCTGCCTCACGGGCGGCGAGAAGGAGGCCGAGATCCTCGCCAGCGAGCTGCGGATCAAGGCCGAGCAGGACGGCCGTGAGGCCGAGGTCGAGCACACGGCCGCCATCCGCCAGTGCGAGTGGGAGTACCTCGACATGATCGCCGACAAGGTCGGCGAGGCCGACCTCGTGCTCAGCATGGCGTGCGGCATCGGCATCCAGAGCATGGCCGAGAAGTTCTCGCCCAAGCTCGTCATGCCGGCGGTGAACACCAACATGCTCGGCATGCCGCAGGAGCACGCGCTCTGGCTCGAGCGCTGCGGCGCCTGCGGCGAGTGCGTGATCGGCGAGACCGCCGGCATCTGCCCCGTCGTGCGCTGCAGCAAGAGCCTCATGAACGGCCCCTGCGGCGGCTCGCACGACGGCAAGTGCGAGGTCACGACGCCGGAGAAGGAAGACATCGACTGCGCCTGGCACCTCATCTGGGAGCGCCTCAAGGAGCAGGGTCGCGAAGAGATGATGTTCGTCAACCGGCCGCCGAAGAACTGGAGCAAGAGCAGCTCCGGCGGCCCGCGCAAGATGGTCCGTGAGGAGGCGAAGCCGGTATGACCGCCACCGAGTACAAGGCTGGCAGTAACCTCGAGAAGATCCTCAGCGAGGGCAAGTTCGCGGTCACCGGCGAGTGCGGGCCGCCCAAGGGCGCCGACGTCACCGTCATCGAGGAGAAGGCCAAGATCCTCAAGGGCTACGTCGACGCCGTCAACATCACCGACAACCAGACCGCCGTGGTCCGCGTCTGCTCGATGGCGTCCGCCGTGACGGCGCAGCAGAACGGCCTCGAGGCGATCATGCAGATGACCTGCCGCGACCGCAACCGCCTGGCGATGCAGGCCGACATCCTCGGCGCCGCCACGCTGGACATCAAGAACATCCTCTGCCTCACCGGCGACCACCTGAGCTTCGGCAACCACCCCGAGGCGAAGGGCGTGCACGACCTCGACGCCATCAACCTCATCAAGATGTACAAGGACATGCGCGACGAGAAGAAGTTCCAGTGCGGCGAGGAGATGACGGTGGCGCCGCCGCTCTTCATCGGCTGCGCCGAGAACCCGTTCGCCGACCCGTTCGAGCTCCGCGCCCTGCGCCTCAAGAAGAAGGTCGAGGCCGGCGCCGACTTCATCCAGACGCAGTGCATCTTCAACGTCCCCAAGTTCAGGCAGTGGATGGAGGAGGTCCGTGCGCTGGGCCTGCACAAGGAGATCAAGATACTCGCCGGCATCACCCCGCTCAAGGGCGTCGGCGGCGCGCGCTACATGCAGAAGTTCGTCCCCGGCATGGACGTGCCGCAGGACATCGTCGACCGCATGGCCGGGGTCGAGAAGGGACCCGCCTCTCACGCCGAGGGCAAGAAGATCGCCGTCGAGATGATCAAGGAGTTCGCCGAGATCGAGGGCGTCGCCGGCGTGCACATCATGGCCATCGAGTGGGAGGCCGCCGTGCCCGAGATCGTCGAGGCCGCGGGCCTGCTGCCGCGGCCGGCAGTGGCCTGAGGGGGGCGCATGACCACCTGCACGCCCAGCGCCTCGCTCAGCCGCCAGGTCACGGCGGGCTGCGACGAGAACGCCTACAAGTGCTACCAGTGCAAGCGATGCACGTCCGGGTGCCCCGTGGCCCGCTACGGCGGGATGCACCCGGCGCAGATCATGCGCGCCGTCCAGCTCGGGCAGCTCGACATGATCTTCGACGACCGCTTCATCTGGCTGTGCACCGGGTGCGAGACCTGCACCACCCGCTGCCCCCAAGGGCATCGACATCGCGACCATCATCGACGAGCTCAAGATCATGGCTCGCCGGCAGGGCCGCATCCCCGCCGGCACGCCGTCGGCGCAGATGCTCAAGCTCAACTACGACTCGTTCGTGCGCTGGGGCCGCATGTGGGAGGTCGAGCTCATCACGCTCGACGTCCTCAAGCGGCCGAGCAGCGCGAAGAACTGGCTCACGCTCGGCCCCAAGATGATGCTCAAGGGCAAGATCAACCCCACGCTCAAGCGTGGCGACACGCTGGCGATGAAGCGCATGGTCCAGACGGCCGAGAGCATCACCAGGGCGCGCGAGGCCCGCGCCGGCGCGGCCGCGCCGGCCGGCGACGGGGGAGGCGCGTCATGAGTAGTCCCCGCAGGCAGACTACCGAGGGGGGCATCGAAGGCGCACCCCTCACCAAGACGCTCGCCTACTACCCCGGCTGCTCGCTGCACGGCACCTCGGGCGAGTTCGACGCCAGCTTCAGGGCGACCGCCCGGGCCCTCGGCCTGACGCTCCAGGAGATCCCGGGCTGGGAGTGCTGCGGCAACACCGCGGCGCACTCGATCAACCGCCTGCTCGCCACGGCGTTGCCGGTCAACGAGCTGGCCAAGGTCGAGCAGGACATGATGCTCGACGCCGTCGCCGTCCCCTGCGCGGCCTGCTACAGCCGCTTCAAGACGGGCGCCCACGAGGTGGCCGAGAGCGCGGAGACCGCGGCCGACGTGCGCGCCGTGGTCGGCCGCGCCTACAACGGCGGCGTCACCGTCGACAACCTCATCGACGTCTATCACGACGCCGTCGGCCTCGAGACGCTCGCCGCCAGGGTCACGCGGCCGTTCGGCGGCCTCAAGGTCGCCTGCTACTACGGCTGCCTGCTCACGCGGCCGCCGAAGGTCACGCTCGCCGACGACCCCGAGTACCCGGCGCACATGGACGAGGTCGTCGAGGCGCTCGGCTGCGAGGCCATCGACTGGAACTACAAGACCGACTGCTGCGGCGCCTCCCTGGCGCTCACCGAGCAGGGCATCGTCGACGACCTCGTCGGCCGCATCCTTACCGACGCCAAGGCGTGCGGCGCCGAGGCCGTCGCGGTCGCCTGCCCGCTGTGCCAGGTCAACCTCGACGGGCGCCAGGTCGAGATCATCAAGAAGCAGCCCGACTGGCAGGGGATCCCGGTGATCTTCCTGAGCCAGCTCGTCGGCCGGGCGCTCGGCCTCGGCGACAAGGAGCTCGGCCTCAAGAAGCACCTCGTCGACATCACGGCGGTGATGGCGTAACGCCGCACGCACCGCCGCACGAAGACGCCATGGGGGACCGGAGAGGGGCGCCGCGAGGCGCCCCTCTCCGCGTACGAAGTCGAGCCGAGGCGGGCAGGCCCGGGCGGCCCGCCGCCCGCCGGCGTCAAGTCAAGCGCCGGCGTCGTTGACGTCGGCCGTATGGGCATCCGCAGTGTCGGCGGCGTCGGTCGCGCAGAGCGTGAACAGGCGCTCGACGAGCCGGCGGAACGCAGCCTCGTCGAGCGCCTGTTCGCCAAGCTGCTCCAGCAGCAGACCGTCCATGGCCGTGGTGAGGAGATGGGCGTCGGTCTTCGGGTGCTGCGAGCCGAGCGCCCGCATCAGATCCTCGTCGACACGCCGGTACGCCTCGTTGACCCGCCGCGCCAGGCCGGCGAGCCGGGGACGATGAGCCACTTGCAGCCACAACTCGAAGTAGGCGCGCTGCATCGGGAGGTCGCCGCCCCACATGCTCACCAGGAGATCCACGACCTCACGCGCGGCGCGGCGCGGCGTCAGGCGCCGCGAAGCCGGCGGCCGCCAGGCCGTCAGGACCGCGAGCTCGCGCTCCACGGCCCACCTGAGCGTCTGCTCGAGGAGATCGTCGCGTGAGGCGAAGTAGTACGTCGTCGCGGCCAGCGGGACGCCGGCGGCGGCGGCCACAGCGCGGTGCGTCATGTTGTCGGCGCCGCGTTCGGCGACGACGCGAAGGGCCGCGGCCAGAATCGCCTCCCGGCGCTCCTCACCGCGACGCTGCATCACTGGACGCCGGAAGCGAGGTTGAGGCCGATCACACCGCCCACGATGGCGATGATGCTCGCCGCGGTCATCGGGCCGAACGACTCCTTGAAGGCGAGCGCTCCGACGATCGTGATGGCCACGGTACCGACGCCCGACCACACGGCGTAGACGAGTCCCAGGGGCAGGCCGCGCAGGGCAAGCCCGAGCGCCCAGAACGACAACACATAGCCGACGACGACGATGATGAGCGGCAGCGGCCGGCTGAACCCATGTACGTACTTGAGCGTGATGGTGGCGACGATCTCGCCGACGATGGCGCCCGAAAGGTATATCCAACTCAACATGGTACAAGTGTACTAGTTTTTCGCCGCCGCGTCCAGCTGAGCGCTGCCCCGAACCGCCCCTGCCTGCCTGGTCCGGCGCGCTGTCACTCCGCGCCAGGCGGCGGTCATCACGCGGAGCCAGACTGCACGAATCCCACGCCGGAGAGTAGAGTGCCGCGTGAGGGAGGTCGAGCGAAGGGAGTTGACCATGCGTGCGAGCGTGAACGCCGAAGGCGACGGGCCGCCGCGGGACAGCGGGCGACCGGCCGGCGAGTCGTCCACTGAGGCTGTCACCCCGGCCGGCCACACAGCGGTGGCCACCGGCGGCCGCGTCCTCCTCGTGTACGCGACGCGCCACGGCTCCACGCGTGAGGTCGCCGATGCCGTCGCCGCCGAGCTCCGCGGCTCCTTCGGCGAGGTCGAGGTCCGGGAGGCCGCCGGGGCGCCGCCGCCCGCGGACTACGACGCGGTGGTCGTCGGCGGCCCGATGATCATGGGCTGGCACCGCGACGCCGAACGCTACGCGAAGAGACACCGGGACGCACTGGCCGCAGTGCCGTTCGCCATCTTCGTCACCGCGGCGTCGCTCACCGAAGACGGCGCCGCCGACATCGCCGGGGTGCCGGTCGCGAAGGACCCCTGGCTCGTCAAGGCGCCGCGCGACGCGCGCAAGCTGCGCCGCAAGGAGCGCTACGCGCTGCCGAGTCACTACCTGGGCGACATCCTCAAGGCGAGCGCGCCCGCCCGGCCACGCAGCGTCGCCTTCTTCGCCGGCTCCCTCGACCTCACGACGATGAACGTCCTCGAGAAGCTGTTCGTGCTGCTCGTGATCGGGGCGACGCCCGGTGACGCGCGCCACTGGGACTACGTGCGCGAGTGGGCCGCCGGCCTCGGGGAGACGCTCCGCCGCGGGTGACGGGCCGGACCCCGGCTGAACCGGTCGGAGGCGCTCAGACGCTCCGGCGTTCGCGTACCAGCGCGAGTGTGACCGCAGCGGCGCCCGCCGCCGCCACCATCGCCCACCACGCCGGCGCGTAGCTGCCGGTGCGGTCGACGATGAGGCCGAAGAGCGGCGGGCCCACGAAGATGCCGATGTTGTCCAGCGCGCCGGTGACTCCCGCGGCGGCCCCCGCCGCACCGTGGCCGGCGGTCTCGCCGACCAGCGTGCTCAGCAGGCCGCCCCAGCCCACGGCGCCGATGCCGAGGAGCAGCAGGGCGAGCCACAGCAGCCAGGTCTGGCCGGGTCCGGTGAGCGCGAAGATCGCGCAGGCCAGCCCCGCCAGACCCGCCAGCGCGAGCAGCGCCGGCTTGCGCCGGTGGCCGAGCAGCCGGTCGCTGATGAGGCCGCTGAGCGGCTTGCCGACGGCGCCGGCGGCCTGGGTGACGGCGAGCAGCCCGGCGGCGGCCGTCACCGTGTACGCCCAACTCACAGCTCAAGAAGAGGACGAGCTGCGAGAGGGCCGCGAACTCGATCACGCAGAGGAAGAGGGCGGCCAGGCCGAGCAGGAGGATGTCGCGAGAGCGGATGACGGCGAGGAAGCCGGGCTTGAGCGCGGCACGGTCGGCCGCCTCGTCGCCGGTCACGCTCGGCAATCCCTGCTCGACCTCGTACACGGCAAGCGGCTCCTCGGTCGCGACCCCGGCGCCCGCCTCCGCCGCCGGCGACTCCCCGGGTCGCGGATCGCGGTAGAACGCCAGCGCGACGCCGCCGACGGCGAAGGCGAGCACGGCGGCGAAGACGAAGCCGGCCCTCCAGCTGAAGGCGATGGCGAGGGCCGGCATCACCGCCGCGCCCAGCATGCCGCTCACGTTGACGGCGGCCTGGTTCACGCCGACCGCCGTCGCCCGCTCGCGGGCGGGGAACCACACCATGATCGCCTTCACGGCGGTCGGGTAGATGAAGCCGCAGCCGAACCCCGAAAGGCCGAGCAGGACCAGCATGACCCCGTAGCTCGGCGCCAGGGCGACCGCGCCGACGCAGACGCCGGTGATCACCGTGCCGATGAGGAGCGCCCGGCGCACGCCGATGCGGTCGGCGAGCCAGCCCGCGAAGATCAGCGTCGGCGCGTACGAGACCGCGGTCGCGCTGGTCAGGCCGCCGATCTGCGCGTTGCTGAGGTCGAACGATTCCTTGAGGAACGGCGCGAGCGGCCCCACGCAGAGCCGGGAGAGAAAGACGACGAGGTACGCGCACCAGACGACCGCGAGAGCGACGAAGCGGTAGCGCGGGAGCCGCGGGAGGCCGCTCGTGGCGGCTCGCGGGGCGGCGGCTGGCGCGGACGGGCTCACGCCGGCGATTCTACCGGGTCTGGGCCGGCGAAGCGGTCCGCGTCAGCGGAGCCTCCGCCTCAGGGCAGCACGGTGTCGGCGCGGTAGACGCCGGCCTGTCTCCCGCTCACGCCGGTGACCAGAGCGCCGCCCAGCACCTGCGTGTCGCTGAGGACCAGAACCTGGTCGAACGTGCAGGCGCCGCTGCCGGCGCCGGAGGTGAGCCACATCGCCTGTGCCGTCCCGTCGGCCGCGTACCGTACCATGAGCGCGTCGCCGGCGGTCCCGGAGATGCCGATGCCGCCGCCGGCGTAGATGCGCCCGGCGCTGTCGACGCCGACGGCGTCGAACTCGCCGTCGTGGGGCCAAGCGGGGTTGACGAACTCCCGCCGCCACAGGGTCGTCCCGTTGGTGCCGCGCAGCTTCCACACGATCGGCGTGTCCACGGCGGGGATCCCGTAGCCGTAGGCCACGCCCGCGATGACCACATCACCGGAGCTGTCCACGGCGAGGCCGCCGACCAGACTCCCGTCCAGGTAGGTGCGATTGACCTTGAGCGCGTCCCAGACCGAGGTGCCCTTCGCGTTGGTGCTGTACCTGCCCGCCACCATGCGCGCATCGGCGCCGCTTCCGCCGGTGCCGGCGACGGTCACCCTCGTTCCCTTGACCACCAGTTCGTCGAACACCGTCCTGCTGCCGTCGACCAGGCTCGAGTGCTCCCAGCGGAAGCGGCCGTCCGGGGCGTACGATCGCACCACGCCCCACCCGATACCTGACTTCAGGCCGGCGACGTACACGTTTCGCGAACCATCGACGGCGACCGCTCGGAAGACGTCTTTGCTGTTCGTCCGCAGCCTGCCCTGCCAGCGCATGACTCCCGCGCCCGAGTACGCGATCACCAGCGCGTCGCCACCTCCGGGACCCCCGCGCGTGCCGGCCACGAGTACGTTGCCAGCGTCGTCGATCGCCAGCGCATACGGGGTGTCGTCGCCGCCGCTGTCGTACGTCCGTTTCCACGCGACACCACCGGTGGGCCTGAACTTGACCGTGAGCCAATCGCCGCCGCGGTTGCCGGTCACGTAGAGGTTGCGCGCGCGGTCACTCGCCACAGCCCGCGGCCGGAAGCTCGCGCCTGAACGCGGGTAGCTCCAGCTCTTGAGGACGGCGCCGTCGGAGAGCCGCACTCGCGCCACCCCGGCAGCGACGGCAGGTGCGGTGCCCGGGACGGACCCGACGACCCAGAACGATCCGGAGGGTCCCCTGCTGGTGCCGACGTAGGCAGTCGCCCTCGGTACGAGTTGCAGACCGAGCGGCATCGTCGTCCAAGTCGCCGCCCCTTCGGGCGGCGGCGTGTCGGCGGTTCGCGGCGTCGCCGCCGCCGTCCCCGCCATGATGAGGAGAGCCAGCGCAGCGAACGCCGCGAGCCCGAGGTGACGTACGTTCATGCGAGCCCCCCGTGTCTGCCGAACCGCCACCGGAAGCATACCCCGCCACCCGCTCGCCGCGAGCATCCGTCGCCCGGTCTGACAACACGTAGCGCCCGGTCGGAGCCTGGAAGCGCCCGGCCGCAGCCTCGACGCCACAGTGGCTTCAGCCCTGCTTCGCCGGCGCGTGCACGCCGATGCGGTTGCCCTCGCTGTCGATGAAGAACCCGATGAAGCCGACCATCTCGCCCATGTCGCTCACCGGCATGGCCACCTGGCCGCCGGCCGCGACGGCGCGCTCGATCATGCCCTCGGGGTCGCCCTTGCTGTCGAGGTAGATGGTGATGCCGCCGGCGCCCGGCGTCGCGCTGTCGCTCCTCACGAGATCGCCGCTCACCTCACCTCCGGCCGGGTCCCCCGGGAGCAGTGCGACGTCGGCCTGCCCCTCCATCAGCTCGATCTCGGTCTGCAGCACGGCGCCGTAGAACGTGCGCGCCCGGTCCATGTCGGTGACGGGGATGTCCGCCCAGACGATCGTGTTGGCCATGATGCCCTCACTCGCTGTGGTTGAAGGTACGGGTAGAAGGATGGCCGCGCGGCGCGGGCGCCAAACCGCGAGGGCGGCGGGCGGCGTCTGTGAGACCCCCACAGTAGGCGCCGCGGCTCTGGACGGTCCGATACCTTGGTGATATCATCTCGGTATCGTCTCAAGACGTGGCCGCGCGACCACTCGGGCGGGAGAAGGCCCGCCGGCGCGGCCTCCCGGAGGTGGGAGCCATGTCAGCACAAGAGAAGACCCCGACCCAGGAGCGTGAGGCGCGCGCGTTGAGCGGCTGGCCGATGCTCGTGGTCACGATCGCCCTGTACGTTGCTTCGGCCCTTCTCTTCTATTTCTCGGTCACCAACCCCACGGTGAGCGCCTCGGGCGGCTCCCACCCCGACTGGTGGCTCTTGGCCGGCGGCTGTGTCGTGCTCGCCGTCGCCATCCTCCTCAGCCCGGGCTTCTTCACCATCCAGCCCAACGAGGCGCGCGTGCTCATCCTCTTCGGCGCTTACCACGGCACATGCAAGCAAGTGGGCTTCCGCTGGGGCAACCCCTTCTACGCCAACGGGTCGGCGGGCAGCAACTCTCAGCCGCAGTGGTCCTGGGGCAAGAAGGACTCGGGCGACGGGCAGGGGCAGAACACCCCCAAGAAGCTGAAGCGCTACAAGCTCAGTCTTCGCGCCCGCACGCTGAACGGCGACAGGCTCAAGGTCAACGACAAGCGCGGCAACCCGGTCGACATCGCCGCCGTCGTCGTGTGGCGCGTCGAGGATACGGCCAAGGCCGTGTTCGACGTGGACGACTTCGAGACATATGTCGCAACGCAGAGCGAGACGGCGGTGCGCCACCTCGCCAGCGCCTACCCCTACGACTCCGGCGAGACGTTTGCCGACACGGAGGATGAGACCACGCTGCGCGGCAACGTCGACGAGGTCTCCGAGGCGCTGCGCGTGGAGCTCACCGAGCGGCTCCAGCAGGCCGGCGTGACCGTTGAGCAGGCCCGCCTCACCCACCTCGCCTACGCCCCCGAGATCGCTCAGGCCATGCTGCGGCGCCAGCAGGCCGAGGCTGTCATCGCGGCACGGCGCAAGATCGTCATGGGCGCGACGAGCATGGTCGAGATGGCGCTCAACGAACTCAGCGAGAAGCACGTCGTGGAGTTCGACGAGGAGCGCAAGGCCGCCATGATCAGCAACCTCATGGTCGTGCTGTGCGGCGAGAGCCAGGTGACCCCGGTCGTGAACACCGGCACGCTCTACACGTGACCCGCGGGCGCGGTCGGGCAGGGCAAGGGGACGACTCGGTGAGCGGATGTCCGTGAGGCGGCGATAGCCGATGGCAGCGCGCAAACAGTACCTGCTGCGCGTCGACCCCGATCTGTGGGCCGAGGTCGAGAAGTGGGCCGCCGACGAGCTGCGCAGCGTCAACGCCCAGGTGGAGTACATCCTCCGCGAGGCCGTGCGGCGGCGCGGGCGTGGCGGGCGCGCCGCCGGCGACGGCCCGGACGAGCTGGCGAAGCAGCGCTGACCGGCGACGCCGGCCGTGATTGGACGGGCGCGAGACGGGACATCACCCGGGTACTGCGTCGAGCCGAGGAGGCCGAGATGGACGAGCTGGCCGCGGGCATCTACCGCTGGACGGCGCCGCACCCGGAGTGGCGGCCCAAGGCCGAGGAGGTCGGCTCCTACGCGCTCGTCGCCGGTGAGGCGCTGCTGCTCGTCGACCCGCTGGTACCAGCCGGCGCCGACGAACGCTCAGCGCCGCTGCTCGCCGAGCTCGACCTCCTGGCGGCGGCCGCCGCCCGGGTCGAGCTCCTCATCACCGTCCCCTATCACACGCGCAGCGCCGAGACGCTCTACGAGCGCTTCGCGCCGTGGCGCCCGACGCGCATCTGGGGCCACGCCCTCGTGCGCAAGCGGCTGCGGCCCGCAACGCCGCTCGAGGTGACGCCGATGGGCGGCGCCGGGACGGCGGCGCCCATCGCCGGCGGGGCGGCCGAGGCCTACACCATCGGCCGCCCGCGGCGCAGCGAGCACCCCATCTACGTACCGGCCCTGAGCGCCGTCGTGTTCGGCGACGCCGTCGTCGGCGCGCGGGGCGGCCTGCGCTTCTGGATCCTGAGCAGCGGCACCGGCGCCGACTGGTACCGCGACGTCTTCGCCCCGACCCTCGCGCCGCTCGCGGAGCGGCAGGCCGAGCACGTGCTCGTCACCCACGGCCCGCCGGTCGTCGGCGACGGGCAGCGGCAGCTCGCCGCGTGCCTCGCCGCCCCGCCGGTCGAGATGTACTGAAGCGCTGAGGCTCAGACGGGCGCCTGCCGTCACCGCCTCCGCGAGGAACGCCTCGTCGTCGCCGCTCCGCCCTACACCGACCGCGTCCTGGACCAGGCCGCGGTCCAGCCAGATCCGCCGGGAGGCGCGGCTCGCCACCCAGGTGTCGTGGGTGACGACGATGAGCGTCTGGCCGCGCTCGCGCCAGAGCTGCTCGAGCAGCCCGATGATGTCGTCGCGGGTGCGCTCGTCGAGGTTGCCGGTCGGCTCGTCGGCGAAGATCACGCGGGGGGCCCTGACGAGCGCCCGCGCGATCGCCACGCGCTGCTGCTCGCCGCCGCTCAGCTCGGAGGGAATGTGCTTCGCGCGGTCGGCGAGGCCCACGCCCTCGAGCGCCTCGGCGGCCCGCCGGCGGCGTTCGTCGGCGGGCGTGTGCCAGGGCACGAGCGCCGTCTCCACGTTCTCCTGGGCCGTCAAGGTGGGGATGAGGTTGAAGGCCTGGAAGATGAAGCCGAACGAGTGGCTCCTCAGCTCCGAGAGGTCGCCCTCCCCCATCTTCGCCAGGTCGCGGCCCTCGAAGAGGAGGCTGCCGCCCGAGGGCCGGTCCATGGCGCCGAGCATCTGCAGCAGCGTGGTCTTGCCCGAGCCGGTCGAACCCTGGATGGCGAGGAACTCGCCCTCGTCGATGTCCAGGTCGATGCCGGCCAGGGCGTCGATCTGCGTGCGGCGCCGCGTGTAGCGCTTCTTCACGTCGGTCAGTTCGTACAGCATCGCGTCTCCGATCACGTTGGTCAGTGAGCGGTGCACCTTCGGCGCCACGCTCGTTGATTCGCCTGCGGCGTTCACTGAGGGGTGCCGCTGCGCAGCACCCCTCGTTGAATGGCCTGCGGGGTTCAATCCACCCGGCGGAGGGCGTCCGCGGGACGCAGCCGTGCGGCGCGCCAGCCGCCGAAGGCGCCGGCAATCAGGGCGCCGGCCAAGGCGAGGCCCACGGCGATCGCGACCAACTCCAGGCTGACCGGCGCCGTAAGGTTCACGGTGACGGTCTGAGCGGCCTGGCCGAGCGGACCGCCGCCCATCCCGGCGGGGCCGCCGCCCTGGCCGGCGGCGGCCTGCGCCGCGTTCCCCAGCGTCGCCTTGAGCGACGGCGAGAAGGCGGCGATCAGCCGGGCGCCGAGGACGCCGAGGGCGACGCCGATCACGGCGCCGATGACGCCCTGCACCATGGACTCGCCCATCACCTGGCCGACGACGCGCCGGCTCTTCCAGCCGAGCGCCTTGAGCGTGCCGAACTCGCGCACGCGGCGCGACACGGCGGAGACGGTGAGCAGGCTGGCGACGGCGAAGGCGGCGATGAGCGCCGCGACCGCGAGCCACGTGCCGAGACGGTCGGCGAGCGTGGATGCGCTGGAGAGCGAGCCGCTCACCTGGCCGGCGAGGTCCTCGGACGTCGTGACCGTCGCCTTGGGCATGAGCTGCTTGATCTCCTTCTTCACGCTCGTGATGTTCTCGGCGCTGTCAGCTTGCACGTAGATCTGATTGACCTTGTTCGTGTTGTCGCTCAGCTTCTGCGCCCAGGAGAGCGGGATGTAGAGGTCGGACGAGGTGCTCCCGGCGGGCAGGGCGACGATGCCGACGATCTCGAACTTCTTGCCGTCGATCTTCTTCGCGTCGCCGACCGACAGTGCATTCTGTTTGGCGTAGGCCCTGGTGACGAGCATCACCCTGGCGCTCGCGTCGGCGCTGGTCAGCGAGCGCCCGGAGGTGACCTGTGCCGAGCTCAGCGGCCCGAGGTCGAGGTCGGTAGTGTCGACGCCGGAGACCGAGAACGACGAGATGTCGATGGGCGCCATCTGGGCTTGACCCTGCTGTGACGAGCCCGAGGCGGGCTGCGCGCCCGTCGCCGGCATCTGACCGCTCGCGCCGCCCTGCACCTGGGCGAACTTCCCCTGCACGTTCATCACGGTCATGCTGATGCTGCCGGTGACGGCGCTCACGCCGTCGAGCGAGGCGATCTCGTCGATCCTCGTCGTCGCGATCGACTGCTGGCCGGGGCTCGTCATGACCCGGGAGCGACTGAAGCGCTCGCCCTGCTTCGACTCGTCGGGCGGCTGCATGCCGAAGCGCTGCGCGCCGCCCTCGTCCATCTTGCGCTGCTGCGAGACGGTGATGTCGGTGCCGACGCCGTAGAGCGACTGGAGCACCTGGTCCTGCGCCTTGCCCACGCCGTCGGCGTACGCGGTCACGGCGACCACGAGCGCGACGCCGACGGCGAGGCCGAGGGCGGTGAGCAGCGCCTGGCGGTGCCGGCGGCGCAGCTCCCGGAACACGTAGGTGAAGAACATCCTGCCTCCTTGTCCGCGGCGGGCGGGGCCGTCAGGGCTCCGCCGCCCGCCGCCTGGTTTCCCTTCCGCCCTCCTTCTACTGCCCGGGCATGGGAGGCGGCTGAAGTCCACCTGAGAGCTCTCTGAGAATGCCGAGCGCGCGGAGACCTGCCGAGGCCTCAGGATCTGTTCAGTGTTTTCACAGGCTTCTCTCAGGAAACAGACCTAGAATCCGTGTGGGAGCCGAGGTGGAAGCGGACGCGAGCGGAGGGTCACCATGATCGAGACACCGGCGGGGGCGACGCGCGTGCTCGTCGTCGACGACGAGCCCAGCATCACCGACCTCGTCTCGATGGCGCTGCGCTACGAACAGTTCGACGTGCGCGTGGCGAGCAACGGGCGCGAAGCCCTGGACGCGGTCGAGAGCTTCTCGCCGGACCTCGCCGTGCTCGACATCATGATGCCGGGCATCGACGGGTTCGAGGTCGCCCGGCGCCTGCGCAACGCCGGCGTGCGCCTCCCCATCCTCTTCCTCACCGCGCGCGACGCGACCGAGGACAAGGTCCGCGGGCTCACGCTCGGCGGCGACGACTACATGACCAAGCCGTTCAGCGTCGAGGAGCTCGTCGCGCGCATCCGCGCGATCCTGCGGCGCGTGCAGCCGGCCTCCGCCTCCTCGGGCCGGCTCGCCTTCGCCGACCTCGAGCTGGACGAGGACACCCACGAGGTCTGGCGCGCGGGCCGCGAGATCGAGCTCACGGCCACCGAGTTCAAGCTCCTCCGCTACCTCCTGCTGAACGCGCGCCACGTGCTCAGCAAGGACCAGATCCTCGACCACGTCTGGAACTACGACTTCGGCGGCAACGCCAACATCGTCGAGACCTACATCAGCTACCTGCGCCGCAAGGTCGACGCCGAGGGCACGGCGCTCATCCACACCGTCCGCGGCGTCGGCTACAGCCTTCGGCTGCCGAAGGAGTGACGGCGGCGACGTGAGCCTGCGCACCCGCCTGCTGCTGGCCCTCCTGGTGCTCGTGGCCGCCGGCCTCGTGGTCGCCGGCGCCGTCACGTTCGTCTCCCTGCGCGACTTCCTGCTCGAGCGGGTCGACGCGCAGCTGCGCGACGCGCGCGTCCCGATGGCGATGGCCCTGACGGACAGCGCCGGCGTCAGCGGCCTGCCCGGCGGCCCCGGCGGCAATCCGGGCGGCGCCAATCTGCCGCCGGGGACGTACGGCCAGTTGCGCGACTCCGCCGGCAACGTCATCAACGCCGGCTCCTTCAGCTACGGCCAGACCGACCTGCCGACGCCGGTGCTGCCCGCGTCGCTGCCGGTCCCCTCCGGCAGCACGTCCCGGGTCTTCACGGCCAAGGCCACGTCAGGCGGCTCCGGGTTCCGCGTCCTCGTCGAGAACGTGCCGGGCGCCGCCCGCGTGCTCGTCGTCGCGATCCCGCTCAACGAGACCCGGCAGACGCTCGGCCGCCTCGTCGTCATCGAGGTGGTCGTGTCGCTCGGCGTGCTCGCGGCGCTGGCCGCGGCCGCGTGGCTCATCATCAAGCGCGACCTGCGGCCGCTCGAGACGATGGCCGTCACCGCCGACGCGATCGCCGCCGGCGACCTCACGCGGCGGGTGCAGCCGGCCGAGGCGCGCACGGAGGTGGGCCGGCTCGGCCTCAGCCTTAACACGATGCTCGGCCGCATCGAGGAGGCGTTCGCGGAGCGCGCCGCCACCGAGGACAAGCTGCGGCGCTTCCTCGCCGACGCCTCGCACGAGCTGCGCACGCCGCTCACCAGCATCCGCGGCTACGCCGAGGTGTTCGAGCGCGCCAAGGACGACCCCGCGGACCTCGACCTGGCGATGCGCCGCATCGAGGAGGAGAGCAAGCGCATGGGTGTCATGGTCGAGGAACTGCTGGTGCTCGCGCGGCTCGGCGAGGGCCGCGAGCCGGAGCGCGCGCCGGTGGACCTCGCGCGCGTCGTGGACGACGCCGTGAACGACGCGCGCGCCGCGGCGCCGGCGCGCGACATCACGATCGAGAGCGTGGAGACCGCGGACGTGCTGGGCGACGACCACCAGCTCCGCCAGGTCGTCGCCAACCTCCTCGGCAACGCCCTGCGCCACACCCCGGACGAGGCGAAGGTGCGCGTGCGCCTCACGGCAGGCGTCGGGCGCGCCACGCTCGCCGTCGCCGACGACGGTCCCGGGCTCGAAGCCGACGTCGCCGTCAAGGTGTTCGAGCCCTTCTACCGCGCCGACGAGTCGCGCGCCCGCGAGACGGGAGGCGCCGGCCTCGGCCTCGCCATCGTCGCCGCCATCGTGGCGGCTCACGACGGCGAGGTGCGGCTCGACACGGCGCCCGGCGCCGGCGCCACCTTCACGGTGACGCTCCCGCTGCTCGGCGCGCCGGCCTAGCGGCGACGCCGCCGCCCCCCTGCCCCGCTCCACAGGCAGGAGGCCGGGGCGTCGACGGCGTAACCCACGGGTAAGACGTCCAGAGCGGCCGCCGTGCGCGTTCGTGCGGCCGCCGGCCAGTGCCCCCCCGGGGCAGGAGTTGCGAGGAGGCACCTCATGACACAAGGCTCACCACAGAGCGGCGGGAGTTCGAGCGGCGGGAGGGGCTGGCTCATCAGCGGCGGCGTCCTGGCCGCCCTGCTGATCATCTTCATCCTCCAGAACACCGCGGACGTGACGTTCAAGTTCCTGTTCTGGACCTTCTCGGCGCCGCTGTGGCTGATGCTGGTGATCACCGCCGTGGTGGCGTTCGTGATCGGGCAGTTCGCGCTGATGTGGCGGCGTCACCAGCGGCGCAAGGCGCGCCGGGACGCGCGGTAGGAGGGTCCGCCACCTCGTCGTCTCGAGCGGCGGCCGGCGCCTCACGCGTGGGCCGGCCGCCGCTCTTCGCCTCACCTTCAGTCCGGCCGGCACCCCAGCCGCTCGCAGCGACCGGTGACGAACAGGCGGTACCGCTCGAGGTCGCGTTCGAGCGTCGCCTCGGCCCGCGCCACCTCTTCTTCGGCCCTCGCCGCGCTCCGCGGCTTGTACTCGAGGCGCACGTCGACCTTCACCAGTCGGTCGCCCTCGGTCGTGAACTCCACCTTGCCAGCCTTGATGTCGTCCTGGTCGATCAGCGGTTCCACGTCGGTCAGGCCACGCGTGTACCCGCTCAACAGTGAATCCAGGAGGAACTCGCTCCACTCGAGATCCACGAACTCGAGCGGCGCGTCGACCTCGACGGACGCATGGATGGTTGCCACGACGCCTCCCTCTGTTGCACTCCGCTCGCGCGCGATGCGCGGGAGCCTCAGGGGGAGTCTGCCCGCATGGCCACTCACTTGAGCAACGTCAAGAGCGGCCGCCGTTGCCCGGTGGTAGCATCCGCTCAGAGATAATCCCTACCTATGGAGTCGGGTATGACCACGCCGCCGCTGACGCTCACGCCGAAGACCACCGTCCACACCCTGCTCAAGGAGTACCCCTTCCTCCTCGACTTCCTCGTCGACTACCACCCCGAGTTCAAGAAGCTCACGAACCCGGTGCTGCGCCGCACCGTCGGCCGCATGGCGACGCTGGACACGGTCGCCGAGCAGGGCAACGTGCCGCTGAACCGGCTGACCGACGACATCGCCACCGAGATCGAGAAGCGAACCGGGACGCGGCCGCCCATCGCCGACGTCGCGAACGCGCAGACGATCGACCCGGCGCGCCTCGCCGAGCTGCACGCGATCGTCAAGGACCTGCACGCCGGCAAGACCGTCGAAGAGGTCAAGCCGCGCTTCGAGGAGCTCATCGCCGACGTGGAGGCCACGGAGATCGCCGCCATGGAGCAGAAGCTCATCGAGGGCGGCGTGCCCGACACCGAGGTCAAGCGCCTCTGCGACGTGCATGTGCAGGTGTTCGCCGACGCGCTGGATGGACACGAGCCGATCACCGCGCCCGCCGGGCACCCCATGGACACGTTCCAGCGCGAGAACCAGGCGCTGCTGCAGGTGACCGCCTCGCTGCGCAAGGTGGCCGAGGCGATCGGGGAGCCGCCGGAAGGCGCCGCCTGGGCGCGGCTCAAGGACGCCCTCAGGGACACGGTCGAGCGGCTCGCCGAAGTCGAGAAGCACTACCTGCGCAAGGAGAACCAGCTCTTCCCCTTCCTCGAGCAGCACGGCGTGGAGGGCCCGAGCAAGGTGATGTGGGCCATCCACGACGACATCCGCGCGCTCATCAAGCAGGCGCGGGCGACGATCGCCGACGACGACGCGGCGCTCGCGGTGAGCACCTGCCTCGCGCTCGCCAAGATGGCCGACGACATGGTGAGCAAGGAGGAGAAGGTCCTCCACCCCATGTCCATCGACACTCTTGATGACGCCGAGTGGGTGCAGATCCGCGCCGGCGAGGGCGAGATCGGCTACGCCTTCATCGCCGACGTGCCGGCGTGGCCGGCGGCCGGCGCCGCGGGCGCTCCGGCCGCAGCGGCCGCGGAGGCCGGGGCGGCTTCGCCCGCCGGCCTCCTCCAGCTCAAGACCGGCGGCCTCACGCTCGAGCAGCTGAACCTCGTGCTCGGCGCCCTCCCCATCGACTTCCAGTACGTCGACGAGCAGGACAAGGTCCGCTTCTACAGCGAGGGCCACCGCATCTTCCCGCGCAGCCCGGGCGTGATCGGCCGCAAGGTGCAGAACTGCCACCCGCCGGCGAGCGTCTACAAGGTGCAGCAGATCATCGACGCCTTCCGCGCCGGCGAGAAGGACACCGCCGAGTTCTGGATCGAGCTGCAGGGCACGTTCCTGCACATCCGCTACTTCGTCGTCAGGGACGACGCGGGCGCCTATCGGGGCGTTGTCGAGACGGTGCAGGACGTGACGGCGATCCGCGCCCTCGAGGGCCAGCGCCGGCTGCTCGACTGGTAGCCGGCGCCGGCCGGCGGCGCCTCCGGTCCCCCGGCGGTTGAACGCTGAGAGCGGCGGGCCGCACGGCCCGCCGCCGGCCTTGCGCATGCGATACGATGCGCACGGCAAGCAGCGACTCCGAGAGGTGGTCCTTCGATGTTCTGGCAGCACGGCAGCCTCACCCCCGAGCTGGTGGACCTGGTGTTCAGGTTCCTCCCGCTCGACCTCAGCGTCGCCGACGAGCACGACGTGCTGGTCTACTGGAAGGGCGAGACGTACAAGACCTGTGACGCCCGCTACATCGGCCGCGACGTGCGCGACTGCCACCCCGAGCACTCGCTGGACTGCCTCGAGGAGATCCTGCGCGCGTTCAAGGCCGGCACGAGGGACGTCGCCGAGGGCTGGGAGCGGAAGGGCGAGCAGGTGAAGCGCACGCGGTACTTCGCCCTGCGCGATCACGACGGCGCCTACAAGGGCATCCTCGAGGTGAACGAGGACGTGACCGGCGCCCGGGCGCTGGAGGGCGAGCAGGCCCTCCCCGGCTGGTGACGCCCGCGCGGGGGAGGAGATGACCACATGACGACCATCGTCGCCGCTACCGGCGCCGCCGCCTGGGTACTGCTGATCGGCGCCGCCGTCGCCGGCATCGCCTTCGGCATGATTCTGAACACGATGATCGGCCGAAACCGCAAGAAGAAGTAGGCGCCGGGGCCGTCGTGAGCGGCGGCCGTCGTCAGTCGGCGCGGGTGAAGGTCCCGTTGCGGCCGGCGAAACTCAGCTGCGTGATCCTGACCGCCTGCGCCCGGCCGCCGTGGACGTCGAAGACGGCGGCCGTGCCGGATCCGGTGTCCCTCCAGATGTCGCCGGCCCACGGGACGTATCGCAGCGTCGCTCCGTGGCCGAGCCGCAGCGCGAGGCCGTCGCCCGGCCCCGGGCGCACGGTGACGCGGCCGTAGTACCGGTTCTCGTAGCTGCCGGCGTAGTCGCTCCGCGGCCGTGGCGCCGCGGCGCCGGCGGGCGCCTCGGGCGGCAGCGTGAGGCCGCGCGGCTCCGTGGTCGCCTGCTCCGCGACCGCTGCCTGCTCGCGCGCGAGCCAGTCGTCCTGCGCGGCGCCGCGCACGGCGAGGTCGAGCAGCGTCTTCGTCAGCGCCCTGCCGAGGGCGACGCCCTCCGGGTACGCGTTCGCCAGGACGATCACCGCGACGCCGTCGTCCGGCACGAGGCTGAGCGTGGCGCTGGTGCCGCTCGCGAGGCCGCCGTCGGCGCTCGCGACCAGCCGGTCGTCGAAGCTCCAGACCATCCAGCCGAGCCCGGCCGCCTCAGGCCCGGTCACGCCGGCCGCTGCCGCCGTGGTGGGCCTGACCGTCTGCGCGAGCAGGCCGGCGGGGGCGACGCGCGCGCCGCCGAGCGCGCCGCCGTTCAGCTGCAGCCGAGCCAGCTTCACCAGCTCGCCGACGCTGGAGCTGACGCCGAGGGACGGCGCGAACACCGTCTCGTCGGAGGGATCCTGGGGCACCATCGACCCGCCGACGAGCCGGTGGGGCGCCGCCCGGTCGATCGCGGTCGCGTACCCGCGGTAGCCGAGCACCGTCCCCGCGTCGCCGACCGGTTCGAGCACGCGGGTGCGCACGAGCCCCGCCCAGGAGACGCCGGTCGCCCTCTCGGCCGCGGCGGCGGCCAGAGTGAAGACCGCATCTTGCGGCGCGTAGGCGGCGCGGAAGCCGGCGGCCGGGCGCAGATACCGCAGCCGTCGCAGGATCTCGGCGCGCCCGTAGCCGAATTGCACGAGCTCGGCCCCGGCGTAGGCGGGCAGGCCGCCGCGCTGGGCCGTGAGATCACGGTAGGTGGCCTCGCGCGTCGCCCACCGGTCGCGCAGACGGAAGCCCGGCCACACGCGTCGCAGCGGCTGGTCCCAGCGCAGCTCGCCCTCGCCGGCGAGCGCGGCGAGCATCGTCGCGGTGTAGGTCCTGGAGACCGGGCCGAGCTGGAACAGCGTGTCGTCGTCGACCGGGTCGGGACGGCCGATCTCGCGCAGCCCGAAGCAGCGGACGTAAGCGGCGGTGTCGCCGGCGACCACGGCCACCGCCGCGCCGGGCACGCCGCTACGCGCCACCATGCTCACGGCGAGCTCGTCGAACGCGGGCAGGGCCTTGTCGACGGCCGCGGCGGCCGCGACGCGGCGCACGGCGGCCGCCAGAGCAGCCGAGGCGGCGACGGACGGCGGCAGCGCCGGCGCGGCCTCCGGCGCCGCGGGCGTCGCCGTGGGTGACGGAGTGACGGCCGGCGAGCGAGATGCCCAGGGCACAGGAGACGCCCAGGGGGCCGGCGATGCAGGCGCAAGCGAGGCGGGCGCCGCCGTGATGATCGCCGGCCGCGCCGAGGGAGACGGCTGCGCGGCCACGCGGACGCCGCAGCCGGCGAGCAGTACCGCTGCGCCGGCCGCCGCGAGCACGCTCGCGTACCACCTCCGTCTCACGTCAGCCTCCCCGATGCTCTGCGGTGTCTTTCGCCGCCCCGAGCGGCATACCCTCGCCGCGCGACACGCCCTCGCGCGCCCGGGTGTAGACTGCCGGGCAAAAGGGGTCGAGCAGTGGCGCGGCCGACTGAGGGGCCGGCGACCAGGCTACGCTGCAGGTGCCCATCGAGCGCGAGCCGGCACAGGGACGACGTCAAACGGGTGGAACGGCGCGCGTGACGCCGCCGGGGAGCCCGAGGCTGGAGGGACCATGACCCAGACGATGCCGACCCCGGCGGCCGGTGAGAGCGCCACGCCGGCCGCAGCGACCGCTCCTCCGCCCCAGTCCCAGTGGTCGCGGTCGGTGAGCGCGGCGATGCTCGCGCGCCTCGCGGCGCGCGCCGCCGTCGCCGCGCCCGCCGAACCGATGCGCGTGGAGGCGCCGTTCACCGGCGAGGCGCTGGGCGAGGTGCCCAAAGGCACGCCGGTCGACGTCGAGGCCGCCTGCGCAGCTGCGCGCGAGGCGCAGGCGGCATGGGCGCGGTGGCCGCTGTCGGAGCGAGCCGCCGTGCTCCTGCGCTATCACGACCTCGTGATCGCCAACGCGCAGGAGATCCTCGACCTCATCCAGCTCGAGTCGGGCAAGGCGCGCATCCACGCCTTCGAGGAGGTGCTCGACGTCGCCATCCAGGCGCGCTACTACGCGCACAGCGCCGCCGGGTTCCTCCGCGAGCAGCGGAGGCAGGGCGCGCTTCCCCTGCTCACGTCCACGCGCGTGTACCACCGGCCCCGCGGCGTGATCGGCATCATCGCGCCGTGGAACTACCCGTTCACGCTGGCCATCAGCGACGCCTTGCCCGCGCTCGTCGCCGGCAACGGCGTCGTGCTCAAACCGGACGCGCAGACACCGCTCACGGCGCTGTGGGCCGCCGGCCTGCTCGAGGAGGCGGGACTGCCGCGCGGACTGCTGCAGGTCGTCACCGGCCGCGGCTCCGAGCTCGGCGGGGCGCTCATCGGCGCCGCGGACTACGTGATGTTCACCGGTTCCACGGCGACCGGCCGCACGGTCGCTGCGCAGTGCGGCGAGCGCCTCAAGGATTGCTCCATGGAGCTCGGCGGCAAGAACGCCCTCCTGGTGCTCCCCGACGCGGCGCTCTGGCGCGCCGTGCCCGGCACGCTCCAGGGCATCACCTCGAACAGCGGGCAGCTCTGCATCAGCATCGAGCGCGTCTACGTGCACGACGCCGTCTACGACGCCTTCGTCCCGCGCCTCGTCGAGGCGCTGCGGGCCGTCCGGCTGGGCGCCAGCCTCACCTTCGCCGACGACATGGGCTCGCTGGCGAGCGCCGAGCAGCTGGAGAAGGTGCGCGCCCACGTGGACGACGCCGTGCGCAAAGGGGCCGAGCTGCTGGCGGGCGGCAAGGCCCGCCCCGACCTCGGCCCCTACTTCTACGAGCCGACCTTGCTGGCCGGCGTGACCGATGACATGGACCTGTGCCGCGCCGAGACCTTCGGGCCCGTCGCGGCCGTCTACCGCTGCGCGTCGGTCGACGAGATGGTCGCGCGCGCCAACGACAGCGAGCTCGGCCTCAACGCGAGCGTGTGGACGCGGGACGTGAAGGCGGGCCGGGAGATCGCGACGCGGATCGAGACGGGCACCGTGAACGTGAACGAGGCCTACGCCGCGACCTGGGCCTCGGCGGCGCCGATGGGCGGCTGGAAGCAGTCGGGGCTGGAGCGCCGCCACGGGCGCCACGGCATCCTCAAGTACACCGACCCGCAGACCGTCGCCGTCGAGCGTCTGCTCAACATCGGCACGCCGGCCTTCCTGAACCACGGCCAGTACGCCGCGCTCATGACGACGGCCGTGCGGCTGCTCAAGCACGTCCCCGGCATCAAGTGACGAGGAGGACACCGTGACCGCCCTGCACAACAAGCACGTCCTCATCACCGGCGCGGCGTCCGGCATCGGCCGCCTCCTGGCGCTGGGCTGCGCCTCGCTCGGTGCGACGGTGACGATCTGGGACCTGGACGCCGCGGGGGCCGCAGCGCGTCGCCGCGGAGGCGGCCGCGGCCGGCGCGACGGGCGCGCGCGCGTTCGCCTGCGACGTCGGCGAGCGCGAGCAGGTGTACGCGCGCGCGGCCGAGGTGAAGGCCGCGGCCGGCGACGTCGACGTGCTCGTGAACAACGCCGGTATCGTCAGCGGCCGTCCCCTGCTCGAGCTGGCGGACGAGCGCATCGAGCAGACCTTCGCCGTCAACACGCTGGCGCTGTTCTGGACGACGAAGGCGTTTCTGCCGGCGATGACCGCCCGCGGCGGCGGCCACCTCGTGACGGTGTCCTCGGCCGCGGGCCTCATCGGCTCGGCGCGCGAGACCGACTACGCGGCGAGCAAGTTCGCCGCCGTGGGCTTCAACGAGGCGCTGCGTCAGGAGCTGCGGCGCAGCGCCCCGGGCGTCAAGACCACCGTCGTCTGCCCCTACTACATCGACACGGGCATGTTCGCGGGCGTGAAGACGCGCTTCCCCCTCCTGCTCCCCATCCTCAAGGAACAGGACGTCGCCGACCGCATCCTGAAGGCGATCCAGCACGACGAGCCCCTGGTGCAGATGCCGTTCATGGTCAGGAGCCTGCCGGCGATGAGGCTCTTGCCGGTGTGGGCGTTCGACCGCCTCGCCGACGTCTTCGGCATCAACAGCGCCATGGACGCGTTCTCGGGGCGGCCGCCCGCCGACGCGTGACGCCGCGGTCGACCGGCGTGGGAGTGCGGAAGAAGCGAAGCCGGCGGCGAGTCGCGCGCCGGCGCTGGCGCGAGCGCTAGAGGCTGAACTCGTGCCGGCAGATCGAGTCGCCGGCGCTCAGGGAACGGGTCTGGGTGTGCACCCGCGCGTCGACGCCGAGCATGCCGCAGAGCATGTTGCGGTCGAACGAGCAGACGACGTCGGGGTAGTCGGCGGCGAGCTCCCGGTACACGCAGTTGTGGACCTCGATCACGGCCGCGCCGTCCCCGTTCGAGACCAGCGCCGCGCCGTAGCCCGCCATGTCCATCCAGTCGAGGATGGCGCGCGGCGAAAGCCGCACCGGCGGCTGCACGCCGTCGCCGGCGAGCTCCTCGGCGGTCTGCTCGCCGTAGGCGCGGCCCAGCGCGGCCGCCGCGGCGGCCGCGACCTCGGGCTCGAGCGTCTCGTCGATCAAGCGAAGGAGCAGCCGCGCCAGACGCTCGTAGCGGCGCGGCGGCAGCATGACCTCGAGGCGCTCGTCAGCGACCGCGTAGGTCTTCGCGGGGCGGCCGCCGCCGGCGCGCCGCCGCGTCGCGGTCACGACCAGGCCGAGCTCGCCGAGCTTCTCGAGGTGGGCGCGCGCGACCGTGCGGTGCAGGCCGAAGACCTCCGCGACCTCGCTCGCCGACTGCGGCGCGTCGCACGTGCGCAGATGACGGTAGATGCCGCGGCGCGTGGGATCGCCGAAGACGTCGGCGAGCCTGCCGAGATAGGCGCCGTCCTTGTCGTAGGTCGTCTCCACGAAACGCACACTATCGCACCTCCTTTCACAAGCCAAGCTTGTGATGCTCGCTAGGCACCAAATGGGGCGTTCACCCTAGACCGACCGCGTGCGCCACGGGGGACTTCTCGCCCGCTCGAGCGCGGCGACGTTACGGATGGCCGCGCCCGGGATATGGAGCAGACACCGGCCGCACGGGACCCCGGACGAGAGGAGCAGTCATGATCAAGGTGAGGACCTTCGCGACGCCGATCAAGATCTTCGCCGCGGCGCGCGAGATGCGTGACCTCGACGAGCAGGTGGCCGCCTTCCTGGCCGAGGAGGGCGCCGACAAGGTGTTCTCCATGAGCGACTGCACGACCGCCGGCGAGAACGGCGAGACCATCGGCCTCGTCCGCGCCGTCGCCTACCGGGTGCCCGACTGAGCCTCGGGCGCGACAGCTTCCTGCGATGAGCGACCGGACCCCCAACCACCGGGCCGGCGGGGCGCAGCCGGACCGCGACCCCATCCCCGCGGCGGTCCGCGCCGCCAACCTGGCGCTCTGGAACCGCTGGACCAGGATCCACGAGAAGAGCGCCTTCTACGACGTCGACGGGTTCAAGGCCGGCAAGACGTCGCTCTGGCCGCTCGAGCTGGAGGAGCTCGGGCCCTACGTCCACGAGGGCACGACGCTGCTGCACCTGCAGTGCCACTTCGGCCTCGACACGCTGAGCTGGGCGCGGCTGGGGGCGCAGGTCGTCGGCCTCGACCTCAGCGACGAGGCCGTCGCACTGGCGCGGCGCCTGGCCGGCGAGACCGGCCTGTCCGGCCGCGCCGAGTTCATCTGCTCCGACCTCTACGACGCCGACGCCCACCTCGGCGAGCGGCGCTTCGACGTCGTCTTCGTGACCTGGGGGGCGATCGAGTGGCTTCCGGACCTTGACCGCTGGGCCGGCATCATCGCCCGGCACCTCGAGCCCGGCGGCACCTTCTACCTCGCCGAGATGCACCCCTTCGCGCAGATCCTGGACGACGAAGCCCCCGAGGGCGTGCTGCGCGTGCGCTATCCCTACTTCGCCACGCCGGACCGGCCGATGGTGGACGCCATCCACGGCTCGTACGCCGACCCCGGCGCCGACACCACGGGGCTGTTCGCCCACTCCTGGGCGCACGACTTCGCCGAGGTGCTCGGCGCCCTGACGAGCGCCGGGCTGCGGCTTGAGCACCTGCACGAGTTCCCCTGCTCCCCGGCGCCGTTCTGGGAGTGGATGGTCCAGGACGAGGACCGCTGGTGGTGGCTGCCCGACGGCAAGGGCGGGAAGCGCCGGGACCTGCCGTTCACCTACTCGCTGCGCGCCACCAGGCCGGCGGCCGGCCGGGAGGGTTGACCGTGCTCGACGACTACCTCAAGGCCAACCTGGCGAGCTGGGACGAGGCCGTCGGCCTGCACGTGGGCTCGGAGCTGTACGACGTGGACGGATTCAAGGCCGGCAGGATCGCGCTCAGCGGCCTGGAGCTGAGCGAGCTCGGCCCGTGGGTCCACGAGGGCACGACGCTGCTCCACCTGCAGTGCCACTTCGGCCTCGACACGCTGAGCTGGGCCCGCCGCGGCGCCGTCGTCACCGGCGTCGACTTCTCGGGCGAGGGGATCAGGACGGCGCGGTCGCTGGCCGCGGAGGTCGGCCTCGCCGAGCGCGCCGTCTTCGTGCAGAGCGACGTCGAGAGCCTGCCGGACAAGCTATCCGGCTCCTTCGACGTCGTCTTCAGCTCGTGGGGCGCGCTCATCTGGCTGGGCGACCTCGAACGCTGGGCCGAGGTGATCGCCGGCTTCCTGCGGCCGGGCGGGACCTTCTACATCGCCGAGTTCCACCCCTACGTCTTCCTCCTCGCCGACGACGCATCACCGGACGCGCTGCGCATCGACTATCCCTACTTCATGTACGGCGTGCCCCAGCGCTTCGACGAGGACGGTGACTACGCCGACCCCGACGCGAAGGTCGAGCACACGGTCACGTTCGAGTGGCTGCACGGCTTCGGCGAGATCATCGACCCGCTGCTGCGCCGCGGCCTGCGCCTCGACTTCCTGCACGAGTTCCCCTACACGATCCGCGGCCTGCAGTTCCCGTTCCTCGAGCTGTGCGACGACGGCCTGCAGCGCGTCAAAGGACACCACGAGGACTTCCCCCTGAGCTTCACGCTCAAGATGACGAAGGAGGGTCCGTGAGCGACGGTCAGGCCGCCGCATGCCACGGCGACAGCGCCTCCGGCGAGCGCGGCGGCCTGCTCGGCGACGACGACCTCCTCGGCATCCTCGAGGAGGCGATCGCCGACGAGCGCGCCGCCCAGGAGAAGTACCGGCGTGGCCTCGAGCGCTGCGCCGACCCCGAGGCCTGCGAGGTGTTCGGGCAGCTCCTGCGCGAGGAGCAGGCGCACGAGCGCGTGCTCGAGAAGCGATACGTCGAGGTCAAGAAGCGCATCGGCCTGAGGGGCGCCGGGCGCGCCTGACGCTGAGGCAGCGCGGCGACGACCCGGCCGCCCTCACCGAGGCTGCTTCAGCCTCGCAACATTTCTTCACACGCCTGAGTCCCCCACGCCTTGACCGCCCCCTGAGCCCGGCGTATCCTTTTGGAGCGCATTCACAGTCAAAACTGTCGAACGCGTGTCCCGTCAGGGGGACAAGACCGGTGCTATCCCACCAGCACCGAGGCCCCTCGAAGGCGGCGCCCCCCCTCCAGGCGCCGCCTTCATTTCTTCGCGGTCGCCGGCGCCGTCAGGCTGTCCAGGAACGCGGGGATCTCCGCGCGCGGGACGACGAGGTCGGCCGCCGCGCGCACCGGCTGCGCCGCCTCGGCGACGGCGACGCCCAGCCCGGCCCACTCGAGCATGTCGACGTCGTTCATGCCGTCGCCCAGGGTGACGACCTGCTCCCGCGGCACGCCCAGCCGCGCGCAGAGCCACGCCAGCGCCCCGCTCTTGCTGACCGAGGCGTCGGTGAACTCGATGTAGCCTGCCTGCGAGCGGGTGACGTAGAGCCGGCCCCGCCAGCGCTCCTGCAGGCCGGGGAGGATCTCCTCGACGTCGGCCGCCGACGAGACGAGGACCAGCTTGGTCGGCGGCCGCCGCACGACCTCGCCCGCCAGATCGTCCAGCGTGTGGATCCCGACCTCGACCTGCTCCGCGTAGAGTCGCGCCCACTCGGTGACGCGCTCCACGTAGAGCAGGTCGTCGATGTAGACGTTGAGGTGGCGGCCCATCTCGTTGACGTGGCGGACCACCTCGGCGGCGACCGCTCCGTCCATGCGCACGTGGCGCAGCTCCTCGCCGCTCGCGAGGTCGGCGACCAGCGCGCCCTGGTAGCAGACGATGGGGCCGCGGTCGACGCCGAGGCGAGCCGCGACGAGGCGGGCGCTGCGGAACATGCGGCCGGTGCAGATCACCGTCGAGAGCGCCGTTCGCCCGCAGTCGCCGCAGCGCCTCCGGCAGCCCGTCCGCGTGCGTCAGGTCCGGGGAGAGGAGGGTACCGTCCAGGTCCGCGGCGACGAGTCCGGCGACGAACCCGCGGAGCGCCGGTGCGTCAGCCCACACTGGTTGCCCGCGCCGCCGTGAGGGGTACTGTTTCACTGTATCGCCCGATACCTGGAGAAGCACCGACCCCAGCTCCCACGGGGCGACTTCTCACGAAGACCTGGAGATTCCCAGGTCTTCCTTTTGTCATCGCTTCCGCTGCGCCGTCGCGCGCATGGAGGTCACGACGAGATCGAGCCGTGCGAGCTCGATGCCCCCGAAGCCGCGCAGGTCGTCACGGAACGCGTCCAGCATGGCCGCGTGCACGTCCCCGAGGTCGCAGACGGGCACGGCCGCCTCGACGCGGACGCTCCAGCCCGCGTCACCCTGGCGGACCGCCACCTCCGTCACCTCCGAGCCGGGGAGCATGGCCTGGAACCGGCGGCGCAGCGCCTTGCGGAGCGCCGGCACCGAGAGCCGCGCGGTCCCGTCTTCGACCCTGAACTCGACGATCTCCGGTCCGCCGCCCGAGCTGACCTGGCGGACGGCGAGGACGATGAGGGCGATGGTCGCCGCGGCGGTGACGACGGCGGCGACGGTGGTGCTCAGGGACGGCTGGCCGGTCAGCTCGGCCCACCAGGCCGACGCCGGCCACCTGACGCCGTCGTCGACGGCGAGGGCGGCCTGGCGGACGAGCACCGCGCCGGCCAGCAGCAGGCAGACGATGCCGGCCACGACGGCGACGATGCGCGCGGCCGGCGTCACGGGAGGTACCTCAGCAGCTGCGTGACCTTGAGGACCCTGACGCGCACGCCGACTTTCGCGAGGTCGCGGCCGGTGAGCCGTGCGATCTGGCGCCGCACCGCCTCGTCGGCGGCGCCGCCCACGACCGCCGCGTCTGCGAGCGGGCGGGCCCACACCTGCACGCGGGCGCGCAGGTCGCCGCCGCGCTGCGAGAACTCGGCCTCGGCGCGCACGACGTCGGGGTGGCAGCGGGTCGCGGCCGCCGCAGCCAGCCGCTCGAGGTCGCCGGTCGCGACGAGGACGCCGCCGGCGCCTTGGCCGGACGCGAGCCACAGGGCGCCGGCGTCGTGACGCAGGACGAGCCAGACGAGCAGCGCCAGCACGGCCATGGCCGCGAGCAGCAACCAGGCCAGCAGCCGGTGGGAGCCGTCGGGGGTGAGGTACGGGAACGGCGAGAAGTCGCAGTCGAAGGCCGCCGCCGTGAGCCGCATCGCGAACAGCAGCGCGACGATCCCGCCGGCGAGCAGCAGGCAGAAGGTCGCGATGCGGGTCGTGGCGCTCGCCGCGGCGCCGGCGGGCCGGCGTCTCTCAGTCCGCGGAGCCAGCCTGGTCCTCCGGGAAGACGACGTCGGTGACGAGGCAGTTGACCGCCCTCACCGGCAGGCCGGTGGTGGCTTCTACCTGCTCGGAGACCGCCTTGCGGCAGGCCTCGGCGATGGCCGGGACGCTCGCGCCGAACACGATGCTCATGGTGATGTCGATGTCGACGCTGCCCTCGCGCAGGTCGACGGAGATGCCCGGCGTGCCCTTGTCGCCGCGCAGACCCGCGAGGGCGCGAGCACTGGTGCCGCCCAGGGCGTTGATGCCCTCGATGCCGCTGATCGCCTTGAAGGCGACCTTGGCGACCACGTTGTCGGAGATGGTGACGCCGCCCGCGCCGGGGGCGTCGGGCTTCGGGGCTTCGCTCATGGCACTCCTCCCGCCGTCGGTCGTCTGTGCTCCTTCCGCAGCCGGCGGCCGCGGCCCCACCCGTCTACTGTACCCGGCGGCGGTCGCCGCGCGCCAACGCTATGGCCTCCCGCGACGGCGCGAGGTCAGCTGCACTTGCTGTAGGCGCACCCCGGATTGTTGCACACCGCACAGCCGCCCTCGTGCCGCATGTCGCAGCCACACTCTGGGCAGGCGCCCTGGGCGACCTCGACCAGTGACAGCTGCGGCTCGGACACGGCCTCGGCGCGGGCCGACGCACCGACCACGTAGCGACGCTCCAGCGCCTTGCCGATGGCGTCGGCGCAGCTCAGCGTGGCGTTCGGGCCCATGCCGTAGGGCACGTGGCAGCGGATGCCCTTGAGTTGCTCCACGATCTCCCCGGCCGAGGCGCCCTTCTTGAGCGCGAGGGAGATGAGCCGGCCCAGCGCCTCCGTGTTGCTCGAGGCGCAACCGCCGGCCTTGCCCATGTTGGCGAAGACCTCGCGCGGGCCGAACTCGTCGTCGTTCATGATCACGAAGAGCTTGCCGCAGCCGGTGTCCATGCGCTGCGTCTCGCCGCTGAGGAGCTGCGGGCGGGCCGGCCGCGTGGTGGCGATACCAAGCCCCGGCTCGGGCTCGCGCTTCTTCTTGGTCTGGCCGACGTTGAGCACCTGCTCGTCGCGGCTGCCGTCGCGGTAGATGGTGACACCCTTGCAGCGGGTGCGGAAGGCCATGCGGTAGACGTTCTCGACGTCGTCGATGGTCGCCTCGTTGGGGAAGTTGACCGTCTTGGAGACGGCGTTGTCGGTGCTCTTCTGGAACGCCGCCTGCAGCTTGATGTGCCACTCCGGCGTGATGTCGTGCGCGGTGGCGAAGACCTGCTGCACGTCCTGCGGGACGCCGTCGGTGTGCCGCGCGGAGCCGACCTCGGCGATCTTCTTCATGAGCTCGTCGCTGTAGAAGCCGCGCTCGCGGGCGACGTCCTCGAAGTAGGGGTGGCCCTCGACCATGCGGTCGTCGTCGAGGACGTTGGCGCGCACGTAGCTGAGCGCGAAGACGGGCTCGATACCGCTCGAGCACCCGGCGATGATGCTGATGGTGCCGGTCGGGGCGATCGTGGTGACCGTGGCGTTGCGCACGCGCGCGCCGGCCGGCGAGTCGAAGATGGAGCCCTCGAAGTTGGGGAACACGCCGCGCTCGCGGGCGAGGTCTTCGCTCTCGGCGCGCGCCTCGTCGTGGATGAAGCCCATGACCTCGCCGGCGATGCGGCAGGCCTCGTCCGAGTCGTAGGGCACCTGCAGCCGCAGCAGCATGTCGGCGAAGCCCATGACGCCCAGGCCGATCTTGCGGTTGCCCTTGGTCATCTGCTCGATCTCGGGCAGCGGGTAGCGGTTGACGTCGATGACGTCGTCGAGGAAGCGCACGGCGGTGCGCACGATGCGGCCCAGGGCGCCGTAGTCGATATGCCCGTCGGGGACGACCCGGGACAGGTTGATGGAGCCGAGATTGCAGCTCTCGTAGGGGAGCAAGGGCTGCTCGCCGCAGTTGTGGATGACGAGCCCGTTGGCCACGAACGAATGAGTGAGCGGCTCCGTGACGTCGTACACCATCTCCATGCCGTCCGGCTCGAGCGCGCGGAACCGGGCCGTGAAGGGCTGCCGGTACGGGCCGCGGCGATAGCCCTCGAGGAGCGTCAGGAGCTTGCTCTGCTTCGCCTCGCTCAGGAAGCCGATCTCGGCGGCGAACAGCGCGAGACTGCCGCGGGAGACCACCAGGTCGTGGTACGCCTTGCAGTCGTAGAGCGCCTTGCCTCCGCGGCCGTCCGGCAGCTCCCGCTGGCCCTGAGGCCTGCGGCCCTCGTAGACGCGCGACGGGATGCCGAAGTTGAGCAGCAGGCGCTGGACATCCCGCAGCAGTGACCGGCTGATGGAGGTGAGCCGCACGCTCACGCCCTTCTCCGGCGACCCGCTGACGTGCCCGTCTGCCGTGAACAGCGCCGTGAGGAAGCCCTGCTGCATCTCCTCGGAGCCGGTGAGCACGCTCTCCGGCACGCACAGCTTCCTGCCCGGCCGCAGCCCATGCTCCTCGGCGACGCGCCAGAAGCGCGCGGACTTCACCCGATACTCGTCGCGACCGCCTACGTCGTAGCCGCTCGTCGTGTACGACCGGTCGAGCAGTTGCCGGCCGTCCACCTCCTCCTGCATGAGCCCGGCGAACACGGGCGCCAGCTCCTGCTTCTCGTCGCCGAAGAACGAGAGCACCACCTCGGTGGCTTTCATCGTGCCATCGCCGACGAGCCAACCGAGCAGCGTGCCGAGACGGCTCGATCCGCCGCTCCCGAACCCGCCCTTGCGGTCGAGGATGTGGATGCGGTCGCCCTGCGTGAGCTCGCCGGCCGGCACCCATCCACGCGTGGTCTTCACGCGGTGGTCGGCGGTCAGTCGCAGCTCGTAGCCCTCTACAGTGGTGAGCCGGAAGACCGGCTTGACGCCGCTCGCGACGACCTGCGAGGCCTTGGCCGCCCTGCGGTCGCCCGCCTGCCGGCTGTCGAGGACCAGGTCGGGACGCCGCCGGCCCTCGTACAGGTCGACGATCCTCCTGAGACCTCCGTCCGTGTACACCAGCGACTCCCCGGTGATGCACGGGTTGGTGCTCTCAATATCGCCCAGCTGCGGCGTCGGGTTGTCCTCGTTGATGCGGTCGATGAAGACGATGCCGGGGTCGCCGTTCTTCCAGGCGAGGTTGACCATGTTCTTGAAGACCTTGCGCGCGCTCAGCGTCCGGACCGTCTCGCCGGAGCGCGGGTTGACCAGCGCGTAGTCCTCGTCCGCCTCGACGGCGCGCATGAACGCGTCGGTGACGGCGACCGAGATGTTGAAGTTGTTGAGGCGGTCGTCGTCCTGCTTGGCGGTGATGAAGTCGAGGATGTCCGGGTGGTCGACGCGCATGATGCCCATGTTGGCGCCGCGGCGCGTGCCGCCCTGCTTGATCGTCTCGGTGGCGGCGTCGAACACGCTCATGAACGAGAGCGGACCGCTGGAGACGCCCCTCGTGCTGTTCACCACGTCGTTGTGCGGGCGCACGCGCGAGAAGGAGAAGCCGGTGCCGCCGCCGCTCTTGTGGATGAGGGCGGTGTTCTTGATCGCCTCGAAGATGGACTCCATGGAGTCGCCGACGGGGAGCACGAAGCAGGCGGAGAGCTGACCCAGCTCGCGGCCGGCGTTCATGAGGGTGGGGCTGTTGGGGAGGAACTCGAGGCTCGTCATGAGCTCGTAGAAGGTCTCCTCCCACTCCTCCACGGGGGCGGCGGGGTTGTAGAGGCGCTCGGCCTGCGCGATGGCGCGCGCGACGCGCCGGAACATCTCCTCGGGGGTCTCGAGCAGTTCGCCGTTCTCGCCCTTCTTGAGGTAGCGGCGCTGCAGCACCTTGAGTGCGTTTGCGGACAGCTCGATCACTGCCTTCCCCGTTTCAGTCATGCCCCGTTCTCCCCTGGGTAGCCACCGCGCGCGGCGGTGTGGTGTAGATCGTCTCGTCTGCATAGCTCTCGCCGGCGTCGATGCCCGGAAGGGGCTCCTCGCCCGGCAGCGGGTCGGCGCCCGCGAGCTCGAGCTGCGCCAGCTCCCGCCCGAACTGCTCGATGTCCTCGAACTGCCGGTACACGGAGGCGAACCTGATGTAGGCCACCTTGTCGATGTCGCGCAGCTGGCGCAGCGCCCGCTCGCCGACCATGGTGGTCGTCACGGGGCGCCCCGACACGCGGCGCAGGTCGTTCTCGATGTCGTCGACGGCGCGCTCGAGGCGGTCGAGGGCGATGTCGCGCTTCTCGCACGCGCGCAGCAGGCCGTTGAGCACCTTGTGACGCGTGAACAGCTCTTCTCTGCCGTCGCTCTTGACCACCACGAGGGAGACCTCTTCGATGCGTTCGTAGGTCGTGTAGCGCCGCTCGCAGGCCAGGCACTCCCGGCGGCGGCGGATCGCGTCGCCGGACTCCGAGTCGCGGGAATCGACGACTTTGCTCTCATCACTCGTGCAGAACGGACAGCGCATGCGTAGGTAACCTCACCACAAGATGTTGTGCCCCCCGGAACTGGGGACACCACTATAGTGTATTCCAGCCCGGCCGCAACTCCTCCTTCCCCGGACTTCCTGCCCAAAGTGCGCACAAAAGCCTCAGCCTCTACTCGAGCGTGAGAGTATGTGATGAAAGGCGCTTGGGCAGGGCGCCGCCAGACGGTAGCAGGCGGCGCGGACGGAGGGCCCGGCGGCGCGGCCCGCCCGGCGGCGATATACTTGGCGGGCCGTGAACGTCATCGTCCTCCCCACCTACAACGAGCGCGAGAACCTGCGCCACGCGCTCGCCCGCATCCGCGAGGTCGCGGACGGCCACGGCGTGCAGTTGCACACGCTGATCGTCGACGACAACTCCCCCGACGGCACCGGCCGCCTGGCCGACGAGCTGGCCCTCGAGGTGCCCGACGTCTCGGTCCTGCACCGCGCCGGCAAGGAGGGCCTGGGCAAGGCCTACATCGCCGGCTTCCGCGAGGCCCTCGCCATGGGCGCCGAGCGCATCTTCGAGATGGACGCCGACCTCAGCCACGACGCCAGCTACCTCCCCCACTTCCTGCGCCTCATCGACCAGGGCGCGGACCTTGTCCTCGGCTCGCGCTACGTCAAGGGCGGCGGTGTCGAGAACTGGGGTCTCTCCCGCAAGCTCATCAGCCGCGGTGGCTGCCTCTACGCGCAGACGATCCTCGGCCTGCCGCTGCACGACCTCACCGGCGGCTTCAAGTGCTTCCGCCGCGGGGTCCTCGAGACCATCGACCTAGACACCGTCGACACCGCGGGCTACGGCTTCCAGATCGAGATGACGTACCGCGTCTACAAGCTGGGGTTCAGGGTGGTGGAGCTGCCCATCATCTTCGTCGACCGCAAGGTGGGCGAGAGCAAGATGAGCAACGACATCGTGCTCGAGGCGATGAAGAACGTCTGGAAGCTCCGCCTCAGCCACGTCCCCACGCGGGTGGGCTGAGGCCGCCGCCGGGCGTGCCGGACCTCCTGCCGCCGTGACTCCCGCAGCACAGACGGCCGGCGTACTCGCCGTCGACGTCGGCGCCGGCACCAGCGACATCCTCCTCACGCGCCCCGGCCAGAGCCTCGAGAACGCGGTCAAGCTGGTCGTCCCCTCGGCGACGCAGGTCGCCGGCGCGCGCATCGCCGCCGCCACGGCGCGCGGCCAGACGGTCGTCTTCCGCGGGCCGGTCATGGGCGGCGGCGCCGTCACGCAGGCGATGAAGGCGCACCTCGCCGCCGGGCACGCCTTCGTGGCCACGGAGTCGGCCGCCGCCAGCTTCGCCGACGACCTCGACAAGGTGCGCGCTCTGGGCGCCCGCATCGTCGGCGACGGCGCCGCGGACGAAGTGCTGCGCCGCCTCCCGCCGGGCGCCGCCGTCGAGGTCGCCTCCGGCGACCTGGACGCGGCGGCGCTCACCGGCGCCCTGCGGCTGCTCGGCGTCGAGCCCGCCTTCTCCGCCGTCGCCGTCGCCGTGCAGGACCACGGCTACGCTCCGGACGGCTCCAACCGCGTCCTCCGCTTCTCGCTGTGGCAGCAGGCGGTCGCGGAGCGCCGGCCGATCGCCGACCTCTTCTACGCCGCGGACGCCGTGCCGCCAGAGCTCACCCGGCTGCAGGCCGCCGCCGCAGCCGCCGGCGCCCTCGCCGGCGACGCGCCGGCGCTGGTCGCCGACACCGGGCCGGCGGCGCTCTACGGCGCCCTGCCCGGCGGCGTCGGCGACGCCGTCCTCGTCAACGTCGGCAACGGGCACACCGTCTGCCTGCTGGCGCTCGAGGGACGCGTGGCCGGCGTGTTCGAGCACCACACCTCGTGCCTGGACGGCCCCGGGCTCGAGCTGCGCCTGCGTCGCTGGCTCGCCGGCGACCTCGAGAGCGACGAGGTGCGCGCCGACCACGGCCACGGCGCCGTGCTCGCCCCCGGCGCGGCCGGCCGCGACCCGCTGCGCCTGCCGCTCGTCGTGACAGGGCCGCGCCGCGAGCTGCTCGCCGGCAGCGAGCTGTCGCTCACCTTCGCGGCGCCGCACGGCGACATGATGCTCACCGGCTGCTTCGGCCTGCTGCGCGCCCTCGGCGACCGGCACGACGACGTGGGCGGCGGGGGCGACGCATGATCGCGCTGCGGCAGCGCAGCCGGAGGGGCGCAGCATGACCCGCCCGCGCGGATCCGCCCTCGTGGTGCCGGTCGAGGCCGCGCGCGAGCTCGTCGCGCCTTGGGCGCACCTCGTGCCGGCTCCGGCCCACGCGCTCCCGCCCTACGTCACGGCGCTCTGGCCGTTCCTGCCGGTCGACGCGCTCGACGATGCCCTGGCGAGCCGCCTCGCGGCGCTGCTGCAGGGGCGGCCCGCGTTCGACTTCTCGCTCGCCCGGGTCGCCGGGCTCGCGGACGCCGTGGTGCTGGTCCCCGAGCCCGCGGAACCGTTCGTCGCGCTCACGCGGCTGCTGTGGGCCGAGTGGCCCGAGTGCCCGCCCTACGGCGGCGCCTACGACGACATCGCGCCGCGCCTGACGGTCGCGCTCGACCCGGCGCCCGCCGACAGGGCGGCGATCGAAGCGGCGCTCGGTCCGCGGCTGCCGCTCGCTGCCCGCGCGACCGCGGTGCTCCTCGTCGAGGAGGACGAGGGCGGCACGCTCTTCGAGCGGCGGCGCTTCGCGCTGGGCGGTCCCGGCACCTGATCTCGCGGCCGCGTCGTCGCCCCGCGACGCGGCCTCCCTACAGCGGCAGCTCGCGCCCGATGCCCAGCTCGCGGGCGCGCCGCAGCGCGAGCTCGCCGGTGACGACGTCCTCGAGCGCCATGCCGAGGTTGAGGCAGAACAGGCGCTCGTCCGCATCCCGGCGGCCGGCGACGAGGCCGGCGGCCAGCTCGCCCAGATCACCGGCGATCTCGCCGGGGATGCCGGCGAGGCGCACGCCGGCCGCCCGCGTCGCGCTCACCGTGGCGGCGTCGTCGCAGAAGAAGCGGTCGCACGCCGCCATCGCCGCGGCGCTCCAGGCGGCGTCGTAGTCGAGGGCCACCGCCAGCGCCCCGGGCTCCAGCAGCCCGGGGCCGAGCGGCGGCCGGATCTCGGCCGTCATCGTGATCGCCGTGACGACGACGCCGGCGCCGCGGACGACGTCGCCCGGCGCCGGGCTCACGCTGAACTCCACGGCGGGCAGGTCGGCGCCGAGCTCGGCCGTGAACGCCGCGGCCGCCGCGGCCGCGGCGTCGTGACAGCGCACGGCGCGCAGGTCGGGCAGCACCGCCGCCAGCGCCCGCACCGACGCGCGCGCCTGCACCCCGCAGCCGAGCACGCCCACGCACGAGACGTCCGGACGCGCAAGGTACCGGGCGGCGACGCCGACGCTGGCGCCCGTGCGCCAGGCGGTGATCGATGCCGCGTCCATCACCGCCGCCGGCAGCCCCGTCGCCGGGTCGCTGAGCACCACCAGCCCGTTGGTGATCGGCAGACCGAGGGCGGCGTTGCCGGGGAACAGGGTGACCCACTTCGCGCCCAGCCCGCCCTGGCCCGGCAGCGTCGCCGCCATGACCTGGGAGTAGGCGTCGCCCTCGCCGTGCAGGCTGAGCTTGGGCGGCATGACGACCTCTCCCCTGCCCTTGGCCGCGCAGCCGCGGTCGACGGCGTCGACGACCTCGAGCATGGTCAGGCCGAGCGACTCGAGGTCGTCGCGAGAGAGGTAGAGCAGGCTGCCGCCGGGGGAGGTCACGAGGTCGCCTCACGATCGGTCCGGAGACCTGCCGTGAGACCGGCGACGTCAGTCAGCGTATGGTCCACCATGAGCCAGCCTCCCGCGCACCAGCCGCGACGAACGTGCTCACCAGGCGGCCTCGACAGGCTCGACTATATACTCGGCCTCGAATGGACGACACCACCAGGATCCTCCTCGAGATCTTCCTCGCCTTCGCCGGGGCGTCGCCTGCTCGGCTGGATGTTCCAGTGCGTCAAGCAGCCGCCGTCATCGGCGAGCTGCTGGCGGGGGCCATCCTCGGACCGTCGCGCTCAACCTCGTCCACCACTCCGAGTTCCTCGAGGCGCTCGGCGAACTCGGTGTCATCCTCCTTCTCTTCACCGCCGGCCTGGACACTCACCTCGAACAGCTCGCCGACGTCCCGTGCCACGCGCAGTCAAAGTCGCCGATCCTCGGCGCCGTGCTGCCCTTCGCCGCCGGCCTCGCCGGCGGACTCGCCTTCCGGTACGCCCTCAGCGAGAGTCTGTTCGTCGCGATCGCGCTCATGGCCACCTCCGTCGGGCATCACCGTGCGCGTCCTGCGCGACCTCGGCTACCAGCGGCGACGCTCGGTCACCATCATCCTCGGGGCGGCCGTGCTCGACGACATGCTTGGCCTGCTCGCCTTGGGCGTCGTCACCTCGCTCGCCCTCGGCGAGGCGAACACGCTTGAGCTCGTCCTGCTCGCGATCGAGGCCGTCGTCTTCGTCGGCGGCATCGGCCTCATCGGTCCGGCGATCGTAGGCCGCTTCGGCGAGCGGCTCGCCCGCCTCTCCGCGCACAGCGATCTTCGAGCTCGGCATCGTCCTGATGCTCGCGCTCTCCCTGCTGGCCAACTACATCGGTCTCGCCGCCATCGTCGGCGCGTTCATCGCCGGGCTCGTCATCGCCGAGCTCAAGCAGCACACCGAGGTGGAGAGCCAAGTTCACGCCGCTGGCGTGGTTCTTCGTCCCGTTCTTCTTCGTGCTCATGGGCACCTACATCGACTTCACCTCCTTCGCCAAGCCGATGGTGCTGCTCGCGATCGCCGCGTTCACCGTCATCGCCGTGGTCACGAAGTACGCCGGCGCGATCTGGGGAGCTCGGGCGAGAGGGCAAGCGCATCGCCCGTGAGATCGGCGTCGGGATGATCCCGCGCGGCGAGGTCGGCATCGTCGTCGCCGGCATCGCGCTGGCCGCCGGCGTCTTGAGTGAAGACGTCTACGCCGCCATGCTCGGCATGGTGCTGCTCACCACGATCGTCAGCCCGTACCTGATCAGGGCCGTGTTCTCGCGGCGAAAGCCCTCCTCAGAAGAGCAGGATCCCGACGCCGCAGCGCCGCCGGACGGTCAGCGACTCAGCAGCGGGTAGAGCGCCACGTACAGGATGCTGGCGGCCGTGCAGGTCACCAGCATCATGGGGATGCCGTATCTGAGCCACTCCGACGAGCGGATCGGGTTGCCCGAGCGCTCCGAGACACTGACCACGACGATGTTGGCGGTCGCGCCGATCACGGTGGCGTTGCCGCCCAGCCCCGCGCCGAGCGCGAGCGCCCACCAGAGAGGCTCGATCTTCACGCCCGCGGCCTCGAGCCCCGCCACCACCGGGATGACGGCGATCGTGATCGGCACGTTGTCGACGACCGCCGAGAGCAACGCGACGACCCAGATCACGGCGACGCCGAGCACATAGGGATTCACGCTGCCCGCGGCCGTACCCAACCAGTCCGCCAGCCTGCCGAGGACGCCGGCGGCCTCGAGACCGCCCACCATCACGAACAGCGCCGAGAAGAAGAGCAGCACACTCCACTCGACCCGCTTGAGCGTCTCGTGCACGTCGGGGCCGACGACGAACAGCGCGACCCCCGCCGCCCCCATGGCGATGAGCGAGGGTGAGAGGTCGAGCGGCCCCTCGAGCAGGAACATCACGATCGCCAGGCCGAGCACGATCAGGATGCGCCGGGCTTCTCGGGGCTGCTTGAGAGCCTGCGCGGGGTGCAGCCGCATGGCGTCCGCGAGCTCCCCCGGGCGCTCGACCAGGTCCTTCCTGAACTGGTAGCGCAGCAGGAGCACGGCGATGAACCAGAGGATGATGACGATGGGCAGGGAGTGCGTGAGGAAGTCGTTGAAGGTGAGGCCGGCCGCCGAGCCGATGAGGATGTTCGGCGGGTCCCCGACCAGCGTGGCGATGCCGCCGACGTTGGACAGCATCGCCTCGGCGATGAGCAGGGGCGTGGCGTCCATCTCGAGCACCCTGGCGATCACGAGGGTCACCGGGGCGATGACCACGACCGTCGTGACGTTGTCGAGGAACATCGAGAGGACGCTGGTCACGACGCCGAGGAGCAGGAAGACGCGCAGGGGCCGGCCCTTCGAGGCGCGGCCGGCCCAGAGAGCCAGGTACTCGAAGAAGCCGGTCGGCTCGAGCAGCGCGACGACGATCATCATGCCCAGGAGGAGGCCGATGGTGTTGAAGTCGACCGCCTCCAGGGCGGCGCCCTCGGTGTAGAAGCCGAGGACCTTGCCGGCGACGATCATGAGGATCGCGCCGGCGATGGCGATCACCGTGCGGTGGAACCACTCCGCGAAGATGGCGACGAGGCTCACCACGAAGATCAGGGTGGCGATGACCTCCTGCATGACCGCCTGGCTCAGGGCGTCCGGCGTCTAGAAGCGGCTGACGCCCACGAGGGCGTTCTTGAACGCCGCCCGGGCGGCGTCGTCGTAGACCGAGAACATCACGTGACGCAGCGCCGTGCGCGGATGCTCCTTGAGATAGGCGACCGTCTCGGTGACCATGACGCTGGCGCACTGGTACAGCGGGACGCCGCCGCCGCCGGTGCCGAAGGACGGCAGGGCGACGGAGCGGGCGTGAGCGCGCTCGGCGGCGGCAAGGATGGCGCGCGTCGCCTTGGCGATGCCGTTCGCATCGGCCCGCGGCCCGCCCTCGGTGAGGGCGACGTGGAGCACCCAGCGCGCCGCGAGGTCGTGGCCGGTCGTGATGACGGTCTCGCCCACCTGGATGGGACCCTGGAGCACGGCCTCCTTCTCGACGGCCTCGCCGCCGGCGCGCTTGATCGCCGCGGCCACACCGTGGTCCATCCACAGCTCCGTGGACGCCGGCGTGGCGATCGCGTCCACCTCGAGCTGCGTGATGTCGCCGCTCGCGATCTCGAGCTTGGTCTTGTTGACTGAGGTCTTCATCTGTCCTCCACTCTGCGCCTTCGCGCAGGGATCAGCGTTCGGGCCGCCCGCCTCACTTCGCCTTGCCGAAGAGCCTGCGGCGGACGGCGGCCATCTTGAGCCACTGGATGCCCTCCGTCGGGCTGAGCTCCTTCGGGCAGGCCTCCGAGCAGTTGGTGATCGTGTGGCAGCGGTACGACGCCGCGCTCGTTGTCCCAGCGCGGCAGACGCTCCTTGCCCGCTTCGTCGCGCGAGTCGACCTCGAAGCGGTAGGCCTTGAGCAGCGCCGCCGGGCCGAGGTAGTTGTCCTCGGTCCAGACCGACGGGCAGCTGCTGTAGCAGGCGCCGCAGAGGATGCAGTCGATCGGCATGTTGATCTTGTGGCGGTCGGCCGGGGACTGGAGGATCTCCTTCTCGGGCGCCTGTGAGTTGCGCAGCAGCCACGGCTGCACGTACTCGTACTTGGCGAAGAAGTCGTCCATGTCGCAGACGAGGTCCTTGACGAGCGGCAGGTGCGGCAGCGGCCCGATGTGCACCTCGTCGGTGTGCAGGTGCAGGATGTTGGTCTGGCAGGCCAGGCGGTAGCGGCCGTTGATGTACATGGCGCAGGAGCCGCAGATCGAGGCCCGGCAGCAGTAGCGGAAGGCGAGCGAGCCGTCGAGGCTCTCCTGGATGTGGAAGAGGCCCTCGAGGACGGTGAGGCTCGTCTCGTACGGGACGACGAAGTCGTCCACCCGGGACGAGCCCTTCTCGTCGCGGGCCGGGTCGTACCGCTTGACGTGGAAGGTGACGGACGGCATCAGTACTTCCTCTCCTGCGGCTCGAAGGTGCCGAGAGTCACCGGCTCGTACTCGATCCGCGGGCCCTCGGGCGTGTAGTACGCCATCGTGTGCTTCAGCCAGCGCTCGTCGTCCCGCACCGGGTAGTCCGTGCGCGAGTGCGAGCCGCGCGACTCGGTGCGCGCGACGGCGCCCTGCGCCACCGTGAGCGCGAGGTCGACCATGCCCTCGAGCTCCAGCGTGCGCATCAGGTCGAGGTTGAACACTCCCCGGGCGTCGCGCAAACCGATTCGCGCGCAGCGCTCCTTGAGGTGCTGCAGCGTGGCCAGGCCCTCGCGCATGACCGTGTCCTCACGGAAGACGCCGAAGTGGTCGCGCGTCGTGGCGATCATCTCGGCGCGGATCGCGTAGGGGTCGGCGCCGTCGGGGCCGCGAGCGACGAGGTTGGCGACGTGGCACTCCATGTCGGCGACGGCCTGGCGGCCGGCGGCTGAGGCCGCGCCACCGCCGGCCGCCCCGCCCCCCTCGAGGTCCGCGACCACGGCGTGCCCGGAGCGGCGGCCGAAGACGATCGTCTCGAGCAGCGAGTTGCCGCCGAGCCGGTTGGCGCCGTGGACGCTGACGCAGGCGCACTCCCCGGCGGCGTAGAGCCCCGGGAGCTTCGTGCGCCCGTCGACGTCGGTGTCGATGCCGCCCATCGTGTAGTGCTGGCACGGCTTGATCGGGATCGGCTCCTCGATCGGGTCGACGCCCTCGAAGTGGATGGCGAGGTCGCGGATGCCGGGCAGCCGCTCGAGGATCTTGGCCGCGCCCAGGTGCCGCAGGTCGAGGTAGACGTAGTCCTTGCCGCCGATCCCCCTGCCCTCGAGGATCTCCGTGGTGATCGATCGCGAGGTGATGTCGCGCGGCGCGAGCTCCATCGCCTTGGGCGCGTACTTCGCCATGAAGCGCTCGCCGAGGTCGTTGACCAGGTAGCCGCCCTCCCCGCGGGCGCCCTCGGTCATCAGGATGTTCGTGGTCAGCAGGCCCGTCGGGTGGAACTGGATGAACTCCATGTCCTCGAGGGGGACGCCGGCGTGGTAGGCGATCGCCGCACCGCCGCCGGTGCTGATGATGGCGTTGGTGGAGTTGCCGTAGATGCGGCCGGCGCCGCCGGTCGCCATGATCACCGCGTCGGCGGTGAACGCCTCGAAGCCGCCGCGGATCATGTCGTAGGCGACGACGCCGCGGCAGCGCCCGTCGTCGACGATCAGCGAGACCACGAACACCTCGACGTACATCTTCACCTGGCGCTCGTAGGCGCGCTCGACGAGCGTGTGCAGCAGGTAGTGGCCGGTCTTGTCGGCGCCGTAGCAGGTGCGCGGGTAGCCGGCGCCGCCGAACGGCCGCTGGGCGATGCGGCCGTCGTCGTAGCGGCTGAACGGGCAGCCCCAGTGGTCCATCTCGTAGATGACCCCGGGGGCGTCGGCCGTCATCTGGATGGCGGCGTCCTGGTCGGCGAGGTAGTCGGAGCCTTTGACGGTGTCGAAGGCGTGCTTCTCGGGCGTGTCGTCGTGGCCCTCGGGGTCGTTGGCGAGCGCCGCGTTGATGCCGCCCTGCGCGGCGCCGGAGTGGCTGCGGCCGGGGTGGACCTGGCTGAGGATCGCCACGTCGACGCCGGCCGCCCTGGCCTCGACGGCGGCGCGGAGCCCCGCGAGCCCGCCGCCGACCACGATCAGCTGGTGGTGAGGCATGCCGCGCCCCCTCAGCTCACCCAGACCCAGAGGGCCCAGATGCCGTAGACGACGGCGATCACGCCGGCGACCCAGAGGAACGCGTCGAACCCGCGCCGGGCGCCTTTGCCGGAGAGTCCCCAGTCGAGGACGACCATGCGCACGCCGTTGAGCGCGTGGTAGACGACGGCGACGAGCAGGAGCACGTCGTTGGCGAGCACCGCGCCGGTGGCGAGCCGCTCGCCGATGTTGTCGTAGCTGAGCTCGCCGATCGAGACGAAGTGCGTGAGCACGAGGTGGACCATGATGGTGACGATGATGACGACCGCCGTGACGCGCTGGCCCAGCCAGGGCCACATCCCGCCGCGGCTGCGATCGAGTGTCTCTGTTCTCACGGGTACGGCCTCCGCGCCTAGAGGATGAGAGGGACGGCCTTGTAGGCGAACGCCCAGACCGCCGCCGCGGCGACGACCATGCAGATCCAGAAGATGGCCTTGTGCTGGCGGATGCCGACGCCGAAGTCCATCAGGATGATGCGCACGCCGTTGAGGGCGTGGTACAGGACGGCGGCGACCAAAACCGAGTCGAGGAAGACGAGGAACGGCTTGTCGAAGAACGCGAAGAAGCTGTCGAGCCGGTCCGCACCCCCCACGCGACCCTGGGAGATGACCCAGATGTGGACGAACAGGTAGACGGCGAGGACGAGGCCGCTGATGCGGAAGAGGATCCAGGCCCACATGCCGATGCCCTTCCACAGACCGGCGCCGACGTTGGCCGTCTCGCGCTCCTTCGCGCTCAAGATGAGCACCCCCTCGCAGATCGCAGCTCCACCGTGTCCGGGCGGACAGGCTCCCCGTTGAACGTCAATCGTAGACCGTCGGCGAGAGCGGAGGCAATACGGCCGCCCCGCCGCGCCAGCCGAAGCGGGAGGAACCGGTGCGCCGTTCGGGCGGGTGGACCGGTCGAGCGCCGTGCAGGCGGCGTGCAGGCGCCGTGCCGGCGCGGCTCAGCGGCGCCGCTTGCGCCCGCCGCGAGGGGCGCGCGTCGGCGGGCCGGGCGGGCGGGGCGGGGCGGTGACGCCTGCCGCGACCGCCGCCTTGATGCGCGCCGCGCGCAGGCGCTCGAAGATGCGAGCATGAGGTCCGCGACGGCCTTGGCGACGAGGATGACGGCGAGACCGGTGACCGACGAGTCGAAGAACCAGTACACGACGAGGGTGCCGGCGAGCACGCCGAACTGCAGCACGAAGAGGCGGCGGAGCGGCTCGGAGACGACCGCCGCCGGCGGGATGACGGAGGCCTCGCCGCCGCGCACGAAGTCCCACCAGTACACGGCGGCGCGCATCACCACGAGAGCGGCGATCACGGCCCAGAACTGCCAGGTGACGAACGCGGCGCCCGGCTCCACCGGCCGCTCGCCGCCGGGCCTGAGCAGGATGCCGCTGAAGACCATGTAGGCGACGATCGCCTGGGCGCCGATGACGACGAGGTAGGTGCGCAGGAACTCGCGCACGAGCACGTCGTCGCGCTTGTCCGTGGCCGAGCCTGCGGCGAACGAGGCGCGGGCTCGCAGCCAGGCGAAGATGCCGTCGGCGAGCCCGTCGATCACGCACACGATCACGACGACCAGCGCCGTCCACGAGCCGCTGACCGCGGCCCACACGGCGGCCGCGTCGGCGAGCAGGATGACGGCAAAGCTCGGCACCGCGCGCGTGAGCGCGGCGGCACTCGGCACCGGCGGCTGCGCGCCGGCGGCGGGCGCGCCGGCCGCTGCCGTCGGCCCCGCGTCAGTACCGTCGCTGGTGCGATCGCTCATACTGCCCCCCTGCAGCCGCCGCGCCGGCGACGCCGGCGCGGGACTCCGCACAGGGTATGCGCCGCAGCGGGCGAAGGCAACGACGACGGGTGGCCGTGCCGCGGCGCCGCACGAGGGGCTCTCTAGGCGCGGCCCGAGCGATGGGGCCGCGGCTCGCCGGCGGTCAGCCCCTCGCTGAGCGCCTCCCTCTTGCAGCCCTCGCAGAGGTTGTAGTACCGCGCCGGCAGGTCGCCGCGCGCGGCCGTCAGGGCCCTCTGGGCGGTGGTCATGAGGCGGGCGCCGCAGCGCTCGCAGGTGCTGAATTCCAGCGTGCGGCCCCAGATCGTGCGCGTCGTCTCGGTGTCCTCCATGGGGATGCACTGCGTCGGGCACGCCTCCCGGCAGGAGCCGCAGCCGACGCACGCCTTCGCGGCCGTCTGGCCGAACGGCGGCCCGACGCGCTTGTGGTCGCCGCGGCCGATCGTCGAGAGCGCGTTGTAGCCGAGCGACGAACAGATGCGCACGCACAGCTCGCAGAGGATGCAGTCCGGCAGCGGCGCATCGGTCAGCGGCGTGAACAGGCGCTGGGTCACCCCAAGGCGCGCCGCCAGCCGCGTGAGCGACGGCGCCTCCGGGGCGCGCGCCAGCAGGAGCTGAAGGTTCATGCGCCGATGCCGGCGGACGAGCGGCGAGTCGGTGGTGACGTCGAGGCCGGCCGATACGGGGTAGTCGCACGACGTCGTCAGCTGCGCCTCGCCGCGGCCCGGCCGGCGCACCTCGACCAGGCAGAGGCGGCAGGAGGCGATGGGCGCCACCGCCTCGTGGTGACAGAGCGAGGGGACGTCGCGCCCGGCGGCGCGGGCGACCTTGAAGAGGCTCGCGCCCTCCGGCGCCGTCACTTCGACGTCGTCGATCCTCAGCGTGACCGTCATCGCCAGCCTCCTACCGCGCCACGGTGGCGCGCAGCTCGGCGCCGGCCAGCGCGCCGCGCGCCCTGAGCTCGGCCCGCGGCACCTCCGGCCGTCGCCTCAGGCCCCAGCCGGGACCTCGAGACCCAGCTCCGCTGCCTTGTCGGGCGTGAGATCGCCGTGCTCGTCCCAGCCCCGGTACGCGTAGTAGGGCGGCAGCATCTTGCCCAGCTCGGCGACCAGACCCTTGCCCGGCCCGTCGGGGAGCGGCTCCTCGAGCATGCGCGGCGGCAGCGTGTCGGCCTCGGCCGGCACCCCGGCACGCCGGTTGAACAGCACCTCGAGGTTGAAGATCCGCGCGCCGATGCGCATCAGGCCCGGGTGGCCCCCCATATCCATCCCGGTGGCGGCCTCGATGAGGTCGCGCAGCTGGTCCTCGTCCATGCCGAGGTAGAACATGAAGTTGCAGAGGCCGCCGGAGTCGATGAGGCGGAACCAGTCCTGGAGCTCGACGACGTACTCGGGATGCTCGGTGTCCAGCGGGTCGAGCGGCTCCTCGATGCCGCGGTCCTTGGTGATGTGCCAGTGCACCACGGAGTAGATCGAGTAGTCCTGGGCCTCGCCGCGGATGTGGCAGCCGCCACGCGGCTCCGTCGCGTAGGCCAGCGCCATGCTCTGGATGGCGCGCGGGTCGTAGCTCGCGAACTCCTGCTTCTTGGCGCTCATCGAGAACTCCGGATGGCCGTAGTGCGCGGCCATCCGGTGACTGCCCTCGGCCAAGAGCTCGCCGAACCCGTCTCGCCGGGCGGTCATCGCGACCAGCCGGACCATCGCCTCGCCGTCGCCGAACGGCAACGGGAAGCCGATGTCGGCCTCGGGGATCAGGCCGAGCTCGTACATCTCCATGGCGCAGGCGATCGAGGCGCCCATGGTGATCGTGTCCATGCCGGCCTGGTTGCAGATGAAGTTCGCCCGGGTCACCGCCTCGAGATCGTTCGTGTAGCAGCTCGAGCCGAACATGCCCACGGTCTCGTACTCGGGGCCGGCGCCCACGCCGGCGTGTGCGCCGGTGGCGACGCGCGAGACGCGCCCGCAGGCGACCGGGCACGCGGGACAGGCCATGCCCATGCGGGTGCGCACCGACAGCGTCTCGGCGAGACGCTCGCCGGAGATGTCCTCGGCGTGCTCGTTGGTCCCGAACCGGAAGTTCTTGGTCGGCAGCCCGCCGTAGGCGTTCACGAGCTGCAGGACGCCCGGCGTGCCGTGCTTGTGGAAGTGCTCGACGTAGGGGTCGGTGAGTGACGCGTAGCAGCGCTTGACCGTCTCCATGAAGCGAGCCCCGTCGGCGACCTTGATGCCGCCAGTCCCACGCACGGCGATCGCCTTGAGGCGCTTGGCGCCCATCACCGCGCCGACGCCGGAGCGGCCGGCGGCGCGGCCCATGTCGTTCATCACGCAGGCGAAGCGCACCAGATTCTCGCCCGCCGGGCCGATGCAGGCGACCTTGGCGTCGGGCGCGGTCGCGGCGATCACCGCGCGTTCGGTCTGCTCGGTGTCCCGGCCCCACACGTCGGCGGCGTCGTGGAAGGTCACGCGACCGTCGTCGATGGAGACGAACACCGGACGCTCGGAGACACCCTCCACGATGACCATGTCGAAGCCGGCGTACTTGATGGCGTTAGCGAAATCGCCGGCCGCGCTGGAGTTGGCGACGCCGCCGGTCAGCGGCGACTTGGTGACGAGCATGTACCGGTTGGCCCCCGGCGCGCCGGTCCCGGTCAGGGGGCCGGTGGCGAAGAAGAGCTTGTTGTCCGGCCCCAGTGGGTCGACGGCGGGATCGACCTCGTCGTAGAGGTACCTGGTGCCGAGCCCGAGCCCGCCGATGTACTGCTCGGCGATCGCGCGGTCCAGGTCCTCGACGGACGCGGACGCCGCACCCAGATCGATGCGCAGGACCTTGCCGTTCCAGCCGCCCATGTCACTCACTCTCCCGATAGGTGTCGGCGAGCGCCTTGGCCCACTTGTCCCGCTTCTCGCCTTCGACGTCCACGGTATCGCCGAAGCGCAGCGCCCCGCGCGGGCAGAACTGCACGCACACGGGGTCGCCGCCGCACAGATCGCACTTCTCGGCACGGCCGAGAGCGCGGACCTCGATGTTGCCGAACGGGCAGGCGAGGACGCACATCCTGCAGCCGACGCACTTCTCCGCGTCGACCTGGAGGACGCGGGAGCCGCTCTCCGCCAGCACGCCGGCGCTGATGGCGCCCACCGGGCAGATGCGCTCGCACCAGGCTTCCTCGCACTGCGAGCAGACGATCGGGATGGCGACCTCGTCGTGGAGGAGCACCGTCGTGTGGATGCGCGCCTTGCGCGGGTTGAACTCCCCGTGATGCTCAAAGGAGCACATCAGTTCGCAGACATGACACCCCGTGCACTTGCCGACGTCGATGTCGAGCATCTTGTTCACCCGGCAGTCCTCCTCACCCCTCAGCCGCCGAACACCGGCGGGAAGATGTCGATCGCGTCGCCGTCGGCGAGCGGCGTGTCCAGGCCGGCGAGGAACGCGATGTTGCGCCCGTTGACGAGGAGCACGATGTCTTTGCGCAGGCTGCCAGACGCCTGGCGCAGGCCGTCGCGGCGCTCGGGTGAGTCACAGATCACGCCGAGCAGTCCCGCGACGTCCCGCGCCCGGGCGGCGTCCACACGCGTCTCGCTGCCGCCGAAGAGCTCGCGCAGCGTCGCGAAGTAGCGCACCTTGATGCCGCCGGTCACTTCACCGCCGCGATGTCGATGTTCATCTGCTTGATCTCGGTGACCTCGTCGAAGATCCAGTCGGACAGCTCGCGGCCCAGGCCGCTCTGCTTGCGGCCGCCGAACGGCGAGAGTTGGTCCCAGTTGTTGTTACTCTGGTTGATGAGGACGGCGCCGCACTTGATCCCCTCGGCGAGCAGGAAGGCGTTGCGCAGGCTGCTCGTATAGGCGGCGCCCTGCAGGCCGTACTCGGTCTCGTTGGCGATCTCGATGGCCTCGTCGACGGTAGCGAAGGTCATGATCGGCGCGACCGGCCCGAAGGTCTCCTTGCGCGCCATGAGGAACTCGGACGTGACCCCGTCGATCACCGTGGCCTCGCACCAGTTGTCCTTCATGCCGCCGCCGCAGAGGAACGCGCCGCCGCGCTCGCGGGCGTCGTCCAGGTGCGCCCGCACCTGGTCGACGGTCTGCTGGTTGTGGAGCGGCCCCATGTCGGTGGATTCGTCGAGCGGGTCGCCCATCTTGACCGTCTTGGCGGCGGCCGTCAGCTTTTCGACGAACTCGTCGTGCACCTTCTCGTGCACGAGAATGCGCTCCGAGGCCGTGCACACCTGGCCGGCCATGTAGAAGCAGCCGAGCACGGCGCCGTCGACGGCCGCGTCGATGTTGGCGTCGTCCATGACCACCAGCGGGCCGTTGCCGCCCAGCTCGAGGCAGAGGCGCTTGACGCCGGCGATCTGCGTGAGACGGACGCCGGTCTCGACCGATCCGGTGAAGTGGATGGCGGCGGTGCCGGGGTTGGCCACGAGCTCCTCGCCGACGGACGAGCCCGGCCCGGTGACGACGTTGACGATGCCGGCCGGGAAGCCGGCCTCCTCGAAGATCTCGGCGAGCGCGATGACGCTGAACGGCGTCGTGCTCGCCGGCTTCAGGACGACCCCGCAGCCGGCGGCGACGGCGTGCGCGGCGCCGATGTTGGGGATGTCCATCGGCCAGTTCCACGGCCCGATGACGCCGACCACACCGATGGGCTCGTGCCAGATGAAGATGCGCTTGTCGACGGTATCTTCCTGCTGCATCGGGTTGACCAGACCGCGGTGCCGCTTGATGCCCTCGCCGGCCGCCATCCAGTGGTCGATCGCGTAGGGGTCGATCTCCTCGCGCGACTCGCGGATGGTCTTGCCGGACTCGCGGCACATGATGAGGGCGTCCGACTCGGCGCGAGCGCGCGCGATCTTGTCGGCCTTGCGGAACATCTCCGAGCGGCGCAGGAGGGAGATCTTCTCCATCACCTTCATCGCCTCGCTGGCGGCGTCGATCGCCGCCTGGACGTCCTTCTTCGTGCACTTGGCGACGGTGCCCACCAGGCTGCCGTCACCGGGCGAGAGCACGTCCATCCTCTCGCCGCTCTCGCTCTCGACCCACTCGCCGCCGATGAACGCCTTCTTCTCCAGGACCGGGTAACCCGCGCTAGTCAAGCTGCTCACCTCGCCTTGCGTTGGGGCGGCCGGGGCCGCGACGCCGTGCGGCGCGGCCCCGGCCGCCGTGAGATCACTTGTAGCCGCCCTTGCCGAGCGGCTTGATGAGGATCACCGTGAGGATCGCGTAGACGATCGCCGTGGCGATCAGCGACGGTATCGAGGCGCTCAGCCACTTGAACGCCGTGGTGTTGTGGCTCACGTAGGTGACCGGGTCGAGCAGGTACCAATAGACGAAGAAGCCCACCGCCGTGGCGATGAAGCCCGCGGGGTTGAAGCCGCCCCAGTAGAAGTACTTGCCCTTCGCCGAGTAGTCGTAGAGCGAGACCATGTCGATCTGCTGGTGGCGGAAGAAGTAGTAGTCGACGATCTGCACGCCGCAGATGGGCGCAAAGACCAGGCCCAGGAAGTACATGTAGGTGAGGCTGTTGTCCATGAACCAGTTCGGCACGAACGCGGCGATGAACGCCACCGGGGCGATCACGATCGCCGCCGTCCACTTCCACGTGAGCCGGTACTGCAGCGCCGGGATCTGCTTGAGCCCGATCGAGGTGGCGTAGACGCCGACGATGGCGGTGCCGACGTTGGCCAGGCCGATGAAGATGACGGCGATGATGCCCATCCATAGCCCGGCGACCTTGACGAAGGCGATCGACGGGTCCGGGTCGCCGGTGGCGAGGCCGGCGTAGAGCCCGATGAGGCCGATGACGCCGGTGATCATGCCGAGGCAGATCATCGAGGGCAGCAAGGCCTGCTTGACGCTCTTGCTCATGCGCATGATGCCGCCCATGTACGGCCACCACGAGAGCACCGTCGCCACCAGGATCTCGAAGCCGAGCGTGTAGTCGAGGTGCAGGTCGCCGGAGGCGTATGCCGGCTGGGCCGCGGAGATGTCGCTCCAGCCGTACTGCTGGATCAGCCGCACCAGCACCACCAGGCCGGCGATCGTGACCGCCGCGGCGATCCACACCGAGTTGTTGCGGACCGAGTCGGCGCCGCCGATCACGAGGTAGTAGACGTAGGCCAGCGTCGCCAGCGAGACGATCACCGACACGCGGTAGACCCAGTCCCCGCCGATCACGCCGCCGGCCTCGAGCACGTTCGCCGTAGCGCGCCCGAACAGGATGATGAGGATGCAGTTCCACCCCACGATGGACGCGAACTGGGCGATGATGCCGAAGGCCGAGCCGATGCTGCCGTACTGCGGCTTACAGGCGGCGATGGTGTCGATGCCGTACTTGACGCTCACCGGCATCGCCGCCACCGTCACGAAGTACATGCCCACGAGGGCGCCCGAGATCATGGCGATCGTGCCGAGACCCGCCTGCAGATACCACGACACGGCGCCGCCGATGGCGTAGCTCCAGGCGGCGATGCCGGCGGAGATCGTGACCGCGAACATGCCGATGGCGCCCCAGTTGCGTTCCGCCGGCAGGACCGGCCAGCTTCCCTCTGCCGCCTGGCGGATCGCGGACTTCTCCATGCCGGTCACCTGAGTACCGTCAGGCATAGATCAACCACCCCCCGATCATGAGCACCGCGGGGACGAGGAGACCCACCACGGCGAGGATCACCTGATCGCTCACCGATGCCTGCTCACCCTCGTATTCCGGGTCGTCGTTGACGAGCTCCAGCCGAGCGTCCAGCTCGCGACGGAGCTCGAGCTCCTCCTCTGTCGCCATCCGTTCCTCCCCTGTCGGAACGCGCTACGAGTCACCACCAAACGGTCACCCACGCGCCGAGTGACCGCCGCCCGCCGCTCATGGTCGTTCGCCCACCTCCGTATGCAGTGGCGGGCGGCGTCGCCGCCCGCCGTTGACTTCGAACGCGCGCCTCATGGCCGCCCACCGCCCGCCGAGCCGCCGTTGGAGGCGAGCACGGCCGAGAGGCAGTGCCGCAGGGTATTCAGCGTGGGCTCCGGGTCGTAGGCCGGCCCGGCGATCGCCACCTGCGCCGCGATCCCGTCGACGATCGCCGCGAGCAGCTTGCCCATGCCACGCAGGTCATCGCCCGGCTCCTCGCCGTCACCCTCTGCCAGCCCGGCCCACTCGAGGTTCCACTGGAACCAGATCTCGTAGAGCTCCGCCAGGCGGGCGCGCAGCTCCGGGGTGCGCACCGCGTAGGGCAGCAGGTCCCACCAGCCGCCGATGGAGCTCGGGTCGATCGCCATGCGGCGTACGCCGTCGATCATGCTGTCGATGCGCTCCTCGATGCCCGCCCCGGCAGCGACGTTGTGCGCCATCGCCGCGCACTCGTCGAGCACGATCTCGTCGACCAGCGTCTCGATCAGCCCCGCCTTGCTGCCGAAGTGGTAGTGAGTGGCCGCCTTGTTCACGCCCGCCGCGCGCGCGATGGCGTCCAGCGTGAGTCCGTCGAGGCCATCCCGCACGAGGATCTGCTTGGCGGCATCGAGGATCCTGCGCGCCGTCGGTGAGAGGGTCTCCCTGGCGCGCTCGACCGGCGTCGGCGGCACACGGCGGCGGCGAAATGCCGCGCCGCTCGCGCTGACCGTCACCGCAAAGCTCCCGAACGCACGAACGGCTCGCCGGCAGATGTCACCTTGTCCCCATTCAAGACGCAGTGCACGTCGTGCGTGCTTTCAACCCACCGGTGGGTTGAATCTTGGGCGCACCATACGTCCGGGGCCGACGGCCGTCAATGCCTGACGCGCGCTCGCGCCGAACAGCCGCGAAGCAGCGTCGGATCCCGGTCTCTCAGGACGACGGAGCTGGATACGACGACGGGCCGGGGAGGAATGCGCCTCCCCGGCCCGTGACCGTTGACCCCGCTCTCCACGCGGCCGATCAGGCCGCAGCCGCCGTGGTCATCTCGGCCACACCCCTCATCATTGAGCGCGCAGAGTCCAAGAACCGGCTTCAAGTCATGTAGACGTGGAGCGGGTACGTGCGGTAGATGGGAATGGGCTGCTTGTCGGTGGTGATGTACCCGGGCGGCGCCTCGACCAGGGAGGGAAGCCGGTTGACAGTGGTCGCACAGGTGTTCTCCACCGTCATCGGCTCCTTCATGATGACGTGCGTGTCGGGCTCGCCCAGGATGTCCCAGTCGTTGCGGTCCGTCTCGCCGGGCGCGTAGATCTTGCCGATGCAGTGCGTGACGATGACGGGGCCCTGGAACGTCTCCGTCGTCACTGTGGCGTCCATGCCGGTGGCGATCCCCGCCTTGACCGTCGTGCCCAGGGTCTCCGACGCGAGGTCCTCGTCGTGGAAGGTCGGCGTCAACTCCTGGCGTTGCGTCTTGATCGTCCACCCCAGCCTGGCGCACAGCCACTCGTTGGAGTTCCACACGTACGCCGGCAGCGACTCCGCCTCGGCGATCTCGCGCTGGAAGTCCTCCGCGCTGAGCCCGGCGCCGTGCACTTTCGCGAGGGCGATGCCGTAGTCCTCGACGTTGTAGCTGATCCAGCCCTCCATCTTGTCGATGCGGTGGTGCTGCCCAGACAGGATGACCGGAAGGTTCGCCCACCCGACGTCCTGGGCGCCGCAGCCGCACAGCGTGACCCCGTGCTCCTTGGCGAGCTTGTCCAGCTTGTTGGTGATGGCGGGGGATGTGGTCCACGGGTAGAAGGCTTCTTCGCAGATCGAGATCGCGTTCACGCCGTGACGCGCGCAGCGATCGAAGTGCTCCTCCATGTCGGTCATGAGGCTGGCGATCGCCAGGATGGCGACGTCGGCGTCGCACTCCTCGAAGACGGCCTCGGCGTCGGTGCGGACCGGCACGCCGAGCTTGATTCCAAGGCCGGCGACCTCCCCGACGTCCTTGCCGATGATGTCCTGATTGCTGTGCGTAATGGCGCCGACGATGTCGGCGCCCTTCTCGTAGAGGTAGCGCAGGAAGATCTTGCCCATGTTCCCGCACCCGTACTGGATCACGCGCAGGCGCGGCGCAAGGCCGCTGTCGTTCCGGCGTGACATTGCGTACCCCTTTCTTGTTGTACCGACCGGTCCCTGGCAGGGACACCCGTCGCGTGCATCCCGCGGGCGTCCTCGCCCGGCGCGCGCTACCGCGACAGACTGATGCTCCCGGGCGCCGATCCCGCCGCGCCCGGGCAGCCGCAAAGACCCCGGCGGTCACCTCCTCTCTCGCCCGCGGGGGCGACCCCGGCCTGCTCAGCCGGGGCGCGCCGCCTCGGGCAGCCGATCCCTCACGACCTCTGCGACGTCGACCACGTCCAGGCCGGCCTCGCCTTGCGCCCCGGCCGCGTCCCGGAGCATGGTGAGGCAGAACGGACAACTCACGGCGACCCGCTCCGCTCCCGTGGCCGCGAGCTCGTCGTAGCGGATCGTGCTGATGCGCCGCTCCTCCTGCTCGACCTGATAGAAGCTGTTGGCCCCGCCGCCGCCGCAGCAGAACGTCCTCGTCCCGGAGCGCGCCGGGAGCACAGCCGCGGCACCGAGCACGCCGAACGCGGCCGCCGGGCGGCCGGCGCGGGCGAGATTGCAGGGCTCGTGGTAGACGAGCTTCCCGTCGCCCATCCGTCCTCGCCCGAGAGGTCCAGACGGCCGTCGGCGACGAGCTCCGCGAGCAGTTCCGTGTGGTGGACCGCCGGGATCGCGAACCCCAGCGCCGGATACTCGTGCAGGAAGATGTTCAGCCCGTGCGGGCAGTGTGTGACGACCTTGCGCGCGCCGGTCTCCTTGATCATCTCGATCGCGGTGGCCGCGAGCAGCTGAAAACGGCCCTCCTCGCCGAGCCGCTTCGCCGGCTCCCCGCAGCAGGGCTCCGCCGGTCCGAGGGTGATGAAGCTGACGCCGGCGGCGCGAAGGACGTCCATGGTAGCGCGAGCGACCGCGCTCGTGCGTTCGTCGTAGGCGGCGGCGCACCCGATCCAGTACAGATACTCGGGGGGTTCGGGCGGCTCGGCGACGCCGAAGGTGATCTCATCCGCGTAGGGCAGCTCCAGGAGCCACGCGGCGCGCTCGTGCGAGGGCAGTTTGTAGGGATTCTGGTTGCGGTCGAGCGCCTGCAGCATGCTGAGCTTCTGCTCATCCAGACGATTCTGGTCGACCAGGGCACGCCGGAAGTCGAGCACGAAGTCGACGTGGCGGATCCGCGCCGGGCACGCTTGCTCGCAGGCGTAGCAGTTGGTGCAGGACCACACGGCGTCCTCGAAGTCGGCGGCAGGCCTGTCGGCGGCCGCAGCCGCGATGTTGGTGCCCAGCGACCGCTGGATGTCCTGCACGAGGTCGCGCGGCGAGAGTGGCCGCCCGGCTGCGTTCGCCGGGCATTCCTGGTGGCACCGCCCGCAGGCCATGCATGCGTCTGCCGACAGGCGCCCGGCAGGGGCGATGTCCGTGGTCGCCGCCGTACCCGAGACCAGCTCGACGTCCTCCTCGCTCTCCATCGCGGCGATGAGGTCGAAGGGCGTCGTGAGCTCGGTCCTCGGCCGCGCAGAGTCGTGCGCAACGACGTTCGCCGGGACGAGGAACAGATGGGAGAACCCGGTCCACGCCACGCCCACGATCAGCGTGAACGCGGCGGCGGCGTGCACCCACCAGAGCACCTGGTACGCGGCGACGGGGGCGCCGTCGGCGCTCGCCCAGCCATCCAGCAGGCCGGAGACGGCGGACCCGCGAAGGCCGCCGCCGCCCAGTCGTTGGGCGTCTGAGCGGCGATCCGGTACCCCTCGAGGAAGAAGCCCGAGAGGCCCATGAACAGGAGGCCGAGCAGGACGAGGCTCGTGGAGCGCCTCGAGGTCAGGTGCTCGGGCCGCGTCACGAGCCGCCGCCAGAGGGCGATGCCCACACCGACGACGAGCGCCAATCCGGCCAGATCCAGGACGGACTCGAAGACCACGTAGAACAGCCCGCCGATGCGGAAGTCGCCGAACCACCGCAGGATGTCCTCGTTGACCAGGACGATGGTGGTGCCGATGAACAGGAGGACCGTCCCGTAGAACAGCGGGAGGTGCAGCACCGCCGGCAGGCGGCGCTCACGGACCTTGGTCTGCGCCACCACGTCGCGCAGCGTCCTCCCGACACGCGGGCCCCACGGAAGGGCCTTACCGTTCACCCCCGCCCACAAGCTCGCGCCGCCGCGTGTGTACGCCCGGTGGCGTCGCGCGAAGCCCCAGACGAAGAGCGCGATGACCACCGCCACACAGGCGTACATCGCGACGAGGGTGGCGGTGTGCGGCAGGAACGGCAGGTACTCCCTGACGTAGTCGATGCCCATCCGACCCCCGATCAGGAGGCACCGCCGAGCGCCGCCACGAGCTCGGGGACCACCTTGTAGAGATCGTCCACGATGACGTAGTCGGCGTTGCGGACGATCGGCGCCTTGGCGTCGTTGTTGACGGCGACGACGAGGTGTGCGCCCTTGATGCCAGTGAGATGCTGCACCTGCCCCGAGATGCCGAGAGCCAGGTACAGGTCGGCGTTGACCGACGTGCCGGTGAGCCCGACGAGCCGCTCCTTGGGCAGCCATTTGAAGTCTTCGGCGATCGGCCGCGAGCAGCCGAGCTCCGCGCCCAGCACCTGCACGAGCGGCTTGACGAGGTCGATGTCCTCGGCCTTGGCGAAGCCGCGGCCGACCGAGACGACGACGTTGGCGCCGGCCAAGTCGACGGTCTTGACCACGGGCTCGTCCCCGACGTGCTCGATGGCGCGAGAGGGCACCTGCAGTTGCCGCCGGTCGACGGGGACGGCGGCGTCCGCTGCCGCGCCCTCGAACTTGCCCGCGGCGAACAGGCACACGACCGGCGCCACGGGCAGCGAGAGCGTACCCTCGGCGACGCCGCCGTAGATCGCTCTGCGGGCCGTGAGCGTGCCGTTCGCGGCCCGCTCGACCTCGTCGCACATGCTGGCGCACGAGCTGCCGCGTGCGGCGGCGAGGCGGCCGGCCGCCTCACGTGCAGCGGGGGCGTCGGCGAGGAACACGGCGTCCGCGCCGTCGCCGAGAGCATCGTTCAGCGCCGCCGCCCAGACGTCGCCGCCCAGCCAGCTTCCCGCACCCTCGTACACGAGCAGGCTGTCGGCCAGGCTGCCGAGCTGGGCGGCGAGCTGATCCGCCGTGGCGCCTTCGGGCGCGAGCAGAGTCCCGTTCTCTTCGACGGCGACGGCCTCCACGACGCCGTCGCCGGCCGCCAGCCGCCGCGCCGCCGCGGCCATCCGTTGCAGTTCGGGGACGGTGGCCGCGGTGACCACGAACCGGGCGCCCATCACAGCACCCCCTCCTGCTTCAGCGTCTCGACGAGCTTCGCCGCGCTCTCCGCCGGCGCGCCCTCGATCACGATCCGTTTGCGCTCCACCGCCCCCGAGCGGCTCGCGAGGAGGGCGGCCGTCGCGGCCAGCTCCCCCTCCTCGGGCGTGAGTCCCAGCTGCCCGAGCGAGACCTTGCCGATGCGGTCAGCCTTGACCTTCATGACCTGCAGCACGGTCGGGAGGCGGGGGACGTTCATCGATGAGTCGATGCCGACGACGCACGGCGCGGGGACCTTCACGGTGCGCAGCACCGACCCATGGTCGAGGACCGCCTCCACCGTCTCGTCCTCCACCGACAACCCGACGACGGGGGCCACGTAGGGCCAGTCGAGGAGCTGCGCCAGCGCCGGCGCCGTCACGCCGCTGTAGCCGTCCTCCGACACCAGGCCGCACATGACGAGGTCAGGTTCGTCGAGCTCGCCGATCACCTTGGCCAGCGCCCGTGCGGTGCGCATCGGGTCGAACGGGTCGTCCCAGCCGCCCTCCACGAGGTAGCCCTTGTCGGCGCCCATCGCGACCGCCTCCTTGAGCGTCTTGAGCGCGGGCTCGCCGCCGACCATGACGACGTCGAGGTCGACGTACTCACCGGACTCCTTGAGCACGACCGCCGCCTCGAGCGCGTTGCGGTCGTAGTCGCTGATCTTGGTCGGCAGGTTGCGCAGCGTGACCTCGCCGCGCCCCTCGTCCCAGCGGATCTCGGTGGAGTCCACGACGGGCTTTGCACAGACGATGATTCTCATGGCGCTCCCTGTCGCTCGATGGCCCCCGCAGCCCGGATGGCCCGGCGCGGCCGCTGACGCGAGCCGCGGTCTCCCGGCTCGCCGGCGGCCGCGCCAGCCGTGTCCGACTCCGCGCTACGTCATGCCTTGGGATCCCACTCGTCGGCCGGCGGTTTGAGCACCTCGTAGGCGAAGTGCCGGTGATACCAGTCGAGATGGATGTTGCGGGCGCGCACGATGCGCTCGCGCTCGCCCTCGTTCATCTCCTGCTGCTTGATGTACTTGTCCATCCGCGACGGCAGGATCTCGAGCTCACCCCACTTGTAGATGATGTCTTCAGCCATGCTGGCACTCCTCCTGAAGGTCAGCCGACGGTCGGCGAGGTCGTCTCCCACTCGATGCCCATCGACTTGGCGACCAGCTCGAGCACGTGAACGGGCTCAACGGGGAGACCCGCCTTGGCCTTCACGTCGGTGAACTGGTCCTTGCAGTGCGGGCAGGCGACGAGGATGGTGTCGACGCCCAGGTCGGCTGCGGCGCGCAGGCGCTTCTGGCCGATGCGGTACGCGATGTCCTCGTGCAGCTTGCGGAACGGGCCGTTGCCGTTGCCGCAGCAGTACTGCCACTGGTTGCCGGGGGCGACGTCCACGATCTCGGCCCCGGGCACCATCGCGACCAGGTCGCGCGGCGAATCGGCCTCGACGACGAGCTTGTTCAGCGTGCAGGGATCATGGTAGGCGAACCTGCCCTCGATCGCGGTCGCCGGCGTCACGCCCTTCTCCTTCATCTTCTTCAGGATGAAGTCGGTGATGAAGACGGTGTCGATGCCCTCCATGCTGAACCACTTCGGGTACTCGCGGATGAACAGAGCATAGTCGTGTGGGTTGGTCACGACGAGCGTCTGGACGCCGAGTTCCCTGAAGCTCTTGACGTTGTCCTCCGCGTACTTCTTCCACTCCTCCTCGTCGGAGCTGAGGAGCTCGGGGGCGGTGACGCCCGGGGTGGTGTACACACCGAACTTCACGCCGAGCTTGCCGAGGATCTGCGCGGCGAGCCGCGGCACCTCGGTGCCCTGCGTCGCCGTGAAGAAGTCGACGAACAGCGCCGTCTTCATGTCGCCGGCGACCTTGATGCCCTCGGCCCACTTCGTGACCAGCTCATCCTGCGCCGCGACGAAACCGCGGTGTTCATCGAGGTAGTCCTTGACCGCGGCCCAGTTGGTGATCTCGCCGCCGTCGGCCATGTGGTCGCGACGGATCTTGCGCACCAGGTCGACCGTCGTGGTCGAGCGGCGGTAGAAGTCGCCGGCCATCGACGTGTTGGGGCAGCGGAGCTCACACGCGCCGCACTCGAGGCAGTACGTGAAGTTGTCCATGAGCTTGTCGAACTCACCGACGCCGCGGCTGATGGCCAGGATCGACGTGTGGAACCCGTACGAGGTGTGGGCCTCGTTGCGGGTGATGTCGAAGTTGGGGCAGATGTCACGGCAGAACTTGTGGCGGCACGCGAAGACCAGGTACGCCTCCTTGACGAACTCCTCCGGAATGGCCTTCGTCTTCGAGAGGGGCTCAGCGTAGAAGTCCTTCTTGCTGAGTTGGTATGTCATGACTGGGGACCCACCTTTCCACTTCCAGGCCAGAAGCTGGTCAGTCTTCGTACGCTTCGTCCAAGCAGTACTTGCCGGGGTTCATGATGTTGTTCGGGTCGATCATCCGCTTGATCTTCTTCATCATGTCGAACGTCCCGTGCCTCATCTCGCCGTGCATGGCGACGTCGTCGTCACCCTCGCGACAGGACCCGTGGCAGATCGAGACCGAACACTCCATGTCGACCGCCGCCTGGGCGATCTCCTTCTTCATCTTGATCCAGCCGTTCTCCCAGGACTCGGGCGTCAGCTCCAGTTCCGCGACACCGATGTCGATCTCGATGAGATAGTCGCCCCAGCCCTTGAAGGGGTTGCTGGTGTAGATGAAGATGCCCCAGTCGTCGAACAGGCCTGGGTACAGGTCCATGTACTTCCGGCAGATCTCGTGGAACTGCTTGCGCAAGGTCGGCAGCGCCGTGTGATACGCGGCCGTGTCCTCGCAGTGCCACGACATGAGCGTGGCCTGGCCGTCGGGCGTGCGGCCATGATAGGAAAGGTGATAGCGGTCGTGGCGAGAAGCCCAGTCGCCCTCGCCCTGCTCGGGGCCGAGGTACCTGCCGCCCCGGGCCTTCATGATCCTGAAGCCCTCCTTGACAGCCGGCTCGACCTCGCACTTCTTGCCGTAGAAGGTCATGAGGTTGACGAACTTGACCTCCTTGGGCAGCGGGATGAAAGCCTCGTCATCGCGGCGCAAGAAGTCGATCTTCTCCTCGTCGAAGATCATCGCCGACGAGATGGTGGCGAACCCGGCGGTCGTGATGTCGTACAGGGCCTGGTAGGAGTCCTCCCAGTTGTCGAACGCGAAGTAGCCGGCGAACTCGACCTCCGATTTCGGGTACAGTTCGATCACGGCGCGGGTGACGATGCAGAGCGTGCCCTGGTGCTGCATGAAGAGGTCCTTCAGGCGGTACCCCGAGGAGCTCTTGCGGATCTTCTTGGTGCCGCCGCCGCCGACCCAGATCACCTGGCCGTCGGGCAACACGCATTCCATGCTGATCACGGTGTCCGGGATGTGCCCGAAGCGGCCGCCGACCAGCGTCCAGCCGCCACACCCGATGCGGCCGCCGAGCATGGCGTTGGCGTAGCCGGCGAGGTCGTCCGGGAATATCTTGCCGAGCGGCTCGAGCACCTCGTTCAGCTTGAGCATGTTGATCCCCGTGCCGACGGTGGCGCACATATTGTCCTCGTCGATCTCGAAGATCTCGTTCATGCGCTTGATGTCGACGCAGATACCTTTGCGCAACGGCATCGCGCCGTCGGCGAGTCCGCTGGCGCCACCCCGTGGCGTCACCGGGATCCGATGCTCGTTGGCGAGCTTGAGGATCCCGACGACGTCGTCAGTGCCGCCGGGGAGGACCACGACGTCGGGCGTCTGGTCGGCCCAGCGCTGCAGTGGCGCCGGCGCGCAGTTGAAGGCGCGCATGGCCCGTTCGTGCATGTCCGTGAGCACGTTCTCGTCGCCGACGATCTTCTTGAGCTCGTCGATCACCTCGTCGGTGACCGCTCCATACGTGGTCGTTGCGACTGTCATGAACTCATCGACTCCTTTCTGCTGCGACGTCTGAGCGGTTGTCGTCTGCGGCCCCATTCAGGGAGGCAAGGATCACATCGCGCGCCGTGTTCCGGGGAGTCGGCAGAGTGCGCTCCGAGCTCATTCAGCAGCCTGGTGCGACGATCGGCCAGGTGAATCAAGCTCTGCGGAGGAAGCCTTCTGACCCGCGGTCGACATCGATTCTAGCAACGCAAAACGCCTCGAAAAGATGGTATTATGAGGGTGTACTGATAGTAAGAAACTCTCAGATTGTGACGAGGCTCACGCGTGTCGCACTCCCGACGGTAGGCAGTGAGGTGCCCCATGACGACCACCCCGCCGCAGTCCCTTCCCCCCGATCTCGTGCCCTCTGACAGCGGCACGCCGCGACCCGATCGCCGGCCACCGACGCAGTCGCGGTTCGGGGCGTTCGTCGACTCCGTCTTCGACGCCTACTACGACTGGCACATCCACACCGGCTACATGGAGTTCTCGGCCCAGATGGACACCCTGCTCGGGCTCGCGCCTGAGGCGCTGCCGCGAGCTTTCGCGGCATGGCTGGCGCGGCTGCACCCGGACGACCGAGCCGCGACGGTGGAGGCGGTACGCAGCGCGGTTCGCGAGGGCGGCGTTTACCGCGACGAGTACCGCCTGCGCCGCGAGGATGGCTCCTACGTCCACGTGCGCGACCGCGGCGTGGTGCTGCGAGACGAGGACGGCAACTCCTCGCACATGGTCGGCGCCATCCGCGACGCCACCCGTGACCTGGAGGCGGAGCGCGCCCTCCACGAGGCAGCGGAGCTCTATCGGACGCTCTTCGAGAACGCCGTCAACTCCGCCTTTCAGATCGGCCACGATGGCCGCTTCCTCGACGCCAACGCCGCCGGCACGTCGTTCATGGGGATGAGCCGCGGACAACTGCTGCGGCGCGACGTCAGCGGCCTGTGGGGCGCAGACGCCCGCGAGGCGGTGTGCGAGGCGACGTCGTCGGGAGTCACCGCCTCCCTCGAGCTCGAGGTCGAGGTCGGCAACGCCGTCAAGGCGCTCGCTGTCACCTTGGTGCCGTGCCGCTTCCGCGGCGAGGCCACCTGCTTCGCCCTCGGGACCGACATCACCGAGCACCGCAACCTGCGTACGGCGCTCGAGGAGTCGGAGGCTTCGCTACGCCTCCAGGCACAGGCCCTGTCGGACGCCAACGTCGCCCTGCACGTCATCCTGGAGCAGCGCAACCGCGACAGGGCCGAGCTCGAGCGCACCATCTCGGACAACGTCGACACCGTGATCCTGCCCATGCTGGGGCGGCTCGCAAAGCCCCTGGCCGCCACGCCGGAGGCGATCTACCTCGACGCCGCCGTGCGGAGCCTCCGGGAGGTGGTCAACCCGCTGGCGCAGGCCCTCAGCTCTCCTGCGGAGGCCGGGCCGCAACTCACCCCCCGCGAGCGTGAGATTGCCAGCCTCATCCGCGTCGGCAGGAGCACGAGCGAGATCGCCGAGGCCTTGTACATCTCACCCACCACCGTGTCCTTCCACCGCAAGAACCTGCGCCGCAAGCTCGGCCTCGGCACCAAGGGACCGCGGCTTGCGTCGCACCTGGGGCAGTCGCGGGCCTGAGCCGCGGGGCGGCGCAGGGGTAGGGCGGCCCGTGCCTCCCCACGATGGCCCCCGTGTGGCCGAGGGACGGTGCCGGGACGGCAAAGGCAGGGGATCCGGCCGGCACACCGCGTGCGCCGGGCGTCACGCAGGGGCAACGCGGCCTGGCCCACGAACGAGCGACGGGCCGGGGAGGCGGTCGCCTCCCCGGCCCGTCGTCGTGCTGGCCCCGCGCGGCGTGACCGCCGAGGCCACTTCTCGCCGGCCCGGCCCGCGGAGCGGCCGCCGCGTGGTTTACTTCTTGCGGCCGCTGCGGCCGCGTGCGGCGGTGGTCTTCTTGGCGGCGCCCTTCGGCTTGGCCGGCGCCGCCTTCGGCGGGGCCGCCTTGCCCTTCGCCGCCGGGCGGGGCGGCGCCTTGCGCGCCGGCTTCTTGGCGGCGGCCTTTGCGGTCGGCTTCTTCGCCGGCCGCCCGTTCACCCCGTCCTCGCCCGCGGCGGTGCGGCCGCCCGTCTTGCGCCGCGCCTTCTCGAGCAGCTCGCCGGCCTCCTCGATGAGGTCCCCGGCCTCGATGAGCTCGGCGGCGCGCTCGTCGAGGCTGAGCCCCATCGCCGCCTGCCACACCTGCTCGACCCGGTCGACGGGCACGAAGGTCATGCCCTTACGCAGCTCCTCGGGCACGTCCTCGAGGTCGGCCTCGTTGCGGCTCGGCAGGATCACCGTGGTGATGCCGGCCCGCTGCGCGGCGAGCGTCTTCTCCTTGAGGCCGCCGATGGGCAGCACCTGGCCGGTGAGCGTGACCTCGCCGGTCATGGCGACGTCGTTGTTGACCGGCGTGTCGGTCACCAGCGAGCAGATGGCGGTCGCCATCGTCACGCCGGCGCTGGGGCCGTCCTTGGGGATGGCGCCGGCGGGCACGTGGATATGGATGTCGTGCGTCTGGAAGTAGTCGTCCTCCAGCCCGAGCTCCGCCGAGTGCGTGCGCACGTAGCTCATGGCCGCCATCGCCGACTCCTTCATGACGTCGCCGAGCTGGCCGGTCACGGTGAGGTGACCGGTGCCCGGCATCGCCGTCGCCTCGATGAAGAGGATGTCGCCGCCGACGGGCGTCCAGGCGAGGCCGGTGGCCACGCCGGGATCGCTGGTGCGCCGCTTGACGTCGCTGAACAGGCGCGGCCGGCCCAGCAGCTCGTGCACCTTCTTGACGTTCACGGTGAAGCGCCGCCGGTTGCCGTTGGCGGCCTCGGCGACCTCCCGGGCGATCTTGCGGCAGATGGTGCCGATCTCGCGCTCGACGTTGCGCACGCCGGCCTCGCGCGTGTAGTTCGCGATGATCTCGGTGATCGCCTCGTCCTTGAAGGTGACCTGGTTCGGCTTGAGGCCGTTGGCCTCGATCTGCCGGGGGACCAGGTACTTGCGCGCGATGTGCAGCTTCTCCTCGATGGTGTAGCCGGCGAGGTTGATGATCTCCATGCGGTCGCGCAGCGGACCGGGGACCGGCTCCAACTGGTTGGCCGTGGTGATGAAGAGGACCCTGCTGAGGTCGAACGGCAGGTCCATGTAGTGGTCGCGGAAGCTGATGTTCTGCTCCGGGTCCAGCACCTCGAGCATGGCGCTCGACGGGTCGCCGCGCCAGTCGGCGCCCATCTTGTCGATCTCGTCGATCATGAACAGCGGGTTGTTGGTGCCGGCGTCGCGCATGGCGCGCACGATGATGCCGGGCATCGCCCCCACGTACGTGCGGCGATGCCCGCGGATCTCGGCCTCGTCGCGCACGCCGCCGACGCTGATGCGCTCGAACTTGCGGCCCATCGCCTCGGCGATGCTGTGGCCGAGGCTGGTCTTGCCCACGCCGGGCGGGCCGACGAAGCACAGGATCGGCCCGTGCAGGTCGTCCTTGAGCTTGCGCACGGCGAGGAACTCGAGGATGCGGTCTTTGACCTTCTCGAGGTCGTAGTGGTCGCGGTCGAGGATCTCGCGCGCGTGCGCCACGTCGAGGTTGTCCTCGCTGTGCACATTCCAGGGCAGGGTGATGATCCAGTCCAGGTACGTACGGATGACCGGGTACTCGGCGCTCTGCGGCGAGATGCTCTTGAGGCGGTCGAGCTCCCGGCGGGCCGCCTTGTCGGCCTCCTCCGGGAGCTTCAGCTCCTCGACCTTCTGGCGCAGCTCGTTGATCTCGGCCTCTTGCTCGTCGGTCTCGCCGAGCTCCTGCTGGATCGCCTTGAGCTGCTGGCGCAGGAAGTACTCGCGCTGGCTCTTGTCGATCTCGCCGCGCACGTCGCTCTGGATCTTGGAGCCGAGCTCGAGCACATCGAGCTCGCGCGTGAGGATGCCGATGAGCTTGCGCATGCGCTGCTCGACGTCGTCCTCCTCGAGCAGAGCCTGCTTGTCCTCGGCCTTGATGCGCATCGTGCTGGCGATGAGGAAGGTGAGCGGCCCCGGCTCCTCGACGTTGGCCGCGGCCATCTCGAGCTCCTCGGGCAGATACGGCACCAGCGCGACGATCTTGCTGAACACGTTGAGCAGGCTGGCGCGCAGCGCCTCCGACTCCTTGGACTCCGTGGCCACGTCGTCGATCTTCTCGGTGCGCGCGACGAGGTACGGCTCCTCGCTCACGTACTCCTTGACGCGCACCCGCTGCAGGCCCTGCACGAGGATGCGCATCGTGCCGTCGGGCAGCTTGATCATCTTGTGGGCGAGGCCCACCGTGCCGACCGGGTAGAGCAGGTCCGGCCCCGGCGTCTCGATCTCGGCGTCGCGGCTCGTGACCATGGCGAGCAGGCGGTCGCCGGCGAGCACGTCGTCGATGAGCTTGATGCTGCGCTCCTGGCCGATGGTCAGCGGGATCATCGTGTCCGGGAACACCACCGTGTCGCGCAGCGGCAGCACCGGCAGGACCGCCGGGATCTCCTGAGCGGTCGCCTCTTCCACCTGGTTCTCCTGTGGATCGCTCATTCGTCACCTCCCCCGGTCTGGATGTCGATCTTGCGGGCGCCCGGCTCGCGCGGGGTCAGCGTGAGCCGCACTTCGAGGACGCCGGCCTCGTACGTCGCCGTCGTGACCTCGGGGTCGACATCGACCATGAGGCGCACGCGCCGCTCGAACGGCCCGTAGTCCATCTCGACCTGCTGGTACACGCGGCCCTCTCTCGTCGGGAACGTGCGCTCACCGCGCACGATCAGCTCGCGCCGGTCGACGAGGAGCTCGATGTCGCTCATCACCATGCCGGCCAGGTCGAAGCGCACCACGATCTCGCGCGTCTCCTCCTCGAAGTACGCGTCGGCCTCCGGGCTGAAGCCGCGGCCGCGGTACTGCTGCCGGGCGGCGACCACGCACGAGTCGTTGAAGGCGCGCAGGACCTCGTTGTGAAGCTTCTCAACATCCACGGGGTGACTCCTTGCGCGAGAGGCCCCGGCCGGGCGGCGAAGCCGCGGCGCCGGGGCACGCTTCCGGGAACTCTGTCACGCTCCTACCCGTCAGGGAGCAGGGCGTAACGACCGTTCAAGTATGCCTCCCGCCGCCTCCGGCGGCCAGCGCGGCGGCCGGGCGACCGCGAAGACCCGTCGCATCCGTCGCCCGGACGGCATAGGATTATCGCGTGCAGCTGGCGTTCACCACGGTCGACGAGTTCCACAGCCTGCTCGAGCAGGCCGGCGAAGCCCTCGACTACCGCGAGGTGTGGCCGCGCCTCTTCCCCGTCGCCAACTGCCCCCCCGAGCTCATGCACAAGCTCGTCGCCGACATCGTCCAGGGCGACGAGCGCTTCGCCTGGGAGAGTGGCGTGCACGTCGGCCTCGCGCAGTGGCGCGCCCGGCGCCGCGACCTCGCCGACGTCGCCTTCACCGTCGTCGACCTCGAGACCACGGGCGCGACGCCCGGCTTCTCCAAGATCACCGAGATCGGCGCCGTGCGCCTCGAGGGCGGCCGCGAGGTCGCCACCTTCTCCGCGCTGGTGAACCCCGGCGTCCCGATCCCGGCGATGATCACCGGCATCACCGGGATCGACGACGAGACCGTCGCCGGCGCCCCGCCGATCGAGGCGGTGCTGCCCACGTTCGTCGACTTCGCCGCGCACTCGGTGCTGGTGGCGCACAACGCCCGCTTCGACCTGGGCTTTCTCGACTACGAGCTCGGCCGGCTGCGCGGCCAGACCTTCCCGCGGCCGGCGCTCGACACCCTGCGCCTCGCCCGCCGCCTGTGCCCGCAGCAGCGCTGCTCGCTGAGCGCCCTCGCCTACCGCTTCGACACGAGGGTGAAGCCGGCGCACCGCGCGCTCCACGACGCGCAGGCGACCGCCGAGCTGCTCCTGCTCTTCCTCTCCTGGCTGCAGGAGCAGGGGATGAACACGCTCGAGGAGGTCGCGCGCTTCTGCGAGCCGGGCACGCGCCGCAACTACCACAAGATCGCGCTCACCGAGAAGGTCCCGACGACGCCCGGCGTGTACCTGATGCGCGACGACAAGGGGGCTCCGCTCTACATCGGCAAGGCCGAGAACCTGCGGCGCCGCACGCGCGACCACTTCCTGCAACGCCAGGCGTTCCACGCCCGCCAGGCGCTCGAGCTCCTCGAGCGCATCGACGTCATCGAGACCGGCTCGGACTTCGGCGCCCTGCTGCTCGAAAGCCGCCTCATCGCCCGGCACCGGCCGCCGTACAACTCGCACGGCACGCGCGCCGCCAGCTACCACTACGTCAAGCTCAGCGCCGAGGAGTACCCGCGCCTCTACGCGACGCCGAACCTGCGCGAGGACGGCTCCTACTACGCCGGGCCCTTCCGCAAGGTGAGCCTGGCCCGGCGCTTCGTCGACTGCGTCAACGGCGCCTACCCGCTGCGCACCTGCGCGCACCTGCCACGCGGCCGGCGCCCCGGCGAGCACGCCTGCCCGCGCGCCGGCACCGGCGCTTGCCTCTCGCCCTGCAGCCGCCCCTTGAACGGCGAGTACACGGAAGTGGTCGCCGACGTGCGCCGCGTGCTCGAGGGCGACGCCGCCGACCTCGACCGGCGCCTCAGCGAGCGCCAGGCGCTCCTCGTCAAGGCGCTCGCCTTCGAGCAGGCCGCGCGCCTGCAGAACCAGCGCGAGGCGCTCGAGCGGGCGCTGCGCGGCGTGCGCCGCCTGCGCGCCGCCGGGCGCGACGACCACGTCCTCATCTATCCGGCGAAGCGCCGCGGCTGGGTCGCCCTCTGGGGCGTGCGCGGCGGGCGCATCGCGGTCGAGCGCGAGGTCGGCCGCGAGGCGTTCGGCGACGAGGCCGCCCGCGGCCTGCTCGCCGAGCTGGCCGCGGGCGCGCCGCCGCGGCCGCCACTCCCCGCGGCGGCGATCGACGAGATGCTCCTCGTGCACTCCTGGACCGAGGCGCACCGCGCCTCACCGGGCATCGTCGACCTGCACGCGTTCTGCGCGGGCGGCGAAGACGCCGCGTCCGTCGCCGCCCGCCTCGTGCGCGCCGTCCGCCTGGCCGCGACCGGCGAGGCCGAGACGCACGGAGAGCTTGGGGACGCGGCCGCCGCCGGCCGCGCGCGGCCCGGCGCCCGCCTGCCCGTTCCGTGACCGGCATCTTGCTGGCCCTCACGGCCAGCCTCGCCTGGGGCTTCTCCGACTACGTCGGCGGCGTCGCCAGCCGCTCGCTGCGCGTGCCGGTCGTGATGTCGCTCTCGATGCTGGCGGGCTGCGCCGTCGTCGTACCGGCGGCACTCATCAGCGGCGCCCCCGCGTTCCAGGGCGCCGAGGCCGCCTGGAGCGTCGTCGCCGGCGCCGTCGCCGTGGGAGCGCTCGGCCTGATGTTCGCGGCGATGGCCGTCGGCGCCGTCAGCATCGTCGGCCCCGTGACCGCCTGCGGTGTGGCCATCCCGGTCCTGATCGGGCTGGCGCGAGGCGAACAACCGAGCTCCCTGCAGCTGGCCGGCATCGCCGCGGCCACGCTGGGCGTGGTCCTCGCCTCCGTCGAGGGCGCCTCAGGCGGACGACGCTCCCGGCTCGTCGCCGGGCTGGGGCTCGCCCTCGCCTCCGCGGTGTGCGTCGGCCTGTGGTTCGTCAGCCTCGACCTGGCCGCGGCCCACGACCCCTACTGGGCGTCGATGGTCTCGCGCCTGACCACGAGCGCCATCGCCGTGCTCCTCGCGGTCCTGTGGCACCGGCGTGCTCCGGCGGATGACATTGCGCCGGCCCGTTCGTCCCTGCGCAGCGCCGCCCGGCCCCTGGTGCTGCTGGTGCTCGTCGCCGGCCTGAGCGACGCGGTCGGCGAGCTGACCTTCGCCGTGTCCACGACCTACGGCTTCATCAGCATCGTCTCGGTGATCGCCTCGCTGTACCCGGCGTTCATGGTCGCGTTCGCCGCCCTGTTCCTGCACGAACGCGTGGCGCGCCACCAGGCGATCGGCGTGGGCGCGGCGCTCCTCGGCATCGCGCTCATCTCGGCCGGCTGACGCACCGCGGCCGCCCGGGGTCGCCGGCAGGGCCGGACCCGCCGCCGTCTGAACGGCGAGAGGGGCGGCCGGGCGCTCCCGCGCCCTGCCGCCCCTCTCCGGTTCCCTCGCGCCGTCCGTCGACCAGATCTCTGCGGTCCACGGCGCCGGCGGCGCGTCAGCAGCTCCCGGCGGTCACTCCTCCGTCGCCTTCGGGCGCCGCACGCGAAGCACCACGGCGATGGCGATGATGACCACGACGGCGACGACGGCGACGATGATCCACGTGTTCGCGCCGCCGCCGCTGTCCGCGGCCGCGGCCGTCTTCGGCCCGATGGTCAGGAAGTTCGCGTAGCCGCCGTTGCCGAACGGCGGGACGAGCGTGTTGCCGTTCGGGTCCGGGATCGCGATGTAGCCCTCCCACTTGGCCGTGTTGTAGGCCTCGAAGTCCGGCCGGTAGTCGGTGACGATGTACGGCGACTGCTCGTAGAGGATCTGCTGCATCCGGTCGATCATCACCTTGCGCTTGGCCGCGTCGAGCTCCTGGCTCTGCTGCTTGTAGAGCTGCTCGTACTCCGGGTCGGTCCAGTAGGAGTCGCTCCAGTTGCCGATCTGGGACTTCGTGAAGTAGCTCAGCATCGAGCCTGGGTCGTAGTCGAGGTACCAGCCCCACAGGAACATGTCGTAGTCGGGCGTGAGGACGTCCCCCTCGTAGTTGAGGATGGTGTCGCTCAGCGTCGACGAATCCATCACCGACAGCTTGACCTTGATGCCGACGTCGCCGAACCAGCCGGCGATGAGCTTGCCCATCTGCTGCTCTTCCGACGACTCCGAGCGCGCCATCAGGCGCAGTTCGATGGGCTTGCCCTTGTCCTCGCGTACGCCGTCGCCGTTGCTGTCCGTGTAGCCGGCCGCTTCGAGCTGCTGCTTGGCCTTCTCGGGGTCGTAGGTGTACTTGACGTCGGCCGGCGGCTCCCAGTGCCAGTCGGGGTTGCTGTAGTAGTTCGGCGGGATGATGGTCGTGCCGGGGGTGGTAGAGCCCATCATGATGAGGTCGACGGCCTTCTGCAGGTCCACGGCGTAGTTCAGGGCCACCCGGAACTTGACGTCCTTCAGCACCGGGTTGCCCTTGCTGGGCCCCGTGTAGCAGTTGAAGGCCAGCTCGTCGAAGGCGTCGGTGGCGATGGCGCGGGCGGTGATGCCGGGCTCGCTCTGGAGCTGCTTGACCTGCTGCGGGACCAGGCTTTCGGCGCCGTCGATGGTGCCGGCCTTGATGTCCTGCAGCATGGTGTCGCCGTTGGTGTAGTACGTGAAGTAGAGCTCGTCGATCTTGGGCTTCGGGCCCCACCAGGTGGGGTTGGCGACGAGCTTGACGTAGTTGTTCTTCTTCCACTCGACGCACTTGAAGGGGCCGGAGCCCACGTAGGGCGGGCTGTTCTGGTACTTCTTCCCCACATCCTTCACGGGGATCTTGGACCAGATGTGCTCCGGCAGGATGGGCACCCAGTGGCGGGTCATGTCCGGCTTGGGCGCGGAGCACACGAACTGCACCGTGTAGTCGTCGAGCGCGGTGGCTTCCGTGATCAGGTTGGTGTAGGCGGTGAGGTTCGACGTCTGTTCCGGGTTCTTGACGATGAAGTTGTAGGTGAAGGCGATGTCCTTGGCGGTGAGCGGCACGCCGTCGTCCCACTTCGCGTTCTTGCGGATCGTGAACGTCCAGGTGAGTCCGTCGTCGCTCACGGACCAGTCGGTGGCGAGGCCCGTCGAGTTCTCGCCCTTCATCGGCGAGAGCGTCTTGGGGTCGTAGCCGACGAGCGAGTCGTAGGTCAGGTACCACATCTCGAACGCCGGCGACTCGAAGCCGATGAACGGGTTCAGGTTGTCGGGCTGCCTGGTCCAGCCGACCTTGTAGACGACCTTGCCGCTGTCCGGCGAGGCGGCCACGGCGGCCGCGGACGGCGAAGCGCTCTCGGCGGCGGCGACCGCCGCAGCGATGCCCCCGGCGAGCCCCAGCACAGCCAAGGCCGCGACGACGAGCAGGACAAGGAACGGACGAAAACGTCGAGACTGGTGCACGATCCCCCCCTTTGATCGCTGGTGCCCGGTGCGCCGGTGATGCCCTCAGCTCGGCGATGGGTCGAGCCTATGGTCTCACATCAGCGCGGGGCGGCCAACTCCATGTGTGGACGATGGAACGCGGTCCGACGCGGGAGACGTCGGACCCGGTGCTATCGAGGAGACGGCGGGACCGGAGAATCGGTTCAGCAGAGAGCCGGCGGGAACGAAGCGGCTATCATGGAAGGCGTCGGACCGACGGGAGACAGCATGAACGACGCTCGCGTGACCATCGACAGGAGCAGGTACGACGCCGTCATCTTCGACCTCGACGGCGTCGTCACCCAGACGGCCGCGGTGCACGCGGCGGCCTGGAAGCGTCTTTTCGACGAGTATCTTGCGAAGCGCGCCGCCCGCGCGGGCACAGGCCCGGGCGGCGCGCCGGACGTGGCGCTCAGGCCGTTCGACCCCGACGCCGATTACGCGCGGTACGTCGACGGCAAGCCGCGCTATGACGGCGTCCGCGACTTCCTCGCCTCCCGGGGCATCGAGCTGCCGTGGGGCGACCCCTCGGATGCGCCGGATCGCGAGACCGTGTGCGGGCTCGGCAACGGCAAGAACGCCTTCTTCAACGCCGAGGTCAAGGAGCACGGCGTGAAGACCTTTCCGTCCACGATCGCGCTCATCCACGAGCTGCGGGGCGCGGCGATCAAGGTCGGCCTCATGTCGTCGAGCAAGAACACCGCCATGGTGCTCGCCGTGACGGGCACGACCGACCTGTTCGAGGTGCGCGTGGACGGCGTCGTCGCGGCCGAGGTCGGGCTGCCCGGCAAGCCGGACCCGGCGATGTACCTCGAGACGGCGCGCCGGCTCGGGGTGGACGCGGCGCGCTCCGTGGTGGTCGAGGACGCGCTCTCCGGCGTCGAGGCGGGCCGGCGCGGCGGATTCGGCCTCGTGATCGGCGTCGACCGGCTCGGCCAGGCGGCAGAGCTGGCCAATGCCGGCGCCGACCTGGTTGTGGACGACCTCGCCGAGGTGAGCGTCACCGCCTGAGCGCGATAGCAGGTCCGGAACGGCGCCCGATATCCCAGCCGATCGGCGCCCGCCGCGGTTGCGGTTCAGCTCGTACCGAGCCCGAAGAAGCGCTCGAAGAACGCGCCGAGCTTCGCCAGCACACGCTGCTTCTTCTCTGCATGCTCCCCGTCGGGCGAGAAGCGCGACACCGGCGACAGCACGCGGGTGATCGCCGTGCCCGTCGCCTGCACGGCGCCGTCGCGGAAGGCCGTGGCGATGAACGCACGAGTCGCTTCGGGACGCAGCCCCTCGGCCTCGATGATCGCGTCAAGCTCAGCCTCACGCCTCGCACGCACGAACGCCCGCCACTCCTCGTCGATCTCTCCGTCGACCGAAACGGAATCGACGAAGGCCTCGATCAGGTCCTTCTTGTTGCGCAGGCTGGGGCTGGCGTCGACGGCGCGGCTGATCGAGGCGCGGATCTCCATGTCGGAGCCGTCACCGTGGGCGTCGCGCCACTTCTGGACGAGCATCAGGATGTAGTCGACGTTGATCTCGACCTGCTTGATGAGCTCGATCTCGAAGACGATGTCGTCGTTGATCGGCGCCTTGTCGGCATCCGCCTTGCCGCGGAGCTCGGCGTAGAGGTCGAGGTACACGCTGCGGTAGTCCTGCGCCTGGCGCTCCGAGAGGATCTCGTTGCCGGCGAAGTCGTCGAACGAGGTCAGGATGTTCTGCAGGCGCAGGATGGCTCCGAAGAGCGCGATGAACTCCTTCTGCGCCGACTCCCCCACGATCGGCGTCCCCGAGTGGGTACTCGACAGAGCAGCAGCGCGACCTTCGCGGCGTACTCGGCGTAGTAGTCGCCGTACGGCTTGAGCAGCACGATCCCGCCGGCATCCTTGTTGCCGAAGATCGCGATCGCGTCGTTGGTCTCCTGCTCCAGATCGCGGAACGAGACGATGTTGCCGTAGGTCTTCACCGAGTTGAGGATGCGGTTCGTGCGCGAGTACGCCTGCACGAGGCCGTGCGCGCGCAGGTTCTTGTCGGTGAACAGCGTGTTGAGGGTCGTCGAGTCGAACCCCGTGAGGAACATGTTCACGACGACGACCAGGTCGATCTCGCGGCTCTTCAGGCGCAGCGAGAGGTCCTTGTAGTAGTTCTGGAACCTGTCGGCCGAGGTGTCGAAGCTCGTGCCGAACAGCGCGTTGTAGTCCCGGATCGCGTCGTCGAGGAAGGCGCGTGAGGACTGGTCGAGAGCCCCGGTCTCGAAGCCCTCCTCGTCCAGGTAGTCGTCCACCGTCTCGTTCGGTGCATACGAGAAGATGATCCCGACCTTGAGCCTGCGATCGGGCAGCAGCTCCCTCTGCTGCTGCTTGAACTCGAGGTAGTAGCGCTTGGCGGCCTCGATCGAGGCCGTGGCGAAGAGCGCGTTGAAGCCGCGCACGCGCTTGCCGGACAGCGAGTACTGCTCTGCCCGCCTGGTCTTCTGGTCGAAGTGCTCCAGGGTGTAGCCGACGATCTGGCTGATGCGCTCGGGAGCCAGGAGCGCCTTCTCCGTGTCGATCGCCGAGACCTGCTCGTCGGCGACGCCCTCCGGCAGCTTGATCGTGTTGACGTAGTCGATGCGGAACGGCAGCACGTTCTTGTCGGTGATCGCATCGACGATGGTGTAGGTGTGCAGCTTCTCGCCGAAGGCCTGCTCCGTGGTCCGGAGCTGGGGGTTCCCGCCGCTTCCCGCGTTGACCGAGAAGATCGGCGTGCCGGTGAAGCCGAAGAGGTTGTAGCGCTTGAACGCCCTGGTGATCGCGGTGTGCATCTCACCGAACTGCGACCGGTGGCACTCGTCGAAGATGATGACGATGTGGCCGTCGTAGATGCTGTGGCCCTTGTTCGCCGCGACGAAGGTCGAGAGCTTCTGGACCGTCGTGATGATGATCCTCGCCGCGGGATCCTCGAGCTGCTTCTTCAGCACCGCCGTCGACGTGTTGGAGTTCGCGGCGCCCTTCTCGAACCGGTCGTACTCGCGCATGGTCTGGTAGTCGAGGTCCTTGCGGTCGACGACGAAGAGCACCTTGTCGACGTCGGGCAGCCTGGTCGCGAGCTGCGCGGCCTTGAAGCTCGTGAGCGTCTTGCCCGACCCGGTCGTGTGCCAGACGTAGCCGCCCGCGCTCACCTTGCCGAGCTGCTTGTAGTTGGTGGAGATCTCGATGCGCTGAAGGATCCGCTCGGTGGCGACGATCTGGTACGGGCGCATCACCAGGAGCATCCTGTCGGCAGTGAGCACGCAGTACTTGCACAGGATGTTGAGCAACGTGTGCTTGGCGAAGAACGTCTTGGCGAACGCGGTAAGGTCCTGGATGGGCCGGTTCGTCGCGTCCGCCCACCAGGAGGTGAACTCGAACGAGTTCGAGGTCTTGCGCACCCGCCTGGAGCCGGCCTTCTCGCTCACGTGCTGCCGGCGCGTGGTGTTGGAGTAGTACTTGGTGAGCGTGCCGTTGCTGACCACGAAGAGCTGCACGTAGTCGAACAGGCCGGAGCCCGCCCAGAAGCTGTCGCGCTGGTAGCGGTCGATCTGGTTGAACGCTTCGCGGATGTCCACACCGCGACGCTTGAGCTCGACGTGCACCATCGGCAGGCCGTTCACCAGCACCGTCACGTCGTAGCGGTTTGCCCGCGCCGCGCCGCCTTCGCCATCGCCGACCTCGTACTGGTTGATGACCTGCAGGCGGTTGTTGTGGATGTTCGTCTTGTCGATGAGCGCGACGTTCTTGGTGGAGCCGTCGTCGCGCCTCAGGATCTGGACGTGGTCCTCCTGGATGCGCACCGTCTTCTCGACGGCGCCTTCGTTGGCGCCGGCGATCTTCTCCGAGAAGAACCGCTGCCATTCGACGTCGCTGAACGTGATCCCGTTGAGCGCCTCGAGCTGTGCGCGGAGGTTCGCGACGAGCTCGGCCTCGCTCGTGAGCCGCAGGTACTCGTAGGCCTGAGACCGGAGGACGCCGATGAACTCCCGCTCAAGAGCAGCCTCGGACTGATACGCCGCCTCGTCCGCGGTCTCCGAGACGTACTCGGCGACGACCGTGCTCTCTTCGCTCACGACGATCGGGTCGTAGTGGACACCGCTTGGGATGTCGCTCATGCCTTGCCACCGCGCTTGTAGCGAGATGCTTTGTACGTCTCGAGTGCGGCGCGGCTGGACCGGTATCGCCCGTCGTTGCCGATGATCGCTTCGAGCCGGCCGCGCCCAGCCGCCTGCTTGAGCGCCGCGAGGCTGAGCTCGTCGTCGGCGAGGGCCTCGAGCGGCACGTACTTCGCCGGCCCCGCGATGTTGGGGATGAGCCGATGAAGGTTGTCGACGACGGCGCGGACGATGAGCTCCGCCAGTGGACCAAGATCATCGTGATCCGCTCGGCCGAGAGCTCTGAGGTAGCGCCCACGCTGTTCTCTGAAGATGACGATCGGTGGCCATCCGAGCCGAGTCAGCACAAGGTTCAGCAGGAGCCGTCCGGCTCGACCGTTGCCGTCGATGAACGGGTGCAGCCGCTCGAAGTCGACGTGGATGCGGGCGAGAACCTCCGGCACATCTGTGAGGCTGAGCGTGCCGTCGGCGAGATCGACGCCGAACCGGTTCACCTGATCGACCCAGGAGGTGACGCCCGCTGGGACGAGCGGGTAGGTCGGCGGGGTCATTCCTCCCGAAAACGGGTGGATATCGTGCTGCCGGAAGCTGCCGGGCGCCTCGTCCGAGCTTGCGGCGGGGTGCGGTGCGACCTCCCACACCTTCGCCATCGCGAGCTCATGGACGTGGCGCACCTCGGTGACGGTGACGAGGCCGTCTCGCCCTCGCTCATCCGGCTCGACCCCCTGCTGGTAGACCCAGCGCGCGGCCTCGGAATACCCCAGGACCTCCATGTAGTCCTTGAGCTCCTTCGAGCCGACGGCGCGGCCCTCCTCGAGCAGCTTCTCGACCTCGCGGAGCACGAGCGTGTTGCCCTCGAGCGCCGTCGAGTGGTGGGCCTCCAGGTGCCACACGTCATCCCAGAGTTGCTTCGCTTCGATCGGCGTGGGGAGTCCACCGTATCGCCCGAGCTCGTCGATAGCGGTGGCGAAGCGCTGGAACACCGCGATTCGCGAGGGCCGCCCTCGAGGTGCGCGGCCAGTCGGAGAAGTTGTCATCGCATCCCCTCAGAAAATCAACAACGACAACATAGCAAATTGTCGTCGCAGGCGCTAGGTAAAACCACAATGACAAATTCAATCATGCGGCCGTTCCCATTTTCGCTCGGAAGCCATTTTCGCTGCGCACCGAAAATGACCCGCCGAGGTCCGGGAACCACCGCTCACTCTACGAGGAACAACTCTATGTGCTTGCCCGTCATGCGGCCGCCTCCTTGAAGGTCAGCAAGCGGTCGCGGTAGTACTCGTACTGCTTGCGTCGAGCAGCGAGCTCGGCGGGAAGACCGCTCGACAGGTCGTTCACGAGCGCGTCGAACCTGTCGAGAATCGGCGACGATGCGCGCTTGCTCCTCGAGGGGCGGGACGGAATGCGAATCCCTGGCGAGGCCCTGTCGCCGATAGGCGCTTCACTTTCGCGCGCGCGACGTGCTACGGTCTTGCTGAGAGTGGAACTGCACTGCGGTCTGCAGGTAGTACGAGATGTACGTCTGGCGTTCATGGTGTGGCGGTACAGGCGAAGCAGTCATCGTGGATTGCGACATCACGCATCGCCGAGCCAGGCGACGGCCTTGCCCACATCCTCGACGGTCTCACCCACGGCCGCAATCACGACGTCGCCAGGCTCGGGCGAAACGCAGTTGCGAGGCCAACTCCTGCGAACGTGCGACACGGTCTCGTCGGCAGCGACACCATATCGCGTGTAGATCTCGCCGTAGTGAGATGCTCGGGATTCCGTGGTCGACGACATCCGCCTTCGTGAAGTCGAGCGGCCGCGCATGAACTCGCCGACCTCACCCATCGGAACCCATCGGACCGCCCCGCCTCGGGGAACGTCAGGAGCGAGTCTCGGTAGTGGGCATACTGACGCCGCCGGGCTTCCAGCTCCGCTTCCAGCTCCGCTTCCAGCTCCGTGAACGTGTCGAGCACCCGCACGATCTCCCGCTGCACCTCGATAGGCGGGACGGGGATCTTGATCCTCGCAAGCGCCTTCGCAGACGACGTCGATGACTCTTCGTGCCAGTCGCCAGCCTCTTCTTCTGGGCGACGAAGTCAGGCGTCTGAGAGCCAGTACGCGATGTACTTCGGGTCGTGCAGAGTGGTTGCAGAGACCGTGGCATGACCGCCACGTGACAATCCTGTAGCGTCACCGAGACCAAGCGACCGCCTTGCCGACGTCTTCGAGGTTCTCGCTGGTGATTCGTGATAGATTACGTCGCCAGGATCGAAGCCTTCGCCAGCTTCCTCGCGGTCTCGCGCGCGACACAGGACCGGACTGTCTGTCGTCCACGTCTTGTAGTACGTGTAGATCTGTCCGTAGTGAATCGCCCCGACGCCTGACTCGGTGAAGTCCGCCTTCGGCATCCCGTTGCCTCGAACGAGTTCGCCGATCTCGCCGAGCGTCAGTCGCGGACACCCCCTCCGGACACAGCTCCGCGATCAGCTCGTCGATCCGGCTCACGACGTGCCCTCCAGATCCGCCACGATCGCGTCGATCTGGGTGCGCAGCTCTGTCTGTCGCGCGACAATGCCGGCGATCTCGGCGTTCAGCGCGGTGATGTCGACGAACTCCGTCGTATCCTCCTGCTCCACATACGACGAGACGGCGATGTTGTAGTCGTTCTCGGCGATCTCGGCGCTGGGGACGAGGCGGGCGAAGTACTCGGCGTCCTCGCGAGCGGTGAAGGCGTCGAGGATCTTCTGCCGGTTCGCCTCGGTCAGCTTGTTCTTGTTGCCGCCGCGGACGAACTCGGCCGAGGCGTCGATGAAGAGCACCGCGTTGTCGGTCTTCGACTTCTTGAGCACGATCACGCAGGTCGCGATCGTGGTGCCGAAGAAGAGGTCCGGCGGGAGCTGGATGACCGTGTCGACGTAGTTGTTGTCGATGAGGTACTTGCGGATCTTGCGCTCCGCACCGCCACGGTAGAGCACGCCGGGGAACTCGACGATCGCCGCGGTGCCGTCGACCGCGAGCCAGCTCAGCATGTGCATCGTGAAGGCGAGGTCGGCCCTCGACTTGGGCGCGAGCACGCCGGCGGGTGCGAAGCGCGGGTCGTTGATGAGCAGCGGGTTGGCGTCGCCGTCCCAGTTGATCGAGTACGGCGGGTTGGAGACGATCGCCTCGAACGGCTCGTCGTCCCAGTGCGCCGGGTCGGTCAGCGTGTCGCCGTGCGCGAGGTCGAACTGCTCGTAGTTCACGTCGTGCAGGAACATGTTGATGCGCGCGAGGTTGTACGTGGTCAGGTTGATCTCCTGGCCGAAGAAGCCCTGGCGGACGTTGTCCTTGCCCAGCACCTTCGCGAACTTGAGCAGCAGCGAGCCCGAGCCGCAGGCGGGGTCGTAGACCTTGTTCACCTCGGTCTTGCCCACCACGGTGATGCGCGCGAGCAGCTCGCTCACCTCCTGCGGCGTGTAGAACTCCCCGCCGGACTTGCCCGCGCTCGACGCGTACATCTGCATGAGGTACTCGTACGCGTCGCCGAACGCGTCGATGGTGTGGTCCTCGAACCGGCCCAGCTCGAGGTCGCCGATCGCGTCGAGCAGCTTGACGAGCTTCTCGTTGCGCCTGGCCACCGTGTTGCCGAGCTTGGCGCTGTTCACATCGAGGTCGTCGAAGAGGCCCTTGAGGTCGTCTTCGCTCTCGGCGCCGACGGCCGAGCCCTCGATGTTGCGGAAGACGCATTCGAGCGTCTCGTTGAGGTTCTCGTCAGTGCCCGCGCGCCGGCAGACGCTCTCGAACAGCTCGCTGGGCAGGATGTAGAAGCCCTTCTCGGCCACCGTCTCGGCGCGGCCGAACTCCGCATCGGCGTCGGAGAGCTTCGTGTAGTCGAAATCGGGGCGCCCCGCCTCACGCTCTTGTGCGTTCAGGTAGGCGGTGAGGTTCTCAGAGATGAACCGGTAGAAGAGGATGCCGAGCACGTAGGTCTTGAAGTCCCACCCGTCCACGGACCCGCGAAGATCGTTGGCGATGCGCCAGATCGTCTTGTGGAGCTCGGCGCGTTGCGCTTCCTTGGTGCTGGGAGCCATGTCGGTGCGCCTCCCCCCTGGGAACCGGGCCCTTTGGACGAGGCCATCCTAACAGTGTCGGGTTCATGCGGATGGAGCCTACCACCGGGGTCGGACGTGCCATCTCCTCTTCCGTCCGACGTTGACGCGAACATATGTTCGTGTCACACTCGAAGCCCCCAGCAGCACCCCCTCACCAGGAGCACTTCATGTCCCGCGGCGGAGCCACCTCCGACGACAGACCCGAGACTCACGACGAGGCCACGACCGGCGAACCTCGCGCGCAGGGCGAGCCGCCCGCGGCAAGCGTCGGCGCCCGGCGCAACGGGGCCGCCCGGGCCCGCGCCGGCCGCCCGGGTCCCAACGGCGAGGCCGTACCGGTCGCCGTCAGCTGGGACGAGCGGGCGCGGCGCCCGGTCGCCTTCGTCTGGCGCCGCCGCACGTACCGCGTCGAGCGCGTCCTCGAGACGTGGGTCCTCGAGACGGGCTGGTGGCGGGACGACGGCCACGTCAGCCGCTCGTACTGGCGCGTGCGCGCCGGCGGCCGCGTCGTCGACCTGCGCTACGACCGCATCGCCAGGTCGTGGGCGCTCGAGCGGGAGATCGGATGATCACCCGGAGGCCGCAGTGAGCTTCGTCCACCTGCACACGCACACCACCTTCTCGTTCGGCGACGGCGCCTGCCGCATCCCCGAGCTGGTCACGCGCGCCGCCGAGCTCGGCATGCCGGCCTTGGCGGTCACCGACCACGAGGGGCTGTACGGCGCCGTCCGCTTCTACCAGGCGTGCAAGGCGGCCGGCATCAAGCCCATCGTCGGCGTCGAGCTCACGGTCGAGCCGGCGGTCGGCCCCGGCGGTCGCGTCTGGGAGCCGGGCGCGGGCGGCGGCCCGCCCGGTGCCGTGGCGATCGTCACCGACCCGGCGGCCGCGGCCGCGCACGGCGAGCCCCCCGCCGGCTCCTCCGCCGCCTCCGCCGCGCTCGCCCCCGACGGCCGCATCGCCCACCTCAAGGCGGCGGCCACGGTGCCGCCCGCCGCCGCCCGCGCCTCCGGCGCCGGCGGCCACCACCTGGTGCTCCTCGCCCGCGACTACGCCGGCTGGAGCAACCTCTGCCGCATCATCAGCGCCGCCCACCTCGAGCACCCGGGCGAGCCGCCGGTGGCCCGGCTCGCCACGCTCGCCGAGCACGGCGGCCACCTCGTCGCGCTCAGCGGCTGCCGCCGCGGCGAGGTCTGGTCGCGGCTGCTCGCCGGCGACAAGGCCGGCGCCCGCGCCGCGGCCTCCGTCTTCCACGCGCATCTTCGGCCGCGACTACTTCATCGAGCTGCAGCACGAACTGCTGCCCGACTCGGACGTCTCGCTGCGCGCCCTCGACCTCCTCGCCCACGAGCTGCGCATCCCCACCGTCGCCACCGGCGACGTCCACTACACGGTCAAGGGCGACGCCGGCCTGCACGACGTGCTCGCCGCCGAGGCCGCCAACCAGCCGCTGCCCAACCCGCTGGGCCGCAAGAACGCCGAGCTCTACCTCAAGAGCCCGCGGCAGATGCGTCGCCTGTTCCAGCGCTACCCGGAGGCCTACGCCAACGCCGCCCGCATCGCCGCGCGCTGCAACCTCGACCTCGGGCCTCGGCAAGCTCCTCTTCCCCGCCTACCCGCTGCCGCCGGGCGAGACCGCCTTCTCGCTGCTCTGGAAGCGCTGCTTCGAGGGCGCCGCCGAGCGCTACCGGCCGCTCACCGCCGAAGTCACGGCGCGCCTCGAGCGCGAGCTCAAGGTCGTCGAGGAGCTCGGCTTCGCCGAGTACTTCCTCGCCGTGCGCGACATCGTCGAGTTCGCCCTCGGCCGCGGCATCTACTACTCCGGCCGCGGCTCCGCCGGCAACAGCATCGTCAGCTACGTGCTGCGCATCACCGACGCCGACCCCATCGCGCACGAGCTGCTCTTCGAGCGCTTCCTCAACCCGGCGCGCCACGAGATGCCGGACGTCGACATCGACTTCTGCTCGGCGCGCCGCGACGAGGTCATCCAGTACATCTACGAGCGCTTCGGCCACGACAAGGTCGCCATGGTGGCCACCGTCAACACCGTGCGCGCGCCGTCGGCGGTGCGCATCGTCAGCCGCGCCTTCGGGTTCACGCCGGAGGAGATCAACGGGCTCTCCCGACGGGTGCCCTGGGGCAGTGCCTCCAAGCTCGGGGAGATGCTCGCCGAGCGTCCCGAGCTCGCCGATCACGAGTTCCAGCACCCGCACTACCGCCGCCTCGTCGACGTCGCCGAGCGCCTCTCTGGCTTCCCCGCCCACCTCGGCACGCACCTGGGCGGGTTCATCCTCTCGCGCGACCCGCTCACCGACCGCGTGCCGCTGCAGTGGGCGGCCAAGGGCGTCGTGGTGGCCCAGTTCGACAAGGACGACGTCGAGACGCTGGGCCTCGTCAAGATGGACATCCTCGCCCTCAAGATGCACTCGGCCATCGCCGAGGCCGTGCGCCGCATCGAGGCGCGCACCGGCGAGCGGGTGCGCGCCTGGGAGCTCCCGCGCGACGACCCCGCGGTCTACGAGCTCATCCGCTCGGCGCGCACCGTCGGCCTGTTCCAGCTCGAGAGCTCCGGGCAGCGCAACCTCGCGACGCGGCTGCAGGAGCGCGACTTCGAGGACGTCATCGCGGCGATCTCGCTCTTCCGTCCGGGGCCGCTGCAGGCCGACATGATCGCGCCGTTCATCCGGCGACGGCACGGGCGCGAGCCGGTCGTCGTGCCGCACCCCGCCATGGAGCGCATCCTGCGCCGCACCTACGGGGTCATCGTCTACCAGGAGCAGGTCATCGAGGTGGCGGCGGCCGTGGCCGGCTTCAGCCTCGCCGAGGCCGACCTGCTGCGCCGCACGATGACGCACGAGCGCTCGATGGAGGAGATGGACGCCATCGGCCGCAACTTTGTCGAGAAGGCGATGGCGCGCGGCGCCACGCAGGAGGTCGCCGACGAGGTCTTCCGCCAGCTGCGCGGGTTCGCCGCCTACGGCTTCAACAAGGCGCACGCCGCCTGCTTCGCCATCGTCTGCAACGCCTCGGCCTGGCTCAAGGCGCACTACCCGGCCGAGTTCTACGCCGGCATCCTCAACAACCAGCCCATGGGCTTCTACTCGCCGCGCGTGGTGCTCAACGACGCGCGCCGCTTCGGGCTCAAGGTGCTGCCGCTCGACGTCAACCTGAGCGGCGAGTGGTTCGAGGTGGAGCAGGACGGCACGGCGCTGCGCGTGGGGCTGGCTTACGTGAAGGAGATGAGCGCCGCGGCGCGGCGAGCGATCGTCGAAGCGCGTGGCGGGCGGGCCGAGGGGCCGGCCGCGGGCGGGCCGCCGCAGCCGTACACGTCGCTGTCCGACTTCGTGGCGCGCACGCGCGTGAGTCGCGAGATCGCCGAGAACCTCGCGCGGCTCGGCGCCTTCGACGCGCTCGGCGTGCGCCGCGAGGAGCTGGTCGCGCAGGTGCCGCTGCTCTACGCCGGCGCCCGGCCGGCGGGGCGCAGCGGCCCGGGCCGGCGCGGCCGCGTCCGCCACTTCGGCGGACGACGGCGCCGGCCTCGACCAGCCGCGCCTCGCCCTCGACGAGCAGTTCGGGCCGCTCACCTTCCTGCCCGACTGGCCCGCGCGGCGTCGCGTCAGCATCGAGCTCGAGCTGCTCGGCCTCAACGTCAGCGCCCACCCGCTGCGCTTCGTGCGCGACGAGGTCAAGGCGCTCGGGGTCACGCCGATGGCGCGCCTCCCCGAGGTCCGCCACGGCCGCCGCGTGCGCCTCGCCGGCGTGCTCGAGCGCGCCCAGATGCCCTGGATCCGCAGCGGCCACCGCACCATGTTCCTCACCCTCGAGGACGAGACCGAGCTGGGCCAGGTGGTCGTCTTCAACGACGTCTACCTCAAGTACGGACGCGTGCTCAAAGACGCGGTCTACCTGCTGGTCGACGGGGAGCTGCAGAACGACGAGGAGCACGGCCTCGCGGTGGTGGCGCACCGCATCACCGACCTCCTGGGCGCGATCGGCCCGCGGGAGGCCGCCGCCAGGCCCGCCGTGCCCGGCGGCCTCACCTACCAGCGGCCGGACGCCTGGGAGCTCCCGGCCGTCGAGCCGCGCACGCGGCCGGGCCGGACGGGCTGACCGTCGCGCCCGCCCGTCGCCTCAGAAGACGGCGACCTCGATCACGACCTCGTCCCCGGCCCTGCCCTTCGTGCCGACGGCGGGATCCTGGGCCAGAACGGTGCCGGGGATCTCGCCCCACCCCGCGACGTAGTCGGTGTTCACCGTGAAGCCGGCGTCTTCGAGCATCCCCGCGGCGTCCCCCTGGGACAGACCCACCACGTCGGGCACGAGGATCTTCGGCGGACCGCTGCTCACCCAGTAGGTGACCGTGTCGCCGCGTTCCACCGTCGCCCCGGCGGCGGGCCTCTGCCGGAAGATCTGGCCTGCGGGCACCGTCTCGGACGCGGCCTTCCGGCTCCTGCCGCTGAGGGACTCCGCCTCGAGTCGCCCCAGGGCGACGCTGGAGGCGAGCCCGCCGAGGTCGGGGGCCGGCAGGTGCAGCGGGCCGCGGCTCACCCACAGGTCGACCTTGACCCCATCGTCGACCTTCGCCCCGCCGCGCGGCGACTGGCGGGCCACCTCGCCCTCGGCGTAGCGGTCGGCCCAGACGTAGTGCAGCACGGGCCGCAGGCCTTCGCCGCGCAGGGCCCTCGCCGCGTCGGCGCGCCGCTCGCCCACGACCTTGGGGACGGTGGCTCCGGGGGCGACCAGCAACGCGTAGGCCGCCCAGGCGCCGGCCACGGCCACGGCGAGCACGACCAGCGCCAGCACGAGTCGCCGGCCGCGCCGGCGGCGCGGCCGCACGGTCGTCGCCGGCTCGGCGCCGGCCGAGCGGTACCGCGTCGGCGCCTCCGCGGCGATCGCGGTCGGCCCGGGCGTGGCCGGCGTGGCCGCGGCGGTCGGGGACGGCGACGCCGGGACGGACGGAGGCGGGACCGACGGCGCCGGGACGGAGGCGGACGCGGCGGCTTCGGCGGTCCCTCTCGACCCGCGGCGCGCCGCGCGCAGCGCCGCGGCGAACTCCTCAGCCGTCTGGTACCGGTCGTCCGGGTCCTTGCTCAGCGCGCGCATGACCACGCCGGCGATCGCCTCCGGGATCCCCGGCGCGAGCGTCCGCGGGTTCGGCGGCGCCGTGGAGACGTGCTGGACGGCCACGGCCACGTCGTTCTCGCCGCGGAAGGGCACCCGTCCGGTGAGCATCTCGTAGAGGACCACGCCCAGGCTGTAGAGGTCGGAGCGTTCGTCCGCCGGCCGGCCCTGCGCCTGCTCCGGCGAGAGGTACGAAGACGTGCCCATCATCGCCCCGGTGCGCGTGAGCGCCGACTCGCCCATGCGCGCGATGCCGAAGTCCGTGACCACCACGCGCCCGCCCTCGTCCAGCATGACGTTGTAGAGACGTAACGTCCCGGTGCACGATGGCGCGCGCGTGCGCCGCCCCGAGCGCCGAGAGGACGGCGAGGGCGATAGTCACCGCCTCGTCGGGCGGGAGCGACCCGTCGCGGCGCAGCCGCTGCTTGAGCGATTCGCCGCAGACGTACTCCATGGCGATGTAGGTGGCGCCGTCGACGCTGCCGCGGTCGTAGACGGCGACGATGCCGGGGTGATTCAGGCTGGCCGCCGCCCGGGCCTCGTTGCGGAAGCGCTCGAGGAACTCTTCGTCGGCGGCCAGGCGCGCCTTGAGCACCTTCACGGCGACGGGACGGCCGAGCCGCTCGTCCTCGGCGAGGTAGACGTCGGCCATCCCTCCGCTTCCGAGCGGAGAGATGATCCGGTACCGGCCGCCGAGCAGGGTCGGCACGGCGGCGGCTTCTGGGTCGCGATCGTGATCGTTCATCGAGTCGGTGGTGCGGTCGCGGGCAGGCTCGCGCCGGCGGCCGCAGGCGCGCAAGCGAGGTGGAGACGCGCGAGCCCGCCGTTCGGTGCGAGGCCCAAGTGTAGAGGACGGAGGCCGGCGGTGCGCTTCACATTGCTTAACACTGCGGGGGTGGTTTCAACTGTCATGGTGGTGGTAATATACCTTTCGCACGGCGGAGTCCCCCTCCACACACCCCTCCCCCGTGCTGGTACCTCCAGGTACCACCCCATGGCTCCTTTCACAAGCCCCCCTCCCCGGGGGGCTGCCCGGAAACGGGTGCACGAAGGCGACGCGCGAGCGTCGCCTTCGTGCGTACGGGCTCTCGTGGACTTCGCGCGCAGTGGCTGTCTGGATGCCGAGCCTACTCGCTCGAGAGCAGCCCGGCGGTGACCACGAAGTTCTCGGTGATGTGGCGGCAGAAGGAGGGATAGGCCGGGAGTCGCTCCTCCGTCTCGGCGCGCAACTTCTCGGCGAAGCTCTCGCCGAGGTGCTTCTGTTCCTTGATCGCGTCCCGCACCCAGTGCGGGGCCATATCCGCGTCCACCTCGGGATGGAACTGCGTCCCCCACGACCTGCCGCCGGTGCGGAACACCTGGACCCCGTTGCCGCAGGTCGCGACCAGGTGCGCAGTGGGCGGCAGCTTGCACGAGTAGGCGTGCCAGTTGAAGGCGACGAACGGTGAGGAGATGCCATGCAGCAGCGGGTCGTCCGCGACCTTCTCGATCGTCGTCCAGCCGATCTCGGGGTGCTTGCGCTGGTACACGTCGCCGCCGTCGGCCAGGGCGAGCAGCTGGGCGCCGAGGCAGATGCCCCACACCGGGCCGCCCTCGTGCACGATGCGGCGCATGAGCTTGATCTCGGCGGCGAGGAAGGGGTACTCCTTGGTCTGGGTCGCGTGCATGGCTCCGCCCAGACTGATCAGCCCCGAGGTCTCGCCGGGCCACGCAGGCAGCTCATCGGCCTGGTCGACGCGGCAGACGACGAACGGCACGCCGAGGTCGCGAAGCGCGACGGCGACGCTGCCCGGCGGGTCGTCGGGCTCGTGCTGGACGATGGTCAGGGGCTTCATCTGCGGCTCCTCTCCGGTACGTACGGGAGTATACCCGCCTTGCCGGGCAGCTCCGGCGTCTGCGAGACTGGGGGCCATGAGCGGCAGCATCCCCACCCGACGGACCCGTCGACCCGCAGACCGGCGCGCCGATCGTCGAGGTCCTGTCGGCCGGCAACGAGGTCCTCATCGGCGACGTGCTCGACACCAACACCAGCTGGCTCTGCACGCGCGTCACCGGCCTCGGCGGCCTGGTGCGGCGGACGGTGATGCTCCGCGACGACGTCGAGGCGATCGCCGCCGAGCTGCGCGGCTGCCTGGCGCGGCGCCCGGCCCTGGTCTTCACGGTCGGCGGGCTCGGACCCACCAGCGACGACCGCACGCTCGAGGGCGTGGCGCTCGGCCTCGGGGTCGGGCTGGAGCTGCACCCCGAGGCCGAGCGCCTCGTCGCCGCCAAGTACGAGGAGTTCCACGCCGCCGGCTACGTGCCGTTCGCGGAGCTCAACGACAGCCGCCGCAAGATGGCGCGGCTGCCGGCCGGGGCGGCGCCGATCGTCAATCCGATCGGCGGGGCCCCGGCCGTCCTCTGCCGCGCCGGCGAGACCCGCATCGTCTCCCTCCCCGGCGTGCCCGGCGAGCTCATGGCGATCGTCGATGAGTCGCTCGGCGGGCTGTTCGGCGAGGTCTTCGGCGCGGCCCACTACGAGGAGCGGTCGCTCGAGGTCGAGCTCCAGGACGAGTCGGCGATCGCCGACATCCTGCGCGCCGCCGAGGAGGCGCACCCGGCCGTGTACGTGAAGTCGCGCGCCAAGGTCCTCGGCAGCACGCGCGTGATCCGCGTCACGCTGAGCGGGCGCGGCGAGAGCGAGCGCGCCGTCGCCGCGCGGCTGGAGCCGGCGGCGGAGCAGCTGCTGGCGCAGATCGCCGCCGCCGGCTTCTGCGTCCGCCTGGAGCGCCTCGGGACCATGACGCCCGGCCGGGATCCCGGCGATGGCTGACGGCGGGGAGCGGCGGACCGTCCCTGGTGGAGCCACGTCGCGGACGCCGTGGCCGGCGAGCCGCTCGCGGCAGCCGTCCTCGTCGCGGCGGCGCTGCCGCTGCTCCTGGGAGCGGCCATCCTCGCGCTGGGGCGACGGCTCAGAGGCCGCCGGTCCGCTGCGTGACGACCGAGGTCGGCGGCCGCCGATGACGCGGTGAAGGCCACGCCGCCGGCCCGCGCCCTTGCGTTCGTGCTTGGTGTGCTCGACCACTACTGGGGCCTTGTCGGCCTCGTCGTGGTCGTGGTGCTGGAGGCCGTCGTGTTCGCCCCGCGCGGAATGGTGGAGTGGATGATCGGGCGGCGGCATCGTCGGCGCGGCGCTGCTCGTGGTCCGGCTGGTGGGGGATTCTTCGTTCTGACGGCTTCGCGCCAGTCCCGGTCGACCGGCCGACTACTCGTCCTCTTCCTCCCCGCTCGTCCAGGACGTCGTCGTGCGCGACCTTGCGCTGTCCTTCGCCGACAGCCCTCGTCGCGCCGCCGGATGCGGCGTGCGTACGTCCAGACGAGCGAGGCCAGGACGAAGACCACCACCAGTGCGGTCCAGAACGGAGAACCCCACGTCGCCCAGACCAGCACGACGGCGACGACCACGACCAGGACCAGCACGAGGACGAAATCCAGCGGGATCTCGGCCCGCTCCCGCAGCGCACGTGGACGCATGGCGCCTCCTCTCCGGCCGCGCCGGTGCGGCGTGACCCGGCGAGAGCCTACCCCAGGTGGTCCTCGATGAAGTGCGTGTTCACGTCGCCGGCGACGAACAGCGGGTGGTCGAGCACCAGGCGGTGGAAGGGGATCACCGTCTTGACGCCGTCGACGAGGAACTGGTCGAGCGCCCAGCGCGAGCGCGCGAGGCACTCCTCGCGGTCGCGCCCCCAGACGATGAGCTTGCCCAGCAGGCTGTCGTAGAACGGCGGCACCATGTAGCCCTGATAGACGTGGCTGTCGAGGCGCACCCAGGGGCCGCCCGGCGGCACCCACTGGGTGACGACCCCGGGCGTGGGCATGAAGTTCTCCGCCGGGTCCTCCGCGTTGATGCGGAACTCGATGGCGTGGCCCTCGAGCTCGATCTCCTCCTGACGCAACGGCAGGCCCTCGCCGGCGGCGATACGGATGCCGGTCTTGACGATGTCGACGCCGCTCACCATCTCGGTGACGCAGTGCTCGACCTGCACCCGCGTGTTCATCTCCATGAAGTAGAAGCTGCCGTCGCTGTCGAGCAGGAACTCGACGGTGCCGGCGCCCTCGTAGTGCGCGGCGACGGCGGCGGCGACGGCGGCCGCGCCCATCTCGGCGCGCAGCTCCGGGCTCACGGCCGGCGACGGCGCCTCCTCGATGAGCTTCTGGTGGCGCCGCTGGATGCTGCAGTCGCGCTCGCCGAGGTGGACCCCGTGGCCCTCGCCGTCGGCGAGCACCTGAATCTCGATGTGGCGCGGCGCGCCGATGTACTTCTCGACGTAGACGGCGCCGTTGCCGAACGCCGCCTCGGCCTCGGCCTGAGCCTGACGCACGGCGCCGGCCAGCTCCGAGGCCTCCTTGACGATGCGGATGCCCTTGCCGCCGCCGCCGGCCGACGCCTTGACCATCACCGGCAGGCCGATGTCGTGCGCGACGACCTCGGCCTCGAGCGCGTCGGCGATGATGCCCTCGGAGCCGGGCGTGACGGGTACGCCGGCGGCGGTCATCGTCGCCCGCGCCGCCGCCTTGTCGCCCATGAGCGTCGATGCTCTCCGGCGACGGGCCGATGAACTTGATGCCCTGCTCGCGGCAGAGGCGGCTGAACGCGGCGCGCTCGGCGAGGAACCCGTACCCCGGGTGGATCGCCTCGGCGCCGGTCTGCAGAGCCGCCTGGATGAGCGCCGGCATGACGAGATAGCTCTGCGCAGCCGGAGGCGGGCCGATGCAGACGGCCTCGTCGGCGTACCTGACGTGCAGGCACTCGGCGTCGGCCTCGCTGTACACGGCGACGGTGCCGACGCCGAGCTCGCGGCACGCGCGGATGACGCGGATGGCGATCTCGCCGCGGTTGGCGATGAGGATCTTGCTGAACACGAACGCGCTCCTTGCTCGCTGTCGCCGGAGTATAGCGGGTGCGCCTGCGGAGCACCCGCAGTTGACACACCTGCGGCGGTCAATAGCCGACCGCGGCGGCGGCCGGCCGCGGCGGCGGCGGCCGAGACGGCAGCGCGGCCGGAGGCCTCGGGCGTAGCTCGCACTGACAACGCTTTGGCCGCCCCGAGCCCTCAGGAGTCGCGCCCGCGTGCCGATACGCATCACGAGACCGAAAGGGATAACTCACCGGGCCCTGGGCCCGGCATCTCATCCTCTCTCTCAGCCGGGCCGGTCTCCTTCGAACGACGCACGGACCGCCCGCATCCGTGTGAAGGCCCCCGCCGGCCCGGCACTTTTCTTCTCTCTCGCATCATCCACCTCGTCCGGCCCCGGAGGCGCTTCGGCCAGCCTCGCGATGCGCTAGACTGTGGACGCGAACCGGCGGGAGGTATCTGTGGCAAGCGCGTCCAGGAAGACCCTGACGATCATCGACGACGACGTCCAGCTCCTCACCGAGCTCACCAGCGTGCTCGGTCCAGGCTTCACCATCAACACCAGCCTCGGCACCCCCGACACCATGCGGCTCCTGCACGACGACCCGCCGTCGGCCGTCGTGCTCGACCTCGACCTCCTCACCGTCGATCCGTTCGAGTTGCTGCGCCTCATCGCCGGCGACCCCGTGCTGCACGCCGCGCCGGTGCTCGTTCTGGCCTCCGACGGCGACTTCTCGACCTTCGAGCACGCCCACCGCGCCGGCGCCGCGGAGTTCATGACCAAGCCGTTCTCGCCCGAAGACCTCGGCCGCAAGCTCGAGGCGCTCATCAGCGGGCGCAAGCGGCGCTCCAACGGGCGCCTCAAGCTCGGCGCGCTCCTCCTGGCCAGCGGCCTCGTCACGCGGGAGCAGCTCGACCACGCCCTCGCGCGCCAGAGCGATGGCGGCGGGCGCCTCGGCGAGGTCCTCGTCGCCGAGGGGCTGGTCAACGAGCAGGACATCATCACCGCGGTGGCCGGCCAGATGCACATCGGCGTCGTCGATCTCAGCCAGACGACGCCGCAGCCGGCCGCCCTCGGCCTGCTGCCCCGCGACTTCATCGTGCGGCGGCGGCTCATCCCCCTCAGCCTCGACGACAACGGCAGCCTCGTGCTGGCGATGACCAACCCGCTGGACGTCATCTCGATCGACGAGGTCGGCATGCGCACCAAGAAGCGCGTCGTGCCGGTCATCTGCACCGACTCCGACTTCGACGAGGCGGTCGCCGTCTACTTCAGCTCCCGCGGCAAGCTCAAGGACGCGCGCGACGAGGCCGATGAGGCTGCCTTCACGCCCGCCGACATCGACGCCGACATCATCGAGATCGTCGATGCCCTGCTCACCGACGCCGCCAGCATGGCGGCGTCGGACATCCACCTCGAACCGGCCGAGGACTCGCTCCGCGTGCGCTGCCGCATCGACGGGGTGCTCCACGAGCTGCGCGAGTTCCCCAAGGAGCTGCAGGCGGGCATCACCAGCCGCCTCAAGATCATGGGCAACCTCAACATCGCCGAGCGGCGGCTGCCGCAAGACGGCCGCACGAGCTTCGAACTCTCGAGCGGCGAGGCCATCGACCTGCGCCTCGCCTCCATCCCGAGCATGTACGGCGAGAACCTCACCATCCGTATCCTCGAGGTCTCACCCCTGCCGCCGACGCTGGCCTCGCTCGGCCTCGTCGGCGACAACCTCGCCCGCTTCGAGGCCGCGCTCGAGGCGCCGGAGGGCGGCATCGTCATCGTCGGCCCCACGGGCTCGGGCAAGTCGACGACGCTCTACACAACGCTCGAGCTGATCAAGTCGCCGGAGCGCAAGGTCTACACGGTCGAGGACCCCATCGAGCGCAAGATCGAGGGCATCATCCAGACGGAGGTCAAGCCGGCCATCGGCCTGACGTTCGCCCAGGCATTGCGCTCGCTCGTGCGCGCCGACCCCGACGTGATCATGGTCGGCGAGATCCGCGACCTCGAGACCGCCAAGATGGCGGCCGACTCCGCGATCACCGGGCACCAGGTCTTCAGCACGCTGCACACCAACGACGCCTCGGCCGCCGTCAATCGTCTTGTCGAGATGGGCGTGCCCCGCTACCTCGTCGCCGCCGCGTGGCGCTGCTTCGTCGCGCAGCGGCTCGTGCGCCGCCTCTGCCCGCACTGCCGCAAGGAGGTCTCGATGACCGACGCGCGCTGGGAGGAGCTGGGCCTCGGGCCGGCGCCGAAGAAGCGCTTTCGCGTGTACGAGCCCGCGGGCTGCTCCAAGTGCTTCGGCACCGGCTATCGCGGCCGCCTCGGTCTGTACGAGGTGCTCGTGGTCGACGACGAGCTGCGCGACACCGTCGCGACGGGCGGCAGCGTGCTCGAGATCCAGCGCCTGGCGCGCGCCAAGGGCGTCACCTCGCTGCGCGAGGACGGCATCGGCAAGGTGCTCGAGGGCACGACCAGCTACCTCGAGCTCCTCCGCGTCACCATTTAGCCTGCACGCGCCGGCGACGCCGCTCGGAGGTCACTCCACCGTGATCAGGCCCTCGTTCACGCCCATGCCGCAGGTGAAGGTGTAGGTACCGGGCTCGAGCTCGCCCAGGGGGAACACCGCCTGACCGCTGCTCATGTCGCCCTTCAGGCCGAGCTCCGGGAACTCGGGCTGGCCGAGGCAGTCCTGGGCCCAGCCCGTGAACACCACCTTCACCGGGACGCCGGCCTGCACCGTGAAGCGGTTCGGCCGGTAGTACCCGCCGACGAGACCCACGTTCAGGACCTGGACGCCGTCCTGCACGGCCGTCTCGCCGGCGAACGCGGGCGCGGGCGCGCCTTTGTCCACCCAGCAGCTCGTGCAGCTCTGCGGCGCGCCCGTCGGGCTCCCGACGGCCACCGGACTTCCGGAGGCGGCCGGGCTCTCGACCGCCCGTAGGTCGGGGCCGGCCAGGATCTTGGCGGCCACGACGATCACGGGCACCGCGACGGCGATCACGACGACGAGCAGGATCGACGTCCCGGATAGTCGAGCGTCGTTCGCTCATCGGGCCGCCTCTCAGACTCACGCGCCGGCCTACGGCTGGACGTAGAAGTACCTGATCGCCGACTTGGACACCTTCCTGCCGCGGCGGTACTGCACCGCCTGCACCCCGTGGTCGCCCTTCATGGGGATGGTGATGGTGACCGCGTACCTGGTGCTGCCGGCCGAGCGCGGCGACAGCTTCGTCCAGTACTTGCTCATGACGTCCCATTCGGTCCCGTACTTCATCCACAGGATGATCTTGACGGTGGCGCGGTTCGACGCCGTCGACCTGGGCGTGATGTACCCGGAGGTGACGAACGGCCTGTCCTTCTTGGGCGCGTTGGACGTCACCGGCTTGCTCGTGAAGTAGGTGATCCGGGCGCTGGCGACCGACGCCGTGCACGCCAGCAGCGTCACGACCAGACCGACCATCAGGATGCCCCTCAGATACGTGCGCATGCTGTCCCTCCTACTGGACGACGATGGTGCCGTGGTGGCACTGCGTCCATCCAGCACTTCCAGTCGTAGTCGGCCGGGGGCGAGTCCGTCGGAGTACCAGGTCAGGCGGGTCGGGGTAGGCCCTGGTCTTGGTGAGGTCGCCCGCCGTCGTGAAGTGGATGGTCCGCCAGCACATCATCCGCGCGCCGGTGAAGACCAGCTCCACGGGCGTGTCTGCCGGCACCGCCGTCACCGAGTCCTGGGGATCCGAATCGAGGGGCACCTGCTGGGCCGGACCGTCGGCCACCAGCGTCCCGTAGTGGCAGTCGGCATCCAGCACTTCCAGTCGTAGCGGCCGGGGACCAGGCCGTCGCTGTGCCACACGAGCGGGTCGGGGCTCGCCTGCGAGAAGATACGCGTGAGGAACGCGATGCTGCGGTCGCAGCCCATGCCGGCGGAGCTGACGTCGCCGAACGAGATGTCCGCCGGCACGTACGGCAGCGCGTGCGTGTCGGCGTTTGCGTTCTTGTCGACGTCGATCCGCTGCGTGACGACCAGAGAGCCGGTGCCCCACTTGGGCATCGCGTCGCGCATCCAGTCGTAGTAGCCGGGGCGCAGGCCGTCGGTGTGCCAGATCAGCCCGTCGGCGTCGACCTTCTCGAAGTCGCCCCAGATGAAGTGCGCCGCGCCGTTCAGCTTCGCCGGGTCGGGTGAGGCCCAGTCGGCGGGCGTAGAGAAGACGATGTCGAGCGGCGTGCCGGCGGGGGCCATCGTGTCCCCGAGCGCCGGCGCCAGCCACCCGTTGACGATTCGAGTCGATGGTGATCCGCCGGGCCACCTCGAACGCGGCCAGCGCGGACGTCGCGACGAGCCTACCCGCGCGGTAGTGGAACGCCCGGACTGCGTACCTGCCCTCCGCGGGGACGGTGAGCCGCCGGGAGTACTTCGTGCCGGAGGTGGTCGCCGCGAGCTTGGCGCGATAGGTCCCCGTCACGCTCCAGCGGCCGCCCGTGCGCGTGTACAGCCGGACCTTGACCATGGTGCGGGACACCGCCGTCGCCTTGGGCTTGATCACACCCGAGGCGGTGAACGGAACGCCCACGACCGGCACCGCGGAGAGCTTCGGCTTGCTCGCCATGTAGGTCACCCTGGCGTGCGCCACACCGGGCAGGCCGGCGAACAACGCGAGGACGAACGCCGCCAGCAGCATTCGCTTCATAGGACGTGACATGAGACCCCTCCCCCATTCGCGGCCGCCCACGGCGGCGCAGACTCCGCCTACGTGTCGATGGTACACGAGTCACAAGCGTCTGACGTCACTCGCCCGCCGACGGAACCCTCAGGCGTAGCCTGCCGCGGCGACGCGTCCACCTTCGTCTAGACGCCTGTTCTATCCGCCTCCGGGCGGCGCGGCCCGATGTCATGGCCAGGAGACCGGAAGACGCTGAGAGAGGACCTTCCAAGTCGACCTTGACTCTGGCCGGCGGCGCGAAGCGGGGGCTCGCACCGCCGGCCTTCACGTACGCGCAGGAGCGTGTACGCCCGGGGGAGCGCAGCCGAAGAGGACGCGCTTGCCGGCGGTCAGTTCGGCCGTTCGTCGATCACGCGCCTGGCCTTGCCCTCGCTGCGCTCCAGCGTGCCCGGTTCCACCAGCTTGACCCTGGGGCGGACGAGGAGCGCCGAGCGCAGCTCTTCGGTCACTCGGCGCTCGAACGCCCGCAGGTCGTCCATCCAGCCGTCGAAGATGGCCTCGGTGACCTCGACCTGCACCTCGAAGGTGTCGAGCGACCCCTTGCGGCCGAGGACGATCCGGTAGAAGGGCTCGACGCCCTCGATCGCGAGCAGCACCTTCTCGACCGTCGACGGGAAGATGTTGACGCCGCTGATGATGAACATGTCGTCCGTCCGCCCGACCACCTTGCCCATGCGCGCCAGCGTCCGCCCGCAGGCGCAGGTCTCGTGGGTCAGCGTCGAGAGGTCGCGGGTGCGGTAGCGGAGCACGGGCGAGCACTCGCGCGTGACCGAGCTGAACACGAGCTCGCCGACCTCGCCCTCGGCCACCGGCTCGCCGGTCGCCGGGTCCAGGCACTCGACGATGAAGTGGTCTTCGGCGACGTGCATGCCGTCGCGGCACTCGCACTCACCGGCCACGCCCGGGCCGATGACCTCGGTGAGGCCGTAGTTGTCGGTCGCGACGAGCGGCAGCCGGCTCTCGATCCGGGCGCGCATCTCTTCGCTGCAGCCCTCGGCGCCGAACAGGCCCAGCCGCAGGCGGAGCTCGGCGAGCGGGATCTCGCGCTTCTGCATGACCTCCCCCAGGTACAGCGCGTAGGAGGGCGTGGCGATCAGGACGGTCGTGCCGAAGTCGCGCATCAGCTGGAGCTGCCGCATGGTGTTGCCGCCGCTGACCGGGATGACCGTCGCGCCGGCGCGCTGCAGGCCGTAGTGCAGGCCGAACGCGCCGGTGAACAGGCCGTACCCGAAGGCGACCTGGGCGACGTCGTCGCGACGCACGCCGACGGCGACCGCGAGGCGGCAGACCAGCTCCGCCCACGTCTCGAGGTCGCGCCGCGTGAACCCGCAAGCGACGGGCACGCCCGTCGTCCCCGACGAGGCGTGGACCTCGACCACCTCGTCGAGCGGCGCGGCGAACAGGCCCTGGGGGTAGTTGTCGCGGAAGTCGGTCTTCTCGGTGAACGGCAGGCGGCGGAGATCGTCGAGCGATCTGAGATCACCGGGCTCGCAGCCGGCGGCGCCCAGCCGCTCGCGATAGAAGGGGACGCTCGCGTGGACCCGCGCCACGGTGGCGCGCAGGCGCTCCACTTGCAGGGCCTGCAGCTGCTCCCGGTCGATGGTCTCGTGCCGCGGGTCCCAGATCGTCATGGTATGAGCCTCCTCGCCGCCGCTGCCGCGGGCAATCATACCGGGGCCGCCGACGCTGGCGCGCTCATACCCCCGGGGGTACCATCGTTTGAGCGCGGGAAGACTATGCGCGGGAGATTCCTACCTGCGGAGCCCCATGAGCCATCGCGACACCACCATCGAGTTGCCGATCACCGGCATGACGTGCGCCAGCTGCGTGGCGAGGACCGAGCGCGCCATCGGCAAGGTGCAGGGCGTCGACAAGGCCGCCGTCAATCTCGCCACGGAGAAGGCGACGGTCACCTTCGACCCCGGCGCGGTCTCGACGGGCGACCTCGTCGCCGCCGTCGAGGGAGCGGGTTACGGGGTCGTGACCGCCCAGGAGACGCTGCCGATCATCGGCATGACCTGCGCCAGCTGCGTGAACCGGGTGGAGAAGGCGCTGCGCACGCCGCCCGGCGTCCTCAAGGCGGAGGTCAACCTCGCGACCGAGAAGGCGACCGTCTCGTACATCCCCGGCCAGGCGACGTATCAGGACCTGGTCGAGGCCGTGCGCGGCGCCGGCTATGACGTCGTCGAGCCGGCGCCCGGCACCGGCGCGGAGGGCATCGAGGCGGCGGCCGACGCCGAGGAGGCGGCCCGCGCCGTCGCCTACGGACGCCTCAAGCTCAAGGTCACCGTCGGCTTCGTGCTCAGCGCGATCATCTTCGCCGGCACCATGCAGATGGACTGGTTCACCTTCCTGCCCGGCTGGCTGCACAACGGGTACGTGCTCTGGGGCCTCGCCAGCATCGTGCAGTTCTGGGTGGGTCGGCAGTTCTACACGACCGCGTGGTCAGCGCTGAAGCACGGCACCACGACGATGAACACGCTGGTGGCGATGGGCTCGTCGGCCGCGTATCTCTACAGCGTGCTCGGCGTCCTCTTCCCCGCCTTCTTCGAGCATCAGGGGCTCGGGGAGCCGATGTACTTCGACTCCGCCGCGTTCATCATCACGCTCATCCTGTTCGGCCGTCTGCTGGAGGCGCGCGCCAAGGGCCAGACCGGAGCCGCGATCAAGACGCTCATCGGCCTGCAGCCCAAGACGGCACGCGTCGTGCGCGGCGGCGTCGAGGCGGACGTGCCCGTCGCCCAGGTGCTCGTCGGCGACGTCGTCGTCGTCCGCCCCGGCGAGAAGGTGCCGGTCGACGGCGTCGTCGAAGCGGGCTCGTCGCCGGTCGACGAGTCGATGCTCACCGGCGAGCCGATCCCGGTCGTCAAGGAGTCCGGCGACGAGGTGATCGGCGCCACCATGAACACCACCGGGTCGTTCACCTTCCGCGCGACCAGGGTCGGGTCCGAGACCGCCCTCGCGCAGATCGTCCGCCTGGTGGAGCAGGCCCAGGGCTCCAAGCCGCCCATCGCCCGCCTCGCCGACGTCATCGCCGCGTGGTTCGTGCCGGCGGTGATCGTCATCGCCACGGTCACGCTGGTCGTCTGGCTGGTGTTCGGGCCGGAGCCGGCGCTCAACTACGCGCTGCTCAACTTCGTCGCGGTACTCGTCATCGCCTGCCCGTGCGCGCTCGGCCTCGCGACCCCGACCGCCATCATGGTCGGCACCGGTAAGGGCGCCGAGAACGGCGTGCTCATCCGGGACGGGGCCGCGCTCGAGACGGCGCACAAGCTGGACGTCGTCGTCCTCGACAAGACGGGCACGCTGACAGAGGGCAAGCCGCGGGTGACCGACGTCGTCCTGTTCGGCTCCGGGCACGGCTCGGACTTCGAGGTGGGGGGAGCGTTCGACAACGACGCCCTGCTGCGGCTCGTAGCCGGCGCCGAGCGCGGCAGCGAGCACCCGCTGGCGGCGGCGATCCTCGCCGCCGCGGACGAGCGCGGCCTCGACGTACCGGCGGCGACCGGGTTTGAGGCGATCGCCGGCCACGGGATCCGCGCGGAGGTCGAGGGCCGCACGGTCGTGGCCGGCAACGAGCGCCTCGCCGGCGGGGCCGCCGGCAGGCGCGCGGCCGGGCTCGCAGCGCAGGGCAAGACGGTCGTGACCGTCCTCGTCGACGACCAGCCCGTCGGCGCGATCGCCATTGCCGACACGGTGAAGCCGAGCTCGGCGGCGGCCGTGGCCCGCCTCAAGCAGCTCGGCCTCGAGGTCGTCATGCTGACCGGCGATCACGCCGCCACCGCGCAGGCGATCGCCGCCCAGGTCGGCATCGACCGCGTCGTGGCCGAGGTGCTGCCGGAGCAGAAGGCCGCCGAGGTCTCGGCGCTGCAGGACGGCGGCCGCCGGGTGGCGATGGTCGGCGACGGCATCAACGACGCCCCGGCGCTCGCGCAGGCCGACGTGGGCATCGCCATCGGCACCGGGCACCGACGTCGCCATGGAGGCGAGCGACGTGACCCTGATGTCCGGGGACGTCGGCGGCGTCGCGACCGCGGTCGAGCTCTCCCGCGCGACCATCCGCACCGTCAAGCAGAACCTCTTCTGGGCGTTCGCCTACAACGTCGCCCTGATCCCGCTGGCGGCCGGCGTGTTCTACCCGGCGTTCGGCATCCTGCTCAACCCGATCTGGGCCGCTGCGGCGATGGGGCTGAGCAGCGTCACCGTGGTGACGAACAGCCTGCGCCTGCGCGGGTTCAAGCCGAGCTGAACCCGGGCCCGTACGCGACGAGAGGGGCGATCCGCTTGCCGCGAACCGCCCCTCCCGGGTGGCGCTACGTGTATGTCAGCCGATCCGTTCATCGTCCATAGCTGTCACTTACGGCGCTTGCCGTAGCGATCTTCCTGCTTCACGCGCGTCCTGGTGAAGTGCACAGGGCCCATGGTCTCACCTCCTCGCGTCTCGGGTCCGTACCTGGAGGATAGCCGCCCTCCGACGAAAATAAACTCCGCTTGTGAACTGAAGTACATGTCTCAGCCGCGCGTTTTCGCGAGGGACGGTGGCCAGAACGGACAACCACCGGGGTGAATGTCCGTTCGCCCGTCCATTGTCCCGCCGGAGACGGCGATGCGAGGATGAATGCGGCGCGGGGGCCGGCGAATCGCGTGCGCGCCTCCACACCAGACCAGAAAGGTCACATGCTTCGCCTTCTCGACCGGCACACCATCGGCCAGCTGCTCCGCACCAAGGAGGCCGACGCCTGGGGCGTCGCCGCCAACGAGCCGCGGCTGCCGCTGGCGCCGGACTACCCCATCGCCATCTCCATCCTGATGCGGATCGACCCGCTGGTCGTGCGCGGTCTGCGCCACGGCCCCACGCTCGACTACGAGCAGGAGTACCTGCGCGTGAACGAGGCACTCGACGACGCCACCGGCACGCTCGTCGACGTCCTCAGGGTGCACGGACACGCCGCCGAGCGCGTCCCCGCCACCAGTGAGTCGTCGAACGGCGACAGGCCGTTCCCGCACAAGACGGCGGCGACCTCGGCGGGCCTCGGCTGGGTCGGCAAGACGGCGCTCTTCGTCTCGCCGGTGTTCGGCCCCGCGGTCCGGCTGGCCACCGTCTTCACCGATCTCGAGCTCCCCGCCAGTGAGCCCGTCGTCGAGAGCCGCTGCGGCGACTGCCGCGAGTGCGTCGACGCCTGCCCGGCCGGGTGCGGCCGCGACGTGCTGTGGCGGCCGGGGATGGCGCGGGAGCTCCTCTTCGACGCCTCCGCCTGCCGCCACCACATGACGCTGTTCACCGGCGTCGACGCGGACATCTGCGGCATCTGCATCGCCGCCTGCCCGTATTCGCTGAGGCACTGACCGGCCGCGGCCGCCGCAGGCGGCCGGTCGCTCCGCCCCGCGTTCGCTTGACCCCGCCAGTCGCTCCCGCGCCCGCCCTTGCCCGCCCGTGCGCAGCGTGCTACGCTCGCCGTCCGTCTTATTGAAAGCGGTTTTCAGTTTCAGGAAGGAGGTCGCCGTGAGCTTCGACACCGCCCAGGTCTCCGCGGAGCTCGCCGCCCGCGGCCTTCGCCTGACGCGCCAGCGCCGCGCCGTGCTCGAGGCCATCGCCGCGGCCCCCTCGAGCCTCAGCGCCCTGCAGGTCTACGACGCCGGCCGCGAGCGCTGCCCCGAGCTCGGACTGACGACCGTCTACCGCACCCTGGAGGTCCTCACCGAGATCGGCGCCCTGCGCCGCGTGCACGGGCCCGACCACTGCGAAGGCTTCGTGCCCGCGAGCGCGGCGCACGGCCACACCGTCGTCTGCAGCGCCTGCGGCCGCGTCACGGAGTTCACCGCCTGTGACATGCGCGGCATCGTCGACGCGGCCGGGCGTGAGACCGGGTACCGGATCACCGACCACTTTCTCCAGCTGAGCGGCCTCTGCGCCGGCTGCACGACCGCCCGGCGAGACGCGGCGACGCGCGGGGGCGAGGCGTGACGCGGCGCGGCTTCACGCCGCGCGTCCGCGCCCTGCTCCCGGTCGCCGCGCTGCTCGCGCTCGCTGCGGCCCTGGGCGCCGGCTGCGGGACCGCGAGCGGTCACGCCTCCTCCGGCGCCCTCGACGTCGTCGCCTCGACGACGTTCCTCGCCGACATCGCCCAGAACGTCGCCGGCGACCGCTTCGAGGTGGCTTCTCTCGTCCCGCGCGGCGCCGACCCGCACGCGTTCGAACCGACGCCGTCCGACCTGCGCGACGTGGCCACCGCCGACCTCGTCATCGTCAACGGCGCCGGCCTCGAGGGCGCGCTCCTCGACACGCTGGAGAACGCCGGCGGCGACGTGACCGTCGTCGACGCCTCCGCCGGCCTCACGAGCCGGACGCCGCAGCCGGGCGAGCCCGCCCTCGGCGACGCTGAGACCGACCCGCACTTCTGGCTCGATCCCGAGCTCGTGAAGACGTACGTGGCCAACATCGAGGACGCGTTCGCGGCGGCCGACCCGGCGGGGGCGCCCGTCTACGCGGCCAACGCGGCCGCCTACGCCAAGAAGCTCGACGCCCTGGACGCCTGGATCAAGGCCCAGATCGCGCAGATCCCGGCCGCCGACCGCAAGCTGGTCATGGACCACGCCAGTCACGGCTACTTCGCCGACCGCTACGGGCTCACCATCGTCGGCACGGTGATCCCCGCCGTGGGGACGGGCGACACGCCCACCGCCCGGCAGCTGAGCGACCTCACGCACGCGATCCGCGCCACCGGCGCGAAGGCGATCTTCGTCGAGGCCGGCGAGAACCCGAACCTGGCCGAGCAGATCGCCGGCGAGACCGGCGTGACCGTGGTCACCGACCTCCTCGACCACTCGCTGACCGCCGCGGACGGCGCGGCCCCCACCTACATCGAGATGATGAAGTACGACACGCGCCGCATCGTGGAGGCGCTCCGGTGACTGCCGCGACGACCTCGCCCTCGCTCACGCTCGAGGGCGTGACCGTCGCCTACGGCGCGCGGCCGGCGCTCGACAACGTCACCATGAGCGTGCCGCACGGCGCCCAGGTCGCGATCGTCGGCCCCAACGGCGCCGGCAAGTCGACGCTCTTCAAGGCGCTCGTCGGCCTGCTCCCCGTGCGCGCCGGGCGCATGCGCCTGCACGACCGCCCGCCCGGCCGGCAGACCGACCCGATCGCCTACGTGCCCCAGCGGGAGGAGATCGACTGGGGCTTTCCCGTCACCGTGCAGGACGTCGTGATGATGGGCCGGTACGGCCGCCTCGGCTGGTTCCGCCGGCCCGGGGCCGCCGACCGCGAGGTGGTGGCGCGCTGCCTGGACGAGCTCGACATCGCCGAGCTCGCGAAGCGCGCCATCGGCGAGCTCTCCGGCGGCCAGCAGCAGCGCGTCTTCCTCGCCCGGGCGCTCGCCCAGGAGCCGCACGTGCTCCTGCTCGACGAGCCGTTCACCGGCGTCGACGTCAACGCCCGCGAGACGCTCCTCACGCTGCTCGCGGGGCTGCGCGGGCGCGGCATCACCGTGCTCGTGAGCACCCACGACATGCAGACGGCGGCGCAGCGCTTCGAGCTCGTCGCCCTGCTGAACGGCCGGCTGATCGCCTACGGCGAGCCGGCCACCGTCTTCACCCCCGAGCACCTCGGCGAGGCCTTCGGCGGCCAGGCGCTCTTCCTCGACGGCATGGTCGTCATCGACCAGTGCTGCCCCGGCCACGTCGGCGACGGCGAGGCGCACCGGCACAGCCACGAGCCGCACGCGGGGCCGCGATGATCGTCTGGCTCACCGACCCCTTCACGCTCGAGTTCATGCAGCGCGCCCTGATCGCCTCGATCATCGTCGGCGTGCTCTGCTCGGTGATCGGCACGTTCGTCGTGCTGCGCGCCATGGCGTTCCTCGGTGACGCTCTGGCGCACGCGATCCTGCCCGGCGTCGCCGTCGCCTACCTGCTCGGCGCGAACCTGCTGCTGGGCGCGCTGGTGGCGGCGATCCTCGTCGCGGTCGGCATCGGCGTCTTCTCGCGCCGCGGCGGCGTCAAGGAGGACACCGCCATCGGCATCCTCTTCGCCGCGGCGCTCGCCCTCGGCGTCGTGCTCATCAGCACGGTGCACTCCTACGCCACCGACCTCACCCACATCCTCTTCGGCAACGTGCTCGGCGTCACCACGACCGACCTCTGGCTCACCGGTGCCCTTGCGCTGATCGTCCTCGCCGTGCTGCTGCTCTTCTTCAAGGAGTTCGAGCTCGCTGCCTTCGACCCGGTGCTCGCGCACACGCTCGGCAAACGCCCGGAGACGCTGCGCTTCGCGATGCTCATCCTGCTGGCGCTCACCATCGTCGTCAGCCTGCAGACGGTGGGCGTGGGCCTGGTCGCCGCCATGCTGGTCACCCCCGCGGCGACCGCGTACCTGCTCACGCGACGCCTGGCGGCGATGATGGCGGTCTCCGCCGTCATCGGCGCCGCCGCGAGCGTCGCCGGCCTGTACGCGAGCTACTACCTCGACGTCGCGTCCGGGGCGGCGGTCGTGCTCATCGCCACCGCCGCCTTCCTGCTCGCCTACGTCTTCGCGCCGCGGCGCGGGCTCGTCGCCCGCCGGGCGGCGCGGCGCACGGCGTAGGGGGACACGGCCGGGGCCCGAGTCGCCGCCCGGCCTTCGACCTTGGCCCGCCGGCCGTTTCGGCCTCACCCCCCGCGTGCAATAGTCACCCCAGGGACACGACTCGAGGAGGACACGCCATGCCGACCACGCTCGTCCTGGGCTACGACGGTTCGGACTGCGCCAAGAAGGCGCTCGAGCACACCGCCGAGCTCGCCAGGCACATCGACGACGCCGAGGTCTTCGTCGTGCACGCCTTCGAGTTCTCGATCGGCTACGTCCCCATGGGCATGACCGACTCGCCGCTCATGATGAGCGCGGAGTACGACCAGCACGTCGACCTGGTGCGCGCCTACGGCGACCAGCAGGTCGCCGAGGCCACGGCTGCGCTCGAGGCGGCCGGGGTTCGGGCCGGCGGCGCCGTGATCGAGGGCAAGGCCGTCGACGTCCTGCTCGAGACGGCACGCGAGAAGAAGGCCGCGGTCATCGTCGTCGGCAGCCACGGCGAGGGCGCCATGTCGGCCGCGTTCCTCGGCTCGACGGCCCTCAAGCTGCTGCACCACAGCGACATCCCCGTGCTCGTGGTGCCGCGTCACGAGAAGAACTAGCCGGCCGCGGGCACGGCGGGAGGTCGCAATGGCCACGTGGCGCAAGCCCGATGAGGCGCTCGTCCGCCTGCTCGACGAGACGGTCGCGGGTCTCGAGTTCGACCACCCGATCGACTACCGGCCGATGTTCGGCTGCCCCGCGTACTTCACCGGCGGCAACATGTTCGCCGGCGTGTGGCAGGAGACGGTGATGCTGCGCCTGCCCGAGGACGAGCGCGCCGCGGTCACGGCCGCCGGCGGCCGGCCCTTCGAGCCCATGCCGGGCAGGGCGATGAAGGAGTACGTCGCCCTGCCCGCGGCGATGGTCGCCGACCCGGGCGAAGCGGCCGCCTGGGTGCGCAAGGCGGCCGCCTACGCGGCGTCGCTGCCGCCCAAGCAGAAGAAGCCGCGCGCGAAGAAGGGGCCGGAGAAGCGCGCCTGAGCGCGCCCCGCCGGCCCCTTCGGCCGTCGTCTACCTCTTCTGCTGCGGCTGCCCGGGCGTGGGATTGGGCTGCGGGACCTTCACCGGTACAGGCGTGGTGCCGGCGAGGTCGCCGATGATGTTGACCAGGCTGCCGTCCGCAGGCACGATGATCTTGGCGTTCTGCCAGAAGGCCTTCTCGACCGTCTCGAGCTTGCGCAGCACCTGGGCGTTGCCGACGAAGTACCGCTCGGCGGCCTCGTTGACCAGCTGGATGGCCTGCGCCTCGCCTTCCGCGGCGAGGATCTTGCCCTGCTTGACGCCCTCGGCCTTCTTGATCTCGGCGCGGCGCTGGCCGTCGGCCTGCGTCTCGGTCGCGGTGGCGTAGTCGACGGCGGCGATCTTCTCGTTCTCGGCCTTGACGACCTTGTTCATCGTCTCCTGCACGTCCGCCGGCGGGTCGATCTCCTTGAGCTCGGTGCGCAGGATCTCGAGACCCCAGTTGGCCGTCTCCGTGCGCAGCGTCGTGCGCAGCTCCTCGTTGATCCGCCCGCGCTCGCTGTTCGCCGACTTGAGGCTCAGGGTGCCGATGATGTTGCGCAGCGTGGTGCGTGCCAGCTGGACGATCTGCACCTGGTAGTTGGCGACGTTGTACTGCGACGCCTTGATGTTCTCCTCGTCGGTCTTGACCTTGAGGTAGACCTGGGCGTCGACGCGCGCGTTCAGGTTGTCGTTGGTGATGATCGTCTGCGGCGTGGCGTCGACCAGCGTCTCGCGGATGTCCACCTGATACATGCGCTCGATGCCGAACGGGATGGTGAGGTGGATGCCCGGCCCGGCGAAGCGGTTGTACTTGCCGAGGCGCTCCACGAGGCCGCGGTGCGTGGGGCGCACGATGCGGATGCCCGAGAGCACGAGGACCACGATCAGGAAGATGACGATGGCGACGACGACGAGCGGAATCCAACTCATGACGGCCCCTTTCGCGTGCACGAGACGGGCGGCCCCGCGGCCGCGGCGCGCACGATGAAGTTCACACCCGATGCTAGGGCCGCTGTGGGGGAAAGACAAGGGCCGGTGCCGCGGCGCCGGCCGGTGCCGGGCCCGTGGGTGCCGGCCTATCAGCTGCCGAGCAGCCCCGGCACGTCGACGATCGAGTCGACGACGTAGTCGGGCGTGCCCGAGGCACGGGCGAGCGCGTCCTCGCGGAACTTGCCCGTGCGCACGAGCACGCCGGTGACCCCGAGAGCCTGCGCGGCGAGGACGTCGTTCTCGACGTCGTCGCCGACCATGGCGACGCGCTCGGGCGGCAGGCCGAGCGCGTCGAGGCCGGCGCGGAAGGCTCCCGGCGCCGGCTTGCCGAGCACCACGGCCTCGAGCCCCGTGGCCGCCTCGAGGCCGAGCAGGTAGGCCCCGGCGTCCAGCTTCTCGCCGCGCCGGGTCATCCAGAAGAGGTTGCGGTGCATGGCGACGAGCTCCGCGCCGCCGCGCAGCGCGGCCAGCACGCGGTTGAACGTCTCGAACGCGAAGGACTCGTCGGCGCCGGAGACGAGCACGATCTCGGGGTCCTCGTCCAGACCGACCAGGTGAACTCCCTCGAGATCCTCCGGCTGCGCGTCGCCGAGCAGGAACACGCGGGCGCCCGGACGCTGCTCGCGCAGCCAGGCGCCCGCCGCGACCGAGGCCGTCAGGATGTCGCCGTCGGCGAACGGGAAGCCGGCCTCGCGGAGGACCGCGCCGAAGCGCGCCTGAGCGAGCGCGGTCGTATTGGTGATGACGCGCAAGGGCACGCCGGCGGCGTGCAGGCGCGTCACGGCGTCCGCCGCGCCGGGCAGCGGCACCCACGACATGCCGAGCACGCCGTCCATGTCGAGCAGCAGACCGTCGATGTGTGCGAGCGTCGTCATCGTGGGTCACTCCCGGAGTCTGTGGTCACATCGCCGGCTGAAGGACGGCGGGTGCGTGAGCACCCGCCGCCCCGTCGCGTGTCGCGTCGTGCGGCCGGCCCGATCATCTGGCCGCCCTCCTCCAGTCAGTCGCTCACTTCAGCGACGACAGCACCCCGTTCACGCCGGCGAGCGTCGCCGTCATCTTCACGAGGCGCTTGTTCAGGTCCTTGACCTCCATGGCGCGCATCTGCGCGAGGCTCGCCACGGCGTCTTCGTACTCCCCGTCGTTCACCATGTCGATCACGGGCACGACGTCCAGCGCACTGGGCAAGGCCTTCCGACTACGTCCACGCTCAGGTGAATCCTTGTACCCGAGTCCCCCGACCCCATCGGCTTGTCCCGTACTGGTCGTATGCAGAATGCTGGCAGTCGGCCTTGCGACTGGTCGTTCTCCGAGACTCCCGCGCCCCGTCTTGAGCGACCAAACGGGCTGGTGCAGGAGTTATCTGGTGCCGGAGCCGGGACTCGAACCCGGACGCCGCCAGCGGCGACAGGATTCAAGTCCCCGGCGTCTACCAGTTCCGCCACTCCGGCACGGCTGCAGTATATGACGGGGTGGGGCGGGCGACGCGATGCGCAGCGCGGGAGACGCCGGGATGCCCGGGTGGTCAGGCGGAGGGACCGAGGGCGCCGGTGACGACCAGCCAGGCGGCGAAGACGAAGATAGGTGTGATGGCGAGCCGGGTCATCAGACGGCGAACCAGCACGCGAAACCTCCCGGAGCGAACGACGTGCACTTCGGCGACGCTACCGGCCGGGCCGCCGTGGGTCAACCCGGGCGGCCTCCGGGGCTCTGGCGCCGGCGCGAACGCCGCAGGCGCTTCGCGCCCGCTCACGCGGGCCCGAGCGAGCCCTCCGCCAGGGCGAGCGCCGCTCCCTCGAGGAGGTCGGCCTCGCTGACGCGCACGGCGTCGAGGCCGAAGGCGGCGCAGGCCGCGCGGGCGATGAGGGCGCCGGCGAGGATCACATCCTCGCGGCCGGGCTGGATGCCCGGGAGCCGGCCGCGCTCCGCGCTCGTCATCCCGGCGAAGCGCGCGACGGCCGCGTCGATGTCGCCGAGCGTCAGCCGGTGGCCCTGCACCAGGCGTGCGTCGTACTCGCGCATGCCGAGCTTGTTGGCGACCAGCGTCGTGTAGGTGCCGGCGACGCCGACGCGCCGCGGACCGCGGCGCGGAGGTCGGGCGGCACGCCGCCCTGCGATGGCGGCGGCGACGTGGCCCGAGAGGGCCGCGATCTCCGCCGCCGGCGGCGGGTCGCCGCGGAAGAACCGCTCGGTGAGCCGCACGACGCCGATGTCGAGGCTGCGCACGAACGCCGGCGGCTCGCCGGCCGAGCCGACGGCGAACTCGGTGCTGCCGCCGCCGATGTCGACGAGGAGGAGCGGGTCCGGCGGACCTTCCGCGCCCTGCAGCGGCTCGTCCGCGCCGGGCTGCGCAGCCTCCCCGGCGCCCGCGACCAGCCATGCCGTGCCGCCGCGGAAGGCCAAGGCCCCCTCCTCCTCCCCGCTCAAGATGCGCCACGGCAGGCCGAACTCGTACTTGACTGCCTTGAGGAACTGCCGGCCGTCCCCGGCGTCGCGCAGGACGCTGGTGGCGATGAGGAGACGCCGCGCCGGTCCGTAGGCCGCGAGGCGCGGCGCGTAACCGGCCAGGCAGGCGTGCGTCCGCGCGACGGCGTCCGGATGCAGCCGTCCGGTCTTGTCGACCCCCTGGCCGAGCCGGACGACGGTCGTGAGCCGTTCCGCCTGCTCCACGCGACCGCCGGTCCACCTCGGCGAGGAAGAGCCGGCAGGTGTTGGTGCCGAGGTCGACGACGGCGACCCTCATGCGGCGGCCCTCGCACGGCCCTGCGCCTCATGCGGCGGCCCTCACGACCCGCTCTCACGGGCCGCCGTCCGGCAGCAAGGCGGCGCAGCGGCGGTCGTCGCACCAGGGATCGGTCAGCTCAGCGAGGATCGCCGTGCCGAAGACGTAGCCCGGGCGGGCGAGCGCGTGGGCGACGTGCGCGTGCAGGCACTTGATCGCGCGCACGTCGCCCACGCCCCCCACGCCGGTCGCGAGCGAGGCCCCGCCGTCGACCATCGCGAGCCCGTGCTCGCGGACGAGCTGCTCGCGGCGCGCGGCGGAGTCCGCGGCGGCAGCCGCCGCCGACCGCGCCAGCGCGGGTTCGGCGGCGAGCCGCTCCGTCCAGGCGGCAACGCCGCCGCCGCTCTCGAGCCGGAAGACGGCCGCGACCAGCGTCGGGCAGGTGCAGTAGTAGAGCGTCGGGAAGGGCCGGCCGCCGGCGTCGTAGGGAAGGTCCTCGACGACGGCCGGAAAGCCGAACGGGCAGCGGGCGCCGATCGCGCTCATCGCGTGGGGCTCACGCCCGAGCTGGCCGGCGACGACCGCCGCGTCCGCGCCGGCGACCAGCGGCGGCGTCCGGCTCACCCCGGCCTCAGTGCAGCAGGGTGCGCCACAAGTCCTCGATGCGATCGAGGACGGAGATCGAGCTCTCCACTGGAGGGGTGTCGGTGCTGAAGTCCGTCTCCGCTTCCTTGCCGGGCAGTCCCTTGATCACGAAGACCTGGGTACCGGGCGGCACGAGCTCCAGGTCGGAGCGGGCGCGCTGGGCGATGTACGCCTTGGTGGTCAGGAGCTTGACCTCGCGCTCGAGCGCGGCGTTGTCCCGGCGGGCCGCCTGGAGCTCCGCCGCCGCCTTCTCGTAGCGGTCCTGCTGCTCGAAGAAGGCGCGCAGCGGCGAGACGTAGAACGCGGCGCCGATGAGGAGCAGCACGAGCAGGGCGAGACGGCCGAAGTGCGGACGCGGGGCGTGCGCACGCAGGCTGGACGAAGCGCGGCGTGTCTGCCCCGCTCCCGAGGTCGCTGCTGAGGTCGTGTCGGCCACGCTGCGCCGCTCCCGGCTCGCTGTCCACCGCCCTCATCGCGCAGGACGGCCCCTTCTCACGGTATGGGTTCGCGACCGCCGGCGGATGTCCCTGCCCGGCGGCCGCGCGACCCGGCGATCCGCCTACTGCGAGAGCTGCTGCAGGCTGGCGTCCGCCTGCTTGCCGGCCTCGGACTTGGGATCGATGGCGACCGCCTTGGTGAACGCGACCTTGGCCTCGTCGTTGAGCGTCTTGGCGGCCTTCTTGTCGCCGTTCTGCTCGGCGAGCCGGGACTCGTGGCTGAGGAAGATGCCCTTGTTGAGCCAGCCCTTCTGGAAGTCAGGGTTGGCCTTGAGGACGGCGTCGATCTGGTCGAGCGCGCCGGGGATGTCGCCGCTGTAGAAGAGCGCGACCGCGAAGTCGGTGCCCACGCCCGGTTCGGTGGCCTGCTTCTTCCACGCCGCGGCGTAGATCTTGGCGGCGGCGGCGAAGTAGGCGCCGCCCTGCTCGAAGTTCTGCTTCTGGAACTCGGCGTCGCCCTTGTCGTACAACTCGTTGGCGCGGGCGACCAGCTCGCTGTAGCTGCCGCTCGTGTCGGCGTCGACGGCCTGGACCGGGGCGCCGCTCTGCGGCGCCGCGTCGCCGTCGCCGGAGCCGTCGCCGAACCCGCCGGAGACCATGAGGACGACGAGGATGACGATGATGGCCAGCGCGCCGAAGCCGCCCCAGATGACGAACGGCGAAATGCGCTTGGGCGCGCCCGCGGACGCGGCTGCCTGGGGAGCCGCGCCGGCCTTGCCCTTGGCGGGGCGGGCGGCGGCCTGTTTGCCGCTCAGGGCGTCTTTCACGCCGGACAGGTTCGCGCCGCACTCGGGGCAGAACTTGGCGCCGCCGGCGTCGTTGCCGCATTCGGGACAGTACATGCTTGCGCTTCCTTTGGGTCGTGGTCGACTACGGTGGCCTCATCACGGCGCCAGATGTGCTCTGGCCGGTCTCCCCGCGCGCGCGGCGCGCGGCCGGCGGCGGGGCTCGTGGTAGGCTCGGCGGCGATGGTGCCGACGATGTGTGAGAGGACAGTTTGAGGCACGAGAGGCCCCTTCTGCAACTCGTGGACCAGCTCTTCCCCTCGCGGCGCGCACGTGGACGTCGCCGCCGCGGTGGCGGATGGGCTCGGCAGCGCCGGTCTCGAGGGGTCCGTCGGGCCCGGCGCGCGCATCGCGATCACGGCCGGGAGCCGCGGCATCGCCGACCTGCCGGCCGTGCTTCGTGCCTCGGTCACGGCGGTGCGGGGCGCCGGCGGCGAGCCCTTCATCGTGCCCTGCATGGGCAGCCACGGCGGCGCCACGGCCGCGGGCCAGCGCGCCGTGCTTGCCGGCCTCGGCGTCACCGCGGAGACGGTCGACGCCGAGGTCGTCTCGGCGATGGACGTCGTCGCCGTCGCCGAGAGCGCCTTCGGCGGGCCTGTCTGGGCCGCCCGCGACCTCGTGGAGGCCGACGGCATCATCGTCGTGAACCGAGTGAAGCCGCACACCGACTTCCACGGCGAGGTCGAGAGCGGCCTCGTCAAGATGCTGGTGATCGGCGCCGGCAAGCACGCCGGCGCTCTCTCCGCGCACGGGCTGACGGTGCGCCACGGCTTCCCGGCCGTGCTGCGCGACCACGGCGAGCGGCTGCTCGCCGCGCTCCCCGTGCTCTGCGGGATCGCCCTCGTGGAGGACCAGCGCGAGCGGACGGCGCTCCTTGAGGTCGTAAGCCCGGCGGACTTCTTCGCCCGCGAGGCGGAAGCTGCTCGCGCGGGCGCGCGTGCTGCTCCCGCGCCTGCCCTTCGACCAGCTCGACGTGCTCGTCGTCGACGAGCTCGGCAAGGACGTGAGCGGCGCCGGCATGGACACCAACGTCACCGGCCGCCTGTCGTTCTGGGGCGGCGGCGAGCGGCCGGTCAGCCCGCGCATCACGAGGATCTTCGTGCGCGGGCTCACCGTGGCCACCCACGGCAACGCCTGCGGCATCGGCATGGCCGACTTCATCAGCACGCGCTGCGCGGCCGCAGTCGACCGTGCCGCGACCAACGTGAACTGCATCACCTCCAACAGCCCCGAGGACGCCCGCCTGCCGATCGCCTGCGGCAGCGACCGTGAGGCGATCGACGCCTGCCTGCAGACGAGCGGCATGAGGGACCGGGCGGAGGTACGCCTGGCCTGGATCAGGGACACGGCCCACCTGGAGCGCCTGGCCGTGTCCGAAGCGCTGCTGGACGAGGTGCGGGCCGGCGAGGCGCTGCGCCCCGCCGGCCCGCTCTTCCCGCTGCCCTACGACGCGAACGGCGACCTGCGGTCGCCGTTCGCGTGAGCGCCGCCGGACGGTTCACCCGGCGGCCGGCCGCCGGAGTCGCTCGCGCCTAGCGCAGGTTGTAGAAGGCGTTCATCCCCGGGTAGTAGGCGACGTCGCCGAGCATCTCCTCGATGCGCAGCAGCTGGTTGTACTTGGCGACGCGGTCGGTACGCGCCGGGGCGCCGCTCTTGATCTGGCCGGCGTTGGTGGCCACGGCGAGGTCGGCGAGCGTGGTGTCCTCGGTCTCGCCGGAGCGGTGCGAGCAGACGGCCGTCCAGCCGGCGCGGGTCGCCATCTGGATGGCGTCCAGGGTCTCGGAGAGCGTGCCGATCTGGTTGAGCTTGATGAGCACCGAGTTGGCCGACTTCTCGGCGATGCCGCGCGCGATGCGCTCGGTGTTGGTGACGAAGAGGTCGTCGCCCATCACCTGGATGCGGTCGCCGAGCTTCTCGGTCATGAGCCTGAAGCCGTCCCAGTCGTCCTCGGCGAGGCCGTCCTCGATGCTGATGATGGGGTACTTGTCGACGAGGGCGGCGTAGTAGTCGACCATCTCGGCCGAGGTGAGCTCGCGACCCTCGCTCTCGAGCACGTAGCGCTCCTTGGCCGTGTCGTAGAAGCTCGAGGCGGCGGGGTCGAGGGCGATGCGCACGTCGTTGCCGGGCTCGTACCCGGCGGCGTCGATCGCCTCCATGATCACCTGGATGGCCTCCTCGTTCGAGGCCGAGGTTCGGGGCGAAGCCGCCCTCGTCGCCCACGGCGGTGCTCAGGCCCTTCACCCGCAGCACGGCCTTGAGCCCGTGGTAGACCTCGGCGCAGATGCGCAGCGCCTCCTCGAAGGTGACGGCGCCGACCGGCATGACCATGAACTCCTGCAGGTCGACGTTGTTGTCGGCGTGCTTGCCGCCGTTCATGATGTTCATCATCGGGACCGGCAGCGTGAAGGCGTTGACGCCGCCGACGTACTGGTAGAGCGGCAGCTCGAGCGCGGCGGCGGCCGCGTAGGCGGTCGCCAGCGAGACGCCGAGGATCGCGTTGGCTCCCAGCTTGGCCTTGTTCGGCGTGCCGTCGAGCTCGATGAGCATGCGGTCGACGAGCCGCTGGTCGGTGGCGTCGAAGCCGACGATCTCCTCGGCGATCACGTTGTTGACGTTGTCGACGGCGGTGCGCACGCTCTTGCCCAGGTACTCGCCACCCTCATCGCGCAGCTCGACCGCCTCGTACTCCCCGGTGGACGCGCCCGACGGCACGTCGGCACGCCCGACCGCGCCGGACTCGAGCTCGACCTCGACCTCGACCGTGGGGTTGCCGCGAGAGTCGAGGATCTGCCTCGCTGAGACGTCGATGATGGTGGTCATTGCCGGGGGCCTCCTGCGTCGTCTTGCCGGGAACCGGACGCTATCACACCGGCCGCACGGCGACCGTGCCACGGCGGTGATGTGGCGTCGCATCGGGAACATACCCAGTGTGGGAAGGAAGGGGGATGATCATGGAAGTCCCGTACTACGCGTGCGAGGACTGCGGGTGCGTGTTCCTGAAGACGGAGCTCCTCCCCGACGTGGAGGAGGACCTGATGTCGTGCCCGGAGTGCGGCGGTCTGGACATCGAGTTCGTGGAGCACCCGGCGGCGTGAGCCGCGCCGGCCGCGGTCAGGCGCCCGACGCCTTGGCCCGCTGGTAGTACTCCTCCTGGACGGACAGGTCCAGCGACGCCCAGTCGCGGCCGTCGGCCGCGGCGAGCGCCGCGGCCGCCGTCACCCTCCGTTCGAAGCGCCGCCCCGCCTCGCGCAGCGCGAGCTCCGGGTCGACGTGCAGCAGGCGGGCGACGTTGACCGTCGCGAAGAGCAGGTCGCCGACCTCGTGCGCCACGCGCGGGTCGGCGCGGTGCGGGTCGGGGGCGGGGCCGCCGAGCTCGGCGGCCGAGGCGGCCTCGGCGAACAGCTCGGCCAGCTCGGCGTGCTCCTCGGCGATCTTGGGGAACGCGTCGGCGGCCGAGTCCCAGTCGAAGCCGACGCTCGCGGCGCGCTGCTGCAGCTTCTTGGCGTAGAGCAGCGCGGGGAAGCCGGCCGGGACGTCGTGGAAGATGCCCTCCCGGCCCTCCTGCTCGACCTTGATGCGCTCCCAGCGGCTCTTGACCTCGGCGGGCGTGTCGGCGATCGCGTCGGCGAAGATGTGCGGGTGCCGGCGGATGAGCTTGACCTCGATCTCGCGGGCGACGCTGGCGAGGTCGCCGGCGCCCTCCTCGCTCAACATGAGGGCGAGCAGCACGACCTGCAGCAGCAGGTCGCCGAGCTCGCCGTGCTCCGCCGGCCAGATCGCCGGCGGCGATCGCGTCGGCCAGCTCGTGGACCTCCTCGACGGTATAGCCGACGATGTCGCGCGGCGTCTGCTCGCGGTCCCAGGGGCACTCCACGCGCAGGACGTCGACGATGCGCTTGAGCGAGACCAGCTCCTGGCCGAGCAGAGCGTCGTCGAAGGCCGGGCCGGCGGGGACGGTGAGGAGCTCGGGCGGCGAGGCCGGCGAGGCGCCGCCGGGCGCGCCGGAGGCGGCGGCCCGCCGCCGCAGCTCGCGCGCCAGCTGCGGCCCGTCCGGGCCGGCCAGCGCCACGACCACGCCGCCCTCGGCGGCGCGGCGGACGAGCTCGTCGAGGCCGTCGCCGTCGGCCGGGTCGATCTCCAGCAGCCGGCCGAACCCGGGGTCGGCGGCCTCCGCCACGAGCTCGCGGAGCTCGCCGGCGAGGCCGGCCGGGACGAAGACGGCGCCGCCGCCGGCGAGCGCCCGCAGCGAGGCTGCGGGCGCCAGTCCGGCGGCGGCGCCGATGTGCACGAGCGTGAGGCTCATCGCCGCGCCGCGGCGCCTGGCTCGGCGGCCGGTCCTAGCCCGCCGGCGAGGCCGACGGCGACGCGACGGGAGCGCCCGAAGCGGCGGGGCTCGGCGATGCGGTGAGCAGCGCGGGGTCGAAGCCGGCGGCGTAGACGACGCCCGCGTCCGCCATGGCCTGCTTCAGCCACTTCTCCCAGGCCGTCGCCTGCTTCTGGTACTTGAGCTGCTGCTCGATCGTCGCCTTGGCCTCCTCGAAGGTCTTCGAGGAGCCCTTGGTCTTCTTGGTGACCTCGATGACGTGGTAGCCGAACTGCGTCTTGACCGGCTGCGAGATCTCGTTGATGCCGAGGGCGAAGGCCGCATCCTCGAACGGCTTGACCATGCGGCCCTTGGGGAAGTTGCCCAGGCTGCCGCCGGTGTTCTTCGAACCGGGGTCGATGGAGTACTGCTTGGCGACCTTCTTCCAGTTCGCGTCGCTGTTGTCGGCCACGAGCAGGGCGCGCACCTTGTCGGCCTCGGCCTTGGTCTTGACCAGGATGTGACGGGCGTCCAGGCTCTCCGGCACCACGAACTGCGCCTTGTTGTCCGGATTCTCGTAGTACTTCTTGAGGTCGGCCTCACTGACCTTGATGTCGGCGTAGACCTTCTGCTGCACGGCGTCCTGCAGCATCTGCGCGCGGAGCTGGTCCTCGAGCTGGGCCTGGGTCACGTTCTGCTGCTTGAGCAGCTTCTCGAGCTTCTTCTGGCCGCCGACCTGCTGCGACGATCTGCTTCATGCGCTCCTGAAGCTGCTTGTCGGTCACCGACACGCCCAGGTCCGCGGCCTTCGCCTTGATGATCTCGTTCTGGACCAGGTAGTTGACGATGCTGGCCTTCAGCTGGTTGTACTGCGCGGTGCCCTCCGTGGGGAACGGCGGCGCGCCCTGCTGCGACTTGTACTGTGCCTCAGCCTGCGTCCAGATCTGGTCGAACTGCTCCTGCGTGACCACGCCGCTGCCGACCGCGGCGATGGCGCCCGCGGGGACCTTGGTCTCGCCGCAGCCCGCCAAGAGGACTGCCGGCACGACGAGTGCGAGCAGGGCCACACTCACGATGAGCTTCTTCATAGATTCTCTCTCCCAGGGATTGAAGACCGGTCGTGAGACACACGAGAGGCGAGTATAGCATCGAGCGTAGCCTCGACCCACCTGAGCAAAGGCGGCTCCTGGCCCTCACGATGCACCGCCATCATGTGGTCCTTCTTGAAGAACGTCGCACGCTCGTTGGAGGTTCGTACGCGCGCCGCCGACTCGTCGTCCAGGTCGAGTCCGTCGACCTGCAGGCGGCTGCCGCGATAGGCGACGGCCGTCGCGCCGAGCTCCGCCGCCTTGAGGCGGATCGCCTGCAGGGTGAGCAGGTTCTCGACCGGCTCCGGCGGCGGGCCGAAGCGGTCGGCGAGCTCGGCGCGCACGTCCCCGAGCTCGCCGAGCGTGCGCGCCCGCGCGATCCGCCGGTGGGCGTCGATCTTGCTGGCCTCGTAGGCGATGTAGTCGGGCGGCACGAAGGCGGTGACCGGCATGTCGACGCGCACCGGCGCGGCCAGCGCCTCGAGCTCGCCGGCGAGCTCGTGCACCGCCTCCTCGAGCATCTGCGCGTACATCTCGAAGCCGACCGCGGCGACGTGCCCGCTCTGCTCGTCGCCGAGCAGGTTGCCGGCGCCGCGGATCTCGAGGTCGGCCATGGCGATCTTGAAGCCGGCGCCGAGGTCGGTGTGGTCGCTCAGCGTGGTCAGGCGCGCCGCGGCCTCGCCGGTCAGCAGGTCCTCGCTCGGATACAGGAGGTACGCGTAGGCGTAGGCGTCGCTGCGCCCGATGCGGCCCCTGATCTGGTACAGCTGCGCCAGGCCGAGCATGTCGGCGCGCTCGACGATCAGCGTGTTCGCCGTCGGGATGTCGATGCCGCTCTCGATGATCGACGTCGTCACCAGCACGTCGGCCTCGCCGGCGAGGAACGAGAGCATGACCTTCTCGAGCGCGCGCTCGGGCATCTGCCCGTGCGCGACGAGGACGCGCGCGCCCGGCACCAGCGCGCGCACGTGCTCCGCCGCCTGGTCGATCGTCTCCACGCGGTTGTGCAGGTAGAACGCCTGGCCGTCGCGGGCCAGCTCCTTCTCGATGGCGACGCGCACGAGGTCGTCGCGATACTCGCCGATGTAGGTGCGGATCTCGTGGCGGCCGCGCGGGGCCGTCTCGATCACGGAGATGTCGCGGATGCCGCTCAGGCTCATCTGCAGCGTGCGCGGGATCGGCGTCGCCGAGAGGCTCATCACGTCCACCTGGAGCTTGAGGGTGCGCAGCAGCTCCTTCTGGCGCACGCCGAAGCGCTGCTCCTCGTCGACCACGACCAGGCCGAGCTCCTTGGGGCGCACGTCGGTGCTGAGCAGCCGGTGCGTGCCCACGAGCACGTCGATCGTGCCGGCGCCGAAGGCGGCGAGCGTCTTGCGCTGCTCGGCGCCGCTGCGGAAGCGCGAGACCATGCCGACCCTGACCGGCAGGTCGGCGTAGCGCTCCTCGAAGGTCATCCAGTGCTGCTCGGCGAGGATCGTCGTGGGGACGAGCACCAGTGTCTGCTTGCCGGCCTCGGCCGCCTTGAAGGCGGCGCGCAGCGCCACCTCGGTCTTGCCGTAGCCCACGTCGCCGCAGATCAGGCGGTCCATGGGGTGCGGCGCCTCCATGTCGTTCTTGACCTCGTCGATGGCCTCGGCCTGGTCGTCGGTCTCCTCGTAGGGAAAGGCCTCCTCGAGCCGGCGCGTGAGCTCGCCGTCTGCCGGGAACGCGAACCCGGGGATCGCCTGGCGGGCGGCGTAGAGCTGCAGCAGCTCGCCCGCCATCTCGACGACGGCCGTGCGCGCCCTGGTCTTGACCGTCTGCCAGTGCGTGCCGCCGAGCTTGTCGAGCGACGGCGTCGCCCCCGAGGCGCCGATGTAGCGGCTGACCTTGCCGATCTGGTCGTGCGGCACGAAGACGCGGTCGTCGCCGCGGAACTCGAGCAGCAGGTAGTCGCGGGTGACGCCGGCGACGGTGCGCGTCTCGATGCCGGCGAACCGGGCGATGCCGTGGTCTTCGTGGACGACGAAGTCGCCGGGGCGCACGTCGAAGAAGGTCGTGAGGCGCGTGCCGGCCGCGAAGCGCCGCTCGCGCGGCGCGGCGCGGATCAGCGCGCGCTCGTTGACGACGGCGAGCTTGAGGTCCTCGGCGACGAAGCCGTCGCGCAGCGGCGCGGCGAGGAAGTAGAGCCCGGGGGCAGCCTCGCCGCCCCGGGCCAGCTGCTCCGGCGTCACCACTTCCGCGGAGAGGTTGCGCAGCCGGAACGTGGCGCGCTCGGCCTCTCCCTCGTGGCGGAAGACGACGAAGACGCGGTAGTCGTCGTTGATCGAGCCGCACGAGGTCGCGCTCGGCGCTGGCGAGGTCGCGGGCGGCGAACTGCGGGCGCGACGCCGCGAACTGCAGCGGCTGGTCGCGCTGCACGACGTCGACGTGCAGCGCCTTGGCGAGGAGAGCGCGGGCGTCCGCGAGCGGCGCGTAGAGCCGCTCGCGCAGGCCCGCGCCCGGCACCGCCGTCGCCACCTCGGCGGCGAAGTCGGCGAGGGCGCGGTAGGTCTCGTCCGGATTGGCCACGGCCCAGCCGAGGCCCGCGGCCGCGGCGACCTCGCCGAGCGTGGTGAAGCGGCCGGCGAGCGCTGCGAGGGCGCGCACGGCGGCGCGGCGCTCGAGCTCCTCGGGGGTCTCCTCGCGACCCTCGCGCTCCCAGTCGGCCACCGCCTGGTGCAGGCCGGTCACGTACTCGGGCTGGGACGGGTCGGCCTCGAAGGCCGCGAACACCGTCGCCAGTGGGATCTCGCCCGTCGTGCGCTGCGAGTAGATGGAGAACGTGCGCAGACGCTCGACCTCGTCGCCCCAGAACTCGACGCGCAGCGGGTCGCCGAGTGCGGGGTAGACGTCGACGAGGCCCCCGCGCACGGCGAACTCGCCGCGGGCGCGCACCTGCTCGATGCGCTCGTAGCCGAGCGCGGCGAGGCGCGCGACCGCGGCGGCGAAGTCGATCTCCGTGCCCGGCGCGAGTGAGAGCGGCCGCGGCTGGAGCTCGAGCGGCAGGAACCGCTCGAGCAGCGCCACGGCCTCGACGACGACCACGCCGCCGGCGGCGAGCGCCGCCAGCGCCTGCTGGCGCTCGCCGACGACGTGTGGCGCCGGCGCGACGTCGGCGCCGTAGAGCACGCCGCGCGCCGGCAGGACCGGGACCGCTCGATCCAGGTAGACCGAGAGGTCGGCGGCGAGCCGCGTCGCCGCCTCGCCGTCCGGCAGCGACGACGATGCGGCCGGCGTCGTCCTGCAGCGCCGCCGCCAGCACGTAGGGCGCGTAGAAGGTCGGCGCGTACGCGCCGGCGCCGCGCCGCAGCCGTGGAGCGGCGGCGGCGAACCGTTCGTCGTTCTGCAGGTACTCGAGGAACACGTCGGGCCTCCTCAGGGGCGGCCGGTGGAGCTCCGCCCGGCGCGTGCCGGCCTCTCGGCGGGCACGCCGAACGCCCCGCGCGCCTGAGGCGGCGGGGCCACGTGCATTCTAGCCGATGCGCCGGACTCGCGGGCGCCCGGCGGCGGAAATGTCGGGCTCAGCGCAGGTGCGCCGGGGACCTCGGGCTCAGCGCCGGCGCAGCGGGCCCGGTGCGGCCGCCGGCGCGACGCCGCGCACGAGGATGGTCGCGCGGGCGGCCGTCGGCTGCCGGTGTCCGGCGACGTCGAAGGCACGGGCGCGCACGCTGTACCGGCCCTGCGGCCAGCCGGCGACGGGACTCCAGACGCCGCGCTCGCCCACCGCGACGGCCGGGATGCGGCGCCGCGCGACGACCCGGCCGCCGGCGTCGCGGACCGAGAGCACGACGATCGCGCTGGCGCTGGAGAACGCGGGGTCGCTCAGCCGCCAGCGGACCCTGGCGGTCGCCCCGCGGCGCACGATGCCGCCGGTGACGTCGACGAGCGGCGCGCGTGCTGTCCCCGGCGCCGGCGGCGTCGACGAACGCCTTGAGGCAGACGTTGGCCTGTGCCAGGCCCTCCCCCGCCGTCAGGTCGGTCCACGTGACGCCGTCCGCGCTCAGGTACGACTGCCCGGCGCGGGCGCGGGGGGCGATGAGGGCCGACGGGCGCTCCACGGGCACCGGCAGAGCTCCAGCCGGGGGTCGTCACGCGCACCGCGGCGACGAAGACGTCGCCGGCCGTCACCGCGGCCGGCCGCGTGAGGCGGACGGTGTGATACCCGCCGACCGCGATGGTGCCCGACGCGGCGACCGGCGCCGCCGCGACGTCCCCCACCGAGCCCGCGACGCGCACCTCGTACCCGGTCCCGGGCACCGGCGTGTAGAACGACACCGCCGCGACGTCGCCCGAGCCGGCGCAGCGGAAGCGGCTCGCGTACCACGCCTGCTCGCCGCCGGTGCCGATCCAGTCGCTGCGCCCCAGCGCGTCGTACTGGTAGATGGCGTCGTAGTCGCTCCTGGCCGCGACGCCGTTGAACACCGCGAGCTCCTTGCCGAAGCTCACGTCGTAGTACGAACACCCACAAGTACCCGCTTGGCGCGAAATCGGTCCCCCAGCTGTTCTTGATGAGGAAGGCGCCGTCGCCGGGCGGCCGTCTTCGCGAAGTTGGACGCCTTGTAGCCGTCGTCCCAGCCCACGCAGAGGATGTGGTGATTGAGCTCGCCGTCCACGTCGCTGTAGTACGCGTTCGTCGAGTCGTCCCAGAAGCGCAGGTCGGCGTTGGTGTGGAAGTAGGCGGCCGCATCGACGCCGCCGTAGGTGCTGACCGCCCACTTGACGGCGTCGTTGTCGAGCGGCCCGCCGCGCCGCGGCAGGAAGAGGATCTCCTGCACATGGCGCACCGCGCGCAGGAAAGTGGGCGAGCCGCCGGGGTCCGGATACGGGTCCGAGCTCTCGAGCACGGGGCCCTCCCAGCGGGCGTAGTACGCCGCCGCCAGCTCACTGGGCGCGCGCCCCTCGTAGTCCAGCCGCGTCGCCATGTGGTTGGCCAGGTTGTTCTCGGAGAAGTCGCGCGGCACCCCCTCGATGGTGACGGTGGCGGACTCCAGCGACCCCGTCGCGGCCATGATCCAGCAGGTGCTGTAGTGGTCCTGGGAGCGCACGGGGGTGACGCGTCCGGCCGTGCGCAGGTCGAAGCTGGCCGGGTACGGCCCGGCCGTCTCCCACGGCGCGACGCCGGAGGTGGCGGGGGCGGCCGAGTCGGCGGCGCCCGCCGCCGGCAGGCCGCCGGAGAGGGCGACGAACGACGTGAGCGCGAGAGCCACGAGCAGCAGCGCTCGCGCGCGATCCCTCATCGGTCTCGATCCTCGGCAGGTGCGGTCACGTCTCCTCTTATCGTCGTCGCCGCGGGCGAAGTCAAGCTCAGGTTTTCGCGGCGACCCGTCGCATCTAGTATGGAGGCCACGATGGGAGAAACCGCTATCGCACACGCGCTCCCGGCGCGGGCCGGCGTCCGGAGTACGCGCCTCCGGCACCCGCGCGTCGCCCTCCTGCTCGTCCTGGTCCTCGCCGCGCTCGTCACGGGCGCCCTCCTGCGACCGGCGCCCGCCCTGGCGGGGATCGACGACGCGATCACCGCGGCGCTCAAGGCCCAGGACGTCGGCGGCTCCGGCACCGGCGTCTACGTCTGGGACCTCGACGCCGCCCGGCTCGTCTACTCGCGCAACGCCTCGACCGAGCTCGTGCCCGGGTCGAACATGAAGCTCGTCACCAGTGCCGCCGCCCTCATGGACTGGGGCACGACGCACCGCTTCGCGACGGAGCTGTACGCGCCCGACGTCCCCGTCGCCGGCGGCGTCCTCTACGGCGACCTCTACCTGCGCGGCCTGGGCGACCCCAGCCTCTCCACGCTCTCGTACCAGCGCGACGTGCTTCGACCTCACCACCGCGTCCTTCGAGGCGTTCGCCAGGAGTCTCAAGCGCGACGGCGTCCGCAAGGTCCGAGGCAGGGTGCTCGGCGACGCCTCCTGGTTCGACAGGCTCAGGACGGTCCCCACCTGGAAGGACGGGCTGCAGCTCGAGTGCGGGCCGCTCTCCGCCCTCTCCGGAAACCAGGGCCTGCGCGACGGCAACCGCGTGCGCGCGCCGGCGACCTGGGCCGCCGGGCTGCTGACCAAGGCGCTCGTCCGCGCCGGAGTCAGTGTCAAGAGCAAGGCGGGAAGCGGCATGGTCCTCGGCGCGTCCCGGCTGGTCAGGCGCCAGTACTCGGCCGCGCTCCCCGGGATCATGAAGCACATGAACAAGGAGAGCGACAACTTCTTCGCCGAGACGCTCCTCAAGGGCCTCGGCAAGGACTTCCACGGCGAGGGCAGCACGGCGGCCGGGACGGAGGCGAGCAAGGCCGCGCTGCGCGCGTGCGGCATCGACGACGACAGCTACATCGTCGACGACGGCTCGGGGCTCGGCTACGGCAACCGGCTGACGGCACACGGCATCGTCAGGCTGCTCGGGGCGATGAGCCGGCGCGACGACTTCGAGGTCTACTACGACTCGCTCGCGGTGGCCGGCGTGGACGGCACCCTCGAGGAGCGCATGCGCGGCACCGCCGCCGCCGGCAACGCCCACGCCAAGACGGGGACGCTGAACATCTCCGTCTGCCTGTCGGGCTACGTCGAGAGCGCCAACGACCACCGGGTCGCGTTCTCGATCCTCATGAACCGCTCGTCGATCGACTGGACCAGGGCCACGGAGGCGCAGGACGCCATCGTCGTGGCCCTCGCCAAGGCCTCACTGCCGGGCGTGCCGGTGCCGGCGGCGACGCCGGTGCTCCGCCAGCACGCGGTCTCAGCCTTCGAGACGGTTCACGGCGTTGGCGGCGGCCTCCAGCCCGTCGTCGAGCCATAGCTCGACGGCGTCCGCCGCCGCCGCCACCAGCACCTCGACCTCCGCCCGGCTCTCGCGGAACGGGCGCAGCACGTAGTCGGCGACGACGTCCGGGGCGGTGCTGTCCGGCCTGTCGACCCCCACGCGCAGGCGCGCGTAGCCCGCACCGGTCAGCCCCGTGATGCTCTTCAGCCCGTTGTGGCCGCCGCTGCCGCCGCCCTCCATGAGCCGGAGGCGGCCGAACGGCAGGTCGATGTGGTCGTGCACCACGAGGACGTCTTCGAGCGGCAGCTTGAGCGCGCGAAGCGCCGCGGCGACGCTGCGGCCGGAGTCGTTCATGAACGTGGTCGGCTGCAGCAGCAGGACCGCGCGGCCGCGGACGATGCCCTCGGAGCAGCGCCCGTCGAACCCCCGCCTGGCGCGGGCGAAGCCGTGCCGGCGGGCGAGCTCCTCGACGACGCGGTAGCCGACGTTGTGCGGCGTGCCCTCGTACGCCGGCCCGGGGTTGCCCAGGCCGACGACGAGGCGCTCGACGCTCGATGAGGGGCGGAACAGCGCCACCGTGGCTCGCGGTCAGGCGGCCCGCCGGAGGGCGATCAGCCCTCGCCCTCTTCTTCCTTCTCGCCCCTGCCGACGATCTCGGGCTCGGCCGGCGCGCCCTCGGCGGCCTCGGCGGCCTCTTCGCCCTCGGCGCCTTCCTCGACCTCGACCTTGCGCGGCGGCAGCACCGAGCAGAGGACCTCGTCCGGGTCGTCCAGGACCTCGATACCCTCGGGCACCTGCAGGTCGGAGACCTTGGCGGTCTCGTTCATGTCGAGCTCGGAGATGTCGAGCACCAGGTGCTCGGGGATGGCCGTGACGAGGGCCTTGATCGTGACCTCGCGGGTCGACTCGTCGAGCATGCCGCCGGCCTTGACGCCCTTGGCCTCGCCCTCGAAGCGGATGACGATGCTGGTCTCGATCGTCTCGTCCAGGCGGATCTCCTGGAGGTCGACGTGGATCACGTTGTTCTTGACGCGGTCGAGCTCGAGCTCCTTGACGATCGCCTTGTGGCCGCGCTTCTGGCCCTCGAAGGTGACGTCGAGGACGGCGTGCGTGCCGGCGCTCGTGGTGAGCGCGTCGCGAAGCACGTGCGGCTCGACGGCGATGAGGACGGCGTCCTTGCCGTGCCCGTACAGGACGCCCGGGATGAGCCCCGACCTGCGCAGCCGCTTGGAAGCGCGGGTTCCGGTGACGTCGCGCTTGTGCACGACGATGCTGACGTTGTCCATGCGTTAGTCTCCTGCTAGAAAAGCTGGTTCTCGCCGGCGAACAGCTCGCTCACCGACTCGTCCTCGAACACGTTCTTGATGGTGCGGGCCAGGATGTCGGCCACCGTGAGCACCTTGATCTTGGTGTCGTCCGGACCGAGCTCCACATGCACGGTGTCGGTGACGACGACCTCTTTGACCGGCGACTGCCGGATACGCTCGAACGCCGGCCCGCTGAAGATGCCGTGCGTGGCGGTCACGTAGACCGCTTTGGCGCCGTTCTCGTACAGCGTCTCGATGGCGGCGGTGATCGAGCCGGCGGTGTCGATGATGTCGTCGACGATGATCGCGATCTTGTCCTGCACGTCGCCGATGAAGTGCATCGTCTCGGCGCGGTTGTGCTCGGGGCGCATCTTGGTGAGCACGGCGAGCGACGCGTCGGGCATGCGATTGATGAAGCGCTTGGCGAGCTTGACCCCGCCGGCGTCGGCCGAGACCGCGACGATCGGCGTGCCGCCGAAGTCCTTGTAGCGGAAGTAGTCGGCGAGCATCGGCACGGCGGTCATGTGGTCGACCGGGATCTCGAAGAAGCCCTGGATCTGCCCCTGGTGCAGGTCCATGGAAAGGACGCGGTCGACCTGCGACGCCTCGAGCAGGGTGGCGACGAGCCGCGCCGTGATGGGCTCGCGCGCGGCGCTCTTCTTGTCTTGGCGCGAGTAGGGATAGTAGGGCATGACGGCGGTGATGCGCCTCGCCGAAGCGAGCTGCGCCGCCTGGATCATGATGAGCAGCTCCATGAGCTCGTCGTTGATGTCGTCGGACGGCGACTGCACGATGAACGCGTCGGCGCCGCGGATGCTCTCGTCGTAGCGGGCGTAGATCTCGCCGTTGGCGAAGGTCTTGAGCAGTACGCCGCCGAGGTTGATGCCCAGCTTCTCGGCGATCTTCACGCCGAGCTCCGGGTTGCTGCGCCCCGAGAAGATCATGAGCCGCTTGCGCGGCGACGTCACATGGCAGGAGCTCTCCGCCACCGTTCGCCTCTCTGTTCGTGTTGGACGCCGGCCGACTGTCGATTGTATCAAAGGAAGGCGCGGCGCCCCGCTCGCCGCGGCGCCTGTGGCCGCTATGGGCGGTGCGCCTCGTTACTGGGCGCCGTCCTCCTGCTGCTCGCGCAGCCGCCGTGCGGCGCGACGCTCGGCGTAGCCTTCGATGTTCGTCTGCTGGTCGCGGGCGACGCCCAGGGCGCCGGGCGGCACGTCGCGGGTGATCACCGAGCCGGCGGCCGTGAAGGCGTCGTCGCCGATGGTCACCGGCGCGACGATGGTCGTGTCGCTGCCCGTGCGCACGCGGTCGCCGATCGTCGTCGCGTGCTTGTCGTAGCCGTCGTAGTTGGCGGTGATGTTGCCCGCGGCGATGTTGCTGTCGCGGCCGATGATCGCGTCGCCGACGTAGCTGAGGTGCGGCACCTTGCTGCCCTCGCCGATGCGGCTGTTCTTGATCTCGACGAAGGTGCCGGCCTTGGCGCCCTCGGCGAGCACGGTGTTGGGGCGGATGTAGGCGAAGGGCCCGACGCTGCAGCCGGAGCCGATGACGCACTCGTAGAGGTGCGAGCTCACGACGCGGGCGCGGTCGCCGACGAAGGCGTCGCGCAGGAAGCTCCCGGGGCCGACCTCGCTGGCGGCGCCGACGGTGGTGCGGCCGAGCAGGTGCGTGTTGGCGCGGACGAGCGTGTCGCGCCCGACCTCGACGCCCCAGTCGACGTAGGTCGTGTCGGGGTCCTCGACGGTGACGCCGGCGAGCATGAGCCGCTCGAGCAGGCGGCGGCGCATGGCGGCGTTGACGATCGCCAGTTCGACGCGCGAGTTGACGCCCATGCACATCTCCTCGTCGTCGCTCTCGAAGCTCACGACGGTGTGCTCGGCGTCCAGCAGCAGGTGGACGACATCGGTGAGGTACAGCTCGCCCTGCGCGTTGTCGCTGCCGAGGCGCTGGAGCGCCGGGCGCAGCGCGTCGCCGCGGAACACGTACAGGCCGACGTTGATCTCGTCGATCGACACCTCGGCGCCGGTCGCGTCCTTGTGCTCGACGATGCGCACGACGCCGCCGGCGTCGTCGCGGACGATGCGGCCGTAGTGCGCCGGATCGTCAAGGACCACGGTGGTGAGCGTGGCCGCGGCTTCGGCGTCTTGGTGCCGCTGGTGGAGGGCGGCGACGAAGTCGCCGTCGACCAGCGGCACGTCGCCGTAGAGCACCATGACGTCGCCCTCGAAGTCGTACAGCGGCTCGAGCCCGGCGCGCACGGCGTCACCGGTGCCGCGCCGCTCCTGCTGGACGGCCCGCTCGCAGCCCACGGGCAGGATCTCGACGATGTCCTCCTGCTCGGGGCCGGTGACGACGACGACGCGCTCGGGAGAGACGCTGAGCGCGGCGTCGATCACGTAGGCGAGCATGGGACGGCCGCACACTTCGTGCAGCACCTTGGGGATGTCCGACTTCATGCGCGTGCCGAGGCCCGCCGCCAAGATTACGACGGCGAGCGGGGGGCGCTTCGTGTCTGCTGTACTCATCGGGCTCACCTTGCGGGGATGACGCCGGCGCCTTCAGGGCATGCCGGCCCTGCGTGCTATGACGCTGGCTGGGGCGGGAGGATTCGAACCTCCGGATGCCGGGACCAAAACCCGGTGCCTTACCACTTGGCTACGCCCCAGCGAGTCGACGGCCGGGGCGCCTCCAGGGCGGCCAGCCGCCCGCCGCGAAGCGGCAGGGTAGTGTATCACGCAGGCGCGGAGCCGCGCCCGCCCGCGCCGGAGGCGCGCCGGGGCGCGGCCGGCTGCAGATCGGTGACGTACCAGGCGCGGGCCGGGGCCACGGCCTCCCGCGCCGCCAACGCCGCCGCCTCCCCGGCGAAGACGCCGAAGACGGCGGCGCCGCTGCCGGTCATGGCGGCGGCCAGCGCACCGGCGCCGCGCAGGCGCGCGATGAGCTCGCCCACCTGCGGCCGGCGAGCCGTCACGCTCGCCTCGAGGTCGTTGACGACCAGCGCCGCGACCTCGGCGACCGTCGCCGCCGACTGCACGGCGCCCGAGAGCCGGCGGACCTTCGGCACGAACTCCTTGATGCTCACCTCGGCGTCCTCGTCGCGCCAGCGATACACCGCCGCCGTGCTGAGCCCGAGGTCCGGGATCGCGACGACGAGGTGCAGCGCCGGGAGCTCGACCGGCTTGAGCACCTGGCCGCGCCCCATCGCGAGCTGTGGACCGGGCCAGAGAAAGAACGGCACGTCGCTGCCCACGGCGCCGGCGACCTCGTAGCGGACCCTGAGCGACAGATCCAGTGAGAAGAGCCGCTCCAGGGCGAGGAGCGTCGCCGCTGCGTCCGAGCTGCCGCCGCCGAGGCCGCCGCCGGGCGGCACCCGCTTGTCGATCGTGACCCGGACCTCGAACGAGCGGTCCAGGCGCGCCTCGAGCTCGCGCACGACCTTGGCGGCGAGGTTGTCGGCGCCGGGGGCGACGTCGCAGACGACGTCCAGCCCGGCGCCCGGCGTCCGCTCCACCGTGACGTGGTCGGCCAGCGTGACGGGCAGCATGAGCGAGGCGATCTCGTGGAAGCCGTCCGGCCGCACGGGGCCGACCAGCAGCGCGAGGTTGAGCTTCGCCGGCGCGGCGACCTCGAGCCGGTCACGGGCGCCCGTCTCCCCCGTGCTCACGCCACCCTCCCCGAGCCGCCGCTCACCCGCCCGCCGCCCGGCGGCCGAGCGCGGCGGCGAACGTGCGCCACTGCGGCGGCGTGAGCTCCTCCGGGCGCGCCGCCTCCCCGAGTCCGAGCTCGCGCAGCGCCGCGCGGACGTCTTCGCGACCGAGGGTGATGCCGGCGTGGGCCGCGCCGCCGAGCGAGTTGGCGAGCGTCTTGCGGCGCTGCCCGAAGGCCAGCCGCACGAGGTGCGACACGGCTGCGTACTCCGCCGGACCCGGGGCGGCAGCGTCTTCGGCGACGGCGGTCCCGGCCTCGTCGCCGGCTGCCGCCGCCTCGCGCCGCACGAAGGTGAGGAAGCTCGACTCCACCCGCGGCCGCGGCCGGAAGGCGGACGCCGGCACCGGCCGCGCCTTCTCCACCCGGCAGGCGAGCTGCGTGAGCACGGAGACGGCCGCGTAGGCCTTGGTCGACGGCGCGGCGAAGAGCCGCTCGCCGAGCTCGCGCTGCACCATGACCGACCAGCGGCGCACGGACGGCAGCCCCGCGATCGTCGTCATGATCAGCGGGATGGCGATGTTGTAGGCCAGGTTGGCGACCACGGCCGTCGGCGCCGGCTCGAGCGTGCCGAGGTCGGCCTTGAGCGCGTCGCCGGCGTGCAGCACGAGGCGCGGCTCCGCAGCCGCGATCTTCTCGAGACGCGGCAGCCAGCGGCGGTCGATCTCGAAGGCGTGCACGAGGCGCGCCCGCTCGAGGACGGGGCGCGTGAGCAGCCCGCCGGCGGCCCCGACCTCGAGGACCACGTCGTCGGGGCCGACGGCCGCCTGGTCGACGATCACGCGCAGGATGTTGGCGTCGACCAGGTGGTTCTGGCCGTAGCGGCGCATCGCGTGCGGCCGCGGGGGGCGACTGCGGTCGCCCGCGGCCGGTCCGCCCCCGGGCGCGCCCACGTCAGTCCGTCCCCCGCTGGGGGCTTCGAACGCGGGGCCGCTCACTAGCGGTACGTCCACTGTGTGGCACTACCAGCATTAGTCCGCCCCTCGCTGAGCCCTGTCGGCCCGAGGGCCGCTCAATAGCACTACGGCCGCTTCGTCGCCTACGGGCATTAGTCCGCCTCCGCGAGCCCGAAGACCCGCCGCGCGTTCGCCGTCGTCAGCGCGGCGAGCTCCGCGGCCGCGACGCCGCGTACCTCGGCGAGCAGCGCGGCCGTGTGTTCGACCCACGCCGGCACGTTGCTGTTGCCGCGGTTGGGCACCGGGGCGAGGAACGGTGCGTCCGTCTCGACGAGCAGGCGGTCGTCGCGTACCCGCTGCGCCGCCTCCCGCAGGCCGGCGGCGTTCTTGTAGGTGACGTTGCCGGCGAAGCTCGCGTAGTAGCCGCGCTCGTTGCAGGCATCGACGTGCTCGGGCAGCGAGTAGCAGTGCATGACGACGGTGAGGTCGCCGGCCTCGGCGGCCAGCTGCGCCATCGCCTCGTCGCCGGCCTCGCGCACGTGCACGACGAGCGGCAGGCCGGCGCGCCGCGCCAGCTCGATCTGGGCGCTGAAGGCGCGACGCTGCGCCGCCCGCGGCGAGAGGTCGCGATAGAAATCGAGGCCGCACTCCCCGACGGCGACGACGCGCGGCTCCGCGGCGAGCCCCTCGAGCTCCGCGAGATACGCGTCGTCCAGCAGCTGCGCGTCGTGCGGGTGCAGCGCCACCGTGGCGTAGACGCCCGGGAGCGTGCCGGCCAGCTCGATCGCCTTTCGCGAGCTTGCGAGATCGATGCCGATGGTGACGACCTGCTCGACCCCGGCCGCGCGCGCCTCGGCGACCGCGCCCGCCGGGTCGGCGATCATCTCGAGGTGGCAGTGCGTGTCGACGAGCGTCATGAGCGTGGCGGCGGGGCAGCCGGTGGCGAGGTCACGGGGACCGCCTCAGCCGGCGCTCTCGAGCCGCGGGAAGAGCGGTGAGCCAGCGACGACCGCGGCCGGCGTGAGCGCCGACCACGCCGCCTTCTCGAGCAGCAGATCGGCGTCGTCGTGGGCCTGCCCGAGGCGCCGAAGGACCTCGACGGCAGTCACGGGGATCACCGGGTAGACGGCGAGGGCGACGAGGCGCAGCCCCGCCGCGAGCCCGTTGAGGACCGCGTCCAGGCGGGCGGCGAGGGCCTCGTCCTTGGCGAGCTTCCACGGCGCCTCTTCCTCCACCAGCTTGTTGAGGCGCCGCACGTACTCCCAGATGGTGTCGAGCGCGGCCGTCACGCCGATCTCCCCGTACTGCTGCGTCGCCTTCGCCACCATCGCCTCGCCCTCGGCGGCCACCGCGGCCAAAGTCTCACTCTCAGGTCCAGCTTGAGGGATGCTCCCGTCGCGGTACTTGCCGATCATGCTGACCGTGCGGCTGACGAGGTTGCCGAGCTCGTTGGCGAGCTCGTTGTTGTAGCGCGCGCGCAGGCCCTCGAGGCTGACGTCGCCGTCCTGACCGAGCGTGACCTCGCGCATGAGGTAGTACCGCAGCGGCTCGGCGCCGACGTCCTCGATCACCGCGAAGGGGTCGAGCACGTTGCCGCGCGTCTTGCTCATCTTCTCGCCGCCGACGAGCAGGTAGCCGTGGATGAGCTCGCCCGTGGGCAGGTCGTAGCCGGCGCTCATGAGCAGGGCCGGCCAGATCACGGCGTGGAACTTGAGGATGTCCTTGGCGAGGAAGTGGAACGCCGGCCAGTAGCGCGCCGTGAGGTCCTCCCCGGGGCGCGCGTACGTGAGCGCCGAGAGGTAGTTGATGAGCGCGTCGACCCAGACGTAGATGACCTGGTCGTCGTCCCAGGGGACCGACACGCCCCAGGTGATGCTGGAGCGGCTGATGCTGATGTCCTCGAGGCCCTGCTCGATGAACGACAGGGCCTCGTTGTAGCGCGACTTCGGCTTCACGAAGCCGGGGGTCGCGCGGAAGAACTCGGCCAGCCGCTCCTGGTACCTGCTGAGCAGGAAGTAGTAGTTCTCCTCCTCGAGCCAGACCGGCTTGATGCCGTGGTCCGGGCACAGGCCCTCGGGCGTGAGGTCGCGCTCGTACCAGAAGGCCTCGCAGGCGGTGCAGTAGAGGCCGCCGTAGCTGCGCTTCTCGATGTCGCCGGCGGCCCGCAGCTTCTCGACGAAGCCCTGCACGAACGCCTCGTGCTCCGCATCGGTGGTGCGGATGAAGAAGTCGTTGGAGGCGCCGAGCGCCGCGGCGAGCGCGCGGTAGCGCGGCGCCAGCTCGTCCACGTGCTGCTGCGGCGTGAGCCCGCGCTCCTCCGCCGCCTGGGCGACCTTGGTGCCGTGCTCGTCGGTGCCGGTGAGGAAGAAGACGTCCTCGCCGCGCTGGCGGTGGAACCGCGCCAGCACATCGGCGGCCACGGTCGTGTAGGCGTGGCCGTGGTGCGGCTCGCCGTTCACGTAGTAGATCGGCGTGGTGATGTAGAAGCTCACGGAGGCTAGTCTAGCGTCTTCCCGAGGCCTTCGCGGCCGCGCCGTAGGTGCCGATGCGCTCGCCGAGCGACCAGTACTCGCCCTCGACGTAGGCGATGGGCGCTGAGCTTGTCCGTCTTCACGCGCCCGTGCGCGTCGAGCACGTCCTCGTCGTACTGCACGGCGACGATCTCGGCGATGTACAGGTCGTGCGCGCCGAGCGACAGCTGATGGCGCACGACGCACTCGATGTTGATCGGGCACTCCTCGATGAGCGGCGCGTCGACCGCCTTTGCCGGACGCGCCGTCAGCCCGAGCTCCGCGAACTTGTCGTGCTCGGCGCCCGACCAGGTGCCGGCGAGGTCGACCTGCTCGAGCTGTTCGGCGCGCGGGATGTTGACGACGAACTCGCGCGCCGCGTTCACGAGCCGATGCGAGTGCCGCGTCGGGCGGATGGCGACGCTGAGCATCGGCGGCGTCCGAGCACACGGTGCCGGCCCACGCCAGGGTGATGATGTTCGGCTTCTCCTTGCCGTGGCCGGCGACGCTCAGCAGCACGACGGGCGTCGGGAGCAGCGCGGTCGACGGTTTGCGCTCGATCTTCATCACAGCCTCCCTTGGGGTCCGCACGGTATCGTACCTCACGCGGGAAATCGCAACCCTCTGGCGCCGGGGGCCACGACATTCGTAGAATGAGGGCGCCGAAAGGAGCCCCATGCGCAGGCAGTCACTCGACAAGACGGACATCGCCATCATCGGCCACCTGCAGGTCGACGGCCGCCGGGCGTTCACGGCGATCGCCAGGGACCTCGGGATCTCGGAGGCGAGCGTCCGCCAGCGCGTGGCCCGTCTGCTGCGCACCAACGTCATCCAGATCGTCGCCGTGAGCAGCCCCCTGGACCTCGGCCTCATGTGGGCGCAGCTCCACCTGCGCGTGAAGGGCGACCGTATCGAGGCGGTCGCCGAGGCGGTCGCCGAGCTCCCCCAGGTCGACTACGTCAGCATCTGCGCCGGCGACTTCGACATCATCGTCGGCGTCGTCGCTCACGACCGCGAGGAGCTCCTCGACCTCCTGGTCAACCAGATCCGCACCATCCCCGGCATCGAGCAAGCCGACTTCGTGCTCAACCTGAAGATCCTCAAGGACAACTACGAGTGGTCGCCGGGCGAGGCCCCGGCGTCCGCGTAGGGAGGCGAGAGCCATGGGCGATCAGACGCGCCCCCACGTGCACACTCCACCGCCGGGACCGAGGAGCGAGGCGCTCTTGAAGCGCGGCGACGACATCCTCCTTGGGGTCTCCCTCATCGGCGCGTGGCCGCCGAGCCACTTCGTCTCGCGCTACCGCGACGGCTGGTTCATCGAGGACGTCGACGGCAACCGCTACATCGACTGGCTGGCGGGATGGGCCTCGGCGCCCCTCGGCGGCAACCATCCCGAGCTCGTCGCGGCCGCGCACACGGCGCTCAAGGAGTACGGCACCGAGTGTCTTTCGTCGCTCACGGTCTGGCATCAGTACGAGCTCGCCGAGAAGCTGGTCGAGATCGCGCCGAGGCCGCTCAGCAAGGTCGTCTACGACACCACCGGCAGCGAGGTGGTGGAGAACGCCGTGCGCATCATGCGCGAGGCCGCCGGTCCCGGCCGCCCCTTCGTCATCACCTTCCTCGGCAGCTTCCACGGCGGCAACTACGGTACCGGCGCCATGGGCCCGCACAACGCCCACTACAACCACGGCATCGAGCCCTTCATGAGCGGCTGGATCAACGTCCCCTTCCCCACCTGCTACCGCTGCCCGTATCACCTCGACTACCCCGCCTGCGACATCGCCTGCCTCGACTACATCGAGGAGATGATCCTGCACTACAAGGCGACGCCCGACAGCATCGCCGGCGTCGCCGTCGAGTTCATCCAGGGCGAGAACGGCATCCAGATCCCGCCGCCGGAGTGGCCGAAGCGCCTCTACGACCTCTGCCAGAAGTACGGCTGGATCCTCTACAACGACGAGGTCCAGGAGGGCATGGGCCGTTGCGGCGAGTGGTTCCTCGTCGACGCCTATCCGGGCGTCGAGGTCGAGCTGCTCTCGCTCGGCAAGGGCACGTCGGGCGGCCTGATCCCGATCTGCTACACCCTGGGCTCCGATCGCATGAGCGAGCCGGCCGGCGAGCTCTACACGGGGGGCACGTTCGCCGGCTCGCCCGTGGGCTGCGCCGTCGGCATCAAGCTCATCGAGGTCATGAAGCGCGACCAGGTGCTGGACAACGTCAAGGAGATCGAGCGGATCGCCAAGGCGAAGTTCGGCGCCATGAAGGAGAAGTACGAGATCGTCGGCGACGTGCGCGTGAAGGGCTGCTACCAGTGCGTCGAGCTCGTCGAGGACAAGGACTCCAAGACCCCCGCGCACGACCTCACGCGGGAGATCGTCTACGCCATGGAACGCCGCGGCGTGGTACCGATCTACGAGCCGGCGTTCAACTGGTTCCGTCCCACGCCGGCCCTCAACCAGCCGCCGGAGCTGTTCGCACTCGGCTGCGACATCGTGGAAGAATGCGTGGCTGAGGTGAGCAAGGCCCATGCGAAGGGCATCGCCTGAGGACGCGGCGACGCGCGTGACGCGCGAGGAGGCACGGCCATGACCTACGAAGAGCTGCCGTTCAGCGGCATCGCGACCTTCTTCAAGGCTCCGCTCGCGCAGGAGCCGACGACGGCCGACGCCGACGTCGCCGTCGTCGGCATCGGCTGGGACGAGGGCACCACCAACCGCTCCGGGGCGCGCATGGGGCCGCGCGCGCTGCGCGAGGCGTCGACGATGTGGGCCTTCCAGCAGGACCACGAGACGCTGTACGACGGCGAGGCCGGCGTGGAGCTGCTCGGCGGCGTGCGCTGGGCCGACTGCGGCGACGTCGCGCTCGGGCCCATGTGGTCCCCCGAGCGCTACCACAACGCCGTCGTCGACAGGCTGCAGCCGATCATGCGCGCCGGCCTCTTCCCCGTCACGCTCGGCGGCGACCACTCCATCGCCTACCCGGTCCTCAAGGCGCTGTACCAGGCGCGCGGCGACAGGCCGTTCCACCTGGTCCAGTTCGACACGCACATGGACTACTGGGACGACGAGGGCGGCCAGCGCTACTCGCACGCGAGCCCGATCATCCGCGCGCACGAGGCCGGCTGGCTCTCCGGCCTCACGCAGTACGGGATCCGCAGCCTGCACACGGCCGGTGACAACATCGCCCTGGCCAGGAGCCGGGGGGCGCACATCTTCTGGTGCCAGCGGGCCAGGGACATGCTGGTCGACGACCTCGTCGGCCACCTGCCGACGGGCGGCGACGTGTACATCACCTTCGACATCGACGCGCTCGACCCGGCGATCGCGCCCGGCACGGGGACGCCGGAGCCGGGCGGCTTCAGCTACTACGAGGCGAAGGACATCCTGCTCGCCGTATGCGCCCGCTGCAACGTGATCGGCATGGACCTCGTCGAGGTCGCGCCGCAGTACGACGGCCCCGGCCAGATCACGGCGATCCACGGCGCCCGCCTGATCATCGACACGGTCGGCGCCGTCTTCCGCCGCCGCGCGCAGCTCGGCCGCTAGACAGCGGACGACCCGGCCGGGGTCCGCGCGGGGCCGGCCGCGCTAGCGGCCGAGCGCCGCGGCGAGCGCGGCGATGGAGGCGGGCGGCGTGCCGCAGCACCCGCCGACGATCCCCGCGCCGAGCGCGGGATAGGTGGCGACGACGGCGGCGAAGTGCTCCGGCGTCTCCGCGTAGACGGTCTCGCCGCCCTCGAGGCGCGGCTGACCGGCGTTGGGCTGGGCGCAGGTGATCCCGCCGCCGAGCTCCGCCAGGATGGGCACGAGCTCGGCCATCGGCTCGGCGCTGACCTCGCAGTTGCAGCCGACGAGGTCGGCGCCCGCCTCCTTGAGCGTGCGCACGGCCGCCTCGGGGTCGACGCCCATCATCGTGCGAAAGCCCTTCGCGGCCGGCTTGAAGGCCATGCTGGCCAGCACCGGCCGGCCGCCAGCCACGGCGACCGCCGCCTCGACGGCGATGCGCGCCTCCGTGAGGTCGAACATCGTCTCGATGTTCAGGAGGTCCACGCCGCCGGCGACGAGGGCGCGCGCCTGCTCGGTGAAGGTGGCGCGCAGCGCGTCGGGCTCGGCGCTGCCCATGGGCTTGACCATCTGCCCGCAGGGGCCGATGTCGCCGGCGACCCAGCGGCCGGGGAACTCGCGGTCGCGGACGCCGGCCGCGAGGCGCGCGCCGGCCTCGTTGAGCTCCACGGCGCGCGCCGAGAGCCCGTGCGCCTCGAGGCGCATCCCCGTGCCGCCGAAGGTGTTCGTGTTCACGATGTCCGAGCCGGCGGCGTAGAAGCTCCGGTGGATGTCCTCGACCGCGTCCGGATGCGAGGCGTTCCACTCCTCCGGGCACTCGCCGGCGGCGAAGCCGCGCTCCATGAGCGCGCGCCCGAGGCCGCCGTCCAGGAGCAGCGTGTGCTCGGCGATGAGGGCGAAGAGGTCCATGCCTCGCAGTCTAGCAGACGGCGCGAGGCGCCCCGGGCCGCCGGCCACTGAGAGCGGCGGCTCGCGATCCCTACAGACCCGCCGCGATCTCCCGAACCAGCCGGTCGGCCTCGCGACGCGGGACGCCGAGGCAGATGTGCAGCGACGTGGCCGCGTCGCGCCGGGAGAGGCCGCGGGTGAGCAGCGCCGCGGCCGCCCTCGCGGCGTCGGGTCGGCGGGCCGCCTCCGGGTCGAGCGGCCGGCCCAGATCGATCACGAGCGTGATCTCGCCGCGGACGGCGGCCGTGGGCCCGGCGTCCGGCGCGTGGGCGGGGAAGTGCTCGCTGAGCTCGAGCAGCGTCCCGCGCACGACCTCCTCGTGGACCTTGGTGAGCTCGCGGCAGACGGCGGCGCGGGCCTCGGGCAGGCCGGCCGCCAGGATGGCGAGGCTGCGCCCCAGGCGCTGACCCGTGTCGAAGGCGACGACGAGGCCGCCGGAGCGGCGCCAGGTGGCGACGGCCGACTCGAGCTCGCGCGCGCGGCGCGGGACGTAGCCGACGAAGCGGAAGCCGTCCCCGGGCATCCCCGCAGCCACGAGCGCGGTGAGCACGGCCGAGGGGCCGGGCAGCACCGTCATCTCGAGCTTCTCCCTGACGACCTTCTCGACCAGCAGCATGCCGGGATCCTGCACGCCGGGCATCCCGGCGTCGGTGACCAAGGCGACGATCGAGCCGCCGCGCAGCAGCCGGAGGACCTCGTCGGTCTTCTGCAGCTCGTTGTGCTGGAAGAAGCTCGTGAGCGGCGTGTGGATGTCGAAGTGACTGAGGAGCTTGCGCGTGCGCCGTGTGTCCTCGGCGGCCACGAGCTCGGCCTCGCGGAGCGCATCCAGGACCCGGGGCGACACGTCGCCGAGGTTGCCGATCGGTGTCGCGCAGACGTACAGCACGGTCACCCCTCCTTCAGGAAGCGCTCGATGAACAGGACGTCGATGTCGCGGCCGCTGAGGCGCGCGTGGCGCCGGGCCGCGCCGACCACGGTGAACCCCAGCGCCAGGTGATAGGCGAGCGAGTCGAGATTGTCGGCGCGCAGGTCGGTGAAGATCTTGTCGTAGCCGAGGGCGAGCGCGGCGGCGAAGCTCTCCCGCGCGAGCGCCGCCCCCACCCCCCGCCGGCGGCGGGCGGCGTCCACGTAGGTGCCCATCGTGGCCACGTGGTCGAACTCGCGGGTCACGAACGTGTTCCAGGGGATCACCGTCTGGAAGCCGACGATGACGCCGTGCGGCTCCTCGGCCACGTGCAGGAAGGACCGCTCCGGCAGCCCCTCGATGTAGGCGCGCTCCTCGGCGACGGTGAAGGGCGTGTCGAGGAGGCTGTGGCGGCCGTCGAGGATGATCCGGTTGAGCACGGCGGCCACGCCGTCCGCGTCGTCCGGCCCGGCCCTGCGTACGGCGATGCCGGCCGCGACGCTCACGCCGGCGGCCTGCGCATGACGACCATGATCTCCATCTCGTCGAGCTCCACCGGCCGGCGCCCCCAGGCGCCGGCCGTCCCGCCCCAGACGTGCTCGACGGCGAAGCCGGAGGTGCGGCAGAGCAGCGCGAGCTCGCCGGGCACGTACCCGCGCTCGCGCACCGGCAGGCGGCGCGGCCCGTCCTCGGCCTGCCACTCCATCTCGTAGGACTGGGTGAGCGTGGCGGGGTCGAAGTCGCCGCGTTCGACCTGTTCCGGCGTCGCGTCGCGGATCATGCGCAGGCCGTTGAGCGCCGTGAGCACGAAGGGCGCGCCCGGCCGCAGGGCAGCGAAGGCGCGCCTCAGCACCGCGGCGTCGTGCTCGACGGGGTCGTCGCCGCCGAGGAGGCCGAAGGAGCCCTCGCAGAGACACACGGCCGCGTCGAAGGCGCGGCCGAGGTCGAAGGTCGTGGCGTCGGCCTCGACCAGCCCGAGCGCGACGCCGGCCGCGGCCGCCGCCGCGCGGGCTTCGGCCAGCATGCCGCCCGAGATGTCGAGCCCGGTGACGGCGAATCCGTGGCCGGCCAGCTCCACGGCGTGGCGCCCGGTGCCGCAGCCGATGTCGAGCACGGAAGCCCCCGGCGCGAGGTCCAGTACCTCCACGAGGAACGCCGCCTCGCGCACGCTGTCGGTGGTGAAGACCTCGTTCATGTACTGCGGCGCGTAGCTGTCGAAGAACTCGCGCCAGACGTCGTCGGTCATGGCCCTCCGTCCGCGGACGGCCTCATTCTCTCAGGAGTCGCGGCGAAGGGCGAGGGGAGAACGCCCGCGATAGACTGTGACGCATGCAGGAGTGGAGCGCCCGCATCCGCACCGCGCGACCGGCCGACGCCGCCGCCCTCGCGGACCTCAGCACCGAGCTCGGCTACCCCTCGACCGAGGCGCAGGCCGGCGAGCGCCTGCGCCTGCTGGACGACCCGGAGCGCACGCTCCTCGTGGCGGACGCGCCGGACGGCCTGGCAGGATTCATCGACGTGCACGTGCAGCGGGTCGTCGAAGCGGATCCCTACGGAGAGGTCGGCGGCCTCGTGGTGGCGGCGCCGCACCGGAGCACCGGCCTCGGCGCCGCCTTGCTCGCCGCGGCCGCGGACTGGTCGCGGGCGCGCGGCCTCGAGAGGATGTGGATCCGCGCCAACCTCGCACGCGAGGGCTCCCACGAGTTCTACGCGGCGGTCGGGTGCCGCACGGTCAAGGACCAGCGCGTGTACGAGTACCCGCTGTGAAGCGCATCGTCCTCGGCGACTGCCTCGATGTGCTGGGCGCCCTGGACGCCGGCTGCGCCCGCCTCGTCTACCTCGACCCGCCGTTCAACACCGGCAAGGTCCAGCGGCGCACGCGCCTGCGCACGGTGCGCGACGCGGACGGCGACCGCACCGGCTTCGGCGGGGAGCGCTATCGCACCGAGGTGCTCGGGAGCACGGCGTGGGACGACGCCTTCGACGACTACCTCGGGTTCCTCGCGCCGCGGCTCGAGGCGGCGCGGCGCGTCCTCGCGCCCGACGGGTCTCTCTTCTTCCACATCGACCCGCGGGAGGCGCACTACTGCAAGGTCCTCCTCGACGAGCTCTTCGGTCGCGCCTCGTTCATCAACGAGATCGTCTGGGCCTACGACTACGGCGCGCGCCCGAAGAAGCGCTGGCCGGCCAAGCACGACACCATCTTCTGGTACGCGCGCGACCCGTCCAGCTACGTCTTCCGCTACGACGAGATCGACCGCGTGCCGTACCTCGCCCCGGGCCTCGTCGGCCCCGAGAAGGCGGCCCGCGGCAAGACCCCCACGGACGTGTGGTGGCAGACCATCGTCAGCCCGACGGGCGCCGAGAGGACGGGGTACCCGACGCAGAAGCCGCTAAGGGTCCTCGAGCGCATCGTCCGCGTGCACTCGGAGCCCGGCGACCTCGTCATCGACCCCTTCGCCGGCAGCGGCACGACCGGCGAGGCGGCGGCGCGGCTCGGCCGGGACTACGTGCTCGCGGACGTGAACCCGGAGGCGGTCCGCATCATGGCGGAGCGCCTCGCGTGGGACCGGCCGGAGGTCGTCAGGCCGTCGAGCCCCGCTGCCGAGCCTGGCCCCTGAAACGCGACGGGGCCGGCTCCTCACGGAGCCGGCCCCGGTGACGTCAGACGCCGCCGAGCGCGATCACTCGGGGACGATCGCCTCATTCGGGCAGGACTCGACGCAGGTCGCGCAGTCGTCGCACTTCTCGGGGTCGATGACGTAGATGTCGTCGCCCTCGGAGATGGCCTCGTTGGGGCACTCGTCGACGCAGGCGCCGCACGCGAGACACTCTTCGGTGATCTTGTAGGCCATGTGGTTCTCGTCACCTCCTGTTGGCGCGCTGCGAACGCAGTACGCGCGGGATTCCACGCTCCATTTTCGGGCATGGCACGGGCGAAGTAAAGAAGGCCGCGGCGGACCCGGCGCGGGCGGGTGGGCGTGGGCGATGGCCTGGTCGTCAGCTCGCCGCCGGCTGCGGGAACAGCTCGGTGAGCGCCAGCGCCGCGGCTCCGAGAAACCCCGCGTCGGCGCCGAGCGCCGCCGGCACGACGCGCACGCGGTCGCGCGCCGGCGGCAGGCCCCGGGACGCGAGGACCCGGCGGGCCGGCGCCAGCAGCAACTCGCCGGCCGCCGCGGCGCCGCCGCCGATGACGATCACCTCGGGGTCGAAGATGTTGGACAGCGTGACGAGACCGGCGCCGAGGAACTCCCCCGCGCGCTCGAGGACGGCGATCGCGGCGGCGTCACCCTCGAGGGCGAGCCCGGTGAGAAGCCTGCTGTCGACGACACGGCCCGCGGCGAGGGCACGGCCGAGTCCGGAGTCCGGCTCCAGGCCCGCGGCGAGCACGGCCGCCGCGCCCATCGCCGGGCCGGCGGCGTAGGCCTCGAGGCAGCCGTGGCTCGGGCAGTTGGCCGGGCAGTCGAGACCGTTCAGGTCGATGATGATGTGGCCGAACTCGGCGGCCGCCCCGCTGGTCCCGCGGAAGGGGCGGCCGGAACTGATGATGCCGCCCCCGACGCCCGTCCCCAGCGTGAGCATGAGCATCTCGCGCGCCCCGACGCCCGCCCCGAAGGCGTGCTCGCCGATGGCCGCGGCGGTGGCGTCGTTGTCGATGACCACGGGCACGCCGAAGCGCTCCGCGAGACGGTCGCGCAGGGGAAGGTCTGTCAGCGGCAGGTTGACCGACGCGACGACCCGGCCGCCGCCGAAGTCGACCATCGAGGCGACGCCGACGCCGATCGCCTCCACCCCGCCCGAGCCGGGCTCGAGGCGGGCGACGCAGGCCTCGATCCCGGCGAGACAGGCCTCTGCCGAGCCGACGTCGGTGGGCGTCGTGAACCGGTCGACGATCTCGGGCGTCTCCACCTCGGCGCGCGTGCACGCGCCGAGCGCGGGCAGACGCCCACGCAGCAGTGCGGCGGCCACTTTGGTGCCGCCGACGTCGACGCCGATGATGGTACGCTCGGGGCCCATGACGTCCCCGAGCTTACCATGGTGTAGACTCGGGCCCAGAGGAAACGCCCGCTCACGGGCGTAATCTGGTGAAACGCCCGGCGCCTCGCCCCCCGAGACCACGCACATACCGTCGCGCGCGTCCACGGGCCGGAGGCGCCATCGTATGACGAGACAGGACGACGACAGAGAAGGGGCCAAGCCCTACAGGACCTACAAGGCGCGCCGTCCCCGGCGCAGCCAGGTCGACGACGAACTCGCCGGCGCACGGCCGGCGCGCGAGCCGCGGCCCGCCGCCGGCCGCGACGACGAGGGCGGCGGCGCGCCCGACTACGGGCAGCGCAGCGACAGGGCCTACCGCACCTACGGCCCGGCGCCGGACGACGCTCGCGCGAGCGCCAAGAAGGGCAAGAAGGACCGCGCCTCCACCGCCCCCCGCCGCCGGCGCCGCTTTCGCTGGTGGTACGTCCCCGTAGGCGTCTTCGCCGTCCTCGCGATCGCCGCCGTCGTCCTCACCGTCCTCGCGTGGCCCGGGTACCAGAAGTTCGACCGGGCCGTCGACCAGTCCAACAAGCGCATCGACAAGAGGACGCGCGCGACGCTGAGCCCCAACGACGGCTGGATCTGGCGCAACGGCACGACCCTGCTCCTCCTCGGCGCCGACAGCAAGGCCGGCGAGCCGGCGCGCTCCGACACGATCCTGCTCATGCACTTCGATCCGCAGACCCACACCATCAACCAGCTCTCGATCCCTCGCGACACCCGCGTCGAGATCCCCGGCCGCGGCTTCGACAAGGTCAACGCGGCGATGTTCTGGGGCGGGCCCGCGCTGGCGGTCAAGACGGTCGAGCAGTTCACCGGGGTCCCCATCAACCACGTCATGGTCGTGAACTTCCAGGGCTTTCCCCGCCTCGTCAACGCCGTCGGGGGCGTGGACATGATGGTCCCCCAGACGGTCACGACCGTGGCCGGCAGCAGCGGCCGCACGGTCGTCTTCAAGAAGGGCATGCGGCACTTCGACGGCAAGGACGCGATGCTCTACGTGCGCATCCGCAAGGCCTACGCCGATGGCGACTTCACCCGCGCGGCGCGCCAGCAGGCGTTCGTGCAGGCGCTGCAGAAGAAGATCGCCCGGCCCTCCAACATCACCCGGCTGCCGGAGATCGGCAAGCGGTTCATGAGCGGCGTCGCCACCGACCTCACGACCAACCAGCTCCTCGAGCTGGGGTACCTCAAGTGGCGCTCGAGCGGCGGCAAGAAGCTGGTCATGGTGGGCACCCCCGGCCTGGAGGGCGGGGTCTCCTACGTCTTCCCTCCCGACGAGGCTGCCCGCGAGAAGCTGATCAGGCGGTTCCTGGGCCGCTGACGCCCGGCTCGCCGGGATAGGCGACGGCGACGAGCGCGAGCCCGCGCGCCGGCGCGGTCTGTCCCATGCTGAGGCGCTCGCCGGAGGCGAGCGCCTCCTCGAACTCCCCGAGCGTCATCCGCCCCTGCGCCACGTCGACCATCGAGCCCACGGCGACGCGCACCATGTTGTGCAGGAAGCTGCCGGCGGTGATCTCGAAGCGCCACCGCCGGCCCTCCCCGTCGGGCGTCGGGCCGGCGTCGGCCCAGGCCGCGGCGGCGATCTCGCGCACGCACGAGTGGTAGAGGTGCGCGGAGGGGGTGAGAGCGGCGAAGTCGCGGCGTCCGGGCAGCAGCCCGGCAGCCATCCGCAGCGCCGCCCCGTCGAGGCCGCCGCGCAGCACCCACACGAAGGCGCGTTCGCGCACCGGCTTCACCGCCGTCTCCCACAGGTCGTAGCGGTAGCTCCGCGAGGCAGCCTCGCGCGCGGCGAACCCAGGGGGCCGCGGGCGCGACCCGGAGTACAGCGACGTCCGGCGGCAGGAGCGCGTTGAGCGAGAGCCGCAGCCGCTCGGGCACGAGGTCCCCGCGAGCGCAGGAGAACGACGCCACCTGCGCCCAGGCGTGGACGCCCGCGTCCGTGCGGCCCGCGACGCTCAGACGAACGGGCTCGCGCAGCACCGTGGCCAGCGCCTCCTCGAGGAGCCCCTCCACGGTCGTGTACCCGGGCTGCCGCGCCCAGCCGCGGTACGCGGTCCCCTCGTAGGCGAGGTCCAGCCGCCACGTCGCCGTGGCGACTGGGTCCCGTCTCCCGTCCGCTGCTCGTCCGCCGCTCACGCCGGGCATCCTATACGAGCAACCCGGCGACGATGACGCCGGCGGTGACCGCGAGCAGGACGGCGTCGCCGGCGCCGGCGCGCAGCGGGTGCAGCCGCGTGCGCACGATGCCCGGGCGGTAGCAGCGTGCCTCCATCGCCAGGGCGAGCTCGTCGGCGCGGCGGAAGCTGAGCACGAAGAGCGGCGTGAGCACGGGCACGAGCGCCTTGGCGCGCTGGATGGGCCCGCCGCTGCCGAAGTCGGCGCCGCGGGCGCGCTGGGCGCGCATGATCTGGTCGAGCTCCACCAGGAGCGTGGGGATGAAGCGCAGCGCGATCGTCACCATGAGCGCGAGCTCGTCCGTCGGCACGTGGAGCCGGCGCAGCGGGCGACCCAGCCAGGCGAGGCCGTCGGTGAGCGCGAGCGGCGGCGTGGTCAGCGTCAGCACGGAGCCGATGAGGACGAGCACCACGAGGCGGAGGCTGAGGAAGGCGGCGAACTCCAGGCCGGCCCACGAGAGGTGGAAGACCCAGAAGCTGAAGAACGGCACGCCGGGCGCGAACAGCACCTGGGCGAGGAAGGTCAGCGCGACCAGCCAGAGGAGCGGCCTGAAGGCGCGCCAGAACCACGCCGCCGGCACGCCGCTGAGCACGTAGGCGGCGGCGCCGGCCGCGGCGAAGACGGCGAGGCCGGCGAACGAGTCCGGCACGAACAGCGCCACGGCGAGCGCCGTCACGGCCACGAACTTGGCGCGTGGGTCCAGCCGGTGGATCGTCGACTCGCCGGGGTAGTACTGCGCGATCGCCGCCTTCACGACAGGGCCTCCGCGGCCGCCGCGAAGGTGCGGGGCGCCGCCGAAGGGTCGCGCCCGAGGCGGCGCCAGAGCTCGACGAGGAACGGCTCGCGCAGGCGGCTCGCCGCGAGGAGGCCGCGGCCGGCCTCACCGGGGTCCCAGGCGCCGGCCGCCGCCACGCGGCCCGCGTCGAGCACGAGCAGCTCGTCGCAGAGCGACCAGGCGAGGTCGACGTCGTGCGTCGCGAGCACGAGGGTGGCGCCGGCGGACCGCAGGCGCGCCAGGATGCGCGCCAGCTCCCGCCGCGTGGCCGGGTCGAGGCTCACGAACGGCTCGTCGAGCAGCAGCAGCCGCGGCCGCATCGCGAGCACCCCGGCGAGGGCGAGGCGGCGCTGCTCACCGCCGGAGAGCGCATACGGGTGCCGCCCGCCGAACTCGTCCGCCGGCAGGCCCACCAGCTCGAGCGCCTCGTCGACGGCGGCCGTGACCTCCGCCGCGGACCAGCCGAGGCGACGCGGGCCGAAGGCTACGTCCTCCCGCGCCGAGGCGGCGAAGAGCTGCAGCTCGGGCGTCTGGAAGACGAGGCCGACCTGCCGCTGCAGATCGGCGTAGGACGCGTCGTCCGGCCCGGCGCCGTCCAGAAGGACGGCGCCGGCCTCCGGCGCGTCCAGCCCTCTGACGACCTGCAGCAGCGTCGACTTGCCCGAGCCCGACGCCCCCAGAAGCGCCAGCGAGCGCCCGGCGGCAAGCTCGAAGCCGACCTCTCGCAGCGCCGGGATCGGCGCGTGCGCCTCCTCGTAGCTGAAGCCGAGGCCGCGGCACGCCAGCGCCATCCCGCGCGCGCCGTCGTTCACCGCGCGCCCCTCTGCGCCCCGCGCCTCATCCCGCGCCACCCAGCGCCGCCAGCAGGTCGTCCATGGTCAGCGGCAGCGTCGCGAGCCCGTGGCCGCGAGCGCCGAGCTCGAGGGCAAGCTCCCCGGCCGCCGGCAGCCCGAGTCCCAGGCGTCGCACGAGGTCGGCCTCGCCGAAGAGTCCGGCGACGGTCCCCGAGTAGACGACCGCCCCACGCTCGAGGGCGACCACGCGGTCGGCGCCGACGACCTCGTCCATCTCCTGGGTCACGTAGACCACGGCGAGCCCGTCGGCGCGGAGCGCCGCGACCGCGCCCAGCACCTCGGCGCGGCCGGCCGGGTCGAGCATCGCCGTCGGCTCGTCCAGCACGAGGACGCGCCGCGGCACCGCCAGCACGCCGGCGAGCGCGGTGCGCTGCTTCTGGCCACCCGAGAGCAGGTGCGGTTCGCGTCTCCGCAGCGCGCCGAGCCCGAACCGCTCGAGCGTCTCGTCGACCCGGGCCTGGATGTCCTCCGGTGCCCAGGCCAGGTTCTCGAGACCGAAGGCCACGTCGTCCTCGACGCACTCGGCGACGAGCTGGTTCTCCGGATTCTGGAAGAGGACGCCCACGTCGCGGCGTGCGCCCATGCGCCCGTCCTCCGTGAGGAGGTCGTGGCCGCACGCTACGGCCAGGTCCGCGGCTGCCGGCCGGTCCAGTCCGCCGAGCAGGCGGGCCAGGGTGGACTTGCCCGAGCCGTTGGCGCCGACGACCGCGACGAACTCGGCGCCGTCGACGCTGAGGTCGAGTCCGGCGAGCGCGTCGACGGCGGCGCCGGGGTAGCGGTAGCGCAGGCCGCGGACGTCGAGCAGCGGCGTGCGGCCGATCGATGCGGCCGGTCCGGCGGAGGCCGGACCAGGTTCGCCCGGCGCCGTCACCGGCTCATCCCGCGGCGAGGCGGGCAGGTCCGTGGAGGAGTCGGAGGGAGGCGTCATAGCCGCCGAAGCTTACCGCATCGCCGGGGCCGGCCGGCGCGCCCGGCGCGGACACGCCGGCCGGCCCCGGAGACGGCGAGGGGCGGGTGGCCCTTCGGCCGCCCGCCCCTTTCGCGTCTTCTGTGAGCGGCCGTCAGACCAGCTCGATGTACGCCTGCTCGCTGCCGTCACCCGGGCGCGGCCCGAGCTTGATGATGCGCGTGTAGCCGCCGTTGCGGTCGGCGTAGCGCGGCGCGACGTCGTTGAACAGCTTGTAGACGATCTTCTTGTTGCGCAGCATGGCGATGGCCTGCCGCCGCGCGTGGATGTCACCGCGCTTGCCCAGCGTGATGGCCTCTTCGACCATCGGACGCACCTCTTTGGCGCGCATCACGCCGGTCTTGACCTTCTCGTGCTCGAGCACCTGGCAGGCGAGACCCGAGAGCAGCGAACGGCGCTGGCTCGGGGCCATGTTGAACTTGCGGCCTGAGTTCTGATGGCGCATGTTACTCGTCACCCCGCAGAGAAAGCCCGCGCTCGGTGAGCTTGTCCTTGACCTCGTCGATGCTCTTCTTGCCGAAGTTGGGGATGTTGAGCAGCTCGGCTTCGGTCTTGGAGACCAGGTCGCCGACGGTCTGGATACCCTCGCGCTTGAGGCAGTTGTACGAACGGACGCCGAGCTCGAGCTCCTCGATGAGCACGTCGTCCATGCCGCCGCCGGCCGGGGTCGAGGTGAGCCCTTCGATCGGGAACTCCTCATTCGAGCGCGTGCGGTCGGGGTCGGTGAAGATCGACATCCGGTCGACGAGGATCTCGGCGGCCTCGCGAAGTGCCTCTTCGGGCATGAGGGCGCCGTTCGTCGTGATGTCGAGGATGAGCTTGTCGTAGTCGGTCCGCTGCCCGACGCGAGCGCTCTCGACGTGATAGGAGACGCGCTTGATCGGGCTGAAGATCGAGTCGATCGGGATGACGCCGATCACCGTCTCCGGCGTCTTGTTGCCCTCGGCGGGCACGTAGCCGGTGCCGCGACGGATGGTGAGCAGCATCTCGACGGCGCCGCCGTCGGACAGCGTCGCGATGTGGTGGTCCGGGTTGAGGATCTCGAGCTCGGCCGGGATGTCGATATCGGCGGCAACGACCTTGCCGGGCTTGTCCTTGTACAGACGCACCTGGACCTCGTCGAGCTCACCGTGCAACCGGCAGACCAGCTCCTTGAGGTTGAGGATGATGTCGGTGACGTCTTCCTTCATCCCCTTGATGGTCGTGAATTCGTGGGCCACGCCTTCGATCTTGACGGAGCTTACCGCTGCGCCCTCGAGCGACGAGAGCAGGACCCGGCGCAGTGCGTTGCCGAACGTATGCCCGAAGCCGCGGTCGAGAGGTTCGACCTCGAAGCGCGCCCGGTTGCCCGCGAGCTGCTCGCGCGTGATGTTGGGCATCTGAAACTGTAGCAACTGGCCTCCTGTAGAGTCTTCGCCGCGGGTACGTTGCTGCAGCGGGATTACTTGGAGTACAGCTCGACGATGAGCTGCTCCTGCACCGGGGCGTCGATCTCGTCGCGCTCGGGGGCGCGCAGGACCTTCCCGGTGAGATTGTCGTGGTCGGCCAGGAGCCACGGCGACACCGACGACGTGAGGTCGGTAGCGGCGCGCACGGTCTCCACGGCCTTGCTGTTGGAGCGCACCGCGATCACGTCGTCAGGACGCACCTGATACGACGGGATGTCGACCTTCTTGCCGTTCACGGTGAAGTGTGCGTGACGCACGAGCTGGCGAGCCTGACGGCGCGAGGCGCCGAAGCCGAGACGGTACACGACGTTGTCGAGGCGCAGCTCGAGGAGCTTGAGCAGAGTCTCGCCGGTGATGCCGTCTTTGCGGCTCGCGGTCACGTAGTAGTGGTGGAACTGCTTCTCGAGCACCTGGTAGTAGCGGCGCGCCTTCTGCTTCTCGCGCAGCTGAAGCAGGTACTCGCTCTGCTTGATGCGGCCGCGGCCGTGCTCGCCCGGCGGGTATGAACGCCGCTCGACGGCGCACTTGTCCGTGAGGCAGCGCTCGCCCTTGAGGAAGAGCTTCTCCGCCTCACGGCGGCATTGCTTGCACTGCGGTGATGTATCTTTCGCCACGTGGACCTTCCTAGACCCGGCGACGCTTGCGCGGGCGGCAGCCGTTGTGCGGCACCGGCGTCACGTCTTTGACACTGATGATCTCGAGGCCGGCAGCCTGCAGTGAGCGCACCGCGGTCTCGCGGCCCGAACCCGGACCACGGACGAAGACCTCGACCTTCTGAAGACCGTGTTCCATGCCCTTCTTGGCACAGGACTCGGCCGTCACCTGGGCGGCGAACGGGGTGCTCTTGCGGGAACCCTTGAACCCGACCGACCCGGCGCTCTCCCACGCGATGACGTTGCCTTCCTTGTCGGTCAGCGTCACCTGGGTGTTGTTGAACGACGTCTTGATGTGCGCCTGGCCGACGGCGATGTTCTTGCGGACCTTGCGGCGCTGACGACCCTTGGCTCTCTGAGGCTTGGCCACTCTGCTCTACTCCTCCGCTATCCTGCGGTCACTTCTTGCGCTTGCCGCTGATCGTCCTCTTCGGACCTTTGCGGGAGCGCGCGTTGGTGCGTGTGCGCTGCCCGTTCACCGGCATGCCGCGACGGTGGCGGATGCCCCGGTAGCAGCCGATGTCCATGAGACGTTTGATGTTCTGTGAGCGCTCGCGGCGCAGGTCGCCTTCGACGGTGACCTCACGGTCGATGGCGTCGCGGAGCCTGACGATCTCTTCTTCGGTGAGATCCTTCACCTTGGTGTTCGGGTCGATCCCGACGATGTGGAGGACCTTGTTGGAGGTCGAGCGGCCGACGCCGTAGATGTACGTGAGCCCGATCTCGACGCGCTTCTGGGGCGGGATGTTGACGCCTGCGATACGTGCCATGCGGACTTACCCCTGCCTCTGACGATGCCGCGGGTTCGAGCAGATCACCTGTACCGTGCCGTGACGGCGGATGATCTTGCACTTCTCGCACATCTGCTTGACTGACGCTCTTACCTTCATCGGTGATCCTCGCTGGGGGCGCGGCAAGCCTGCGACGGCCGCGCGCCACCTCCGGGCGACCTCTCGGCGGCCGCTACTTGAACCGGTACGTGATCCTGCCTCTGCTGAGATCGTAGGGCGACAGTTCGACCTTGACCCTGTCGCCGGGCAGGATGCGGATGTAGTTCATACGCATCTTGCCGGAGATGTGAGCGAGCACTTCATGGTTGTTGTCGAGATGCACGCGGAACATCGTGTTCGGCAGCGCTTCGACAACCTCGCCTTCGATCTCGATGGCTTCTTCTTTGTTCGCCATACTCCCCACTCGTCGACAGACAGCGGCCTGACATACTACCACAAACGGCGAGGCTCACAAACCGCGCCCTTCGCCGGCGGCGCGGCGGCCGGGGCCCGCGCCTGGTGACCACTTCTCTATGCTTCCGCGCCGCCTCGCTCCGACCGGCGGCGCGTGAGCACCCGCGGTCCCTTCTTGCCCACCGCGACCGTGTGCTCGAAGTGCGCCGAGAGCGACCCGTCGGCGGTGTGGATCGCCCACCCGTCGTCGGCGACGAACACGTCGTAGCCTCCGGCGTCGACCATCGGCTCGATGGCGAACACCATGCCCTCCTCGAGCCTGGGGCCACGGCCCGGATCGCCGTAGTTCGGGATCTGCGGGTCCTCGTGCATCTCCTTACCCACACCGTGCCCGACGAGCGAGCGCACGACACTGAAGCCGGCGGCCTCGACGACCTCCTGCACGGCGTGCGAGACGTCGCCAAGCCGGCGCCCCTCGCGGCACTCGGCGAGGCCCGCCTCGAGCGACTCGGCCGTGACGGCGAGCAGCCGCTGCGCCTCCGGCTCGACCGCCCCCATCGGCAGCGTCACCGCGGAGTCGGCCACGTAGCCGTCCATCGTCACGCCGACGTCGATGCTCAGCAGGTCGCCCTCGGCGACCCGGTACTTGCCGGGGATCCCGTGCACGACCATGTCGTTCGGCGAGGCGCAGATCGACGCCGGGAAGCCCCGGTAGCCCAGAAACGTGGGCGCCCCGCCGTGCTCCCGGATGAACCGTGCGGCGAGCCGGTCGAGCTCGCCGGTCGTCACGCCCGGCGCCGCCGCCTCGGCGAGGGCGTCGATGCACGCCGCGAGGACCGCGCCCGCGGCGGCGATCTTGGCGACCTCTGCTGCCGACTTGCGGACGATCACGCAGTCAGTCCGTCCCTCGCTGGGCCCTGTCGGGCCGAGGGCCGCTCACTAGCACTACGACTGCTTCGTCGCCTACGGGCATTAGTCCGAGAGGATCTGCTGGACCTGCGCGTAGACCTCGTCCGGCAGCTTGCCGCCGCCGAACGCGCTCTCGAGCACGCCGCGCTCGGTGTAGTAGCCGATGAGCGGCGCGGTCTGCTCCTCGTACACAGCGAGGCGGTTGCGCACGGTCTCCTCGTTGTCGTCGGCGCGCTGCGTGAGCTCGCCGCCACAGACGTCGCAGACCCCGTCGGTCTTCGGCGGGTCGAACGTGACGTTGTAGAGCTTGCCGCAGCGGGCACAGGAGCGGCGGCCGGCGATGCGCTGCACGAGCTCGTCGGCGGGGACGTCGATGAGCACGACGTGCGTCACCGCCCTGCCCGCGCCGGCGAGCATCGCGTCGAGCTGCTCCGCCTGCGGGATCGTGCGCGGGAAGCCGTCGAGCAGGAAGCCCGCGAGGGCGTCGGGCTCGGCGAGCCGCTCGCGCACGACGCCGATCACGACCTCGTCGGGGACGAGGGCTCCGGACTCCATGTACTTCTGCGCCTCGCGGCCCATCTCCGTGTCGTTGGCGACGGCCGCGCGGAGCATCTCCCCGGTGGAGATGTGCGGCAAGCCGAAGCCGGCGACGATGCGCTCGGCCTGCGTGCCTTTGCCCGCGCCGGGGGCGCCGAGCAGGATCACGTTGCGCTGTGCAGGGGTCACCTTCATCGCCTACTTGAGGAAGCCCTCGTAGTGCCGCATGAGGAGCTGGGCCTCCATCTGGCGCATCGTGTCGAGCGCGACGCCGACCACGATGAGCAGCGAGGTGCCGCCGAAGTAGAACGGGACGTTGATCGGCGGCCGCGACAGCAGCCACGGCAGCACAGCCAGCGCCGCGAGGAACAGGGCGCCCGGGAACGTCAGCCGCGTCAGGATGCGGTCCAGGTACTCGGCGGTCGGCCGGCCGGGCCGCACGCCGGGGATGAACCCGCCGTACTTCTTGAGGTTGTCGGCCTGGTCGATCGGGTTGAACGTCACCGCCGTGTAGAAGTACGTGAAGATCACGATCAGGACGGCCTCGAAGACGATGAAGAGGAACGTGCTCGGCCCGAGGACCCGCTGGAACCAGCCGCCGATGCCGCTGGTGCCGAGGAACTGCGCGAAGGTCGGGATGATCATCATCACCGACGACGCGAAGATCACGGGGATCACGCCCGCCATGTTGACCTTGAGCGGGATGAACGTGCTCTGCCCGCCCATCATGCGCCGTCCGACCACGCGCTTGGCGTACTGGACGGGGATGCGCCGTTCGCCGGTGGTGATCCAAATCACGCCGACGACGACCGCGAGGGCGATGACGATGAACAGCACGATCGGCAGCAGGTTCAGGGTGACGAGCTGCGCCGCGCCCGACGGGATCCGCGAGACGATGCTGATGAAGATGATGATCGACATGCCGTTGCCGATGCCGCGCGCCGTGATCAGCTCGCCGAGCCACATGACGATGACGGCGCCGGCGACGAGGCTCGTGACGATCAGTGCGGCGCGCCACCAGTTGAGGTCGGGCAGCGCGTTGTACTGGCGGAACAGCGCGATGTAGCCCAGCGACTGCACCAGCGAGAGGGCGACCGTGAGCCAGCGCGTGTACTTGGTGATCTGCTTCTGGCCCTGCTCGCCCTCTTTGGCCAGCTCCTCGAGCTTGGGGATGACCACGGTGAGGAGCTGCATGATGATCGACGCCGTGATGTACGGCATGATGCCGAGCGCGAACACGGCGACGCGACTGAGCGCGCCGCCGGAGAACAGGTCGAGGAAGCCGACGACGCCGGCGCCGCCCTCCTCGAAGAACTTCTTCAGCGCGCCGAGGTCGATGCCCGGCACGGGCACGTAGGACCCGAAGCGGTAGATCGCGACCATCGCCGCCGTGAAGAGCAGCTTGGTGCGAAGCTCGGGGATCTTCCAGGCGTTGGCGAGCGACTGCCAGAGCTTGTTGTTCACGGCTTCCCCCCGGCGCCGGTCAGAGGAGCTCGGCCTTGCCGCCGGCCGCCTCGATCTTCTCGACGGCGCTGCGGGAGTACAGGTGGACGCGCACGTTGAGCGCGACCGTGAGCTCGCCGCCGCCGAGCACCTTGATCGGCGTGCGGGTGTTCTTGACGATGCCCTTAGCGACGAGCGCCTCGGGGGTCACCTCGTCGCCGGCCGCGAACGCGTTCGCGAGGCGGCCGACGTTGACCGGCACCGCGTAGGTGCGAAACGGCCCGATGGGCATGCTCTTCTTCATGTGCGGGCCGCGCAGCTTGCCGAGGCGCATGTAGAGCGGCATCTGGCCGCCCTCGTAGCCCGGACGCACGCCGCCGCCGGAGCGGGCGTTGTAGCCCTTGTGGCCCTTGCCGGCCGTCTTGCCCTGGCCGGAGCCCTTGCCGCGGCCGAGACGCTTGGTGGCCTTGGTCGAGCCCGGGTTAGGGCGCAGGTTGTGGAGTCCCAGTTCTTCAGTCATGTCACGACTTCTTCGCTGCCGGGCGCACCTCGACGAGGTACGCGACCTGGTTGACCATGCCGCGGATCACGGGGGTGTCCTCGTGCACCACGGTGTGACGGATACGCTTGAGGCCGAGCGCCCGGAGCGTGCCGCGATGGGTCGGCTTGCGGCCGATGGCGCTCTTGACCTGGGTGATCTCGATGTAACTCGCCATACGCCTCAGGCCTCCTTGGCGGGTGCGGCGGCCTCGGCGGCTTCCGGCTCGCGCTGGTCGAGACCGAGCACCTTGGCCACGGAGATGCCGCGCAGACGCGCCTGGCCCTCGGGCGTCTTCAGGGACTGCAGGCCCGCGACGGTCGCGCGCACCAGGTTGATCGGGTTCGTCGTGCCCAGCGACTTGGTGAGGATGTCGCGGACGCCGGCGAGCTCGAGCACGGCGCGGACGCCGCCGGCGGCGATGACGCCGGTACCGGGCGCGGCCGGCTTGAGCAGCACGCGGGCGGCGCCGTACCGGCCGATCACCTGGTGCGTGGTGGTCGTGCCGTTGTAGCGCGGCACGGTGAACAGGTTCTTCTTCGCGTCCTCGATCGCCTTCTGGATCGCCAGCGGCACCTCGCGCGCCTTGCCGTAGCCGGCACCCACATGACCGTTCTCGTCACCGACGACCACGAGGGCCGTGAAGGAGAACCGCCGGCCGCCCTTGACGACCTTGGCGACGCGGTTGATATCGACGACGCGCTCTTTGAGCTCGTTGCCTTCGCTGAATGATCCTCTAGCCACGGGGTCCTATTCTCCTTGTCAGAAAACCAGGCCGCCCTCGCGGGCGCCCTCGGCGAGAGCCTTGACTCGGCCGTGATACAGATAGCCCGAGCGGTCGAAGACGACACGCTCGATGCCCTTGTCCTTGGCCCGCTGCGCCAGCAGCTCGCCGACCTTCTTGGCGACCTCGGCCTTCTTGAGACCGGAGCCGTCGACCTCCGCCGAGCGGGCGGCGACGAGCGTCGCCGCGGCGGCGTCGTCGACGAGCTGGGCGTAGATCGCCTTGTTCGAGCGGAACACCGAGACGCGCGGGCGCTCCGTCGTGCCGTTGATGCGCCCGCGGATGCGGCGCTTGCGCCGGGCGCGGGCTTCCCTGATCGTGGTTGCGCTCATCTTCTGGTCGTTCCTCTTCTCTCAGGCAGCGCCTAGGCGCGCTTGCCGACCTTGCGCTGGACGTACTCGCCCGCGTAGCGGATGCCCTTGCCCTTGTACGGCTCGGGCGGCCGGACGGACCGCACCTTGGCGGCCATCTCGCCGACGACCTGCTTGTCGATACCCCTCACGACGACCACGGTCTGCTGCGGCGTCTCGAAGGTGACGTGCTCCGGCGGCTCGATGACCACCGGGTGGCTGTAGCCGACCAGCAGTTCGAGGGCGTCGCCCTTGACGCTGGCGCGGTAGCCGACGCCGACGATCTCGAGACGCTTCTCGAAGCCGTCGGTGACGCCGATCACCATGTTGGCGATCAGCGTCCTGGTGAGCCCGTGCAGCGAGCGGTGCTGGCCGCTGTCGGTGGGCCGCTTGACCTGGATCACGCCGTCTCCGACCTCGACCAGCATCTCGCGGGGCACCCGCTGGGTGAGCTCACCCTTGGGGCCCTTCACCGTGACGACGGCGTTGTCGTACTTGAACTCCACGCTGTCGGGCAGCGGGATTGGGGCTTTTCCGATCCTCGACATGTCCCGTCCTTACCAGATGAAGCAGATGACCTCGCCGCCGAGACCGAGCTTCCGCGCCTCAGCGCTGGTCACCAGGCCTCGCGACGTGGAGATGATCGCGGTGCCGAGCCCGCCGAGCACCTTCGGCAGCGTCTCCTTCTTGGCGTAGACACGCCGGCCAGGCTTGGAGACACGCTTGATGCCGGAGATGACGCGCTCCCGGTTCTTGCCGTACTTGAGCTCGACCACGATGATCTGGCCGTGCTCACCCAGCTTCGTATCGTAGCCGGTGATGTAGCCCTGCTCCGTCATGAGCCGGGCGATCTCGGCCTTCATCTTCGAGGCCGGGATCTCGACCGTGCTGTGCCGCGCCGTGCTGCCGTTGCGGATGCGCGTGAGCATGTCGGCGATGGGGTCCGTCATTGACATGGTCCTCGCCTCCTCACCAGCTCGACTTGGTCAGACCCGGGATGACGCCCTGGTGCGCGACTTCGCGCAGGCAGATGCGGCAGAGCCCGAACTTACGGTAGTAGGCGCGCGGGCGGCCGCAGCGCTGGCAGCGGTTGTACTCCCGCGTCTTGTAGCGCTGCTTGCGTCCGGCTTTCACCACGAGGGATGTCTTGGCCATGCTTCAGATGCTCCTAGTTGGAACGGAACGGCATGCCGAGCTTGGTCAGCAAGGCGCGCCCTTCCTCGTCCGTCTTGGCGGTCGTCGTGATGACGACGTTGAGACCGCGGAACGTCTCCACCGAGTCGTAGTCGATCTCGGGGAAGATGGTCTGCTCGTGCACGCCCATGGCGAAGTTGCCGCGCCCGTCGAACTGACCGGGGTCGATACCGCGGAAGTCGCGGATACGCGGCAGGGCGATCGACACGAGCCTGTCGATCATCTCGTACATACGCTCACCGCGAAGCGTGACGCGGCAGCCGATGGACATGCCTTCGCGGAGCTTGAAGCCGGCGATCGACTTGCGCGCCTTGGTGATCGCCGGCCGCTGGCCGGAGATCTGGGCGAGCTCCTCGACCGCGTCGTCGAGCAGCTTCGCGTTCGTCTTGGCCTCGCCCACACCCATGTTGAGTGTGACCTTGGTGACGCGCGGCACTTCCATCACGTTGCGGTAGCCGAACTCCTCTTTGAGCTCGGGCACGATCTCGCTGAAATACTTGTCCTTGAGCCTGGCCATCTGCTTACGCCTTGTCGATGTCTTTGCCGCAGGCAGCGCGGCGGCACGTGCGGACCTTGCCGCCGCCCTCGATCAGCCGGTACCCGACACGGGTGGGCTGGCCGCAGGCAGGGCAGACGAGCATCACGTTGGACGCGTCGATCGCCGCCTCGCGCTCGATCACACCGCCCTGCGGGTTGGTCTTCGGGTTCGGCTTGGTGTGCTTCTTCACCATGTTGAGCCGCTCGAGGACGACGCGGCGGTGCTCGGTGTCGACGCGCGACACCTTGGCGGTCTTCCCCGCCTCCTTGCCGCTCACGACCCGCACCTGGTCGCCCTTCTTGATCTTCATGTTGGCCATCACAGCACCTCGGGAGCGAGCGACACGATCTTCATGAAGTTCTTCTCGCGCAGCTCGCGGGCGACGGGCCCGAAGATGCGGGTCCCGCGCGGGTTGTTCTGGTTGTCGATGAGCACGGCGGCGTTCTCGTCGAACGCGATGTACGTGCCGTCCTTGCGACCGAACTCCTTCTTGGTGCGCACGACGACCGCGCGCACGACGTCGCCCTTCTTCACGCTGCCGCCGGGCGTGGCGACCTTGACCGTGCCGACGATGATGTCGCCGACCGTGGCGTAGCGCCGCCTGGAGCCGCCGCGGATCCGGATACAGAGGATCTCGCGCGCGCCCGTGTTGTCGGCGACTCGTAGTCTGGACTCAACCTGGATCATGTGCTTCCTCTGCCGGCGTTCTTACTT
>CAVQXS010000004.1:0-157420 GCA_963717965.1 uncultured Thermoleophilia bacterium | reverse complement strand
ACCGGCCAGAGGAGGCTGCATGACCGACGCCGCCGTCGCCGTGGCGGGTGCCTGGACCACCGACCCGTCGCGACTTCCCACCGAGCTCTCCAGCACGTTCCGCGCCGTCATGGGCTGGGGAGGCGTGGCCGTCTGGGACGACTCCGTCGACATCGTCGATCTCACGCGCGAGTTCGCCGCCCGCACCGTCCAGGAGTGCTGCGGCCAGTGCTTCCCCTGCCGCATCGGCATGCACGAGGTCGCCGACATCCTCGAGGAGATCTGCGCCGGGTGCGGCGACGAGGCCGGGCTCGAGCGCGCGCTCGAGCTGAGCCGTCACGTCGCCGAGGCCTCGCGCTGCGACCTCGGCCGCACCGGCGGGTACGCCGTGCTGGAGGCGCTCGAACAGCACCCCGAGGCCTTCGCCGCCGCCGTCGCCGAGAAGACGCCCATCCCTCGCAGCGCCTACGCCTCCACCGTCGTCGCGCCGTGCATGGCCGCCTGCCCGGCGGGGGTCGACATCCCCGCCTACGTCGAGCAGCTCCGTATCGATGAGGTCGAGCGCTCGGCCGAGGCCGTGCGCCGCCGCTGCCCGATGCCGGCGACCATCGGCCGCGTGTGCGTCCGCCCCTGCGAGGACGCCTGCCGCCGCGGCTCGGTGGACGAACCGGTCGCGATCCGCACCCTCAAGCGTTTCGTCGCCGACAGCGAGGCCGACGTGAACGCCTGCCCGATGCCCGGCAAGGCGCGCGTGGCCATCATCGGCGCGGGGCCGGCCGGCCTCGCCTGCGCCTACTACCTCGGGCTCGAGGGCGTCACCAGCACGATCTTCGAGGCGCTGCCCGAGGCCGGCGGCATGGCCGCCGTCGGCATCCCCGACTACCGCCTCCCGCGCGATGTCCTGCGCGCCGAGGTCGAACGCGTCGAGTCCCTCGGCGTCAAGATCGTCTACAACTTCCGCTTCGGCGTCGACGTCACCATGGACGGGCTCTTCGAGCAGGGCTACGAGGCCGTCTTCGTGGCCGTCGGCGCTCATCAGTCGGCGCGCATGGGCTGCGAAGGCGAGGACGCCGGCTACGAGGGCTTCATGCCCGGCGTCGAGTTCCTCCGCGAGATCGCCTTCGGCAAGACGCCGCTCAGCGGCAAGACGATGCTGGTCATCGGCGGCGGTAACGTCGCCATGGACTGCGTCCGCTCCGCGCGCCGCATCGGCTTCGAGGACGTCAAGCTGCTCTACCGCCGCACCGAGGCCGAGATGCCGGCCGACCGGGTCGAGATCGAGGAGGCCAAGGAGGAGGGCGTCGAGATGGTCACGCTGGTCGCGCCGACGCGCATCGTGGCCGAAGACGACAAGGTCGTCGGCCTCGAGTGCCGGCGCATGCAGCTCGGCGAGCCCGACTCGTCCGGCCGCCGCCGCCCCGAGCCGGTCGAGGGGTCCGAGTTCGTCATCGACTGCGACTGCATCGTGCCGGCCATCGGCCAGGTCTGCGGCGTCGACCAGCTCGTGCCCAGCCACATCGAGGTCAGCAAGTGGAAGACCCTCGAGGTCGACCCGCTCACCATGCAGTCGGCCGACCCGCGCGTGTTCGGCGGCGGCGACTGCTACACGGGCCCGAGCAGCCTCGTCGCCGCGCTCGCCGCCGGCCGCCGCGCCGCGACCTCCATCAACGAGTTCCTGCAGGACAAGCCGGTCGCGCCGCCGCTCGAGGACCGGCTCGAGCACGCCATGCTCGAGGTCATCCGCACCGAGGCCCAGGCACCGGCGCCGTACACCGGCAGCACCGAGCAGCTGCGTCCGCTCGTGGTGCCGCCGGAGGTCCGCATCCAGTGCTTCGACGAGGTCGAGGGGCCGGTCTCCGCAGCCGACGCGCGGCACGAGGCCGAGCGCTGCCTGCGCTGCTACCGCATCGCCGTGGCGGTGGTCTGAGATGACCGTCGCCGCACCCCAGATCACCATCGACGGCCGCGTGCTCGCCTTCGAGCCCGGCCAGACGATCCTCGACGTCGCGAGCGCCAACGGCATCGCCATCCCGACGCTCTGCTACCTGCCCGCTGCCGGCCACCGCGACGTCTGCCGTCTCTGCGTCGTCGAGGTCGCCGGCGCCGGACGCCTGTTCCCGGCCTGCAGCACGCCGGCCACGGAGGGCATGGACGTGCGCACGATGAGCGACCGGGTCAAGGGCTCCCGGCGGGCGACGCTCGAGCTCCTCATCGGCTCGGGCCGCCACGCCTGCATCACCTGCGAAGCGCTCGGCGAGTGCGAGCTCAGCCGGCTCGCCTACGAGTACGGCGTCGAACCGCCGGCCGAGCTCCCCGGCGAGGACTTCCCGCTCATCGAGGACGCCTACGTCATCCGCGACTACTCCAAGTGCATCCTCTGCGGCCGCTGCTGGGCCGCCTGCACGGCGATCCAGGTTCAGGGCGTCGTGCCGCACCCGTCCGGCCGGCGCGCGGAGCGCGCCGGCGGCAAGGACTGGTATCCGCTGCCCGACCTCGACCAGTGCGAACAGTGCGGGCAGTGCGTCGACGCCTGTCCGGTCGGCGCGCTCACCGAGCGCGCCGCGAGGGGCAAGGCGCGCCACTGGGAGCTGCAGCGGGTGCGCACCACCTGCCCGCACTGCGGCATGGGCTGCCAGACGGTCGTGCACCTCAAGGACGGCGATGTCATCAAGGTGACCGGCGCCGGCGACGTGCCGCCAAACCGCGGACGCCTCTGCAAGCGCGGGCGCTTCGCCGTGCTCGAGCCGGACGAGCGCCCGCGCCTGGAGGAGCCGCTCGTGCGCAAGAACGGCGTGCTCGTCAAGGCCGGCTGGGACGAGGCTCTCGACGTCGTCGCCGAGAAGCTGAGGGCGCGGACGGACGACGGCGTGGCCGGGCTCATCGCGCCGGTGTGCACCAACGAAGAGGCCTACATCGCGCAGAAGTTCTTCCGCGCCGTGCTCGGCACCAACGACCTCGACCACCGTCCCGTCGAGGCCTCGCGGGTCTCGCTCGCGAGCACGGGGACGGGCGCCGGCGTGTGCTACACCTCCGGCGCCCTCAGCGTGCTCGAGGAAGCGCGCGCCGTCCTCGTGGTCGGCGACGGCGCCGTCGCCGACCACCCGGTCGCCGGCACCGCGCTCCGCCGCGCCGTCCGCGACGGCGCCCATCTGATGGTGCTCGACTCGGGTCACAGCGACGTCGGCGACGCCGCCGCGGTGCGCATCACCGTCGAGCCGGCCGCGATCCCCGAGGTCCTGAACGGGATCATCGGCGTGCTGCTCGCCGGCGAGCTCGCCGGGCGCCGTGACGCCGGCGAGTTGCTGCCGCACGAGCGCGAGCTCGAGGCGCTGCTCGGGGCGTTCCTGCCCGAGCGTATCGCCGGCGACGCCGGCGTCGACGCGACGACGATGAGGGCCATCGCCGCCAAGCTCGTCGACGTACGGCCGGCCGTCGTGTGCGCGACGTTCGGCGCCGGCGACGACCTCGCCGGCACCGGCGCCGCCGTGGTCAAGCTGCAGTCGCTGCTCGACGACCTCGCCGGCGCCCGCAGCGTCTCGCTGCCGCTCGGCGCCGGCAACGTCCAGGGCCTCGTCGCCATGGGCGTGGCGCCGGACGTGCTGCCGGGCGGCGACCTGGTCTCCGACGCCGGGGCGCGGCAGCGCCTGGCGGACGCCTGGGGCGTGGCCGCGCTGCCCGACCGGCCCGGCCGGCCCACGGCGGAGATCGTCGAGGACCTCGCCGGCGGCGCGCTGCGCGCGGCCTGGGTCTGGGCGGACGAGGCGGCGTCCTTCGGCGACGCCGGCGCCGTGCTCGCCGCGCTGCGCGCGGCCGACTTCGTCGTCGTCCAGGGCGCCATCCGCGGCGACCTGGCCGAGGTGGCCGACGTGGTGCTGCCGGCGGTCGCCTGGGGCGAGGAGGACGGTACATTCACCAACGCCGAGCGGCGCGTCAGCCGCCTGCGGCGGGTGCAGCGCCCGCCCGGGTCGGCGCGTCCCGGCTGGTGGGCGTTCCGCGAGATCGCCCGGCGCCTCGGCCACGAGTGGCAGGCGCCGTATCCCAAGGCCGTGTGGGAGAACGAGATCGCGTCGCTCATCCCGAGCCTGGGCGGCGTGACCTACGCCGAGATCGAGGAGTACGGCCTCTGCTGGCCGGCGCCGGTCACCGCCTGACGAGCGCCGACCTCGGTTCCAGCCTGAGACACAGCGTCTGACGCCGGCGCAAACGGTTGCCGCTTCTCGCGGGGCGGGAAGGCATGAGTCGACCGCCCCCGCCCAAAGGAGCCGCGCCATGCTGTGCAGTCTCGCCACCAAGCTGGACCAGGGACAGCTCGCCGAGATCTCGTCGCTCGAGAGTGAGATCGGGACCCCGATTCTCGCGTTCGCGTGTCATCAGATGGACGCGGCACTCATCGACTCCGCGAAGATCGGCCGCCTCAAGGAGCTGGAGGACAGGCTGGGCGTCGCGCTCGTCGCCGTGAAGCAGTAGGGACGAGTACGCCGGCGCCCGGCGGCTCGGCGCGCCCAGGGACTGCCTCAGCGCGTCGAGCCGTCCCGGCCCGCGGCTGCCTCCTTCGCCGGCAAGAAGGGGCCGCCGGGCCGCGAGGTGAGCGTTTCTGTTCGTCTCGCGGCCCGGCGGCTTGCGCTTTCGCATCCTTTTCGTGCGCCGATGTTCGACATTTTGTGACATTTAGCACAAGCACTGGTCATGGGTTGCGCCATGTCGTCCAGTGCCGCAGACTGTCCAAAAGGATACCCCCCTAGGTTCCGCCGAGGGGTCGCGTCCGCCTCCCCGGCGGCCGCCGGGCCTCTCGCGGCACTACCGCGTGAGGAGGCACGAATGGAGCAGCTGGCCCTGATCGTCCCGGGCATGTGGGCCGACCACCACGTGATCGCCGTCCGCGGTCTCTTCCAGGAAGAGGAAGGGATCGAGGTCTCCGGCGCCAGCGCGATGGACGCGACGCTTCGTCTCGAGTACGACCCAGCGAAGACCGACCCACAGCGCATCGCCGCCCGGCTCGAGCAGGCCGGCTACGCCACCGGCGAACATCCCGATGCCGAAGTACCGCCGACCGACAAGCCGGCGTGGCTGACGGCCGGGGTGCGCGTCACCGCCACCGACCCGGCCGACCTCACCATGTCGGGGGACCACCGCAAGTACTGATCGCCGGCCGACCTCGTGTCCATCACCTGTCCACGATCCGTCCGGGCGCTCGGGCCGCGCGCACGCCAGCGCGCGACTGCGGGCGCCCGCGGCTGAAGGAGTCGCCTCATGGCTGAGAAGATCAACGATGACGTCAAGCCGGTAGCCGCGAAGAGCATCGACCCGGCCGCCCTCGAGATGCTGGCGCATGCCGAGGGCTGCGGGCTCGAGACCGCGTTCTCTCGCGCGGACACCATGAAGCCCTGCCCCATCGGCGAGTCCGGCGCTTGCTGCCGCATCTGCTCGATGGGCCCCTGCCGCCTCGTCGGCAAGAACGCTGAGGAGAAGACCGGCATCTGCGGCGCCGACATGCCCACCATCGCCGCCCGCCACTTCGCGCGGCAGGTCGCGGGCGGCGTCAGCGCCCACTCCGACCACGGCCGCGACATGGCCATGACGCTGCGCGCCGTGGCCATGGGGGAGGCCGCCGGCTACAAGATCAAGGACGAGCAGAAGCTTCACACCGTGGCGGCGTACTTCGGCATCCCGACGAGCGGCCGCGAGGTCAACGAGATCGCCCTCGACGTGGCCGACGTCGCGCTCGCCCAGTTCGGTCAGCCGCACGGCGAGATCATCTACACGAAGCGCGCGACCCCGAAGCGCCAGGCCAAGTGGCGTGAGCTGGGGCTCACCCCGCGCGCCATCGACCGCGAGGTCGTCGAGGTCCTGCACCGCACGCACGAGGGCGTCGATCTCGACGCCGAGAACATCCTCAAGTCGGCGCTCCGCTGCTCGCTGGCCGACGGCTGGGGCGGCGCGATGCTGAGCACGGACATCAGCGACATCCTGTTCGGCACGCCCTCGCCGCTGTCGAGCGAGGTCAACCTCGGCGTGCTCAAGGACGACCAGGTCAACGTGATCGTCCACGGTCACGAGCCGACGCTCTCGGCGATGCTGGTCGAGGCCTCGCGCGACCCCGAGCTCGTGGCAGAGGCCAAGGCGGCCGGCGCGGAGGGCATCAACCTCGCCGGCATCTGCTGCACCAGCAACGAGATCCTCATGCGCTACGGCATCCCGGCGGCCGGCAACTTCCTGCACCAGGAGCTCGCTGTCCTGACGGGCGCGGTGGAGACCATGGTCGTCGACGTGCAGTGCATCATGCAGGCGCTCGGGCCGCTCGCCCAGCGCTTCCACACCCAGTTGGTGACGACCTCGCCGAAGGCCAAGATCCCCGGCGCGACGCACGTGGAGTTCGACGAGCACCGCGCCCCGGAGACGGCCCGCGAGATCGTGCGCATGGCCATCGCCAACTATCCGAACCGCGGTCCGGTCCACATCCCGGACTTCCACGAGCCGCTGGTCGCGGGCTTCAGCCACGAGTACCTCAACTACATGCAGGGCGGCTTCCATCGCGGCTCGTTCCGGCCGCTCAACGACGCGATCATCGCCGGCCGCATCCGCGGCCTCGCCGGCGTCGTCGGCTGCAACAACGTGCGCGTCACCCAGGACGAGGGCATCGTCGAGATGATCAAGCGCTTCATCGCCGACGACGTGATGGTGGTCGTGACCGGCTGCGCCGCCACGGCCGGAGCCAAGGCCGGGTACCTGAGTCCCGAGATCCTCGACCACGCCGGCCCCGGCCTGCGCGAGGTGATGGAGGCGATCGGCATCCCGCCGGTGCTCCACCTCGGCTCCTGCGTGGACAACTCGCGCATCCTCACCGTCCTGACACAGGTCGCCACGGAGGGTGGCCTGGGCGAGGACATCGACGACCTCCCGGCCGTCGGCCTCTGCCCCGAGTGGATGTGCGAGAAGGCCATCGCCATCGGCACCTACTTCGCCGCCTCCGGCGCCCACGTCATCTTCGGCGTGAGCAGCCCGGTCGAGGCCTCCAGCGTCGCCACGCGCCTCATGACGGAGGGCTGGGAGGAGATGGTCGGCGGCGACCTCGAGTTCATCCCCGACTGGGACGAGATGTACGCGCGCTCGCTCGAGCTCATCGACGCCAAGCGCGCGGCGCTCAAGCTCCCGGCCTACGATCCGTCGCAGTACGGCGACAGCGGCGACAGCCTCTTCTTCGCCGAGATCAAGAAGTACCTGGCCGACAAGGCCGCGGAGGCCGAGCGGGGCGTCGAGACCGTCGGCTCTCCGGTCTACCCGCTGGCCGAGGGCCACTCGCACGACCACGGCGACGGGCACGAGCACACTCACGGTGAGGGGGAGGCCTGATGTCACGCTACATCGCGACGCGCGCCATCAGGGGTGCTCAGGGCATCGTCGGCGAGGCCGAGGTGGCCGTGAGCCAGGCCTTGGCCGAGCTCGGCCCTCGACGCCCCCGTCGCCTTCACCAACACCGCCTACTACCTGCCGGTGATCTACGCCTTCACCGGCCAGAAGGTGGAGAAGCTCGGCGACCTGGCGCAGGTGATCGAGCGGGCGAAGGGCCTGCTGCACCCGATCCCCGGCGACAAGATGTGGCTGCCGTACCTGGGCGAGACCCTGGACAGCGGCGTCGCCACCCTCTTCGCCGAAGAGGCGCTCGAGGGCGTGCGCTTCGCCCGCGGCCAGGAGCCGCAGATCATCAAGCTCGACCACGCTCGCGAGGACGGCCAGCGCTTCACCGGCGGCGATCTCGGCGTGCACGGCGACAAGATGAAGCTGAACGGCCCGATCGACGACATCCAGCTGCGGGCCTGGGGCATCCAGCTGGTCGACGGCCGCATGCCCGGGTTCTGCGCCATCGTCGGCTGTGCCAAGAGCAACGAGGTCGCGGTCAAGATCGTGCGCGAGCTGCAGAGCCGCGGCATCCTCATCTTCCTCAGCGGCAACGTCAACGGGCGGAGCATCATCCACCAGCTGCAGGAGGAGGGCATCCAGCTCGGCTACGACACCTTCACGGTGCCGTTCGGGCTGGACACCATCTCGGCGGTCTACGCCCTCGGCTTCGCCGCCCGCTCGGCGCTCACGTTCGGCGGTATGGACGCCGGCAACGCGCGCAAGATCATGCTCTACAACAAGTACCGCGTGTTCGCCTTCGTGCTCGCGCTCGGCGAGGTCGACGACCTCAAGTACGCGACCGCCGCGGGCGCGATCAGCTTCGGCTTCCCGACCATCGCCGACACGCGCATCCCGCAGATCCTGCCGACCGGCGTCACCACCTACGAGCACGTCGTCAGCATGCCCTTCGACGAGATCCCCGGCGCCGACGACCTGGAGCGCACCGAGAAGCTCATCCAGCGCTGCATGGAGGTGCGCGGCGTCAAGGTCAAGATCGCACAAGGTGCCGATCCCAGTCTCCTACGGATCGGCCTTCGAGGGCGAGCGCATCCGCAAGGACATCATGTACGCGGAGTTCGGCGGCAAGCGCTCGCACGCGTTCGAGTTCCTGCGCATGAAGCCGGCGGACGAGGTCGAGGACGGCAAGATCACCGTCAACGGCAGCGACCTCGACGGCATGGAGGAGGGCGGCGCGCTGCCGCTGGGCATGGTCGTCGACGTCAGCGGCCGCAAGATGCAGACCGACTTCGAGCCCATCCTCGAGCGCCAGTTCCACTACTTCATCAACGGCGTCGAGGGCATCCAGCACAACGGCCAGCGCGACATCGCCTGGACGCGCGTGAGCAAGAACACCTTCGAGAAGGGCTTCCGCCTCGAGCACTTCGGCAAGGTCATCCACGCGCGCATCCACGAGGTGTTCGGCAACATCGTCGACAAGGTGCAGGTGTACCTCACCACCGACCAGGCGGAGGTCGACGAGCTCATCGAGGTCGCGCGCGACGCCTACGCCGAGCGCAACGAGCGCATCGCGAACCTCACCGACGAGTCGGTCGACACGTTCTACAGCTGCCTGCTCTGCCAGAGCTTCGCGCCCAACCACGTCTGCGTCGTGAACCCCGAGCGCGTCGGCCTCTGCGGCGCCTACAACTGGCTCGACTGCAAGGCCAGCTTCGAGATCAATCCCACCGGCCCGAACCAGCCGGTGCCGAAGGGCCTCACCCTCGACCCCGTCAAGGGCGAGTTCAGCGGCCCCAACGAGTTCATCTACCGGCAGTCCAACCAGACGGTCGAGAAGGTGACCTTCTACTCGATCATGGAAGCGCCGATGACCTCCTGTGGCTGCTTCGAGTGCATCATGGTCCTCGTGCCCGAGGCCAACGGCTTCATGATCGTCAGCCGCGAGGACCCGAGCATGACGCCCTGCGGGATGACGTTCTCGACGCTCGCCGGCACCGCCGGCGGCGGCATGCAGACGCCGGGCATGATGGGCATGGGCAAGTACTACCTCACGAGCAAGAAGTTCATCCCCGCCGACGGCGGCATGAAGCGCGTCGTCTGGATGAGCTCCAACCTCCGCGAGAGCATGCGTCCCGCCCTCGAGGAAGTCTGCGTGCGCGAGGGCGTCCCCGACCTGCTCGACAAGATCGTCGACGAGACCATGGCGACCACGGTGGAGGACCTCCTCCCCCTGCTCGAGGCAAACGGGCATCCTGCCCTGACCATGGACCCGCTCTTCTGACCTCATACACACCCGGAGGGTGCAGATGACACCTGTGGAGATCCCCGTAGAGAAGTGGCCCGGAGCGGTACGCGAGGTCACGCTCGGCAGCAGCTACGGCGGTGGGACGCGTGGCGGCGCCGTGACCGTGGGCGGCGAGACCGCCCTGCCCTTCCTCGGCTTCGAGGGCGCGATGCCCAACCGGCCGGCGCTCGCCGTCGAGGTCGTCGACATGCATCCGGCGGACTGGTCGCCCGAGCTGCAGTCCGTCTGGGGCGACGCCCTGGACGACGCCGCCGCGTGGGCGAGCCGCGCCGTGGACGAGGGCGCCGACCTGATCGCCCTCAAGCTGCGCAGCTGCCACCCCGACATGGGCGACGGCGCCTGTGACGACGCCGTGCGCACGGTCGAGCGCGTGCTGGCCGCCGTGCCCGTGCCGCTGCTCGTCTACGGGCCCGGCGCGGCCGAGAAGGACAACGAGGTGCTCGTCGCCGTGGCCGAGAAGACCAAGGGCGAGCAGCTCGCCCTCGGCCTCTGCGAGGACAAGAACTACCGCACCATCGTCGCCGCGGCGCTCGGCAACGGGCACGCGGTGATCGCCCAGACGCCGATCGACGTCAACCTGGCCAAGCAGCTCAACATCCTTATCAGCGACATGGGCCTGCCGCTCGAGCGCGTGCTCATGGACCCCAACACCGGAGCGCTCGGCTACGGGCTTGAGTACACGTACTCCGTGATGGAGCGTCTGCGCCTCGCCGCCCTCATGGGCGACACGATGACGCAGCAGCCGATGATCTGCACCGCCGGTGAAGAGGCGTGGCGGCAGAAGGAAGGGCGCGCCGCCAGCGACGTGCCCGCGGCGTGGGGCGCGCTTGCCGAGCGCGGCGTCGCCTGGGAGGTCTCGACAGCGATGACGCTGCTCGAGTCCGGCGCTGACATCCTCGTCCTGCGGCACCCGGCCAGCGTGGGCGTCGTACGCGAGGCGCTCGACGACCTGACGAAGGGAGCCTGAGCGATGGCCCTCACCGGACTCCAGATCTACAAGCTGCTCCCGCAGACCAACTGCAAGGAGTGCGGATTCCCGACCTGCCTCGCCTTCGCCATGAAGCTGGCGCAGAAGGGCACCGAGCTCGACAAGTGCCCTTACGTGGGTGACGAGGCGACGACGGCGCTGGCAGCGGCGTCGGCGCCACCGATCAAGCTCGTCACCATCGGCGCCGGCGAGCGCGCCTTCGAGATCGGCAACGAGACCGTGCTGTACCGGCACGAGAAGACGTTCTTCCACCAGCCCGGCCTCGTCGTGCGCGTCAAGAGCGACGACCCGCAGCTCGCCGAGGTCGCCGGCCGCGTGGCCGGCTACGGCGTGGATCGGGTCGGCATGCAGCTCACGCTCGACGGCCTCGCCGTGGAGCACGCCGGTGGCGACGCGGCCGCGTACGCCGCGGCTGTGGCCGCGGCCCGCGCGGCCGCGCCCGGCCTGCCGCTCGTGCTGGTGAGCGGCGACGCGGCGGCGATCGACGCGGCCCTGGCCGGCGGCGCCGCCGCCGAGAGGCCGCTCGTCCACGCCGCCACCGCGGCGAACTGGCAGGCGATGGCCGAGGTCGCCAAGAAGCACGGCTGCCCGCTGGCCATCCGCGCCGAGGGCGGCGACCTCTCCGCTCTCGACGAGCTCTCCGGGCAGGTGAGCGGCGCCGGCGTCGAGGAGATCGTGCTCGACCCGGGCACGACGAGCCTCGCCGGCGACCTCGCCGCGTTCACGCAGCTGCGGCGCCTGGCACTCAAGAAGGGCGCCCGGGCGCTCGGCTTCCCCATCGTCGCCTTCGCCACGGCGGCGACCTGGCAGGCCGAGCTGGCGCGCGCCACCCAGGCGATCGCCAAGTACGCCGGGGTCGTGATCGTCGACCACGACGAGCCCGGCATGGTCTACGCGCTGCTCACGCTGCGGCAGAACATCTACACCGACCCGCAGAAGCCGATCCAGATGGAGCCCAAGCTGTACGAGATCGGCGCCCCGGGTCCCGACAGCCCGCTGCTGATCACGACCAACTTCTCGCTCACCTACTTCTCGGTCGCCGGCGAGGTCGAGGGCGCCGGCGTGCCGGCGTGGCTTCTCGTCGCCGACAGCGACGGGCAGTCGGTGCTCACCGGCTGGGCCGCCGGCAAGTTCGACGCCGAGAAGATCGCCAAGACGGTCAAGGACTCGGGCATCGCCGAGAAGATCAACCACAAGAAGCTCGTGATCCCCGGCCACGTCGCCGGTCTTTCGGGCGAGGCCGAGGAGGAGCTCCCCGGCTGGCAGATCATGGTCGGGCCGCGCGACGCCGTGGACATCCCCAACTACCTCAAGAACGTCTGGAGCGCGTGACGGACGCATGAGCGACGCTCCGGCCACGAAGCGCCGCACGGCGATGGCGACGATCACGTTCACGCCGTCCGGCGAGACCATCGACGTCCCGCACGGCACGAGCCTGCTCGACGCGGCGATCCTCTGCGAGCTGGACGTCCCCGCCCCGTGCGCGGGGCAGGGACGGTGCGGCCGCTGCCGCGTGCGCGTCACTGACGGCGAGGTCGAGCGGCGCAGCAACGCCGGCCTGGCCACCGACGAGATCCTCGACGGCTGGGCGGTGGCCTGCCAGACCTACGTCAGCGGCTCGGTCTCGGTCGAGGTGCCGGAGCGCCGCGCGGAGACGGTGCGTCCGCACGGCCACGCGATCGCCGAGCCGGAGTCGCTGCCGATCAGCTGCGACTACCGGCAGAACCCGGCGGTGCGCACCTTCACCGTCGAGATCAACCCACCGTCGCTCGCCGACAACACCAGCGACTTCGACCGTCTTCGCCGGGCGCTCGCCCGGCAGCACGGCATCGAGGAGCTGCGCGCCGAGCTGCCGATGCTCCAGCGGCTCGGCAAGGACCTGCGCATGTCCAACTGGAAGGTCAGCGTCACGCTCGAGATGCGCGACTGGGTGTACGGCACCTACCTGCCGCCGCGCTTGATCCGCATCTACCCCGCGGCCTTCAAGCACGCGAGCATGGGCCTCGCCGTCGACCTGGGGACCACGTCCATCGTGGCCTACCTCCTCGACTTCAACGAGGGCCGAGTGATCGACTCGGCGAGCGCCTACAACAAGCAGATCGCCTGCGGCGAGGACGTGATCAGCCGCATCATCTACGCGAAGCGCAAGAACGGCCTCAAGCGGCTGCAGCACCTCGCCGTCGAGACGATCAACGACCTGCTCGAGGAGCTGCAGCGGCGCAACGGCATCGAGCTCTACGAGATCCACGAGATCGCCGTCGCCGGCAACACGACGATGACGCACCTGCTCCTCGGCCTGGAGCCGCGCTTCCTGCGCGAGGAGCCGTACATCCCGACCATCTCGGCGGCCCCGAAGCTGGTCGCGGGCGAGCTCGGGCTGCACGCCAACATGCTCGCCCGCGTCCACGTGCTGCCGTCCGTCGGCAGCTACGTCGGCGGCGACATCACCGCCGGTGTCATCTCGTCGGGCATGTACGCCACCGAGAAGCTCACGCTGTTCATCGACATCGGCACCAATGGTGAGATGGTGCTCGGCAACAAGGACTGGCTGCTCTCGTGCGCCTGTTCCGCCGGCCCCGCCTTCGAGGGCGGCGGCGTGCGCCACGGTATGCGCGCCGCCGAGGGCGCCATCGAGGACGTCTACATCGACGACGCCACCTTCGAGCCGGTCTTCCGCACCATCGACGACGCCCCGCCCGTGGGCATCTGCGGCAGCGGCCTCATCGACCTCCTCGGCGAGCTCTTCATCACCGGGATCGTCGACAAGTCGGGGCACATCCACAGGGACGCCCCGACCGACCGCGTGCGCGTACTCGACGGCGTGCCCGAGTACGTCGTCTGCCGGGCCGGCCAGGACGGCGCCGAGAAGGACATCACGCTGACCGAGTCCGACATCACCGGGCTGCTCCGCGCCAAGGCGGCCATCTACGCCGGCTTCGAGGTGCTCTGCGCCAGCGTCGGCGTCGACCTCGCCGACGTGGAGCAGATCTTCATCGGCGGCGCCTTCGGCCAGTACCTCAACGTGGAGAAGGCGATCCGCATCGGGTTGCTGCCCGACCAGCCGGTGGAGCGCTTCCACTTCCTCGGCAACACGAGCGCCCTCGGGGCGTTCGCCACCCTGCTCTGCGTCAACATCCGCCACGAGGTGATCGAGGTGGCGAGCAAGATGACCTATCTGGAGCTCAGCGCCGACAACACGTTCATGGACGAGTACACGTCGGCGCTGTTCCTGCCCCACACCGACCTCAGCGGGTTCCCGAGCGTGCGCGACGAGTTGGCCGCGCGCGCGAGAGAGGTCGGGAACGGAAACGGAGGCTGACCCCATGACCACCACCATCGCCGTCGCCGGCAAGGGAGGGACCGGCAAGACGACGCTGGCCGGCCTGCTCATCCGCCGGCTGGCGGAGGCCAAGGCCGGCCCGATCCTCGCCATCGACGCCGACCCGGCGAGCAACCTCAACACGGTGCTCGACCTGCCGCTCGAGAAGACCGTCGGCGACGTGCGCGAGGAGACCAGCGAGAAGGCGCGCGCCAACCTCCTCGAGGCGGGCATCGCCAAGCGCGACCTCCTCGACTACGAGATCAACTCGAGCGTCGTCGAGGGCGTCGACGTCGACCTCCTCGCGATGGGCCGTCCCGAAGGCCCGGGCTGCTACTGCGCCGCCAACAACATGCTGCGCGCGATCATCGACGCGATCGCCGACAGCTACCCGTGGGTGGTGATCGACAACGAAGCCGGGCTCGAGCACCTCTCGCGGCGCACGACCCGCGACGTGGACGTGCTCTTCATCGTCAGCGACGCGACGGTGCGCGGCATCACGACCGCCGGGCGCATCGCCGCGCTGCTCGGCGAGCTCGAGACCAAGGTGGGGCGGCACTACCTGATCGTCAACCGTGCCGCCTCCGGGCTCTCGCCGGAGCTCGAGGCGGCCATCGCCGCGAACGGCCTCGAGCTGCTCACCACCCTGCCCGACGACCCGCTGGTCGCGGAGTACGACGCCGCCGGCAAGGCGCTGGTGAACCTGCCGGCCGACAGCGCCCTGAATGCCGCGCTCGCGCCGGTGGTCGCCGCCACGCTCGTTCAACCTGAAGAGAAGGAGGCCGCCGGTGCTCATCATCGGTGAGAACATCCACATCATCGCGCCGCCGGTGAAGGCGGCGATCGAGGCTCGCGACGCGAAGGCCATCCAGGACATGGCGCTGCGGCAGGTCGAGGCCGGCGCCGGTATCGTCGACCTGAACATCGGTCCCCAGAAGAAGCTCGGCCACGAGGTCATGCCCTGGATCGTCGAGGCGGTGCAGGACGTGACGGATACGCCGCTTTCGCTCGACACGACGAACTTCGCGGCGATGGAGGCGGGCCTCAAGGTCTGCAAGCGGCCCGCCATGCTCAACTCCGCCTCCGCCGACCCCGCCCGCCTCGACAGCGTCATGCAGCTGGCGGCGAAGTACGGCGCCAGGGTCATCGCCCTCACCATGGGCGTGGACGGCATCCCGACGACCGCCGACGGCCGCGCCGGCATCGCCATGGAGCAGCTGCTGCCGGCCGCCGAGGCCGCCGGAGTGCCCGTCGAGGACGTCTTCCTCGACCCGCTCGTCCTCGCCGTCAACTGCAACCAGGACGTGGCCATCGAGACCGTCGAGGCGGTCCGCATGTTCAAGATGATCGCCGACCCGCCGCCGACCACGGTGATCGGCCTCTCCAACATCTCCAACGGAGCGCTGCCCGAGGTCCGTCCGCTCATCAACCGCGTGATGATGGTCATGGTCGATGGGTGCGGGGCTCGACAGCGCCATCGCCGACCCGCTGGACAACGTCCAGAACGAGTGGATCCGCATCGCCGAGCAGCGCGACGAGAGCTCCCCGCTGGCCAAGCTCATCGTGGCGCTCTACGACGCGGTCGCGGCGATGGACAAGCTCGACCCGGCGCTGGTCGACATGGGCGACCAGGAGCAGGTCGCGCTCTGGAAGACCTACCGCATGCTCACCAACGAGACGCTGTACGCGGACTCGTATCTGCAGCTCTGAGGCGGCCGAGGGACCGGCGCCCGGCCGGGGCCGGACGCGAACGGGCCGGGGTGGCGCTGCAGCGCCGCCCCGGCCCGTTTCGTCGTCGTCAGGTCATCTCGGCCGGCTTGTCGTCCGGGAGCCACTCGCGCCCAACCGAGCACTTGTCGGCGGCCGCACACCAGGCGGCGCAGCCGACGTCCTGCTTCGGGTTGGGCGTGCAGGCGCCGCACTCGGGGCAGAAGCGGCGTGCGTCGTCCTTGAAGAACTCGATGGGCCTGCCACAGCCGGTGCACGGCACCTCGAAGATGTCGTCCGCCGTCCAGCTGCTGCGATCCTGACCCGGGCATCCGGCCATGCCGATCACCGTCCTCGTCGGCGGGCCGGGCAGCCTCTCGCCCGCCGGCCCGGCTCATTCGTCCTGTGACTGAAGATACCCGGTCCCCGGCGGGAGCAGCCCATGACCTTGGTCAATTGACGCGACCCGGAGTCGCGGGTCGACACCTCCCGCCAAACGGACGGACTTCTGCAGTCTGCTATCGGCGTTCTGCCGAGCCCATGCTAGGGTCTCATGCAGAAGCCGGCAGCTGCATCGGGGTCTTATGCACTGCAGAATAGTAGTTAGGCACGCGGAACCGAGGTCGAAGGTGATCGGTGCTTGATGAAGCGTTCTCCCCTCATCCTGATCGGCTGCGATCTCGCGCTCTACCTGCTCGCCGTGCTCGCGATCGTCCTCTCGCCGCCGCTGCGCATCGCGGGCATCGTGGGGCTCGGTATCGCCGCGGTCTTGACTGTCGCGTTGGTTCTGGCTGTGCGGCGCTCGCAGACGGCGACGCGGGCTCGCACGGTGCCGCGACCCGACGGTCCGAGCGCGGCGGACCAGGATGAGGCGACCTCGTTGCGCAAGCAGCCGTCGTGGCGTGACGACGTCAACGGTAGAGTCGGGCCGAAGTGGTAGGTCGTTCGGGTGCCTAGCAGGCGGATCAAGCTGGCTCGCAGAAGCGCCGACGTTGGCATCAGAAGTCGGCGCGCTCGCAGCTTATCCGCGGTGCGTTCGGCGAACCCGGGCCGATGCGGCGATACGAGCGGAGCGTCCTCTTCCCGGCTCTCTAGACTGGTGCTATAGTCGGTACCGTATACTGGGCTCCAAGCGGAGGAACGATGCGCAACGCACCCAAGTTCTCGGAGGACGTCGTACCGCTCAGCGACCTGAAGGCGAACCCCGGCAGGGTCGTGCATCAGGTCGACGAGACCCACAGGCCGGTGCTGCTCACCAGTCGCGGGCGCCCCGTAGCGGTCGTGCAGGCGCTCACCGAGTACGAGGCCGAGGCCGAGGAGCGCGACTTCCTGCGCGGCGTGGTCGAGGGCATCATGGACCTGGAGGCGGGGCGCGAGCTCGAGCTCGCCGAGGTCAGGCAGCGGCTGGGCCTCGACTAGCTTGGCCGGCCGGACGCGCATCAGCTTCGCTGTCTCCGCCGTCGCTGACCTCGAGGCGATTCGCACCTGGTACGCCGAGCGGCAGGCCGCCGAGGTCGGGGAGCGCCTTCTGCGTGAGGTCGTCGAGCACGTCGAGCGACTCGCCGACTTCCCGGAGAGTGGCCGCGTGGTGCCGGAGTTCGGACTCGCTCAGTTGCGCGAGATCATCCATCCGCCCTTCCGCATCGTGTACCGGATCGACGCAGAGTGTGTGCGTGTGGTCCGGGTCTGGCGCGGCGAGCGGCAGCTCGAGCTATCGGAGTGCGGAGTGAGCGGGTCGAAAGGACGGAGCGCATCAACCCCCCACCGCTCCCAGCGGTGTCTGTAGTAACCTCAGACCGTACCCCGCGCAGGTTATGCGCGGTGCATCGGGCAGAGCAACTCGAAGCGTTTCCAGTCCTCGACTGAGAGGGTCGCATGCCGAACCTCGGGGCACCTGAACTCATCATCATGCTGTTCCTGGTTGCCATCCCCGTCATCGTCGTGGTGGCGATCGTCGCCGGCGTGCGGCGCACGGGACGACGCCAGGGGCCTGCGCCGGTCGTCACTCCGCCCGGCTGGCTCACCGACCCGATGCAGCGTCATCAGTACCGCTACTGGGACGGGACGCAGTGGACCGCAGCGGTCAGCGACGACGGCGCACAGTCCAGCGACCCGCTCTGAAACGGCATGCCGGGGCACCTGCCCGACGAGTACATCGATTTGGCTCGCTCGCGAATCTCGGCGTCTTTCACCTGGACTCCGAGGTCCGCCTTGCGTGGGTGCTTTCCGGTCCTCGAGACCCGTGGGTGACGCTCAGCCTGAGGATCGAGGGCATCGACAACGGCTCCGGCGCCAGCACTACGATCCCGCCGCAAGAAGCGCCGAGCCTGCCGCGATGGGACGACTCTGGCCTGGGCCTCACCGCCGCGCGCTAATCTTCGAACGCGCCGTCCTGCATGCCCGAGTGCCGGCCCCAGTCGAAGTCGTCCCAGTCGAGCGCGGTGTAGGTCATGCTCGCGGTGAGCGGCTCGCCCAGCGACTCGAGGTGCGCCCTGCTCGGGTGCATGACGAACGGCTCCGCCTTGTGGCGGCTGCTCGCCTTGTCCCACTGGTCCTCGGGGATCTCGTCGCACTTGCGCAGGAGGAGGTCCCACTCGAAGTCGACCCACTCCTGCAGCTGCTCGAGCATGTGCTCGTTGCCGGGCAGCGCCAGGTGGGCGAAGCGGCCCTGGCGCTCCAGCCACTTGCCGAGCGGCTGCTTGTGACGCGGCCGGTACGTCAGGCGGTACCTGCCCTCGTTCACCTCGAAGAGCGGCCAGTAGCAGCAGTCGGTGGCGAGGCGGCTGAGCTCGATGCCCTCGTCGTTGTCGGTGCGCCAGCCGCGGGGACACGGGGAGAGGACGTTGAGGAAGGTGGGGCCGTTGATAGCGAGCGCCTTGGACGCCTTGTGGATGAGGTCCTGCGGGTCGTGCGGCGAGGACTGCGCCACGTAGGGCAGGCGGTGGGCCACCATGATCTCGGTGAGGTTCTTGCTGTGGCCCATCTTGCCCGGCAGGTCCGAGCCGACGGGGCTGGTGGTCGTCCACGCCCCGTGCGGCGTCGCGCTGGAGCGCTGGAAGCCGGTGTTCATGTAGGCGCCGTTGTCGTAGCACACGTAGAGCATGTCGTGGCCGCGCTCCATCGCCCCAGACAAAGCCTGCAGGCCGATGTCGTAGGTGCCGCCGTCGCCGCCGAAGGCGATGAACTTGACGCGGTCCTCGAGCTTGCCGCGCTTGCGCAGCGCGCGAAAGGCGGTCTCGACGCCCGAGAGCGTGGCGGCGGCGTTCTCGAAGTTGGTGTGGATGTAGCTGCCCTTCCAGGCGGTGTAGGGGTAGCGCGTGGTGGACACCTCGAGGCAGCCGGTGGCGCCGGAGACGACGTGGTGACTCTCGACCTGCGAGAGGACCTGGTTCACGACGATCGAGGCGCCGCAGCCGCTGCAGAGGCCGTGGCCGCTGGAGAGCTGCGGCGGCTTGAGGGCCAGCTCCTGGACCCCGCGGCGGTGCTCCTCGTACAGCTCGGTGGGCACGAGGGCGTCGAACGGGCACACCTCGACGCAGTGGCCGCAGGTGATGCAGCGCCGCTCGTCGATGGTGATCGTGCCGGCGAAGTGGCGGTCCTTGCCCTTGCCGTGAGAGCGCGAGGGGTCGCGGCGCACGTCGATGCACTCCACCGGGCACTTCTTCTGGCAGGCGCCGCAGAAGGTGCAGGCGTGGGCGCCATCCTCGGTGCGGCGCAGGTCGAAGAGCCCTACGCCGGGGAGCTTGTGGACGAGATCGCGCACCGCGAAGGCGTTTTCCTGGACGGGGTGGCCGTACATGACGGCCTGCGGGTCGTCCTCCGCATGGGTGGGAGTCTTCGGCCTCGCGCTCACGTCGATCCTCGCTGCGTCGGGATAAGGGGAGTGGATTGGTCCACAAATGGGGAGGCCGAAAAGGTACCATACCGGCCCTCACGCGACAAGCTTCGTATGCCGGTAGACTCGCGCCGTGAACGAGGGGCCCGACAGCCGCCCGGAGCGACGCGACGCCGCGTATGCGGCGGTACTGGTCGTCGTCCTCACGCTCTCCATCCAGACCGGCTCGGCGCTCGCCGTGCGCGTGATCGAGTCGGTCGGCGTGGCCGAGGCGCTGTGGCTGCGCACCGCCTTCGCGGCGCTGCTCCTCGTCGTCATCCGCCCCAGTTGCCTGCGGCGCCCGCCGCCGCGCGGCCATCGCCTGCCGCTGGCGGCCCTCGCGCTGACCCTCTTCCTCATGAACCTGAGCTTCTACGGCGCAATCAGCCGGATCCCCGTCGGCATCGTCGTCGCCATCGAGTTCGTCGGGCCGCTGGGGGTCGCCGTGCTCGGCACGCGACGCCGGCTCGACTGGCTGTGGATCGTGCTGGCCGGCGCGGGCGTCGTCGTGCTCGCCGGCCCCTCCGGCTCGGCCACCGGCCTCGGCCTGCTGCTGGCGCTCTCGGCCGGCGTCTGCTGGGGCGTCTACCTGCTCCTCGCCAAGCGCGCCGTGACCGGCATGGACCCGCTCTCGGTCGCGGCCCTCATGATGGTCGGCGCCACGGTCCTCGCCACGCCTCTGCTGCTCATCGACGGCGTGCTCCTCTCCGGCCACTGGGACGCCGTGGCCCTGGGCATCGTGATCGCCGTGGCGTCGTCCGCCTTCCCGTACTTCCTCGAGATGGTGGCGATCCGCCGCGTCCGCGCCGCCACCTACGGCGTCCTGCTCAGCATCGAGCCGGCGGTCGCCACGCTGGCCGCGCTCATCGTGCTCGGCCAGCGCATCTCGCCGCTCGAGGCGGCGGCCATGGCGGCCGTGATGGCCGCCGCCGCCGGGGCGAGCTGGACCAGCGGCGGAGCCGCCGAGGCGGGTGTCGATCTGCCGGCGCCCTGACGCGGCGGCGCCGGGGCGCGGTTGCGGGTTCGGCGGCTGGAGGCGGTAGACTTCGGCTCAGGGACCCCACGAAAGGAGCCACGATGGCCGGCCTCAAGGGCAGCAAGACCGAGCAGAACCTCCTCAAGGCGTTCGCCGGCGAGAGCCAGGCACGCAACCGCTACACGTTCTACGCCAAGGCGGCACAGAAGGACGGCTTCGAGCAGATCGGCGCCATCTTCCTCCAGACCGCCGAGCATGAGCGCCAGCACGCCAAGCGCTTCTTCAAGCACCTCGAGGGCGGCGTGGTCGAGATCACCGCCGCGTACCCGGCCGGCCCGCTGGAGGGCACGACGGCCGAGCACCTCGCCGCCGCCGCCGCCGGCGAGCAGGAGGAGTGGACCGACCTCTACCCGTCCTTCGCCGAGGTCGCCGAGCAGGAGGGCTTCAAAGACGTCGCCACGACTTTCCGCATGGTGGCCAAGGCCGAGTCGATGCACGAGGCGCGCTACCGCAGGCTCCTCGCCAGCGTCGAGAACGACGAGGTGTTCCAGAAGGCCGACAAGGTGAAGTGGATGTGCCGCAAGTGCGGCTACGTCCACGAGGGCCCCAAGGCGCCCAAGCTGTGCCCCACGTGCACGCATCCGCAGTCGTACTTCGAGGTGTTCGCCGAGAACTACTGATGGAGACGGCGGCCCGGCCGGACGACTCCATCCGTCTCGCCGGGCCGCCTCCGTACGACGACGGGGCGGGTGGCCGAATGAGCCACGTAGTCGGCTCATCGAGGCGTGCATCGAAGATGCACGCCTCCTAGGGCCACCCGCCCCATCGCTGCGTACGGGCGCCGCGCCGCCGGGATCCGGCGCGCGGCGGCTCCTACTCGAGCACCACGAAGGCGTCGGCCGTGAGCTCGTACTCCTCGTCCTCGTTGAGGTCGTGCACGCGGATGCGCTCGAGCTCGCCCTCTCCGAGCAGCTCGAGCGGCTGCGCCTCAGCCAGCACCTTGACGTCGCTGAGGCGCAGGGCTGAGCGGACGGCGGGGCTGACGCTCGGCTCCTTGCCCGTCGTCATCAGCACGACGCGCCCGGTGTGGTCGGTGAGGTCCATGGCCAGCTGCGCGGCGCGGTCGCCGGTGTCGAGCACGACGACGCGCTCATCAGCCAGCTGGGTCAGCTCGTCCACGGCCACGCGGCGGTACAGGCCCTTGCCCTCGTACTCGTCCAGCTTCTGGATCTCGACCTCGGCCACCTGTGCCGGGATCGGGTGGCACGCGGTGCCGCCCGGCGTCTTCTTGGCGTCCTCCGGGCCGACGCCCTCGCGCCAGTTCTTGATCGCCTCGTGCAGCGCGTCGGCCGCCAGGTTGCTGCAGTGCATCTTGATCGGCGGCAGGCCCTCGAGCGCGTCGGCGACGTCGCCGCGGGTGACCTTGAGCGCGTCGTCGAGCGTCATGCCCATGACGAGCTCGGTGATCATGCTGGAGGTCGCGACGGCGGAGCCGCAGCCGAACGTCTGGAACTTGATGTCTTCGATGGTGTCGTCGGGCGTTACACGGATGTAGATGTCCATCATGTCGCCGCAGACGGGGTTGCCCACGCGGCCGACGGCGACGTTCTCGCCCTCCAGCGTCCCCACGTTGCGCGGGTTGCGGAAGTGCTCGAGGGTCTTCTCGGTGTACTGCGTCGATTTCATCGGTCGGAGCCTTTCGGGTGAGCGGATGTCGCGGCGGTCACGGCGTCGCGGGAGCGTGTGTCTTATACAGGGGCGAGAGCGCACGCAGGCGGGCGATCACGCCGGGGAGCGCGGCCATGATGCGCTCGACGTCCTCCATCGTGCTCCAGCGCCCGAAGGTGAACTCGAGCGAGCCGTGCGCCTCCTCGTGCAGCAGGCCGCACGAGATGAGCGTGTGCGACGGCTCGAGGGTCTTGGAGCTGCAGGCGGAGCCCGTCGACGCGGCGATGCCGGCGTCACGCAGCGACAGCACCATCGCCTCTCCCTCGACCGCCTCGAAGCGGAAGTGGGCGTTGTTCGGCAGCCGTTGCTCGGGGTGGCCGTTCAGGTACGCGTCGGGGATCTCGGCCAGCACGCGCTCGACGAGCCGGTCGCGGATCGCCTTGATGCGCGGCACCTCCTCATCCATCTCGGCGCCGAGGATGTCGGCCGCCGCGGCCATGCCGACGATGCTGGCAAGGTCCTCGCTGCCGGAGCGCAGGCCGCGCTCCTGACCGCCGCCGAGCAGGACGGGCGCGACCTGCACGCCCTGGCGGACGTAGAGGGCGCCGAGGCCGCGCGGTCCGTACAGGTCGTTGCTCGAGAGGCTGAGCAGGCTCACCGGCACGGCGCTGGTGTCAATCGGGACGAGGCCCTCGGCGGCGACGGCGTCGCTGTGCAGGGCGATGCCGGTGCCGTCGAGCATCTCGGCGATCTCGGCGATGGGCTGGAGCGTGCCGATCTCGCTGCTCGCCCACTGCACGGAGACGAGGATCGTCTCGTCGGTGATGCGGGCGCGCAGCTTCTTCGGCGAGACGCGCCCGTGCAGGTCGATCGGCGCGCGCGTCACCCGAAAGCCGTTCTTCTCGAGGTACTTGGCGATGTTGAGCACGCTGATGTGCTCGGCCTCGCTGATGATCACGTGGTCGCCCTTGCGCTTGTTGCGCAGCGCGTAGCCGATGATGCCGAGGTTGGTGGCCTCGGTGGCGCCTCCGGTGAAGACGATCTCGCGCGGCTCGGCGCCGAAGAACGCGGCGACCCGGCCGCGCGCCTCCTCGAGCGCCGCCGTGGCCACGTCGCCGACGCCGTGCAGGGAGGCGGCGTTGCCGAACTTCTCGGTGAGGTACGGCAGCATCGCCGCGACCACGCGCGGGTCGACGGGCTTGGCGCTCTGGTAGTCGGCGTACACGACCCCGGCGCTCTGCAGCGCGTCACCGGGGTCGGTCAAGGTGAGTTCGGGGGTCGCGGTCGTCGCCATGGCCCGCCTCAGAACCACATCGTCGCATCGGCGTCCAGGGCGAGGTCGTTGAGCGTCGCCGCGCCGACGATCTTGACGCCGTCGATCAGCTCGACGGTGTCCCAGCCGAGCATCTGCTTGGAGGCCTCACAGACGTAGACGGTGATGCCCATGTCCAGGGTCTTCTTGAGCATCTCGGCGACGCTGGGGAAGCTGCCCAGCTGCATCTCCTCGGCGGCGCCGGGCTTGAGCACCATCAGGCCCATGCCCAGGTAGTAGACCGCGGCGTCAAGGCCCATCGCCTTGGCGCTCTGGGCGAGGACGAGCGGCGAGTACTGACGCTCGGGGAGGTTGCTGGTCTGCACGTAGAGGATGTTCTTCTCATCGGCCATGGTGATCCTTTCGGTCTACTTGAGGCGGCGCAGGAGGATACGGAGCTCGACGCCGTCGTTCTCGAGGGCGACGACTTCATGGCCGGCGCGCTTGGCGAAGCGCTTGAGGTCTTCCTCGGCGGCGGGGTCGTCGGCGATCACCTCGAGCACGTCGCCGATCTCGATCGAGTCGATGCTCTCGCGGGTCTGGAACAGCGGCTCGGGACAGTACAGCCCGATGCAGTCGAGCGTGAGGGCGGGCTTCGGTTCGTCTGCCATGTGGTCTCCCTTCGCGTGTGCGGAGGCGCGCCTCGACACCCTCCAGCGCTGTCTATACCCGACCTGCGTGGTTGGTATTCACGCGAGGTCGACGCGGGGCGCCGCGGGCGGGCGGCCACGGACCGTGCGGCGGCCGCGGCGGCGGACACTCCTCGGCTTTCGCGTGCCCCATCTTCGGGCTAGGCTGGCGGCTCAGGCCGGTTGTAGTGAGGGGAGGCGTCGTGACGACGATGGCGGAGACCGTGTCGGTGCGCGACGGCCGGCTGCTCTTCGACGGGGTCGACGTCGCCGGCCTGGCCGGCCGGGTCGACACGCCGTTCTTCCTTTACTCGCAGGCGCAGATCGCCGCCAACGTCGCGCGTGTGCGGCGGGCGTTCGCGTCACGGCACGCCGCGAGCCGCGTGTTCTTCGCCAGCAAGGCGTGCTCCAACCTCTGGTTCCTTGAGCAGGTCCGCGCCGCCGGGGCGGGCGCGGAGGTCAACTCCGGCGGCGAGCTCTGGAAGGCGCTGCGCGCCGGCTTCTCGCCCGAGCAGCTCGTGTTCAACGGCGTCGCCAAGAGCCGCCGGGAGCTGGAGGAGGCGGTGACGGCGGGCATCCGCGGCATCGTCGCCGACTCGCTCTGCGAGCTGCGCCGGATCGACGAGGTCGCGCGCGACCTCGGCCGCCCGGCGCGCGTGCTGCCGCGCGTCGACGTCAACGTCAGCGGTGGCACGCACCCCGGCCTCGAGACCGCGAGCGGCGGCAAGGCCGGGATCGACCGGGGCGAGGCGCTCGACGCGTTCCGCCTCGCCGCCGCCTCGGAGCACGTGCGGCTCGAGGGCCTGCACCTGCACATCGGCTCACAGATCACCACGCTCGAGCCGTACCTGCGCGCGCTCGGCGTGGCGCTCGACCTGCTGGACGAGGTCGAGCACGAGCTCGGCGTCACCGTCTCGGCGCTCGACGTGGGCGGCGGCTTCGCCGTTGCCTACCGCGAGCGTCCCCTGCACCCGGACGACGACTACTTCTTCACGGGGCTCGGCATCGAGGACTACGCCGCCGCGATCGGCGAGGTGGTGGCCCGGCGCCGCCCGGCGCTCGAGCTCTGGGTCGAGCCGGGCCGCTCCATCGCCGCCGACACCGCGATCCTCGTGACGCGCGTCGAGAGCGAGAAGACCAAGCGGCTGCGCGACCAGCGCGGCCGTGTGGTCGCCGAGGACCGGTGGCTGCTGGTCGACGCCGGCTACAACACTTTTTTCGACCCCGTGCTGTACGGCTGGTACTACCCGCTGGTCTCGGTGAGCCGGCCGGACGCGGCGGCGGACGGGAGCTTCCGCGTCGCCGGCCCCCTCTGCGACGGCGGCGACGTCTTCGGCGGCGACGACGCCACCGAGTACCGCCGGCTGCCGGCGGCGACGGCGCCCGGCGACCTGCTGGCGTTCCACGACGCCGGCGCCTACACGCTGGAGCTCATGACGCCGTACAACGCCCGTCCGACGGCCGGCGCCTATGCGGTGATCGAGGGCGCGAGGATGCTGCGCATCCGCGCCCCGCAGTCTCGCGAGGACCTCGTGGCTCTCGACGAAGCGGCGTCGCTGCCCGGCTGAGGGCGCCGCCGGGCCGGGCGCGAGCCGTCGTGGCCCGCGACCGGAGTCTCTTCGGGCCATCCTGCTCACGCGTTCCCCCCTCGCGCGAGGCGAGCCGGAGGTGTATATGTTGACTGAGCGCACTGCGACCGCTCGCGGCCGCGACGCCATCGAGTCACCGGGTCAGGGGGACTGGCCATGCACACGATCGTCGACCGGCAGGAGCTCACGAAGCGCGATCTGATCAGCCTCACCGTCGAGGCGCCGCAGATCGCGCGCAAGATCCGCCCGGGGCAGTTCATCGTCCTGCGCGTCAACGACACGGGAGAGCGGGTGCCGCTCACCGTCGCGTACCGCGACGCGGCCAACGGCACCGTCACTATCATCTTCCAGGTCGTCGGCAAGAGCACGGCGATGCTGGCCTCGCTCGGCGTGGGCGACGCCATCAAGGATCTCTGCGGCCCGCTGGGCGTAGCGGAGCGCATCGAGAAGATCGGCACGGTCGTCGGCATCGGCGGCGGCTCGGGCATCGCCGTGCTTCACCACCTGCTCACGGGCCACCGCGACGCCGGCAACCGCATCATCGGCGTGGTCGGGGCGCGCCAGAAGGAGCTGCTGATCCTGGAGGACGAGATGCGCGCCCTCTGCGACGAGCTCATCGTGACCACCGACGACGGCAGCTACGGCGTCCACGGCAAGGTCACGGACGCGCTCGCGTCTCTCGTGGAACGACACGAGCACATCGACAGGGTCATCGCCGTCGGACCGCTCATCATGATGCGCGCCGTCACCGAGATGACGCGCATCTACGGACTGCCGACGGAGGTCAGCCTCAACCCGATCATGGTGGACGGCACCGGCATGTGCGGCGGCTGCCGCTGCACGGTCGGCGGAGAGACGAAGTTCGCCTGCGTCGACGGCCCTCACTTCAACGCCTTCGACGTCGACTTCGACGAGCTCATCCAGCGCAACCAGATGTACGGCCGCGACGAGCGCGTGTCGCTGCTCACGTCCATCAAGGTGCGCTAGGAGGCGCCGGTGACCTCGATCGACCACGACCTCGCCACCCTCGCCCAGCAGGGCGACCTCGCGAGCTTCTGTCCGCACTGCCACGCGCCGCTCAACGTCTACGACGACCAGACGAAGCGCGTCTGGGTCGGCCTCGACGTGGAGGTCGACACCGTCTGCTGCGACCTGCTCGTCAACCCGAGGCTGGAGGAGTTCGAGCGGGTCTGCTCGCCCTGCTGGACCGGCGACGCGGTCGCCACCGATGTCCTGTGCCCGCACTGCCACACGTCGCTGGTGGAGACGGAGGCGCTCTGCGGCGAGTGCGACTCGCGCGTGTTCACCATCGACGTCTCCCTGCGCACGCGCGTCGCCCCGCTCTCGTGCTGCACGCGCGCGAACTGCGCCTGGCACGGCGTCCCCAAGCGCACCCGCGCCAAGATCCTCGCCGGCGCTCCGCGGCAGAAGAAGCCAGAGCAGGACGCCAAGCTGCGCATCCGCAACTTCCAGGAGGTCAGCTACGGGTACGACGGCGAGCTGGCCACGACGGAGGCGAGCCGCTGCCTGCAGTGCAAGAAGCCGGCCTGCGTCGACGGGTGCCCGGTCGAGGTCGACATCCCCGGGTTCGTGAAGCTGGTGGCCGCGGGCGACTTCGCCGGCGCGGCCCGCCTCATCCGCCAGAAGAACGCGCTGCCGGCGGTCTGCGGGCGCGTCTGCCCACAGGACGACCAGTGCGAGAAGCTGTGCCTGCTGGGCAAGAAGGGCGACCCGCTCGCCATCGGCACGCTCGAGCGCTTCGCCGCCGACTTCGAGCGCGAGACCGACCAGGTGACCCTGCCCCCGCGGGCGTCGCGAACGGGCTGCCGCATCGCCGTCGTCGGCAGTGGTCCGGCCGGCCTCATCATGGCCGCCGACATGGCGGTCAAGGGCCACAGCGTCACCATCTTCGAGGCCCTGCACAGCCCCGGCGGCGTGCTCGTCTACGGCATCCCCGAGTTCCGCCTGCCGAAGGCGATCGTCGAGGCCGAGACCGGCAACCTGCGGCACCTCGGCGTCAAGTTCGAGATGAACAGCATCGTGGGCAAGCTGTACGGCCTCACGGAGCTGTTCACGCTGGGCTTCGACGCCGTCTACGTTGCGACGGGGGCGGGCCTGCCGGGCTTCATGGGCCTGCCCGGCGAGAACCTCTGCAACATCGTCTCGGCCAACGAGTACCTCACCCGGGTCAACCTCATGAAGGCGTACCTCTTCCCGGAGTACGACACGCCGGCGCCGCTCGGGACCAAGGTCGCCGTGGTAGGTGGCGGCAACGTCGCCATGGACTGCGCGCGCACGGCGCTGCGCATGGGTGCGCGCGAGGTGGCGATCGTCTACCGCCGCACGCGCGACGAGATGCCGGCGCGCACGGAGGAGATCGAGCACGCCGAGCAGGAAGGGCTGCGCTTCGAGTACCTCACCAGCCCCATCGCCTACGAGGGCGACGAGCAGGGCTGGGTGCGCGAGATGCGCTGCGTGCGCATGAAGCTGGGCGAGCCCGACGAGTCAGGCCGCCGCCGCCCTGTGCCCGTGCTCGGGTCGGAGTTCCTGATGGACGTCGACATGGTCGTCGTCGCCGTCGGCGCCGGCCCCAACCGGGCCCTCTTCGAGGACGCCCGGGGCCTCGAGCGCACCGAGCGCGGCTACATCCGCACGTTCTCCGAGTCCGGACGCACGAGCGTGGCGCGGGTGTGGGCGGGCGGGGACATCGTGACCGGCGCGGCGACGGTCATCCTGGCGATGGGGGCGGCGCGCAAGGCGGCCAAGGACATGCACGAGTTTCTCAGTGACGGGGCCGCGAGCTGGAGCTGACGCTGGAGCGGTGCGCCTGCGGCGCCCCGCTCCTTGACTCGTCTGCGCGGTCAATCGCGACCCTGTCGTGGCGACGAGGCCGCGACCTTGCTCTTCTGCCGTCGCGGCCCCGTCTGGAGGAGCTTCGAAGCGCCTGTCAGGCCGGCTGCATCTCCGCTACCGACAGCCTGTGGGCAAGGTCCTCCCAGTAGGAGGCGACGCCTTCCTCGACCTCGTCCCAATGCACCGCCTCGAACTCCTCCGTGAGCTCACGGCGGTCGTTCAGGGTCAGGTAGTGCTGGGCCGTGTCGAAGAACACCTCCTCCTCGACCGTGATGTGGCAGCGGACCACTTCGACGTACTCGCGCAGGCGAGCCGCGAAGTCGCGGGCCGCCGCCTCGTCGGCCGGGTCCATCGTCTCGAGCGTGCGCTCGAGGGCGTCGAGCTTGCCGCGGCACCACTCGTGCTCGCCGAGCATCTGCTCGAGCGGCTCGTCCTCCTCGGTCATCCCGCGCCGGTGGCAGCGAGCGTAGAGCAGGTCTTCCTCCTTGGGGTCGTGGAGACCGTCGTTGAAGTACCGGAAGAAGCCGATCATGTCGCCGGCGAGATCCGCACGCACCGAGCCTGTGGACTCGATGTGGGTGCACTCCTTGTCGGCGGCGTCGGCTACCTCGAGCACCAGACGGTGCTCAGCCTCCAGGATCTTCCTCCAGCCCATGGCTCCTCCTTCCACGAGCTTTCTGGGCCGCACGTACATGCGACTCCTTTCACAAACACTGTACCCCTCTGCGGGCAGGATGTGTGCGGTGACACTCACAAATGGGGTGTTCACCTGAGTGACGGGGTGGGCACGGCCCGGGGTGCGAGCCTGGCGGCTATCATGGAGGGCCAGTGAGAGGACGCTCGCGCGAGCGACGGTGAGCGGCGCGGCCGGCGAGCGACGAGGGACGGAGGATGGCATGGGCGAGGCGCGCGGGACGGCGGGCAAGGTGGTGCTGGCGCTCGACGCGGGCACGACGAGCGAGCGGGCGCTCGTGATCGACGCCTCCGGCGTCGTGCTGGCGAGCGCCCAGCAGGAGGTCGGTCTCAGCACCCCGCAGGCGGGCTGGGTCGAGCAGGACGCCGAGGAGCTGTGGCAGGCGCAGCTGGCCACGGCCCGCGCGGCGCTCGAGAAGGCCGGCGTGCCCGCCTCCGGCGTCGCCGGCCTCGGCATCGCCAACCAGCGCGAGACGACGATTCTCTGGGACCGGGCCACGTCGGTGCCGGTCGCGCCGGCGATCGTCTGGCAGGACCGGCGCACCGCGGGCTTCTGCGACGAGCTGCGCGGCGCCGGCGCGGAGGCGCTCGTGCGGCGCAAGACCGGCCTGCTGCTCGACCCGTACTTCTCCGGCACGAAGATCCGCTGGCTGCTCGACAACGTGGCCGGGGTGCGCGAGCGCGCCGAGGCCGGTGAGCTCGCCTTCGGCACGGTCGACTCCTGGATCGCCTGGCGCCTCAGCGGCGGCCGCCGCCACGTCACCGACGCGACGAACGCCTCGCGGACGCTGCTCTACGACATCCGCGAGGGCGAGTGGGACGACGAGCTGCTCGCCCTGTTCGGGGTGCCGCGCGCGCTCCTGCCCGAGGTCTGCGACAGCAGCGGCGTGGCCGGCGAGGCCGACCCGGGGCTGCTCGGTGCGGCCATCCCCATCGCCGGTCTCGCCGGCGACCAGCAGGCCGCGCTCTTCGGGCAGGCCTGCACGCGGCGTGGCATGCTCAAGGTCACCTACGGGACCGGCTGCTTCCTGTTGCTGCACACCGGGGACGAGCCGGTCCCGGCGCCGCCCGGCCTCGTGAGCACGGTGGCGCTGCAGCGCGGGGGCCGCCGCACCTACGCCCTCGAGGGCAGCGTCTTCGTCGGCGGCGCCGCCGTGCAGTGGCTGCGGGACGGCCTCGGCATCGTGAGCAGCGGCGCCGAGGCCACCTCCCTTGCGCAGAGCGTGCCCTCGAGCGACGGCGTCGTCTTCGTCCCGGCGCTCTCCGGGCTCGGAGCTCCGCACTGGGACCCCTACGCCCGTGGCGGCATCTTCGGCCTCACGCGCGGGACCACGGCCGCTCACGTCGCTCGCGCGACCCTCGAGGGCATCGCCTTCCAGGTCGCCGACCTGTACGAGGCGGAGGCGCAGGGCGCCGGGGTGGCGCCCGCGGAGGTGCGCGCCGACGGCGGCGCCGCCGCGAGCGACCTCCTGCTGCAGTTCCAGGCGGACCTGCTCGGCGTCCCGGTGACGCGCGCCGGCCAGCCCGAGGCGACGGCGTTCGGCGCCGCGTGGCTGGCGGGGCTGGCCACGGGCGTGTGGGAGAGCGAGGAGGAGGTCGCCGGGCTGTGGACCGCCGGCGCGACCTTCACGCCCGCGACGCGCGCCGGCGCCGGGGAACTGCGCCGCCGCTGGCGGGCGGCGGTCGGCGCCGTGCGAGGCTTCGCGCGCGAGACGCAGTAGCGGCTCTCGCGCCGTGGGCGCGCGGCGGGGCTCAGCGCCGGTGCGGCACCACCAGCACCGGCGTCTCGCTGTGGTGCAGCAGCTCGAACGGCGTGTGCCGGCCAAGCGCGCCGGCGATCGGCCCTTCGCCGTGCGAGCCCACGATGATGACGTGCGACCCACGGTCGCGGGCGACGCTCCGGAGCGCGCGCGCCGGGTCGTCCCACACGAGCAGCACCTCGGTCTCGATGCCGACCGCGCGCACCTTCTCGGCGGCGCGGTCCAGCATCGGTCGGACCTCCTTCTCGACGCGCCGCTCGTAGTCGCGGAGCTCCTTGGCGGCGGCGCACCCGGGATCGAGCGGACAGCTCAGCCCGGGCGGCGGCTCGTGACAGTACACGAGGACGACCACCGCCCCGGTCGTGTCGCGGCCGAGCTCGATGGCCTCGTCGAGCGCGGCGGCGGAGCAGGCAGAGCCGTCGTAGCCGAGGACGAGTGGGTGTGGCATCAGCGCTCCTTTCCCCCGGGACCCGGCCACCATCCGGACTCATGCCCGGCCGGGTCTCCCCATGATGATGCTTCCCGGTGACGCCCCAGCCTAGGCCGTCGGGCGCCGAGGAGCGTGCGCCTCAGACGCCGAGGAGCGCGTGCAGGTTGCGGGCGATGAGCGCCGGCGAGTAGTCGAGGCCGCAGCGCGCGAGCTTCTCGCGGGTCTCGGTCGCCTGCTCGCCGGCCGGCGTCGCCGCCAAGATGGCCACCGATTCGGCCTCGTCGAACGTCTCGGGCGGCGCCACCTGCAGCTCGACGATCGCGTTCTCCGGGCACGCCTGCTGGCAGCGGAGGCAGCCGACGGCGCAGTGGTGCCACGCCGGGTCCACCCAGTCGGGGAAGGGCGCCTCGTCCTCGTTCACCGCGGTGAGGCAGCGGTCGGTCTGCAGGAGGAACCGGTCGGCACGGATGGCCCCGCTCGGGCAGGCGCGCAGACAGGCGCTGCAGCGGTCGCAGCGGTCCAGCTGCCGGGGCTCGTCCCACGCGGCGGCGTCCGGGGGCGGCGCGTCGGTGGCGCACGCCGCCAGCAGCAGGTAGCTGCCGAGCCCTTGCACGTAGGTGACGTTGTTGCGCCCGTAGCGGGCGAGGCCGGCGCAGGCGGCGAGGGTCTTGAGCGGCGGCGCGAACGCCGACGCGGTGTGGCCGGTCGGCGCCAGCGCCTTCTCGAGCGCCGCCGTCAGGCCGCCGGGCACCGTGTGGTAGCCGGCGTAGTGCGGCGGCACGGCGACCTCGTGCGGCGCGCCGTCCACCGTGAGCGTCGCCCGCGTGAGCGGCCGCGGGGTGGCGGCGACCACGACCGAGCGCGCCTGGACTTGGGCGTCCGAGCCGGTCTCCCGGCTCGGCGGCAGCTCGGCCGGCCACGCGAACGCGACCTGCTCGGCGAGGTGGTCGGCGGTCGGGCCGGGCAGCTCGCCGGAGGCGAGGACCCCGGCCACCCTGCTCTGGAGCTCGCCCAGGCGCTCGGCGGCGACCACGCGCGCCGTCCAGCCGGCCGCCGCCAGGGCGTCGAGCACGGTGGTCCAGTCGAGCGTGGTCATGCGGTCTCCTCGGGCTTGCCGTCGGGTCTCGAGTGTGCCGCTCAGGCGCGCCCCTGGCAAGCTGCGGCGGGATGTTCGACGACGAACCCGGCCCGGCGGCCGCAGCGCCCACCGGTACCAGCCGCGTGCTGGCCAAGGCCGGCGCCCCGCGCGGCCTCGACAGCCGAAGGGATCGTCTCCGCATCTGTCGCGGTACCACGAACGGTACCGTCGGCGGCACCGGCAAGCACCGGAATCGGCCCCATCCGCGGTACCGTTGGCGACCCTACCCGGTACCGAAAGCGGTACCGCGAGCGGCACCGACGCTGGCGACGCCGCGGCTTGGCCCGCCGCTGCCGCGGGCACACACTGTACGGACGCGGTCGTCGCGGGCGGCCGCGCCCTCGTCGGAGGAGGCACGCGTGCGCTCGGGTCCGGATCTGGTGCTGCTGTTCATGATCGGCGGCGGCATCTTCTTCACGTTGCTCTCGGTCGTCGCCTGGACCATGGGCCGCCGCGCCGGCTCGCTCATGCTCGCCGCGATCGCCGGCGTCGACTTCGCCTTCGCGATCGCGCTGCTCACGCGTTCTTCGGGAGGGTGACGGGACGGGCCGCGGCCGGCGCCGGCCGCGCGGCTCAGAGACGGCGGTCGAAGTATAGCGCCCCCGCCCGCGGCCGCAGGCAGTGGTCGGTCCACATCCCCGGCGAGTAGCCCCCGACGCTCACGATGGCGACGATCTCGCCCTCCTGGACCGCGGGGAAGGAGTGGCCGGCGGCGAGAAGGTCATCTCCTTCGTTGATGTGGCCGGCGAGCGTCACCATGCGGTCCCGGGGCGCGTCCGCGCGCGCGGCGACGAGCGCCTCGGGTTCCCGACCGTAGATGTAGCGGTCGTTCAGCACGTTCCAGCCGGCGTCGAGGCCGACGAAGGTCGTCCCCAGCCGGTCCTCCACGGTCACGACCTCGGCGAGCATGACGCCCGACTCGTTGGTCAGGAACTCGCCGGGCTCGGCGCCGACGGCGACGCCGAGGCCCGAGAAGCGCCGCGCCAGGATGGCGGCGTAGGCGTCGAGGTCGAGCGGCTTCTCACCGGGGTGCAGCGGCGTGCCGAGGCCGCCGCCGGCGTTGACCTCGGCGAGCGGGCAGCCGGTCTCCAGCAGTCGCCCAGCCATGCGCGCGACCGGCTCGAGAGCGGCGTCGAACGCGGCCAGTTCCTCGTCGAGTATGGCGTTGGCGAGGTGGACGTGCAGCGTGTCGATCGTGAGCTCGTGACGCCGGGCCGCGGCGAGCGCGGCGTCCAGGTCCTCCTCGTAGATGCCGAACTTGGTGGGCCGGGCGCCGCTGTAGAGGCTCTCGGCGCAGCCGCGCATGACGCCGCCCCGGGGGTTCACGCGCAGACCGATCGCCCGTCCCGGGCAGCGGCGCCCGAAGCGCTCGATCTGGCTCAGGAGGTCGAGGTTCACGTGCACCCCTGCGGGCCCGATCACGTCCAGGTCGCGCTCGGAGACGTTGGTCCCGGTGAAGCTGATCTCCTCGGCGGTGAAGCCGTGCTCGAGGGCGTGCAGCACCTCGCCCGGCGAGCAGGCGTCGATGCCGACCGCCTCCGACGATCCCGGCGCCCCGAGCGCGCGCAGCGCGCTGAGCACCTCCGGGGCGCGCTGCGCCTTGAGCGCGAGCCGGACGCGCGGCCTGAGGCCGGCGCGCGCGAGCGCGTCCCGCAGCGCGCGCGCCTGCTCGGCCACGCGCGTGACGTCAAAGACGTACAGCGGCGTGCCGTGCTCGCGGGCCAGCGCCTCGGCGTCGCGTCCCGCGACGAGCAGGCGCCCGCCCTCGACGCGCACGCCGGCGTGCTCCCACGGGTGACGATGCTGGGCGGTCTCCATGGCCGTGAGCCTATCGCAGCCGCCGCCCGGGCGCTGGGACGCCTGCCGGTCGCGGCGCGCCCGGCACGCGGGCGCCTCTGGTGCCTCGCCGCGCAGCATGTAGGATGGCGTCACGCTCGGCGTTCCGGTCACGAACGGGGGGTGAGCGTGAGTCTGTTCAAGAGGAGTGCCGCACCCGAGGACGGCGGCGCGCCTGCACCGGTGGGCTCGCAGCCGCTCGGCGGCGCCTTCATCCCCGAGTGGTTCAAGCGCGTCGGGCGCGCCAGCTGGTACCTCATCGGCATCGTCATCGTCCTCGTCGGCGTCGCCTACGCGCTGCACCTGCTCGCCACGCTGGTCGTCCCCACCCTGTTCGCCATCCTGCTCGGGGCGACGTTCATGCCGCTCGTGGACTGGCTCGAGCGACACCGCATCGGGCGTACCTGGGGCGCGCTCATCGTCACCGCGCTCATCGTGATTGGCGCCTTCGCCCTGCTCGCGCTCATGACGGTCGGCATCATCAGGCAGTGGCCGACCATCGAGGACCAGATCCAGGCCGCCGTCGACTCGATCAACGAGACGCTGCAGAACGCGAACGTCGACCCGGACCTCCTCAACTCGGCGAAGCAGGCGTTCTCCGGCAGCGTCGGCAGCTGGACCAAGGGCGTCTTCGGGGGCGCCCTGCAGGGCATCAGCACGCTCGCCGCCTTCCTCTTCGGCGCCTTCATCGGCCTCAACATCCTCGTCTACGTGCTCATCGGCGGTCGCCGGATCGGCGCGTGGTTCTCGTACCACATGGGACCTGTGCCGCCGCCGGTCGGCTACTCGATCCTCGCCGACAGCGCCCGCTTCATGCGCGGCTACATCTGGGGCAGCACCGTGATCGGCCTCTTCAATGGCGCCGTCGTCGCCGCCGGGGCGCTCATCATCGGCGTGCCACTCGCCTTCACGATCTTCGTCGTGCAGTGGTTCACCAACTACATCCCCATGTTCGGCGCCTTCATCGGGGGCGCGTTCGCCGTCCTCATCGCCTTGGGAACGGGCGGGGTGCGCGACGCGGTCTGGATGCTGATCTTCGTGCTCATCGCCAACGGACCGCTGCAAACGGTGATCTCGCAGTTCGCGCTCGGGGCGTCGCTCAAGCTGAGCGGACTGGTGGTGCTGTTCGCGACCACGGGCGGGGCCGTCCTCGCCGGCGCGCTCGGCGGCGTGTTCGCGGCGCCGTTCACCAAGATCGCCATCGACGGCTACCACAAGCTGAAGGCCGCTGGCCTCTTCGACGATGGGGCCGGGGAGGAGGGCGACGCGGACGCTTCGCCGGCGGCGCCCGCCGAGAGCGGAGGCGGTTCGCCCGGAGCTGCTGAGGCGGCGGGGCCGGAGGGATCGGCAGAGGCGAAGGGGCCGCCGGGCGCAGCCTGAGCGGCCCGGCCGCTCGCCTCTTCCGCGGGGGCGCGGGAGTCCCTCAGGCCGTCCCTGCGAGCCACTCGCGGAGGCTCGTCTCCACGGGTTCGCGCCCGGCCTCGACGCGCGCGTCGAAGCGCCGCGGGCGGGCACGCATGGCGCGCAGCTGCGGCGGAACGCTCGCGCCGGGCGCGAGGTCGGTGACGCGGTCGAGCAGCTCGAGGTCGTGCGCGGCGCCGGGCACCGGCGCGCCGGCGGGCACGCCGGTGAGGCCGCGCACCACGTCAGCCGCGAACTTGCTCCAGTGCGCCGTGCTGGCGATGAGCAGAGGCGCGTCGCCGGCCAGGCGCTCGGCGGCCTCCCAGGCGACCGCCGTGTGGGGGTCGAGCAGGTAGCCCCGCTCGCGCTGCACGCGGCCGATCGTCTCGAGGCACTGGTCGTTGTCGACCCACTCGCCGGTGAACTCCGCGCGCAGCCGGCGGCGCGTCGCGTCGTCGACGGCGAAGCGGCCCGTCGTCCTCAGCTCCCGCATCCAGGCGGCGATGAGCGTCGCGTCGCCGCTGAGGTCGTGGAGCAGGCGCTCGAGGTTGGACGAGATGAGGATGTCCATCGACGGCGAAGGCGTCTTGACCAATGACCGCCCGGCGATGTCGTAGACGCCGCTCGACAGGAAGTCGAAGAGCACGTTGTTCGTGTTGCTGGCGCAGAGGAGCCGGCCCAGCGGCACGCCCATGCGCTTGGCGTAGTAGGCGGCGAGGATGTTGCCGAAGTTGCCCGTGGGGACGCAGACGTCCACGGGCTCGCCGGCCGCCACCGCGCCGCGCGCGGCGAGGTCGGCGTACCCGCTCGCGTAGTAGACGATCTGCGGCAGCAGGCGCCCCCAGTTGATGGAGTTGGCCGAGCTGAGCGAGAGCCGGTGCCGCTCGGCGAGCTCGGTCGCGAAGACGCCGTCGTCGAAGACCGCCTTGACGGAGTTCTGGCAGGCGTCGAAGTCGCCGCCGAGGCGGAAGACGGTGAGGTTCTCGCCCGGCTGCGTGACCATCTGCAGCTCCTGCAATGCGGAGACGCCGGCGTCGGGGTAGAAGACGCAGATCTTCGTGTGGGCGCGATCGGCGAAGCCGTTGAGCGCCGCCACGCCGGTGTCGCCGCTGGTCGCCACCAGGATCAGGAAGTCGAGACCGCCGTCGCCGCCGGCGTGCGCCTGCTCGAGCGCCTCGCTGAAGTACAGCGGCATGCACTGGAGCGCCATGTCCTTGAAGGCCAGCGTCGGGCCGTGCCAGAGCTCGAGCACGTGACGCCCCGGGGCCACGTCGCGCACCGGGGCGACCTCGGGGTCGTCGAAGTTGGGCCCGTAAGCGCGGGCGGCGATCTCGCGCGTCCGCGCGGCGGCCACGTCGAGGCCGAAGGCCTCGTAGACCGCCGCCGCGCGCGCGTGGTACGGGAGCGCCGCCAGCGCGATCACCTGGTCGACGGAGAAGGCCGGGAGCCGCTCGGGAACGAAGAGGCCGCCGCCCGGGGCGATGCCCTCGAGGATCGCCTCTGTGAAGCGGCGCGGCCGGTCGATGGCGCCGCGGGTGTCTCGGTACCGGATCATGGCCCCGGGGATTCTACACAAAGGCGGCCGCGACATGGGCTCCGTCCCCCACTCCCGGCCATCCCGCAGAGACGCGCTTGACATGTCGTCACGATGCATTACGATATATCGTGATGCAACGCTACAAGGAGAGAATCATGTACGGAAGAATGACGCAAGAGCGTCCCGGCGACCGGCGCGGTCGCGGCGGGGCGCCGCGCGGCGAGGGCTGCGGCCCCACGCGCTTCAAGTTCGGCGGCCCCGGCTCCGGCGAGGGCGGTGGCGGTCACGCCCCCGGCTCCAGCCAGGGTGGCCGTGGGCACGGCCCCGGCTGCGGCCGTGGGCACGGGCGTGGCCACGGTCACGGGCGCGGCCCGTGGTCGCGCGCGCGCCGCGGCGACGTGCGCGCGGCCATCCTGATCGCCCTTACCGAGGAGCCCATGCACGGCTACCAGATCATGCAGCGACTGGAGGAGCGGAGCGGCGGCGCCTGGCGGCCGAGCCCCGGGTCGGTATATCCGACGCTTCAGTTGCTCGAGGACCAGGGCCTCATCAAGGGCGAGGAGGCCGAGGGCAAGCGCGTGTTCTCGCTCACCGAGGCCGGCGCCGGCGAGGCGGCGGGCGCCAAGGAACGCCTCGGCGACTCGCCCTGGGGCGCCGAGGGCGGCGAGCAGGACCCGCGCTTCGCGCTGCGGCAGGCGGTCTTCCAGCTCGGCGCCGCCGTCAAGCAGGTCGGCATGGCCGGCTCGTCTGACGATGTGCAGAAGGCCCTGGAGATCCTGCGCGAGTCGCGCAAGCGTATCTACGCGCTGCTCGCGGACGCCGAGTAGGGCCGGCTCGGCGCGCCGCGCCGCGCGCCGCGCTCAGCCCCGGTCGGCCCTGCCGCCGGCGTTCTCCGACGGCGGGAGCAGCGTGACGCGCCCCGGGTCGACGCCGCCGGCCACGAGGGCGCGCGCCGCGGCACGGGTCGGCACGTAGGCCTCGTCGAGCCGGGCGCAGAACCAGGCCAGGTAGCGGCGCCGCAGCCGGCCGGACAGGTCGCCGCGTCCCCCCGGCGCCTTCAAGCCGGCCGGGTCCACGGCGCCGGTCAGCGGCAGGTGCAGGAGCCGCGCCGCCGCGAGCGCCAGCAGTCCCTGACCCGCCGTCGAATCGGTGTGGAGGGCGGTGAAGTCCTCCTCCTCGAGGAAGTCGACGACCTCGACCAGCGGCGGGACCACCCACTGCGGTCCGGCGCCGTTCGGTGAGGGCCGCCAGGCGAGCGCGCGGAAGTCGACCGTGCCGCCGGGCGCCGGCTCCTGGCCCGCCGAGCAGGTGATCAGGGTCACCTCGATGTCGTGGCGCGCGGCGGCACGGCCCGTCGCCGCCGCAGGCGTCGCCGCTGCCGCCGCGGCGCGGACCTCGTCCGCGCGGCACGCCGGCGACGCGCACAGCACCGCGACCTTCTCCCGCTGGCTGTGGCGCCGCTCCCCGAGGAAGGCGGCGCGTAGCCGCTCCTGCAACGCCCGGTCGCGGCTCTGGAAACTCCAGGCGAAGTAGTAGGGCAGCTCCAGGAAGGCGACCATGCCGACGGCGTAGATGCTCTGCAGCCGCCGCTTGAGTCCGAGACGCGCGTCCCGCTCGAGCAGCGGCCGCAGGTGGAGGCTCGTCACGTCGTCGGCGAGCCGCTGCGCGACCACGAAGAGGCGCCGGTTGAGCTCCTTGGCGTCCACCGCGTTGAGGCCGTCGGGGTCGGCGATGAGGCTGCCGATCTCCCGCTCGAGCAGCTTCTCCCAGGCGGGGCCACGCGGGTCGCCGTCGCGGTAGAGGCCGGGGGCGAGGCTGCGCACGCCGCGCAGGGTCTTCTCGAGCACCGGCACGTCGCGCCCGATGCGCCCGAAGCCCTTGCGCAGCAGGCCGAGGGCGCGCTTTCGCCGCTCCGCCTCGTCGAGGCGCAGGAGCTCGCGGATGCGCCAGAACGAGGCGGCGTAGATGCTGTGGGCGAGCAGCCGCGCGTCGCCGTCGGCGCCGCCGTGGTCGCAGTCGCCGGCGGCGATCGCGCGCAAGAAGCCCTCCGCGGTCCCGTCTCCGCCGGCGACCGTGTAGGCGCTCGCGGAGAAGAGCCCGCTGTGGTCGTCCGAGCCGCCGGTGAGCGCCTTGTGCCAGGGCGTCTCGCCGTATGGCTCGATGCCGTGGCGTTCGGCCATGGCCCACAGCTGCTCCGGCGTGAGCGTCGCGACGATGGCCCGCAGGAGGCCGTTGCAGCGGCTGGTGCGGGCGCCGTTGCGGCCCTCGAGGACGTTGAACAGCAGCAGCATGCGCTCCACCGTCTCCGGCGTGAGCCGCCCGGACATGTCGAAGAGCGGGTGCGCGAGGTAGTGCACGACGCCCGCCTCGCGCAGGCACGCGACCAGGTCGTGCACGTTGGCGCGCGCCTCGTTCGCGGTGGCGAACGTCGCCTCGCCGATGCCCAGCGCGACCACGTGCACGCGCGCGCCGTCCTCCGGGAACCAGCTGTCGAACTCGGTGCTGAGGAAGGTGCCGGGCAGGTGGGCGATCGCCAGCGATCCGGCCAGCGTGTTGTGGTCGGTGATCGTGACGAAGTCCATCCCTCGGGCGCGCTGCGCCTCGTAGAGCTCCAGTGGATCCGTGAAGGACTCGGCGCTGCGCAGGACGCGGATGCGCGCGTTGCCCGACACGTCGGAGTTGGTCGAGTGGACGTGGAGGTCGGCTCTGAACGATCGTGTCACGCCTCCACTATACCGCCCGGAAGCAGCCTCGGACGGCGGGGCTTTGTCTTTCGCCGGCGATGCCGGTACTGTCTCTCGCATGGATACCACTCACCACGCCGTGCTGACCGCCGTCGGCGACGACCGCCCCGGCCTCGTCGACGAGGTCACGCTGTACATCACCGAGCGCGGGGGCAACCTCGAGGACAGCCGCATGGTCAACCTGCGCGGCCAGTTCGCGATGATGATGCTGGTCGCCGGGAGCGACGAGGCGATGAGCCGCCTGCAGGACGGGCTGGGAGCCCTGCGCCGCCGCAGCCACGTGCACGCGGAGCTGCGGCCCGCCGACTCCGGCGGCGCCCCGCGCCCTCCGGCCCTGCCCTTCCGCCTGAACACCTGGGCGATGGACCACCCCGGTCTCATGCAGTCGGTCTCGCACCTGCTGGGCGAGATGGGCGTCAACATCGAGAGCGTGGACTCCTCGCTCCGCCCGGCGCCCTACACCAACGCGCCGCTGTTCGAGATGGAGCTCGTGATCTCGGTGCCGGCGGCGACCTCCGTCGCGGGGCTGCGCGAGGCGATCGCGGGGCTCTGCGACGAGATGAACATCGACTGGCAGCTCACGGCCCTCTGAGGGCCGCGGCTGCCGTCACTCCCCGGAGTTCAAGAGCCGCGCGACCTCGTCGGTGGCGAACGCCGGCCAGGGCGCCGGCCGGCCGCGCTTCAGCGCGGCGACTCCGGCGCCCTCCTCCGTGAGCTCACCGATGTCCACCGCCGCGATGCCGGCCGCGGCGAGCTCGTCCACCAGCGCGGCGGCCTCGGCCGGGTCGCAGCAGATGAGCAGGCTGCCCGAGGCGATGAGGCCGAGCGGATCGGCGCCGAGGAGCTCGCAGACCCGTCGCGTCGCCGCCGCGACGGGCACACGGTCGCGGTGCACGAGCACCCCGCGGCCGCTGGCGGCGGCCAGCTCGCGCAGCGCGGTGGCGAGGCCCCCCTCGGTGACGTCGTGCATGGCGCGCACGCCGGCGACGCCGCGGGCGATGCGGGCCTCCGGCACGACGGTGGTCTGCGCCTGGAGCGCGCGGCAGGCGCCGAGCTCCTCGGGACTCATGCCGAGGGCACGGAGGCGCTCGCCGAGTTCCTCGGCGAGCAGGGCCGTGCCCTCCATCGCCAGCTCCTTGGTGAGCAGCACGCGGTCGCCGGATCGCGCCGAGCGCTTGTCCTTGAGCTCGGCGCGGCCGAGGGTGCCGAGCGCCGTCAGCGAGGCGACCGGCCGGGTCACGGCGGCAGTGATCTCCGTGTGGCCGCCGGCCACCGTGATGCCGGCTTCGGCGGCCGCCGCGGCCAGGCCTTCAAGGTGGGCGAGCGCCTGCGACGGGGTCGTGCCGGCCGGCAGCAGCAGCGTCGCGAGGATCCAGCGCGGCTCCGCGCCGGCGGCGGCGATGTCGTTGGCGTTCACGAGCACCGCCGCGCGTCCCACAGCCACGCCGCCGAGCGTGATCGGGTCGCCGTGGGCCACGAGCAGCTCGGCCCCCTCCAGATCGAGCGCGGTCACGTCCTCGCCGACCGCCGGGGGCACCAGCACGGCAGGGTCGCCGGCGAGTCCGCCGAGGAACCCGGCCAACAGGTCGTTGGGCAGCTTGCCGGGCGCGAGCGGGAGGCCGAGCCGGACGACCTCGTCCAGCTCGCCCAAGCGGCCGACGACGAAGTCGCAGTCGGCCGCGTCGGGCGCCGCTTCGCCGGCCGCGTCGGGCGCCGCGCCGTCGACGCTCGTCGCGGCGTCTCCCCCGTTGACGAGGAAGGCGGTGACGGAGCCGGCGGCCCGCCCCGCTTGCATGTCGAGGAGGTAGTCACCGACCATCAGCGTCTCCTCCGGCGCCGCGCCCATGATCCGCGCCGCGTGGACGACTCCGTCGGGCGCGGGTTTGGGCGCGAGGCCGTCGTCCCGGGTCACCAGGACATCGAAATCGTCCGCGGTGAGCGAGCTGAACCGGCGCAGCGCGCGGTCGACGGCCGCGCGCCCGTTGCGTGTGAGCACACCGACGGCGAGGCCGGCGGCGCGAAGACCGCGCACCAGCTCCTCGGCGTCGTCGTTGGGCTCCGAGGCGTCGGCGGCGGCCAACTCGAAGCGCTCCAGGGCGTCCGCCGCCGCGTCTCGCGCCGCTCCCGCGGGGAGGGCCTGGATCCACTCGAGGACGAAGCGGTCCGGCGGGCAGCCGACCTCGCGCTTGATGGCGGCGAAGTCGAGCGCGCCGGGGCGCGTCAGGGTGCCGTCGAAGTCGAAGAGGACGGCCCGCAGGCGAAAGGGCCGCGAGGCGCCGCGGTGCGCGCACGCCGCCGCGGGCCTCACCGCGCGAAGGCCTTCAGGCAGACGTTGGCCTGAGGGAACACGAAGGTCAGGTCGCGTAGCCGCCAGCGCTTGGGTCCGACGAAGCTCTGCCCACGGAGGGCCGTCGCGCCCGACTGGAATCCGTCCGTCTTGATGGCCGGTCGTTCGAGGGCCAGCGGGAGCGTCCCATCCGGCGAGGTGAGTTTGACGGCGACGACGAAGCGCCCGTTCTTGACCACGGACAGGGGCTTGTCGAGTCTGACCGTCGCGTAGCCCGGCAGCGTGGATGTGCCCGTGCTGCGCCTGGTGAGCGTCTTGAGGCTGCGCCCGGCCCACACCTCGTAGGGCGTACCGGAGGACAGGGTGTAGAAGCCGACGGCGACGATACTGCGCACGCTCTTCGCGGTGTAGCGGTTGGCCGCCCAGATGGGGGAACCGTCCCGGTAGCCGGTGCGATCGGTGACCCCGAGCTCGTCGTAGCCGTAGTTGCGCGAGTAGTTGTCGACGGTCCCGACTTCCGCGTACGAGGTGCCCCCGCCGTAGGTGCCGAACCCTTGATCGCGGGCGAAGGCCTGGTCGTAGTACGAGACCCAGAAGTAGCCCTTCATCCCGAAGCCCTCGCCCCAGCTGTTGCGCACCAGGAAGGCGCCGTCGCCTCCCGGCGCCACCGTGCCGGCCCCGAAGTCGGAGGCCGGGTAGTCGTCGTCCCAGCCGACGATGCTGACGCCGTGGTTCTCCCAGTGCGCAGCGGGATAGAAGTAGGCCGAGGTCGTGCCGTCGTAGGCGTCCGGGTCCCACCACATGCCGACGCTGAGCGCGCCGTTGGCCATGACGAGCTGCTTGACGAGGTCGTTGTCGAGGTCCGCCGCGCGGCCCGGGATCATCACCACGGCCTGGACGTGCTTGCGCACGCGGTTCACGGCCGGCGGCCTCTTCGACGGGTACGGATCGTTGGCCTCGGTCACCGGCCCGGCCCAGCGGGCGAAGTAGGCGACCGCCATGAAGTCGTAGCCGCCGTAGTCGTAGCGCTGGCCCGCGGTGGAGTAGTAGCCGCTGCGCCCGACGAGGTTGTCCTCGCTCAGGTCCCAGGCTCGCTGCTCTCTTGTGAGGATCGTCGATTCGAGCGCGGCGATGTTCGCGAACGCCCAGCAGGTGCCGTGGCTGCCCTGGTCCTTGACGGGACTGGTGACCCGGCCGAGGTCGACGAGGCTGTACGCGGGTGGAGTGTCGGCCGCGGCTGCGCGGGCGACCGCAGCCCTGCCGACGCGGACCTCGATGGGGCTGGGCAAGCTCCCGAGACCGACGGTGACCAGCGGATCGTGCAACGCCTCGACGAAGGCAGGGTTGAGCGGACCGAGCTCGAGCTGCGGGGTGGACGTTGCCGCCCCCGCGGCCGCCGGCAGCAGCGCCATGGCGAACAGCAACGTGGTCGCGAGGATCAGGGCGGTGCGGCGGGCGGCGGTCATCTCATGCCTTTCGTGGCTCGGTCCTGGGTCTGGATGTGTCATCGGCGGCGCGCAACCAGAGCTTAATCCTAGCCGGGCCGCCGCGATCGCGCACCCGGGTCATTTGCCGGCCGGTCGCGTCCGCGCCCTCCGGTCGTCGACAGGACGTCCGTGCGACCCGGCAGGTTCACCGGCGCGCGCCCGAGGGTAGGACGCATGCGTCATGTATGCACCATCACCCGGCCGTGCAGGCCGGCGACTATCGGGGAGGGGACGATGGCCATCATCTCACTCACGGCCGAGGAGCTTCAAGGCAGGCAGTTGCTCGACGAGACCGGCCGCGGGATCGGCGAGATCAGCGACCTGTACGTCGACGACGACGGGCGGCCGCACTGGCTGCTCGTGGACACGAGCTTCTTCCCCGGTTTCTTCAGCGTCATCCCGGTGACCGACGTCCTGGTCACCGACAAGGGCCTCGAGGTGCACTACACGATGGAGAAGCTGACGGGCGCGCCCAACAACATGAAGGACAAGGACTACGCGAAGCACCGCGAGGGCCTTCTTTACGACTACTACCGGCTCGATGCTCCGACGGGCGTAGAGGACGCGACGCACCACGCCGACGACGACAAGGTCCTCCAGCCGCCGAGCGCCCTCTGCCGGTTCTCCACGCTCTCCTGCGAGAACAAGCCGGTCGACTTCAACGCGGAGTAGGCGGACCCTCGGGCGACGGCCCGTGACGGGTCCGGAAGGACGGACGGGGCCGGGCGCTCGCTGCGAGCTCCCGGCCCCGTCTGTCGTTCCCTCCTGCGCGCGGGGAGGGGTAGAGTGGTCCGGAGTCGTCCCCGCGGCTCGAACGTTCAGTCAGGATGGGAGGTCGGGCGGTGAGGCGCGAGGAGTGGGCCAGGATCCGGCGTCGCGAGATGCTGGCCGCCTACTACCAGGTGCTCAAGGACGAGGGTCTGCAGGGCGCGTCGATCGCCAGGATCGCCAAGCGGATCGACGCGCCACCAAGCCTCCTCATTCACTACTTCGGCACCAAGGAGCAGATGACGATCGAGCTGGTCGACTACCTGCTCGAGGAGTACCGGCAGGGCTACGGCGACCGGCTGGCGGCGATCGCCGATTCGCGCGAACGTCTTTCGGCCATCCTGGACACGTTCTTCGATCCCGAGTACCACCAGCTGCTCGACGACAGCGTCTTCTACGCGTGCTTCTACATCAGCCTGCGGCACCCGGAGGTGCGCAAGCGCTTCGCGGCCCTCTACGAGGCGTCGCTCGAGCTCGTGGAAACGACGCTCGCCGAGTGCATGAAGGCCGGCCACATCTCCGGCGACGACGCCCATGAGCTGGCCGTGGCTGTGAAGGCGCTCGAGGAGGGCTACGCGTTCCTCATCGGCGGCGGCGCCGACGAGGCCGCCAAGGCCGAGATCGGCAGCGCGCTCAAGAAGCGCGCGCTGCAGCTGCTCGGCCTCCGCGCCCTCGCCTGACCGCCGCCCGGCTCGCTAGTTCAGCCCGAACCGGTGCATGTCCTGCTCGCCGGCGCCGAAGTAGTGCGCCGTCTCGTGCAGGACGGTGATGCGGATCTGCTCGGCCAGCTCGTCGTCGTCCGGCACCTCGCGCTCCAGGTTGCGCTGGAAGAGGTGGATGACGCCGACGTCGGGCCCCGGCCCCAGCACCGACTGGTCGGGCATCGCGATGCCGTGGAAGAGACCGAGCGTGCGGGGGTCGAGGCCTTCGAGGATCAGCGCCTCGGACGGGTGGTCCTCGACGAAGACGGGCACGTTGCCGAGGCGTGCAAGGATCTCGTCCGGCAGCTCGTCGAGGGCCGCCGCGGCGAGCCGCTCGAACTCCTTGCGCGCGATGCGCGGCTTGGGTCCGTCGTTCGCCTCGTCGAGGCGGAGGGTCGCGAGCCACTCCTTGACCATACCTTTGGCGTCGCCCTTGTCCTCGCAGGCGACGCCGAGCAGGTGACGGGCGTCGGCCTCGTCGAGCGGGTCGAGGGGAGGGCCGGCGAGCAGTTCGCGCAGCAGGCGCGCGGCCTCGCCGGCCTCGTCGTAGTCGAGGTACACCTCGGCGGACCCCAGCCAGGGCTCCGGGTCGTCGGGGTCGGCCTCGCTCCAGCGCCGGTACGCCTCGAGCGCCGCCTCGGGGTCGTCCTGCTCGCGCGCGAGTGCCGCCTCGAGCTCGATCACGGCGGGGTCGTCGGCGGCCGCGTCGCGGGCGCTGCGCAGCGCCCGCTTCACGGCGCGCAGGTCGCCGTCGTCGAGCGCCTCCCAGGCGTCGTCGAGCAGCCGTTCCAGGTCCGGGTCGAGCCCGCGGTCATCGGTCATGCCGCTACTGTACCCCGCGGCATGCGTGCGGCCCAGCCAACGAGCCGCGAGCCATCGGCGGTGGCGCCAGGACGGGCAACCGCCTGCCCCCGAGACTCTTGCATCGTCACCCTCTTCGCCACACAATGGCCGTACCAGCATGGTAGGGAGGGGCAAGATGGAGTACAGCTACCGTCCCAAGGATCCGCGCGGGAAGCTGCGTGAGGTCGTCACGAGGTACACCGCCTCGATGCGTACGGCCGGCCGCGCCCCGAACCGCGGAGTCGTCTTCGCCGACGGAGACGCTCCCGGGGCTGCTCCCGCAGACACAGGGCTGGTTGCTCGACGACCGGCGGCCCGGAGGCGGCGACCGGTACCTCCTCCTGGAGGACGGCGACGTGTGGCGAGCCGTGCAGCCGGAGGGCGCGTCTCCCGCGCTCGACGCCGCCGTGGCCGCCTGGCTCGCCGAGCCGAACGACGACCTCGTCATGATCCTGGCCCGCTCGCTCAGCGACGCCCGCCTCGGAGGGACCGGCTGGCTCGAGGGCGGCGACGGCGTGGAGCACGTCGGCGATCGCCGGACGGCGCGGGCGTCCCACGGCGGCCCGGATCGCCGCCGCGGCAGCTGAACCAGGCCTGACGGCGCTGCGCGCGCGGCCGGCGGCGACCTTGCCGTCGAATGGTTCGCGCACGCCCGCTCTGGTATAAGCAGGGGCGTGAACGACCCCTCCGCACGTCCCGGCCCCGACGCGCCCGGCCCGCGCCCTGCCGCCGCCGTCTTGCCGCTCCTGGTGGGCGTGGACTTCGGCAAAGTCACGACATCCCTGGCCGTCGGCGAAGTGGGCGAGGACGGGGAGCTCCTTCTGCTGGAGACCCGGGCGGAGCGCCACCTCGGCGAGCCACTCCGCCCGTTCCTCGACCTGTACCGGGAGCTCGACCACGAGCGCCTGGCGGGCGTCGCCGCCACGGGGATCTACGGCGAACGCCTCGGCGAGCCCGCCCTCGGCGGCGTCCCCGAGGAGATCGCCCAGGAGCTGGCCGCCGCCTGGCTCTATCCGGACGGTCCCCTGAACGTCGTCCGCATCGGCGGCGGCGGCTACTCGGTGCTCACGCGCGACGTGCGCGGGCGCGTGCTCTACGAGGCCAACGAGCGCTGCTCGGCCGGCACCGGCGAGACCGTCGAGGGCCTCTGCGCCCGGCTGGGCCGCTCGCTGGACGACGCCGTCGCCCTGGCCGAGGACAGCCCTGACGGCGTCACCGTCACCAGTCGCTGCGCCGTCTTCGCCAAGAGCGAGCTCACGCACTTCGCCAACCAGGGCGAGACCCACGGACGGATCTTCCGCGGCCTGTTCGACGGCGTCGCCCGCAACGTCCACAGCCTCTACGACAAGCGCAAGATCGACGGCCCCGTCGTGCTCATCGGGCACGGGGCCTTCATCGGCCCCATCGCCGCCGGCGTCGGCGCGCTCAGCGACGCGCCCGTCGAGGTGGCGCAGCAGGCCGGTGTGTTCGAGGCCCTCGGTGCGCTTCGCTTCGCGGCGCGGCGGGCGAGCGAGGCGGCGGCCAGCGAGGCTAGGGCAAGCGCGGCCGCGGCGGTCGCGGGGCGCGGCCGCGGGCCGGCCGCCGCCAGGCCCGCCGGATTCCCCGTCGATCCCGCGGCGCTCGTGCGGCCGGCGCGCCGCCGCATCGGCCGCCTCGAGCCGGCGAGCAGGGGACCGGGCGCGGTCGTGCGTCTCGAGGAGGCGCAGGACAGTGCGGCCGCTCCGGACGCGCCGGCCGTCCTCGGCCTCGACCTCGGGTCGACCGGTTCCAAGGCCGCGCTCGTCGATCTCGCATCCGGCGCCGTGCTGGCCAGCGTGTACCGGCGCACCGAGGGCAACCCCGTGGAGGCGGCGCAGGCGCTGGTCGCCGAGGTCGCCGAGATGGCGCCGGCCCCGGTGATCGCGGTCGGGCTCACCGGCTCCGGCCGCGACGCCGCAGCGACCGTCTTCCGCGCCGCCTTCCCGGGCCTCGACGAGCGGCTCACCGTCCAGAACGAGATCGTCGCCCACGCGACCGCGGCCGCCGTCCTCGACGCGGACGAGGGACGCAGCCTCTCGATCGTCGAGATCGGCGGCCAGGACGCGAAGTTCATCAACGTCGAGAACGGCCGCGTCGTCGACGCCGACATGAACCGCGTGTGCAGCGCCGGCACCGGCTCGTTCCTCGAGGAGCAGGCGATCGCCCACGGGGTGGACGACATCGCCGAGTTCGGGCGGCTGGCCGCGCGCAGCGACGGGCCGCCCGACCTCGGCCAGACCTGCACCGTCTTCGTCGCCGACGTCGCCGCCGAGGCTCTCGGCGACGGCTTCAGCCGCGACGACATCTTCGCCGGCCTGCAGCACTCCGTGGTGCGTAACTACCGCAGCCGGGTGATGGGCCAGCGCCGGCTGCTGAGCCGGGTCTTCTTCCAAGGAAAGCCGGCGACCGATCCGGCGCTGGCGCGCACGCTGGCCGCCGTGCTCGAGCGCGAGGTCGTGGTGCCGGCGGATCCGGGCGCGATGGGGGCTATCGGCATCGCGCTGCTGGCCGGCCGGGCGGCCGGGAACGGCGGGTCGCTCGGCGAGCTCGGCGCGGCGGCGGGCATCGACCTCGGCCGCGTCCTCGACGCTCGCGTCGCCGGCCGCCGCGCCTTCCAGTGCAAGGATCGCGACTGCCGGAACAGCTGCCACCTCGAGCTCGCCGAGATCGACGTTCTGGGGACGCGCGAGAAGATCGTGAGCGGCGGGCAGTGCCCTAAGTACGACGCGGTGTCCGCGGCGGGGGAGAAGCTGCCCAAGGACGCGCCGAACCCGTACCGGGAGCGCGACGAGCTGCTCCGGGGACTGCTGGAGGAGGAAGCTGAAGACGGGGACGAGGCCGCCGGCCCGGGCGGAAGAGCCGAGCTCTCCGACGGCCCGCTCATCGGCCTGCCCTACGCACATTACCTCATCGACACGCTGCCGTTCTTCCACACGCTGCTGCGGCGGCTCGGCTACCGGGTGGAGGTCCTCCGCCCCGGGCAGGACACGCTCGCCGAGGGCGACCGGCGCTGCGCCGCCCCGGGCGCCTGCGCACCGGTGAAGCTGCTGCACGGGCTGGCCGGCGCGGACGTCGATGTGCTCCTCGCGCCGCTCTTCGTGCACCTGCCGCTGCCGAACGCCGGTGCGCAGACCTACACCTGCCCCATGGCGCAGGGCGCACCCGACATGGTCGGCAGGGCGCTGACCGCGGAGGAGTCCGGGACCCGGGTGCTGCGACCGGTTCTCTTCGAGACGGAGGGTGACGGCTTCGACGCGCCGCGCGTGCGGCGTTCGATCGCGCGCGCGGCGCGCGCGCTCGAGGAGGGCGCCGGCGGCGAGTCGCCGGCGGGCGCCGCCTTCGCCGCGGCGTATGAGGCGGCGCTCGACGCGCAGCGCCGCTTCGAGGCCGGCCTGCGCGCCGTCGGCGAGCGCACGCTCGCGTGGGCGCGCGCTCACGGCTACCCGGTGGTGCTGATCACCGGCGAGACGCACGTGATCCACGACGCGGTGCTCGACGCCGGCGTCCACGAGCTGGTCGCCGCCAACGGCGCCCTGCCGCTGCCCGTCGACTGCTACCCGACGCCGGACGACATGCCCGGCCTGTCACGCGTCCACTGGGCCAGCGCCGGCCAGGCGCTGCGCGCCACGGCCGCCGGCGCCGTCGCCGGCGACGTCTATCCACTACTGCTCGGCGCCTACGGCTGCGGCCCCAACTCGATGATCGAGCACCTGTTCGCCGACCTCACCGAGGAGTGGCCGCACGCCGTCCTCGAGAGCGACGGCCATGGCGGCAAGGCCGGCTACGTCACGCGTGTCCAGGCGTTCCTGCACAGCGTGCGGCGCTGGCGCGAGACCGCCGCTGACGGCGTCGCGGTCGCTGCGGCGGACGAGGGCACGGCCACCGGCGCGGACGCCGCCGCCGGCGCCGGCCGCGCCGCGTCGCACGACGCGACCGGCGCCGGCATCCAGGCGCGCCTCGCGCGCCTCGACCGGCGCCTCCCCCACAGCCTCGACGCCGGCTACGACCGCTTCTACTTCGGCCACGTCGGCGGCGGGCTCGGCCGCCACCTTGCGGCGGCGATGCGCGGCGCCGGCTACGACGCCGCCTTCGTCGGCGAGCCGGACGCCGCGGCCCTGCGCGCTGCCGGGGCCGCCTGCTCCGGCAAGGAGTGCCTGCCCTACCAGCTCATCTGGGGCAGCTTCGCGCGCTTCCTCGCCGACGAAGCGACGCGCCTGGACGGCAAGCGCGCCCTCTTCCTGAGCGCCGGCAACGGCTTCCAGGCGTGCCGCGCGAACCTCTTCCCGCTCACCGAGCAGATCTCACTGGAACGCCTTGGGCTCAGCGACCGCGTCGAGGTCGCCGACTTCAGCCTCGTGACCGCCAACGTCCGCATGATGCCCGTCGTCTGGACGGCGCTGGTGGCCGTCGACCTGCTCAACATGCTGCGCTTCTACAGCTTCGCCGACGAGGCCGAGCAGGGCGCGAGCGACGCGCTCTTCGAGTAGTACTCGGGCCGTCTCGAGCGGATGCTCGAGGAGCCCCGGCCGGACGCCGGCACGGCCGGCAACGTCGCCGGGGCCCTCCGCTTCTGCGCCGAGGTCGAGGAGCTCCTCGGCGACGCCGCCCGCGCCTGGGTCGCCTTGCCGCGCGATCCCGCCGCGGCCGCCGGCCTGCGCGACGTGTACCTTTGCGGCGATCTCTACCTCCGCGTCGACGAGTGGGGCAACGACGACCTGCAGCGCAAGCTCGCCGACCACGGTCTGCGCGTGATCTTCGAGCCCTACGGGGCCTTCCTCGAGCTGCTCCAGCTGCGCCAGATCCAGGACGGCCTGCCGCTCGCGAAGCGGGCCGAGAAGGAGGCCACGCTGGCGACGATGCGCTACGTCATCGGCCGCCTCGTGAAGGCGGTGCGCGCCGAGCATCCGTGGGTGTTCTGGAACGAGGTGCGCGTCGTGGACCGCGAGAGCCGCCGGCTGGTGGCCCCGTACCCGTTCGGCGAGACCATCCCCACGGTCGGCGGCGCGCTGCTCAGCTGGCGCACGCAGCCCGTCGACGGCGTCGTGTCCGTGGCGCCGCGGGGGTGCGGGCCGGCCCTGATCGCCGAAGCGCAGCTGCGGCGTGAGGCCGGCCTCCCGGCGCTCTTCGTCTACAACGACGGCGACCCGATCGACGAGGCCCGCCTGGCGGGCTTCGCCTGGCGCCTGCGCAGCCGGCCGGCCCGGCGCGCCGCCGGCTGACGCGCCCGTCCGCCTGGCCCTGCCGCCGCGCGCCGTACACTCGTAGGGGCGACGTTCGCCGCGCGGGCTCGTATCATCGGGGCCGACATGAGCGTCGCCTCCGACAAGAGCCCCTGGGTGCGCTTCGCCGTGGTCGCGGTCTGGGCGATCGCCTTCGCGCTCGTCGAGGCGATGGTCGTCTTCTACCTGCGCAAGCTGTTCGGGCTGCAGTACCATCTCGATTTCACGCCCGCCGACTTCCACTTCCCGCGCGCCTACCTCCCCTACGAGCAGGCGCGCGAGGCGGCGACCATGGTCATGCTCCTCGCCGTGGGCTACCTCGCCGGGCGCACCTGGTGGCAGCGCTTCGCTTACTGGCTCCTCGCCTTCGGCGTCTGGGACATCTTCTACTACGTGTGGCTATGGGTGCTGCTCGGCTGGCCGTCGTCGCCGGGCGACCGCGACCTGCTCTTTCTTATCCCGGCGGAGTGGTGGGCGCCGGTGTGGCAGCCGGTGCTCGCCTCGATGCGTGTTCGTCGCGGTCGCCGTGACCATCCTCGCGAAGACGCGGCGCAGCCTGACGCCCGGGGAGCGGTCGCCCGGCCCGCGGACCTCCGCCGGGGCGAGGGCGGGCGGCTGCGGCGACGGTTCTCGCTCGGCCGGTCCGGGAAGGTACTGGGCACGAGCACCCTCCCGAGGAGTCCAGCATGAATAGCCTTCGCAGACAAGCTATCGAGCGGGGCCCCGGAGGGCCACCGCTCCGCGAGCAACCCCGCACGGTCGAGCGCGTCATCACCCCGCAGCCGGTGATCGAAGGCGCCGGCGTACGGCTGAAGCGCAGCATCGCCACCCCGACGCTCGACTACATCGATCCCTTCCTGTTGTTCGACCACTTCGGCTCGCATGATCCGGGCGACTACCTGGCCGGCTTCCCGTGGCACCCCCATCGGGGCATCGAGACGGTGACATACATGCTCGCCGGGGAGGTCGACCACCGTGACAGCATCGGCAACGCCGGGGCGATCGGCGCCGGGGACATCCAGTGGATGACCGCCGGCGGCGGCATCATGCACGAGGAGATGCCGAAGGCGCCCGCCGACGGTCACATGGAGGGCTTTCAGCTCTGGGTCAACCTCCCGGCGGAGCTCAAGATGTCGCACCCGCGGTATCAGGACCTGAGCGCCGCGCAGGTCCCCGAGGTACGGCGCGACGACGGGTCGGTGATCCGCGTCGTCGCCGGCGAGGTGGACGGGGTGGGCGGCGCGGTGACGGCGATCTACGCCGAGCCCGAGTACCTCGACGTGTCGCTGCCGGCGGGGGCGCACTTCGTCCAGCCGGTGGCGAGGGGGCACGCGGCCCTCGCGTACGCCTTCGAGGGCGAGGGCCGCTTCGGCGTCGGCTGCGACCTCGGCTACCGCGGCGACCTCGACGGCGTGCTGCTCGCGGCGCCGCAGATGGCCGTCTTCGGCGACGGCGACGAGGTGCGCGTCGAGGCCGACGCCGCACCCGTGCGCTTTCTGCTCGTCAGCGGCAAGCCGCTGGGCGAGCCGATCGCCCGCTACGGCCCCTTCGTCATGAACACGCGCGAGGAGCTCTCGATCGCGCTGCGCGACCTGCAGAACGACACCTTCGTCTGGCGCGACGACCCCGAGTGGGCGCAGAAGCGCCGGACCTGGTCGCCGGACACCCGGGAGAGGTGAGGCCGGGCCGGCCGCCCGGATGCTCGCGGCGCCAGGTCAGCCGGCCGCGGGCGCCAGACGCTTGACGAAGGGCCGCGCCGCGCAGCGGCACGGCGGCTCGCCGCAGTACGGGCAGCGCGCCACGGAGGCGACACTGCCCGCGGCGTAGAACCCGGTGATGTCGGGCCCGGGCGCGTAGCCGGCCGCCTCGTAGAAGGGGACGGCATCCGGCTCCGGGCGCCCTGCCGGCAGCCAGCCGAAGGCGAACGCCGCCGAGGCCCCGCGCGAGAGCGCCTCCGTTTCCGCGCGGGCGAGCAGCCGGGAGGCGAGGCCCGCGCGCCGCGCTCGAGGCGCGACGGCGAGCTCGCGCACGTGCAGCACGGGGTCGCCGGCCCCGGCGAGGCCCTTGGCGGACGGTCCGAGCGCCGTCCGTGCGTCGGGATCGTCCGCGGGCGCGAGGCGGGCTAGGACGACGCCGGCCACGCCCGCCTCCGTCACGGCGACGCACGAGAGCGACTCGTCGGCGTCGTCGAAGCTCCAGAACCCGGGCCCCACGGCGTCGTCCAGGAGTCGTGCGGCTGCGGGCCGGTCGGCGCTGCGGATCGTGTGGATGGCGGCGTCCATGAGGGCGAGTCGAGCGGTGCCCGCGCGTCAGGTCGCCGCGGCCGGCCGCAGCGCGAGGTCGGCGACCACCGGCCAGTGGTCTGACGGCAGCCGCCCGCCGGGGCGGGTGTGGTCGATGCGCGCCTCGAGGACGTCCCAGCGGTCGCCGGCGAGGACGAAGTCGATGCGCGTGCCGTCGGTGGAGCCGTCCCACGCGTGGTGCGTCGCGGCCTGCGGCCCGCGCGCGCCCAGGGGGGCGAGCGTGTCGCGCAGGCCCCCGGCGACCAGGCGCGCGACGGCGGGATCCGCGGCCGTCGCGTTGAGGTCGCCGAGCACGATCCACGGCAGCGCGGGGTCGAGCCAGGCGAGCAGCGCCTCGGCGGCGCGCAGGCGCGAGGACGCCGAGGCGCCGTCCCAGTGCGTGTTCGCGACCCCGAGGAGCTCTCCGGTCCGCAGATCCGTGAACCGGCAGAGCGTCACGATGCGTGGGATGGGGTTGCCCCACGAGCGCGAGCCCGGCGCCGACGGCGTGTCCGAGAACCAGCGCACCGTCCAGCCCTCGAGGCGCAGGCGCGACGGGAGGTAGGCGACGGTGCAGCGCTCGCCCCGCCCGCGGCCGTCCTCGCGGCCGGCGCCGGCGCCGGCGTAGCCGGGCAGCCGGCGCGCCAGGCTGCGCTCCTGGAAGGGCCGCACCTCCTGCAGGCCGACCACATCGGCGTGGAGGCCGGCGATGGCGCTCGCACAGGCGCCTGCCCGGAACGGCCATGCGTTCCGCCCGTCGCGCCCCAGGCCGCTGCGGATGTTGAAGGTGGCGACGCGCAGGCGAACGGCCGGCCACAGCCGGCCACTCCCCTGCGCGTCGTGCTCGTCCTCCCCACTCACGCGGGGAAGTGACTGATCATGAACGTGCTGTCGCTCTCGTCGCTCAGCCGCACGTGGCGCGGCGCGTCGCCGTGGCGGTCGGCCTCGAGCTCGAGCACCGTCTCTTCCGGCGGCAATGGCTTGCCCGACGCGACGCCGCCTCGCTCGACGTAGTCCTTGAAGATCACGAGGTCGTGACCGAGGTGACGCTCGAGGACGTCGGCCGCCGGACCCCCCTCCATCTGCTCGATGCTGAAGACCACGAGGGTCCCGCCTGAGGGGCTGGTGTCGAACCGCACGAGGCCCGCCCGTACCGCGTCGAAGCAGGCGAGCTCGTCGCAGGCGAGGCGGCCGGGCCCGGTGTGGGCCCACTTGATGAACCGGGACCAGGTGGCGCCGACCGCGGACGGCGCCGCGTCCACGGCGATGTGCTTCTGGATGGTGGCCATGCTGTCTCCACTCCACTCCCCATCGCGGATGCGATGTGGCTTGTGACTACCCGGCGGAGGGTCGCCGGAATCCAACGGCGCAGGTCAGGTATCTCACCTGGCTCCCGCGAGGGCGAGGGGTCGCCGCGCACGCGTCCGCGTTCCGGCGGGCGATCCCGGCGGCCGCCGGTTTGAGGCCCGCCCGGCCGGGCCACTCTAGAGCCAGAGGAGGGAGTCCTACTCACGCCATGACGTCACCCAGCGACCGACCGACATTCGTCCAGCAGCCGTCCGCCGAACCGCTGCCCGCGAGGCACCAGGGCCTGACCCCGGGCACCCGGGTGACGTTCCTCGGGCACGCCTCGACCGTCATCGAGATGGACGGCGTGCGCCTCGTCACCGACCCGGTCCTCCGGCGGCTCGTCGGACCGCTCTACCGGCGCGTGCCGCGGCCCCTCACCGAGCCGTTGACCGACCCCGACGTCATCCTGCTCTCGCACCTGCACCTCGACCACTACGATCCGCGCTCGCTGCGGCTCTTTCGCCGCGACACGCCGATCCTCGCGCCGGTCGGCGCCGGGCTCTCCCTCCGCTGGCGCGGGTTCCGCGACATCCACGAGGTCGGTCCTGGCGATCGCCTGCGCGTCGGCCGCGTCGAAGTGGTCGCCACGGAGGCCAAGCACCGCGGCACGCGGCACCCCTTGGCCGCTCGCACCCCGAGTCTGGGCTACGTCGTGTCCGGCACCAGGACCGTGTACTTCGCCGGCGATACGGCCTTCTTCTCCGGGATCGCCGGCGTCTGGCCCGAGCGGCTCGACCTCGCGCTGTTGCCGATCGCCGGGATTGGGCCGCTGATGCCCGAGTTCAAGCACATGAGCCCGCGGCACGCGATCCAGGCCATGGAGCTCCTGCGCCCACGCCTCGTGGTCCCCATCCACTGGGGCACCTACCACCTGCCGGGCACGGCGATCTTCCGTCTGGGCCCCGACTTCCACAGGCGGGCGCCGTTCCTCTTCATGGCCCAGGCCGCCGCACTGGAGCCGGACGTGCACACCATGCTGATGCGCCCCGGAGAAGTGCTCTTGCTGGAGGAGACCCTTGAGGGGCACGCCGGCCACGCAGAGCACGGCGTGCCGGTGCCCCAGGAGCCCGCCGGGCCGGCCGAGCTGTCGGGGCCCGGCGTCCCCGGCGGCGTCCTCTAGAGGGCCCGGCGACCTCCCGGAAGCGTCTCGTCGAAGCCGCTGACCTCGAAGATGAGGGGGGCCGCCGCTCGAGGTTCCGCGTCTCCCGCCAGCGGGGAGGATGGCGTAGGAGGCCGCTCAGATGGGATGATGGCGGCCTGCAACCGATGTGGAGGAAGATGATGGCGAAGTCGAGCACAGGTGCGCGGATCGGCGTGATCTCCGACACACACGGCTACCTCGACCCCCAGGTCCTCGAGGAGTTCGCCGGCGTCGACCACATCATCCACGCGGGGGACGTCATGGATGCCGCGACGCTCGAGGCGCTCGCCGCCGTCGCGCCGGTGACCGCCGTGGCCGGCAACATGGACACCGGCAAGCTGGGCAAGCTCCCGCGCGAGGTCGTCGGCAAGGCCGCCGGCGTGCGGTTTCTCGTGGGTCACAAGCGCAAGCGGCTCCTCAAGCGCCTGGCTCTCGGCAAGCTCGAGAGCTTCGGCAAGCGCGAGTCGCCGGATCTCATCGTCTTCGGGCACGATCACCTGCCGGCCGTCGAGTGGGTGGACGGCACGCTCTACCTGAACCCCGGGTCGGCCAGCGCCCCGCACTTCGAGGACGACGACCCCACGATCGCCATCGTCGAACAGGGCGCCGCCGGGCTCGGCGTCCGCTTCGTGCGTCTGCAGCGCCGCAACGAGGACGAGGGCTGACGAGGGCATGAAGGCGCACACCGTCTATAAGACCTTCCGCATCACCGAGCGGCGCGGGTTCGTGCGCATCACCGGTGACGTCCAGCAGGCGGTGGACGAGAGCGGCATCCGCGAGGGCATGGCGCTGGTCGCGGCGATGCACATCACCGCCGGCGTCTGGATCAACGATGACGAGCCCGGCATCCAGGCGGACGCCTTGGAGTGGCTGGACAAGCTGGCGCCGCCGTCGTGGCAGCCGCCGGCCAACGACGTGGCCCGGCAACTGCTCCCTGACGGTGGTGACTACCGCCACCACCGCGGCGGCGAGGACAACGGGGACGCCCACCTGAAGAACCTCCTCGTGCATCACCAGGTGATCGTGCCGGTCACCGACGGGCGCCTCGACCTCGGTCCCTGGCAGGCGATCTTCTACTGCGAGTTCGACGGGCGTCGCAGCAAGAGACTCATCATCAAGGTGCTCGGGGAGTAGGAGGCTCACATGAACGACTTCGACAGCGATCCCGGACGACCGCGTCCGGAGGTCGTGAACGAGACGGTGGTCGTCGTGGGCGACGCACGCCAGGTGGCGGGCAGGGCCTGGGGCCTCGTGCTGGCCGTCGGCATCGTCGCCGTCGTCTTCGGCATCGTCGTGCTCGCCAACATCTGGGGCAGCGTGCATCTGGTGGCGATCTTCGCCGGGCTGTTCCTCCTGTTCGCCGGTGTTCTGCAGTTCTTCGCCGGTGGTGGGACGGGGACGGGACGCATCGTCGCCGGCGTCATCGCCATCATCGCCGGCATCGCCCTGATCGCCTGGCCCGAAGCGTCGGTCAAGACCGTGGCCGTCATCGTCGGACTCTCCTTCCTGATCTGCGGCGTGGCCGTGGCCGGGGCGGCGCTCGCCTCGCGCGGGGAGGGCTACGGCGTGGTGGTCGGCTTCGGCGTCGTCCTCGCCATCGTCGGCCTCGTCTTCATCGTCTGGCCCGGCCCGACCGTGACGCTGCTCATGATCCTCGTCGGGCTGAGCGCGCTGCTCTTCGGCATCTCGGCGATCGTCCAGGCGCTCGCCCTGCGGCGCGCCCTGCACGGAGCTTGAGGCACGCGTGGCAGCCGACCCGAACGAGGGGCGCCGCCCGCCGTCGGACATGATCGGACGCATGGTCGCGTCCAGCCGCTTCTTCGTACTCGTGGCGACGCTCAGCCTGTTCCTCGCCTTCATGGCGGTGATGGTGTCGACGATCATCGTCACCGTGACGACGATCTTGCATGCCATGGGAGTGAACTACGATGGCATGACGCAGAACGAGATGATCGGCAAGCTGATCAAGCAGGCCGACTACGCGCTGCTCGCCACGGTGCTCTACGTGCTCGCGCTCGGCCTCTACAGCCTCTTCGTCGACGACCGCATACCGATGCCGGCCTGGCTCCGCATTCACGATCTCGGCCATCTCAAGGAGCTGCTCGCCGGGGTCGTCGTGGTCGCGATCGCCGTGATCTTCCTGGGGCAGGCGCTGACCTGGGACGGCACCACCGACCTGCTCGCGCCCGGGCTCGCGTCGGCCGCCGTCATCGCTGCGCTGGCGCTGTTCCTGTGGCAGGCGGCGCGCGAGCGGCATCTGCTCGCCGAGGACGAGCGAGATGACGGTGAGGAGAGTGGGCGCCGCGTCTGACGCGTCGTCAGTGCGGGCGGGCTGACGTCAGTCTCGGGGCGACTGCTCCTCGGCGGCCTCCCGAGTGCCGCCTGCCGCCGCCTTCGCCTCCGCCTCCTCCTCCATGCGCCGCGCGATCCGGCTCTGCTGGCCGAGGTTCTGGACCACGAGTGCCACGACGGTGATCAGGTACAGCTGGCCGAAGATCGCCTCGCAGACCGCCGTCATGCGGCCCACGCCGGTGGCGGCCGAGAGGTCCCCGTAGCCGGTCGTCGTGATCGTCACAAGGCTGAAGTACAGGTAGTCGATCGCAGTGGCGTCCGCCGGGGGCTGCAGCTGGGCGAAGAACGCGCGGTCGCCGATGAGCGCGATGAGCCCGTAGGCCGTGGCGAAGAACATCGCGATCAGCAGGTACACGCACACGGCGCCGTAGAACGTGTTGAGGCTGATGACGGGGTGCTCGACCAGCCGCTTCAGGATCGCCACGGGCGCCACGACGACGAGGAGGATCGTCAGCGTCTTGCTGACGGCGGTGGCGGTCGTGTCGTCGCCCCCCAGCACCAGGACGATCGCGACGATCGTCACAATCGGGATCAGCGCGAGGGCGAGGCGAAGGATGCGGCGCTCGACCTGTGCCGCGCGCAGCGCCAGCCAGGTCGTCGCCGCGAAGATGATCAGAGAAAGGACCCGCCCGTAGACGTTGTCGCCGCCGGCGGCGAGCACGAAGTAGCTGACGATCAGCAGCAGCAGGACAAGGCCGAAACTGTCGGCGAAGCGGGGCGATTGCTCGAGCAGACGCCGCCGCTTCTGCGGCTCCTTGGTCCTGCGCGTGTCTGCCGAGTCGTCCATCGTCGGCGACACTGTATCCCACCGGAGGCCGGCTCGAAACGGGGCGTGCCGCCGCGGGCGAGTCCGGCGTCGGCGCGGAAGGTCGTCCTGTACACTCGGACGAGGACCGGGGGCAGGCTCATGGACGACGGCTCGAACAGGACGAGGGCGACCCGCTCGGAGAGCGAGCGGCGGCGCCGCCGGCGGCGCCGGCAGGCCCGGCGGCGCCTGCTCCTCGTCATCGTCCTCGCCGCAGTTGCCGCGCTGCTCGCTCTGGTCATGGTCGTGCTCGGATGCGGGGACGACGGCGCGGACGATGGCGGAGCGTCCGCCACGACGAGCGCAGGCCTCAAGACGGCCGCGCCGCCGCCCGAGGTCTGGGTGGCGAGCGTGAGCGACCCCGTGCACGTCTGGGTCGGTGGCGACTCGATGGGCGGCGAGCTGGGCCTCGCGCTCGAGCCCTTGTTGCGCGATTCGAGGGTCTTCGAGCCGACCACGTTCTACAAGGAGTCGACCGGCATCTGCCGTTACGACTTCTACGACTGGGGCGAGCAGATCCGGTCGGTGATGAGGACGTCCAGGCCGCAGGCCGCCGTGATCATGATCGGCACCAACGACACCCAGTCGGTGTGGCGGGACGGCGACTGGATCCCCTACGGCGGGGCGGCCTGGAAGCGGGCCTACGAGGAGCGCGTCGGCGACATCATCGACACCATGCTCCGCGGCGGCGCCCGGCGCGTGTACTGGGTGGGCATGCCGATCATGGGCGAGGACTGGCGCACCTCGCGCATGCGCGTCATCAACAGGACCTTCCGCAAGCAGGCGGAGCTGCGCCCCGGGGCGCGGTACGTCGACATCTGGGAGCTGTACGCAAAGGACGGCGAGTTCGACCCGTCGCTGCGACTGGGGGACGGGGTCCACTTCACAGTCGAGGGCCAGCAGTTGCTGGCGACGACCGTTTACGAGGCGATCGGGCGGGACTGGCTGCCGCCCGGCTCGCGGACGCCTGGCCCGTCGCAGTCGGCGACCCCCTCGGCGTCCGCCTCCTCCATCTGACGCGGCGCCGCGTGCACCGGCGGTCCCCGGGTCCTCGCCGATGGGTCGCGATGGTTCCGTGTGGCCTTGGGGGCGGATAATGGGGGTGCCATGATCACGCTCATCGCCGCCATCTCCGGTCCCGCCGTCGACGACGCCAAACTGCCGCTGTTCCTGCTGCTCGCCGGGTTCATCATCACGTTCGTACTCGCCCGGCTGAACACGCGCCTCACGCGGCAGCACGGCCACTCGCACCTGCGCATCGGCAGCGTCGTGACGTCGGGCGGGCTGCACATCCACCACTCGGTGTTCGGCATCATCGGCATGGTCGTCGCCGGGATCCTCGAGTTCGCCGTGCAGCCGGGCAGCCCCTGGTTGGAGTTTCTGGCCTTCGTCTTCGGCTGCGGCGCGGCGCTCACGCTGGACGAGTTCGCCCTGATCCTGCACCTCGAGGACGTCTACTGGACGGGCGAGGGGCGCAAGAGCATCGACGCCGTCATCCTCGGCCTCACCTTCATCACCCTGCTGCTCACCGGGCTGTTGCCCGCGATCAGCAGCGAAGTAGGCGACTACATCACCATCACGCGCTGGGTCGGGTTCGTGTTCATCCTCAGCGGCGCCGTCTTTGTCGTGGTGTGCTACCTCAAGGGCAAGCTCTTCCTGGGGACCGTGGGCATCTTCGCGCCGCCGGTCGCGCTGGTCGGAGCGCTGCGCCTCGCCAGGCCGGGGTCGCCGTGGGCGCGGCGGCAGTACGCCGACAATCCGGCCAAGCTCGAGCGCGCCCGGCGACGCGACGAGGGCTTCCACCAGAAGTGGGAACGGCGCAAGCACCGCCTCTGGGACGTGATCGGCGGCAAGCCGCACCTATCGCTGCCGCACCGGGACGGTCACCGCGACCGTCGCCTCCGCGGACCGCGGGATGGACCGGGCAAGGGGCCGCGCGGCGGGTCGGGCACGACGCCCGGCTAAGCGGCCGCGCACTCGTCTGCCGCCCCGGCGTTAGTCGTCCGCGCACCTGCGGTACCACGGACTCATGGACGGAACGCGGGTGGCAGCGCCGCCCCGAGGGCGGCACCAGATGCTCGACGAGGCGATCGATCTCGTCGACGCCGCGCGCGCCGACGGGCTCGACGTCCGTCTCATCGGCGGGCTCGCCGTCCTCGCTCTCTGCGCCGACCCGGCGGCCTGTCGCCGCGACCACCGCGACCTCGACGTGGTCGCGCCGCGCCCGCAGGCGAAGCGGCTGCTGGGCACGTTCTCCCGGCTGGGCTACGAGGAGAACCGCCACGTCCGCTTCGCCAGCGCGGGTGCGCTCATGCAGGTGTACCGCGAGTGCCTGCATGCAGGCACTCGCGGCCGCCCGCACGCCGACGACCGCGTGGACGTCTACCTCGACGCCTTCCGGCTGCATCACACGATCGTCCTGCGCCGGCGGCTGGGGGCGGAGCCCTACACGGTGCCGCCGTCCGACGTCCTGCTCGCCAAGCTGCTGCGGCCGCGCATGAGCGAGAGCGACGTACTCGACGTGGCCGCGCTGCTCCAGGGCGTCGACGTCCGCGAGGAGGAGGCGCCGGGGACGATCGGGCTGCGGTACCTCGCCCGCGCCGGCGCCCGCGACTGGGGCCTGTATCACGACGTCACCCTGAACCTCGAGCGCATCACCGGCGAGACGGGCGTGCTCGACCTCCGTGGCGGTCAGGCGGCACGCGTGCGCGTCGCCGCCGTGAGGATACTCGAGGCCATGAAGGCGGCGCGCAAAGGGTCGCGCTGGCGGCTGCGCGCCGCCGTCGGCGAGCGCCTGCCCTGGTACGACGCGGTCGACGAGAACGAGGGCCTGCGCATCGGGCTGCTCGAGCGGCCGCCCCAGCGGCCCAGCTCGGCCGCGGGCGCGGGCAGGGCCTGACGCCGGCCGGGCGCGACGGCCGTGCGGTCGTCACGCTCCGGCGCCGCCTCCCGAGGGGTCACGCTCCGCCGGCGCATTCTCCCGCGGCGGCGGACCCGCCCCCGACCCGCGCGCAAGAGGCTTCGCCGTCCCCACGCCCCTGGTGTAGCATCCCCCGCGACAGGCGGGGCCGCCGGTGCGGCGCTCGCACCGGTGACCGACGGGCGGCAGCGTGCTCTTCCCCACGATCACGTTCGCGATCTTCTTCCTCGTCGTGTACGTGGCCAACTGGCTGCTCATGCCGCGGCTGCGCCTCTGGAAGTGGTTCATCGTCGGCGCCAGCTACGTGTTCTACGGCTGGTGGGACTGGCGCCTCGTCTTCCTCCTCATCGGCGCGACGCTCGTGAACCAGGCGCTCGGCACGCAGGTGCACCGGGCGCGCGGGCGGAGCGGCTCCACGGCCGCCGCCCGCCGCTGGCTGATCCTCGCCGTGGCCGCGAACCTGGTCACGCTCGGCGTCTTCAAGTACTTCGACTTCTTCACGGTGAACCTGAACGACGTGCTCGGCGCTCTGAGTCTCGGAGCGCCGCTGCCCCTGCTCCGCATGATCCTGCCGGTCGGCATCTCGTTCCTGGTCTTCCGCATGCTGACCTACGTGGTCGACATCTACCGCGGCCAGCTCGCGCCAGCGCCGGCCCTGGACTTCGCCGTGTACACGGCCTTCTTCCCGTACCTGCTCGCCGGCCCCATCGCACGCGCCCGCGAGTTCCTGCCGCAGCTGACCTCGCCGAGGAACCCGCACGCGGTGGACTCCTCGCGCGCGTTCGTGCTGATCCTCGGCGGCCTCGCCAAGAAGATGCTCATCGCCGACTACCTCGCGACGCACATCGTCAACGGGCTGTTCGCATCGCCGCAGTCGTACTCGTCGTGGGAGACGCTGTGGGGGATCCTCGCCTACTCCGTGCAGATCTACTGCGACTTCAGCGCCTACGCCGACATCGCCATCGGCATCTCGCTCCTCCTCGGCTTCGAGCTGCCGGCCAACTTCGACGCGCCCTACACGGCGCGGAGCATCCAGGACTTCTGGCGCCGCTGGCACATCACCCTCTCGAGCTGGCTGCGCGACTACCTGTACATCCCGCTCGGCGGCAATCGCAGGGGCAGGGGCCGCACCTATGCCAACCTGGTGATCACCTTCCTGCTCGGCGGCCTCTGGCACGGCGCCGGCTGGACCTTCGTCTTCTGGGGGCTCCTGCACGGCACCGGACTTGCGCTCGAACGGGCCCGCGCCGATGCGCGTCACTCAAGCGGCCTGCCCGAGCCGGGCGCCACGCCGGGCGGACGGGCGCTGCAGCGGCTGTGGGTCTTCGCCTTCGTCTCCGTGGCGTGGGTGTTCTTCCGCGCCGAGTCGATGGGCAACGCCTTCGCCGTGCTCTGGCGCCTCGTCGCGGGACTCGGGTCGATCGGGTCGGCGGTGACGCTGGCGGTGGTCGGCCTCGTGGTACTGGGCATCGCCATCCAGTACGTGCCGCGGCGCGCTCTGGAAGGCCTCGAGGCCGGCCTCGGCCGCATCGGCTGGGTGGGCCAGGGGCTGGTGCTGGCGCTGGCCCTGTTCCTGATCGACGTGCTGGGGCCGGCCGGCCCGGCCGAGTTCCTGTACTTCAAGTTCTGAGGCGGACGACCTGAGGCGATGACGGACGACGAGCGCTACAACGGAGACGACCTGTTCGTCTGGGACGAGGTACGGCCGCCGGAGCGCGGGCGCGACGAGCGCCCGCGGCGGACGCAGCCGGACGACTGGCTCGAGCCCGGGGGGCCGCCCGGCACGGAGACCATCGGGCCGCTGCCGGACCGCCGCAAGGGACCGCGCCGGCGGCGCCTCTCGGCCGGCGCGGTGCTGCTCGCGATGCTGCTCGGCTTCTTCCTCGCCGGCCTGCTCGACGCGCGCAGCATCCGCAAGGACGTCGAGGCGCGGCCCTACGGGGCGCTGCGCACCTTCCAGCTGGCCATGCTCACGCCGATGACGGCGCTCAGCGGCGCGGTGCGCGCCGACCGCCTGGGCACCGCGGTCGCCGACGCGCTCGGCCGCGGCGAGGAAGAGCACCACACGCTCGCCGAGGTCAAGAAGGCCAAGAAGCCGCTCTGGCCGCGCCGGATCACCCGGGAGAAGCCGCTCCGGCTCTACGTCGCCGGCGACTCGATGGACCAGGTCTTCGGCTCGTCGCTCGTCAACCTGAGCGAAGCGACGGAGCTGGTGCAGGCCAAGAACGACTACCACGTCTCCAGCGGGCTCAGCCGTCCGGACTTCTACGACTGGCCGCAGCGGCTCGTCGACCAGATCGTCGACTTCAGGCCCGATGCCGCCGTCGTCCTCTTCGGCGCCAACGACGGCCAGAACGTCCTCTACGAGGGCAAGGTCCTCAAGGTCGGCACCAAGGCCTGGCAGGCGGTCTACGCCAAGCGCGTCGGCGAGGCGATGGACATCCTCACCAGGGGTGGGCGCCGGGTCTACTGGGTCGGCAACCCGATCATGAAGGACCCCGGCTACCGCGAACGCATCGCGATGATGAACCACATCTACGCGGCGGAGGCCGAGAAGCGTCCCGGCGTCGCTTTCGTCAGCACCTGGGCGGCGATGGCCAACGAGAAGGGCGCCTACGCCGAGTACCTCGAGGACCAGAACGGCGACAGGGTGCTGGTGCGGGCGCCCGACGGCATCCATCTCACACGTGCGGGCGGCGACCGCATGGCCGGCGTCGTGCTCGAGGCGATCATGAGGGACTGGGGCATGACGGGATCGGCGTCGCCGGCTCCCTGACCGAGCGCCGGCGCTCAGCCCTCGTCCGGCGCCTCCGGCTCGCCCGGGCCGTCGTCCACCCAGTCGCGGGTCAGTACCAGCCAGAAGGCCAGCCCGGCGTAGTCCCCGTAGCGGCGAAAGCGCCGGGCGATGGTGCGGTCGGCGACGAGGCGGCCCTCCGGCCTGCCTTGCAGGCGGGCGTACTTGGGTCGCGTCCACGAGTCGAGCACGAGGCGGGAGTGGCGGCCCAGCAGGAGCATGACGTGGGCCGCCGCGTACGGTCCCACGCCGGGCAGGTCGAGCAGCCGGCGCTCGACCTCCTCGTCCGGGATCTCCTCGCGGCTCGCGGCGAGCAGGACCTCGAGGTCGACGTCGCCCGCGGCGACGAGCGCGGCGATGCCGTGCAGATAGGCGCCGCGATAGCCGGCGCGAGCGACGTCGCGGAAGAAGGCGTCGCCGGCGGCCGCCAGGGCCTCCGGCGTCGGGAAGGCGCGGCCGGCGACGCCCTCGGGCGACGCCCCTGGGGCCGGCTCTCCGAGCCGGCCGACCAGGGCGCCGGTCATGCGCTCCGTGGCCGACCAGGCGCAGTTGGTCGTGCAGACGGTCTTGACCACGTCCTCGAAGACCGTCGGGGCGCGCAGCAGGCGGCCCGCGCCGCGGCGCGCCCACGAAAGCGCGGGGTCGTCCGCGCAGGCGGCGTAGAAGCCGCTGAGGTCGTCGTCCAGGCACAGCATCCGCCGCACCGCCGCGGTGAGGGCCGCCGCGACCGCCGCGGACGGCGGCGGCCCCGCGTCCACGGTCGCCACCTCGACGCCCGGGGTGCCGATGGCGCCTGCCTCCGACAGGCGGATCGTCCGCGGTCCCTGCGGCGTCGCCAGCGTCACCGTGGCGCCTCGCCCGTCGCCGTCGACCGCCATGGGCGGCAGCTCCGCGACGCCGTGCGAGAGGAGCGTGCGCCGGAGGTCGACGGGCTCGCCGCCGGCGCCGCGGAGCTCGATGCGCAGCGACGCGGTTCATCCGGCGGCGATGAGTGCGACGCCGGCGAGCGTCGCCGCCGCGCCGGCCAGCTGGTGCGGGGCGATGCGCTCGCGCAGCAGGCCGAAGGCCAGGAGCACCGTCACCACGGGGTAGAGCGAGCCGAGCACGGCGACGAGGCTGAGGTAGCCCTCGGTGGTCGCCAGCGCGAACAGTCCGTTGGCGCCGGTGTCGAGGACCCCGACGGCGACGATGAACGGAACGGCCGAGCGCGCGACCTTGACGCGCGGCCGCAGCGCGAGGAAGAGCAGCGCGAAGAGGGTGGCGGAGGAGAGGCGCCCGGCCAGCATCGCCCACAGGGGATCGTAGCGTGCCGTCGCGTCGTAGCCGATGAGGACGAGTCCCATGCAGACGGCGGCGGTGAGGGCGAAGATGATCGCGCGCCGCTGGTCGCGGCGTGCGGGGCGCGGGGCGCGGCCGGAGGGCGCGGGCCCGGTCGGCGAGCCGGCCCCGCCCGCGCCCTCCGCCGCGCCGAAGAGCGCCGCGGCGCCGGCCGGCTCCACCGCCGGCTCGCCGGGGAGCGCCGCCGCCCCGATCGTCTCGCCGCGTGCGCCGGCTCGATGGCGACGAGGATGACGCCGGCGGCGGCCAGCGCCACCCCGGCCAGCTGCACGGCCGCCGGCCGCTCGCCCGCGGCGATCCCGGCGACGAAGGGGATCATCGCGTTCATCGCGCTGATCGGCGCCACGATGCTCATCGTGCCGATGGCGAGCGCCTTGTAGAAGAGGGAGATGGCGACGACGCTGGCGAGGCCGCCGAGCATCACCGGCCACACCGCGTGCAGTCCCGGCCAGCCGTGGCCGGTCCCGAGAGTCACCAGCGCCGCCCCTGCGAGGCCGACGGCCTGGCTGCCGATGATGACCGCCCACAGGCTGGCGCGCCGGGTGCTGAGGCCGCCGAGGAAGTCGCCGGAGCCCCAGCAGATCGAAGCGCCGAGGGCGAGGGCGATGCCGAGCATGCCCAGAGGCTATCACGGTGCGGTGATACGCTTGGCCCGGCGCCGCCCGGCGCCGGCGACCGGAGCCGCGCGATGACCGAACCGATCGACATCCCCGAGAGCGACGGAGCGCTCCTCGCCGAGTGCGAGGTGCAGACCTTCCGCGCCGGCGGCCCGGGCGGCCAGCACCAGAACGTCACCGAGAGCGCCGTCAGGCTGGTCCACCGGCCGACGGGCGTCACCGTGACCTGCCGGGCGCAGCGCAGCCAGTACCTCAACAAGATGGACGCGCTGCGGCGCCTGCGCCTCAAGCTGCGGCGGCTGAACGAGCCGCCGCCTCCGCCGCGGCGGCCGACTCGGCCGTCGCGCGCGGCGAAGGCCGCCTCCGAGCGGCGCCTCGCCGAGAAGGCGCGCCGTGCGCGGGCCAAGCGCCTGCGGCGCCCGCCCGGCGGCGACGAATAGCTTGCGTAGCGGGGCTATCGTGGGGTGCGCCGAAGGGGCACCGCACACTAGACGACGTGTAGAGTAGCGCCGATGGCAGTCATCGTCGGCATTCTCCTCGTCGCCTTCGTCGCCGGCGTCTTCGGCAGCATGCTCGGGGTCGGTGGCGGCATCATCATGGTCCCCGTCCTCAGCCTCGCCTTCGGCGTGCCCATCAAGACGGCCATCGCCACCAGCATCGTCTGCGTCGTCGCGACGTCGTCGATGGCGCAGACGAGGTTCGCCAGGCGCGGCATGACGAACATGCGCCTCGGCATGTTCCTCGAGGTGGCGACGACCATCGGCGCCGTCGCCGGGGGCATCACGGCGGTGCTCGTCGATGGCCGCATCCTGCAGGCCTGCTTCGCCGCCGTCCTCTTCTACGTCGCCTGGCAGATGAGTCGCCGGCGCGGCGACATCGAGCCGGTCGAGACACCGGTGATGCCCTCCCGCTTCTACGACCCGGCAGAGGGCCGTGAGATCAGCTACGGGGTACACGGCCTGGCGCCGGGCTTCGTCCTTGTCGTTCTTCGCCGGCAACGTCTCGGGCCTGCTCGGCGTCGGCGGCGGCGCCTTCAAGGTGCCGATCATGAACCTGCTGATGGGCGTGCCGCTCAAGGCGACGATCGCCACCAGCAACCTCATGATCGGCGTGACCGCCGCGACCGGCGCCGCCATCTTCTACGGCCGCGGCTACATGGACCCGTACTGGGCGGTGCCGGCGGTGCTCGGCATCCTCGCCGGGGCGTCCTTCGGCCCGCAGCTCGCGATCCGCCTCAAGGCCGCGGTGCTGGTCGTCGTCTTCGAGTCCGTGCTGGTCGTCTTTGGGATCCTCATGCTGCTCAAAGCGCTGGGAGTCGGGTTGTGAGCGAGGAACGCGGCGGCGCGCCCCTGCCGACGTCCGGCGGCTCACCCGCACCGGCCGAGCCGCCTCGGCACGTCATGGACGACGTCGAGCGCACGGTGAACCGGGTGCTGCTGGTGGGCGTCGCCGTCAGCGTCGCCCTGATGGTCGCCGGCCTCATCTTCGGCGTCGTCGACAAGGTCCTCCTCGGTGTCGTCAACGGGGAGATCCTGCCGTCCGGGGTCGTGCCGCTGGCGGACCTGCCGTCAGGCCTGGCCGCCCGTGACCCGGGCGCCTATCTCTCGCTCGGCCTGATCGCGCTCATCGCGACGCCGTTCGTGCGCGTCGCGGGGTCGATCGTCGCGTTCGCACGGGAGCACGACCGCCGCTACGTGACGATCACGGCGATCGTGCTCGCGGTCATGTGCCTGAGCGTGGCGCTCGGCAAGGCCTGACGCCGCCGGGGCCGCCTCAGCGGGCGCAGGCGGGGATCGCGTCGAGGCCGCGCACGGCTGCCGCGGCGCGCCGGCCGGAGACCATCGCCCCCTGGATCGAGGCCGTGTCCCGGTGGTCGCCGCAGACGAAGAGGCCGTCGCGCAGCCGTACCGGCCGCTCCGCCGCAGCGAGCGCCGCCGGCGGCTGCGCCGGGAGGGCGAACGGGATGCGGCGCACGCGCAGCAGGCGCCACTCGTCCACCTGCGCCCCGAACCAGCCGCGCAGCTGCCCGCGGACGGCGCCGTCGAGTTCCTCGTCGGCGAGCGGCGGCACGCCGAGCACGGTGGTGGAGACGAGCGCCGCTCCGGGCGGTGCGTAGCTCGGGGCGACGTCGCTGGGCACGCAGAGGTCGTTCACCGGGCCGTGCCCCTCGCCGTCGAGCACGAGGCTCGGCTCGCCGACGGGGGACCGCGCGGCGGCGTAGTGCAGGCAGGTCACGGCCCGGGGGGCCGGCGCCTCGACGGCGCCGGTGAGCCGGGCCGCCTCCGGCCCCTCGGTCGCCACGACCACGGCGGAGGCGCTGAGCCGCTCGCCGCCGGCGAGGACGACCTCGCCGGGCCCGGCGGCCTCGACCGCGCAGCCGAAGCGGAGGGCCGCCTCCGGCAGGCCCTCGGCCAGCTGGCGCGGGATGGCCTGCATGCCGGCGGCCGGCAGCGCCGCCTCGCCCTGCGAGAAGAGCTTGAAGACGAAGGCGAACAGCCGGCTCGAGGTCTCCAGCGACGGGTCCAGGAAGATGCCGCCGAGAAACGGGCGGAAGAAGCCGTCGACGAGCTCGTCCGAGAAGCCCTCGCGCCGCAGAGCCTCGGCGGTCGTGACCTGCGGCGCGGTCAGCACCTCGTTCAGCGAGAAGCGTGAGAGCCGCTGCCGCAGGCGCGCGACGCGGAGCTTGTCGGGGATGCTGCCGGGGGCGCCGCGCAGGCTCTCGAGCGCCTTGAAGGGATGGCGGAAGGGGTCCGCGATCCGCGTGAAGCGGCCATCGTGGCGGATCAGGGCGCCGCTCTCGAACGGGCGCAGCCCGAGCCGCTCGTAGTCGAGCACCCGTCGCGCCTCGGGGTAGGCGGTGAGCAGCACCTGAAAGCCGCGGTCGAGCAGGAAGCCCTCGACGACGTCCGTGCGCACGCGTCCGCCGGGGGCGTCGCCGCGCTCGAGGACGAGGACGTCCAGCCCGGCGGCGCGGAGCTCGCGGGCGCAGCAGAGGCCGGAGAGGCCGGCGCCGACGACGATGACGTCAGGCATCGTCGGCGCTTCCGCAGCCCGCCGTGGCCGCGCCGGGCGCGGTCCGCCACTCCGCGTCGGTGCCGGCCGCGCCCGGCACCAGGCGATCCCAGTAGCCGGCCAGCCGGCGGAGGTCGGCGTCCGCGAGCTGGTCGAGGAACAGGCGGCGGACGCCGGCGAGGTGCGTGGCGCGCGCGTCCTGCAGCCGCCGGTCGCCGGCCTCGGTGAGCACGGCGAAGTAGCCGCGGCCGTCCTCCGGGCAGCGCTCGCGACCGACGAGGCCCTCACGCTCCAGGCGGTCGACCAGGCGGGTGACGCCGCTGGGGCTGAGCAGGACGGAGCGGGAGAGGTCGGTCATGCGCAGGCGCCTCTCGGGAGCGTCCTCGAGCAGGAGAAGGACCTCGTACGAACGCAGCGGCAGGTCGTGGGTCGCCGACAGGTCGGCGTCGAGCTCGTGGAAGAGAGAGCTGTGCACGCGGAGGAAGCCGCGCCACGCCGCCAGCTCGTCGGCGCTGAGACGCCTGCCGCTCTCTCGCTTCGTGGTCACGTGCCTCTCCTGGACGTCGGCTCGATGGCAGTATACCCGGGCGGTCGGGAGGTCGGGGAGCCGCAGGTCCGTCCCCGGCGACGCCGCGCCGTGGTCCCGCCAGCCCTGCATGGGCCGCCGTCGCCGCCGCTCGCCGAGGTACCCCGTCAGAGCGGCAGGCGCGTGCCGGCGCCCCTCTCCAGCGCCAGTTCGTACAACACCCTCGCCGTGACCACGTCGTCGACGGCGATGCCCATGTTCATCGAGAAGATGCGCTCGGCGTCGTCCTCCCGCCCCGGCTTGAGGCCGGCGGCCAGCTCGCCGAGGTCGGCGTGGATGACGGGCGGGATCCCTCCGAAGTACACGCCGTGCTCGCGCGTCGCGAGCAGCTGGCCGACGTCGTCGGCGCAGAACTTGTCGCAGGCGCGCATCGCCGCGCTCGTCCAGGCCGAGTCGTAGTCCAGCGACACGGCGAGGCCGCCCTCCCTGAGCACCCCGGCGTCGAGCTCGGGCGCCGGGTCCGTGACGATGGGGATCGCGGTGACGACGACGTCGGCCTCCCGCGCCGCCTCGGCCGCGGCGGCGCACGCGGCGAAGTGCAGCGCCGGGTACAGGGCCTGCATCTCGGCGATGAAGCCGGCCGTGGCCGTCTCGTCGATGTCGTAGCAGCGCACCACGGCGAGCGCCGGCAGGGTCTCGACCAGCGCCGCCAGCGAGGTCCTCGCCTGGACGCCGCAGCCGACGAACGCGGCGGCCTCGCTGCCCTCGCGGGCGAGGTAGCGGGCCGAGATGCCGGCGCTCGCGCCCGTGCGCATGGCGGTGATCCAGGCGCAGTCCATCACCGCCAGCGGCACGCCGGTCGCCGGGTCGTTGAGGACCATCAGGCCGGTGATGTAGGGCAGTCCCCTGGCCGGGTTCGGCGGGTAGCCGCTCACCCACTTGAGGCCGGCCACCTCCGGCTCGCGCACGTAGGCGGGCATCGCGTGGATGAAGCAGTCCGGGCGCGTGTGGATGCCGGGCTTGGGCGGCATCTCCGTCTGCCCGCGGCCCTTGGCGGCGAAGCCCCCGTCGACGGCGGCGAGGACCTCGCGCATCGACAGGCCGAGCCCCTCGACGTCGGCGCGGCTGAGGTAGAGCAGTTCCACGGCGCTTGCCCCCTCGGGTCGGTGGGCGCGGCCCGCGGCCGCGCCGGGACGTCCCCAGCATACCCCCGCCGTCGGTGATCGCCCGGGCCGGGGCCTCGACCGGCGGCGGCCGGGTCAGGTCCTGACCCGCTCGCGCTCCTCGGCCCCCCACAGCACGACCATGTCGCGACCGCCGGCCTTGGCCCGGTAGAGCGCCTTGTCGGCGAGCTCCATGAGCTCGTCCAGCACGGTGGCGTCGCGCGGGCAGGTCGCCACGCCGACGCTGATGGTGATGTTCGCCTCGGGCGGGAGCCCGAGACCGGTGTAGCGCGTGCCGCCGAGGGTGCGGCGCACGCGGTCGGCGACGTAGTAGGCGTTCTCGCCGGGCGTGCTCGGCAGCAGGACGGCGAACTCCTCGCCGCCGTGGCGGGCGCAGATGTCGGTGGTGCGCAGCGCGTCCTGCAGCGCCCTGGCGACGGTCTGCAGGACGCGGTCGCCGGTGGCGTGCCCGTAGGTGTCGTTGAACGCCTTGAAGTGGTCGATGTCGACCATGAGCACGCTCAGCGGCGCCTGGTAGCGGAGGCTGCGCTCGATCTCCTCACCGGCGCGGTTCATGAAGTAGCGCCGGTTGTAGAGGCTCGTCAGGTGGTCGGTGACCACCTGACGGCGGATGGCGTCGTACTTGTGCGCGTTCGTGAGGGCGCTCTGCACGTGGTTCTGGAGGGCGTCCAGGATGTCGTCGGTCAGCAGGCCCGCGTACTCGCCGCTGGTCGCGGTCGTGAGCAGCGCCATGTCGCCGACGTTCTCGACCTTGACCGGGATGACCAGCTGGTGCGTCATCGTGGAGGGGAAGAGCGAGCAGACGTGGCCTTCGAGTCGAGTCAGCCGGCCCGAGCCGATCGCCTGCCGCACCGGACAGTCGGGCGTGTAGGCACAGCAGTCGGCCGAGAGCGCCGGCCTCAGCACGCCGTGTGCGCCCTCGAGCGAGAAGGCGCGCGCCTCCGTGTCGAGCAGCAGCAGCGCGGCGAAGTCGGCGTGCAGGAAGCTGCGGCTGCGCGAGAGCACGCGTTCCACCGTCTCACGGTACGGCAGGGCGGCGTTCATCTCGCGGCCGAGCACCCCGACGTCCATGAGCTGGCGGTTCAGCGACTGGACGCGCACGAGGTCGTCCTTGACGCTCTGCGAGACCCACTCCTTGGCTTCCGCGGCCGTGAAGACGGCGATGAGGGTGTTCACGAGATAGCCGAGCTCGCGCATCTCGTCGCGGTAGCCCGGGTCGCTGCGCTCGTAGTTGGCGCCCAGCCGTCGGCGCGAGCGGCGGACGAGGCCGTCGACGCGCCGGTAGACGAGGAGGTCGAACGTCGCGGTGATGACGGCGAAGAGCGCGACCAGCACCGCGGCGGTCTGCCAGGTTGCCTCCGGGTCGACGACGAAGACGAGCGCGGCGAAGGCGGCCGCGAGCGCCGCCGCGACGACCACGGCCGTCTTCAGCTCGAGGCTGACGCCTCGCGTCCGCTGGAGGCTGCCGCCTCGTCTCTTGTCGTGGGGTTCGGCCATCGCCGGCCTTGGGTCGGGGGCTGGTACCTGCTCACGGTATCGGCAGATGCGGGGAGACCCTGAAAGACGCGGCGTGCGGGGCGGCGGGCGGGCCTTCGCCCTAGAAGCGGTTGAGGATGCGCCTGTCCCTGGTCGGCCGGTGCACGGTGCGGCGCTCGCCGGCGCGCCGGTCGCGCAGGTAGTGCTGGCAGACGGCGCAGTAGCAGCTGCAGCTGAGGCGCGTGTCGACGTCGGCGACGCAGATCAGCGGCGGCTGGAGAGCGGGTTTCGTCTCGCGCTTCATCACCGGAGTTCTACGCCGCGGAGGCGCCGGCTCCTGCCCGTCGTCAAGACTGGCGACGGGCGTCCTCCGGCGCCTGCCCTCTACAGGTCGAGGTAGCTCTCGACGACGGAGATGACCTGGGCGATGCGGAACGGCTTCGTGATGTACCCGTCGATGCCGACGTCAGAGGCGCGCTCCATGTCGGTGGCCATGGCCTTGGCCGAGAGGCCGACGATGACGATGTCCTTCGTCGTGGCGTCGGCCTTGAGCTCACCGATCGCTTCGTAGCCGCTGACCACCGGCATCATCATGTCCATGAGGATGAGGTCGGGACGGTGCTCCCGGGCGAGGTCGACCGCCTCGCGCCCGTTCGTCGCCTTGTGGACCGTGTAGCCCTGGGCCTCCAGGGACATCGACACGATGCTCAGGATGTCTGGGTCGTCGTCGGCGACCAGGATGGCGTTGGCCACGCTGCGCTCCTCCCCTAACTGATCTTGCCCGCCGCCAGCGGGTCCGCCGGCTTGGTTGATATCGGCATGGTGAAGACGAAGCTGGAGCCCTTTCCGAGCTTGCTCTGCACGCGGATCGTGCCGCCGTGGAGATCCACGAGCTCGCGCACGATCGCGAGCCCCAGTCCGGTCCCACCCTGGAGGCGGGTCGCCGAAGAGTCGATCTGCGTGAAGCGCTGGAAGACCTTGCCCTGGTCCTCCTTGGCGATGCCGATGCCGGTGTCGTTGACCCAGATCTCCACCATGTCGTCCAGCGGCCGCGCCTCGACGCTGACGGTGCCGTTCTCGTGCGTGTACTTGATCCCGTTCGTGATCAGGTTCAGGAGTATCTGGTTCAGCTTGCCGGGGTCGGCCCACACGAGCGGCAGGTCGGTGGGGAGGAAGGTGGACAGGCGGATGCGCTTGTCCTGGGCGCGCGGCTTGACGACGGGGAGGACCCCGAGGAGGGCCGCGCGCAGGTCGACCGACTCGTGATTGAGCTCCAGGCGGCCCGCCTCGATCTTGGTGAGGTCGAGGATGTCGTTGATCAGACCGAGGAGCGCCTCGCCGCCTCTGAGGATGCTGTCGACGAACCCCGACTGCTTCTCGTTGAGCTCCCCGGTCATGCCGCTGAGCAGCATGTCGCTGTAGCCGATGATCGAGGTGAGCGGCGTGCGCAGCTCGTGGCTCATCGTGGCCATGAAGTCGCTCTTGAGCTCGTCGAGGTGGGTGAGCTCATCGTTCTTGCGCGCCAGCTCCTCGTTGTACTGGATGTTGCGCACCACGAGGGCCGCCTGGTCGGCGAGCGCGCGCAGCGTGGGCAAAGCCGTCTCGAGGACGGCCTCGTCGGCGCGGTGCAGCAGGCACACGGCGCCGAGCAGCTCGTGCTTCGCCTCGAGGGGCGCGGCAAGGAAGCCGCGGAAGCCGTCCTTCTCCATCGCCTTGAGCAGGCGCCCGACCTGCGGGTCGGTCACCGTCTCGTGATGCTTCGCGCCCGCCCGCGCGACGTCGACGATGCCGAGCTCCTTGTAGCGCCGGACCAGCTCGGGGGTGAGGCCGCCGACGATCGCACGCTCGTCGAAGTCGCCGCTGTTGTGGTTGAGGATGAGCACGAAACCGCGGCGCAGGCCCGTCGCGCCGGCGAACTGGGCGAGCGCATCGGGGATGAGGCCGGCCACCTGCTGGTGCCGCAGGAAGATGCGACTGCTCTCGCTCATCACGCGGAGCTGCTCATTGGCCGCCTGCATGCGGCGCAGCTGCTCGTCGGTGTCGGCCTTGGCCACGGTGAGCTGCACCGTGCTGCGCACCAGCGCCTGGGCCAGGCGGCCGGCGAGCAGCGCGATGAGCAGGTAGGCCGCCGCATGGAGGCTCACGTTGAGGAGCATCCAGGTGGGCGGCACCCCCCTGCTGGTGACGATCGGCGTCACAGCGATGAGGTCGGCGCGCTGGAGGAGGGCGATGGCGGCGTACGCCGCCGCCGCCGTCACCGCCGTCGCGTAGGGCACCCACGCGGGCAGGAAGACGCTGCTGAAGACGATGGGCCACACGTAGAAGACCGCAGTGGGGCTGAGCGTGCCGCCGCTGTAGAGGATGCCGGCCGTGACGAGGGCGATGTCGACGACCACCGTCGCGGCGGCGAGGGTACGCGTCGCGACCCAGCGCTCCAGGGCGAAGAACGGCACGTTGACGGCGGCGACGACGCCGACGAGGACGGCGACCTCGAGCGCGGAGACGCCGTTGTTCTCGGCCTGCACCCAGAGCACCGCGGTGAACACGGCGAGGGTGAAGAGCACGCGCGCGTACAGCACGTCGTGGAGTTGTTTGCGCAGGTCCATCCGGTCGGCCATCCTCCCAAAGCGCTGGTAGAGTATTCTATCCCGGACCCCCGGAATCCGCTGTCGAGCGCCCCGGCCGCCGGCCTCGTGCGGAGCCCAGGCCGGCCAAAAGGAGGACCCCGTCATGTCCGCCCCTCGCCTGGTCGTGTGCGGGCTCGAGCCCGGCCCCGCCGTCGCCCTCGCCTCCGGCGCGCTGGTGGCAGCGCTCGGGGACGAGCGCGCCGTCCGTCCCATCCTTCTCGGCGTCGACCTGCCGCTGTGGCGGCTGCTCTACGGGGCCGCGGCGCGGGCGCCCAGGGTCCTCGACCCGAAGCTGGTCGACGACGCGGTGGCCGGCGAGCTGTACGACTCGTGGGCGGCGGACACCGACCTGACGGTGATCGTCGCCGTCGAGCCGGCACTGGACCGCTGGGAGGGCGTCAAGGGGTCGCGCGCCGTCGACGTCGCCGTCGCTCTCGACGCCCCGCTCGTGCTCGTCCTCGACGCCCGCGATCGCGGCGTTACGGCGGCCGCCGCGGCGTGCGGAGCGCGGCTCCTGGCGGCCGGCGTCGAGTTCGCCGGCGTCATCGTGGTCGGTGGCGACGAGCACGGGCCGGCCGCCGGGCTGAGGGAGGTCCTCGAGGGGGCGGCGAAGCTGCCCGTGCTCGGCTGGGTGCCGCCGCAGCTCAGCGAGCAGTTCGTGCGCCAGTACGGCGGCGGCCAGAGCTCGCTGCGCCAGATCGGGCCGCAGCCGGTCAAGGGCGGCGAGGCGGCGCTCTGTCGCGAGGCCGGCACCTACCTCGACCGCGGCGGCCTCGAGGCGGCGGCAGCGCGACGCGGCTTCCTGCCGTCGCGACCGCGCCGCCTCCTCGCGTCGCTTCCGGCGGCCGCCGGGCTCACCCTCGCCGTCGGCTGGGGGCCGCCGCTCGAACCGTTCTCGCTCGAGGCCATCGACCTGCTCAAGGCCATGGGCCTGACGCTCGCCCCGCTGCACATCGGACGCGACCGCGAGCTGCCGCCCGGGGCGAGCGGTCTGCTGCTCGCCGGCCTCCTCGACGAGGAGCAGCTGCCCGCCTTCGCCGGCAACGACGCGCTCAAGACGAGCCTCGCCGCGGCCGTCGCCGCGGGCCTTCCCACGCTCGCCCTCGGCGGCGGCGCGCTCCTGCTGCTGAACCGGCTCGCCGACAGCCGCGGGCGCACGCACGAGCTCGCCGGCGTGCTCCCGGCCGAGGCCGAGCTCATCGAGTGGTACGAGCGTCCCCGGTACGTGTGCGCCGCGGCGGCGCGCGAGAACCCGTACGACGAGGGCGAGACCACGTTGTGCGAGCTGTTCGACCTCGAGTTCCTGACGCTTCAGCAGGAGGCGTTCGCCTACCGCGTCGGCGAGGCCGGCGAGGACGGGCAGGTCGAGGGCTTCGTGCACGAGCGCTGCCTCGCCACGACCCTGGTGCCGTCTCTGCCGGCGGTTCCCGGCGTGGCCGCCGCCTTCGTCGCCGCGATGCGACTGGCGGCGCCCGCCGGGTGAGCTCGCCGGTGCCTCCGCGATGACCTTCTCCGCCGTCGAGGCCTGGCTGCGGACGCGTCGCGGCCTGCTCGCCCTATGGCTGACGACGACCGCCGCCGTCGCGCTCATCGCCCTGCTCATGCAGCGCGGCGGCGTCCCCGGCTGGGACGACGCCGCCCACGCCTACAAGATCCTGCTGCTGCGCGGCGGCGACTCCATCTTCTGGGACACCTACTGGTACGGCGGCGGCTACGGCGCCGTCACCTACGGGTTCGTCTTCTACTGGCTCGCCCAGTACGTCCCCGGCACGCTCATCGTGATCGCCGCCGCCGGGACCATCCCCGTCACCTTCTACGTCTACGTGCGCGACCTGTGGAAGATCGACGACGTCTGGCCGGCCTGGGGCTTCGCGCTGGTCGTGACGCTCTATCAGGCGCACGGCCAGGATCCCTTCCTCCTCGCCCTGGCGCTGACCATGGGCGGCCTCGCGCTGCTCGCCCGCCGGCACCCGCTGTGGGCCGCCCTGCCCGTCGCCATCGGGATCTTCGCCAATCCGATGGGCCTCGTGGTCGTGCTGCCCTTTCTCCTGACCGACTTCGTCGTCCGTCCGCGGGTGCGCCGGAGGTATCTCGTGTTCGCCGCCGTCCTGGCGCCGGCGGTGGCCGCGCGCTTCCTGCTCGGCTGGGCGTTCTCCGAGCCGGGGTCCTACCTCAACGAGACGTCGCAGCTCATGGTGTTCCTCGGTTTCGCCCTCTTCGGCCTGGCTCTGGCCGGCGTGAACGCGGTCCACCCGCGCCGGCCCTTCGTCGTGCTCTTCCTCATCTACGCCGCCGTCTGCGTCGGCTCGTTCGTGACCCCGGGCAGCCCGCTGGGCAACAACATCGGCCGCTTCTTCATGGTCTTCGGCCTGCCGCTCCTGCTGCTCCTGCGCCACACGCGCCTGCGGCGGCCGTTCCGCTACGGCGAGCTCGCCATCGTCCCGATCGTGCTCTTCGCCCTGCTCCAGTTCGGCACCGCCACCGGCCACTTCCTCAGCGCCGCCGAGCGGCCGCAGACGACGCGCGCCTACTTCGCCCCCGCGCTGGCGGCGGCCGCGGAGCTGTACGACCCGGACTACCGCATCCACGTCGTCGCCCTCCGCCGCCACTGGGAGGCGCTCTACTTCCCCGAGGCCGGCTACCCGATCACGCGCGGCTGGTACCGCCAGGCCGACGCGATCCACAACGGCCTCTTCTACACGCCCTACGACGCCGCCGAGTACGTCGCCTGGCTGCAGAGCATGGGCGTGCAGTACATCTTCCTGCCCGTGGCGGGGCCGCTCGACCCGTGGAGCAGGCGGGAGGCGCGGCTGCTGGCGAGCTCGCCGGCGTTCGCCTTCGTCGAGCAGACGGGCGCCTGGCGCATCTACCGGCTGCGGGACGCCCGGCCTCTGCTGGTCCCGCAGCCCGAGCTTCCCGGCGCCGGCACGGGGACGATCCGCGAGGTCGGCCACCAGCGGATCGTCTTCACGGTGTCGGCGCCCGGCACCTGGTGGCTGAAGTTCACGTCCTCGCCGTACTGGGTGCTCGAGGGCGGGCCGGGCACGGTGCGGCCCCGGCCGGACCGGTTCATGGACCTCGAGCTCGAGCAGGCGGGGACCTACACGCTGCGCTTCGAGGTCACGCCGGCGAAGGTGCTCGACACCGCCGCCGGCAGGCTGGGGCTGTAGCGCCCCGCCGGCGCTCCTGTACAATCCCGCCATGTCGCGCCGACGCCTTGCGCCCGAGGTCTTCGCCCTCCCCGTCGACCACATCCGGGAGGGCTACTACAGCGACGCGTACTTCAACGGGGCCAAGCGTGTCCTGGAGACGAAGGACCGGCACCCGCGCGTGACCATGCAGGTGTTCCAGAAGGGCGACGGCGCCGTCCTCGGCGGCATGGACGAGGCGCTCGCGACACTCCGGCTCTGCGCCGGCTTCTTCGAGGGGGAGGGGGCGGCGCGGGTGTGGCGGGACGGCTGGGACCAGCTCGTCGTGCACGCGCTCTACGACGGCGACGAGCTCTCGGCCTGGGAGACCGCGCTCACGATCGAAGGCGACTACAGCCTCTTCGCCCACCTCGAGACCGTGTACCTCGGCGTGCTCACGCGGCGCACGCTCATCGGCACCAACGTGCGCGGGGTCGTCGAGGCCGCGCGCGGCAAGCCGATCCTCTTCTTCCCCGCGCGCTTCGACCACTACCGGGTGCAGACCGGCGACGGGTACGCGGCGCACGTCGCCGGCGCCATCGGCGTCAGCACCGACGCGCAGGCCTCGTGGTGGGGCGGCAAGGGCATCGGCACCGTGCCGCACGGGCTCATCGCCGCCTACGGCGGCGACACGGTCGCGGCGACGCAGGCCTTCGCCGACGTCGCCTACCCCGAGGTCAACGTGACGGCGCTGGTCGACTGGGACAACGACTGCGTGGCGACCAGCCTCGCGTGCGCGCGGGCGGTCGGCGAGCGGCTCTGGGGCGTCCGACTCGACACGAGCGAGACCATGGTCGACCGCTCGCTCTGGGGCGAGATGGGCACCTTCCGGCCCAACGGCGTGGCGCCGGAGCTCGTGCGCGCCGTGCGTCGCGCGCTCGACGACGAAGGGTTCCAGCGGGTGCACATCGTCGTCAGCGGCGGCTTCGACGCGGAGCGCATCCGGCGCTTCGAGGCCGCCGGCGTGCCGGCGGACGCCTACGGCGTCGGCAGCAGCCTGCTGCGCGGCAACACCGACTTCACCGCCGACGTCGTCCTCCTCGAGGGCCGGCCCTGCGCCAAGGTCGGTCGCCGGCACCGCCCCAACCCGCGGCTCGAGCGCGTGACGTAGCCGTCCGCGCGGGGTATCGCTCCGACATGAGCAGTGAATCGACAGCGACGCGCCGGGCGATCATCGTGATCGACATGCTGGTCGGCTTCTGCCGGCACGGGGCCCTGTACAGTCCCCGCTACGACCCCATGATCCCGCGCCTGCGTGAGCACCTCGCGGCGGCCGAGGCGGAGGGCGTGCCCATCATCTTCCTCGTGGACACGCACGCGCCCGACGACCCGGAGTTCGCGATGTTCCCGGCGCACTGCGTCGAGGGCTCCGGGGAGGACGAGGTCGTGCCGGAGTTGCAGGAGTTCGCCGGCCGCGGCACCGTGGTGCGCAAGAACACGTTCTCCGGCTTTCGCGGCACCGACCTCGACGCCGTGCTGGCGCGGCTCGCGCCGCAGGTGATCGAGGTGGCTGGGGTGTGCACCGACATCTGCGTGCTGCACACGGTCTACGACCTGCGCGTCCGCGGCTACGACGTGGTGGTGCACGAGGACCTCGTCGAGACCTACGACGCGCCCGGCCACGACGCGGAGGAGTTCAACCGCTTCGCGCTCGCGCACGTCCGCGACGTGCTCGGCGCGAGGGTCGAGTGACTGCGTCGGCTACTCGGCCGCCTCGGGTGCGGACGACGCCTGGTCCTCGAGCAGGTCGACGAAGCTCTGCGAGCGCCTGCCCGTCGTCGACCCGGGGTCGATCTTCGCCGCCGTCTGCCACTCCGTCTTGGCCTTGTCGACGCGGCCGGAGGAGAAGTAGACGATGGCGAGGGAGTAGTGCGCGTCCTGGTCGTCCGGGTGGGCGTCGAGCACCGCCTTCAGCGTGGCTTCGGCCTGCTTCGAGTCGCCCTGGGACTGCCAGACCATGGCCAGGCCGACCTGGGCGCGGGCGTTCTCCGGGTCCTGCTCGATGACCTGGGTGTAGGCGCGCTTGGCCTGCTGCATGCGCTGGCCCATGAAGTAGGCCTCGCCGAGGTCCAGCAGGACGCCGACGTCGGACGGGTCCTCGGCACGCCGTTCCTCGAGGAGGGCGATCGTGTTCTCGACCTTGGCGCCGTCGTCGGCGACGGGCGTCGCCTTGCTCGTGGCGGCGACGCTGGGGTGCCCGGACGGCAGCGCGCCGGCGGCCGCACCGGAGATCGCGCCCGGGGCATCGCTGGCGTTGCCGGAGCTCACGCCGGCGATGACGACCACGGCGGCGACGGCCACGGCGGCACCGACGGCGATGAGGGCCCAGGATCGTCTCACACGTGTCCTTCCGTGGGGGGAGCGCTGGAGCGCCTCCGCAGGATAGCATCGGGCTGCGCCGCCCGCGACCCGGGTTTTGCCCGCATACCGGCACTATCGACGGTGGTCCGGACCGCTCTCATCAAAGCTTAACCGGCGCTTAACAAGGGACCGCCCGCCGGTTGACCCGGAGGCGGCACCGGCGATAGAGTTCAAAAGGACCGTTTCTGTCCGGTCTGTCGAGCCGAAAGCAAGGGACTATGGGACTTCAACTCACACGCGGCTCCGAATACGCCGTGAGGGCGATGACCTACCTCGCCCGCTTCCCCGAGGGTCATGTGGCGTCGCTGCACGAGATCGGCGAGGCTCAGGACATCCCGGAGAGCTTCCTCGCCAAGATCCTGCAGAGCCTCGTGCGCGCGGGCCTCGCGGTGTCGCAGCGGGGCGCGCACGGCGGCTTCGCCCTTGCGCGCCCGGCCTCCGAGATCACGATGCAGCAGGTGATCGAGGCGGTCGACGGCCCCATCTCGGTGAATCAGTGCGTGCTGAGCCCCGAGGATTGCGCGCGCAGCGCGTCGTGCACGGTGCACTCGGCATGGCTGCGGGCGCAGGGCCAGCTCATGGACGTGCTCGGCTCCGTCACGCTCGAGTCGCTGGCTCCCGATCCGGCGCGCGTCGGCTGACCGCCGGCTGACCGACCCTCAGCGTTCCGCGTACCCTCCGGGGTGCAGGCTCATCCATGCCCACGCGTCGGCGACGGCGTCCGTCAGGCTGCGTCGCGGATGCCAGCCCAACTCTTCCTCCGCCCGCCGGTTGCCGGCCACCAGGACCGGCGGGTCTCCCGCCCGGCGTGGCGCCGTCTCGCGCCGCAGCGGCAGCCCGGTGACCGCCTCGACCGCGTCCAGCACGGCGCGCACGGAGTCGCCGCGGCCGGTGCCCAGGTTGAACGCGCCCTGGACCCCGGGGAGCGCCTCCAGCGCCGCGATGTGCGCGTCGGCGAGGTCGGCGACGTGCACGTAGTCACGCACGCAGGTGCCGTCGGGGGTCGGGTAGTCCGTGCCGAAGACGCGGATCGCCGCGCCGCCCCGCGCGGCGCGGAGCGCGAGCGGGACGAGGTGCGACTCGGGGTCGTGGTCCTCGCCGCAGGCGCCGTCGGCGCCGCAGGCGTTGAAGTACCGCAGGGCGGTGCAGGCGAGCTCGCCGCGTGAGCGCGCCTGCTCGAGCAGGCGCTCCCCGGCGAGCTTGGTCTCGCCGTAGGGGTTCGCCGGCGCGAGCGGGTCGCCCTCGTCGATCGGCGTGCGCGCGGGCGCGCCGTACACGGCCGCCGTCGAGCTGAAGACGAGGCGGCCGGCGCCCGCGGCCACGGCCGCCTCGATCACCGCGGCCGTCCCCTCCACGTTCACGCTGTGGTAGCGCTCGGGCTCGGCCACTGACTCGGCTACCTCGGCGAGCGCCGCCATGTGCACCACCGCGTCGCAGCCGGCGCCGGCGAGCGTCTCGCGCACACGGCCGCCGTCGCGCACGTCGCCGCGCACCAGCGGCACGTCCGCGGGGACCGCCGCCGCGTGCCCGCGGGAGAGGTCGTCGTACACGACGACGTCGTGCCCGCGCGCCGTGAGGCGCGCGACGATCACGCTGCCGATGTAGCCGGCTCCGCCGGTGACGAGGACGCGCATGAGCGGATGGTATCAGGCACGGCCGGGGGAGAGACGCGCGCTGGCCGGAAACGAGAGACGCGCGCTGGCCGGAAACGAGAGGCGCCCGGAGGCCGGAAGGGCCGCCGGGCGCCTGCACGAGCCGTCGCCCGCGGGGGCGACGAGGCTGAGCTCATGCGGCGCGACCGCGCCGCCGGGCCTCAGCCTCAGCCGAAGGGGCGGCCGCTCGGGACGGCGCACCCGCCCGAACCGCCGCCGATGTTCTTGAGGAAGCTCGAGAACTTCTGACGCACGTCTTCGCTGCCGCAGTCCGGGCAGACCCGGTCCTCATCCTTGAGGAAGCCCTGCCGGAAGACCTCGAAGTCGTGGCCGCACGCTTCACAGATCAGATCGTAGGAAGCCATGACCCTCCAACGCGGTGGTGGACTACATACCCTGGGGGGTATTATACGCGAGGCTTGCCGCGAAGCAAACACTGTCGCCGTAGGATAAAATCTGCCGCGTGTCCGCACGCCCGGGCGTGGCCCCCGTTCTCGGGATGGAAAGGGACCTCATGAAGACCAAGACGCTGGGGATCGTCATCGTCGTCGCCGTGGTCGTCGTCGCCGCGGCGCTGGCGTTCACGTCGCGTGGCTCTTCCTCGGGCGCCAAGTACGAGGGACAGATCATCCAGCCGACCGCCTTCCGCGCCGCCGACTACGAGGGAAAGCCCCTCGTCATCAACTTCTTCGGCTCCTGGTGCGACTTCTGCAGGCTCGAGGCGGAGGACCTCGCCGCTTTCGCGAAGCAGAACCCGGAGGCCCAGGTCATCGGCATCGCCAGCAATGACTCCGAGGAGGATGCCGCCGCGTTCATGGCCGAGTACGGGATGACCTATCCGCTCGTCGTCGACGACGGCAGCCTGACCGCGGAGTACGTCATCAACGGCTGGCCGACGACCATCTACTTCGACGCCAAGGGCAAGGAGACAGACCGTCTCATCGGGGCCTCCACGCTGGATCAGTTCAACGCCGCGCTGGCGCAGGCGCAGTGATGGCGGCCTGCGGCCGCTGACCGCCAGGCGACGCCAGCCGGCATGACCGCCGTCGAGATCACCTCCCTGAGCCTGACCGCGGTCGGCCTCGCCTTCGCCGCCGGGCTGCTCTCGTTCGTCTCGCCCTGCGTGCTGCCGTTGCTGCCCGTCTACCTGTCGTTCATCTCCGGGGTCGGCGTCGAGGACCTCGGCCGCCGGCACCGCCGGCTGCTCTGGACGTCGCTGCTCTTCGTCGCCGGGTTCACGGTGGTGTTCATGCTCATGGGAGCCGGCGCCGGGGGGATCGGCAGGCTCCTCATCCGCCACCGGCAGGAGCTGATGATCGCCGCCGGCGCCTTCATCGCCCTGAGCGGTCTGGTCGTCGCCGGCGTCATCAGGTTGCCCGAACCGGTGCTCAAGGTGGCGCCGAAGCGGGCCGGCGCCGGCGGCGCCTTCCTGACCGGCGCCGCCCTCGCCATCGGCTGGACGCCGTGCGTCGGCTACGTCCTCGGCGCGATCCTCTCCATGGCCGCCACCAGCCAGAGCGCCCTGTCCGGGTCGCTGCTGCTGCTGGTCTACTCGATCGGCCTCGGCGTGCCCTTCGTGCTCGCCGCCCTCGCCTTCGACTGGGTGAGCGCCCGGCTCGGCTGGGTCAAGCGGCACTACCACGCCATCCAGGTCACTGCCGGCGCGCTGCTCGTCGTCTTCGGCGTGATGATGATGTTCGGCGTGCTCGACGAACTGACGCGCTGGCTTCCGGTCTACATCCCGGGCGGGCTCTGAGCCCGCGCTGACGATATCCTTGGCGGCATGACCACCCGTCACCGCATCGCCGAGCTCTCGCCGGAAGGGCGCGTCGCCGCGCAGGCGCTGCGGCGCGCGGTCGCCGGCGAGGTCTCGGCCTCGCCGCTCAAGCGCTGGCTCTACTCCACGGACGCCTCGGGGTACCGGGTCGTGCCCGAGGTCGTCGTCGTGGCCGGCTCCACCGACGACCTCGTGGCGGCGGCGACCGTCGCCGCCGAGACCGGCCTGCCGCTCGTCGCCCGCGGCGCCGCCTCGAGCACCGCGGGGCAGGCGATCGGCCCCGGCATCGTCGTCGACTGCTTCCGCCTCGACCGCATCCTCGAGATCGACGCCGGCCGCCGCCGCGCCCGCCTCCAGCCGGGCGTCGTCCAGGCGGCGCTCAACGCCGCCGCCGCGCCGTTCGGCCTCGAGTTCGGGCCGGACACGTCGACGGTCGACCAGGCGACCATCGGCGGTATGGTCGGCAACAACTCCTCGGGCTCGCGCTCGATCGTCTACGGCGAGAGCAAGGACAAGGTGCTGCGCGTCGCCGGCGTGCTCGCCGGCGGCGACGCCGTCGAGTTCGGCGCCTGCGCCGGCACCGACCTGGCCGGCGGCGTCGGCGGCGCGGCGGGGGAGGGGCTCGCGGCGGCGCTCGCGCAGGTGCGCGAGCGCTTCCGCGAGCCCATCGCCACCGGGTTCCCGCAGACACGCCGCTGCACCTCCGGCTACAACCTGCGCGAGCTGCTCGCGCCGCAGCCCAACCTCGGCAGGCTGCTCGCCGGCTCGGAGGGCACGCTCGCGCTGTTCACCGAGCTCGAGGTAGAACTCGATCCCCGTCCCGCGGCTCGCATGGGCGCTGCTCTGACCTTCGCGACGCTGCGCCGGGCCCTGGAGGCGAACGTCGCCATCCTCGAGTCGGGACCGTCGGCGGTCGAGTTCCTCGACCTCGCGCCGCTGCGCCGCGCGCCGAACCTCGCCGCGTACCGGCGCATGGCCGCGCTCGTGAGCGGCGCCGACGCGGCCATGCTCACGGTGGAGTACCAGGGCAGTGAGGAAGAGGCCGTCGCCGGCCTCGCCCGCCTGCGCGCCCTCGCCGGCGGCCTGGGCGCGAGCGAGGTCGTCTGGCTCGAGCAGCCGGCGGACCTCGCGGAGGCGGCGGCGCTGCGCCGCGCCGTGCTGCCGCTGCTGATGGGCGCGCCCGGCGCCGAGCGCCCGGCGGCGTTCGTCGAGGACACGGCGGTGGCGCCCGAGCGGCTCGCCGACTTCGTCACCGACCTGCAGCGGCTGGTCGCGTCCCACGGCGCCCGCGCCAGCTTCACCGGGCACGCCTCGGCCGGCTGCCTGCACATCCGGCCCATGCTCGACCTGAAGACGGCGGCCGGGGTCGCGCGTATGGACGCGCTCGCCGCCGGGGTCGGCCGCCTGGTCGCCGACTATCACGGCGCGATCTCCGGCGAGCACGGCTGCGGGCGCTCGCGCAGCTGGTTCCTGCCGCAGCTCCTCGGGCCCGGGCTGTACGAGGCGATGGTCGCCGTCAAGGACGCCTTCGACCCGCGCCGGCTCCTCGGCCCCGGGGTGGTCGTCGACGGGCCCCCGGTCACCGAGGCGCTCCGCTTCGGCGCCGACTACCGCGGCGACCGCGGCTGGGCGCCGCGTCTCTCCTACGCCGCCGAGGGCGGCTTCGGCGGCGCCGTCGAGCGGTGCTTCGGCGCGGGTCAGTGCAAGAAGCTCTCGGGCACCATGTGCCCGCCGGGCGCCGCGACGCGTGACGAGGCGCGCACGACGCGGGCGCGGGCCAACGCGCTGCAGGGGGTGATCTGCGGCGCCGTCCCGCTGGCGGCCATCGGCGCGGAGGAGTTCCGCGACGTGCTCGGCACCTGCGTCGCCTGCAAGGCGTGCAAGACCGAGTGCCCGGCGGGCGTCGACATGGCCGCCCTCAAGGTGGAGTGGCTGGCCGAGCTGCGCGCCCGCGAGGGCGTCCCGCCGCTGGCGCGGGGCATCGGCGACTTCCGCCGGCTCGCGGCGCTGGCCGCACCGGTCGCGCCGCTCGTCAACGGCCTCGGCCGCACCCGGGCGGCGCGGCTCGTGACCGACCGCCTCGGCGTCGCTCACGAGCGGCCGCTCCCCGCCTTCGCGGGGCGCCCGCTCACGAGGCGGCTGGGCGCCGCGCCGGCGTCGCCGGGGTCCGGCGGGGACCCGGCGCCGCGCGGCCGGTCGGCGACGCTCTTCGTCGACTGCTTCATCCAGTACCAGGAGCCCGGCGTCGGCGAGGCGCTGGCGCGCCTCCTCGCCGCCGCCGGCGTCCGGCTCGACCTCGCGGACGTCGGCTGCTGCGGGCGCACGGCCCTCTCCAGCGGACAGATCGAGAAGGCGCGCGCCGCGGCGCGGCGCGCGCTGGACGGCCTGCACGACCGCGCCGGCGAGGGCGCCGGCATCCTCTTCGTCGAGCCGTCCTGTCTCTCCATGGCGCGCGACGACTGGGCGCGGCTGCTGCCGGGCGACCCGCGCGTCGCCGAGGTGGCCGCCGCGAGCCGTCCGGCGCTGGCGCTTGTGGCCGAGCTCGCCGCCGAGGGCCGCCTGCACTTCCGTGCCGGCGGCCGCGTCCTCCTCCACAGCCACTGCCACGAGAAGGCGCTCGACTTCGCGGACGCCACGCGCGCCGCGCTCGCCGCCGTGCCCGGCCTCGAGATCGAGGACCCGGACGCCGGCTGCTGCGGCATGTCCGGCGTCTTCGGCTACGAGGCCGAGCACTACGCGCTCAGCGTGGCCATGGGCGAGCGCGTGCTGCTGCCCGCGGTGCGGGCGGCGCGGCCCGAGACGATCGTGCTCGCGACCGGCACGTCGTGCCGGTCGCAGATCCGCGACCTCGGCGGCCGCGCCGCGCTTCACCCGCTCGAGTTCCTGGCGGCGCGACTCGAGGCATGATCGCGCCCGGCCGGCGCGGCCGCTGCCTGCGCGCCAGAGCCGCGCCGTGTACGATGGTCGTCGTGAACTGGGTGGTCCTGATCGCCGGTGTCGTGGGGCTCGCGGTCGCGGCGTACGGGCTCGTCGCCGTGACCACGCAGGCGGTGCGGCGGCGGCGCTACGCCGACGTCGTCCTGGCGGTCGCGCTGGCCGTCGTCACGGTCTCCCTGCTGGTGGCGTTCGGCGACCGCATCATCCGCTGACGGCGGTGGGCAGGGGCCGCGCCCTCGGGCGTGACCCGTGGGCTAAGGTTCGCCGCGCCGTTGCCGATACTGAGAACGCCACCGCAGGGGATCGCCGGCGGGGCAGGAGAGTGAGCAGATGGCCAAACGAATCCTCGTGGTCGACGACGAGCCCGACATCCGCCGGCTCGTCGCCGAGGCGCTCGAGGCGACCGGGTACGACGTGCAGACCGCCGCCAACGGCAGCGAAGCCCTGCGCTTCGCGGGGCTCTACCTCCCCGACCTCATCCTGCTCGACATCATGATGCCCGACATGGACGGGTTCGCCGTCTACGAGAAGCTGCGCGAGAAGCCCGTCGAACTGCGCTCGCCGATCATCTTCCTGACCGCCCGGCGCGAGATCAGCGACAAGCTCCTCGGCTTCGAGAAGGGCGCCGCCGACTACATCACCAAGCCGTTCCACATCAAGGAGCTGCTGGCGCGCGTGAAGGTCCACCTCGGTGAGCTCGGGCCGCCCAAGGGCGACGTGCCCAACCCGATGACCGAGCGCGAGCTCGAGGTGCTCGGCCTGCTGGCGAGCGGCAAGACCTACAAGCAGGTCGCGCGAGCGCTCGACCTCAGCCAGAGCACCGTGCGCAACCACCTGCACAACGTGTACCACAAGCTGAACGTGGTCGACCGCGCCCAGGCGGTCATCGTGAGCCGGGAGAACGGCTGGATCTAGGCGTCAGGACGCCGCCATCGGCATGTCCGGCAGCGACCACACCACGAGGTCGGCGCGGCGCTCGCCGTGGCGGCGCTCGCTGAAGGGGCCGGATCCGCTCACCCAGCGCGGGCGCCGGCGCTCGCCGACCCGGCGGTCGACGACGACGCGCACGTCACTGCGCTCGGCGAACTGGGCCGTCAGCCGTTCGTAGAAGAACCCCTCCAGCTGACGCGGGATCACGATCACTCTCGGCTCGACGCTCTGCGTCGTCCCGGGCATGCGAGACCTCCTCCGACACACATACGGTACCACGCGGACTGCCGTGTCATTCGTCGCGGCGCGGGAGTTCTCCTTGGCCGTGCCTGACGACGCCGAGACCGGCGTCGCCGGGGCTGGCGACAGCGCCCTCGTCGACCTCGGCCGTGACGTGGCTGCGCAGCAGCAGGGCGCAGAGGCCGCCGGCGGCGGCGAGGACGACGGCCACCACGAACGCGCTGGCCATGGCGTCCGTGAACCAGCCCTTGAACAGGGCCTCCATCATCGTCCTGGCCATCGCCGGCATCCCGGCGGCGCCCTCGGGGATGCCCATCTGCATGGCGCCGCTGCCGGCGCCGGCGATGATCTTCTGCCTGACGGCCTCGGGGATGGCCGAGACCGCCTGGACGCCCTCGGTGATGTTGGCCGTGACGCGGTTCTGCAGCACGGCCCCCAGCACGGCGATGCCGAGGAGGCTGCCGACCTGGCGCATCGTCGAGAGGACGCCGGAGGCGTTGCCGACGCGGTCCCTCGGCGCCGTCGCCATGACCGCGGAGGTCACGGGGGCGACGGCGAGCCCGATCCCGATGCCGGAGATCACGAACGGCGCGATGAGGCTTGCCGGCGTCGTGCCCGGCGAGATCCCGGCCACGCCCGGCAGCAGCCCGGCCATCCACGCCAGGCCGGCGGCGAGCAGGAACATGCCGACGGCGACGATCCATTTGCTGCCCAGGCGGTCCGAGAGCGCGCCCGCGAGCGGCGCGGCGAAGATGATGACCACCGACATCGGCGCCATCACGAGGCCCGCCTTGATGGCGCTGTACCCGAGCACCGACTGCAGGAAGATCGGGATCATGAAGAAGGCGCCCATCATCGCCGCGCTGAGCAGCAGGCCGGTCGCGTTGCCGGCGGCGAAGTTGAGGCTGCGGAAGAGCGAGAAGTCGATCAGCGGCTGGGTGACGCGGTGCTCGCGCCGGTAGAACAGCGCGAAGCCGGCGGCCGCGCCGGCGAAGAGGCCGAGGATGGTCGCCGAGGTCCAGCCGTAGTTCTGGCCCTCGATCAGGGCGAACGTCAGGCAGAAGAGCGACGCGGAGACCAGGCCGACGCCGGGCAGGTCGAGCGTCTCGACGGCCGTGGGGTTCTTGCTCTCCGGCACGATGCGCAGGGCGAGGACCACGCCGATCACCCCGATAGGGATGTTGACGAGGAAGATCCAGCGCCAGCTGTCGGCCGCCGCCGGCCAGGCGGCGTACTGGACGATGACGCCGCCCAGGGTCGGGCCGATGGCGGTGGCGAGGCCGGAGACGCCGCCCCAGACGCCCATCGCCGCGCCGCGCTGGCCGGGCGCGAAGACGGCGGCGACGATGCTCAGGGTCGCGGGCATCATCGCCGCGCCCCCGATGCCCTGGAGCACGCGGAAGGCGATCAGCAGGTAGATGGTCGGGGCGAGCCCGCAGAGCGAGCGACCCGAGCGTGAACAGGGCCATGCCGGAGACGAAGAGCTTGCGCCGGCCCCAGAGGTCGCCGAAGCGCCCGAGCGTCACCAGCAGCACGGCGAACGCCAGGATGTAGGCGTTCATCACCCACTCGATGTTGCTGAAGCTGGTCTCGTAGTACGCCTGGATACGCGGGATGGCGATGTTCACGATCGTGCCGTCGAGCAGGATCATGAAGAGGCCGAGGCAGAGCACGGCCAGCACGGCCCACGGGCTGCGGGCCGCGCCGCCGGGCCGGGCCTCGGCCGCCGTCGTCGGGGTCATGTACCGGTCCGTCCCTTCAGCCGGCCGATGAGGGCGCCGAGGAAGGCGACCAGGGTGTCGGGGTCGATGCCGGGGAAGCGCGCGAAGACGGCGTCGAGGTGCCGACGCCACTCGTCGTGCATCTCGCCGGCGTACCGCTCCGCCGCGCCGGCGAGCCGCACGGAGACGACGCGCCGGTCGTCCGGGTCGGTCTCGCGGCGGACGACGTCCTTCTCCGCCAGCCGCGCGACGAGCTCGCTGGCGGCGGCGCGCGAGATCTCGAGGCCGTCCGCGAACTCGCCCATGGTCACCCGGCGGCGGTGGGCGAGGAAGACGACGGCCTCCATCTGGCGGCCGGTGAGCGGCTCCGCCGTCGCCGGCCGCCCCGCCCGGTGATGGTGCGGCGCCGACTCGTAGAGCGCGACCGCAAGCTCGGGCAGCAGGCGGGCGAGCTCGCCGGTGACGTCGTCGGGAGGGGTCTGTGGCCGCGGCGGATTCATTTCGGTACCCGAAGTATATGGGTCCCGAAGTGTCTCGTCCAGCAGGCGCGCGCGGCCGAAGGTACACTGGTCCGCGCGTGATCCCCCTCTACGACGACAAGCAGACGCGCCGCTTCCCGGCAGTGACGGTGGCCCTCATCGCCGCCAACGTCGCCGTCTTCGTGGTCCAGCTCGCCCTGCCCCGCTGGGGCATCACCCTCGAGGGCTGGTACTACCTGCTGGGCGCGCGGCCCTTCGAGCTCACCCACCAAAGAGACCTGCCGCCGTTCGGCTGGTTCCCGTGGTGGGCGACGCTGTTCACGTCGATGTTCGTGCACGGCGGCTGGCTGCACCTCATCTTCAACATGTGGTACCTGTGGATCTTCGGCAACAACGTCGAGGACGCGATGACGCGGCCGCGGTTCGTCGCCTTCTACGCGATCTGCGGGCTGGCGGCGACGACGGCGCAGGTGCTCGTCGCCCCCTCCAGCGACGTGCCGCTCATCGGCGCCAGCGGGGCGATCGCCGGCGTGCTCGGCGCCTACCTCGTGCTGTTCCCGCGCGCCCGCGTGCTCACCGTGGTACCGCTCGTGTTCGTCTTCCCGGTCTTCGAGGTGCCGGCCTGGATCCTGCTCGTCGTCTGGTTCGTGCTGCAGGGCGTCGGCGGCGCGCAGTCATACGGCTCGGGGCAGGCCGGCGTCGCCTTCTTCGCTCACCTCGGCGGGTTCGTCGCCGGCATGCTGCTCGTGCTCCTCTTCGCCCGGCATCGGCCCGCCCGCGCCCGGCGCCGGGTGTAAGCTTGCCGGCACGGGGCCGCAGCGGCCCCCGGCCTCCAGCCACGATGATCGCCGACTACCACATCCACACCCGGCTCTGCCGCCACGCGGAGGGCGAGCCGCGCGAGTACGTCGAGCGCGCGATCGAGCTCGGCATGGCCGAGATGGGCTTCTCCGACCACCTGCCGTTCCTCGGCGGGTGGGAGCCGCGCCACGACCTCACCGACGACTGGGCCATGGGGCTGGACGAGCTCGACGACTACGTCACGCTCGTCCTGGGGCTGGCCCGGGAGTACGCCGCCGACCTGCGCATCCTGCTGGGCATCGAGGCCGACTTCATCCCCGAGACGCTGGAGCAGCACCGCCGAGGTGCTCGGCGGGTACCCCTTCGAGTACGTGATCGGCTCCGTGCACATCGTCGGCGACCGCTTCGGCTTCGACCATCCGGAGATGGCGGGCCGGCTCGCCGAATACGGGCTCGACCGCATCCACCTGGAGAGCCTGGGGCTCGCGAGGCAGGCCGCGGAGAGCGGCCTCTTCACCATCATCGGCCACCTCGACCACGCCAAGAAGTTCGGGCCGCCGGAGGACGAGGAGGCGGTCGCGGCCGCCGCGTCCGCGGCGCTGCGCGCCGTGGCGGCGGCCGGCATGGCCATCGAGCTCAACACCGGCGGGCTGCGCAAGCCGGTCGCCGAGGCCTTCCCCGGCCCGGCGCTGCTCGCCGAGGCGCAGGGCCTCGGCATCCCGCTGGTGCTCGGCTCGGACGCGCACAAGCCCGGCGACGTCGGCCACGGGTTCGCGCGCGCCGCCGAGCTCGCGCGCGCGGCCGGCTACGCCCGCGTCCTTCGCCTCTCGACGGATGCGCAGGAGGCCCTGGCGTGACGGTGGCCGGCCGCCGGCTCGCCGGCATCTTCAACCCGCACTCGGGCGGCGGGGGGTACCGGCGCGACCTGCCGCTCATCTTCGCCGCGCTCCGCGGCCTCGGGTACGAGGTCGAGGAGCTCCAGACCGAGGCGCCGGGCGACGCGACGTGGCTCGCGCGCGAGGCGGTCGTCGCGGGGTTCGACGTGGTCTGCGCCGTCGGCGGCGACGGCACCGTCAACGAGATCATCAACGGCCTCGCCGGCAGCGAGACGCCGCTGGCCATCGTCCCCACCGGCACGGTGAACGTCCTGGCCATGGAGCTCGGCATCCCGCTCGACCCTCCGGACGCGGTCCGCCTCCTGGGGTCGGGGACGATCTCGTGGATCGACCTCGGCCTCGCCGGCGAGCGCTACTTCGGGCTCATGGCGGGGGTCGGCATGGACGCGGCCGTCGTGGCCTCGCTCAACCCGACGATGAAGAAGGCGCTCAAAGAGGCGGCCTTCGCGGTGCAGGGCTTCGCCAACTACCTCACGCGCGAGGAGGCGCTCATCCGGGTGATCAGCGATGAGCGCACGGTGGAGGGCTACTTCGCCGTCTTTGGGAACTCCTCGAACTACGGCGGCGCGTTCGGCATCACCCCGCTCGCCGACATGCGCGACGGCCTGCTGGACGTCTGCGTGCTCACGGACAAGTCGTTCCTCAGCACCGCCTGGTACTGGACCGCCGCGCTCATCAACGCCCACATCAAGCATCCCAAGGTCGAGTACTTCCGCACGGAGCGCGCGTCCATCGCCACCGTCGAAGACGGCAAGGAAGTGCTCGTCCAGACCGACGGCGAGATGGCCGGCAAGCTGCCCATGGAGTGCCGGGTCGTGCCGCGCGCGCTGCGCGTGCTCGTGCCCTGACCCCGGCCGCGAGCCGAGCGGCCGCCGAGCGGTCTTCTAGAGGCCCATCACCTGCGCGAGCGCGCGCAGGCGTTCCATGTACTCCTTGCGCGCCTTCGGGTCGCGCTCGCGCAGCTCGGCCGGCGTCGCCACCGGGACGATCTTGAACGCCGGGTTGTCGAAGAGCTTGAGCTCGAGCGAGTCGCCGGGCTCGTAGGGCCGGCCCTTGAAGAGCTTGCCGAGCAGGTACCGGGTGGTCTCCTCGCCGACCGTGAGCACGTAGTGCGGCGTGGTGATGGTCAGCTCCTTGGAGAGGTACGGGAAGCAGTTGTCGAGCTCCTGGGCGCTCGGGCCGCGCACGGCGCAGTCGCTGCGCGGCACGCACTTCGCGAGCGCCGTCACGTAGACCTGGTCGCGGCTCTCGAGGAGGGCCGGCATGAACTCGGCGAGCTCGGCGAGCAGCGCCTCGCCGGCGACCCTGCCGTCATCCTCGTCGTGCGGGTCGGTCGCGAGGGAGACGAGCATGACCGCGCAGTGCGGGTGGCCGCCTCCGGGGACGGCGCGGAGGCGGTTCGCCACGAGCTCGTCGCAGCGGATGCACTCACCGACACTCCGCGCCAGCTTGTCGAGCTGTTCGACCGCGTCTTCCATGAGAGTCTCCTTGGTCGGTCTGGCCGGCTGCGCCGGCCGGGCGGTCAGGCGCCGGGCTTGATCAGTCGGTACTCGCAGGCGAGGGCGCTGGGCAGGCCCACGAGCACGAGCATGAGCTCGCCGCCGAAGGGGGCGAGCACGACGTTGAGGCCGTCGAACTCCACGGAGATGTACTTCGCCTCGGGCTGGGCCAGCTCCGCGGCGAGCCGCGCGCCGACGTCGATGACGCCGGCCACCTGGGCGGCGACGGCGCCGGCGTCGAGGCTGGGATCGGCGTCGGCTGCGACGACGAAGCCGTCGTGGGAGATGAGCAGGGCGGCGAGGATCCCGGGCGACTCCCGGTAGGGGGCGAGCTGGGCGGCGAGGATATCGGCCTGGTCGGTCATCACGCCTCCAAGGCGGTCTCGAGTTGGCTGCGCACCGCGGCCGCGAAGGCCTCGGCGGCCTCGGCTCCGGTGAACGTACGGGTGAGGCCGTCCCGCTTGCCGGCGAGCTCGCTGAGGAAGATGCCGGCGCGGGGGAGGGGGGACCCGTCGGGGTCGGGGAGCGCTCCCTCGAGGGGGAGCTGGATCAGACTGTCGCCGCTCACGAACAGCCGGCTGGTCTCGCGCCCGGAGAGCCGGACCACGACCTGTACGGCGACGCCCTCGGTGACCTGCTGGCTGGCGATGTCGATCTCCACAGCCGAAGACTAGCGAGGCGCATCGGGAGTGGCAAGACGCGGGCCGTCACGGCCCGCCCGGTCACTGCGCGGCTGCGAGCGGGACGACGGTGGCGGCCACCTCCGCCGCCGCGGCGGCGGGCAGCGCCTCGTCGCGGGCGGCGGCGAGGAGAGCCTCGACGTCACGGACCGTCGGGAACGAGGAGGCGCCGGTGGCGAGCGTCTGCCGGCGCCCGCCGATGAGGCTCGTGCCGACCTCGTGCGCGAGGTCGGCGGCGGTCTGCCTGGCCTCCGCGAGCGAGAGGCCGGGGAGGACGAGCACGAAGCCGTCGGGACGCACGCGGAAGGCGCGACCGTCGGCGCAGAGCCGCCGTTCCGCGCGCCGGGCGACCGCGCGGACCAGCTCGTCGCTGCCCTGGGCGCCGAGGAAGTTGCGGCTGTCCTCGTAGTGCTCCAGCCGCAGATAGACGACGCTGAGCGGCCGGTGCTCCGCGAGCGCGGCCGCTGTCGCGTCCTCGAGGAACCCCGGCAGGCATGCGCCGGTCGAGAGACCCGTGCCCACATCGACCTTGGGGGCGTGAGGCCGCCGCCGGTGCGCGGCTGGCCGGCGCGAGAGCCTGGTCGCCGCGACGCAGCCGCCGGCGACCAGCACGACGACTTTGGCGACGCCCCCCACGCGGCTGCCGCCGAGCGACGGGTCGGCGATGGCGAGCACGACGATCAGCCCGAGGGCGGGCCCGACGAGATAGGGCCACTCGCCGCGCGGCGCACCGGCGAGCTGTCCCATCGCCATCAGCGGCACGGCGCCGAGCAGCCAGCTCTCCGCGCCGCCGGAGAGAGCCAGCGCGAGGCCGAGGAGCAGCCAGTCGAGGACGACGAAGGTGTGCGCGAGCTCGCCCGGGCGCGCGCGCGCGACCCTGACCGAGTACAGGCCGATGAGCGCGCCGGCGAGCGCCGGAGCGGCCGCGGCCCGATACCCCAGCGCCAGGGCGAGCGCGGTGAGGAGCAGGAAGAAGAGGGTCCGGTAGCGAGCTCGCAGGAGCGCCGGGTTCCGGCGTCTGCGAGAAGGACGGCTCACGCGAAGGCCGTCCGAGTCATGCGAGGCGTGAAGGGTGCGCGCTGCATGCCGTGACTATTCTGACAGGAGATCGCGAATCCTTCAAGGTCAAGTTAAGGGTTTGGGTTGAGGGTCCGAGGAGCTGCGGCCCACGCCAGACGTTGCTCTCTGCCGAGCCGGTACCACGGATGACCCCACGAACGGTACCGCGAAGCACCGCGGACGGTACCGCGCACGGTACCGAGTCCGGTACCACCCGGCACCGCCGGCGGTACCGTCGGCGGCACCACGAGCGAAGGACGCCATACCTCCCGCCGCACCCGTCGCTCAGACGCCCGCCGCACCTGTCGCTCACGGCCCCGCGGCCGCCCCGCTCGCGGCCCTGCGCCCCCGCTCGCTGCCCGGCCGGCGGCCGCGGAGGCTGGCGATCGTTCGCGCCTCGGCTATAATCGGTCCCCCGTGGAACGCCAGCTCTTCTTCTCCGGTAACGAGGCGATCGCTCACGGCGCGGTGCGCGCCGGGGCCGGTTTCGCCTGCGGCTACCCCGGCACCCCGTCCACGGAGATCATCGAGACGACGGCGGCGCTCGAGGGCATCCACAGCGAGTGGTGCGTCAACGAGAAGGTGGCGCTCGAGACGGCGGTCGGTGCGTCGCTGGCCGGCGTGCGCAGCCTCGTGACGATGAAGCACGTCGGCCTCAACGTGGCCGCCGACCCGTTCATGACCCTGTCGCTCACCGGCATCAACGCCGGCCTCGTCATCGTCAGCGCCGACGATCCCGGCATGCACTCGTCGCAGAACGAGCAGGACAACCGCACCTTCGCGAAGTTCGCCAAGGTGCCGATGCTGGAGCCCTCGGACAGCCAGGAGGCCTACGACTACGTCGCCGAGGCCTTCGCCCTCTCGGAGGAGTTCGACACGCCCGTGCTCCTGCGCACCACGACGCGCATCTCCCACGGGCGCGGCCAGGTGCTGCCGCGCGTGCCGGTCGCGCTGGAGCCGCGCGAGTACGCGCGGGACATCAGCAAGTACGTCATGGTCCCGCAGTACGCGCGACAGCGGAACAGGCTCGTCCTCGAGCGTCTGGAGAAGCTTCGCCGGCGCGCCGAGGAGAGCCCGCTCAACGTCCTGGAGGCGGGCTCCGCCGACTTCGGCATCATCGCCTCGGGCGTCGCCTACGCGTATGCGCGCGAGGCGTTTCCCAAGGCGTGGTTCCTCAAGCTCGGCCTCTCGCACCCGCTGCCCTACGCGAAGGTCACGCGCCTGTACGAGCACGTCTCGCGCGTCGCCGTGGTCGAGGAGCTCGACCCGTTCTTCGAGGAGCAGGTGCGGGCGCTCGGCCTCCCGGTGATCGGCAAGGCGGCGATCCCCGCCGACGGCGAGCTGGACCAGGAGATCGTCTTCCGTGCGCTCGAGAAGCACGTGCTGGCCAAGCCGCCGCGGCGCCGGCGTCCGGTCGTGCCGCCGGCGCCGCGCATCTCGAGCCCGCCGAAGCCGGCGGCCGGCCTGCCCGTGCGGCCGCCGGTGCTCTGCCCCGGCTGCTCGCACCGCTCCGTGTACTCGGCGCTGCGGCGCCGCAAGCTCGCCCCCATGGGCGACATCGGCTGCTACGCGCTGGGCGCGCTGCCGCCGCTGCTGGCGCTCGACAGCTGCCTCTGCATGGGCGCCAGCGTCGGCATGATGGCCGGCTTCAACAAGGCCCTGGGGCGCAAGGCGGCCGTGGCCGTGATCGGCGACTCAACCTTCTTCCACTCCGGCGTCACACCGCTGATCGACGCCTTCTACAACGCGGTCGAGGGGATGGTCGTCGTCCTCGACAACCGCACGACCGCGATGACCGGTCACCAGGGGCACCCCGGGACAGGGCTGCGTGCGGACCGCAGCCAGGGTCCGTCGGTCGACATCCAGAAGGTCTGCGAGGGCATCGGCGTGCGCTGCGTCACCGTCGACGCGACCGACTACAAGGCGCTCGACGCGGCCATCAAGGAAGAGGCCAAGGCGCCGGGCCTGGGCGTGATCGTCGCGCTCGCGCCGTGCGTGCTGATGACGCGCGAGAAGCCGGGCGAGGTGGTGGTCGACGAGGAGCGCTGCAACCTCTGCGGCGTCTGCGTCGACCTGGGCTGCCCGGCGATGGCCCCCGGCGAGGTCGCGATGTCGATCGCCGAGACCTGCACCGGCTGCGGCCTGTGCATCGAAGTGTGCCGGCGCGGCTCCCTGAGCTACGCCGGCGCCGCCGAGGACTCGAGGTGAACGGGACGATCACGGTCTCGCTCGTCGGGGTCGGCGGCCAGGGCATCCTGCTGGCCGCCGCCATCGTCGCGGAGACCGCGGCCGGCGCCGGGCTCGAGGTCAAGTCCAGCGAGATCAAGGGCATGGCGCAGCGGGGCGGCAGCGTGCTCAGCACGGTCCGCTTCGGCGAGCACGTGTGGTCGCCGGTCGCGCCGCACGCCGACGTCGTCGTGGCCACCGAGCTCCTCGAGGGCATCCGCGGCCTCGGCCTGCTCAGCGCCCGCGGCACGATGGTCTGCGCCCACACGACGCGGATCACGCCGGGGAGCGTGCTGCGCCGCGAGGAGGAGTACCCGGAGGACCTCGCGGGGGCGGCCGCGCGGCGCGGCGTGCGCCTCCTCGCCGTCGACGCCGAGGCGATCGCCCGGGAGGCCGGCTCGCTGCGCGCCGTCAACGTCGCGCTGCTCGGCGCCGCCTCCACCGTCCTCGCCTTCACGGAAGAGCAGTGGCGGCGCGGCCTCGAGGCCGCGGTGCCGGCGAAGATCCTCGACGTCAATCTGCGCGCGTTCGCGCTCGGGCGCGCCGCAGTCGCCAGCCAGGAGGTCGTGTCGTGAAGGTCACGCAGCTCACCGTGTTTCTCGAGAACCGCAGCGGCCGGCTGGCCGAGGTCGCCGACATCGTCGGCAAGGCCGGCATCAACATCCGCGGCTTCTCCACCACGGAGGCGGCCGAGTACGGCATCGTCCGGCTGATCGTCACCGAACCGGAACGGGCACGCACGCTGCTGCACGACGCCGGGTTCACGACGCACTTCTCGCAGGTCCTCTGCGTCGGCGTCGAGGACCGGCCGGGCGGGCTCGCCGAGGTGCTCGACCAGCTCGCCGCCGCCGGCGTCTCGATCGACTATCTCTACAGCATCTCCTTCTCGAACATCTGCTTCGCCGTGCGCGACATCGACCGCGCCGTGGAGCTGCTCGGCGGCAGGGTGAAGCTCCTCTCCGACGATGAGGTGAGGGCCCTGTGAATACCCACCGTAGGGAAGGTATCGAGCGGGGCGCCGAAGGCGCACCGCTCAACGCCGCGCACGCGGAACACCTCACCGCGGACGCGGCCGGCGGTCTGTACTGGCAGCCGGCCGCGGAGACGCTGCCCACGCCGCAGCTCGGCGAGCTGCAGCTGCAGCGGCTGCGGGCGACGCTCGAGAACGCCCGCGAGAACGTCCCCTTCTACCGCAAGAGGATGGACGAGCTCGGCCTCGAGCCCGGCGACGTGACCTGCCACGGCGACGTCGCCGACCTGCCCTTCACCACCAAGATCGACCTGCGCGACCACTACCCGTTCGGGATGTTCGCGCGGCCGCGCGACAAGGTGGTGCGCGTGCACGCCAGCTCCGGCACGACCGGCAACCCGACGACCGTCGGGTACACGCGCGGCGACCTCGACGTGTGGGCGGACCTGATCGCCCGGACCCTCGCCGCCGGCGGCGTGCATCCGGGCGACCTCCTGCAGAACGCCTTCGGCTACGGGCTCTTCACCGGCGGGCTCGGCCTGCACCTCGGCGCCGAGCGCCTGGGCTGCACCGTCGTGCCCATCTCCGGCGGCAACACGGAGCGGCAGCTCAAGATCATGCGCGACTTCGGCGCCACGGCCCTGAGCTGCACGCCTTCCTACGCCATGTACCTGGCCGACGCCGCCCGCGACCGCGGCCTGCGGCCGGAGGACCTGCCGATCCGCGTCGGCTTCCACGGCGCCGAGCCGTGGACCAACGAGCTGCGCCTGCAGATCGAGGCGGGGCTCGGGGAGCACGCCCTCGACATCTACGGGCTGTCCGAGATGGGCGGCCCGGGCGTGGCCTACGAGTGTCTCTGCAAGGCGGGCATGCACGTCAACGAGGACCACTACCTGGCCGAGATCATCGACCCGGACACGCTGCGGCCGCTGCCCGAGGGCGAGGTCGGGGAGCTCGTCTTCACGACCCTCTCCCGCGAGGCCCAGCCGCTCATCCGCTACCGCACACGCGACCTCTGCAGCCTCACCTCGGATCCCTGCGCCTGCGGCCGCACCTCGGCGCGCATGAGCAAGCCGATCGGGCGCAGCGACGACATGCTCATCATCCGGGGCGTCAACGTGTTCCCCAGCCAGATCGAAGAGGTGCTGATGAGCATCCCCTCGATCGAGCCGCACTACCAGATCCTCGTCGACCGCAAGGGCTACCTCGACGTCATCGAGGTCTGGGTCGAGGTCGGCGAGGACCTCTTCGCCGAGACGATGGGCGACCTCGAGCGCTTCCAGCGCGCGGTGCAGGCGCAGATCTACAACGTGCTCAACATCCAGGTCGCGGTGAAGCTCAAGGAGCCCAAGGCCATCCAGCGCTCCGAGGGCAAGGCCGTGCGCGTCGTCGACAAGCGCAAGGCGCTGTAGCACGCCGTTCCCGCTGCACACCGCGAGGCTGAGCATCCGGCCGCTCACGGCGGCCGACGGGCCGGACGTGCTCGCCGTGTTCGGGGCGCCGGCGGTGATGCGCTACTGGAACAGTCCGCCCCCGGGCGACCTCGCGGAGGCCGCCGACTGGGCGGCGCGTCTCGAAGGTATGCAGCGCCGCCTCGGCTACGCGCCGTGGCGCGTGGGCGAGCGCGCCGGCGACCGCCTGGTCGGCATCGCCGGCCTCCAGCCGCTCGACGGCGGTCCCGAGGTCGAGCTCACCTATGCGCTGGAGCCGTCGTCGTGGGGAAGGGGGTACGCGATCGAGGCCGGCGCCGCGGCGCTCGCCTACGGCTTCGAGGAGGCCGGGCTGGAGCGCATCGTCGCCATCGCCCGGGAGGAGAACCGCGGCTCGGTCGGCGTCCTCCGGAAGCTCGGGCTGCGCCCGCTGGGCGCGGCCGAGTACTGGGGCACGACGTGGGCCAAGTACGCGTTGCCGGCGCCGGCCTGGCGGGAGGAGCGGGCGGCCGCGACGCCGCCGCTGCGGACGGAGCGGCTCGAGCTGCGCCGCCTCGCGGCGGCCGACCTCGAGCCGCTGCTCGAGGTGTTCGGCGACCCCGAGGTGATGCGCTTCGTCGGCGCCGAGCGGGCGCCGCTCGACGCGGCGCAGCTCGCGGCGTCGCAGGCCACGGCCGAGAGGCACTGGGCGCTGCACGGCTACGGCCCGCTGGCCGTGGCGGAGCGGGACTCCGGGCGGCTCGTCGGCGAGGCCGGCCTGCAGATCCTGGAGGCCGGCCCGGACGTCGAGCTCACGTACACGTTCGCGCGCGCCGCCTGGGGTCGCGGGTACGCGACCGAGGCGGCGCGCGCCGTCCTGCGCTGGGCGTTCGCCGGCCTCCTCCTTCCCCGGGTCGAGGCCGTCGCCGACCCCGCCAACGACGCCTCGCTGCGCGTCCTCGAGAAGCTCGGCATGAGGTCGCTCGGGCCGCGCGAGTGCTACGGGTCGCGGCTCGCCGAGTGGGGCATGACGCTCGGCGCCTGGCGGGAGCTGGCCGGGCCGGCGCCCGCGCGCGGCTAGCGTCGGGGAGCGTCTATACTTGCGGAGTGACGTCCTCCGCTTCAGTCCTGCGGCCGCTCCGCGGCCTGCGCCTCGACCTCTCCCGCCGGACCTGCAGCGGGGAAGAGCTGCCGGCGGACGTCGCGCGCGCCTACCTCGGCGGACGCGGGCTGGGCGCGTACCTCGCGCTCCGCGAGCGGCTGTTCGAGGTGGAGCCGCTCGCGCCGGAGAACCTGCTGATCTTCGCGCCGGGCCCCCTGACGGGGACCGGCGCCCCGGCCAGCGGCCGCTACAGCGTCACCAGCCGTTCGCCGCTCACCGGCACCGTCTTCGACGGCAACTCCGGCGGCAACTGGGGCAACGCCCTGCGGCGCCTCGGCTGGGACTACCTCGTCGTCACCGGCGCGCTCGACGAGCCGGGGTACGTCACCATCGGCCTGGACGGCGCCGGCGAGGCTGCGCCGGCCGCCGCTTCGCCGGCCGCCGCCGGTCTGGCCGCCGAGCCCCTCGAGGGCGCCGGCGGCGCGCTGCTGCGCCCCGCCGCCGGCCTCTGGGGCCTGGACGTGCCGGCGTCGCTCGAGCGCCTGCGCGACCTCCACCCGAGGTCCGAGGCCGCCGTCATCGGCCCGGCCGGGGAGCGCGGCGTGCTCTTCGCCAGCATCGTCAACAACCGCGGCCGCTCCATCGGGCGCGGCGGCCTCGGCGCCGTGATGGGCGCCAAGCGGCTCAAGGCGCTGGTCGTGCACGGGCACGGCGACCGCCGGCCGCCGGTCGCTGACCCCGAGCGCCTCGAGTTCATCGTCTACGAGGCGGAGAAGCTGCTCAAGGCCAACCCGATCACCTCGACGGCGCTGCCCGAGTTCGGCACCTCGGTGCTGGTCAACGTGCTCGACCAGGCCGGCGCGCTGCCCACGCGCAACCACCGCGAGAGCCGGTTCGAGGGCGCCGCGGCCATCTCCGGCGAGGCGCTGAAGCGCGATCACGTGCAGCGCCGCTCCGCCTGCCGCGGCTGCATGATCGGCTGCGCCCGGCGCTCGACCGCCGGCGGGGAGAGCGGCGAAGGCCCCGAGTACGAGAGCATCTGGGCCTTCGGCGCCGAGTGCGGCGTCGGCGACCTGACGGCGATCGTGCAGGCGAACTACGCCTGCAACCGCGCCGGCATGGACACGATCACGATGGGCGTCACCGTCGCCTGCGCCATGGAGCTCGCCGAGGAGGGCCTGCTGCCCGGCGGCCCGCGCTTCGGCGACGCGCGCGCGATCGTCGCGCTGGCCGAGGCGACCGCCGCCGGCGACGGCCTCGGCGCCGAGCTCGGGCTCGGCTCGGCGCGCTTCGCCGCCCTGCACGGCCGCCCCGAGCTCTCGATGAGCGTCAAGCGTCTCGAGCTGCCGGCCTACGACCCGCGCGGCATGAAGGGCCAGGGCCTCGCCTACGCGACCAGCAACCGCGGCGGCTGCCACCTGCGCGCCAACATGCTCGGCCCCGAGATCCTCGGCGTGCCCAAGATGGTCGACCGCTTCGCCACGCTGGGCAAGGCCGGCCTGCTCATCAACATGCAGAACCTGAACGCCGTGCTCGACTCGCTCAGCGTGTGCAAGTTCACCGCCTTCGCGATGAAGGAGGACTACTACGCCCGCCTGCTCAGCGCCGTGTGGGGCGAGCCGGTGGAGCCGCAGGAGCTGCTGGTGATGGGCGAGCGCATCTGGAACGCCGAGCGCCTCTTCAACCTCGCCGCCGGGTTCACGCGCGCCGACGACACGCTGCCGGCCCGGCTCCTGCACGAGCCCGTGCCGGCCGGGCCGTCCGCCGGCCAGGTCGTAGACTTGCCGCCGATGCTCGACGAGTACTACATCTCGCGCGGCTGGGACGGGGGCGGCGTGCCCTCGCCGGCCAAGCTCGAGCGGCTCGGGCTGCGAGAAGCGGCAGCCGCGGCCGGCGCCACAGACGCCGCCGCGGGCGTCGCCGCGGCCGTGGCGGCGCCGCAGCCGCGCCGTCCGGTGGGACGGCCACGCCGTGAGCGCGGCCTTCCTCGAGCAGTTCCAGGCCATCGGCCGGGACCTCTTCGTCGCCGGCGTCATCAGCTCGCACGGCGGCAACATGAGCGTGCGCATGGGCGACCGCATCCTGATCACCCGCCGCGGGTCGATGCTCGCCCGTCTCGAGGAGCGTGACATCATCGCAACGGGCCTCGACGACAACGACGCCAACGTCATGCTCGCCAGCACCGAGATCAACGTGCACCGGGCGATCTACCAGGGCACGGCCGCGCAGGCGATCGTGCACACGCACCCGCCCTACGCGATCGCCCGCTCGCTCATGGGCGACGAGATCGTCCCCATCGACAGCGAGGGGTCCTACCTGCTGCACAAGGTGCCGGTGGTGCACACCGAGCTCACCGCCGGCTCGAAGGAAGTCGCCGAGCTGCTCCCGACCTGGCTCAAGGAGTACGACGTCGTGATGCTCCGCGGCCACGGGCCCTTCGCCATCGGCCACCTGCTCGAGGAGGCCTACCAGCTCACCAGCGTGCTCGAGATGTCGTGCCGCATCATGACGATCGCCGACGGCCTCGGTGAACGGGTCAAGGAGTACCGCAAGGGCTCAGACCGGTACGAGACCTGGTGAGCGTGAGGGCGCCGTTCGCGGAGGTTCCGTGACCTCGTCGGTCCCGCAAGGCGAAGCGTCCTCACAGGGTACGGATCGACGCGGCTCGCCACCGGGGAGCAGGAAGCGCGACGACGGACGCCTCCTCTCGTACGCGGGCGAGGCCGCGATCGCCGCGGCGGTCACTCGCGTCGCCGTCCTCGTCGCGGTCATCGCCGGCGCCTACGTCGCGTATCGGTACGGGGACCACGCCGGGGGGATGCTGAGACGACTGCTGCAGGTCCCCTGGATGCGCAAGGACGCGGGCTGGTTCGTTCACATCGCTCGCGAGGGCTACGGCGGCAGTCCGGGACGTCCTGCGTTCTTCCCTCTCTACCCTCTGTTGGTGAGGGTCACGAGTATCTTCACGCTGGGCAACTACTGGCTGGCCGGCCTGGCCGTCTCGCTGGTGTGCTACACGTGGGCGATGGTGCTGCTGTTCCGCCTCACGGCGGCGGAGGCGAGTCGCCGGGCGGCGGCCCGCGCCGTCGTGCTGATCTCCGTGTTCCCCACGGCGTTCGTCTTCAGCGCGGTCTACAGCGAGTCGCTGTTCCTGCTCCTCACCGTCGCGGCGTTCTACTTCGCCCGGCGGCGGCAGTGGGTGGTAGCCTGCATCGCGGGGTTCCTGGCCACGCTGACGCGGAGTAGCGGCATCGTTCTCATCGTGCCGCTGTTGCTCATCTTCGCGGACGAGCAAGGCTGGGCGACGCGTCGCCCGTCGTTGTCCCGGCCCGACGACCTCCGGGTCGCGTGGCTGTTGCTCGTGCCGGCCGGTCTGGTCGCCTACATGGCCTACCTCTGGGCGAAGCTCGGGGACCCGACCCGTTTCATCGAGGTGCAGCGGACCTACTGGCACCGCTACACGACCTGGCCGTGGGTCGACGTGTGGAGGGGCGCGCGTGCCGCGGTGAGGGGGATCGGCGCCATCTCCCGCGACCTGTCGCTGTTCCCTTCAGGTCTCCTGCCCGGGGAGCGGCTCGAGGTCCTCTTCGCGCGCACGCTGCTTCCATTCGGTGCGCTGGTGATCGCCGCGTTCTGCCTGGTCCTGGTGTTCCGGCGGCTGCGGCTGCCGTACGGCGTGTACTGCGCGCTGGCCCTGCTGGTACCGCTGCTCGAGCCCTCGCGTCTCGTGCCGCTCTACTCGTACCATCGTTTCGCGCTCGTCGTCTTCCCGCTGTTCATGGGGCTGGCGATCGCTCTGGAGAAGCGGACCAAGCTCTTCTGGGTCCTGGCCTCTCTGTCGTTCGTGCTCATGCTCTACCTGGCGATCTGCTTCACCAGCGCGTCGCCCGGGGCGCGCGGCGTGGTGTAGAGGGAGGGCGTGATGTGGGGGGGGCCTCGTCCGGGCGTCAGTGCGCGCGACGGCGGAGCAGCACGGCGACGGCGGCGAAGCCGATCGCGGCAACGGCGAAGAGCCACGGCACGGCCGCCAGTCTCACCTTGGCGCGATCCCACGCGGTGACGACGGGGACGGATGCGCCGGGGACCTGAGCGCCGCTCGCGGTCCCGCCGGCAGGCGACGCGAGACTGCCCGGCGAGCCGTTCGACTCCCCCTGGCCGGCGCCGCCCGACGTCGCGGTCTGGCTGGCCGAGCCGCTCTGGCCAGACGTCGTCTGACCGCCTGCCGAGCCGCCGCCTCCGCTCGCGGTCGCTCCCTGGCCGCCGGCCCCCGTGAGGGAGGCCAGGTAGTTGACCAGCACGCCCTCGATGTCGCTGTACTGCATGTAGGCCGGGTCGCCGCGAACGGCGGCCAAGGCGGCGCGCACTTGAGACGCGCTGTACGAACCGTTGATGACCCCGTCGGACGCGTCGCCGAGGATCCCGGTGGGCGGCCCGGCGGACACGGCGGATGTGATGACGCCGGCGGTGACCAGCAGGAGCATGAGGAGGATCGCTGACGCTGCTCGCTTCATGCTGCCGACCCCTCCTGCTCACTCGCCGTCGTTGCGTTCAGTCATCCAGTATACTCGTTCCCCGTCGGCCGGTCCCCCCGGGAACTGCGAGCAAGGAGTCACCCGCTGCACCTGGAGCCTGTCTCGCCCGCTCGAGATGCGTTCGCCGCCTCGTGCCTTGCAGCGCTGCTCGCGACCGTGACGGTACTGAGCTTCCTCTCCGGCGGGTACATCCTCCAGCGCACCGCTCCGGTCCTCTTCGTGCTGGCGGCGCTCTCCCTGGTGGCGGTCTGGCGCGCTCGGTCCCTCGCACGTCCCTCGCGTCCGTACCTCATCGCCTTGGTCGCCTTCACCGCGTTCGTGGTCTGGACGGGCCTCTCCGTCCTCTGGTCGTCAGGCCCCGACCTCTCCTGGCTGTCGTTCGACGTCCTCCTCCTCTATCTGTTGGTGATGGTCGCGGTCGGGCTGCTGTCCGGCGGGCCGGCCCAGCTTCGCCTCACGGCCTACGGGTTCGGGCTCGTCGTCGTTGTCGTCTCGGCCTATGCCTTCCTCGGCAAGATCGCCCCGGACGTGGTCGCCGACGCTCACGTGTTCGCACGGCTTAGAGCGCCCATCGGCTACTGGAACGTGCTCGCGGCCCTGATCGTCATGGGGCTCCCCGTCTTCCTCGTGGTTGCGTCTCGGAGCGGGACGAGGCTCGTGGTCCGTGGGTTGGCGGCGAGTGCGCTGGTGTTGCTCGTCTTCACCTTCTTCTTCACGTTCTCACGCGGCGGGTACGTGGCGCTCGCCGCCGCGCTGCTTGTCTACTTCGCGCTCACGACGCGTCGCCTGAGCGCGCTCACGTCCCTGGCCATCCCAGTGGTGATCACGGCCGCGGTCTTGCTCGGACTTCGCGGAGGGCACACGCTGTTCAGCGTGACGACCGACGACCGCCTGCGGGCGGCGCAGGGCCATACGCTGGCCCTTTGGTTCGTTGTGGCGCTGGCCGTCGCCTTCGCCGCGCAGGTCCTGGTCTCACACGCGGAGCGGCGGGTGAAGCTGTCGCCACGGCAGGCCCGCGTCGTCGGGATCGCCGTGGTGGCCGTGCTCGTCGTCGTGCCGCTTGCCGCCGGCTCCGTCTACATATCCCAGCACGGCGGCGCGGAGTGGTTCTCCGCGCGTTACCACGCCGCCCTCTCCCCGTCGGGCCCCAACAACGACGCGCAGCGGCTCACCTCGCTCGGCACCAGCGGCCGCCTTCCCTGGTACCGCGAGGCTCTGCGCGGCTTCGCTCACCACGTCATCACGGGCACCGGCGCGGGCACGTTCCGCCTCACCGACGAGCTGTACCGTACGAACACCCTGACCGTGAAGCACAGTCACAGCCAGTGGCTCAACGTGCTGTCCGAGCTCGGGATCGTCGGCCTGGTCCTCTTCGTCGTCGCGATCGGCGGTCTCGTCGTCGCGGCCTTCGGCCGCGTGCTGCGAGACCGCCACGATCCCCATCGTGCGCTGCTCGCGGCGTGCCAGGCCGCGGTGGCCGCGTTCGTCGTCCACATCTCGTTCGACTGGGACTGGGACATGGTCGCGATCGGCCTCGCCTTCGTCGTGCTCGCCGGCGTGTGCGCGGCCTACGTGCGCGAGCGGGCGGCCGCGGCGCGGGGGTCCGCCCGGGCCGGCCGCGCCGCCGCCGGCCCGGCCGGGACCGCGCCGGCCGCGACATCCGCGGCGCCCGCGACCGTCGCGATCGCCCCGAGCCGGGGATGGCGTCTGCTGGCCACGGGGGTGGTCCTGTTCGCGGTCGTGTGCTGGGCGCTGCCGTACCTCGCCGAGCGGTCGACGGCGCAGGCTCAGGACCGGCTGAGCCGCGGACAGGTCGCCTCGGCCGAGTCGAGCGCTCGGCGCGCGGCGGCTCTCGACCCGCTGGCGGTCGACCCGCTCCTGACGCTGGCTGCGGCGCAGGCTCAGAGCGGCGACCCGCGGGCCGCGGCGGCCACGCTGGACAAGGCGGTACGGCTGCAGCCGGCCAACTACGAGCCGTACTATCAGATGGGCAACCTGCAGCTCGAGTGGTTCCAGGACCCGGCCACGGCCCGACTGTGGTATCTCAAGGCACTCGAGCTCAACCCGATGCATCCCGGCACCCGCCACATGCTCGGCGGCCTGTAGCAGGCCTCGTCCCCGGAGCCGCCGGACCGGGTGTGACGTCCTGCGGCCTCTCAGCGCCGGCGCGTCAGACTCTCCGCCAGCTTCTCGTAGGCGTCGGTGACGGCGTCCCACGAGAACAGCGCCTTGGCCCGCGCCGCCGCGGTCGCCCGCAGCGCGTCCATTCGACCTGGGTCGCCGAGCAGCTCCTGCAGCACGAGGCGCAGCGCCTGCGCGCCGCCGGCGCCGCGATAGGAGACGCCGGCGTCGCCGACCACCTCGAGGTTGGGCTCGTGGTCGTTGACGACCACGCAGTTGCCCGCGGCCATCGCCTCGATGAGCACGGGATGTGTGCCGCCCACCTCTGTAGCGACCACGAACACGGCTGCGTTGCGGGCGAGCTGGTGATAGCCGTCGCCGAAGACGTAGCCGGTGTACAGGACGCGTGGGTCGCGTGACGCCATCAGCGACTCCCGGTAGGCATCCGCGTAGGGCGCGTCGCCCACGATGACGAGCTTCAGATCGGTGGCGAGGCCCTCGAACGCCTCCAGGAGGACGTGGGCGTTGTTCTCGGGCACCAGCCGGCCGACGAACAACACGTAGCCGCGTGGGCTCAAGCCGAGCCGCTCCAACTGATCCACTGCTCTGGTCTCGGGGATATCGGCGCCGTAGGGGATGAACGTCGTCTCGGCGCCGTGCTCCTCGCGATACACCCGCTGAAGCTCCCTTGAGTCGGTGATGACCCGTGTGGCGAAGCGCGGCGAGTTCCGTTCGGCCCAGCGCAGGTAGTACTTGGCGGAGCCGGACCACTTGGCGCGCCGCGAGTCCAGGCCGTCCACGTTCAGGATGCTGGGGATGCCGAGCAGGCGGGAGAGCAGCGCGAACGGGCTGTTGCCGGCGATGAAGTAGAACGCGGCGTCCGGCCGGACGAAGAGCGCCATGTGCATCGTCGAGATGAAGCTGTGGACGAACGTGTCGAGATGCTTGCTGCGCACGGTGGGCAGGTACACGAGGCGCATGCCCTCGTAGCGGTCATAGCGCCCCTGGACCATGTGCGGCCGGCAGTAGACGGTGACGTCGTGACCGCGCGCGGCGAGGCGCCGGCCGATGTTCTCCACTGCCGTCTCGAAGCCGCTGTAGGCGGCCGGCACGCCCCGGGTACCTACGAGTGCGAGCTTCACGAGCAGGCTCCGGCTGCTCGCCGCAGCAGGTCCTCCAGCCGAGGCGCGAACACGGACTCGGTGAAGCGCGCCTCGTAGGCCGCCCGTGCGGCGGCGCGCATGCGCCGGTACCGGCCATCGTCGCGCCACAGCTCGCGGACCCTGGCCGCCGCACCCTCAACGTCGTGGGGGTCGAGGCGCAGCCCCGTCTCGCCGTCGGCCACCGTTTCAGCCAGGCCGCCCGCTACCGTGGCCAGCACCGGCACGCCGAGCGAGTAGCTCTCCGGCACGACGAGCCCGAACGGCTCGTCCCAGAGCGAGGGCACCACGGTGAGGAAGCCTCCGGCCCAGGTGGCCGCTTTGTCGCGGTCGCGGAGCAGGCCATGGAACGTGACGTTCCGGAGCCGGCGCCGGCGGGCCGCATCTCGGAGCACGGACTCCTCGTCGCCCGTGCCGATGAGGTGCACGTCGAAGTCAGGGAGCGCCGCCGCGAGATCGAGGGCGACCGACGGGCCTTTGGTGCGGATCAGCGAGCCGACGAAGGTGAGCTTCGGCCTGCCGCCGTGCACGTCGGGCCGCTCCTGCGGCTCGGCGGCAGGGAGAAGCGCCGCGAGGTCGTCGGCAGGGTTGTGCAGCACCTCGATGCGCTCCTGCGGCAGCCCGTGCGCCGCATGCACATCAGCGGTGTGCCTGCTGTTGGCGATGTACAGATCGGCCGCGTAGCCGCTCCGGCGACCGCGCGACCAGTCGATCCAGCGCGCCGCCGCCAGCCCGCGCTCGCCAGTCGGGAGCCGCGGTAGCAGCGATGGACGGCACACGCTACGAACGCCGTCCTCGCACGCAGTCGTCGCACCTCGTTCGTCGCGGAAGTCCCAGGACGACAGGCAGAAGGCGCGGTAGTTGTGCAGGTGCTGGACGGTCGGGATTCCGTGGACGCGGCAGGCGTCGTAGGCCGCGCCCGTCACGAAAGGGACGAGGTTGTGCAGGTGCGCCACGTCGACGCGCTCGCGTGCAAGGAGACGGCTCAGGTCCCGCCGGACGGGCAGCGAGTAGAGTGATGAGGCGAGAAGCGCCGCGCGACGCGACGGCGCGGCGCGGTCGTACTCGTGATTGTCGCGCTCGAACACGACGACATCGTGACCTCGTGCTGTCAGAAGCCGTTTCTCCACGGCGACGAAGGCGTCGATGCCGCTGCCCTGCCGCACCGCGTTGTTGACGAGGAGGATCCTCACGCAGTCGCCCGCTCGCGCACGACGCGAGCGGGCACGCCCGCGACGACCGTCATGGGAGGAACGTCGCGCGTGACCACGGCGCCGGCGGCGACGACGGACCCGGCGCCGAGCGACACGCCGGCCAGGATGATGGAGCCAGCCCCGAGCCAGCAGTCGTCGCCGATGACGATAGCCTGCCGCTCCACGCCCTGCGCCTTGATCGCCCGCGAGAGGTCGTCGAAGTTGTGGTTCTCGGCGAGCAGCGTGACCCGCGGACCCATGAGCACGCGGTCCCCGATCTCGATGTAGCCCGAGCAGCCCACGAACGCGAAGTGCCCGATGTTGGAGTTGTCACCCACCTTGAGTCCCTCACCCGGCTCCCCGCCGAAGATGTTGGTCGGCGCGATCATCGCCTGGCGCCCGACGGTGCAGCGGTCGCCGAAGACGATGCCGCGCTGCGACAACCCCACGATCTGGCAACCCTCTTCGAGGTTGAGATCGCGGCCGCAGGACACGTGACCGGCGTGCAGGACGCGGACGTTCCGGTCGCAGAACACCAGTCCGTCCGCCCGGCCCATGCGGGCACGCAGCAGCGACCCGCGCAGCACCCGGCCGCCCAGCATCCAGGCAAGCGAGCCGAGCTCCTGTCCGCCCCACTCACGGAGCGCATCAGGCTCAGCGCTGCCCCGGCGGCCCGCCAGTAGTCGTCGAAGTCGTGTGTAGTCCGTGATGGCCTCCTGGAATCCCGGAAGTATCGCACAGTCGGTCAGGAGCCGGCGCCCAGGACTCGCGCGTACACGGCCGCGACGCACTCGTCGACGATCTCCTGTGTGTGATGGCGCCGCACGTAGGCGCGGCCTGCGGCGCCCATGGAGGCGCGGACGTGGGGCCGCGCCAGGCGCTCCACGGCGGCCGCCATCGTCGCACCGTCAAGCGGGACCGAGAGGAACGCGACCCCTTGGGACACGCTGAGTCCCGTGAAGGCCTGGGGTGTGCCGACGACCGGCTTGCCCCAGGCCATAGCCTCGAGCGTCTTGTTCTTCGTCCCACCGCCGAACGGGACGGGCACGAGGACGATGTCGGCGTCGCGATACAGCGGAGCCATGTCCGGCACGTCGCCGAGGTACTCGACGCTTCCGTCCCGCGAGCCATCGTGGACCCGAGCGGCTCCGCGCCCCGCGACTGTCAGCCGGAACCGCAGGTCGCGGCGCTTCAGCTCAGGCACGAGCTCGCGCCGGATGAACGCGGCCGCGGCGCGATTCGGATGGTGCTGGAAGTCCCCTACGAACAGGAGGCTGAGCGGATGATCGCCGCCCGCCGCTCGGACCGGGCGCATGAGGGGCCCAGCTGCCCGCGCACCGCCTCCATCGGCCTCGATCTCGGCGTCCGTCGGCACAGTCATGGCCAGCGGGACGACCGTCGACTCGATCTGGAGTGCTCGCAGTCGCCGCGCGTCCTCGTCGTTGATGGCTATGACGGCGGCCATCTTGGTCAGTTCCCGGCTCTCGACCCCCGCGGATGTCCTTCGCTGAAGGCGAGCCGCTCCGTACCGCCAGGGGCGACTGATCGCGGCGGCGTCGCAGAGAGCGCTGACCACGTCCAGCAGGTCGATCACTGCCGGCAGCCGATCGTCCCGATACCAGCACGAGTACATGCTGACGAGATGGAGAGCGTCCGGCCGGGTGTCCTCGACAGCCTTCTGGACCGCACGGCCCATGCCCTCGAAGTAGCTCCGGCTGAGGAACGGTACGGGGGAGACCGCCTGCCGCGCTCGGGCCAGAGCTCGTCCGGCGATCGAGCGTTCGTAGGGGGCGGCAGCGAGTGACCTGATCGCCGCCCCGGTGCTCTGCAGCGCCGACAGGTCGGCCGCCGGCGGCGCCGAGCCCACGACCGTGACGTCGTACTGACGCAGGAGCGCCCTGACGATCGACAGCGGTCGTGTATGGGCGCCCGTGAGCGGCTCAAGAGGCAACTCGGGGGCGACGACGAGGACGCTTCGCCGGGATTCCGCTCGCTTCATGCAGTCATCCTAGAGCTCGGGCTGCTTCGCCGAGGTGAGCGACGCAGCCCCTAAACGCAGTAATATCGGCGACTCGAGATGAGCGTGCCTCTGCAGGCCCGGGAGCCTTGATCAACTGCCGGAACGGGGTGATGGAGCCCGACGTCGGAAGACTCGGCGTTCGGTTTCGGCGCGCGTCGCTGTGGTCCTCCCCGCGCACAACGAGTCCCGCCATCTGGCGGCCGTCGTCGTTGGTCTGCCGGCTGGATCGACCGCATCACATCGTCGACGACGCCAGCACCGATGACACGCTGGATGTGGCTCGGGCCCTCCCGGACCCCCGAGTGCAGGTCATCCATCGGGAGGCCAACGGGGCGTCGGCGCCGCCATGCGTTCACCGGCTACGGGCCGCCCTCGAGGCCGGCTACGATGTCGTCGTCAAGATGGACGCCGACGAGCAGATGGACGCGGGAGAGCTTGCGGTCCTCCTGGTGCCCCGATCTGAGCGGCGGCCGGCCGACTACATCAAGGGCAACCGCTTCCGTCGCTCCGGCCGTCCCACCGACATGCCTCGCCCCGCTGGTTCGGGAACGTCGTGCTCTCGTTCCTGACGAAGGTGGCGAGTGGCTACTGGCACGTGTTCGATCCCACAGTGCGGATTCACCGCCGTCACGGCGGCGACCCTTCGCTCGACTCAAGCTCGACGGCCTGGCGCAGGACTACTTCTTCGAGAACGACATGCTCATTCGCCTCAACGTCATCGATGCCCGTGTCGTCGACGTGAGCACCGCCGCTCTCTACGGCTCACGAGTCATCGACGCTGCGCATCGGCCGCGTGGCGTGGACCTTTCCCCTCCGTCTGCTGCGCCGATTCGCCTGGCGGTTCGTCAAACGCCACGTCGTCAATGACTTCGGCCTCATCGCCATGCTCACGTTCAGAGGGCCGTCTTCTTCCTCTTCGGCGTCATCTTCGGCGCGTATCGCTGGGTGGAGTCGACGGTCACGGGCCACGTGCTACCGCCGGTACAGTCATGATCGCGGTCGTGCCGATCATCCTGGGGGCGCAGATGCTGCTGCAGGCTCTTGGGCTTGAGGTACAGAGTTCCGCAGGCGCCGATGAGACACGGCAGTTGGCGAGGCTCGACAACCGTCGGGCGCATTCACGCGGCGCGCAGAGTGGCTGACTCCGTATCGGTGGTCATGCCCACTCTGAACCAGGCGGCCTATCTGCGCATCGCCATCGATTCAGTCCTTAGACAGGAACGCGACTTCGAGCTCGAGTGCATCGTCATGGACGGCGGGTCGAGTGACGGAACCCGGGAGATTCTCGAGAGCTACGGGTCGGCGATCAAATGGGTGAGCCGAGAGGACGAGGGTCAATCTGATGCACTGAATCATGGCCTTCGCTTGTCGACCGGGAGCGTTCTCGGCTGGCTCAACAGCGATGACGCCTACGAACCGGGCGCACTGCGTCGCGTCATGCAAGTCTTCCGGAATGAGGCCCCGGCCCAGTGGGTCTACGGGAGAGTGCGGATCGTCGATGAGCGCGGCCAGGAGATCCGGCGCTTCGTGACTGCGTACAAGAACTGGCGCATGAGAAGATTCACGCTCGAGAAGCTTCTCGTGGAGAACTGGATCTCTCAGATGGGCGTGTTCTGGCGCCGCTCGGCTTGGGAGGCGGTCGGTGACTTCCGCACTGACCTTCACTTGGCGATGGACTATGACTACTGGTTACGTCTGGGAGAGCGCTGGCCTGCTCGGTTCATCCCCGAGTACCTCGGGTCCTTTCGCTGGTACGCGTCGAGCAAGAGCGGTAGCCGGTTTCGCCAACAGTTCGAAGAGGAGTTGCGGGTGGCGGAACGACACGCGGGCGACCATCACGGGTTCCTGATGTTCTTGCACCGCCTGCAGGCAGCCCGCACCGTTGCCGCGTACCGCGTCCTCAACTCGATTGGCCGCTAGCCACTGCTCACTCCGCGGGATCGCCACTGCTCGCCGACGTCGAGGCGACCTTGCGAAAGGCGAAGTACTTGTTGCCGAGGTAGCTGGCGATGACCGCGAAGATAGAGAAGATGGCTTGAATCGCGTATGCATTCATCGAGGTGTAGCTGAGCGCAAGAGGAAGCACGAAAGCATTCACAAGAAACAGCGGCGTGTAGACCAGTTGGTACTTGAAGTACTCCGCTACCGGACGGCCGGCGGACCTGAACACCAGGTACCGGAAGCCCACGAATCCGTTCACCGATGAGATCAGGTAGGCGAACAGGAGGATGACCGAGGGGTGGAGAAGCCGATTCAGAAGGAAGTAGAGTAGCGAGAAGACGGCGTAGGCGAAGAGCATGTTCCAGGCCCCTACCACTAGGTAGAGGATTTGCTCCCGATACTTGGTCCAGATTCTGGCGGCGTGATCGTTCATGCCGTCGATTGTCTCAGGGGGGGTCGGGCCGCGCCACCTGCAGAGGTTGAGCGAGCCCTGCGCGTGCCTTCGTGCGAACTGCGAGACTCAAGAGGCGGAACATGTGGCGAACCGGGATCTCAGAGCCATGCAACTGAATCGTGCCATGAAGCTGATCGAGCTTCTTGCAGACCCGCAGTATCGCGCCGCTCTGCTGAGTCAGGGCTGCGCCGCGGCGGTTGAGAACTCCCCAGCGCTTCGAATGATGGACTATCGCACCGTCGTGGACATTGGCGCGAATCGCGGGCAATTCGCCTTGGCAACGCGACACTGCCTCCCCGACGCCCAGATCGTATCGTTCGAGCCGCTGGTTGACGCGGCGAGGCGTTTCCACCAAGTACTTGGTCGAGACCCACGGGTGACACTCCACCGTGCGGCAATCGGAGACGACAGCGGAGAGGCGATCATTCACGTTTCGAGGAGGGACCATTCATCCTCACTCCTGCCCATCAGTCCTATGCAGGAGACCTTGTTCCGAGGCACCGCAGAGAGGACCACCGCGAGAATCCGCGTTGGTCGGTTGCCTGAGTTCATGTCTGCCGAGCAGGTCGAACCGCCAGCGATGCTGAAGCTGGATGTCCAAGGCTACGAGATAGAGGCGCTGAGGGGGTGTGAGGAGTTCTTCCCGCGATTCGCCACGATCCTTGTCGAGGGCTCCTTTATGGAGCTCTACGAGGGTCAGCCGCTTGCAGACGAGCTCGTCTCATGGGTACGGGACCGCGGGTTCCGCCTCTCTGGAGTCCACAATCCGTTCTACGACCGGCGCGGCCGGGCGGTCCAGGCGGACTTTCTCTTTGCGAGGGCTGGCTTCTAGAAGACTCGGGGTATCGACTGCAACTCGCAATGACGCCGTCGCAACTGGGACTATGTGGTGGCCCCCACTGCCGTGACGCCTGACAAGCCGAGAGCACGCACGGCGATTATCGTGGAGGACTGATGCCGATCGTAACCTGTATGGAGCACGTGATGCTCGCTGCCGGGTAGCTAGGTTAGTCAGCCCCATCCGACAGGACGGACGGACGTATGACGAGGTCGGTGTCGGCTATGTTCCTGCCAATTCCGGGAGTGATGAACGACAGAGGCGCTCCGCCAAGCCATGCGCGCTACTTCTCTTGATGTCCGGGCGGTGGGCGAGCAGTGGCGGCTGACCGGCAAACTGATGCGCCGCGCGTGCTGGCCATCGCAGATGTCGCGACGAGCTACGTGGCGTTCTGGCGAGTGCATGCGCCGCTCGCGGCGCTGAAACGCATCGGGCGTATCGCTGACTACACGGTCACGGATGCCACCCTCGCCGGCCTGCCTCGGCACGGTAGCTTCGACGTCGTGTGGATCCAGCGGGGAGTCGACGAGCACCTCGTGAGGCGACTCGTGGACCTCCTGCCGCACGGGTTCCTGCTGGACATCGACGACAATCTTCTCTGCCGCCCCGGCTATCTTCGCTCCGAGGAGTTCCCAGCTTCGGCTCCCGTGGTCGAGAGCCTGTCTGCGGCTCGCGTAGTGACCGTGACGTCCGCGCGCCTCGGAGGTCTCCTGGCTCGGAGATCCGGGCTCGATGTCACCGGGAAACTTGTCGTATGCCCGAACGCCGCCGCCTTTCCGTCGGAGCGCAGGGCAGAGCCTCAGAAGCCCACCGCCATGCTGCTGACGCAGGGGCATCGCCTGGCGCTGGCCCAGTCCGCCGAGGAGGTCCTTGCTGCAATCGGGGATTTCAGCGCGAGACACCGCCTGCCGATCTGCTACTTCGGTCCGCCGTTGGAGCAGCTCTCATCGGTCGCTGCCCGCATCCTTCGTGGTGTTGTCGCCGCCGGCGAGATGCCGCCCGACCGCTATCACGCGATGCTGGCTGCCATGCCGGCGATGCTGGCTGCTGCGCCCCTGGAGACCAGGGGGGATCCCGACACGCTGGAGTTCGTGGCCGGCAAGTCGGATGTGAAGATGGTGGAGTACGGTGGGTTCGGCCATCCGGCCGTCTACAGCAACGCGCCGCCCTATGCGGACAGTGATCTCAAGTGTGGCCGCCTCGCCGCCAACACCTATGAGTCGTGGTCGGATGCGATGGAGCAGATATGGGATAGCACGTGGCGTCTCGCCGGCGAGGAACAGACAGCTGTGAGAGAGCGCCGCGACATTTGGCGCGTAGCCGAAAGACACTGGGCCGCCGCTCTGGATGCAGCGCTGCTCGATGACCCTGTCGAGAGCAGAGACATCGCCCGCTCGGTGGGCCGGGTGGCCGCCCGGGTCCGGAGCGTGCGCTCACGGGTCGCTTGGCACCTGTGGAAGCTACGGGGACGCCGTGCCGCCACCACCGCAGATCAAGGCGAAGGAGGCGAGACCGTGGGTTTGGGTGAGTGATGCCTACGAGATACCATACAGCGGTCCCGCCGTTCTCCCCAGGAGTCTGATGCAGGCAAATGACAGCGCCTTGAGGGGCCCGCTCCCGGTCCGTATGCTCCGCGATCTGGCAGCCAATCGTGGCCTTATCGGTCAGTTCGCGTGGCGTGACGCGGTGCTCCGTTACAAAGGGTCGTATCTCGGCATCGTCTGGTCGTTCATCGTCCCGCTGATGATGCTTGCCGTCTACACGCTTGTCTTTGGGGTCATCTTCAAGAACCGCTGGGGCGGCGACCAGGGTACAGGCGCCGACTTCATCCTCAATCTCTTCTGCGGGCTCATCATGTTCAACGTCTTTGCGGAATGCGTCCAGCGGGCGAGCGACCTGATCCTGTCCAATCCGAACTACGTCAAGCGCGTCATCTTCCCCCTCCAGATCCTGCCGGCTGCCGCCCTCGGGTCGAGTCTCATCAACGCGGCGTTCGGTCTCGCGATCCTCTTGCCGGCCACGATCTTCGTGCAGCACCGGGTCTCGCCGACGCTCTGGATGTTCCCGCTGACGCTGCTCCCTCTGTGCGCCCTGACGCTCGGCTTCGGCTGGGCGCTGGCGTCGCTCGGTGTCTTCGTCCGCGACCTCACCCAGCCGGTCATGATCGCCACGCAGGCGCTGTTCTTCTTGTCGGGCATCTTCTTCCCGCTGTCGGCCGTGCCCCCCTACCTGCGCAAGGTCATGCTGCTCAATCCGCTGACGACGATCCTCGACACGGCCCGTAGGACCCTCTTGTGGGGCATGCCGCCGATGTGGTCGTGGTGGCTGCCCGTCACCGCGGGCTCTCTCGTCGTGATGCTGCTCGGCTACTACGCCTTCATGCACTCGAAGAAGGCATTCGCGGACGTGATGTAGGTGAGCTCGCCCGTGGAGACCGAGCCGACGAACCAGAACAAGGAGCAGGAGCCGGAGGGGCAACGGCATGAAGCAGGTTCAGGCCAGCCTTCTGTGGTGGCTGAGAATCTCAGCAAGGCGTATCTCCTGTGGGACAATCCGCGCGACAGGCTCAGGCACCCGGTGCGCAACGCCGCGGCACGCTGGCTGCCGATCAAGCCGAAGATCTACTACAAGGAGTTCTGGGCCCTTCGCGACGTCAGCTTCACGCTGCATAAGGGGGAGACCCTCGGAGTCATCGGTCGCAACGGCAGCGGTAAGAGCACCTTGCTTCAGTTGGTCTGCGGCACACTCACGCCGACCAGCGGCTCCTTCAGCACACGGGGTCGGATCAGCGCCCTCCTCGAGCTCGGATCCGGCTTCAATCCCGAGTACAGCGGCCGCGACAACGTCTACATGAACGCGTCGATTCTCGGGCTGAGCCGTAAGGAGATCGACGACCGATACGATGAGATCGTGGCCTTCGCCGACATCGGCGACTACATCGATCAGCCGGTGAAGATGTACTCCAGCGGCATGTTCGTGCGCCTCGCCTTCGCCGTGGTCGCGCACGTGGATGCAGAGATCCTTGTGGTCGACGAGGCGCTGGCGGTGGGGGACGCCTTCTTCACGCAGAAGTGCCTGCGGTACATGCGGCGTTTTCGGGAATCAGGCTCCCTGCTGTTCGTGAGTCATGACACGGGAGCAGTCATGGGACTATGCGAACGAGCGATACTGTTGGAGCAGGGGGCGATCAAGGCGGACGGAAGCGCCCGGGATGTCTGCGATCTCTACCTGCAGGATCTCGTCGGCGCGCTTCAGCCCGTCGACGCAGCGCCCCCGCGGTCGGTGTTGAGGCCACCACCGAGGCCCATGGCGGATACGGATGGTGATGTGGTCGATCAGCGCCTCAAGTACGTGAATCTCTCACCGTTGCGCAACGACATCGAGGTGTTCTCCTTCGGTGACCCCTCGAAGGCTTTCGGGGCCGGCGGAGCGCACCTGCGAGCCGTCGAGCTTGCGGATTCTGCGACGGGAGCGCGTGTGTCCTGGATCGTGGGAGGAGAGCGCGTCATGGTGATCGTGACAGCCGAGACGCACATCCCGCTCCATCAGCCGATCCTGGGGTTCATGGTGAAGGACCGCCTCGGCCAGATCCTCTTCTCGGACAACACCTATCTGACGTACCATCAGGCGCCGCCGGAGATCCCGGGCGGAAGTCTCTTCAGGGCCTGTTTCGAGTTCCGCATGCCCATCCTTCCGGCCGGCGACTACTTCATCAGCGCGTCTGTGGCGGAGGGGACACAGGCCGAGAATGTGCAGCTTCACTGGATGCACGAAGCTCTGCTGTTCAAGTCGCACTCCACCAGCGTGTGCACTGGGCTAGTGGGCATCCCGATGATCAACATCATCATGGAGCAGCTCGAGGAGGAGCAGTCGTGACGCCTGATCAGACCACCATCGAAGAGTTCCACAAGCTCTTCTATGACTCGGCCCTCACTACATGGGCATCCACGTACTGGCTCGGTGTCCAGGCCGAGAAATACCCCTGCGATCTGTGGATCTACCAGGAGATCATCACCGAGCTGAAGCCTGATTTCATCATCGAGACGGGAACTCGGTTCGGGGGCAGCGCCCTCTTCATGGCGTCCATCTGCGATCTCCTGGGACAGGGCCAGGTCATCACCGTGGACATCGAAGCGCTGGCTTCCTCGCCGACGGTCCGACCTCCGCATCCACGCGTCACCTATCTGACAGGCTCGTCGACGTCACCGGACGTCCTGGCCGACGTTCGCGCTCGCGTCGAATCTGCGCGCTGCGTCATGGTCATCCTTGACTCCGATCACACGATGACGCATGTCCTCGATGAGATGAAGCTGTATGCGGATCTGGTCACGACCGACAGCTACATGATCGTCGAAGACACGAACATCAACGGGCATCCGGTAGCCTCCTCGTTCGGACGGGGCCCCATGGAGGCAGTTCAACTGTTCCTTGCGGGAACGGAAGACTTCCTGGTAGATCGTTCGCGCGAGAAGCTGCTCTTGTCGTTCAATCCGGGTGGATTCCTGCGCAAGGTAAGTGGTGGCGGCGTCAGGTCGCGTCTGCTCGCCGCAGAAGGCAGACTCGAGCAGCTGCAGGAGGAACACGAGCAGCTGCAGGAGGAAGTGGCCTCGTTGACCGCGCGAGCAGAAGAGGCCAAGCGCCAGCTGCTGGACGAAGTGGCCGCGCAGGCCGCGCGAGCAGACGAGGCCAAGCGCCAGCTGCTGGACGAAGTGGCGGCGCAGGCTGCGCGAGCCGACGAGGCTCGACAGCTGATCGAAGAGCGTGATGCGATCATCGTGGATAAGGAGCAGGGACTCGTGCGCGTACAGGAGCAGCTGGCCCAGGCGGATTCGGTCAGACAGGCGGTTGAGCACAGCGCCTCATGGCGACTGACGGAGCCGCTGCGCGGCGCGAAACGCTTCCTGAAGGGCGGCTGATCGCCTCCTCGGACCGCGCTTGGCCCGCCGCTTCAGTGGCAGCTCTCGAGCGCTCGTCCTTCGCCGAGATTGGCACACTGCTCTCGCCAGGTCCACCGGTCTGGCCGCGGGAAGCCGCGCATCAAGTCCACCAGCGCCCGCTGTTCGGTGGCCCCCGCGGCGAGGTGCGCCTCGTCGTGCGGGTCCAGGGTCGCGGTCATGAGCGGCGTGTAGGCGACCTGACGCCCGGCCCGCGCCGCCCATGCTCCCAGCCACGCGCCGAGACAAGGAATTGACGCTTCGGCGGGCAGGCAGTCCAACGCCTCCGACAGGTGGATCCGTCGCGCCGCGAAGAATCGACCGCTCACGCCGTCAGCAAGATGCGGCTTGAGAGACAGAGAGTAGTAGCCTGCGTCGGAGGCCTGCCGGCCTTTGTCCGGGCAGGCGGTGCGCCCGTCGGCGGAGATCACCAGCTCACCTTCGACCACTGCGCCGGCCTCGTCGATCAGGCGGCCTCCGACGATGTCGACATCGGGCATCAGGTCGAGGATCGTCAGTGCCTCTGAGGCCCACTCGTACGGCATGGGTGTCGATCGTGCATCCAGAAGCACGACCATGTCCGTGTCGCAGTGGTCCATCACCTTGCGAAGGCCTGCCGTTCCTCCCGCCTTGTCGAACTGATGCAGCCGAGCGAAGGGCAGGTCCACCGTGGGCCGATCGACGATCGCCTCGCGATCGCCCATGACGACGACGTCGATGACGGGCGTCTCGAGTCTGGCACGCCTGATCCACCACTCCGGAAGACCGCGGTCGAGTGGGAACTCCGCGACGGCGAAGCTCTCAGCCCGGCCGACTCTCTCGAGGTGAGTCTCAAGGACGTGCCTCTGAGACTTCAGCGAGCCCTGATCGCGGTCAGGGCGATGCGTCGATGATCCGGTATGAGCCCGCCAGTGATAGAGCACCTCAGGCATGTGGACCGGCACGATGTGAGCGTCCACGAAGCGGAAGAGCGTGTCCCAGTCCTGGCAGAACTCACTCTCCGCGTCCGTGAACACGCCCAGTGCGAGAGCGGTCTGTCTTCTGAACACCGAGGGGTGCCATATGTACGAGGATGAGAGGTTGAGCAGCGGGTCCCAATCCGGTCGGAAGTAGGGGGCGGAAGGACTTCCTTGGACCAAGGCGTCCTCGTCCCCGTAGAGGAACTCCGGACGACCCGCATCCAGTATCGCCGCAGCGATCTGACTCACGGCATCCGGCGTGAGGAGGTCGTCACCATCCAGGGGACAGACGTACTCGCCTCGCGCGGCCTCCAGGCAGAGCCTGAGCCCGCGGATGATGCCCACGTTACAGGGTGAGCGGAGTACGCGGACGCGAGAGTCCGCTTCAAACGCCGCAAGCGCAGAGTCCAGGTCGTCCCCCAGCGGGCCGTTGGCGAGCACGACCCATTCGAAGACCGGCTGCGACTGCGAGAGCACGGACTCCGCAGTCTCTACGAGGAACGCAGCCGGGGAGCCGGCGTAGATGCACGTGAGGATCGAGAGGAAGTCCTGAGGGGTTTGAGCCCGCGCCCGCTCGGAGCGTTCGGCGATTCGTCGTTCAAGCCACGCAGGGTAGCCTGCGGGACCGTGGGGAGCGGGAGGTTGTGCTTGGGAGCGGCGGCGAAAGCGACGAAGCCAGCCCTTCATCCGGCGGGCCCGCCGTCCATCTCCGACGCGAACGCCTGGCTCAGAAGCCCATCGATGTGCGCCTGTCGCACCTCAGCTGCGACCGGCCTGAAGTTGGTGGCCAGATCGAGCCCGAAGTTCGCGGGATAGTAGCGCGTGTCGGGGATCAAGTCGCGGGTCGCCGAGATGAAGGCTGCTTGCTCGGCCGGTGTGGGGGACGGTTGTTGCCCCGCCGAGAGCCTCCCTGCGACAAAGGGTGAATAGACCACGCGGCGACTCTGTCGGGCCGCATGTGCCCCGGCCCAAGCCCCCAGAAAGGCAAGGCTTGCCTCCGGGTTCAGCCCGTGCGCGAGCAAGTCTCGTACGAACCCGACGTTCAGCACCACGAGGCATGACGAGACCGCGCTCACGCAGTGGCGTTTCCATAGCCAGAGCGTGTAGCCGGGATCGCTGAGCGGGCGACCCACATCGGGACTGTCGCAGCCCGACCCGAAGCCGAAGTACTGCCCCGCCTCAAGGATGCGGGAGTCCTTGTCCAGGCACCGGCCGCCGACGACTGCCGTGTCCGGAAAGCTCTCCATGATGCCGAGCGCCTCCCACGCCCACTCCGCGTTCATGATGGCGACATCCTCCACGGCGAGGCAGATCATCGCGTCATCGCGAGGTACTCCTGACAGCACGTCGCCAAGTCGCGCCGCCGGCGCGCTCAGGGGGAGGGTGGCTCGCGCTGTCACGGGGTAGTCACCCGCGTCCACGAATCGCTCGTGCGACGACGTGTCTTCGCTGAGTGTGACGAGCGCCAAGGGCACGGGATCCAGATGCCGGCGGCGCAGCCACCAGTCGGGGGTGCCGTCAAACAAGGGGCTGAGCTCGATCGCGAAGCGCTCCGGCGCCGGCAACGCCTGGACAAAGCGATCGAGGACGGCGCGCTGCGAGCTGTGGATGTACGACTTGGACGTCATGTCCAGGGCCGTCGACTGCTCGTGCATCCGCCAACTGTAGATCACCTCAGGCACGTGGATGGGACTGTGGCCTGCGAGCACCAGACGCATGAGGCAGTCCCAGTCCGGGCTTCCCTCGCAGGCGGGGTCGGTGTACGCGCCCACGTCGAGAGCCAGCCGACGGTCCACGGCGCAAAGGTGAGCCGTATAGCACTGATCGACGAAGAGGACCGGATCCCAGTCGGGCTTGAAGAACGCCAGTGATGGCCGGCCATCGACCAGCTTGTCTTCGTCGGAGTACAGTGCCGATGGATAGCCCTCCCGGACGATCGCCTGCGCCATGATCATGGCTGCGTCTTCGTACAGCCGATCGTCGTGGTCAAGTGGCAAGACGTAGCGGTTGTTCGCACGCTCCAGACAGAAGCGCGTGCCGCCGATGATGCCCAGATTGTCGGGCGACCGAAAGAAGACGACGTGATCGCGACGGGACAGGTCCTGGTCGAGGAAGTCGATCAGCTCGTCACTGGTCGATCCGTTGTCGAGCACCACCCACTCCAGGGGCTGTCGCTCCGCCTGAGCGGCGACGCTCGCCGCCAGCTCCCGCAAGAAGGAGACAGGCGTGTTCCAGACCGGTGTGATGAACGACAGCAGGGTCGAGTCCTCGACCGGCTTGGCACACGCCGCACGCTCGACTGCGTGGCGGCGCTGCCATTCGTCCGCGGCGGTCTGGTGGGGCGGGGGAGGGGTGAGCTGCGCAGCCAGCCAGGCGCGCGACCGGTGCGGGACGAGCGCGTGCACCAGGCGATTGCCTCGGCACCAGAGAGCGGTTGAGCGCAAGACGCGGTGACGAGCCACCCTCATCACCGTGGTGTGCCGACTGCGCCCGCCCGCCCGACATGCGTCTCCCACACGTTCACCAGGTGCGGGATGACGGGTTTGAAGGAGTCTTCCCAGGTCGCGGGCACCTTGACGTTGCTCCCCTGCTCGCGTGCGGCGACGTCCGCCGTCCGCGCCACAGCTTCGGCTATCCCGTCCGCGATCGACCTGACCGTCGGTTCGACGGGCAGCAGGTTCTGCGAGTAGCTGCGCAACCTCTCTGCCGTCTTGTTGGCAAAGGTGTTGGTCACCACTGAGGCGCCGCAGGCCGCCATCTCCAGCGGGGGGTAGCTGGTGTGCGGGGAGAGCATGAGCGACACGCCGACATCGCAGGACCGCAGAAGCGCCGCGTAGCGGTCGTAGTCAAGCCATGGGTGTTGTCTGATGACGACGCCGCGCCCCAGATCACGCGGCGGGACGGCTCCCCCGATGAACCAAAGGTCCCATTCCGCTGCGGCGACCGCGCCTCGATCGACCACCTCTCGTAGTGCCAGCAGGCCCATCTCGAACAGGTTCCGTGGCGCTTCGGGACGAGCGTAGAAGAGCAGACGATGCGGGCCATCCGGGTCACGTCGGGCAGCTGGATGGAATCGCGACCGGTCGATGGCCGGCTCGAACACCAGAGACGACTCCGCGAACCCCTTGTCGGCGAATCGGCCGAGCCTGGCCTCGGCAAGGTACTCTGCGAGGAGCTCTCCGCAGATCACGGGGCGGATCCGCATGTTGTAGGTCTCCATCGCCAAGGCGTACTCGGTAGACCACTTGTAGAACCCCGGCTCGAAGTCCTGGATCATGTAGATGAACTCGTCAGCATCAATGTCGTCCAGAAGACGGGCCGAGTATTGCGCCGTCCACCAGGCGGTGGCCAGGAGCATGTCCGAGCGACCGACATGGGCGGACTCTGCTCCGGTCATGCATGGAGGCCACGCTGACATGCGCAGGCCGCTGCGTGATCCTGGTCAGCTCTGCACAGTGCCTCAGGAGCACCTCTTCGCCATCTGGCGGAAGGTCTGTCGACACGAAGCGCACAGGGACCCCGGCCGCCGCCAGTCGGTAGGTCAGATTGAGCGCGGTGTTCGGGCCACCCGAGAGGTGCTTCATCTGCAGCCCGGGCACCATCACGTCAAGGGTGGCCTCGCCCCCCAGCACCCGGGCGTTTCGCCACTGAAGACCCGGAAGGTCGTCGCGGACGGGACAAGGGCCAGCACTCGCGTCCAGGGAGCTCTCCCCACGCTCCATCCGCTGGGCGACCTCTCGCGCCTTCGCGATGAAGGCCCGCGGCGAGTTGACGAATGCCCTCAACAGAGCGATGGCGGCACTCATGAGTCCTCGCCGACATAGGCCTGCATGGATGCCCGCCGTCCCTGCTGTCGTCCTGGAATGGTCATTGTCATGGGCTCAGTAGTAATACTGGACGAGAGTGTTGATCGTCGAGGCAATGAGCAGGAGAAGAAGCACGCCCACGACGAGGGGAGTCAGCCAACGCTTGCCGTAAGGGAACCCTGCGGTGCCGAGTATGACGAGCGCAAGGCTCGGCACAAAGTACCGACCCTGCAGACCGTTCACCGAAGGCGCGCCCACCGCCGAGAATCCCACATAGAGGGCCGCAAAGGTCACCAAGGCGACCAGCGCGCCTACACTGAGAAACAGACCGCGTATCCACCATTCGAGCCGGACAGATCCGCGGCTGCAGATGATCGCAGCGAACGCTGCAACGGCGATAAGTGCGACTGTGTCAGTGATCGGAAGGTTGCCCCACGCGAACGCGCCCACGATCAGCTTGGCGAGAAAGAGACCTTGAGTGTCCAGGGTTTCCTTGATTGCGGCCAGGAACGACAGCGGATGGCGGATGACGAAGCTGATCTGTCGGCCGGCGTTCACACCGTTCCCTCTTCCAAGCATCAGATCAAGCACTACCTGCGATTGCGGCGCTGTCGAGATCAGGACCACAGCGAGAGAGAGCGACCCGACGACGGTGGCCCCCACCGTGATCACGTAGTGGAGTGCACTCCTGAACTGACCGGGCCTGAGCGCCACGGCAAGCAGGGCGATGACCGCATACCCCGGCTTGGCGTTGAGGAGAAGGACGCCCGAAACGACCACTGCGATCGAGTCCCACGTCGTGAGGCAAGCCCTGGAGGTCAAGTGCAGTATGAGCGCCGCGAAGAACAGAGTGCCTGCCACGGTGAGGGCGTCGGGGCTGAGGCTCGCCATTTGCAGCATGGTCATGGGCAGAAGGGCGAGAAGGAAGAGCGCAGCCTTGCCGTACGGCACGAGCCGCAGAGCGAAGAACGTGAGTACTGCGGCGCACACGAGACTAAGCAGGCGGCCCAGGTAGAGGGACAAAAGCGGCGAGCGGCCGACGAGGCGGACGGCTAGGGCTCCCACGATCTGAGGCGCATAGCCTATCGGGCCATACGTCGCGGAAAACGATGTGGAGGATGCCTTGTCGGCCCCGATCGGCGCGGAAAGCTGGCCTGCAGCATCGCGGGGTGACATCTTGGCTTGCCCTGTTGCCAAAGGCACGATCGGGAAGAGGCGTTCGAGGTCCGCCACGCCCTTGGGAAGCATGGCTTTGCCGCTTGTGTCGAGACTCCAGCTCCCCTCGGCGAACGACCAGACCCTGTAGAAGTGCGCCGCCTCGTCGAAGTTCTGGAATGGCGGCACGAGAAAGACGAGCATGATGCCCCAAACGAGGGCGACTACGAGGTAGATGTTCGGGATGTTCCAGCGGCTGCGAACGCGGTTGTAGATGACCTGCCAGCCGCGTGCGCTCTCGTCGACATGTGCCGTTGTGGTCAAACCGGAGCTCCCCATCGATATCGGGACTGGGCGGCAGGATCGAGTGAGTCTGGCTGAGGCGCAAACTCTTGCCCTATCCGCCGCCGCAGTCTACCAGCCTGGATCGCAGCCATTCCAGAGGAGGATAGTGGACAGCCTGGCCGGCGTCGTGCGCACACTAGATGAGCCTTTTCGCACGCGCGGTCTCCGCCTCGGCCTCGGCCAACAGGGGATCGACGTCGGACCTGACAGCGACGTCGAACAACAGACTCGCGCGCTCAACAGCCGCCGCCTCGTCCGGACACCCCTGGGCTCGCGCTGCCTGCACGCGCAGCCAGAAGGCGGTCACGATTCCTCGGTGGTACGCCTTCGCCGCCCTCATGCCCCGCCACTTGCCGAACAGGCGATAGGTCGAGAAGAGGCGCTGGGCGCTGATCCGAGCCGAGTCACTGTAGCTCGCACCACCGATGTGGCCCGCGACGGCGCGGGTGTCGAGCACCACACGGTGACCGTATGCGTGCGCTTGACGGCAGATGTCCTCGTCCTCAGCGAAGAGGAAGTAGCGTTCATCCAAGCCTCCGGTCCTCTGGAGGAAGGAGCGCTTGAGGAGCAGCGCCGCTCCGAAGGCGTAGTCGACATCGACCGGGCGCCCCGTTGAGAGTGTCGTCGCCGATAGGCTGTACTGTGGCTTGAAGTATGGGGCCCGGCCCACGACAGGCAGGCACGATCCCACTCGCCTGGTCAGGGTAGCGAAACGCCCTGCGCCCGATTCGGTGTTGCCGGCTGCGTCTTGCAGGAGAGGCGCCACGATAGCGGCGCCCGCTTCGGAGCGGAGTGTGAAGAGCATCCGGGCCAGGCTGGCTTCGGTCAGCGTAGCGTCGGGGTTGAGCAGTAGCACGCAGTCGGATGAGCACTTGTCCAAACCTTGGTTCACGGCGCGGGCGAATCCTCGGTTCTGATCATTCTCGAGGACTACATGTGCGCCCGCGTTCCGAGCCGTCGTTGCCGAAGAGTCGCGCGACGCGTTGTCCACGATGACGACCCTCGTGAGCATCGAGGAGGAGAGCACGGAGGCGATTGCCGCCTCGACGCTCCCGGCGCTGTTGAACGTCACGACGATGACGTCTACGTCGCCCACTCAGCCTCCTCGTACGGACGCGGTCGGCCGACAAGCGCACCGGCTTGGCGGGGGATCGTCATGCGTGGAACCGGGCGGCGTGCAAGCGGAGCGTGTGAGCGACCGTCTACTGCAGTGCCGTCAGCGGAGTGCGAGCGATTGTCGCCCTCGAAGGCGATGACGCTGGCGAGGCCATCGCTGAGCGTGACGCTGGGCTGCCAGCCCAGCAGCTCCGTCGCTCGCGAGATGTCCGGCCGTCGCACCCTTGGGTCGTCCATGGGCAGAGCCTGGTGAACGATCGCACTCCCACTGCCGGTCAAGCGGATGATCTCGCCGGCCAGATCGAGCAGTGAGGTCTCTGTGGGATTGCCCAGGTTCACCGGCAGGTGCTCCCCGCTCATCGCGAGGCGGTACAGGCCCTCGATCAGGTCGCTGACGAAGCAGAAGCTGCGCGTCTGCAGCCCGTCGCCGAACACCGTGAGCGGCTTGTTGGCGAGTGCCTGCCGGATGAACGTCGGCACGGCACGGCCATCGTTCGGGCGCATACGGGTCCCGTAGGTATTGAAGATGCGGGCGATGCTGGTATCGACGCCCTGCTGACGGTGATAGGCCATCGTCATGGCCTCCGCGTAGCGCTTCGACTCGTCGTAGACGCCGCGTGGGCCGATGGGGTTCACGTTGCCCCAGTACTCCTCGTGCTGCGGATGCACGAGGGGGTCGCCGTAGACCTCGGAGGTGGACGCGAGCAGGAAGCGCGCGCGTTTGAACTTGGCGAGGCCGAGGGCGTTGTGCGTGCCGTAGGAGCCGACCCGGAGCGTCTTGAGCGGCAACCGCAGGTAGTCGATGGGGCTCGCGGGACTCGCCAGATGGTAGACGTAGTCGACCGGCTCGTCGATGCGGACGAACTCGGTGCAATCCACGTTCTGGAACAGGAAGGCCTCGTCCCGCAGGTGCTCGATGTTCTGCAGCGAGCCGGTGTCGAGGTTGTCAAGGCAGATGACGCGATGGTCCCGTTCCAGCAGGTGCTCGCACAGGTGCGAGCCCAAGAAGCCGGCGCCGCCCGTGACTACAGATGTCGTCACTCCAGCCCCCCGATCTTGCCGATGATTCGCGCGTGACGCGGGCCTAGCGGGCGCCGCGGCCGCCCAGTACTGTCTTCAGGGTACGCCACGCTATCGAAACGTCCAGCCAGAGCGACCACGTGTCCACGTAGTCGAGGTCCAGACGGATCATCTCCTCAAACGTCGTGTCGCTGCGTCCGCTGACCTGCCAGAGGCCGGTCAACCCGGGCAGGACCACATGGCGTCGCTTGTGCCACGACTCCAGCCCCTGGTTGTCGCGCAGGGGGAGTGGCCGCGGGCCGATGATGCTCATGTCTCCGCACAATACGTTGACCAGCTGTGGCAGTTCGTCGAGGCTGGTCGCACGCAGCCACCGACCGATCCTCGTGATGCGCGGATCGTCGCGCATCTTGAAGATCGCGCCGTCGGCCTCGTTGAAGGCCTCCATCTCCGCCTGCCGCTGCTCGGCATCCGCACACATGGTGCGGAACTTGTGGCAGATGAACGTGCGCTGTCCCAGCCCGACGCGTTTCGCGGAGTAGAACACCGGCCCGGTCGACGTGAGCTTGACGGCCAGCGCGATCGCGGCCAGCAGCGGTGCGGCGAGAACGAGGATCGTCGCCGCGACGACGACATCGGTGCATCGTTTGATCGCCCATGCCGCCCCGCTCGGCCTCGACGAGGCGGCCACGAACAGCACCTGATCGAGGTTCGGGATCATGCAGACGCCTGAGGCGTCGAACCGCATCTCGAGATCCATGAGCTTCAGAGTCATCCTGCGGCGCCGGCAGAGGTCGGCGAGATCGCCGAGATGGGCCTTCTCCACGCCTTCATCGACCACAACGAGTTCGTCCGGGCGCCACAGATCCACGATCCCGTCGATATCACGCAGGACGCCCAGAGGCTGGAGGCCTCTTTCCGGGGAATCCAACGAGGGCTGCACTTCGCCTACGAGGCCCAGCACGTTGGAGCGGCCGTAACGCGCCGTCAGCCACCTCTGGCCGGCGTACGCGTCGCAAGCCTTCCCCGAGCCCACAAGGATGGTGCGGCGGCTGTCGGGGTTGAGACCGAACAACAGGCGCAGGCCGAAGTCGAAGAGCTCGCGCCCCGCAGCGAGCAACGCGATGGTGAGCAGGGCTACCGCCGGGGTGTGGACCGGTGACCCCAAGCCGACCACGGTCGCGAGAAGCATCAGGCAGACGAACCACACGGCGGCGCGCCGTCGGCGCCGGGGCAGGCGGCGCGCCTCACGCAGCCTATAGAGGCCGTTGAATGCAAGGATCGTCAGGAGCGCCACGGCGGTGGCGGCAAGAAGGGCCGGGGAGACGTCGGCGCGGGGCGAGCGGAGAAGCACGGCGACGTAGTCCACCAGCACAGTCGCCGCGAGCAGAGCCACGATGTCGATGACCATCAGGCTGGTGATACTGGCGTATCGCCTGACGAGGTAGCCCGGCGAGGCGGTGGATGCAGACAGCATCTCGGGCGCACGAACGTCCCGATCCAGCACCACCTCGCGAACCGCCGACCCCTGGCGCATCGCGGACCCCCTCCGCCACATGTCTCTTGGGCAATCCTGACGGGCGTCATTATATGCGATGGGACCACCGGGTGGCCTTGAGGTGCGTTCACGAGGGATGCCGAAGATCCGCTCTGGCCAGGCAGTGCCCGGCTCTTCCATGGCCGATGCTCTCGGCCTCCCGACGGCTCCTCGCCCGGGTTGACGGCTTCGCGACGCCTCCGCTATGTTCAGGACATGGTTCACGCATGCTCAGGTGCGCGCTTTTGGCGCGCGTCCCTTGCCGTTTCGGTCCTCCTCCTGACGCTTGTCGTCGTGGGTGCCGTGCCGAGGGTCGCCGGCGCCGCCGTGGCAAAGGGTATCGCCGATCCCACGCTCACCCAGCCCGGGGCAAGGATGAATGCTGCGGTGCAGGGGGAGGCGCTCGATCAGATCGGGCCGCAGCTGGGGGCGTCGTACGTGCGCTTCGTGGTTTCATGGGCCGCGGCCGAGCCGACGCGCGGTGTCTATGACGAGGCGTACCTGGCGGGCGTCGACCAGGCGGTCGCACTGGCGAAGACCAATGGGCTGAAGGTCATCGTCACGTATGCGTATGTGCCGCGGTGGGCGTCGAATTCGGCCTTCTGGTACAAGAACCCGTTCCCGAAGAAGGGATACAACGTCCGCTACGCCATGAAGACGGATAAGACGACGCTGGACGCTTTCCAGGAGTTCTGCCGCCAGATGGCGTCTCGGCTCCAGGTCTGGGGCTTCGAGGCCTGGAACGAGCCGAACCTGCACCTCACGCTCTATCCGCAGAGCACGGCCGGCGACAAGGACTTCGGTGCTCACGTCTACATCAAGATGCTGCGCAGGTTCTCGGCGGGCACGCGTGCGGGCGACCCGCTCGCCAAACGCCTCGCAGGCGGCACGTCGCCTCGGGGCTATGCGGCGTCGGCCCCCTTGGCCAGCCGCCGGACGATGACGTCGCCGCAGCGCTTCGCGCGCCAGATCAAGGCCCACGGTGTCAGTTGGCTCTTCGACGCGTACTCCCACCACCCGTACACTCCCGGCGCATCGAGCAAGAACTGGCCCGAGGCGGCGCCGCGAGACCCCACGACCACCGTGACCCTGCAGAATCTCGGGACGCTGCTCAAGATCTTCCCGACGAAGCCGTTCTACCTCACGGAGTACGGCTACCAGACGGCCGCCTGCGCGTCGTTCAGCGGTCAGTTCGTCAGCCCGACCAAGCAGGCGGACTATCTGCGGCGGGCGTACGCCTACGCCGGCAGGTACCGGCAGGTGAAGCTCCTCATGTGGTTCCTGCTGGACGACTTCTCTCCCTCGGGCAAGAGGGACGACTACCAGGGCTTCTATACCGGTCTTCGTTACGTCGATCAGACGAAGAAGCCCGCGTGGAACGCCTTCGCCGGACTCTGAGCGTCGCCGGCAGCGACGACCGTTCGCCGCAGCCTGATGCCCAGGGCGTACCGGTCGGATGGCATTGCTGCCTCTCCGCCGTGAGCTGAATCAGCCAACACCTCGCTGAGGGAAGTCGACGTAGCACGCATCAGGGCGGCGTGCCTTCGGGTGGACCGCCTTGGCGGACAGTCTCGGCGCGGTCCGGAGTTGTGCCCGGGGCGAGGGATGCGCTAGCCGCTGTGCCGCTGCGTCGGCCGCGCCTCCCGCGAGCGTCAGAGCGTCAGAAGAAGAGGAGGTCGGCGACCGAGTCAATCAGCGCGCCGGCCACTCCGACCCGCCGCCGCCGGTGCCCGCGGCCGTGACGCCGGCGGTGGTGAGGCCGCCCCGGCATGACCGACTCGACCACCTGCTACGGCGTGCCGCTGGGCGTGCTGGTCGGCGTCGGCTTGGTCGGCGTTGGCGTCGGCTTGGGCGTCGTCGGCGTCGGCTGGGGCGTCTGGGTGGGCTGCGGCGCCGGGGTGATCGTCTTGGTCGGGCCCGGGCTCGGCTTGGCGCTCGGGCTGCCCGACGGCGAGGCCGACGGTGACATCGCCTGCAGCTTGCCGTGCCAGTTGCCGAACGCCCATGGGTAGTCCTTGAAGCTCGGGTGCTCCTGGTCCTTGAGCGCCGCCGCGAAGAACTTCGCCCACATCGGCGCGCAGTAGGTGCCGCCGTAGGCCCCGTCCATGGGGGAGTTCTTGTCGGCGTCTCCCATCCAGACCGCCGCCGCGAGCTTCGGCGTGTACCCGGCGTACCAGACGTCCCAGCCGTTCTCCGTGGTGCCGGTCTTGCCGGCGCGCGGGTAGGGGAAGTACGCGCCGGTGGCCGAGCCGGTGCCCCCGGAGGCGACACGCTCGAGGCACTGCGTGACGACGCTGGCCACGCCGGCCGGGATGGCGCGGTTGCCGGTGGTCTTGGGCTTCCAGTCGACGCTGCCGTTGCGCATCACGACCTTGACGATCGCCTGCGGCTTGTGGTGGACGCCGCCCGCGGCGAGCGTCGCGTAGGCGTCGGCCATCTCGAGCGGCGTGACGCCGGACGTGCCGAGGGTGATCGACGCCACCGCGTCCAGCGGGCTCGTGATGCCCATCCGGTGCGCCGTCCTGACGGTGTTCTCCGGGCCGACGTCGATGCTGAGCTGGGCGAACACCACGTTGTCCGAGATCGTCGTGGCGGCGGAGACGCTCTCCAGGCCGCCGGGTCCGTCACCGTTGACGACCCACGGCTCGGCGTACAGGCCCATGGAGAGGACGATCGGGCTCTTGGACGAGTAGTAGGTCGTGTCGGGGTTCATCCCCTGCTCGACGCCTGTGGCCAGCACGAACGGCTTCATCGCCGAGCCCGCCTGGCGCCTGGCCTGCCAGGCGAGGTTGAACTTCTTCTTCTTGTAGTCCATGCCGCCGACCATGGTGCGGATGTAGCCGTTGGCCGGGTCGATGGCGACGAGGGCCGCTGAGGGCTTGAAGCCGAAGTCCAGCGGCCCGGTCGTGCCCTTGACGATCTTGATGGCCTCCTTCTGCCAGTCCATGTCGATGCTCGTGTAGACCCGGAGGCCGCCCTCCCAGACCGTGCGCGAGCCGTAGCGCTTGGTGAGCTGCTTGGTCACGTAGTCGACGAAGTAGTCGGCCATGTTGTTGTTGGTGGCGGGCGGGTGCTTGTAGACCTTGAGCTTCCTCAGCTGGAGTTGCGCGGCGCGCTCCTGCGTGATGTAGCCCTGGTCGGCCATCAGTTGCAGCACGATGTTGCGGCGCACGAGGGCCTGCGCGGGATCGACGGTGGGGCTGAAGGCGCTGGGCGCCTTGGGCAGCGCCGCGAGCAGCGCAGCCTCTTGGGTGTTGATCTGCGAGATGGGCTTGTGGAAGTACGTCTGCGCCGCCGCCTGGACGCCGTAGGCGCCGGCGCCGTAGGGCACGGTGTTGAGGTACTCCGTGAGGATCTTGTCCTTGGACCACTTGTCCTCGAGTTGCCAGGCGAGGACGGCCTCGCGGATCTTGCGTTTGTAGGTGCGATCGCTGCCCACGTAGGCGTTCTTGATGTACTGCTCGGTGATCGTGGAACCGCCCTGGATGACGCCGCCGGCGCGCAGGTTGAGGATGAGCGCGCGGGCGACGCTCTGGTAGTCGACGCCGTGGTGCTCGTAGAAGCGCTCGTCCTCCACGGCGACCGTCGCCTCTTTCATGACCTGCGGAATCTTGCCGCTCTTCACGAGCTCGCGGTTCTCGGCCCCGTGCAGCTCGGCGATCAGCTTGCCGTGACGGTCGTAGATGACCGTGTTCACGGCTCTGGGGTTTCTCTCCAGATCGCTCAGCGACGGGAGGTCACGCGAGAGGGCGTAGATGGCTCCGGCGGCGACCGCGAGTCCGGCGATGAGGGCGAGCAGCAGGGCGACGACGAAGAGCTTGACCCACAGCCACTTGCGGCTCGTGGACTTGGCGCGCTTCTTGCGCCGTTCGCGCCTGTGCCGCGGGACGTCGTCGGGCCCTGCGGTGTATCTCGTGTAGTCAGCCATGACTCATCATTGTACCCGACGGGGGACGCGGCAGCCCCCGGCCTCGTTCACGCAGGCGCGCGGCTGGTGGAGTCGTCGCCGCCGGTGGAGTCTTCCACGGCGGGGGCGGACTCCCCTTTCGGCTGCACGAAGCGGGCGATGATGATCGAGGCCTCGTAGAGGACGAACAGCGGCACGAACATCGCCAGCATGGAGAAGGCGTCCTGGCTGGGCGTGATCACGGCGGCGGCGAAGGCGAGGACGAGCACCGCCCAGCGGCGGTTCTTGCGCAGGAACTTGTCGTCGATCACCCCGACCTTGGCCAGCAGCACGAGGATGACCGGGAGCTCGAAGACCACGCCGAAGGCGAGGATGAAGAGCGCCATGAAGGTGAAGTAGTCGCTGGCGCGCAGCTGCACGTTGAAGTAGCCGGCGCTGAAGGTGAGCAGGAAGGAGAGTCCCCTGGGCAGCACGAGGAAGTAGGCGAGCAGGATGCCGCAGAAGAAGAGCGCCGACGAGGCGAAGACCACCGGGTAGAAGTAGCGCTTCTCGCCCTCGGTGAAGGCCGGGGCGAGGAAGGCCCACAGCTGCCAGATGAGGATCGGCGCCGCGAGGATGAGCCCGCCGACGACCCACACCTTGAGGCTGACCATGAACGGCTCGGCGGGGCTGAACGTGGTGATCTTGGTGGCCGACTCGGGCAGGCCGCTCACCTGGCGCAGCGGGTAGAGCAGCGCCTCGAACATGAAGCCGTTGAAGATCGCCGCGACGAGCACGCCGATGGTCACGGCCAGGATGCCGACGAACAGGCGCTTGCGCAGCTCGTCGAGGTGTTCGAGCAGCGTCAGACGGTCTTCGGCGGTGAGCGCCACGCGGTCAGGCTCCGGTCGAAGGTCCGGCGGCGGTCCCGGCGCCGGCGGAGACGGCGTCGTCCGCGGGCTCGGTCGCGGCGGCGTCCGCGGCCGCGGCCGCCGCTTGGGCCGGTGCTTCCGGCACAGCCGGTGCCTCCGGCGCGGCCGGCACAGCCGGCGCCTCCGCCGCGACCGGCGGGGCTTCGGGAGCGGCCGGCGCCTCCGGCGGAGCCGGTGCCTCCGGCGCCTCCGGGCCGGACGCGCCTGCGCCCGCGCCCGCGAGGGCGGCGCCCGCGGCGGCTCCGGCCGTGGCGGCTGCGGCCGCCGCGTCCTTGGCTCCCACCGGCGCCTCGACCGCCGCTTTGAGGTCGACGCTCGACTTGAGCTCGCCGAACGTCCCCTTGACCTCCTTGATGGGATCGGTGAACGTGCCCGTGACCTCCTTGAGAGGCTCGGTGAACGTCGACTTGACCTCGTTGATCTGGTCGGTGACCTCGCCGAGGCCGAGCTCGGTCTTGGCGGTGTCGGCCGCCTTCTTGAACTCGCGCACGCCCTTGCCCAGCGAGCGGCCCATCTGCGGCAGCCGGCTGGGCCCGAAGACGAGCAGGGCGATGATGAGGACGACGATGATCTCGGCGGGGCCGATGTTCACAGGGGGGTCACCTCGGTCGGGGGTATCGTGCCCTTCCATCGTACGGGCAGCGGGGCCGCAGGTCAACGCGGCCCCTCTCGTGCGTCCAAACCCTTCGCCGCGCCTGGCCAACCCGGCGACCGCCGGGGCGATTCCCCTGCACAGCGGCGGAATCGCCCGATACCCCCACCGGTTTGCGCGCCAGTTGCACGAGGTGAAGCGGCTTTGGTAGAGTACGCGAGTCGTCCGGGCGGCTCTCAGGGGAAGGGAGCGCGGGCGTCTCACTCATCTCATGACGAACGCATATCTCACTGACTGGCTCTATGTCTGGCTGTTCATCGTCGCCGGCGCGGCGCTGGTCGTCCTCATCCTGCTCTTCTCCAAGCTCATCAATCCGAGCCACCTCACGCCCGAGAAGCTGCAGCCGTACGAGTGCGGCATCCCGCCGGTCGGCAACCCGTGGCAGCCGTTCGCCGTGCGCTACTTCGTCTTCGGCCTCCTGTTCCTCGTGTTCGACGTGGAGGCGGCCTTCCTGTTCCCGTGGGCGATCGTCTTCCGCAGCCTCGGCACCGCCGGGTTCATCGAGATGCTGGTGTTCATCGCCGTGCTCGCCTTCGGCCTGCTCTACGCCTGGCGCAAGGGGGCCCTCGAGTGGGCGTGAGTGAGTCCGTGCCGGAGCGCGCCAAGGGCCTCCGGTACCCCAAGCTCGAGCACTTCAGCGAGCCGAACGTCATCACCACCACCGCCGACTTCATCTTCAGCTGGGCGCGCTCGCACTCGGTCTTCCCGTTCACCTACGGCCTCGCCTGCTGCGCCATCGAGATGCTCAGCTCCGGCTTCGCCCGCTTCGACGTCGCCCGCTACGGCATGGAGGTGTTCCGCCCCACGCCGCGCCAGTGCGACCTCATGATCGTCGCCGGCACCGTCAACGAGAAGATGGCGCCGGTGCTCAAGCGCCTCTACGACCAGATGTCGGAGCCCAAGTGGGTCATCAGCATGGGCGCCTGCGCCACCAGCGGCGGCCCGTTCTACGACGGCTACAACGTCGTCAACGGCGTCGACAAGGTCGTGCCGGTCGACGTCTACATCCCCGGCTGCCCGCCGCGCCCCGAGGCGCTCTTCCAGGGGCTGCTGGAGCTGCAGGGCAAGATCCAGCAGCACAAGTTCGTCCCCGAGAAGCCGGCGGCCCCGAGGCGGCCGCGCCGGCGACGGAGGCGGCTCCCGCGGCCGCGCCGGCCGAAGAGGCCTGAGCGCGATGGGCCTCGTCGTCGGCAGCAACCCCATGAGCATGGACGCCATCGCCGACGCTGCTCGCCGAGCGCTTCGCCGGCGACCTCACGGACGTGCGCATCCAGGAGCCGGACACCGTCGTCGCGCGCTGCGCGCGCGAGAAGCTCAAGGACGTCGCCGCGCGCCTCAAGGCCGACGCCGACGCCGGCTACGAGACCCTCAACTGGATCGCCGGCGTCGACCGCCGCACCTCGCTCGAGAGCGTCTACCACGTCTACTCGTGGAAGACGAACACCTACCTCGAGCTGCACGTCGACCTGCCGCGCGCGAAGCCCGAGGTCGACACCGTCACCGGCGTCTGGCCGGCCGCGGACTGGCACGAGCGCGAGTCCTGGGACATGGTCGGCATCGTCTACCTCGGCCACCCCGACATGCGCCGCATCCTGCTCAAGGACGACTTCGTCGGGCACCCGCTGCGCAAAGACTACGTCGACCTCGCGGAGAACCACCCGCATGTATGACCAGTTCGAGAGCCCCGAGCCGGACGAGGCCGTCAAGCTCGCGCTGCGCCGCATCGAGGAGTCGACGGCGCGCGGCGAGGGCTCGGACGTCGACGGCCTCGCCTTCAACGAGGTCGTGGTCAACATGGGGCCGCAGCACCCCAGCACGCACGGCGTGCTGCGGCTGGTCGTGACGCTCGACGGCGAGCTCGTCAAGGACGTCATCCCGGTGATCGGCTACCTGCACCGCTGCAAGGAGAAGCTCGCCGAGCGCCGCACCTACTTCCAGTACATCCCCATCGTCGACCGCACCGAGTACGTCGCCAGCATCAACTGCGAGTGGGCCTACGTGATGACGGTCGAGAAGCTCGCCGGCATCCAGGTGACGCGGCGGGCGGAGTTCATCCGCGTCATCACCGGCGAGCTCATGCGCATCGCCAGCCACCTCGTGGCGGTCGGCACCTTCACCGCCGACCTCTCGCCGCTGGGCACGGCGATGGTCTTCTACATGTTCCGCGACCGCGAGACCATCCTCGACCTGATGGAGGAGCTCACCGGCGCGCGCATGATGTTCAACTACTTCCGCTTCGGCGGCGTGCGCTACGACCTGCCCGACGGCTGGGTCGAGAAGTGCCGCGACTACATCTCGAAGTTCCCGAAGATGATCAAGGAGTACGAGGCCCTCGTCGACCACAACGCCATCTTCCTGCAGCGCACCCAGGGCAAGGGCGTCATCACCCAGCAGGACGTCGTCGACTACGGCATCACCGGCCCCAACGCGCGCGCCTCCGGCGTCGCGCTGGACCTGCGCCGCTCGCGCCCCTACTCGGTCTACCCGGAGCTCGACTTCGAGGTCGTCACCGAGCAGCACGGCGACATCTTCGACCGCTACCGCGTGCGCATGGACGAGATGCGCGAGAGCGTCAAGATCATCGAGCAGTGCCTCGACATGCTGCCCAAGGGCCCCGTCCAGGTGGGCTCGCTGCGCGCGCCCTACGTGATCACGCCGCCCCCGGGCGCGTGCTACGTCGGGCAGGAGAACCCGCGCGGCGAGTTCGGCACCTACATCGAGAGCGACGGGTCGCGGTACCCGTACCGGCTCAAGTTCCGCGACCCCTGCTTCTGCAACCTGCAGCTGTTCCCCAAGATCCTCAGCGGCAACAAGATCGCCGACGCCGTGGCCATCTCGGGCAGCATCGACCTCGTGCTGGGAGGGATCGACCGCTGATGGTGGACATCATCGTCGGCATCCTCCGGGCCATCCTCTTCGTCGTCATCTCCTACGCGGTGGTGTTCGTGGCGGCGCTCGTCAACATCGTCTTCGAGCGCCGCGCCCTGGCGTTCATGCAGGACCGCCACGGCCCCAACCGCACCGGGCCGCACGGCGTGCTGCAGAGCATCGCCGACGCCTTCAAGATGATGGGCAAGGAGGACTTCCGCCCGCTGCTCGCCGACCCGTTCCTGTTCACGCTCGCGCCGGTCACGGTGATGATCGGCGCGGTCGCCATCCAGCTGGTGATCCCCTACACCGGCGGGCTCATGGCGACCAGCCTCAACGTCGGCATCATCTTCCTCGTCGCGATCACCAGCTTCACGACGCTCTCGATCCTCCTCGGCGGCTGGTCGTCGCGCAACAAGTACTCGCTGGTGGGGGCGCTGCGCGCCGCCGCCCAGATGATCAGCTACGAGATCCCGATGATCCTCGGCCTCCTCATCGTGGCGATGGTCGTCGGGTCGCTGCGCATCGAGGCCGTCGTCGCCTTCCAGTCCGGCTACGAGTGGATCGTCTTCTACGCGCCCTTCAGCTTCCTCATCTTCTACATCGCCTCCATCGCCGAGCTGAACCGCGGCCCGTTCGACCTCCCCGAGTCGGAGTCCGAGCTCGTGTCCGGCTACGGCACCGAGTACTCGGGCATGCGCTTCGGCATGTTCTTCCTCAACGAGTACGCCGGCATGACGATCATGTCGATGGTCGCCGTGACGCTCTTCTTCGGCGGCTGGATGGGGCCGTTCGCCGGCGCCATCGACTTCTGGGGCGTCGACTGGATCGGCATCGTCTGGTTCCTCGCCAAGACCTACGTGCTCGTGTTCGCGCTGGTCTGGATCCGGCTCTCGCTGCCGCGCCTCCAGGTCGACCAGCTCATGGCCTTCGCCTGGAAGATCCTCATCCCGCTCGGGCTCGTGAACATCCTCGCCACGGCGGCGATCATCCTCTGGGTGCCCAGCTGGAAGTGGGGCCTCGCGGTCTTCAGCTGGATCGCCTTCTTCGCCTTCGTCGCGCTCTTCGACCCGCTCCTCAAGCGCCGCCTGCGCAAGCAGCGTGAGCGCCAGCCGGTGGTGAGCGCCTGATGCTCGGCATGTTCAAGGCGATGCGCCAGACGCTGCGTCACCTGCCCATGAAGAAGATCACCGTGCAGTACCCGGAGGAGCGCGAGCTGCTGCCGGCGCGCAGCCGCGGCCTCTTCCGCGTGGTCATCGACCCGTCCAGCGGCGAGCCGCGCTGCCGCTCGTGCACGCTCTGCGAGAGCAACTGCCCCGTGCAGGTGATCCGCGTGAACCACACGAGCAAGTACACGCTGCCGGTGCCCAACGCCGCGCGGATCAGCGAAGCTCGTCTCGCGGCCCAGCAGGGCATCGACCTCAAGGCGCTGCAGCCGGTGCTCGACGACTACTACGAGCACGGCACCGGCCTCATCGCCATGCTGCAGAACGCCCAGGAGGTGTACGGCTACCTGCCGCGCATCGCCCTCCAGGAGATCAGCCTGCAGACCGGCGTCTCGCTCAGCCAGATCTACGGCGTCTCGAGCTTCTACAACCAGTTCCGGCTCTCGCCGGTCGGCGAGCACATCATCGACGTCTGCCACGGCACCGCCTGCCACGTCGCAGGGGCGGTCCAGATCACCGAGGCCTTGGAGGAGGAGCTCGGGGTCGCCGACGGCAAGACGACCAGCGACATGAAGTTCACGCTCTCGTCGGTCGCCTGCATGGGCGCCTGCTCGCAGGCTCCGGTCATGCGCATCGGCGAGAACACCTACGGCGGCCTCACCCCTGACGCCACGCGCAAGATCATCCGCGACCTCATGGAAGAGGTCGGCGGTCAGAAGGGATGAGCAGAGAGATCATGGCTGAAGAGACGACTACACCGCGTCCGGACACGGACGCCCGCAACGTCAGCGTGGCCGAGCGCCCCGGCGGCGGCTACGCCGTCAAGGTGTGCGCCGGCACCGCCTGCATGTTCGCCGGCTCGCTCGCCGTCTTCGACACCTTCGTCCAGGAGGTCCAGGAGGCCGGGCTGGGCGACAGCGTCGAGGTCAGCATCATCGGCTGCCACGGGCTCTGCTCGATGAGCCCGGTGGTGGTGCTCAGCGACGACACCCTCTACGGACACCTGAAGCCGAGGGACGTCGCCAAGGTCGTCGAGGAGCACCTCAAGGGCGGCACGCCGGTCGAGCGCTTCCTCTACAAGGACGCGCAGAGCGGCGAGCGCATCCGCGACTGGCACGACATCGGGTTCTACAAGGCGCAGACGCGCATCGCCCTGCGCGACGTCGGCGTCATCAACCCGGAGAGCATCGACGCGTACATCGCCGTCGGCGGCTACGAGGCGGCGCGCATGGCGCTCACCGAGCAGACGCCCGAGTGGATCATCGAGCACGTCACCGACTCGGGCATCCGCGGCCGCGGCGGCGCCGGCTTCCCGACCGGCGTCAAGTGGAAGTTCGCCGCGGCCTCGCCGGGCGACGAGAAGTACCTCATCTGCAACGCCGACGAGGGCGACCCCGGCGCGTTCATGGACTGCTCGATCCTCGAGGGCGACCCGCACGTCGTCATCGAGGGCATGATCATCGGCAGCTACGCGATCGGCGCGCACGAGGGGTACGTGTACGTGCGCGCCGAGTACCCGCAGGCGGTCAAGCGCCTCACCATGGCGGTCGCCGCCGCCGAGGAGCGCGGCTTCCTGGGCAAGGACGTCTTCGGCACCGGCTGGGAGTTCAACGTGCACCTCAAGCTCGGCGCCGGCGCCTTCGTCTGCGGCGAGGAGACGGCGCTCATCGCCTCGATCGAGGGCAAGCGCGGCATGCCGCGCACGCGGCCGCCGTTCCCGGCGGTGTCGGGCCTCTACGGCAAGCCGACCAACATCAACAACGTCGAGACGTTCTCCAACGTCCCGTGGATCATCAAGCACGGCGCCGAGGCCTACTCCGCGCTCGGCGCCGAGACCAGCCGCGGCACCAAGGCCTTCAGCCTCGCCGGCAAGGTCGTCAACGGCGGCCTCGTCGAGGTGCCGATGGGGTCCAGCCTCCGGCACCTCATCTTCGACGTCGGCGGCGGCATCAAGGACGGCAAGAAGTTCAAGGCCGTCCAGCTCGGCGGCCCCTCCGGCGGCTGCGTGCCCGCCTCGCTCCTCGACACGCCGGTCGACTACGAGAGCCTCGCCGCGACCGGCGCCATCGTCGGCTCCGGCGGCATGGTCGTGGTCGACGAAGAGACCTGCATGGTCGACCTCGCGCGCTTCTTCCTCGACTTCACCCAGAAGGAGAGCTGCGGCAAGTGCGTCCCCTGCCGGCTCGGCACCAAGCGCATGCTCGAGACGCTCGACCGCATCAAGGAGGGCGAAGGCCGCGAGGGCGACATCGAGCTCCTCGAGGAGATGGGCCACTACATCATCGACGGCTCGCTGTGCGCGCTCGGCGGCACCGCCCCGAACCCCGTGCTCACGACGATCAAGTACTTCCGCAGCGAGTACGAGGCGCACATCCGCGAGAAGCGCTGCCCGGCGGGCAAGTGCAAGGCGCTGATCACCTACTACATCGACGCCGACGCCTGCACCGGCTGCACCCTGTGCGCCAAGAAGTGCCCCACCTCGTGCATCAGCGGCGAGAAGAAGCAGCTGCACGTCATCGACGTGGCCAACTGCATCAAGTGCGACACCTGCCGCCAGGTCTGCAAGTTCGACGCCGTCAAGGTGCGCTCGGGCGTCGAGCTGGCGGTCGCCGGCGCGGCCGCCGAGGGGGCTGAGGCCTGACCATGGCGACGACGGTGGAGAACGTGCCGCAGACGACGCCGCGCCCCGGCCAGATCACCCTGACCGTCGACGGTCAGGACGTGATCTGCGAGCGCGGCGACACGATCCTCGACGCGGCGCAGCGCATCGGCATCCACATCCCGACGCTCTGCTACGAGCCGCGCCTGCCGGCCACCGCCGCCTGCCGCATGTGCATCGTCGAGGTCGAGGGCGCGCGCAAGCTGGTCCCGAGCTGCTCCGCGGCCGTCTCCGACGGCATGGTCGTGCACACCAACACCGAGAAGATCCGCGCCATGCGGCACCTCTACCTCGAGCTGCTGCTCAGCGACCACAACTCCTTCTGCACGCCGCCCTGCCGCGACGCCTGCCCGACGCACATCAAGATCCCGCAGTTCCTCGACTACATCGCCCACAAGGACTACAAGAACGGCGTGCGCAAGCTGCGCGAGGACCTGCCGTTCCCGGCTATCCTCGGGCGCGTCTGCCCGCGGCCCTGCGAGGGCCCGTGCCGCCGGCAGCTGGTCGAGCACCCGATCACCATCTGCCAGCTGCACCGCTTCATGGCCGACCAGACGGTCGACGAGGAGCAGACCGGCGAGCTGCTGCTGCCGGTCGAGCCGAAGGCCGACACCGGCAAGAAGATCGCCATCGTCGGCGGCGGGCCTGCCGGCATGGCCGCCGCCTTCTACGCGCGGCTCGAGGGGCACGCGGTCAAGATCTTCGAGGCCATGCCCAAGCCGGGCGGCATGCTGCGCTACGGCATCCCGAGCTACCGCCTGCCGCGCGACCTGGTCGACAAGGAGATCAACGTGCTCTGGCGCATGGGCGTCGAGCTCCAGGTCAACAGCCGCCTGGGCGTCGACTACCAGCTCGAGGACCTGCTCGAGGAGTACGACGTCGTCTTCCTCGCCCTCGGCGCCTTCAACAGCAACGACATGGGCTGCCCCGGCGAGGACGCCGACGGCGTCGTCACCGCCGTCGACTTCCTCGGCGAGCTCGAGGTCACCGGCAGCGTCCACGTCGGCGACAAGGTCACCGTCATCGGCGGCGGCTTCACCGCCATGGACGCCTGCCGCACCAGCCTCCGCAAGGGCGCCGCCGAGGTCACCTGTCTCTACCGCCGCTCGCGCAAGGAGATGCCCGCTCATGTCACCGAGGTCGACGAGGCCGAGGAGGAGGGCGTCAAGCTCGAGCTGCTGTGCGCGCCCGTCAAGGTGCTCACCGACGCGGGCAACAAGGTCACCGGCATCGAGATGCTGCGCATGGAGCTCGGCGAGCCCGACGCCTCCGGCCGCCGCCGCCCCGTGCCCATCGAGGGCTCCGAGTTCGTCGTCGAGTGCGACCAGGTGATCACCGCCATCGGCCAGTACCCCAAGCTCGACGGCACCAGCGAGGAGCAGGGCGTCAAACGCACCAAGTGGCGCACCATCCAGGTCGACGACTGGACCTTCCAGACCGAGGACCCGCGCGTGTTCGCCGGCGGCGACGCCGTGCTCGGCGCGCAGACCGTGATCCAGGCCATCGCCCAGGGCAAGAAGGCCGCCTGGAGCATGGACGCCTACCTCCGCGGCGCCGACATGCAGGACGTCTCGCAGTCGCTCGCCGAGCTCAAGGCGACGCCGTTCTTCACCGCGCTGAGCACCAAGACCGACCTCGACCCGCGCATCTCGCGCATGGCCGAGATCCCGCCGGTGTTCATCGACATGACCACCGACGTGACGCACCCGAGCCCGCCGGCCGAGATGCCCAAGCTCGAGCCCGAGGACCGGCGCACGAACTTCAAGCAGATCGAGCTCGGCTTCGGCGAAGACGAAGCGGTGCGCGGCGCCGAGCTCTGCCTCGACTGCTACTGCCCGGCCAGCGGCAAGTGCGACCTGCAGCGCTACGGCATCGAGTACGAGGTCTTCAAGAACCGCTTCCACGGCGGCGACGCCCACGACTACCCGGCCGACTTCCGCCACGACTTCATCATGCGCGAGCCCAACCGCTGCATCAATTGCGGCCGCTGCGTGCGCGTCTGCCGCATGGAGGTCGGGTCGAGCTGCTACGACAACATGGACCGCGGCTTCGACACCATCGTCAGCACCGCCGACAACCTGCCGCTGCAGCTGGTCGGCTGCGTGAGCTGCGGCAAGTGCGCCGAGACCTGCCCGACCGGCTCGATCGAGACCAACCCGCGCATCCTCGGCAGCTACGACCTCGACGAGAGCCGCTGCATCTTCTGCGGCGAGTGCGTCGAGGTCTGCCCCTACGACGCGCTCGAGCAGACCGACTTCTTCGAGCTCGCCGGCTACAGCCGCACGACGATGGCGCGCGAGTCGCTCTACATCCGCGAGTCGCTCGCCGTCGACCCGCTGCACGAGACGGTCAAGGACCTCGTCCCGCACGTGCGCGACGCCGAGCTCGGCCTCGGCTACGTCTGGCAGCCGATGAAGGACGACCCGATCGCGCTCGACGACCCGGAGGAGCAGGCCTGATGCCCGGCGGCGACTTCCACTTCTGGTACTTCCTCGTCGTCGCCTTCTGGGTGCTCGTCTGCGGCCTCGGCGTCGTGCTGTTCAAGAAGATCATGTACTCCGCCGTCTCCATGGTGTTCTGCTTCCTCGGCGTCGCCTTCGCCTACGCCCTGCTCAACGCGCCGCTGGTGGCGATCATCCAGATCCTCGTCTACGTCGGCGCCATCTCGATCGTGATCATCTTCGCGATCATGCTCACCGAGGTGCAGCACGGCGGCTACGACCTGTTCTTCAACCGCCAGACGGCGATCGCCGCCGTGGTGGCGCTCTTCGGCGCCGCGCTGCTCGCCATCGTCGCCCTCTCGGCCGACATCGGCGCCGCCGGCGACAAGTCGCTCACGCCCGGCCTGCGCCAGCTCTCCAAGCTCATCTTCGACCGCTACGTGTTCCCCTTCGAGCTGGTCTCGCTCGTGCTCGTCGCGGCGATGATCGGCGCGATCGTGCTCGCGACCCGCGAGAAGGAGCGCTGATGAGCGGTCTACCTACGGCGGCCCGCTCGTGTACGCCGGAAGGCGAGGCGTCATGAGCGCCCTCTACTGGTGGCTGCTGCTCGCCTTCCTGCTCTTCTGCATCGGCGCCTTCGGCGTGCTCGCGCGGCGCAACGTCATCCTCGTCGTGATGAGCCTCGAGGTCATGCTCAACGCCGTCAACATCGCCCTCGTCGCGACCGCCAACTTCCGTGGCGGCGCCAAGGGGGCGGGCACGCTCTTCGCGCTCTTCATCATCGTGATCGCCGCCGCCGAAGTGACCATCGGCCTCGCCATCGTGATCGCCAACTACCGCAACAAGCGCACCGTGCAGGCCGACACCTTCGACGAGCTCAAGGGCTGACGAGGGGACCGTGGAGGGGACCGACTACATGAAGATCGCCGTCGCGCTGATCCCGCTGCTGCCGCTGCTCGGCTTCATCGTGACGCTGCTGTTCGGCAAGCGCTGGGGCAAGCACGCGCACATCTTCCCCGTGGCCATGGTGACCATCTCGGCCGTGCTCTCCGTCTACGGCTTCGAGTGGGCCTTCCGTCACCAGGAGGAGACCTTCGTCTGGAACGCCTTCACCTGGATCGCCGCCGGCCAGTTCACCGTGCCCTGGGGCTTCCAGGTCGACACGCTCACCGGCGTCATGCTGCTGGTCGTCGGCGTCATCGGCATGCTGGTCCACTACTACTCGATCGGCTACATGCACGGCGACGAGGGCTACTACCGCTTCTTCGCCTACCTCAACCTGTTCATGTTCGCGATGTTCGTGCTCATCCTCGCCGACAGCTACCTGCTGCTGTTCCTGGGCTGGGAGGGCGTGGGCCTCTGCTCCTACCTGCTGATCAGCTTCTGGTTCCGCAAGAAGAGCGCCAGCCAGGCGGGCAAGAAGGCGTTCATCGTCAACCGCGTGGGCGACTTCGGCTTCACCCTGGCGATGTTCCTCATCTTCGTGGTCACCGGGACGCTGCAGTTCACCGGCGTCTTCGAGGCGGCGGAGAAGGGCGACATCGCCGCCGGCACCATGACCTGGATCTGCCTGCTGCTCTTCACCGGCGCGATCGGCAAGAGCGCGCAGTTCCCGCTGCACGTGTGGCTCCCGGACGCCATGGAGGGCCCGACCCCGGTCAGCGCCCTGATCCACGCCGCCACCATGGTCAACGCCGGCGTCTACATGGTGGCGCGCTCGTACCCGCTGTTCATCCAGAGCGACACGGCGATGACCGTGGTCATGATCGTCGGCATCTTCACGGCCATCCTCGCCGCCTACATCGCGATCACCCAGAACGACATCAAGAAGGTGATCGCCTACTCCACCATCTCGTCGCTGGGCTTCATGTTCGTCGCCCTCGGCGCGGGCGCCTGGGTGGCCGGCATCTTCTACCTGTTCGCGCACGGCTTCTTCAAGGGCCTCCTCTTCCTCTGCTCGGGCTCGGTGATCCACGCCATGGGCGGCGAGCAGGACATGCGCAAGATGGGCGGGCTGCGCAAGAAGATCCCGCTCACCTTCTGGACGATGCTCGCCGGCGCCCTCTCCATGGTCGGCATGATCCCCTTCGCCGGCTTCTGGGCCAAGGACGAGATCGTCGGCGCCACCTTCCTCAAGGGCCAGTACGTGGTCTGGGCGGTGGCGATGATCACCGTGCTGCTCACCGCCATCTACATGGGCCGCCTCATCTTCATGACCTTCTGGGGCGAGAACCGCGCCGACGCCGAGGTCCAGGCGCACATCCACGAGTCCCCGCCGATCATGACCGTGCCGCTCGTGCTGCTCGCCATCCCGGCGACGCTGCTCGGCATCGTCGTCGGCTTCCCGCCCGAGGAGGGCTGGATCCACGAGTTCCTGCACCCGGTGTTCTTCGACGTCGAGGGCGAGGCCTTCCACTGGGCCGGCGAGGGCGGCCTGCTGATGCTCGCCTCGCTCGTCACCGTGCTCGTCGGGCTGTACATCGCCTGGTGGCTCTACGTGCGCCAGACGGACGCCCCCGGGCGCCTCGCCGAGCGCCTGCCGGGCGTCTACCGCGTCAGCCTCAACAAGGTGTACCTGGACGACCTCTACGCGGTCGTGCCCGTGGGCGCCACGCTCGGCTTCGCCAGCTGGCTCTGGACCTTCGTCGACGCGCGCGTCATCGACGGCGCCGTCAACGGCGTCGCCTGGCTCTGGGACTGGTTCGGCGACCACCTGCGGCCCATCCAGACGGGCCGCGTGCAGAACTACGCGATGTACGTCTTCGGCGGCATGCTCGTGCTCGTCGTCGTCCTCGCCTGGGTGTGGGGGAGCTGACATGAGCTGGAGCGACCAGATCGGCTTCCCGCTGCTCTCCGTCATCACCTTCCTGCCGCTGGCGGGCGTGCTGCTCATCCTGCTCGTCGGGCGCGGCAAGCCGGCCGTCTACAAGGTCGTCTCGCTGGTCGTCACGCTGGCCGCCTTCGCGCTCTCGGTGTGGATGCTGTTCGCCTTCAAGACCAAGCTGCCGGGCATGCAGTTCGCCGAGAACATCAGCTGGATCAAGACGCTCAACATCCGCTACGGCATGGGCGTCGACGGCATCGCCGCGCTGCTCGTCTTCCTCACCACGCTGCTCGGCGTGATCGTCATCATCGCCAGCTGGAACTACGTCAAGGACCGCGAGATGGGCTTCTTCATCTCGCTGCTGCTGCTCGAGGTGGGCATGGTCGGCGTCTTCTGCGCCACCGACCTCTTCCTCTTCTACGTGTTCTGGGAGGCCATGCTCATCCCGATGTACTTCATCATCGGCGTCTGGGGCGGCCCGCGGCGCGTCTACGCGGCGATCAAGTTCTTCCTGTTCACGCTCGTCGGCAGCCTGCTCATGCTGCTGGCGATCATCGTCGTCGTGTACTACGTCAAGAACGCGACCGGGACGCTCACCTTCGACATCCAGGCGCTGAGCAAGGCGGTGTACTCGTACCACCTGCAGTTCTGGGCGTTCCTCGCCTTCTTCGTCGCCTTCGCCATCAAGGTGCCGATGTTCCCGCTGCACACCTGGCTCCCCGACGCGCACGTCGAGGCGCCCACGGCGGGCTCCGTGATCCTGGCCGGCGTCCTCCTGAAGATGGGCGGCTACGGCATGCTGCGCTTCTGCCTGCCCTTCTTCCCGGACGCCGCCGTCACCTTCGTCCCCTGGGTCGTCGGGCTCTCGGTGATCGCCATCGTCTACGGCGCGCTCGTCTCGCTGATGCAGAAGGACCTCAAGAAGCTCGTCGCCTACTCGAGCGTGAGCCACATGGGCTTCGTCACCGCCGGCATCTTCGCCGGCATCGCCGTCGCCGGCAACGCCGCCGGCATCGAGGGCGCCATCCTCGTCATGCTCAGCCACGGCTTCCTCACGGGCGCCCTCTTCCTCATGGTCGGCTTCCTCTACGAGCGCACGCACACGCGGCTGATCGCCGACATGGGCTCGCTGGCGAAGCCGCTGCCGGTGCTCGCCGGCTTCTTCCTCTTCTTCGCCTTCGGCTCCCTCGGCCTGCCCGGGCTGAGCGGCTTCGTCGGCGAGTTCCTCAGCCTCTTCGGCGTCTTCGAGTACTCGCGCTGGATGGCGGCGGTCGCCGCCCTCGGCGTGATCCTCGCCGCCGCCTACCTGCTCTGGATGTTCCAGCGCACGATGTTCAACGACCGCGGCGACGACGAGGTCAAGCCGTCGTTCGCGCTCAAGGACCTCAGCGCGCGTGAGATCACCTCGCTGGTCCCGCTCGTCGTCTTCGTCATCTGGCTGGGCGTCTACCCGCAGACCTTCCTCGCGTTCCTGCACGTGCCGGTGCAGGTGATCCTCCAGCGGGTCACCCCGTCGATGCAGGAGGCGAGCGCCTCCGTCCACGGCCTGGCGCAGCTCTTCGAGGTCACCAGGGGGCTGTTCTAGATGCCCGTGAACAACACCATCACCGTGATCCTGCCGGGCGTCGTCATCGCCGTCGCGGCGATCGTCGTCTTCGTCGCCGACCTGTTCCTGAGGCGCAAGGGCGCGCTGGCCTGGATCGCCGTCGCCGGCCTGCTCGCCGGCGCCGCCGTCGCCGTCGGCCAGTGGGGCCAGTGGACCGCCGGCTTCGCCGTCTGGAAGGTCTTCTCCGGCGGGCTCGTGTTCGGCCGCCGCGAGGCCGTCGTCGGCTTCGCGGGGATGATCGGGCACGACCGCTACGCGCTCTACGCCGTCGTGCTGTTCGCCGCCATCGGCGTGCTCGCCGTGCTGCTCTCCGACGCCTACCTGGCCGAGCGCGGCGCCGCCCGCGGCGAGTTCTACGGCCTGCTGCTGCTCGTCGTCACCGGCATGATCGGCATGGTGATGAGCACCGACGTCATCGCCTTCTTCGTCTCGTTCGAGCTCATGTCGCTGCCGACCTACATCCTCGCCGGCTACATCTGGCGCGACGAGCGCTCGACCGAGGCGTCGCTCAAGTACTTCGTCACCGGCGCCTTCTCCTCGGCGATCCTCGCCTTCGGCCTCGCGCTGCTCTACGCGGCGACGGGGCAGACGAGCTACGCCGGCATCGCCAAGGGGCTCGCGGTCCTGCAGGCCTCCGGCCTGGCCGCCGACGGCTTCCTCGTCGTCGCCTTCGCGCTCGTCGTCACCGGCTTCGGCTTCAAGGTCTCGGCGGTGCCGTTCCACAGCTGGGCGCCCGACGTCTACGAGGGGGCGCCCACCCCGGTCACGGCCTTCATGGCCACCGCCGTCAAGGCCGCCGCCTTCGCCGGCTTCGCCAAGCTCTTCATCATGGCCGCCGGCCTCGCCTGGGCCGACTGGGGCCACGTCATGATCATCCTCGCGGTGCTCACGATGGTGGTCGGGAACGTGCTCGCCCTGCCGCAGCGCAACCTCAAGCGCATGCTCGCCTACTCGAGCATCGCCCACGCCGGCTACCTCACGCTGGGCGTCATCGCCGCCGGCAAGAGCGGCGAGACCCTCGGCATCAGCGCGATCCTCTTCTACCTGGCCGCCTACGCGCTCATGAACCTCGGCGCCTTCGGCGTGCTCATCTGGATCCGCGCCAAGCGCAGGTACGACTACTCGCTCGAGGGCCTGGCCGGCCTGGGCCGCACCATGCCGTGGCCGGCCATCCTCATGACGCTGTTCATGATCTCGCTCACCGGCATCCCGCCGACCGTGGGCTTCTGGGGCAAGTTCTACCTCTTCACCGCGGTCATCCAGGCCGACCTCACCTGGCTCGCCATCGTCGCCGTGATCATGAGCGCCGTGTCGGCGTTCTACTACCTGCGCGTCGTCTGGTACCTGTACTTCCGCGAGGCGCCCGAGGGCGCCGAGGTCGAGGCCGAGCCGGCCGCGTCCAACATGGGCGTCGCCACCGCCGTCACCATCGCCGCGCTCGGCGTCGTGCTCGTGGGCCTGTTCCCCCAGCCGCTGCTGCAGGCGGCGCAGGGCGCGCTCAAGCTGCTGATCGGCGGCTGAGCCGCGGGCCGGCCGGGCGGCCGGCCTCCCTACGTCTCGTCCCCGTCCGACTGCGGCCGCGGCAGCGAGCAGGCCGCGCAGTGCTGCTCCACATCGGCGCGCGCGTCCCCGAGGTCCAGGCGGATGCCGTGGAACGGGTGCTCGCAGTACTAGTTCACGACGACCATGGGCCTGGGTGCGGCCGTCAGGTCCAGGGTCCCCCGGAAGGCCGTCTTCTCGCAGGTGAGGTATGGGCAGTCGGGCTCAGACATCTCACCCCTGAAGTGCACCGCCAGGACGGCGGTCTGGCAACCGTAGCCTCCCGGCCAAGGGCCGCAGGCGGGGCCCGTGTCAGTCGGACTGTCGGAAGCAGATCGAGCGAGGCCGAACCGTCAGGATCGAACCGAGTGCGGGCGTCCGCTCAGTGCGCGGTCACGACGTCGATGACGATGGGCAGTTGGCGCTGCTGCACACGACCGTCGGCAAGCCTTGCTGTGATCGTCAGGCTGCCCTGCAGCTCTCCAGGGTTAGTGCTCGAAGGCGCGTAGAGCCCGAAAGCAAGCTGCTCTGTGTGCCCTGCCTTCAGCGTGAGTCCGCCGCTGTCGCTTTCATGCTTGCCCCCCCAGAAGCCGACCCACTGGACGACTGCGCCGGCTGGCCCCGAGATGGCGAGGCTCACGTTGGGGGTGCGGCCGGCCCGCGAGGTCATGCGCACCACGTCGTCGAAGGTTGTCCGCTGCGCACGGGGCACCTCGCCGAAGTCGAGCTTGATGGTGCCGTCGGCCTGCAGGCTGGCCACGGTCGCAGCGGCGTCTGCGCGCCCGGCCTCGGCAGGATCGTCGACAGGCCGGGGATGAGATTCGAAGAGCCGTATCGGCGGCGGTGGGGGACTGGGGCTGCAACTCGGTGACGCGCTGGGGCTGCAACTCGGTGACGCGCTGGGGCTGCAACTCGGCGACGCGCTGGGGCTGCAACTCGGCGACGCGCTGGGGCTGCAACTCGGCGACGCGCTGGGGCTGCAACTCGGCGACGCGCTGGGGCTGCAACTCGGCGACGCGCTGGGGCTGCAACTGGCGACGCGCTGGGGCTGCAACTCGCTGACGCGCTGGGGCTGCAACTCGGTGACGCGCTGGGGCTGCAACTCGGTGACGGCGAAGTGGAGGGCCACGGGTGGGGTGTCTTGCCGAGCACCGCGACCGTCAGGGGGACGGCGAAGCTCTCGCTGCTCCCGATGACCCTCACCGTCACCGTGCCGGTGTACGCATCGGCGGCGATCTTCTGCGGCACGAGGAGTCGCACCGCGACGCTCCTGGTGTTGTTCGGCTCCAGGTGGCCGTCGTCGCGTCGTTGACGAACGCGACGCTCTGGATGAAGGGCGCAATGGCGCCGCTCGTTGTGAAGGCGATCTGGAGCGACGTCTGCGCGCTCGAAGTCATGCGAAAGACGTCGTTCCAGCTACTCGAGTCGGGGCTACGAACGTCGCCGAAGTCGAGCGACAGACTACCCTGCGAATCGATTGAGGCGATGGCGCCGACTGGTTGCGGCCCGAACCGGACGTGTGGATCGCGCGAGAGCAGCCGGGACTGAAGGTGAGGTGATCCCCCCAGTTCCCCATCGAGACCTGGGCCGGAATGGCCACCGGTGTCGCGAACCACCAAGCATTCGGCAGCGAACGCGACGATCAAGGACAGCGCCACCGCGGCGGCCAGAAGAGTAGCGGCTTTGGCGACTCCGCGTCCGCGGCGAGCGCGAGCAGCGAGCGCGGCAGCGGGGGCGACGGCGAGCGCGAGCGCCGGGGGCACGAGGACGATGCGCGACCCGTGGCTCGCGGGCTGGCCCCGGCGGCTCGGCGCGGTGCGTCGTGGGTCTCGGGACTCGGCAGATCGGCGTGCCGCACTGTGTGCGCGACAGCGTGCTCCCTCAACTCGTCGCGGCCGCCGAAGCTCATGCCGCAGCGCGAGCATGCAAACGTCACGGTGAGCCGCGCGTTGGCGCATTCGCTATCGCCGCCCTCAAGGAAGGTGTGACCAAGCGCATGGGCCTTCAAGGCGTCGGCGTCGGCGAAGACGGCGTCGCAGCGCGAGCACGCGAAGGTGAACTTCGCCCGCCTCAAAGGGCACCCGCTTTCCCGCAGGCGACCGCCACCAGCGCAGAGGCGGTGGCGGCGATTCGCCTCCTTCCGGGGAGGGCTGCGATATGAGTGTTCAGCCTTCTCACGATGCCTTCAGGCCGGCACGGCTCTCCGTCACGCGGATGTAGCCGGCCGGAGAGTCGGCGAGGATGGAGTCGCCGACTCTCCGCGAAGACGACGCAGACCCGCGCCGCCCCGGCTGGTCTCCGGCGACCAAAGTCTCTCAGCCGCTCGCCGGTGTCAGCTGCGATCAGAAGTCGAGAGTCAGCCCTGACTCGACCTGGCCGCCAACGAACACGATATCGCACTTGACGGTCTGGTCCTGGAAGCTGTTGGGCGTGTTCTGGTCGAGGCTCAGCACGACCTTGTACAGTGCGTACTGGCCGGGAGTCATCGGCGTCTGCGTCGTTCCGTCAGGCGTGATCGTCCTGAGGTACAGCTTGCCATTGGCCGCCCCAAGAAGGTCGGCGACGACGCCGCTATAGACCGGATAGTCGCCGGTCCCACCGCCCGCCGTGCCCCCAAGGCTGTTGGCGAGGTCCGTGGGGCTGCCCGGCCAGCCGCTGGGCGCAAGCGTGATGTTCGCGTTGACGTAGTTGAGGACAGCAGGATCCCAACCGTCCTGGACCCTGACGTAGGCGTACATCATGATGTTCTGGCTGCCGTCGTTACGCACCCACATCCACTGCGTCTGTGGGGCGGAGCCAGGCATGAAGCCGGTGAAGTTCATGGCCGAATCACCGGCTGACAGGTGGATCCCGCCCGTGCTGATCGTGTTGTCCGGGAGGGTTGCCGTATTTGACCACCACGCGAAGGCGCCGGCGGCAGCGATCGCCGCGATGGCGACGACCACAATGATGATGATAAGAGTCTTCTTCCTCACTTGAAGTACCCCCTTCAGAGGGCCGAGACGGCCAGTCCCTGGATCCCGGTCGCGAGCTGCGCTGACGTCAGTACGCGTACTGCAGGTCTTCGCCGGACGGGTAGCGAATCCACGGTGCTCGTTCAGTCACGCTCCTTGATGCGCGCATCCGTAGCAGAAGGCGTCAGCACACCGTCCGCGTCCGGTGCGGCCACGAGCATGTGCCGGCTGGCGCCGCTGTCAGATCGCCCCTCCCTCTCTGAAGGAGTCTGCCGCTTAGCGCACTGCGGCCAGCGATACTCCTGGGCACGACTGTACGCGAGGCCTTCGGACGCAAGGGCAGTGTTCCGGCGGCCGATTCCACCCCCTACGCTGGGCCCGCGCGGCTTTGAGCGTGGCTGGCCACCGAGCGGTCGCATCGAGGCGGGACAAGCGGCGGGAAGCGTCGTCTCGGCTGGCTACTTGAACGCGTCGGGCATCCTGTCGTGTCTGCCGTCGCGCTCAGGCGGCGGTCCCGGGGCGTCATGGCCGCACCCTGGCCCTCGGGTAGACTGAGCCTATGAACATCCTCTTCGTCGCCGACATCTTCGGGAAGCCCGGGCGGGAGGCGCTGCTGCGCTGGCTCCCGGGCTTTCACGGACGAGCGCGCCGTCGACTTCGTGATCGCCAACGGCGAGAACGCCGCCAACGGCGCCGGCATCACCTCCAAGATCGCCAAGCAGCTGCTCGCCGGCGGCGTCGACGTCATCACCACCGGCAACCACGTCTGGCGGCAGAAGGAAGTGTATCCATTCCTGGCAACGGACGAGCGCATCGTGCGGCCGGCCAACTACCCGCCGGGAGCGCCCGGCCGCGGCCTCACGGTGCGGCCGGCCGCGGACGGCTCCGAGGTCGCGGTGATCAACCTCGCCGGCGAGCTCTTCCTGAACTCCGGCCTCTCGCCGTTCCGCATCGTCGACCGCCTGGTCGAGGAGGCGCAGGAGCTCGCCGAGACGATCGTCGTCGACCTGCACGCCGAGGCGACCAGCGAGAAGGTCGCCATGGGGCACTACCTGGACGGGCGCGTGACCGCCGTCCTGGGCACGCACACGCACGTGCAGACGAGCGACGCGCGCGTGCTCCCCGGCGGCACCGCCTACATGACCGACGTCGGCATGACCGGACCGCGCGACTCGGTGATCGGCGTGCGTACTGATATCATCATGCGACGCTTCACGACCGAGCTGCCGCAGGCGTTCGAGGTCGCCGACGGGCCGGTGCGCCTCGACGCCACGCTCATCTCCGCCGTCGGCGGTCGAGCGACGGGCATCGAAGCGTTTGAAGTTCTCCTGTAGTCAAAACTGACTACGGCGCCGTCACGGCGGGGGTGTTCCCGAGGTCTCCACAGCGGGTAGGCTTGGGACCGAAAGCGGGCAACTTTCACAGGCCTCGTGGGAGGCGTTGGGGGCTGGGGCTGTGGTGCTGCGTCTGAACGACTATCCGCTCGTGTATCCCAAAGGTGTTGCCGATACAGACGACATGGCAGGGGATGCACTGAGGGGAGAGCGTGCGCGACGCGCGGCTGCGGGCGCCCGCGACAGGGGTGCGGCCGTATACCCGGCGCGGCGCGCAGCGTCATTGCGCGTCGGGGCGACCGTGGCTGCCGACGCTGTAGCGCTCGTGCTCGCGTCGCTGGTCGCCGCCACGGTGGCCTCCCTGCTCCACGACATGCCGCTGCTCCATCAGCTCAACGGCAGCTTCGAGGGTAACCTCTCCGGCGGCCTTCTGGCCTTCGTCCTGCTCGTCCCGTACTGGCTCGGGGCGCTGTGGGCCTTCGGCCTCTACCGCGAGCCGGGTCGCAGCATCGGCGGATTCAACCTCGGGGAGTCGTTCAGCGGCCTGACGGCGCTCACGTCGGCCAGCTGGGGGCTCCTCATCGTCATGGTGCTTGCGCTCGGCGCACAAGCGCCGGTGGCGCCGCTGATCGCCTTCTGGGGCCTCGCCGTCTTGCTGGTCCCGGCCGCCCGCTGGGTCAGCCGGGTGACGCTGTGGTCCAGAGCAGCTTTCCAGGAGCGCGTGCTGATCATCGGGGCCGGCGAGGTCGGCCACACCGTGGCCGCCAAGATCGCCGGCCACCCGGAGTACCGCATCGACCTCATCGGCTTTCTCGACGACGGCGAGCCGCGGCGCAACGGCAACGGCGGCCCCAGGGTGATCGGCGCCCTCGACGACCTGGACGCGATCGTCGCGGGAGAGGGTGTCGACCGCGTCATCGTGGCCTTCTCCCGCGCTCGGCACAACGACTTCCTGCGCGTGGTGCGCGCCTGCGCCGACAGCGGCGTGCGCGTGAACATCGTCCCGCGCCTCTTCGAGGTCGTGAGCTCGCAGGCGCTGGTGGACGACGTCGAGGGCATCCCGCTGCTCGACGTCGGCCACGTGGAGCTCAGCCGCTCCAGCATGGCCGTCAAGCGCGCCTTCGACCTCATCGTCGGCGCCCTGCTCTGCATCCCGATCCTGCCGTTCATGGCCGTGGTCGGCGTCATCATCAAGCTGGATTCGCGCGGGCCGGTGTTCTACCGTCAGGAACGCATGGGGCGCGGCGGCAAGCCGTTCCAGATCTTCAAGTTCCGCTCCATGTACGTGGGCGCCGACGAGGCGCGCCTCGAGCTCGCCGAGAAGCAGAACGACTACGACGGCCCGATGTTCAAGCTCAAGGAGGACCCGCGCATCACGCGCGTCGGCGGCGCGCTGCGCAACTGGAGCATCGACGAGCTGCCGCAGATCCTCAACGTGATGAAGGGCGATATGAGCCTCGTGGGCCCGCGACCCCTGTGGGTGCACGAGGCCAAGCAGTGCCGCGGCTGGACGCAGAAGCGGCTCGACATCACCCCCGGCATCACCGGCCTGTGGCAGACGTTGGGCCGCTCCAACATCCCGTTCGACGAGATGGTGAAGCTCGACTACATGTACGTCACCGGCTGGAGCCTGAGCTGGGACATCAAGCTGCTGCTGCAG
>CAVQXS010000003.1:0-574085 GCA_963717965.1 uncultured Thermoleophilia bacterium | reverse complement strand
GCGTCTCTGGGGCGGGTGCCGCTGCGCCGGCCCGGCGCCTCGGCGCGACCGTTCGGCTCACCGGCGGTCGCGCCTCCACCGGCTTCACCCGTCCGCGTGATCGCGCAGGTCGACGTCACCGCCGGGCTCTACCTGGAGGTCCCCGGCGGCGATCCGGTAGACGACCTCGGCGACGCGCTCCGTCGACATGCCCCGCATGTCGTTCATGCGCGTCGCCGTCACCGTGGGGTGGATGCTCACGATCCGCCTGTCCGGGTGCTCGAGGGCCAGCGCCTTCACGAAGCCGCGCAGGCCCCACTTGGTCGCGCAGTAGGGCGGCGGCGTGCGCGACTGATGGAGTGTCGCGGTGCTGCCGATGGTGATCACCGCGTCGGTGACCAGCGGCAGGAAGCACCACGTGAGCTTCATGACGCCCAGGAGGTTCACGGACACCTGCTCGTCCAGGTCCCCGAGGTCCTGCTCGAGGAAGGGCCGCCAGCTGATCACGCCGGCACTGTTCACCAGCACGTCGACCACGCCGAAGTGGTCGGTGACGAGCTCGAGGAGTCGGCGGATGCTCTCCTCGTCCGCCAGCTGCAGGGAGGAGACGAGGACGTCGGGAGCGCCGAGGCCGCGGCAGCGCTCCGCGACCTCCTCGGCCTCGGCGTGGTGCTCGAAGCGCGTGAGCACGAGGCGGCACCCTGCGGCGGCGAAGCGCAGCGCGATCGCGCGCCCGATGCCGATACTCGCCCCCGTGACGAGGACGACTCTTCCCGCCAGGTCGGTGCCCACGGTCTCATGCTACCCGAGAGGGGCGGGCGACGGGCGGGCGCGCCGCTGCCCGCGCCCGGGTACCATGCGGGCATGAAGGTCCTCGTCCTCGGAGCAACCGGGCGCACCGGGCGCCTGCTCGTGGAGGGCGCGCTCGAGCGCGGTCACGCCGTGACCGCGCTGGCCCGCGCCCCGGAGAAGCTCGGCGACCTGGTCGCCCGGGTCCGGGTGGTCGCCGGCGACGTCCTCGACGGCGGCGTGGTGAGCGACGCCGTCGACGGCCAGGACGCCGTGCTCGTCGCGCTCGGCGTCGCCGCGAAGAAGCACGATCCGGCCGTGAACGCGCTCGGGACCCTCAACGTGATCAGGTCGATGCAGCGGTACGGGGTGCGCCGGCTCATCGTGCTGTCGGCCGGCGGCACGCAGCCGGGACGGGATCCAAACCTGCCCTGGTTCCACGACCGCGTCGTCAAGCCGCTCTTCCTCAAGCCCGCCTACGCCGACCTGCGGCGGATGGAGACGAGCGTGCGCCAGAGCGAGCTGGATTGGACCATCGTGCGCGTCTCGGGCGGGCTCGCGGACGGCCCGGCTCGCGGGACCTACCGGGCCGAGCCGGGCTATTCGCTCCCCGGAGGACGGCGCATCGCGCGCGCCGACGTGGCCGAGTACATGCTCGACCAGCTCACGCTCCGCGGCGACATCGGCCACGCCGTGGCCATCGCCTACTGATCGTCGCGCGGGCCAACCCGCGACGGCCGCGCGTCAGCTGCTGCCCACCTCGTAGCGCAGCGCCCCCTCGACCGCCGGGAAGGCGAAGCGGAATCCGCGCTCCTTGAGGCGCGCCGGCACCACGCGCTGACTGGCGAGGAACATCTCCTCGCCTATCCCGCGCAGGCCATGGCGGAGGGCGAAGCCGGGCACCGCCAACGAAGCCGGGCGATGCAGGACCCGACCCAGGGTCTTGGTGAGCTCGCGGTTCGTCACCGGCTCCGGGGCGGTCACGTTGACGACCCCCTCGAGCTCCTCGTCGTGGATCGCCCACTCGATCGCCGCGAGGAGGTCGTCGAGGTCGACCCACGCCCAGTACTGGTCGCCGTCGCCGAGCCGCGTCCCAAGTCCGGCCTTGAAGGCGGGGAGCATCGTGGCCACAGCCCCCCCGGCAGCGCTCACGACGATGCCGAAGCGCGTGTTCACGAGGCGGACGCCCGCCTCGGCGACCGGCGCCGAGGCCGCCTCCCAAGCCCGGCAGACGTCGGCGAGGAAGCCCGCGCCGAGCTCCGTTCCCTCAGTGATGACCTCGCTGCCGCGGGAGCCGTAGGCGCCCACCGCGGAGGCGCTCACGAGCACCGGCGGCGGAGTGTCCATCCGGGCGATCGCGGCGGCCAAGGTCTGCGTCGCCTGCACGCGGCTGTCGAGGATCGCCCGGCGGCGGCTCGGCGTCCAGACGCCCAGGAGCGTCACGCCGGCCAGGTTCACGATCGCGTCGACGCCCTCGAGCGCGCCGTGATAGAGCGCGCCCGCGGCAGGATCCCACGGGATCTCACCGGGCCCGGCATCCGCCCTCCGCACCAGCCGGACCACCCGGTGGCCGGCCGTCGTCAGGTAGTCGGCGAGGTGCGAGCCGATGAGCCCGCTCGCGCCGGCGATGGCGACGGTCAGCCGCGGGCGGTCCGCCCAGACGGCGTGCCGCTCGAGGTCCAGCCGCGTGCGCTCGTGGCGGAAGCGGAAGAGACGCGAGAGCGTCTTGCCGGCCGGTCCCTCACCGACGATGTCGGTGAGCCCGCCGGCCGGCAGACTGTACTCGATGTGCTCGAGGAGCTCGCTGCGCGCTTCGTCTACGGGCACGAAGCGGTGGGTGTGCTCCCACGACGCGAATGGTCCTTCCAGCTGACGGTCGACGAACTGCCGCCCCGGCACGGCGCTGCCCATCTCCGCGACCCAATGCCGTTTGACCGGCCCGAACCACACGTCGAACGCGACGCGCCCGCCGGTCACGTCGCCGGTCTCCTCCAGCACGCGCAGCTTCTGCCACGGCGGCGCCAGCCGCCGAAAGGCACCCGGCCGGGCGTGGTACGCGAACACATCCTCCGCGGACGCGGGCATGACGCTACGCCACTCGAAGATCGGCATCGGTCCCCTCCTTCGTCGCTGAGCGGGTCTTACCCGCGTTCCGCCGGGGCTAGCCTGCGGACGGCACAGGCCCGGCGACCGCGCGCAGCCATGCGTGGTTAGCGGGCGAGGGCGCGGGGAATCCCGACCCAGACGTCTTATCTCGTCGACGGGAGGAGCGCATGTGGCCACGACTGCAGGCGGCGACCGCGGCATCGTCGCCGAGGGCCTGCGCCGCGATTTCGGACAGCTTCGCGCGGTCGATGGTGTCGACCTCGAGATTCCCGGCGGGCAGATCTTCGGCTTCCTCGGACCCAACGGCGCCGGCAAGTCGACGCTGGTGAAGATCCTGACGACCATCCTCAATCCAACGAGCGGACGCGCCACGGTAGGCGGCTACGATGTCGCGCGGCAGGGCGGCAAGGTGTGCGAAGCGATCGGCGTCGCCCTCCAGGACGTCGGCCTCGACCCGCTCATGACGGCGCGGGAGCTCCTCATGCTCCAGACCGAGCTCTTCGGGACGCCGCGCGATGAAGCACGCAAGACCGCGGAACGCCTGCTCGGAGCAGCCCCGCGCCCCGGTAGACTCTGAGGCATGACCCTGACAAGGCTCATCCCTGCGCGCCTGCGCGAAGGCGACCGCGTGCTGCGTCGGCGCGACTTCCGCAACGTCTTCATCGCGCAAAGCGTCTCGGTGTTCGGCGATGGCATCACGCCGGTGGCGCTCACCTTCGCGGTACTCGACCTCACCGGGTCGGGCACCGACCTCGGCCTCGTACTGGCGGCGCAGAGCGTACCGCTGGTGGCGCTGGCGCTGGTCGGGGGCGTGTGGGCGGACAGGCTGCCGCGCGCCGCCCTCATGATGGGCAGCGACCTCGTCCGCGCGGCGGTGCAGATCACCGCTGCCGTTCTGCTGCTCACGGGCGCGGCGCAGGTCTGGCAGCTCGCCGTGCTCGCCGCCTGCCACGGCGCCGCCGAGGCCTTCTTCCGCCCCGCGGCCGGCGCCATCCTGCCGCAGATCGTGCCGCCTTCTGGCCTGCAGCAGGCGAACGCGCTCATGGGCATCAGCGACAACTTCGGCTGGATGGTGGGGCCGGCCGCGGCCGGCGTGCTGGTGGCCGTCATCGGCGCCGGCGGCGCGATCGCCATCGACGGCGCGACCTTTCTCGTCAGCGCGGCCTTCCTCGCCAGGCTCCATGTCCCCGCGATCACGAAGACCGAGGCCGCCGTCCACGGCTTCTTCGTCGAGATCCGTGCCGGCTGGCGCGAGGTCAAGTCGCGCACCTGGCTCTGGGTGATGTTGCTGCGCGTCTGCCTCGTGCTCTGCATCGTCATCGCGCCGTTCCAGATCCTGGGGCCACTGGGGCTGCGCGAAGAGGGCTACGGCGCCGTGGCGTGGGGCTGGCTGCAGGCCGTCTTCAGCGCCGGCATGATCGTCGGGATGGCCATCGCCATGCGCTACCGGCCCAAGCGGCCCATGATCACGGTCACCCTGACCGGCAGCACCGCGGCTGCCGCGCCGCTGGCGCTCGCCATCTTCGGGAACCCGTGGGTGCTCGGCGGCGTGTACGTCCTGCGCGGCGTCGCCGTCGGCATCCTCGTCGCCGTCTGGAACACGACCTTGCAGACACAGATCGCCAAGGAATCGCTCGGCCGCGTGACGGCGTGGGACTGGATGGCCTCCCTCGCGCTCTGGCCGGTGGGCCTCGCGCTCGCCGGCCCCCTCGCCGAGCAGTTCGGGGTGACGACGATGTGCTGGGTGACCGGCGGGCTCGGGCTGGCGGCGGCCTTCTGGGTGCTCCTCGTCAAAGACGTGTGGCGGCTGCGGCCGGCGGCGGTGCTGGCCGGGGAGGCAGGCCCTCCTCCGCCGCCGCCCGGCGGCGTACCGCAGACCGGCAGCTGAGACGCGGAGGCCTCACCGGCCGCCGCCCCGGCGGCTCAGGTAGAGTGCCGCTCCCGCCGGCCTCTGCGACCGCCGGTGTAGAGCAGGACGTCGAGCAGGATTCCGGCGGCGAGGATCACGGTCCCCCATCCCTGCAGCCCGCCGAAGGAGTTCTGGGCGATCGCGTAGGCGATGGTCGTGCACGGCACGAAGAGGAAGCCGATGAAGCCCCAGAAGAAGGACAGCCCGGCGCGCGTGAGGTAGTCGGTGAACACCCAGAGGCCGAACAGGATGATGCGCGGCGACGCCGCCAGTACTCCGACGATCAGACAGCAGCCCATTCAATCTCCCTTCACCCATGGCGCCGACCGCCCCCCTACCCCGCTTCCCGGCGGCTTCGCGCGCAACGCTACCACGGAGGCGCGAAGCGCTCACGCGGACGGGCCTCAGGCCGCCCGCCGCAACGGCTGACGGCCGCCGACGCGTGCCGCGAACCGCTCGATCTCCTCCGCCATGAGGCCCGGCGCCTCGAACATGGGAAGGCGCGAACGCGCCGGCAGCTCGGCGTGGTGATACCAGGTGTGCTCGGCCGCGTAGGCCCTGTGCCGCTCGGGCGAGCAGGTCCCGCCGGATGCCGGCAACAGGTGCAGGAAGGGGACGGGCGAGGCCAGCTCGGAGAGCGCCCGCAAGGGGCTGCCGTGCCGTGCGTAGGAGCTCTCGATCTCTCGCGCGGCGCGGTCCCACATCTCGCCGGGTACCGCCCTCATCTCGGCGAGGGCGGCGCTGAGCTCGGCGCTGACCACGCCCGCCCGCAGCTCCTCGAGCAGACCATCGACGACGGCCTCCCGGTCTTCGTCCGAGCGCATGTCCTCCAGCGCCGTCAGGAACCCACCGGGCGCCTCGCTTACGATCCAGTCCACGGCCACCAGGCCGGGGACGGCCGGGCCCAGTCGCCGCCGCAGCTCGATGCCTACCCAACCGGCCTGGGCGAGGCCGACCGGCAGCACCGCCGGCGCTCCGCTGTCGGCGATCACCGCCAGGGCGTCGCGCACCAGATCCTCCTCGCCGAAGTCGTCGGGGATGGGGCCGGAGCCGCCGTGACCGCGCCAGTCGAGCGCGAGCACGCGGCGGTGCGCGCCGAGCGGGCCCACGAGCGGGGCCCAGACGGCGCGCGTCGAGCACCACCCGGGCATGAGAAGCAGCGCGGGGTCACCGAGCCCCACGTCGTCGTAGTCGACGGTCGTCCCGTCCGATCTCACCTGAGGCATGTCGCCTCCTGGATAGCTGTGCAGTAGGTGTGACGTTCCCGGCCCCGGCGGCGCACGCCGTTGGCGTCGCGAGACGCGGGTACTGTGGATGCGAGTCCAGAAAGGGGATGGGCCGCGGCGAGCGCCTTGCGCTCGCCGCGGCCCAGAGGGGCCAACGGCACCCGGGCGCCAGGAGGAGGCGCTCCGGGCCAAGCGGGCGACCGGCTCGGTGGGGGCGCACCGTACTACAGCCGGGCCCTGGGACGGTCGGGGGGGCAACCGTCGCAGCCGTTCTTGGCTTGTGCACACCCTCTCAAGCGAATATGAAGCCTGTGTTCAGAGAACGTTGCGCGAGGTTAGGACGCAGGCTCGGCCCCGCCGGAGTCCTGCTCAAAGCGGCGGAGGAAGTCCTTGTAGGCGTCGTCGACGACGCCCTGGTCCGGCGAGGCCGGCGATCCTTCGGCGGCCGGCCCTTGGCCGGTGACCCCGTCGTCGCCGGCCTCTCCCGCCGGCAGCTCCTTCGGTGGCACCAGCGTCGACGTCCGCGTCCGTCTCGGCGGCGTCCGTCTCGCCGACGGCCGTATCCTCGTCGCCGGCATCTCGTGCCGGCCCCGTCGGCGGGGCCGTAGTCGTCGACGAAGCTCTCGTCGTAGGCTCCGCCGGCCTCGTCAAGGCCCTCATCGTCCGCGACGCCCGGATGGTCACGGACGAAGCGGATCTGCCTCAGCGCCGCCTGCGCCCACTCGCCGCCCCTCGGGTCGTCCAGCGTGGCAGCGAGGCTCGGTTCGGCGAAGGCGCCGAGCGTCACCAGTCCGTCGACGGCAGCGCCCTTGAGCTGGTCGTCGCCGCGGCCGCAGAGCACCTCGGTCAGGCCCTGGGCCGCTTCCCGGCGGTCCATGAGGTCGAGTGTCTCGGCGGCGCGCTCCGGCGCCGGCCCGTCGGGGTCGTAGACGTCGCCGAGCACCGCCTCGAGCAGCAGTTCGACCACGGCGGGGCCGCGCCTGGCCAGCGTCGACTGGGCCTCGTCGACGAGTGGATAGGTCTCGGCCGTGAGCGGCAGGTCGAGGATCGCGAGCAGCGCCTCGCTCGGCGCCTCGAGGCGTTGCGCGGCGAGGAACGCGGCGATCTCGTCGCAGGCGTAGTCCTGGTCCTCACGCCTGCGCGCCTCGGCGTAGGCGTCCGTCAGCTGACGGGCGAGCCCGATGAGAGCCTCATCGTCGCTGCTGTAGCTCCCCATCCGCGGATAGTATCGCGCCGCCGGGCCTGTGGGGAACGCCCGCGGCCCCGGGCGAGCTCCCGGCTACTTCTCCTCGCCCTCGAACAGCGACTCGTAGTCGCCGTAGCCCTCGGCCGCGAGGTCCTCCCGCGGCACGAAGCGCAGCGCCGCCGAGTTCATGCAGAAGCGCTGTCCGGTCGGCTGGGGGCCATCGGGAAACACGTGTCCGAGGTGCGCGTCGCCGGCCGTGCTCCGCACCTCGGTGCGCGTGCTGAAGAGCTTGTGGTCCTCACGCGTGGTCACGGCCTCGTCGCGCAGCGGCCTCGTGAAGCTCGGCCAGCCGCTGCCCGAGTCGTACTTGTCGCGGCTGCTGAAGAGGGGCTCGCCGCTCACGACGTCGACGTAGATACCGTCGCGGTGCTCGTCCCAATACTCGTTCTGGAACGGCGGCTCGGTGCCCTCGCGCTGGGTCACCTCGAACTGCAGTGGGGTCAGCCGCTGCCGCAGTCCGGCGTCGTCCTTGTTCTTGGCGTTCACAGGGGACCTCCCCGGGTCACTTCTCGTGGGCCTTCATCCATTCCTCGTGGGTCGGCACGGGCTCACCGACGACGTAGAGGAAGTAGTACGCCCCCGTTTCGCCGACAAAGCGGAACTCGCCGCGCAGCGCGGCGACCGCGGCGGCGAAGTCGGGGGCCGAGCGCAGCCAGCCGATGAAACCTCCGGGCCGGCCGTCCAAGGCGAGCATCGCCTCGGCGTTGGTGATGGTCGCCTCGATCTTGCGCCGGTTGCGGATGATGCGCGTGTCGGCGGCGAGACGCTCGACGTCGTCGTCGTCGAAGGCCGCGACGCGGCCGGGTCGAAGCCGGCGAACGCCTCGCGGAAGCCGTCCCACTTGGCCTCGACGACGCGCCAGCTCATGCCGCTCTGGAAGACGGCCCTCGTGAGGACGTCGAGATAGTCGGCGAGCCCTTTGGGTTCGATCTGCTGCGGTGCCTGCATGGCGATGATCCCCGCGAGTCGATGGTAGTGGCCCGACTATTCCCGCGGGTGGCGGTCCTCCACGCCCCCCGCTGACGTCGACCGCGCCTGTTGTCCGCGGGCGGCGAGGATCAGTGCGAGCAGGTCGCGTCGTGCCCGACGGGATCCAGCTCGGCGTCCATGAACGCCTGGATCACCGAGCGGACGTCGGGGCGGTCCTCGCCGGCGAAGACGCGCATGCCGGCCTGCAGACAGTTGAGCAGCGGCCGGCGGCCGATGCCGGCGACGATGACGACGTCGACGAAGTTCTCGCCCAGCGTGAGCACCGGCGTGATGCAGCCGTCGCCCGCGCGGTGCCGGTCGTTCGGGACGACGAGGACGTTGACCACCACGTCGTCGATGATGTCGACGATGGTGAAGTTCGGGCTGCGGCCGAAGTGCCCGGAGCGCGGCGCATCCAGGCCGCCGGGCTCATCCGACGGTACCGCGACGCGCAGGATCTGCCGTTCGTCGTCGTTCATCGCCTCTCTCTCGACTCATCCCTCGCGGAGTGGCAAGCCTACACCGCCGGGAGCCCGCACAGGTGCCTTTCTCGGCTCCGCGGGCTATCCTGAACGGGAGGCGATCAGCGTCGACGACCCGCAAGGGGGCCATCATGCCGCTCGGCGGCTACTGCACCGTGTGTCAGCGCTGGGTCTGGCTCACGCCCTACGGCGAGTGCCAGAACGGTCACCCCGCGCTCGCCGTCAAGGACGTCCAGCAACTCAAGCCGCAGAACGAGCCCGACGTCCTCGTCGGCGACGTCGTGGACGAGGGCGCCCGACGGGCGCGGTTCCGCTGGTGGTGGCGCCACTCGCTCTGGGTCGGCTGGACGTTCACCTTGGGCTTCATGAACTGGCTCGCCTTCATCTACGTGGGCGTCAAGGCGCGGCACACGCCGTGGACCCTCCTCGGCTTCGCCTACATGGTGCCGCTCATCTTCACGATCTTCGCCATCGGCACGCCGCTGCTGCAGGCGGCGATCGTCGTCCAGCTGCTGGCGTCGGCGGTGTCCGTGGTGAACGCCCTGTACATCCGCCCCTACTACAGGGCGATCATGTTCGGCGACGCCTCGCCGCGCGCGCTGCCGGCCCCGCCGCAGCCGCCGGCGCTGGCGGCGGGGGCACGCCCGCAGCTGCCCAAGAACATCGACGAGCGCGCCGCCGACGTGTTGCAGCCGGCGCGCCGCCAGGTCGACGCGATCCTGCGCACGGCCGGCTCCATCGGCAAGCCGGCCGTGCGCGACGAGGTGGTCGGCCTCTGCTCGACCGCCGACCAGATCATCGCCGAGCTCGCGGCGCAGCCGCGCAAGCTGGACGCCGCCCGCGGCTTCCTCACCTACTACCTCGACGCCGCGCAGCGGATCGTCGATGGCTACGTGAACCTCGGGCAGCGCGGCAGCTCCACGGCCGAGATCAACCAGACGCTCGAGCGCGCCGAGGCCTCGCTCAAGGTCGTCCAGCAGGCCTTCGACCGGCAGCTGGCGAGCGTGCTCGAGGACCGCGCGATGGACCTCGACAGTGAGATCGAGCTGCTGGAGCGCACCGTGCGCAGCGACACCATGTACACCCAGACCGGGGAGCTGTGATGAGCGACGAGATCGAGAAGCAGGACGCGGCGGCGCAGCCGCCTGTGCCGGGCACGCCGGACCTGCCGGCGGCCCCGGAGACGGTCACCGCCCCGTCCGGAGATCAGCCGGCCGCCGGCCCGCTGACCACGGTCGACCTCCAGCGGGTCGCCGAGATCAGCGCCGCCGTCGACGTGCGCGACTCGCAGGCCGTGCTCGCCTACGGCCTCCCGGCCCAGAGCCGCATCGCCAACTTCGCCGACTCGCTCCTCGGCGACGTGCGCAACAAGGACGCCGGCAGCGGCGGCGAGGCGCTCACCGATCTGCTCAAGAAGGTCCGCGAGCTCGACGTCGACGCGCTCAGCGCCGGCTCCGGGAAGGCGAAGATCCCGATCCTCGGCCGCTTCGCCAACAGCTTCGAGCGCTTCGCCGCGCGCTACCAGAAGGTAGCGACGAGCATCGAGCGCATCACCGACTCCCTCGAGCGCTCGCGCATGGCGCTGCTCAAGGACATGACCGTGCTCGACAAGATGTACGAGCTGAACCTCGACTACCTCAAGCAGCTCGACGTCTTCATCGCCGCCGGCGAGCAGGCGCTGCGCGAGCTGCACGCGACGAAGATCCCGGCGCTCGAGGCGGAGGCCGTGGCCAGCAGCGACGTCATGGTCGCGCAGCGGCTCGCCGATCTGCAGCAGGCGGCGACCAGGTTCGAGCGCCGTCTCCACGATCTCAAGCTCACGCGCATGATCGCCATCCAGACGGCGCCGCAGATCCGTCTCATCCAGAGCAACGACCAGAACCTCGTCGAGAAGATCCAGAGCTCCATCCTCACCACCATCCCGCTGTGGAAGAACCAGATCGTCATCGCCATCAGCCTGTACCGCCAGCAGAAGGCCGTAGAGCTGCAGAAGCAGGTCACGGACACGACCAACGAGCTGCTCGCCAAGAACGCCGAGCTGCTGCGCGACGGCTCGGCGAAGGTCGGGCGCGAGGTGGAGCGTGGCATTGTCGACGTCGAGACGCTGCAGAAGGTCAACGCCGACCTGGTGGCCACGCTGGAGGAGACGATCCGCATCCAGGAAGAGGGTCGCGCCAAGCGCTTCGAGGCCGAGGGCGAGATCGGGCGCCTGCAGGTAGAGCTCCGCCAGAAGCTCATCGAGCTCCGCTCCCGGGCGCCCCAGATCGCCGGCGCCGACGAGCCGCAGCGGCTGCTGCCCTAGTCACCGGCAGCGGGCCCTCCGGACACGCCCGCCGCATGCGGCCGGGCCGGGCGGCGCCGGCTACCAGCCGGCCGTGCCCGGCCCGCCCTTGTAGGGCCCCTCTATCTCGGCGGTGATCCAGCCTCCGTAGAAGTCGCCGCCCTGCGCCTGCACGCGCTCGTCGTCCACCCAGGCGGCGTCCACGCGCCCCGGATAGAAGGCGAGGTAGCCACGGAGCGCCGCGTAACGCGAGCGCGGATCCGGGTAATACCAGGCGGCGTCGCGCGCTTCGCGCCCGCCGACGACGAGGTCGTAGTAGCTCGCCTCGCCCTTGAACTCGCAGTACGTGTGCCGCCGGCTCGGGCGCAGGAACTCGCTGCGCACGTCCTCCGGCGGGACGTAGTAGACCGGCGGGTGGCTGGTCTCGAGCACGCGGCAGGCTCGCGTCGTCTCGGCGATCACCTCTCCGGCGAACTCGACGCGCACCCTCCGCTCACTCGCCTCCACCGCCGGGGGGCGAGGATAGTCCCAGACCGATTCCATCAGTTCACCTCGTCGTCGTCAGTGAACCGCCCGGCGGTGTCTCGCGTCGCGCGCCATCTCACTGCCCCGGCGCCGCGATCACGCCCGCGAGCTCTTCGATGTAGCGGCCGATGACGTCGCGATCGCCGGCGCCGAGCCGCTGCGAGATCGCCACGACCTCGTCCGCCATCCCGTGCACCTGCGTGAAGATGCGGTCGCGACCGCTCTTGGTGAGTTTGACCATGATGCGGCGACGGTCGCTGGCGTGGGGCTCGCGGACGATGTAGTCGCGCTCCGCGAGCCTGTCCAGCATCGCCGTCATCGCCCCGGTGGTCATGTGCAGGCGATGCGTGAGCTCGGTCGGCCCCAAGGGGCCGTCGACCGAGAGGTACGCCAGCGCCAGCAGCTCTCCCGCGGACATGCCAAGACGCTCGCTCATCTCGAGGTGCATCTGAGCCATCATCAGGTCGAGGCGACGCACCGCCATGGCGACGTCCCTGGCTGAGTAGTCATGCTGCTCGTCGCCCACTGTAGTGTCTCCTCTTCTGTAGAGTCACTCTATGTGTGAGATACTTTACCACGGGTATACAGACCTCGTCAACGATGTCTTTCACCGGCGGATCGCCGGACGGACCACCGAAAGGATGCATCACCATGAAGGCTTCAAGCATAGCGATACGGCGACCCGCCGGCCTCGGTCTGCTCGGGCTCGCCCTCGTGCTCACACTCAGCCTCCTCGTCCTCGTGGCGGCTCCGCAGGCCCAGGCGGCGAAGGTCAGACTCGACGGCGTGCGAACGACGCTGACAACGGATCCTGCCACCACTTCCACGCTCTTCGGCGCGGGCATCATCCCGCTGCCGATAGCTCCGAGCAGCATCACGCCGACCGCTGATGCCGCGCGCTACAGCTTCCCCGTCACCACCGGCAGGGTCGACGCCAAGACCCTGGCAGGCTACATCCGTCACTCCGGCGGCATCCTGCTCGCGCAGCGTGACGGGATGGGCTGGAAGGCCCTGAGCCTCGCCAAGTTCGGCATCCACATCACCGGGGCGCCGTATCTGACGGCAGTCGTGAACGGCGGCGACCGCATCGCCATCGCCGACCTCGACCTGGGTAATGCCGCCATCAAGAAGTACACCAAGAACGGCCGCGCGTTCGTCAGCATCAAGAACGTCGGCGTCACCCTCAATGCCACCGCCGTGGGCGCCGTCAACGCGACCTTCGGCACGGCGCTCACCGGCAGCGTCAAGCTGGGGACCGCCAACGTGCTCGCCCGCGTCGCCCGCTAGCCCACCACCACATCTCCACCCCGACAACGGGGCGGGGGGCCCTTCCGGCCTCCCGCCCCGTTTGTCGCGGTCTGCCGGAACGATGTCCGGCGCCCACCCTCAGTCCTCGCCGGCCTCCGCCAGGAGGCCGTCCAGATCAAGCGCATCGACGACCATGGCGTAGCTGCCGTCCTCGGCGACCGGCCACTCGTCGCGGGGCCGGTCCCAGTACAGCTCGATGCCGTTGCCGTCGGGATCGTGCAGGTAGATCGCCTCACTGACGGCGTGGTCTGACGCCCCCTCGATCGGGTAGCGGCGCTCGATCAGCGCGCGCAGCGCGCGCGCCAGCGCCGGCCGTGTGGGGTACCGGATGGCGACGTGATAGAGCCCTGTCGCCCCGCGCGGCGGCGGCGAGCCGCCGCGCGACTCCCATGTATTGAGGCCGATGTGGTGGTGGTAGCCGCCGGCCGAGACGAAGGCGGCCTGGTCGCCCAGCCGCCCTGTCAGCTCGAAGCCGAGCACGCCGCGATAGAAGCCGAGGGCGCGGTCGATGTCGGCCACCTTGAGGTGGACGTGACCGATGTCGGTGCCGGGGTCGAGCGTCGGGGGGTCGAGCTGCGGGGGATGGCGTCGGGTGGCCATGGTCTGCTCCAGGGTGAGTCGGATGAGAGATGCCGCCGGATGGGGGCCGGTCAGGCGCCGGCCTCATCAGCGTCGAGGATCTCGCGGAGGGCTGCGGTGAGTGCCTCGAGATCGGCTGCCGAGAGCCGGCCGGCGAGCTGCTGCGCCGCGCCGGCCGCAAGGGCGGGAGCGGCATCCGCGGCCGCACGGCGCCCCTCGCTCGTGAGGCCGGCGTACACGACGCGACGATCGCTGGGGCACGCAGCGCGAACGACGAGGCCGCGATCGACCAGCCGGTCGACGAGCCGCGTCACGCCGCTCTTGCTGAGTCGCAGCGATCTGCTGACGTCGGCCATGCGCAACCGCTGCTCGGGCGCCTCGTCCAGCACCACGAGCAGGTCGGCCTCGTCCAGCAGGACGCCGAGGTCGGCATCGAGGCAGTCGGCGAGCCCGGCCCGCACCGCGCCCGTCAAGCGCGTGAGTGCGCGCCACAGGTCGAGAGCCGCCCGCTCGCGCAGGATCCGCTCAGTGTTTGTCGTTGCGCCGGTCATGCTTACCGTCTACCCATGTTTCAGCGGCAATAATCCCGGAGACAACTATTGCGAAGGCAATCATTTCGCGGACCCCCGGGCGCGGCGCTCGTCGGACTGGAGGACACCATGGACATCGCCATCATTGGAGCAGGCAAGGTAGGCAAAGCCCTGACGACGTCGGCGATCAGGGCCGGACACACCGTCACGGTGAGTTCGGCAGGTAGCGCTTCCGCCAAGGCCCTGGCGGACGAGACGGGCGCTCGCGTGGCCGAGTCGAACCGGGCCGGCGTCGAGGGCGCCGATCTCGTCATCCTGGCCGTGCCGTACACGGCGATGGACGCGGTGCTCGGCGATGTGGGCGCGGCGCTGGACGGCAAGATCGTCGTCGATGCCACCAACCCCATCAGGGCCGACTATTCGGGGCTGGCGACCGAGGGCAGGTCGGCGCCGAAGAGATCCAGGCGCGCGTGACCGGCGCGCGTGTCGTCAAGGCCTTCAACACCCAGTTCGCGGCCCGGCAGGCCGACCCCACGGTCTCGGGGCTGCGCGTCGACGGCTTCGTGGCCGCCGACGACGAGGAGGCGAAGGCGACGGTCCTCGGCCTGGTCGAGGCCATCGGCTTCAATCCGGTCGACGCCGGAGAGCTCGCCAAGGCACGCGAGCTCGAGGCCCTCGCTTGGCTCAACATCACGCTGCAGATGCGCCACGGCTGGAGCTGGCAGGCAGGCTGGAAGCTCGTCGGCCCGAGGGCGACGCGTCCTGAACAGTCGAAACGGGCGGGGCGGCTCTGCGGCCGCCCCGCCCGTTTCGCGTCTGCGCCTTCAGTCCAGCGTAGCCGTCGCCACCTCGCACGTCCCGAGCACCTCGTCACACGAAGGTTCGCGGTCGTGCCGCGAGGAGAGCAGCCGCACGCGCCCCGGCGTCCACGTCGTGACTAACGCCACGAAGAAGCCGCTCAGAGCGACGAAGCCGGCGATCATCAGGCCCGTCGAGAAGCCGACCGTGAGCCCCTGGTAGAGGACCTGCGGCGGGACGCCCGCGACTCCCGCGGCGGCCCCGGACGCACCGGCGGCTCCCTGGGCAGCCCCAGCGCCCATGGCCGCGGCGGCCGCCATCTGGCTGGTCACGCTGTTTGCGACCGACGTCCAGGCGATCGTCCCAATCGCGGCCAGACCGATCGAGCCGCCGACCTGCTGCCCAATGTTGAGCAGGCTGGAGGCGGCGCCTGCCTCATCGTTTCTGACGTGCGAGACGACCATCAGGGTCAGCGGCACGAACATCAGGCCCATGCCCATGCTGACGAGCATGACGGGCGCCAGCAGGTTGCCCCAGTAGCTGCCGGTCTCACTCAGGCGCGACAACCACAGGAAGCCGGCACCGGCGAACAGCGGGCCGGCCATGAGCAACGGTCTCACCCCGATCTTGGTCACCAGCACGCGCGCCACGATGATGTTGATCGCAATCAGTGAGATCGGGAACGGGAGCCATGCGACGCCGGCCTTCACCGGGCTGTAGCCCCACACGGTCTGGATGTAGATGGTGAGGAAGAAGAAGACGGCGAACATCGCCGTCCCGAGCAGCAGCATCATGAGATAGGCGCCGGAGCGGCGGCGGGAGCGGAACAGGTGCAGCGGCAATTCCGCGTGTGGGGTGCGCCGCTCGATCAGCACGAAGACGATCAGGAGCACGACTGAGGCACCGAGCGCGGCCATCGTGATGCCGTCGCCCCAGTGCGAGACACCGTCCTGGCCGGCGGCGGCGTGCGTCAGGCCGTAGACGAGGAGCGCCAGGCCGGCCGTACTGGTGATGACGCCGGGAATGTCGAGACGGCGGCGGATCTGCGCCGTCTTGGCCAGGGCGAACGGCGCAAGGCCGGCGACGACCAGGCCGATGGGCACGTTGACGAAGAACACCCAGCGCCAGGACACATACGACGTGAGGATGCCGCCGAGCAGCAGCCCGATCGCGCCGCCGGCGCCGGCCATCCCGGCCCAGACGCCGAGCGCGCGGTTGCGCGGCGCGCCCATCGGGAAGGTCGTCGCGATCAGGGCGAGCGCCGTCGGTGCGGCCAGGGCCGCGCCGGCGCCCTGCACCACGCGCGCCGTGAGCAGCCACCACTCGGACGTGGCGAACCCGCCGAGCAGCGAAGCGACGGCGAACACGGACACGCCGATCATGAAGATCCTGCGGCGGCCGTACAGGTCGCCGAGCCGGCCGCCGAGAAGCAGCAGGCTACCGAAGGCCAGGGAATAGGCGGTGACGATCCACTCGAGCCCCGCGCCGCTGAAGCCGAGCGCGCGCTGCATCTGCGGCAATGCGACGTTCACGATCGTCGCGTCAAGGACGATCATCAGCTGGGCCGCGGCGATGACGACGAGGGCGAGGCCCAGATGACGGGGGACGTGGGCGCCGTCCTGCGGCGGGCCGGACGCGCCGTCGAGAGCTTGCTCATGCATGGGAGTCACTCCCAGGGAAGGGTCCAATAATCAGGGTGTATTTGGTCCTGCTTCCCGGTGAGGCGAGGGTGAAACACCGCGACCGTGCAGCTCGGCCGCCGCGCCGGACCACCTCAGGCCGTCTGCCGCAGCCGGTCCGCGGCAAGATACTGCTGGCAGAGACGGACGGCGACGGCTCCCTCGCCGACGGCCGAGGCCACGCGCTTGACCGACTCGGCGCGCACGTCGCCGGCCGCGAACACTCCGGGCAGGCTCGTCTCCAGGCCGAGGGGCAGACGCTCGAGGGGCCACGGCTCCGGAAGGCCCGCGCCGAGGACGTCCGCTCCCGTGAGCACGAAGCCGTGCTCGTCCCGCGCGACGCCCGGAGGCAGCCACTCCGTGTGCGGGTCGGCGCCGATCATGACGAAGAGCGCGTCCGCGGGCACGGTCTGCCGCTCCCCGCTGTCGCGATGCTCGAGCGTCAGCTGCCGGAGGCGCGAGTCGCCGTCACCGTCCACGATCAGGGTGCGGCTGCGCACGTCGACCTTTCCGAAGCCCTCGAGCATGCCGAGGAGATAGCGGGACATGGTGTCCGAGAGCGCCTGACCGCGGGTGACCAGGGTGACGCGGCGAGCGTACTTGGCGAGATGCAGCGCCGCCTGCCCCGCCGAGTTGCCGCCGCCGGCCACGAAGACCTCCATGTCGACCAGCGATCGGGCCTCGGAAGACACCGACCCGTAGAAGACGCCCGCGCCGCGGAAGTCCTCCAGGCGAGGCACCGCCAGGTGCCGGTACGTGACGCCGGTGGCGAGGATGACGGCGCGCGCCCTCAGCAACGATCCATCGGCAGAGCGCGACCGTGTGCAGCCCGTCCTCGCTGCGAAGCGCCGTCGCCTCGTTGGCGAAGAGGAACTCCGTGCCGAACTGCCAGGCCTGCTCGTAGGCACGGAAGGTGAGCTCGTCGCCGGAGATGCCGGCGGGGAAGCCGAGGTAATTGTGGATCATCGTGCTCTGGCCGGCCTGGCCACCCAGGGCCTCACGCTCGAGCACCACGGTACTGAGGCCCTCGGAAGAGCCGTAGACGGCCGCGGCGAGGCCGGCCGGCCCCGCGCCGACGATGAGCAGATCGCACTCGTCGGCGGACGGCCGGCTGCGCACGCCCAGCGACTCCGCCACCTCGCGGTTGCTGGGATCGACCAGGGTGCGGCCGCCGAAGACCACGGCCACGGGCAACCGCGGCGCCTCGTCGACGCCGGCGTCTCGCAGGATCGTCCTTCCCTCCTCGGAGCCGGCGTCGTAGAAGCCGTACGCGACGCCGTTGCGGCCGAGCAGGTCGCGGAGCTCGTTCGAGCGCGGGGCCCAGCGCTCGCCGACGAGGCGGACGGCCTCGTAGACAGGGCGCTGCAGTCGTGCCCACTCGTAGAGGAAGCCGGCGATCTCGCGGTGGAAGCGCTCGTCCGGCGCGGTGTGCCACGGCTTGGTGATGAAGAACTCGATCTGGCCCACGGCGCAGCCATCGAGGATCGCCTGCGGCGAGCTGCGCTCGCCCCACGAGACCAGCATGACGCGCTTGGCGACCGGGTCGATGAGGCGCACCTCGCCGAGGAACTCCGTGCCGGGCATCTCCGGCATCAGCTGGTCGGCGAGGATGAGGGCCACCGGATGCCCGCCGGCCTTGAGGCGGCGGAGCTCGTCCAGCGCCGCCGCCGCCGACTGCCTTGCCAGCACCCGGTAGTCCAGGCCGTAGCGCTTGCGCAGCTCCTGCTCGGTGATGGTCAGGCTGGCGATGTCGTCGTCGACGACGAGGATGACTGGCTGCTCGGTCACTTTTGTCCTTCGCGACGCACTTTACGATGTGCTTGCCCCGGATCGCGGATTTCATGCCGTCGGCGTGACCAGCCGTCACTCTCTGGATCCCTTGACCGACGTTCGCCCGGCGTCAGTCGCGGAGCAGCCCGCCGATCTCAGTCAGTTCTTCGATGGTCAGCGGCCAAGCACCGACGCCGGCGGCATTGGCGCGGACCTGGTCCGGGGAGGTCGCGCCGGCGATCACGGAGGCCACCGGCGCGTGCGCGGCCAGGTACGAGAGCGCCAGCTCGAGCAGCGTGTGGCCGTGCGCCTCCGCGTAGGCGGCGAGGCGCTCGACGGCGTCGAGCCGCTCGCCGCCCACCACCTCTTCCGCCGGCCGGCCGGCGCCGCCGAGCCGCGTGCCGGGCGGCGCCGGCCTGCCCCTCCGGTACTTGCCGGAGAGCAGCCCGGACGCGAGCGGGAAGTACGGGACGAAGGCCATGCCCAGGCCGCGCCGCCGTGGCCAGCACGCCCCGCTCGGGCTCCCGTTCGAGCAGGCTGTACTCGTTCTCCACGACGGCGAAGCCGCGCAGCCCGAGCTCGGCGGCCGCCGCGGCGGCCTCGTCCAGCTGCGCGGCCGAGAAGTTCGAGCAGCCGATCTCGCGGATCAAGCCGCGTTCGACCAGCCCGTCCAGCACTTCGAGCGTCTCGGCGACCGGCGTCGCCGGGTCGGGCTTGTGGTAGTAGTACAGGTCGATGTGGTCGGTGGCGAGGCGCCGCAGGCTGGCCTCGAGCGCCTGCGGCACCCACTCCGCCTGGCTCCGGCCGTCGCGCGGCGCGCCGTGGTAGCCGAACTTCGAGGCGATCGTCGCCTCATCGCGCCGTGCGCCGAGCGCGCTGCCGAGATACTCCTCCGACAAGCCGTCGCCGTAGATGTCGGCGGTGTCGAAGTGCGTGACGCCGGCGTCCAGAGCGGCGCGGACCACGTCCCGTGTCCCCGCAGCGTCGAGCCGCCGGCCGAAGTTGTTGGTGCCGAGTCCGGCGAGCGAGGCCTCGATCGCGCCGATCCACCTGTTCTCCATGCCGGCCTCGCCCGGTCAGCTCGCCGCACGGAGCATGGCCGCGAGGCTGCGTTCCACGTCGTCGTCGCTGGTCGACCACCCCGAGACGCTGATGCGCATCGCCGTGCGGCCGCGCCAGACGGTGACCCCGGCCCAGCAGGTGCCGTCCTCCTGGATCGCGGCGATGACGCGTCGCGTCCTCTCCTCATCGCCGAACGAGACCAGCACCTGGTTCAGAACCACGTCGTTGAGGATCTCGTGGCCGGCGTCGCGAAGGCCCTGGGCGAACCGCGTCGCGTGACGGCAGTCGCGCTCCACGAGGTCGGCGACACCGGAACGGCCGAGCGTGCGCAGCGCGGCCCAGACCTCCACGCCGCGGGCCCGCCGAGAGAGCTCCGGCGCGTGCGCGGAAGGCTCCCGCATCATGCTGTCCGGCAGGTACGGCGCGGTGACGCCCATCGCCGCCCGCAGCGGCGCCGGGTCGCGCACGAAGGCGATGCCGCTGTCGTAGGGGACGTTGAGCCACTTGTGCGCGTCGGTGGCCCACGAGTCCGCGGCGCCGATGCCGCGCACCAGGTGCGCGCGGGCCGGTGCGGCCGCCGCCCACAGCCCGAAGGCGCCGTCGACGTGCACCCAGGCGCCGGCCGCGTGCGCCGCCGCCGCGATCTCCGCCACCGGATCGAAGGCGCCGGTGTTCACGTTGCCCGCCTGGGTGCAGACGATCGTCGGGCCGGAGATCGCGGGCAGGGCGTCGGCGCGCATCGCCCCCTGCCCGTTCGCCGGCACCCGAACGACGTTCTGGCGTCCGATGCCGAGCAGGCCGAGCGCCTTGTGGAGCGACGGGTGCGCCTCCTCGCCCACGACCACCGTCAGCGGCGGCGCCCCGGCCAGGCCGTGCTCGTCGACGTCCCACCCGGCCCCGGCCAGGACGTCGTGGCGCGCGGCCGCGAGCGCCGAGAAGTTGGCCATCGTCGCGCCGGTCACGAAGCCGGCGACGGTGGTCGGCGGCAGGCCGAGCAGCTCGACCAGCCAGCGCTGCGCCACGTGCTCGAGCGTCGCCGCGACCGGTGATGCGGTGAAGGCACCCGCGTTCTGGTCCCACGCCGTCGCGAGCCAGCTCGCGGCCACGGTCACGGGCAGCGACCCCCCGATGACGAAGCCGAAGAAGCGTGGGCCGGCCGTCGCCGTCGTCGCCGGGGAGCCGGCGTCGTCCAGGAGAGCGATGACGCCGGCCGGATCGTCGGGCCCGTCCGGGAGGGCTTCGTCGAAGCGCGAGAGCTGCGCCAGCGCCGCCTCGTCCGGGGAGACGCGACGCCCAGGGAGCTCTCGCAGGTAGCGGATCGCGCGGTCGGCGGCGTCTGGCAGCAGCTCACTCATCGGTTCTACTCGGTCGGCGGCGTCGCGAGGTCGTGCGCCAGCGCGTGATACCGCTCATGCACGCCCGCGCCGGTGTCCTCCTCCTCGATGCGCTCGAACTCCTCGGCCAGCATCTCCTGCTCGCGGTCGCTGAGCGTGCGCTCGGCGAGCGGGAAGAGCACGGTGTTCTCCTTGTTGATGTGCAGGCGCAGCAGATAGGCGTAGAGGCCCAGGTTCTCGAGCACGGTCGCCCGGGCGGCGTCGTCGTCGTTGGCGTGCGGCAGCGCGTCGGCGATCGCGCGGATCGCTTCGCGGCCGGCAACGTGCTCGCTCAGCATCACGCTCACCGGGCCGCCGGCCGCCGTGCTCCGTTCCTCCAGGGCGGGGAAGAGAGCTTCTTCCTCCTTGTGATGGTGACACCCGTCAGTGAAGTTCCTCGTGAAGTCGACCATCTTGTCGACCCGGTCGCGATGTACCTTGCCGCTGCGCTCGATGGCGGCGGCCTCGCGCTCCATCGCCTCCACGACCATGAGGACGAGCTCGTGCTCGTGACGCAGTTGATCTGTTGGGCTCTCGAGCATGGGCGCTCCTCTCGCGGGACACGCGTTCACTGCATCCCCTTCCCGGCGCGGGCGTGATGAAACGCCTGGGGGCGATGATCCGTGCCGCGACGGAGTGCTGATGACGGGCTCGCGGACAACGGACGCCGGGTAGGACTGCGGCGTATCATGGATGTGCCGACGCGTCGGCGCCGCCGCGAGTCGGCGTGCCCGGACTCTGGGGGGAGGATTCATGCTACGCGTCGTACTCATCACCGTCGTCCTTGCGATCACGGCCGTGGCGGCGGGAGCGGCCGTCGCGCAGGCGCCGCCCGACAACGGCACGACAGGGCAGGCCGAATCGCACGCCGCTGCAGCCCGCGGCACGCTGCCTCTTCCCACCTTCCTGCCCGGCCCACGCGAGGTGGGCAGCGCCGTCGTCAATGGCCATGTCTGGGGCTTCGACGGGGCGACCGTCGTCTGCTCGTCCCCGGGAGGGTCGGCCACCACGACGACCAGCGGACCGGACGGCGACTACTCGTGCGCCGGACTGCCGGCGGCGACCCGCAACGGCACCATCTGGGTCCGGACGGGAAGCGCCGACGGGCTCGTCCTCGGCCGCACGGCGCTCACCTGGGCGGACCCCGGTCCCACGACCTTCGACCTGGGTGCCGGCGCGATCGCGTGCGTGGTCACGCGCGGCGGGCCCCTGCCGAGTCCCCCATCGGTCTCTGTCAACCTGTCGGGCGCAGACGGCGTGTCCCAGACCGTCTCGTGGTCCGTGTCGACCGACGTTGGCCACGCTGACCCGCTGACCGTCAACGTCAGGGGAAGCCTGGGTCCCCAAAACGCCGTTGCCGTCTACTGGTGGAGCAACGAGGGGGTGGAGGCGAACGTCAACGTCACCCTCGGCCAGGGGACCCCCGTGATCGGGCCGTACGACGAGGCCGACGCCTGCCGCACCCGCATCACCTCGCCGTTCTGGGCCTCCGGCGCGCCCGGCTCCAAGGTCAGGCTCCTGCTGCAGGAGTATCCGGGCGGCTGGATCAACAAGCTCAACGGACAGCCGGGATACCCGTTCGGCGCGCCGACCGTCCTCCTGGGCACCTCCACGGCCAGCGGTAGCACAGCCGGAGACACGGCGCTCGTCACCGTACCGCCGGCGACCAAGACAGGATACGCCTACAAGATCACCGCGCAGCACTCGACCGGCCCTCTCGGGCTCACCACCTGGTTCCAGGTGTGCACGCTCAAGCCCACGGCGACCTCGATCAAGAGGGGCGGGAGCGTCAGGCTGAAAGGCGTCGTGCCGATCTCTGGCCACGAGGGCATGACGGCCGGCCGGCCGACCAACGTCACCGTCTTCGCCCGCACGAGGGCCGCGGGGCAGCCGACGAAGTGGGACCCGACCGGCCAGGGCTGGCGCAAGGTCGCGACCGACACGACCAACGGTCTGGGCGCCTACGCGACCAAGCCGCTCTTCCCGGGTCGCACCACGTGGTACGTGGCGCGCTACCCCGGGGACAGCAGGTACTTCCGCGCCTACACATCGGTCGTCAAGGTGACCGTACGCTGACTCGACTTGCCGCCCAAGGCCCGTAGTCAGTCGGCAGCGGCCACGCCGTGGGGGCGGGCTTTGCCCCAATCAGGTGGCCGCGTCCGGCTCGCAGACGAGCTCGTCGCGCACGCCCTCGCCGCGCTCGAGTAGTGACACCGAGTCGGGCACGACGTCCTCGCGCGGCGGGATCGCCACCGCGGCGAGGCCGGCGATCGCCAAGATCCACTGCCAGCTGAGTCCCTCGACGACGGCGCCGCCGACGACCGGGCCGAGCGCGACGGCGAGGCCACTGACGCCGCCCCAAATGCCGAGGGCGAGGCCGCGGCGGGCCGGCGGCACCGCGGCCGAGAGGATCGTCAGGGTGAGCGGCGTGACGATCGCGCCGCCGACGCCCTGCAGGGCCCGGGCGGCGATGAGCGCCTCGATGCTCGGCGCCAGCGCGGCCGCGGCTGAGCCGGCCGTGAACAACGCAAGACCCACCAGGAACATGCGCTTGCGCCCGAACCGGTCGCCGAGGGCGGCGCCGGTCAGCAGCAGGACGGCGAAGGTCAGCGTGTACGCGTTCACCGTCCACTCGAGCCCCTGCAGCGAGGCGCCGAGGTCGGCCTTGATCACCGGCAGCGCGGTGGTCACGACCAGGTTGTCCAGCGACACCATGAAGACGGCGACGCTGGTGACCACGAAGGTCCAGATGGTCACTGCTCTTGCACTCATGCTTCTCATCTCCCTCGTGGTGACTTAGTAATCACTTAGTTTCGTGGGCCAACGAAAGGGCCGGGTCCGGCGAGGAGCCGAACAGCCGGCCCGCCTCTACTTCGTCCGCGCCTCCGTGCCGACCGCGTCGGCGGCCAAGGCTGAGAGGGCCTCGCCGCTGACCGGGCACATCATCCGCGCCCAGTCGGCGTCGACGTCGGTCAGGTCCATCGCGGCCACCACGTTCATCAGCATGCCGTAGGCGAGCCACTCGCGGACGGCTTCGTCCGGGGCACCCGAGGCCGACTGCACGAAGCTCACGAGGCGCAGCATCTCCTCGCGCACGACCTCGCGGATCTCGTCGTCCTCACACGCCGCGTAGGCCTGCATCTGCATGAGGAGGAGCCTGCGGTCGTCGAGCAGCCGATGATAGGCGACACCCATCGCCGTGAGGATGTCCCCAGCCACGGCGTCTTCGCCGGCCTCGGCCATGGACGACCAGGGTCGCCGCAGGCGCGGGGGCTCCCTGGGAGCGAGAGTCTATCGCCTTGCCGACGACCCGAACGACGTGTGGGTAGTCCTGGATTTCGACACAGCGGAACACGCCCGCAAGCACGCCGAGGGGCTCGAGCTGCACGAGGCCATCAAGTGGGCCACGAGCAACGTCTCCATGCCGCACTTCGTGGTGCTGGAAAGGACGATAGAGACGGACGCGTAGCCCTAGTGCCGCACCGAGCCTAGAGGGCGCCGGCGGCAGCACGCTCAGCCGGCGCCACCCCGTTTCTGATGAGATCGCCCGCCTTCCGGGCCCAGGCGCGGATCGCCTCCCAGTCGCGGTCGTCGTGCGCCGGCACGCCGTGCAGCGGGCTCGCCGGCAACGCCGCGATCATCTTGTCCTTGAAGCCGAGCCGCGCCGGGTCGTAGGCGCCGACGAAGACGGCCGTGGCGGCCGGAGTCGGCACCGGGCGCTTGGCCAGCGCGGTGAAGAGCTGCTCGCGCGAGGCGTCGACGCCGTCGTCGGCCTTGATCGGGCCGAGCGCGAAGAGCGCGAACGGCGTGTGCTCGAGCGCCGCACGGTTTCTCTCGAGCAGGGCGCGCACGTCTTTGTGCAGCGCGCCCATGTAGAGCGGCGTGCCCAGCACGACGGCGCCGAAGCCGTCCAGCGAGCGCACCTCCCTCGCCTGCTTCAGGTCCGTGTCCATTCCCAGCTCCTCCAGCGTCGCCGCCACCGTCTCGGCGACCTCGCGTGTGGAGCCGTACCGTGTCCCATATGCGACCAGCACCTGCGTCATCATCCTCACCTCTTCTTGCTCGCCTTCTTCTTGCTCTTCTTCGAGGCAGCGGGCGCCGACGCTTCCCCGGCGGCAGGCGTCGTCGCACCGCTCTCCCCCGTGATCAGCCGGCGGATCGCCTGGACGGTCGCCTCCTCAGGGTGGCTCGCCGGATCGTCGTGGATCTGCCGCACCGCCTCCATCCCGATCGCCTGCACGAACCTGCTCGTCAGATCGATGTCGGCGACCTCGAACTCCCCCGCCGCGACACCCTGCTCCAGCAAGTCGCGGACCATGGGACCGTACACGCGGTCGTTCACTCGATTCTGGAGCTCAGGCGGGTCGACCAGCTCCGCGTGCGGGTTCTGCGCGAAGCCCGCTCGCGCGTCGGAGAGCGCGATGCGCGTGACCTCGAGGGAGCGGCCGAGGGCCGTGGTCTCGGTGAGCAGCGACTCGACCCGCCGGCGCTGCTGCAGAGCGCCCAGCTCGAGGGCGTACTCCAGCAGCGCCTCCTTGCCGGGGAAGTACTCGTAGATCGTCTTCTTGGAGATGCGCAGCGCCCTGGCGACGTCCTCCACCGCCGTGCGGCGAAAACCGTAGCGAGCGGCCAGGCCCATGAAGGTCAGCGCGACCTCATCCTTGGTAGCGGGCATTCGGGGCTCCGACGGTACGCGTAGACGATTCGGGTTTACTCGTACATCATGCCCCCCTGCAGCGGGTGAGTCAAGGGGAGAGCAGCCGTCAACGGTCGCGTACCCTCGGGACTCAGGTAGTGGGTACATTAGTGCGAAGGAGGGGTGGCCGTGCGTCAGACACCGCTGGTCGTGCTCATCGTTTGTCTTGCCGCACTGGTTGCGGCCACAGCCACCGCGTGTTCTGGCTCCGGGACGTCGGACGGCGGGTCGGGCGGCGGCTCGGGCGGAATGATGGACGGCTCGGGCGGCGGAAGCAGCGGCGGCATGATGGGCGGCAGCTCGAGCCCGGGTGCGTCCTCGTCGCTCGGTGAGCGCATCTTCCTCAACGGGGTGGGCAGCGACGGGCAGACCATCCGACACTCCGCGTCCCGCGTGTCCCAAGGCTCGCTCATGATGGGCGGTGGCGGATGCGCGTCATGCCACGGCGCCGACGGCCGGGGTGGGGCGATCAGGATGATGGCCGGGGCCGCCGTCGAGGTGCCCGACATCACCTACGACGCCCTGATCACGGCGGGCTTCACGGACGCGACCATCGGAGAGGCCATCCGGGATGGCGTGGACGAGGCCGGCAAGTCGCTGGACGACGCCATGCCTCGCTGGCGGATGAGCGATCCGGACCTTGCTGCGACGATCGCCTACCTCAAGAACCTGAGCGCGCACTGACTGGCTCTACGGCCCCCGCAGGCGCATGCTCAGAGCATGAATGAGCAGGGCATCCGGCTCCCGCCGGCCACGTGGGAGTCCTGGAACCCGGTCACCGGGTGCACGAAAGTCTCCGAGGGCTGCCGGCACTGCTATGCCGAGCGCTTCGCGGAGCGCTGGCGAGGCATCGCGGGGCACCACTACGAGCTCGGGTTCGACCTCCAGCTGCGGCCCGAGCGCCTTGAGTTGCCGCTGCACTGGCGGCGGCCGAGACGTGTCTTCGTCGACTCGATGGGCGATCTCTTCCACGGTCGCATCCCCGACGAGTACGTGCGCGAGGTGTTCGCCGTGATGGAGCGCGCGCCGTGGCACGTCTTCCACGTGCTCACCAAGCGGCCGGAGCGGCTGCTCGAGCTGGCGCCGTCACTGCCGTGGCCGGTCAACGTCTGGATGGGCGTCACCGTCGAGAGCGCGGCGTATGCGGCGCGCGCGGACGCCCTGCGCCGCGTGCCCGCCGCGGTACGGCACATCTCGGCCGAGCCGTTGCTGGGACCGCTGGGCGCGCTCGATCTGTCGAACATCGACCTGGTGATCGCCGGCGGAGAGTCCGGCGTCGGGCGCAGGCCCCCTCAGCCGGACTGGCTGCGCGGCCTGCGCGACCGCTGCGTCGCCGCCGGTGTCGCCTTCAGCTTCAAGGGCTGGGGCGGCCGCGGCCAGCGCGACGGCGGCCGCCTGCTCGACGGCCGCAAGTGGGACGAGTCGCCGCCGGTGGTCTCTGCGGGCGGCACCCGGGACTGCCCTGTCCAGGACGCGCTCTTCTGAGCCGCCCTCAGGCGTGGGCGACGAAGACGAGGACGCCGCTCTCGGCGGTGGCGGGGTCCGCCGTGTGGTCGCCCAGAACCTCGACCTCGCCGAAGCCGGCCAAGGCGAGCATCGCGAGCACTTCATTGCGGAAGTACAGGCGCTCCAGCAGAACGTGCTCCTCCTCCTCGACCAGGCGACCGTCACGCCATAGCCGGGCGCGGATCTCGCGCGTCGCGACCTGCTCCAGCGGGTCCAGCGCCGCCAGGCGGATCAGCAGCTCGATCTCATCGCCGTCGGCGGTTCGCCTGCGCGTCCCCTCCTCCGGCCAGGTCTCGGGGAGCTTGCCCCGCGCCTCGTTCGGCCAGCAGCGCCACTCGTCCGCGTCCTTGTAGGGCAGGTAGTAGTCGAGGACCATCGCCCCGCCCGGCAGCAGGTGCCGATGAAGGCGGTGCAGTGCCTCCTGGTCGTGGGCTCGCGAGCCACCCAGAGCGAACCCGCCACACACGAGGATGGTCTGGTAGCGGCGCGGCAGGTCCAGCTCGTGCATGGGCTGGACGTAGAGCCTGGCCGTCCGTCCCTCGACCTCCAACCGTTCGGCGCAGAGCCGGATCATGTCGGGGGAGATGTCCGTACCGTCCACGTCGAGGCCGGCGCGCCGGTACGGGACCAGCAGGCGGCCGGCGCCGCAAGCGACGTCCAGCGCCGGCTCCCCGAACCGCTCGATGAATCCGCGGAAGTAGTCGATCTCGGGTCCGCCGGTGTTGAACTCCGCCCACCAGCGGGCGACGAGCCCGTAGTGCCAGGTCTGGGGTCGGTCAGCCATGATGGGTCCGGTCCCCCGGGTGCACATCGGCCTGCCGGCGCGCCTCTTGGTCTTTGAACCGGTGCTCCTCGTGCTCGACCTGCAGGGTGTATGAATTCGGCCACTGCTCCCAGAACCAGTCGGCCGAGCCGTACTGCACAAAGGCCGGGTCCACGGCGGTGAGGCGCGCGAGCGCCTCGCCGAACGCCCGGCCCCTCGCGCTGTCCTCGAGGCAGAACGCGACGTAGGCGATCCGGTACCGTACCGGTCCGGTGTGCCCCTCCGGAATGGGCGCCAGACTGTGGTCGTCCTGCCCCGGCTCGCAGAGGAAGTGCCCGTGGCAGCACTGGAGCGTGAAGACGTGAGGGAGTGGCAGGAAGGCGCGCACCACGTCGATGACCGGCGCATCGAGAGCGCCCTCTTCGATGGCTGCGTGTACGTCGCCGACGGCGGCGGCGCGGTCCGCGGCGTAGCGGGGATTCGCTACCAGCGGTCTTGGCGGCGTGAAGGTCTCCATGACTCCGTCAGGATAGGACGGTGGTCAGATCTCCGCCAGGTACGCCCTCCAGTAGGCCTTCCAGCGGCCGATGTCGGCCTTGCCGCCGAGCTTGCCGGTCTCGACCGCCAGCAGAGCGGCTTCGTCTCCCGGCTTGGCCGAGACGTGGACCGTCACCTTGGCGCCGTCGGCCAGCGGGACGCGCCAGTACCGCCACTTCTGCGTCCGGCTGATGCTCGGCTCGGCCGCGAACGGCACGCCATCGAAGGCGGCCTCGTGGTCTCCCGCCGGGAGCCGCGCCAGCCAGCGCTCGAGCGCCTCGTCCATCGTGCCGGGGAGCGTCCTGCTCACTGTTGTCGAATACTCGCCGCTCTGCCGCTGGCCGGGCTCGCGGCGGCCGATGTGCTTCTCGTACTCCACGGTCACGCTCTGGCTCCACCAACTCGGCACGCCGTAGCCCTCGGTCAGCAGACGCGCGATCTCCTTGTGCTTGAGCGATCGCGCGCTCCGTTCGTCGAGGAGCGCGAACCAGTCGCCCCACGTCTTGCCGGTCGCCTTGATCACGGGTGCGTCGTCCATGCCGCGCCTCTCGTCGGACTGTCTGTGTCTCTCGTCGGGTCGGAGTCGCAGGCGCTCCGGCCCGCCGCTGGCCCTCGCCGGCCCGTCCGCGCGCGCGGGCGCCGTCAGCCCTCGCCCGCGGCCATCTCGGCGAGCGCGCGGACAGTGCGCCAGTTCCGGGTGGTCGCCGCCGCACCGAGCTTGCGCTCGAACCAGGCGTTGTTCAACTTGGTGCGGCCGTAGCCGTGCGGCAGGTTCAGGTAGACGACCGGGACGGCCAGCGGCGGCACCCCGACGAACGCCGCCGCCTCGCCCTCCGCTGCGGGCAGCGCGAGCTTCTTGAAGGCGGCCTCGTACACCGCGCTGTAGGCCGCCTCCGTCGTCGGGCCGAAGTCGGACTCGCCCTCGGACCCGAACAGGAACGTGGCGTGCAGCCACTGCTCGTCGGCGCCGTCGCCCAGTTCGGGCTCGCTCAGGAAGGGGTTCGACCCGGCGACCTCCCGAAACGCCGACGCCGGCACGACCAGCACACCGACGCGGGGGCCAAGGTCGCGCTCGATGCGCACCTCGATGGCAGCCGCCAGCTCCTGCGCGGTCGGCGCGTCCGCATCGAACACCGCGTTCCCGCTCTGCAGGTAGGTGCGCACGTTGTGCAGCCCGAGTCCCTCGAGAAGGGCGCGCAGGTCCGCCATCGCGACTTTGGTCCCACCCACGTTGACAGCTCTGAGGAGGGCGACGAGGGTCATGCCCTCCTCGTCCCCACCCGAGCCTCTCCTGGAACGCCCCAGGGCTGTCCGCTAGCGCCCGTAGCCCTCGCGATAGCGGTCGCAAAGGTCGACGTAGGTCTTCTTGAAGCCGAGCCAGGCGTCCTTGTACTCGTCATCGACGGCGCGCTCGAGGAGGCGCGCAGGTACGCCGGCCACGACTCTCGACGGCGGTACCACAGCGCTCTGCGGCACGACCGCGCCTTCGGCGATCATGCCCCACTCGCCCACCTCGGCCCAGTCGCTCACCACGGCGTTCATGCCGACCACGGCGTAGTCGCCGAGCCTGGTGACGCTGTGCACGACGCAGCCGTGGCCGAGCGTCACCCAGGAGCCGATGGTGCAGGTCTCGCCCGGGCGCGCGTGGATGACGCAGTTGTCCTCGATGGCGCAGTGGTCGCCGACGACGATCGTGCCGTAGTCGCCGCGGATGCGTGCGCCGGGGCCGACCCAGCACCCGGCGCCGAGCCGCACGTCGCCGATCACGTCGGCCGAGGGGTGCACCCAGGATCCCTCGCCGACTTCCGGCGTCTTGCCCTCGAAGCTGCTCACCGTCATGGCGGACATCTTATCCCACAGCGCAGGACGCATTTGTGAAGCGTTGCACTTGACCCGGTCCATGCGATGTCGTATATATGCAAATATGCAAATACGCAACGACATCCAGCCCACTGAGGTCCCGGACCTCAAGCCCATCTTCCGCATGCACGCTGAGCTCTGCCGGGCCCTGGCCAACGAACACCGCCAGGCGATCCTGCACGCCATCTGCAACGACGAGCGGTGCGTCAGCGACATCGCCGCCGAGATCGGCATCTCGGTCCACAACGTGTCGCAGCACCTCCGCGTCCTCAAGGAGCGCCGCCTCGTCGCGTCACGCAAGGAGGGGCAGACCGTCTACTACCGCGTCACCAACATGAAGTTCATGGAGGCATGCGCCCTGATCCGCCAGGCGCTGGTGGAGCAGCACCAGGCCCAGGGCGAGTCGCTACTGGCGGTCGAGTTCCTCGACGCCGCCCAGCAGGCGGCCGCGCAGACGCCGTCGCCGGTCGCCGAACCGACCACTACGGGGCCTGCGGCCCCGGCCGTGACAGCGCCGGCGACGGCCTGAGCGCGGCGCATCGAGCCAGGGGAGAGAAGCCAGCCCAAGGTCAGGATTGCAGCTAGCGGCCCTTTCTCAGGCCCCCGCTTGCGAAAGAAAGCACAAGCGTCACAGTCATTCGAACGAGCCATGAAGGAGAAGACCATGTCAGAGGACCTCACCACCATCCAGGCCGAGAAGATCGTCGACGCCCGCGGCACCAGCTGCCCCGGCCCGATCCTCGCCGCCAAGAAGGGCATCCCCGGCGTCTCCGTGGGCGGCATCATGGAAGTCCAGGCCACCGACAGCGGCACCACCAAGGACCTCCCCGCCTGGTGCAAGAAGATGGGTCATGACTACCTCGGCGTGGTCGAGGAGCCCGGCTACATGCGCCTCTTCGTCAAGAAGATGAAGTGACGATGACCGAGACCGACGCAGTCGAGGGCCAGGCGTACGACCCGCGCATCCTGGTCTTCAGCACCAACAACATCTCCGACCCGGGCATCGACCTCGCCGGCAGCTCGCACATGCACTACTCGCCGCGGGTCATGGTCATCAACCTGCCGTGCACGAGCGCCGTGAAGCCGAGCTGGATCGTATACGCGATGGAGCAGGGCTTCGACGGCGTGTTCATCGCCGCCGACGGCGAGGAGTGCGCCTACCTGCCGGACTGCGCGGAGCGAACCTCCGGCATCATGCAGACCGCGCAGGACATGCTCGTCGAGAAGGGCTACGAGCCGCAGCGCGTGCGCATGGCCGCTATCTGCTCCGTCTGCGCGGAGCCCTTCACCAACTACATGCACGAGTACGCCGCATCCCTGTCCGGTCTGGGACCCTCCCGAAAGGCGACCGCATGAACGCCGTGAAGAAGTACGACGCGCTCGTGGTCGGCAGCGGCATCGGCGGCATGGAATCGGCGCTGAAGCTCGGCGACATGGGCTACAAGGTCCTGGTCGTCGAGAAGGAGCCGAGCGTCGGCGGGAAGATGATCCTGCTCAGCAAGGTCTTCCCCACGCTCGACTGCGCGAGCTGCATCTCCACCCCCAAGATGGGCGCCACCATCCACCACCCGAACATCGACGTCCTCACGTACGCCGAGGTCGAAGGCATCCGCGGCGACGGCAATGACGGCGGCTACCACGCCAAGATCCGTCAGAAGGCCAAGTTCATCGACGAGGCCGCCTGCACCGGCTGCCGCCAGTGCGAGATGGCCTGCAACGTCGCCGTTCCTGACGAGTACAACGCCGACATGGTGTCGCGGCGGGCGGCGTTCATCGCCTTCCCGCAGGCGGTGCCGAAGAAGGCCGTGATCAGCCGCGAGGGCGTCTCTCCGTGCACCTACGAGTGCCCGGCGGGCATCAAGGCGCACGGCTACGTCGCGCGCGTGCGCAGCGGCGAGTACGACCAGGCGTTCGGCCTGGTCCTGGAGACGACGCCGCTCGTCGGCTCGCTCGGGCGCGCGTGCTACGCGCCCTGCGAGGGCGAGTGCACCCGCGGCGAACTCGAGGGCACGCTGCCGATCCGCCGCCTCAAGCGCTTCATCGCCGACGAGCGCTATAGCAGGGCGCGGGCGGGCGGCGCGGAGGTCACGGCAATCGAGAAGCCCGAGCAGAACGGCAAGCAGGTCGCCGTCGTGGGCTCGGGCCCGGCCGGCCTCACCGCCGCCTGGCAGCTCGCGCGCAAGGGCTACGGCGTCAAGATCTACGAGGCCGCCGAGCGGCCGGGCGGCATGCTCGCGCTCGGCATCCCGGCCTATCGCCTCCCCAACGACGTCGTCGACGACGACATCGCCAACGTCACCGCCATCGGCGTCGAGATCGAGACCGGCGTCAAGGTCGACGACCCGGCGAAGCTCAAGGACGACGGCTTCGACGCCGTGCTCGTGGCGACGGGCACGCACAAGGCTGCGCGACTGCACGTGCCCGGCGAGGAGAAGGACGGCGTCATGAGCGCCCTCGCCTTCCTCGCCGACGTCAAGCTCGGCAAGGACGTCGACCTCGACGGCCGCAAGGTCCTCGTGGTCGGCGGCGGCAACGTGGCCATCGACGCGGCGCGCACGGCTCGCCGACTCGGCGCCGCGGAGGTCCACCAGGCCAGTCTCGAGTGCTGCGAGGAGATGCCCGCCCACGACTTCGAGGTCGAGGAGGCCAAGGCCGAGGGCATCACGCTGCACGACGGCTGGGGCGTCAACCACTTCACCGGCGACGGCAAGGTGGAGAGCGCCGTGCTCAAGGTCTGCACCTGCGTGTTCGACCCGAGCGGCAGGTTCGCCCCCGAGTACGACGAGAGCCGGCAGCAGACCGTCGACTGCGACGTCGTCATCGTCGCCGCCGGTATGGGCGCCGACACTGAGGCCTTCGGCCTCGAGACCAACCCGAGCCGGACGCTGAAGGCCGACACCGGCACCCTGCAGACCGTGGTGCCTCACATCTTCGCCGCCGGCGACGTCGTCACCGGCCCGTCGATGATCACCACCGCCGTCGGCCAGGGCCGCCGCGCCGCCTTCATGATCGACCGCTTCCTGCAAGGCGAGGCCCTGGACCCTGACGCCTTCGACGAGGCGCTCCCGGTCGCCGACAAGAAGAGCGTGCTCGCGCGGCAGGACGTCTACGACCGGCGCGAGCCGTTCGAGTCGCACGACGCGATGAGCGCCACGCCGACCGATTTCAGCGAGACCGAGGCGCCGATGACGGAGGAGGAAGCCTTCCTCGGCGCCGCCCGCTGCCTCGACTGCGGCGTGTGCTCCGAGTGTCACGCCTGCGTCGACGTCTGCCCCGCCGACTGCATCGACTTCAGCATGCGCGAGGAGGAGATCGAGGTCGAGGTCGACGCCGTCGTGCTCGCCACCGGCTTCCGCCTCTTCCCCGCCGACGCCAAGCCCGAGTACGGCTACGGCAGGTTCAAGAACGTCATCACCGGCATGCAGATGGACCGTCTGCTCGCCCCGACGCGCCCGTTCAACGCCGTGGTGCGCCCCGGCGACGGCAAGGTGCCGGACCGCATCGGCTTCATCATGTGCACCGGCTCCCGCGACGCACAGGTCGGCAACCCGCTCTGCTCGCGTATCTGCTGCATGTATTCGATCAAGCACAACCAGCTGATCATGGGCGCCTTGCCGCTCGCCGACGTGACCGTCCACTACATGGACGTGCGCGCCGTCGGCAAGGGCTACGACGAGTTCTACAAGCAGGCCGTGGACATGGGCTCCGTGTTCATCAAGGGTCGCGTCGCCAAGATCACCGAGAAGGACAATGGCGACCTCGTCGTCCGCTATGAGGACATCGAGGGCGACGGCGGCATCGTCGAGGCCGAGTACGACATGGTCGTCCTCGCCGTCGGCGTGCAGCCCAACACCGAGGCCGCCGGACTCTTCGAAGACGGTGCCCTCGGCCTCGACGAGTACTTCTACGTCGGCGAGGCCGACGAGGACCTCGACCCCGGCCGCACCAACCTGCCGGGCGTCTTCGTCGCCGGCTCGGCCTCGGGCGTCAAGGACATCCCCGACTCGATCCTCCACGCCGGCGCCGCGGTCGCCCAGGCCGCCGCGCACATCGAGAAGGCGCGGATCATCGACGGCGCGAGCGTCGCCGAACCTGCGAAGGTGGAGGTGGCCTCATGAGCGCCGACAAGATCGGTGTCTACATCTGCCAGTGCGGCGGCAACATCGGCGACTACGTCGACGTCGACCAGGTCGTGGCCGCCGTCGAGAAGGAGCAGGGTGTGTCGGTCGCCAAGACGGCGATGTTCACCTGCTCGGACGCGACGCAGAGCGACATCATCGCCGACGCGCAGGAGCAGGGCCTGGACGGGCTCGTCATCGCCTCCTGCTCGCCCAAGCTCCACACCTTCACCTTCCGCGACGTCGCCAAGCGCGCGGGCATGAACCCGTTCCAGTACACGCAGGTGAACGTTCGCGAGCAGTGCTCCTGGACGCACACAGACGACCACGAGGGCGCGACCGAGAAGGCGGTGCGGCTCGTCCGCGCCGGCATCAACCGGACGCGCCTCACCGACCCGCTCGAGCCGATCGTCGTCGAGACGACGCCGAAGAGCCTCGTCGTGGGCGGCGGCGTCGCCGGCCTGCGCGCGGCGCTCGGCCTCGCCGAGGTCGGCCTGTCCGTCTTCCTCATCGAGAGGGAGGCCAAGCTCGGCGGCTGGGTCGCCGGCTTCCGCGAGATGTTCCCACACGGCCGCAACGGCCGCGAGCTGATCACGAAGCTTGAGGAGAAGGTGCGCTCGCACCCCGCAATCACCGTGTTCACCGACGCCGAACTGATCGCCAAGGGCGGCAGCTTCGGCAACTACGAGGCGACGATCGCCGTCAAGAACGGCGCCAGCCTCGAGACGATCACGGTCGACGTCGGCTCCATCGTCATCGCCACCGGCTTCGACACGTACAGACCCGCGGAGGGCGAGCTCGGGTTCGGCATCGATGGCGTGATCACCATCGCTGACTTCAAGAAGCTCCTCGACGAGACTGACGGGCCGCTGCAGTACAACGGCCGCCCCGTCGGGACCGTCGCCTACATCTACTGTGTGGGCAGTCGCCAGGACGAGAGCGTCGAGGGGGCCAATACCTACTGCTCGCGCTACTGTTGCACGGCCGCCGTGCACGCCGCGACCCAGGTCGACGCCCGGCCGGGGCGGGTGCATCAGTACCACTTCTACCGCGACATGCGGACCTACGGGAAGTACGAGCTGCTGTACGCCGAGGCGCTCGAGAAAGGCTCGGCGTTCATCAAGTTCCCCGACGACGAGCCGCCGGCGGTCGAGAAGGACGCGAAGACCGGCAGCGTCACGGTGACCGCCCGCGACCTGCTGTCCGAAGGTGAGGAGGTCGCGCTCACCGCCGACCTCGTCGTGCTGGTGACCGGCATGGTGGCGCGCGAGAACGAAGGGCTCACCAAGACGCTCAAGTTGCCGGTGGGCCAGAGCGGCTTCTACAACGAGATCCATCCCAAGCTCCGCCCGGTCGAGACGGTCGTGGACGGCGCCTACATCTGCGGCGCCTGCCAGAGTCCCAAGACCTCGTCCGAGGCCGTCGCCTCGGGCCTGGCCGCGGTGACCCAGAGCGCGGCGATCCTCAAGCGCGGCTACGCCGAGCTCGACCCGCTGGTCGCGATCGTCGACGCCGGCGCCTGCACCTGGTGCGGCGCCTGCGAGTTCACCTGCCCCTACGACGCCATCGCCAAGGTCGAGGAGGACGGGAAGGAGATCGCGACGATCTCCCGCACCGCCTGCAAGGGCTGCGGCGGCTGCGTGCCCGTCTGCCCCTCAGACGCCATCGACCTGCAGGGCTACACCGACGCCCAGATCAAAGCGATGATCGACGGCATGCTGGAGGTGGTGTGCGCATGATCACGCCCACGAACGAACAGCTCGAGGCACGCCCGCGCGACGTCCGCGAGGTCATCCGCGACGAGCAGTTCATGAGAGGCCGGATCCTCAAGGCGCTCGAGTCCGGCCCTCAGACCATCCCCCAGATCGCCGCGGCCGTCGGCAAGCCGTCGCACGAGGTCGTCTTCTGGGTGATGGGCCTGCGCAAGTACGGCTGGATCGCCGAGATCAAAGAGGTCGACGACGACGGCTACTTCCCCTATCAAGCGGTCCCACGAGAGGAAGCGTGATGGATACCACCAAGAAGACGATCATCCTGTTCAGCGGCGACTTCGACAAGGTCATGGCGGCCCTGATCATCGCCAACGGCGCCGCCGCCATGGGCGACGACGTCACCATCTTCTGCACGTTCTGGGGCCTCAATATCCTGCGCAAGACGGACAAGGTCGAGAGCGAGGCAAAGAAGACCGCCCTGCAGTCGATGTTCGGCAAGATGATGCCGAAGGGCACGAAGAGGCTCGGCCTCTCCAAGATGAACTTCGCCGGCGCCGGCAGCCCCATGATGCGCAAGGCCACCAAGGACGCCGGCGGCATGTCGCTCGAGGAGCTCTTCGACAGCGCTCTGGAGCAGGGCGTCAAGTTCATCGCCTGCACGCTTTCCATGGACATCCTGGGCTTCAAAGCGGAAGAGCTCATCGACGGCGTCGAGTTCGAGGGCGTCGCCGCTTACCTCGGTCATGCGGACGAAGCCAACGTGAACCTGTTCATATAGGCCCGGGCGGAGAGACTATGGCGACACAGATCAAACCGGGGCTCTCCGACGAGCTCCGCGCGTACGGCTCAGAAGACGTCGACAAGTGCTTCAACTGCGGCAACTGCTCCGCGGTCTGCGTGCACTCCGAGGCGCCGCACGTGCTCCCGCGCCGCTCCATGCACGCGCTGCAGCTGGGGCTCGAGGACAAGCTCAAGGGCCAAGTCGAGCCCTGGCTCTGCTACTACTGCGGCGAGTGCTCGGAGCAGTGCCCCAAGCAGGCGGAGCCCGGCGAGACCATGATGAGCATGCGCCGCTGGCTGACGTCCAAGTACGACTTCAGCGGCCTCAGCGGCCTGTTCTATCGCTCTCCCGCGTGGGAGATCGTCGCGATCGTGCTTGCGGCGATCCTCACTGCCATCGGCTTCGTGGCGTTTGCCATCTGGAACGGTGGCAGCTTCAGCGTGTACGACGGCGAGAACGCCTTCCTGCCCAGTCACTACGTCCACCGCTTCGACTGGGGGATGGCGGCCGTACTCGTCCTCCTGCTCGGCATCAACGTAATCCGTATGTGGCGCAACGTCATGGGCGGGTCGGGCGCCGGCATCGGCTCGTACTTCGCGTCCTTGCCGCAGCTGCCGTACCAGTTCTTCACGCAGGCGAAGTTCCGGCAGTGCGAGCGCCAGCGGCCGTGGGCCGTGCACCTCGCGCTGATGCTGAGCTACGTCACCATGCTCGTGCTGATCATGTTCTTCCTGCGCTACATGCAGGCGGGGCCGGAGATCGACTGGCGGGTGCATACGTTCGGATACCTCGCCTCGATCGGCCTGATCGTTGCGGTGATCCTGAACCTCCGTGGCCGGATGAAGAGGGACTCGCCGCAGCACGCGCACTCACATGAGAGCGACTGGATGTTCCTCATCCTGCTGCTCGTAGTCGCCGTGACCGGCGTGTTCCAGAACATCCTGCACCGCTCCGGCTTCGACGAGGCGGCCAATGTGATGTACATCATCCACCTGATGGGGGTCGTGCCGATGCTCGTCCTCGAGGTGCCGTTCGGCAAGTGGGCGCACCTCGCCTACCGGCCGCTGGCCATCTACTTCTCGCGCGTGCAGATTCACGCCGAGGCGACCGCCGCCGACAAGGCCGCCAAGGCTCAGAAGGCCGCCCAGGCGGCCTGACTTTCCGTCTCCAGGCAACGGCCCGCGATCGTCTGACGGGACGGTCGCGGGCCGTCTTCAACGACCGACACGCAATCTCGACCATCGGAGCGATCTCGTTATGACAAAGCCCGCACAAGCCGTTCGCCTGGCCATCCCCTCAGAGCTCCCAGGCGGTCTCCAGGCGCAACGCGCCGGCCACTTCGGGCGCTGCGCCTGCTTCACGCTGGTCGACCTGGACGGCGGGAATGTCGCCGACATCGAAGTGCTCGTCAACGCCCCCCACACCGAGGGTGGCTGCATGGCTCCCGTGCTGGTCCTCGCCGAGCACGGCGTCGACGCGATCGTCGTGGAGGGCATCGGGGGGCGGCCGCTGATGGGCTTCAACCAGGTGGGCATCACGGTGCACAAGGGCGTGGGCGCCGACGTCTCCTCGGCGGTGCAGGCCTACGCAGATGGAAGTCTGCCGATCGTCGGCTTCGAAGGCGCCTGCCAACACTGATCCGGGCGAGGTGCCCGGCCGATACGCCGGAAGCACTGCGCCCGCCGGCTCCACTCAGCGGACTCAGCGCTTCACTGCGACCACGGCAAGGTGATACGGAAGGCCGTCGCCGGGCTCGTGCGCCTCGAGCTCCTCGAGGTCCATCCCGGCGATGATGTCGCGCACGGCGTCAAGGCCGAGGACATGGCCGATCGGCGGCCCGACCGGCCGCTCCTTGTCGCCCCAGTCAAACACGACGAACAGCCCGCCGGGGCGCAGCACGCGTACGACCTCGGCCAGCGCCTCCGGCTGGTCGTACAGGTGGTGCAGCACGTCGACCATGACGACGCGGTCCGCAGCACCATCGGGGAGCGGGACCGCGTTGACGTCCGTCTCGACGAGCTCCAGGCGCCCGGCCAACTCCGGCGTGACCTTCTCGCGCAGCAGTTCGGCGAGGCGCGGCAGCGCCTCGACGGCGACGACGCGCCCGTGCGACAGCGCCGCCGCGATGGCGACGGTGTAGATGCCAGTGCCGGCGCCGTAGTCGACGACGGTCTCGTCGCCGCCTAGACGCAGCCGCGAGACGACCGCGGCCTGCGGTAGTGCCTCGAGCCGGGCGGGGTCCTCGAGGCGGCTCGCGTGCTCTGGGTTGAACGCGTCGGCCATCAGGACGCGACGGTCGTGATCTCGAAGGCCGGCGGCTGGTGCAGATGCTTCTTCACCGTGCACAGGTTCATCGCGTTGACGATTGCGTCGCGGTACTTGGCGGGGAAGTCCCTGGGAAGCGTGAGCTCGAGGTCGATCTTGCCGATGAGCCCGATCTCCGGGTCGAACTGTGGCGACATCTTCAGGCTGGAGCCCGCCGGGTCGATCCCGCGCTGCTGCATGAACCCGAGCGCGAAGATCCCGGCGCACGTGCCGATGGAGGCCAGGAACAAATCGAACGGCGCAGGCGCCGAGTCCTCGCCGCCGCCGCGCGCCGGCTGATCGGTCTCGATGGTGAACCCGCCGTAGTCCGCGTACACGCGCTTGCCGCCGGGGAAGTAGACGTTCATCTCCATGCTGGTTCCTTTCGAAGGCTCGGGCTGCCCGGGCCGCGTAGATTCTCCAGTCAGACGGTTCTCCATCTAGACGGTTGCCGTGTTGCGAAATTTCGAAACTTGGTGATAATGGACTCATGAACAACGAGCGACAGCGCTACGCCATCCACGCCGCAGTGTTCGCCGCGCTCGCGAACCCCACACGCCACGAGCTCATGCATCACCTGTGCGACTCGCCCAGGACGCCGAGTGAGCTGGCCGGCCTCCTCGAGGTGAGCCGGCCGAACGTTTCGCAGCACTTGGCCGTGCTGCAACGCGAAGGGCTCGTCAGACGCTCGCGCCAAGACGGCCACGTGCTCTGGGAAGTCGTCGACCGGCGCCTCTCCGATGCCTGCACCCTGATCGACGAGATCCTCGGCCACGAACTCGCCCAGCGCGCGCACGTGCTGGAGCTCGATACGTCAATGGAACGCCAGGGGAGTGACTGAATGATCCAGGTCAACGTCCACGCCTGCCCCCAGAACCACCCCTGCCCCGCCGTGCAGTACTGCCCCGAGGGCGCCATCATCCAGGACGACATCTACACAGCGCCGCGCATCGATGATGAGCTCTGCACCGAGTGCGGCGCCTGCACCAGCGTCTGCCGCGTGTTCTCACAGGTGCGCGACGAGGTCGGCGTCGGCTGATGGCCTACTTCGACCTCATCTGCAAGGGCTGCGGCCATCGCTTCCAGCTGGTCACCGGCGGCGCGATCCGCGAGAAGCAGAAGCACTGCCCCGAGTGCCGCTCCGAGAACATCCGCCAGACCTTGGGCAGCTTTCTCCAGAACGGATCACTCGCGAGCCCGACCTGCGGCGAGCACAGGCCGAGCAGCGGCTACGGCTGAGGCTGCTGACGCCGGCGCGGTCGCGCCGCACACGCAACCAGCGAGTCGTTTCGCCCACCCGGGGCCGGGGTAGGCCGGGGCCATGGACGTGCGCAGCCCTGAACTCACCCTGGACCAGTTCATCGTCGAGATGAGCCGCGAGCCGGTGAGCGAGCTCACCCACGAGCGGCTCATGGACCTCGCGGAGCGCCTGCGGCTCTCCGACGAGCTCGTCGCGAGTCGCACCGCGTTCGCCAAGGACCAGTACGCACGCAACCTCGCCTGCCGCACCCCGTACTTTGAGCTCCTCGTGCTCTGCTGGCATCCGGGACACGCGTCGACCATCCACGATCACGCCGGGTCGCTGAACGCGATCCGCGTGCACTCCGGCGAACTCACGTCGCGCCGCTTCCGCCCCATGAACGGCCGGCCCCTGGGCACGGGTCCGGTCGCGATGACCGCCGAGGAGAGGTTCCGCCCCGGTGGGGACCTGATCGGCGTGGACAGGGAGGGCATCCACCAGCTCGCCAACACGTCGGACGAGGATCTGATCACCGTGCATGTGTACGCCCCGCCGCTCATGGAGCTCACCGTGTACGACACCGAGTCGGGCTTCGTCGAGCGGCGGCCGCTGCGCTATACCCTCACCGAGGACTTGGGCTAAGAGAGTGCTCGCCGGCTCGGGTTCCGCCGACCCGCGCCGCTAGAGCTCGTACGTCCTGTACCCGGAGGCGCAGGGCTGCCCGCCGGCGATGTGGGCGCGCCCCTCGGCGGGCTCCCACACCATGCTCGCGGTGGTCACGCTCTGGTCCGGATCGGGGTCGTCGTCTTCCCAGTGGTCGCAGATGCTGAAGGGCGCGTTGGTGTGGTCGCAGAGCACGGATTTGCCCAGTTCGACGAGGTCGGCGCCGTCCTCGAGCCCCGCGACGAGCAGTTCCTCGGCGCGGGCGCGCCGCAGGCGCGAGCCCTCGGAGAGCGAGGCGTCGCCCGGCGCCAGCTCCGGCGACACGAAGTGGTTGGCATGCGTGAAGAGGGCGGCGGCGCCGGCGGCCGCCGCGTCGCCGGGAGGCGGCGAGCCGTCCAGGAACGCCCACCGCTTGGCGCTCGTCTCGATGTCCCAGACCCGGCCCCGCACGTCGCAGAGCAGGTGGTTCGACCCGCGTGCCCTCGGAGCTCGGGTGATCAGGTCGCGCACCTGTTCCAGGTCCGGCTGCGCCAACACGGCCGCGAGCAGGAAGTTGTTGGGCACGCCGACGCGCTCGTCACGGTAGTAGACAGTGTTAGCGGCCGAGGTGAAGCCGGCGGCGGTGACGCCGGTGATCGGCAGGTTGTAGGCGGGGCCGGCGCTGATGTACGAGGCGCCTGCGCCGCGGCCGGTGATCCGGACGATGCGGATCGCCTGCGCCTCGATCTCTTCCGGATACCAGTCCTCGTTGTGGCCGGAGACGACCTGACCGCCGGCCGCGACCGCGAACGACGTGCAGTGCTCCGTCGGCCAGACGACGCCGGCGGCGCAGGTGAACTCCTCGCTGCAGTTCAGCGCGAACAGGCGGTCGAACGAGACGCCGGCGCCCTCAGCTATCCCGCGGAGCTGCTCGACGGCCTGCGGCACGTAGTCCTCCGCAGGCCGCAGGTACGGCCGGGCGCGCTCGACGGCCTCGGCGAAGCTGAAGCCGGCGAGCACCGCGAAACGCTCTTCGTAGGCATCGAGGCCCCAGGCGACGCTGTCGCGCGCCTCCTCGCCCACCTGGCGGCCCACTTCGAGATGGGTGCCGGATGCTTCGATGATGAGCGGCGACGTCATGGCCCATCCATACTACGACGCTGCACCGGACCCCGCACGATTCGGACCTTCCCCCGAGGGGAATCCCGGGGCCATGGAGGGTGACGGCGACTTCCGGTTCTCCCCGCGACCCAACCGCGCCGCGGAGATCAGATGGCGCCCGTGGGGCGAGCCCGCGTTTGCGGAGGCTCGCCGGCTCGGGCGCCCCGTCCTCCTGTCGCTCTCGGCCGTCTGGTGCCACTGGTGCCACGTCATGGACGAGACGAGCTACTCCGATCCGCGCGTGATCGCCGCCGTCAACGAGCACTTCGTACCGGTCCGCGTGGACAACGACCGCCACCCGGACGTGAACCGGCGCTACAACATGGGCGGCTGGCCGACGACGGCGTTCCTCGCGGCCAGCGGCGACGTCCTCACCGGCGCCACCTACCTCCCGCCCGACCAGATGCTCGAGAGCCTCGCCCGCGTCAAGGCGTTCTTCGACGCGAACCAGGCGGCGATCGCCGCGCTCGAGGGAGAGCGCGCCCACGACGGCGACGGCGCCGCGCTGGCCATGCTGACCGGCCTGCCCCTGAACCGCGATCAGGCGCTGCAGGCCCTCGAGGGCGACCCCGACGTGCCCGGCGATATCTCCGCCGAAGTGGCTCTCCAGGTGGTGCGAGGCTTCGATCCGCTCTGCGGCGGCCTCGGCACCGAACCCAAGTTCCCGCAGCCCGACGTGTTCGGCTTCATGCTCGCCTACGGCGCGCTACGCGGCGCCGGCGGCCCCGAGCACGTGCCCTCGGGCGGCAGCGCGCTGCTGCGGCCGTCGCGCGTACACGAGGTGGTGCGCGCGACCCTCGAGGCCATGGCGACGGGCGGGATGTATGACAGCGTCGCGGGCGGCTTCTTCCGCTACGCGACGCAGCGCGACTGGAGCGTTCCTCACTACGAGAAGATGCTCGAGGACAACGCCCGCCTCGCGTGGCTCTACCTGGAGGCGTCGCTCTATGCGGGCGGCCACGACATCGGCGACGCCACGCTCTACCGCGCCGCCGGCCAGGGTACGATCGACTACCTGCTGGCAACTCTGTGGCGTGATGACGAGCCGGCGTTCGGCGGCAGTCAGGACGCGGACGAGCACTACTACCTGCTCGACGCCGATGGGCGCGCCGCGCTGCCGACGCCCTTCGTCGATCCGACGGTCTACGTCGATTGGAACGCCCTCGCGGCGCGAGCGCTGCTGCGCGGGGCGGCCGTCCTGAGTCGCCCGGAGCTCGCCGAGCGCGCCGTCCGCCTGCTCGACCACCTCTGGGCGTCGGCGCGCCGCGGCGACGCCATGGCGCACTTCCTCCGCCCGGACGGCGCCGTGGGCGACGGCGCGCCGCTGCTAGGCGACCAGGCCGCCATGGCCGCGGCGCTCCTCGACGCCTACGAGGTCACCGCGGAGCGGCGCTGGCTGCGACGCGCGCGCAGCCTCGCTACGTGGATGCGCGAGCACCTTCGCGCGCCGGATGGGCGCCTGTACGACAGGCTCGCCGTACCGGGGGAGAGCGCCGGCCTCCTGGCGCAGCCCGTGCCGGCGCTGGACGAGAACGCCCTCGCCATCGAGGTGCTGCTGCGCCTCGAGGCCTTCACCGGCGAGGTGCGCCTGCGCGAGCGGGCGCTGGAGATCCTGGGCGCCTGGGCGACGCACTTCGAGCAGCACGGTGTCGCCGCCGCGCCCTACGCCCAGGCGCTCCTGCGCTACCTGGAGCGCCCCGACCAGATCGTCGTGGTCGGCCGTCGCGACGACCCGGAGGCGAAGCGGCTGCACGCGGCCGCACTCGTCGCTCCGAGCGCGCTGCGCACGGTGCAGTGGCTCGACCCGTCAGAGAGCGCGGACGCCGAGCGCATCCGCGAGGCAGGGCTGGGCGGCGATGGCTCCGCCGCGGCCGCCTACGTGTGCCGCGGCACCACCTGCTCGCTGTTCGAGGCTTGAGTGCGACACCGCGCTGCGGTGGAGTATGCTGGTGGACCGCGCCGGCCGGGGTCCGAGGCCGGAGCCGCAACACGATCGAGATGACGTTCGTGGAGGGACGATGATCACGCTCTACCAATCTGAGTGGTGCTTCTATAGCCATCGAGTCCGCCAGGTCCTCACGGAGCTGGGGCTGACCTTCACGGCGGTCAACGTCCCCGCTGCCCGCGAGGACAGGGCCGAACTCATGGCGATCGCCGGCCAGGACAGCGCCCCGGTGCTCACCGACGGCGACAAGATCTTCGGCGACTCGGACGAGATCATCGAGTACTTGCGCGCAACGTACCCGGCGCCCGAGGACGCCGATGAGCATGCCGCGATGGGCGCCTGGCGCTCGGCGGTCATGGTCTCGCTCGCGCCCCGCGCCGCCCTGGCTCGCCTGCGCGAGCTGCTGGAAGAGAAGGGCTTTCTCATCCTCGCCCAGATCAAGGGTCCCAAGATCAACGAGCACCTTCCCAAGGAGTACGTCATCCTGCAGGCGACGGTCCCGGTGGCCGCCGTGAAGACCCTGGACATCGACCCGCTCGCGCCGGTCGCGGTCATGTTCCCGATCGCCGTGATCCCGACCGAGGACGGCAAGAGCGTCATCGCCTCCGCCGACCCCGTAGGGCAGGTGTGGCTCTACGGAGAGCTGGACCTCAGGAACGTGCAGGCAGCCGTGAAGAAGCGGCTCGCTGAGGTGTTGGCAGAGCTCTGACCGCAAAGCGACCGGCGGACGAAGCTCCGGCCGCCGGCCTCACCCCCAGCGGTAGACGCGCAGGCTGAGCACCCCGGCCACGACGGCGATGCCGGCGAGCACAATCGCGGCGGTCCAGTCCCAGGTGCCGCCGCTCCACGCCCCCTGCAGAAGGTCGACCCCGTAGGTGAGCGGCAGGAAGTCACCGATCCGCTTCATCGTGTCGCTCATGACCTCCATCGGCACGGAGGCTCCGCTCAGGAACAGCATGACGAAGAAGAGCATGAGGCCGGCGCCCTGGGCGGCACGCGGGCTGGGCATCACCGCGCCGAGCAGCGTGCCGATGGCGGCAAAGGCGGCCGAGCAGAGCACGAACCCGGCCGCCAGCATGCCGAGCGAATCCGGGAAGTGCACGGGATAGAAGATGGCGGCGAAGGCAGCGACGAGCACGGAGCCGATCACTCCCAGCACCAGCGCCGCCAGCACTTGCGAGCCGAGGACCGCCCAGATGGGCACCAGCGAAGCCCGGAAGCGGCGCAACACGCCCCCGCTGCGGTAGTCGGTGAGCCGGGCCGGCAGCATGATGACGCCGACCGACATGGTCACGACGGCGATGTAGGCCGGAGCGTAGTAGTTCATCGCCCCCACCCCCTCGAAGACGCGGTCGTCGGTGCCGCCGCTCTGGTTCCCGAACACCTCGCCCAGCACGAACATCAGCACGACGGGGAAGGCGAACGTGAACACGATGGTCATGGGCTCCCGGAGGAAGAGCTTGAGCTCGATCCAGGTGAGCTTCAGCAGGACGCTGAGACCGCCCGGATGCCGGGCGCCGTGGCGGGCGGCCCCGGCTGGAGCTGTTCCGTCTTGGGTCATCAGTCCTCCACCAGGTGGCCGGTGAGCTTGAGGAACACGTCCTCGAGGCTCGGCTCGATGACCCGCAGGTCGTCCGGAGTCAGACCGCGCTCGACGAGGGCCGCCGCCACGTAGGCGAGCAGCGGCCCCGTGCCTTCGACGACCACGCGCGGACCGCGCCGGGTGACGCCGCAGGCGCCCGGCACGCGGTCAAGCCAGTCCACGTCGTCCAGGTCACAGCTGAACACGACCTGCTCGAGCGGGTCGTAGCGGACGACCAGGCCGCGCGGCGTATCCGCCGCGATGATGCGTCCCTTGTCGACCACGGCGACGCGGTCGCAGAGGCGCTCGGCCTCGTCCATGAAGTGCGTGACGAGGACGACCGTGGTGCCGCGGTCGCGGATCTTCTCGATGAGGTCCCAGGCGACCCGCCGCGCTGCAGGGTCGAGGCCCGTGGTCATCTCGTCGAGGAACACGACCTCGGGCGAGCTGACCAGCGCCAGGGCGATGAACAGACGCTGGCGCTGTCCTCCGGAGAGGCTCGAGAAGGACGCGTTCCGCTTCTCCGCGAGCCCCCACTGCTCGATCAGCGTCCGCCAGTCCACGGCCCCGGGCGCCAGACTGGAGAAGAGGTCGAGCGCCTCCCACACCTTCAGATGGTCCGGGAGGCGCGACTCCTGCAGCTGGCAGCCCATGCGCCCGCGCAGGTCGCCGGCGTGATGGACCGGATCCTTGCCGAGCACGCGCACCGTGCCGGCCGTCGGGGTGCGCAGGCCCTGCACGCACTCCACGGTGGTCGTCTTGCCGGCGCCGTTGGAGCCGAGCAGGCCGAAGATCTCGCCGCGCTCGACCGCGAACGAGATGTCGTCGACCGCCACGACATGGTGCCCGTAGACCTTGCGCAGGTGTTCCACACTGATGACCGGCGGCATGAGGTTGAGCCTACCCGATAGGTGGCCGGGCACGCCGATTCGCGGCCGCGGCGCGCCGGTTCACTCCACCGGGACGGAGTAGCCGCCGAACAACGAGAGATTGCCGGGCGGCTGCTCCGGGTCGCTCCAGCGGCCGAGGCGGCGGAACCGCTCGCGGCGCTGCCGCCGCCGCTCGGCGGCGGGGATCTCGTCCAGCTCGGCGAGCGTCTCCTCGAGCGCCTCGGCGACGTGCTGCGCCGCGACCTCGGGGTCGCGGTGCGCGCCGCCGCGCGGCTCCGCGACCACGCGCTCGACGACGCCGAGCTCGAGCAGGTGCGACGCCGTCGGCTGCAGCGCCTCGGCGGCCTGCGGCGCGAAGTCGGCGTCGCGCCACAGGATCGCGGCGCAGCCTTCCGGCGAGATCACAGAGTAGGTCGCGTTCTCCTGCATGAGGACGCGATCGGCCACGGCGAGGGCGAGCGCTCCTCCGGAGCCTCCCTCGCCGATCACCGTCGCCGCGACCGGGACGCTGAGGCGCGCCATCTTGAGCATCGTCTCCGCGATCGCGCGCGCCTGACCGCCCTCCTCGGCGGCGACGCCGGGGTAGGCGCCGGGGGTGTCCACGAACGTGAGCACCGGCAAGCCGTGACGCTCGGCGAGGCTGAAGAGCCGCTGCGCCTTGCGGTAGCCCTCGGGTCGCGCCATGCCGAAGTTGTGCACCGTCTGCTCGTCGAGCGTGCGGCCCTTCTGGTGGCCGACGACGAGCACGGCGCGGCCGCGGAACCAGCCGAGCCCACCGACGATCGCCGGGTCGTCGGCGCGCAGGCGGTCGCCCTGTAGCTCCTCGAAGCCGTCGATCAGGTAGCCGATATAGTCACGGGTGCGAGGGCGCTCCTTGTGGCGGGCGATCTCGACCGTGACCCAGGTGTCATGGCGACGGCTCTCGTGCTGGAGGCTCTTCAGCCTCGCCTGGAGCTTCTCGATCTCCTCGGACAAGTGAACGCCGGGCATAAGTGGCAAGCGTCCGAGCTCGCTCAACCGTTGCCTGAGCCAGCCGGCCTGTGCGTCCTGCTCGTCCTTCGTCTCCTTCTCCTCGGTCAGGTTCCTCACCTCCTCCCAGCAGCCGGAGGTAGTTGCCGACCTTGACGCGGAGGTCCTTGCGCGCGACGACCGCGTCGAGGTGGCCGAGCTCGAGGTTGCGCTCGGCGGTGCTGAACCCCTCGGGCAGCTCCTCGCGCGTGGTCTGGGCGATCACCCGCGGCCCGGAGAAGTAGAGCCGGGCGCCGGGCTCCGCGATGCAGATGTCGGCGAGCGTCGCGAAGCTGGCGACCACGCCGCCGGTGCAGGGGTCCACGAGCACGGCCACGAACGGCGACGTCGCCTCGTTGATGAGATCGACGGCGCAGCTCGTCTTGGCCATCTGCATGAGGCTGAGGATGCCCTCCTGCATGCGCGCCCCTCCGGACGTACAGACGGCGACCAGTGGGAGGTCCTCGCCGGCGGCCAGCTCGACGCTGCGCCAGAGCTTCTCGCCCACGACGCTGCCCATGCTGCCGCCCATGAAGCCGAAGTCCATCACTGCGAGCACGCACGACGTGCCGTCGATGCTCGCCGTGCCGGTCACGATCGCTTCGCTCAGCCCGGTCTTGGCCTGCGCCTCACGGAGACGCTCGGGGTAGGTCTCGAGGTCGACGAACCCGAGCGGATCGAGCGTCGAGATCAGCGTCCAGAGCTCCCGGAACGTCCCCTCGTCGGCGAGCTGGCGGATGCGCTCCCTGGCGCCGATACGCAGGTGGTGGCCGCAGCTCGGGCAGACCATGAGGTTGGCGCGCACGTCGCCGTGCCGGGCGCCCTCGTGACAGGACGGGCAGACCCACTCCGGCCTGGCCGGCTCGTTGTTGCGGCGCTCGATCTGGACGGTGACGTTCATGAGAGGCTGCTCGCTCTGGTCGGCGAGGCCGGGTCGCGGCGCCCGTCAGCCGTCGAAGCGGCTGAACACCAGGGCCACGTTGTGACCGCCGAAGCCGAAGCTGTTGCTCACGGCGACGTCGACCTTACCGAAGCGGGACTCGAGCGGGACGTAGTCGAGGTCGCACTCGGGGTCCGGCTCGGTGAGGTTGATCGTCGGCGGGATCAGGCTGTTCACGATCGTGAGCACGGTCGCCACCGCTTCGATGGCGCCGGCGGCGCCGAGGCAGTGGCCGATCATCGACTTGTTGGAGGAGATGGCGACCTCGTAGGCGTGATCGCCGAGCGCCTGCTTGATGGCGCGGGTCTCGGCGATGTCGCCGGCGCCGGTGGCCGTGCCGTGGGCGTTCACGTAGTCGACCGCGGACGGCTCGAGCCCGGCCTCCTGGAGGGCCACGAGCAGGGCGCGAGCCTGCGACTCGCCGCTCTCGTCGGGCAGCGTCATGTGGAAGGCGTCGCTGCTCATGCCGCTGCCGGCCAGCTCGGCGTAGATGCGGGCGCCGCGGGCCTGGGCGTGCTCGAGCTCCTCGAGCACCAGGCAGCCGGCGCCCTCGCCGATCACGAAGCCATCGCGGCCGGCATCGAAGGGCCGCGAGGCGCCCTTGGGGTCGTCGTTGCGGGTGCTCAGGGCGCGCGCGGCGGCGAAGCCGGAGACGCCGACCGGGCTGATCGGCGCCTCGCTGCCGCCGGCGAACATGACGTCGGCGTCGCCGTGGCGGATGAGGCGCGAGGCGTAGCCGATCGCGTCCGAGCCGGCGGCGCAGGCGGTGCACGTGGCGCTCAGCGGACCCTTGGTCCCCAGCTCGAGTGACACGTGCGCCGCGCCCATGTTGGGGATCATCATGGGGACCAGCAGCGGGTTCGTGCGGTCCGGCCCCTGGTTCAGGAGCTTGTCCGTCTCCACGTGCAGGGTCTGCAGGCCGCCGACCCCGCTGGACATGACCGCCCCGACCCGTTCCGCCTCGGGGCGGGGGTCGAAGTCCGCGTCGGTGGCCGCGTTCTTCGCCGCCGCCACCGCGTAGCGGCTGAAGAGGTCGAGACGCCGCACCTTGCGCTTGTCGATGTAGTCCTCGGCGTCGAAGTCCTGGACCTCGGCGGCGATGTGGACCTTGTACTCGCTGGTGTCGAAGCGGGTGATCTCGCCGACGCCGGAGTCACCGGCGACGAGGCGGCGCCAGAACGTGTCGATGTCGTTGCCCAGCGGCGAGATGACGCCGAGGCCGGTGACGACGACTCTCCTGTTCTGTGCGAGTGCGCGATCCACGAGTCTCCCGTCAGATCCCCAGGCCGCCGTCGACGGGCAGGACGACGCCGGTGACGAAGCGCGCCGCCGGCGAGGCCAGGTAGACCACGGCCGCGGCCACGTCGTCGGTGGTGCCGATGCTCTTGAGCGGTGTCGCGTCGACGATCATCTGCCTCGTCTCTTCGGGAAGCGCCTGCGTCATCGGCGTGTCGATGTAGCCGGGAGCGATGGCGTTGACGCGGACACCGCGCGCGCCGAGCTCCTTGGCCAGCGACTTGGTGAGGCCGATGATACCCGCCTTCGCCGCCGCGTAGTTGGCCTGGCCCGCGTTGCCGCGGCGGCCGACGACGCTGGAAAGGTTGATGATACAACCGGTGCGGCGGCGGAACATCCTCCGCGCCGCCGCCTTGCTCACGAGGAAGGTCCCGCGCAGGTGGGTGGCGATCACCGCGTCGAAGTCCGCAGGGTCCATCATCATGACGACGTTGTCGCGGGTGATGCCGGCGTTGTTGACGACCACGGCGAGCGGGCCGAGCTCACTCTCGGCGCGCTCGACCATGGCGTTCACCTGCTCCTCGTCGGAGACGTCGCCCATGACGACGAGGCCCTTGCGCCCGAGCGCCTCCACCTCGGCGACGACCGCGGCGCAGGCCGCCTCGTCGGCGAAGTCGTTGATGGCGACGTCGGCGCCGGCGCTCGCCAGCGCCAGCGCGATGGCGCGACCGATGCCGCGGCCGGCGCCGGTCACGAGGGCCGTCGCCCCGGTCAGGTCCAGTTCCAGAAGTCACGCGTCCTCCAGATAGCGGCCGTCGTCGCGCAGCGCCGTCAGCGTCTCCATGTCGGAGACGTGTGCGGTCTGCGCCCGCGGCTCGATGCGCTTGACCAGGCCGGTGAGCACGGCGCCCGGGCCGACCTCCAGGAACGAATCATAACCCGCTGCGAAGAGGGTGCTCACGGACTGGGTGAAACGGACCGGCGAGACGAGCTGCCGCTGTAGGAGCTCGGGGAAGCCGCCGGTCTCGAACCCGACGCTGCAGCCGGAGAAGAACGCCGGGTCGGGCGTGTCCCACCGGGTGCGCTCGAACTCCTCCTTGAGCGGCGCGAGCGCGGACTCCACGAGCGGTGAGTGGAAGGCGCCGCTCACGGCGAGGGGGATCACGCGCTTGGCGCCGGCAGCCTTCGCCTTCTCGGCCAGGTCTTCCAGGGCGGCCTGACGGCCGCTCACCACGACCTGGCCGGGGCTGTTGAAGTTGGCCGGCCAGACGCCGTCCTGCTCGGCGCACAGCGCCTCGACCGCGGCGTCGTCCAGCCCGATCACCGCGGCCATGCCGCCCGGGTGGGCGTCCGCGGCGCGCAGCATCTCCTGGCCGCGCCGCCGCACGATGCGCAGCGCATCGATGAAGTCCACCGCGCCGGTCGCGACCAGCGCCGAGAACTCGCCGAGACTGTGCCCGATGGCGACATCGAAGCGCAGGCCGTCGCGGCGCAGGACCCGGAACATGCCCACGGAGGCGGCGAGCAGCGCCGGCTGCGTGAAGTCGGTGCGGCCGAGCTGGTCGACCGGGCCCTCGGCGCAGAGGCCCTCGAGGTCGTAGCCGAGCACCTCGGAGGCCTGCGCGTACGTCTCCCGCATGACCGGGTCGGCGGAGGCGAGGTCGCAGCCCATGCCGACGGCCTGCGACCCCTGGCCGGGGAACATGACGACGAGCTTCTTCACGAGGCTAGGCTACAGCTCCCACTTCGTGAGGCACGAGCCCCAGGTGAGGCCCGCGCCGAAGCCGGCCATGAGCAGCGTGTCGCCCTTCTTGAGGCGGCCCGTCTCGCTGGCCTCGTGCAGACAGATCGGGATCGACGCGCACGACGTGTTGCCGTAGCGGTCGAGGTTGGCGAACACCTGGGCGTCGGTCATGCCCAGCCGGCGCGACGCCGACTCGATGATGCGGATGTTGGCCTGATGCGGGACGAAGAGGTCGATGTCGTCGACGCCGATCTCGGCGTCGGAGAGGACCTTCTGGCACGAGTCGACGACGGTGCGCGTGGCGAACTTGAACACCTCGCTGCCGGTCATGTGCATCGCGTGTTCGTGGTCGCGCACCGTGTCGAAGGTCGCCGGCATGCGGCTGCCGCCGGCCGGCACCAGCAGGCTCGGGGCGCCGCTGCCGTCGTTGCCGAGGTCGAAGCTGAAGATGCTGCCGTTGTCGGTGGGCTGCACGAGCACCGCGCCGGCGCCGTCGCCGAAGAGCACGCAGGTGCTGCGGTCCTGCCAGTCGACCATCTTGCTGAGCACCTCGGCGCCGACCACGAGGACGTTCTTGTAGATGTTGGCCGAGACGAACGCGGTCGCGATGGCGAGGCCGTAGACGAAGCCGGTGCAGCCGGCCTGGACGTCGAAGGCGCCGGCCTTGGTGGCGCCGATCTTGTCGGCGACGATCGAGGCGGTGGCCGGCATGATGTGGTCCGGCGAGATCGTGGTGACGATGACGAGATCGAGCTCGCCGGCCTCGAGGCCGCCGGACTCGAGGCAGCGGCGGGCGGCGACCTCGCCCAGGTCGCTCGCCGCCTCGTCCACGCGCGCGATGCGGCGCTCGCGGATGCCCGTCCGCGTCGTGATCCACTCGTCGGTGGTGTCCAGGAACTGGCTGATCTCGTCGTTGGTGAGCACGCGCTCGGGCACGTGGACGCCGAGCGCGCTGATGCGTGCCCCGCGCACGAGGCCGCGGCGGAGGCCGATCACAGCCTGGCGTCCCCGGCGGCCACGGCCGCCGCGTCGACGATCGCGAACATGAGCTCGCCGCGGCAGGCCAGCTGCCCGCCCACGGTCGCCTTGACCCTGGCGCGGCCGACGGGGCCGTGGACGGCGATGATCTCGGCCTCAAGCGTCAGCGTGTCGCCCGGCTTGCAGACCTTCTTGAAGCGGACCTTGTCGATGCCGGCGAAGAGGCCGACCTTGTCGCCGCCCGGCGCGGCGTCGGCCGCCGGAAACACGTCGTCGCTCGCCGCGGCGTCCGCCGTCCCGGCGCTGGCCGCGGCGATGGTCGCCGTCTGGGCGAGCGCCTCGACGATGAGGACGCCGGGCATGACCGGGTTGCCGGGGAAGTGCCCGGCGAACCACCAGTCGTCGTCACGGAGCGTACGGACGGCGACGCAGCGCACGCCCTCTTCACCTTCGAGCACTTCGTCCACCAACAGGAACGGCGGACGGTGCGGCAGGAGCGCGAGCACCTGGTCGTGGGAGAGCCTCACAGCGGCTTCAGCTCCCGGGTGCGGCGCAGGTAGCGCTCCACCTGGATGACCACGGCCGTGGCGGCGATGCCATAGCCGAGCACGTTCTTGACGGGGATCGTGCGCCCGCCGGGGAGCGGGATGCGCCCGAGTGTCTCGTCGAGCGCGTCGAGGACGTCGTTGACGACGCGCCCGAACGTGGCCTCGCCGGGCGCCGGCTCGAGCGCGGCCGCGGCGGCGACGCGCTCGGCGAACCCCGGTGGCGGCGCCAGCTCGACCCTGCCCCAGGAGGCCAGGGCGCCGCGCACCTCGCTCGTCTGGGCGAGCTCCGCGGCGCAGTCCGGGCAGAAGCTGAGGTGCCGCTGCAGCTCGGCGACCTCGAGGTACCCGAGCTCGCCGTCGACGTAGCGATTGATGCGCTCGCGGAAGTAGCTGCAGTCCATCACGACTCCCGTTCCGCGCGCAGGCGCAGGCGCAGCGACGCGCGTCCGCGGTGGACCATGACCTTGACGGTGCCGAGGGGCCGCGCGGTGAGATCGGCGATCTCTTGGTACGGCAGCCCGTAGATGTCGCGGAGGACCGTGGGCACGCGATAGTCGTCGGGGAGGTCGTGCAGGGCGGCGGTGAGCGTGGCGGCGGTGATGCCGTCGCCGAGCCCCGACTGCGTCTCGTCGGCGACGTCGGGCACCTCGACCGGCTCCGGACGGCGCCGCTCGCGGCGCTGGTAGTCGACGGATGCCGTGAGCGCGAGGCGGAAGAGCCAGGTGCTGAAGGTCGCCTCGCTGCGGTACTGCGGCAGCTTGCGGTAGCAGCGCAGGAACGCCTCCTGCGCCGCGTCTTCGGCGTCGGTGTGGTTGCCGAGCACGTTGTAGGCCACCGAGTAGACCATGCCTTGGTATCGCTCCACGATCGCTTTGAACGCCTCCACGTCGCCCACGGCCGCCCGCGCCAGATCGGCGGGAGTCGGATCGGGCAGCGTGGCCCACTTGTGAAGGTTAGACGTCGACATGGCGCGGAGAGTTACACCTGGGCGGGAGGCGGATTCACGGGCAACCCAGTGTACACCCCTGGGGAGGCAGGGCCGGCCCGGCCGCCGGGGGGCCGACCGGAGCGCCGCTCAGGCCGGCCCGCGCAGGGCCGCGCGAGCCCGCCTCCGCGTGGTGCCCGACGCAGATACCGGCGTCAGACGCGAGCGTCCTCCTCGGCCAGTGCCTCTCCGAGGATAGCCTCCAAACGGGCATCCTGCTCCGCCGACAGCGCGAAGGGGCGGTCGGCGGCGAGCAGCTGCGCGAGGCGATCGCGCACGCGTCCTCCCAGCGTCGTGGCGCCCCCGGCCGCCCAGCGGTCGTGGACGCGGTGGTCGAGCAGCGCCGGCGTCCAGAACTCCCGGTGATGCCGGCGCGTGTACTTCGTGGCGAGGTGGTTGCCGCCGGGGCCTACCGCCTTGATCTCCTCGAGGGCGAGCGCGTCGTCGTCGACCGGCACCTCGCGCATGAACCGGCGCGCGTAGCCGACGAGCTCGTCGCCGAGGACGATCGATTCGTACGAGCTCTGGAGGCCCGACTCGAGGTAGCCGACGTCGTGCAGGAGCGTCGCCCGCGAGAGCGAGCCGTAGGCCATGCTGAGCGCGGCCTCGGCGCTCCACTGTTCGTCGAGCGCCTTCGAGTCGGACATGCCCGCGTACGAGAAGCTGGGCAGGCCGTAGTGACGGGCCATGTCCGTGCCGGCCTGCTGCGCGAGCAGAGCCTCGGGCGCCAGGTACGGATCGGTCATCGTGCGCATGTCCATGGCGCCGGCGCCGACGCCGTAGACGAACGGCGCCCCCTTGTTGACGCGCTGGTGCAGCACGAGGCCGCTGAGCGTCTCGGCGTTGCCGACGAGCACGGCGGCGGTGATGCTGCGCGGCGCCGTGGCGCCCATGTTCGGCGCCGGCGCGTAGACGAGCGGGATCAGCAGTTCGGCGCAGCCGATCACCTTGGTCAGCGCATCCGGATCGTGCATGAGCGGCGGCGAAGGCATGGCGTAGATCGCGAAGCTCTCCTTCTCGCCGCAGAGCGCCGCCATCTCCTGCATGCGCGCCAGCACCGAGCCGTCGCGCGGCGCGACCAGCAGCGGCTTACGCGTTCCCCGCAGCATGTCGACGACCTGGACCAGGTCGTCGACCCCCTGCGGGGCGTCCTCCGGCAGGCCCATGCTCATCACGAAGTCGATGTCGGGCAGCTTCTCGCAGAGCGCCGCCATGCCCTCGACGTCGGCGCGGCGCACGCGGCGGCGCTCGCCGCTCTCCGGGTCGCGCACGTAGAGGACGTCCGAGCCGGTGCCGTAGTAGACCTCGCCGTCGCGGAGGACCAGCGGCTCGGTCTCACCGCCGCGCGGCTTGAGCAGCCACTCGCGCGGCGCGCTCGCGAGCGCCTCGTCGACGAGCCGCGGCGGGATGCGCACGCGACGGCCGTCGACCGGGCAGCCGGCGGCGCTGAACAGCGCGAGCGCCGGCTCGTACCGCACGTCGACGCCGGTGTCGGCGAGCAGGTCGAGCGTGGCCTCGTGCAAGCGACGGCACTCGGCCTCGCCCCAGACGCTGAGTGTGGCCTCGGGCATGTGCATCTCCCTCCGGACGTCATTCCTGACTTCTCCGTCAAGCTAGATCACGCTCGAAATGGAATGTCAAGCAGGTAACCTCGACCGATAACGATTCACAAGTGAGGACAGGCGGTGTACCATGCGCCAAGTAAGCGACCGGGCGGAGGCGCGGTGCACGACGCGGGAGGAGACAAGACCACGCAGGGGACACGCGTCTTCCCCCCGATCGGCGATGAGGCGGCCTGTCTGCACTGGCTCTGGACGGCGCTGTACGCGCCGGACGGGGTCAGCACGGTCTGCCGGCACTGCCGCGTGATGCGGCGCTTCCACCGCGTCACGCGGCGACGCGCCTACGCCTGCGATCACTGCGGCACGCAGGTCTATCCCACCGCGGGGACGTTCATGCAGGGCTCCGGGCTGGGGATCGCCACCTGGTTCGCGGCCGCGTGGCAGATGATGGAGGGCGACGGAAACGTCGCGCCGCGCGCCCTCGCCGACGATCTCGACGTCAGCTACAAGACGGCGCTGCGCATCAAGCGCAAGCTCGAGGAGGCGACGGCGCCCGGCAGCGCCGACGCCGACCTGCTCGAGCGCCTGCGCAGAGACGCCGGCGGCCCCGGTGCTGCCGCCGCCGGCGTCCCCGCCCGCGACCGGTCGTCGCGGGCGCGCGAGAACATCCGCGCCGCGGCCTGCCGCGCCTTCGCGGCGCGCGGCCCGTCGGCGACGCGCATCTCGGACATCGCCCGCGAGGCCGGCGTCTCGAGCGCCATCATCCACTACTACTACAAGTCCAAGGACGAGGTGCTCCTGGCCGCCCTGCAGTGGGCCAACGAGCACACCAGCCGGCAGCTCCTGAAGCTGCGGGAAGAGACCTCGGACCCGGTCGAGCTGCTCCGCCGGACCATCGACCTGGCCGTGCCGTCCGAGGGCGTGCTCCGCGACGAGTACGTGCTCTGGATCGAGACCTGGGCCCGCGCACGGCTGCACCCGCGCCTGCTCGCCGAGTGCGCCGCCATGTCCGACCGCTGGACGGGGTTCTTCGAGGAGCTGGTGGAGCAAGGTGCGGCGGCCGGCGCCTTCACTCCGGTCGCGCCGGCCGCCGAGATCGCCCAGCGGATGGTCGCGCTCTCCGACGGCCTGAGCTTCCGCTCCGCGATCGGCTACACGGGCATGCAGGCGCAGCGCGTGCGCGAGCTGCTCGTGAGTTTCGCGGCGCAGCAGCTCGGCGTTCCGGTGGAGCCGCTCGCCGAAGGCTGACCCCGGCCCCCGGCGACGGCGCCACGAGCCGGATACCCTCACCCGGCGCCGTACGCGCGAGGGGCGGCGGCGCCTTCGCGCCGCCGCCCCTCGCGGAAGGCTTCGTTGCCGACGCGTGAGGCTCAGCCGACCCCGAGGATGGTCTTGGCGGTGGCCACGGCCTCGATCGCGTCCTCGGCGTAGCCGTCGGCGCCGATCTCGTCGGCCCAGGCGCGCGTCGTCGGCGCGCCGCCGATCATGACCTTGACGCCGTCGCGCAGACCGGCGGCCTTGAGCGCCTCGATCGTCTTCTGCTGGTTCGGCATCGTGGTGGTGAGCAGCGCCGAGAGCAGGAGCAGGTTGGCCTTCTCCTCCTGGACCTTGGTGACGAAGGTCTCGACCGGCACGTCGCAGCCGACGTCGGTGACCTCGAAGCCGGCGGCCGAGAGCATCGAGCAGACGATCGTCTTGCCGATCTCGTGGATGTCGCCGGCGACGGTGCCGGCGACGGCCTTGCCGAGGGTCTTGCGGCCTTCCTTGCTCGCGTCCAGCGCGGGCTGGAGCACGGCGACGGCGGCCTTCATGGCCTCGGCGCCCTGGACCAGCTCGGGGAGGAAGAACTCGCCCTTGCCGAAGAGGTCGCCGACCTCTTCGATGCCCTTGACGAAGCCCTTGTCGAGGATGTCGCCGGGGGCGATGCCCGCGTCGAGACCCTCCTGAGCGAGGCGCTCGGCGTCCTCGACCTCGCCGTCGATGACACTCTGCTTCATCTGTTCGTACAGCTCGTCCGACACTTGGGGTCCTCCTTACAACACATGTCCGCCGTGCGTCCGCAAGAACGCGTGTGGCTGTCGCCAGGGGCCCAACGATATGACCGAGGACAGGGCCCGTCAAGCAAGTAAGTTGGCGACCCACTTGCGCCAAGTATCAGGGCCCCTGGAAGGGGCAGCAAGTAACGGACCGCTGCGGTCCGAAATCGCCCGTGTGCAGGCAGATTCTACTGCTTACGGCGCAGGAAGCGGTCGAAAGCCTCGAGTCCCGCCTCGAGGCCGAGTCTTCCGATACCGACACGGAAGCGGTCGGCCGGCACCTTGGCGATCTCGGAGCGGTAGATGCTCGCCGGCAGGACGAGCACACCTTCGGCGGCGAGCAGGCCGGCGCAGAACTCCTCTACGTCGCCGCCCTTGTACCGGGGAAAGCAGACGCAGCCGCCCATCGGCGGCTCCCAGTCGAAGAGCTTCGGCCAGCGCGCGAAGAAGTCGCCGAACATGATCCGGTTGGCGGCCACGATGCCGCGATTCCGCTCCCAGATGGCCTCCCGGTTCCGCAGGGCGATGGCGGTCAGATACTCGGCGGGGCCGGCGTTGCAGATCGTCGTGTAGTGCTTGCGCTTCTCGAGCCGCTCGAGCAGCGCCCTGTCGCGGCTGGCCAGCCACCCGACGCGCAGGCCGGGCAGGCCGTACGACTTGGAGGCGACGTTGAGCGACACCGCCGTCTCGGAGAGGTCGGCGGCCTGCGTCAGCGTCTGGTCGGGATCCGGCTCGATGCCGCGGTAGACCTCGTCACAGAACAGGCGGACGCCCCACGCCTCGCACATGGCCGCAAGCTCGCAGAACGTCGCCTCGTCCGGCAGGTAGCCGGTCGGGTTGTTGGGGTAGTTCACCGCGATGAGCTTCGTGGTGGGACGGAGCATGCCGCGCAACTCGTCGAGGTCGAGCGCCCAGCCGTCCTCGGGACGGAGGAGAAGCGGACTCACGTCGGCGCCGGTCGAGAGCGTCACGGTCTCCATCGCCTGGTAGCAGGGAACGGTCACGATCGCGTGGTCGCCGGGACCGACGAGCTCCTGCAGCGCCCAGAAGAGCGCCTCCTCGGCGCCGGCAAAGGCGAGCACGTGGTCGGCGTCGACGCGCTCGTAGGTGCCGGCGACCGCCTTGCGCAGGCCCGGGCTGCCCCAGGTCTCGATGTACGAGAGGGGCAGCTTCAAGAAGCCCTCGCGATCGGCGTCCGTCCCGAGGGCGAGGAGCTCCTCGATGGTGAGGCTCTCGGCGTCGGAGGCCGTCAGGTAGTGGCGAGCCTTGAACTCCCACTCGCCGAGGTACTCCTCGAGGCGGAACGTGCGCAGCGGCTTCATGAGCGTGCCTCCTTGAGCAAGGCGTAGACGGTTGTGCGCGAGACGCCCAGTGCCACGGCGGCGTGGGCGGCGGCGTTCCGGGTGGCGAAGAGGCCACGTTCGTCGAGAACGCGGACGAGGTCAAGCCGCCGCTCGCGGGTCAGGCGGTCGCGGCGCAGCTGGCGCGAGCGGCACTCCTCGTCGACCACGAGGAGGATCTGCTCGCGCCAATCCCTGTCCGGAGGCTCCGCAGGGCGGTCCTCGACGGGCGCGGCGAAACGCACGAGCAGGTCGATCATGCCGTCCAGCGGCGAGCGATCGAAGTCGATACAGAGGAGCCCTCGCGGCGCACCCTTGGCGTTGTGCAGCACGACGCTCACCGACGTGACCGTGCGCCCGTCGGCCAGCACCTTGGGGTGCGGACCGATGACGCGCGCGTCCTCGGGGGGTGGCGGCAGCTCGTCGATCTGCGAGCGCTGGCCGACTTTGCGTCCAGAAATGGGGTTCCAGACGGCGGCGATGCGGTCGCGCCGGAGGTCGTGCACCGTGACCTCAGCGAGCGGCGCGAGTAGAGCCACGATCGCCCCGCAGACGGGAAGGTGCGGCTCGAGCCAATTCGGCACGGGTGACTTGACAGGCATGATTGGACGATACGTTCATTCCGGACGATTCGTCAACCAGGCGGATGCCTCCGGCCGGCGCCAGGCACGAACTGCCCCACCAGCCGGTGATCGCTCGCCGCCTCTCGCGCCTACGCAAGCTCGGGTGGAACAGGCGGCGGCAGTTCCGCGACCTCGGTGAGAAGCTCTTCATACGGCGCCAGCAGCGCCGCCAGGTCCTGTTCGGCGCGGTAGGCCGAGAGCAGCAGCAGGAAGAGCCCGAGAGTGTGCCGCGTGACCTCGCGCCAGGAGTACTCGTCGTCGAGGGCGGCGCGCGCGAGCATCTGCTGGAACGCGCCCATAAGGCCGTGGCTGATGAGCTCGTCCGAGATCGGTGGCTCCCGTTCGGACGTGCGGAGCCGCGAGAGGTCGTCGATGAGCTCGCGGAAGATCCTCTCATAGGCATAGCGCAGGTCGCGGCGAGCCTCTTCATCGTGCTGGGAGGCCTCGACCGCCAACGCGAACATGTCGGGGGCGAACGCCTTGATGCCCTCGTCGGCGTACATGTACCAGAGAAGCCGGACAGCCGGGTCGCCCTCGGGATCCACCCGCGGAATGATCACATCCGCCATGTACAGAACGGCGATCCTGTAGCAGGCGACGAAGAGGTCGCGCTTTGTGGCGAAGGTGGAGTACAGGAGCTGGGGAGTGATGCCGAGCTCGGCCACGAGGTCGGCCATGCGCGTACCCTTGTACCCCTTCTGGGCGAAGCTGCGGGTCGCGGCGCGCAGGATCGAGTCCCGCATCTCCTCGTCGCGGCGGGCGACGAGATCCACACCGTTCTCGCCCGCCGCCTTCAGGCGGCCAGCCAGCCGGGTCCTGATGGCCGCCGGCCGCAGGCCCTCCACGCGCAGATCCTCGATGTCGCGCAGCAGCGCGAGATGGTCCTCGGTGTAGAGCGCGCGCGTGCGGCTGGCCTTCTGCGCCTCGGGCAGCAGGCCGAGGCGGACGTAGTAGTAGATGGTGCGCCTCAACACCCCGCTCTCGCGCTCGAGCTCTCCGATGGTCAGGGCGCGCATTCCGGTCCGTGTCCTCCCTGCATCCGCGTCGTGGCGGGCTCCCGAGCACTGGACAATGCTACAACTGATAGTATTCTTATCCAGACTTCAAGTTATCGTCACTCTTTCGTTTCAGCCGAGGACATGGAGACCAAGGAGGTCGAATGACACCCTCCACACTCGCCCACGCGGTGGGCGAACTGCAGCCTGACGAGGCGGCAAGCCTGGTCCAGGAGAAGCTGGACGCAGGCGAGGCCCCTCTCGCCATCCTGGGAGAGCTCCAGGAGGGTATGGGCATCGTCGGCGACCGCTTTGAGGCCGGCGAGTACTACCTCTCTGAGCTCATCTTCGCCGGCGAGATCTTCAAGCGGGCGAGCGCCCCGCTGCAGGACGCCATCGCGGAGGCCGCAGAGAACGCTTACGGCACCATCGTGCTCGGCACCGTCAAGAACGACATCCACGAGTTCGGCAAGAACATCGTGGGCACCGTCCTGTCGTCCAACGGCATCCGGGTCGTCGACCTCGGCGTGGACGTCGACCCGCAAGCGTGGGTCGACGCCATCAACGAGAGCGGCGCCACGTTGGTCGGCATGTCCGCGCTCCTCACCACCGTCTTCGACTCGATGAAGGAGTCGATCGCGACCATCGAGCGCGCCGGCCTTCGCGACAAGGTGACGATCCTCGTCGGCGGCGGCCCGATGACCGAAGAGGCCGCCCAGTACGTCGGCGCGGACCACTACTGCGAGACCGCTCAGGACGGCGTCGTCGTCGCCAAGAGCGTTCTGGGGGTGAGCGGAGATGGCTGAGACACAGGCCCCCCGCCGGAGCGCCTCAGGGACCGCCCCCGAACCCGCTCTTCCTCGAGCGGACGGGCCGCATCCAGACGGCAATCCACTGCGGTACGCCGGACCGCGTGCCGGTCTCGATCGTGCTCGACACCTTCGCCTGCAACACCATGGGAGTGAAGTACTCGGAGTTCTGCGCCGACCTGGACGTCGCCGGCCAGACGATGCTCGCCGCCACGCAGAAGCTCGGCGACGTCGACTCCGTGCAGTGGGCCTCCTACGCCCCGGCCATCCTCGGCATGCTCTGGCTCTCGCCGATGAAACTGCCCGGTCGCGACCTCCCCGACGACGCCCTCTGGCAGCTCGACGAGCAGGTGCGCATACAGCCGGAGGACTACGACCGCATCGTCGCGATGGGCTGGGGCCCCTGGTTCGGCCAGTACATCGGCCAGTACCTCGGCGACGCGGCCGCCGCCGGCGCGGCGATGCAGGAGAAGGCGCCGCGCTGGGTCGGCGAGTTCATGGGTCGCGGCTACGTGGTGTTCAGCGCCATCGACGGTCGACCATCCCTACGAGCACCTCTGCGGCGGCCGGACGATCCAGGAATTCACCATGGACCTGTTCACGAGGCCCGACAAGGTCGAAGCGGCGATGCAGGCCGTCATGGCTGAGAAGCGCGAACAGACCCGGCAGATGATCCGCGCCATCGGGCCGTTCGGCTACTGGGTCGGCAGCTGGCGAACGGCGCCGCAGTTCCTCTCGCCCAAGCTCTGGGACCGCTTCGTGTGGCCGTACATGAAGGAACTCGTCGAGATCGTGGCGGAAGAAGGCGGCATCCCGATGCTGCACTACGACGCCAGCTGGGACCGCGAGATCGAGCGTCTGCTTGAGCTGCCGGCGCGCACCTGCGTGCTCGCCACCGACGGGGCAGACCGACCTCTTCCGCGCCAAGAAGATCCTGGGCGGGCACATGTGCCTCATGGGCGATGTGCCGCCGGCCATGCTCACGCTCGGCACGGTCGACGATGTGAAGGCCTACTGCGACCGGCTGCTGACCGAGGTCGGCCCGGACGGCTTCATCATGGCGATGGGCTGCGCGCTGCCGCCCAACGCCAAGTTCGAGAACGTCAAGGCGATGATCGACTCGGTGCAGGGCAAGTAGCTCAGCAGCCGTCCGAGTCCAGATCGCAGAGCGGGAGGGGCGCCTTCATGGCGCCCCTCCCGCTGTCGTCTTTGGCTCGACGCGGCCGGGCTCGCCGTACTGGACTCTCAGAGGACTCCCGTACTCGTCCACGGCCTCGCGCAGCGCCATGACGTTCTCCGGTCTGGCCTCCTCGGTGATCGAGTTGGCGCCGTCGATGATGAGCCCGCCGGTGTCGCCGAAGTCGTCGATCAGCCCCTTCACGTAGTCCTTGACCTGGCCCGGCGTGCCCGTGACCATGAGCGACCCGGGCACGTCGCCCCAGAAGTCAGAGGTTGTCGCCCGCACGTCTCCTTGAACTTCCTGCGGTCGGTGTGGTCGAAGTGCGCGGCCACCACGCCGGGCGGCAACTCCGCAAGATACTTCAGACGCGGGGTGTAGTCGCCCTCGAAGAACGGGCAGGGGGTGACGCCTGCCTCGAGCAGCGCGAAGATGACCGCCTTGAGCCCCGGCCAGTAGTACTTGGCGAACTGTTCGTCGCTGAGGAAGCCGGCCGCGCCCACGATGCAGCGGGATGAACACGCGCGGGTTCCCGCTGCCCTTGGCGGCGCCGATGGCCTGGCCGATGACCATGGGCGTCAGCATCTCCATCAGCGCCTGCAGCTTGTCCGGCTGCCGGTACAGGTCGAGTGGTGCTGCCGCGCAGACCGCGATAGTCGTCCGACACGGTGTCGAAGGGAGTCTTCGTGACTCCGACGAAAGCCACCGGATAGCCCATCCCGGCCATCTCGCCCATGAAGCGCCCCGAACGCCGCCATGAACGCACCCGCGTCACGGCTCATCTCCGCGAGAGCCTCGAACATCGCCGTCATCGGGGGCGCGCCCAGCAGCGCCCCCCACGCCAGCGGGAAGTACATGGTGTTGATCCACCAGATGGGCGGCAGGGGGAGCTCGCCGAGTACGCCGAAGACGCCGGCGAGGCGCGGCCACAGGGTGTGCAGGGTGAACCGGGTCGGGTCGGCCAGGAAGGCGTCGTACTCGCCGGCCTTGAGGTACTCGTCCTCGACCCACTGGAACTGGACGTCGTCCGGAAGGTCACCGCCCGGCCAGCGGATCTGCTTGGAGCCCAGCGCTTGCAGCGACCTGGACGGCGGGACGGCCATGCCGGGCGCCCAGTCCCAGCCGAAGCGGACGGTGGCATCGCGCAGGCAGTCGAAGTTCAGGTTGGCGTCGTAGCCCGCATCCTTGTCCGACACGCCCGCCACCCTGGTGTGAAAGTACTGGAGCGCCAACGGCATCAACGGAACGCGGTCCGGCTTGCGCAGGGCGACCGCGTCTTCGAAGAGTTTCAGACGCTGTTCGGCGAGCTTCGGCTGCTTCTACGTTCGTTGCCATGTCCTGCCTCCTCAACCCGCCACCGGGGCTGTCCACTCGGCGGCCAGCGAAAGCGCGGCCGCTGCGTCGCGTCCCCAGCCGTCGGCGCCGGCATAGACGCACACCCGCTCGTCGACCGGCGACCCGCCGATCATGACCTTGACCTGATCGCGCAGACCGGCGGCGGCGATGCCATCGACGGTGTCCTTCATGGCGTCGAACGCGAGGGTGAGCAGCCCGGAGAGGCCGACGACCTCGGGCTGCTTATCCTTGATGGCGGCCACGAAGTCGGCGACCGGCACGTCGATGCCGACGTCGTGCACCTCGTAGCCGGAGACCTCGAGCATCATGCAGACGACGTCCTTGCCGATGTCGTGGATGTCGCCGTAGACGGTGCCGATGACGACAGTGCCGCGCTTCTCGGCCGCCATGTCGGCGGTCATGCGCGGCTTCAGCTCCGCGGCGATGCCCTTCATGATCTCGCCGCCCATGATGAGCTCGGGGATGAAGGCCTCCTCACAGGCGAACTTCTCGCCGAGGATCGTCATGGCGCCCTTGGCGTCCTCGAGGACCGCCTCCGGGGCTTCGCCCGCGTCGAGGCGGTCCTTCACGATCTTGAGGGCGCCGTCTTCGTCCATGGCGAGGATGGACTCGGTCAGTTCCGTAGACACTCGGTCCTCCTTCTGCGGCGGGATACGGGCGGTCTTCTGGAGCGGGGCGGCTCCGGCGGAGAAGGGCCGCCCCGCCCGTCTTCTGGGAACTTGGTCAGCTGCCGGGCTCGTAGCCTTCCGGCAGCGTCGGGTACATGCGGTCGCCCACGTTGTTCGGGTCGAACGCCTCCTTGATCTTGCGCTGGTAGTGGAACGCCTGCGGCTGCTTGGCGTGCGCGAGCGCGTCCCAGATCTGCTCGTCGGTCCAGCCGATCTGCAGGTAGAGGAACTCTTTGCCGGGCGGATAGCCGATGGCGCCGGCGTCCTTGACGGCGTCCTCCATGTGCTTGATCCCGGCCACCGTCGACTCGTAGTCGTCCGGGTCGTAGCTGACGAACTGCTCGAGGCCGGTGGCGCCGCCCAGCGGGATACCGGAGCCGGAGCCCATCATCGCGTCGCCACCGCACTGCACGAGCTTGCCGCCGGCGGCGTCGCGCTCGAGACCCGCGGCGGCCGTCGGGATGTAGCCCTTGACCCAGTCCGGCGTGCCGAACTGCATCCAGCTGCCGATGTAGCCGCCGGCCCAGACGAAGTTGATGTGCTTGTGGCCGAGCCGCTGCAGGTACATGTTGGTGAACTCGGCCATGTCCTGCTGGCAGAAGCGCTCGACCTTCCAGCCGCCGACCTCTTCGAGGATGGCGTCGAGGATCTTGTCCTGCAGCTCGATGTCGTCCTTGGAGCGCCCGGCGAGGATGAGCTGGAAGCTGATGCGCATCTCCTCGGTCATCTTCGCGATCTCGGGGTCTGCCACCAGCTCCGGCACGTCGGAGAGCGTCTTGGACGCGTCGTTGTACATGAGCCAGAAGGCGGGGGAGAGGTCGGCGCCGGCCAGGTTGAACTGGCGGTGGAAGATGTAGCCGATCTCGTTGTCGTAGATCTTGTAGTAGATCTCCGCCCAAGCATCCCAGTCCGGGACCGCGAGCGTGTAGACGCGCAGGTTCTCATGCACGGGCAGTCGGTACGCCGGCAGCGTGCCCTCGACGTTCCACTCGGTCTGACCGAAGTGCGGAGCGAGCTTGACCGCGCACTTGGTGTACACGCCGAGGCCCCCGCGGCTACCGAGCGTGCCCCGGCAGATGCCGCGCACGGACGGGCCGGGGCCCTCGCTGCAGAACCAGCCGTCGCCCGAGCCGAGCGAGCCGGTGCGGACGATCTCGCCCTCCGGCGTGACCCACTCCATGCCGAGCACATTCTCGGCGTTGCCGCCCATGTAGTAGGTGTCCGGGCCGGCGCCGTGATAGGCGCAGGCGCTGGCGACGATGGAGCTGGAGCAGCCGACGCCGGGGATGTTGAGGTTGAGGCCCAGCGGGAGGATCTCCGCCTGCAGCTGGGCCGCGATCACGTAGGGCTCGACGACGGCGTACATGTTCTGCTCGTCGATCTCGACGATGGCGTTCATGCGGCGCATGTCGAGCTGGAGGGTCGCGTCCTCATCCTTGATGGGACCGGACCAGTGGTACCAGCCGGTCCCGTGGGGCTTCACCTTGAGGCCGTACTTGTTCGCCAGGCGGACGATCGCCTGGACCTCTTCGGTCGAGGCCGGCAGCACGACGGCAGCCGGGCGCGCCATGTAGTGGCTCTGGTCCGGCCGCACGAGCTCGGCCAGCCACTGGAACGCGTAGCTGTCGAGCACGGCGGCATCACGTGAGACGTTCTCCGCGCCGACGATGTCCTCGAGCGCCCGGTAGGCGGCGTCCGGGATCTGCGGTGAGTGCGCCGCCGTCTCGGCCGGCGTGGTGGGCTTGGCGTAGCTCGGGCTCATGAGGCCTCCTTCCCTATGCCGGCGGAGAGCGCGACGAGCTCCAGCACGTCGTGGACCGCAAGGCCTGAGCCGGGGCCGCCCGACGCAGCGTCGGCGGCCACCGCCTCCGTGAAGTTGAGCTCGCAGCGCGAGCAGGCGGTGACCAGCGCCTCGGCCCCGGTGGAGGCCGCCTCCTCGACGCGCTCCGCCGCCGTGGCGGCGGAGTACTCAGGAAAGGCCTCGCGGCAGGCGCCGCCGGCGCCGCAGCACCAGGCGGCCTCACGGCTGCGCTCCATCTCGACGAGCTCCACGCCGGGGATGGCGGCGAGCACGTCGCGGGGGGCGTCGTAGACGCCGAGCGCGCCGTTGTGGCGCGGCCGCGGTGGGTCGTAGACCACGGCCTGGCCGTAGATCTTCTTCTCGACCCCTTCCCAGGGCACGTAGGGCTCGCCCTGGCGGCCGAGGTTGCAGGGGTCGTGGTAGGTGACGCTCATGGGGACCGGCGTGGTGAGCTCGAGCCGCTCGTCCTTGATCAGCCGGTCGACGCACTCGACGGTGTGCAGGATCTCGGGCAGGTGCTCCCACGCGCCCTCGTACTTGGCGTAGACGCGGGTGAACATGTGGCGGCAGTCGGCGCACGGCGTGACCACGGTCTTCACGCCGGCGGCGGCCCACTGCTCGAGCATCTTCGTGCCGGCCTGGGCGGCCTCACCCGCGTAGCCCATCTTGTCGGCGAGGCCGCCGCAGCAGCCGTTCTCGAACAGGCCGACGGAGAGGCCGGCCTTCTGGAGCAGGCGGACCTGCGTGCGCACTGTCTCCCGCAGGCTCTCCTCCAGCGAGTACTTGCAGCCCGCGTAGAAGACGACGTCGACGGGCTCGGTCGTCGGGTCCTTGAGGCCGAGGCCCTCGGCCCAGGCGTTGCGATCGGCCGGGGTCTTGGGCCCCTTGCCGGCCAATGCCGCCCGCGTCCGCTCGATGAGCGGGCGGTACGAGTCCGGCACGCGGTCCATCTCCACGAGGTGCGCGCGGAACTCGCGCAGCGCGAGGATCGGCTCCATGTCGTAGCGGCACAGCTTGCAGGTCACGTCGCAGTTGCCGCACAGCTGGCACTTGAAGGCGACGTCGACGACCTGGTCGGTGACCTCGCTGCGCCCGTCCATCAGGCTGAGCGCGGTGACGAGCTTGCCGCCGGCCGAGTAGGAGTGGAACTTGCCGGCCTCGACGGAGGGGCAGCCCTTGGCGAAGCGGTGGCTCTTGACGAGGTCGAAGGGGATCCACTTGCAGTAGCTGCAGCGCGTGCAGCGCATCGCGTCCGGGCGATAATCGGTCAGGGCCATGTCAGGCCTCCTCTCGCTCGTGCGAGGCTGCGGCGCCGGGCGCTCCGAAGCACAGCTTGCCCGGGTTCAACACGCCGACGGGGTCGAAGATCGCCTTGACCTTGCGCAGGGCGTCGCGCGCGGCAGCGTCGCGGTTGTACACGGGCTGCGCCCACGAGCCGTGCGGCCGGCTGAAGTAGGCGCCGGCGCCCAAGAGGTTGGCGGCCAGGTCGTCGGAGAGCTCCTGCATGTTCTTCCGCGTGCCCGCCACCGAAGCATCGTAGGGCAGGCTGAACTCGACGTGGTGGGTGACGCCTTGGTGCTGCGGCTGGATGTACACGCCGACATCCTCCGCGGCGTAGCCGTGCCCGTCGGCGACGATGTGGGCGATCTCGGTGAAGGCGGGAGCCTCTTCGAGCGTGCTGACGAAGAACACGTCGGCGCAGGCGCCCTCCGCGGCCAGCTTCCATGGCGTGTCGCAGCAGCCGGCGAGGGCCGCGGCGATGTCGGCGGTGGCCGCGCCGGGGACGTCCGGCTGAAGCGTCAGGCCGAACTCGTCGGCGAGCGCCGCGGCATCCTGCTTCTGGACCGCGACGCGCTCGGCGGCGAAATGCTCACGGCCGCCGAGCCCGAGGATGAGCGTCCAAGTGGGCAGCTGGTCGGGGTCGACGGTCGCGCCGGCGGCCTTGAGCAGCCGCGCCAGGTAGGCGTCGTTGACGATGAGGACTTCGTCGCCGAGCCGGACCCGGTCAAGCCGGTAGGTGAAGTCGACCAGGTCGTCGAGCTCGTCGGCGGCGGCGAACAGGTACTCGTGGGCGGCGGGCAGCAACTCGCACTTGACCGCCGCCCATGTGACGACGCCCATCGTGCCCTGCGCGCCGGTCAGCAGGCGGAAGAAGTCGGTCTGCGCCGGCCCCTTCGGGTCGGCCTGCACGCCGCCGGCCTGCCACTGAGCCTCCAGCGACTCGGGGCCGGTACCGGCCTCGCCGGTGAACATGGTCTCGCCGTTCCCCCACACCACGCCGCAGCTGCGCAGCGGCTCGGGCAGATGGAAGTTGTACCGGGGGATAAGTGTCGGCTGGCGCTCGAGCAGACTCGCGACGACCGACTTGTTCGCCCGCGGCAGCAGCGGCGGCGTCACGCGCATGCCCTGGCCGGCCAGCGCGGACTGCAGCCGTGGGTACGTCACGCCCGGCTCGATGACGGCCATGCGGTTGCGCCGGTCGATGCGCAGGATCTTGTCCATCCGGCGCAGGTCGAGCATCACGGCGCCGGGCACACTCGGCACGGTGTCGCCGTGGAAGTGCGGCCCGCCGGAGCTGACCGGCACAAGCGGCGTCGCCGTCTCGTTCGCCCAGGCGACGATCGCCCGTACCTCCTCGGCGGAGCCGGGCCGCGACGACCGCCCACGGCGTCAGGCGCGGGACGAAGCTCTCGTCCTGCGCGTACTCCTCGGAGGCTCGCCGGGTCGATCGCGACGTTGTCGTGGCCGACGAGCGCGGCGAGCCCTTCCACGAGGTCACTCATCAGTCGTCGTCCTGTTCTCCGGCCAGCGTCCAATGCTTGTACGCCAGCGCCTGGTTCTCGACCTCGTCGGCCACGGCGAGCGCAAGGTCCGGTACGGCTATGCCCGACGGTACACCGTGCTTGAAGATCATGAAGTCGACGCCCGTCTCGTAGGCGCCGCTGCCCCTGCCCGGACGGTAGCGCCAGGGCGGCGAGAGGAAGCTCCAGCGGAAGTCGCTTCGACCCTCGAAGAGGTCGAGCGCGATCCGGCAACCCTCCAGCAGCCAGACGCGGCTCCAGTCCCTGACCGCTTCCTCGATCTCGGGGTCGGAGTCGTAGGGTCCGACCTCTCCCGTCTCCCGGCGTTTCGCCGCCTCGTAGAAGAGCGGCACCCCGGTGATGTCGCCCAGCCAGCGCAGGTGCGCCGCGGGGTGGGTGCCGAAGTACCAGCGCGGAAAGCGCTCGTCGTCGAACATCTGCACGCCGGGCTTCACAAACAGGCTGGCCGCGCCGCCGATGTAGATCAGGTACCTTCCTTGGGCCTCCTTGAAGGCCCTGATGATCCGCCGGGTGCCCTCGGCCTGCCGGTAGTAGACGATCGGGTCCATCTCGTGACCGCCGGAGAAGGCCGACACCACAACGTCGTGACCGCACAGCGCCGCAGCGAGCTCGGGCCCGTCCCACACGTCGACGACGACGCTGGTCAGTCCGGCCGCGACGGCGCCTTGTCCGCGTCGAGCGACAGGCCCGTGACCTCGTGCCCACGACTCAACAGGATGTCGGTGAGCGCGCTTCCGCCCATCCCGGTGTGACCGATGACGGCTACCTTCATTGCCTTGACCTCTCTCTGCGTGCGGAGTCGGATACTGTGCTCGGCCGGGCGGCGTTCAAAGCGTCGGGTCGGCGTCCTTGAACTCGGCCCAGATCTCGGGCAACAGCGACTTGAGATTGCAGTACTCCTGGACGTTGTGGTTCGGCGAGCCCGAACCGCACCTCGACCGGCACGGACTCGCCTGGCGGGATGACGAGGACCGGCTGACGATCGATGAGCTTGTAGCCCATCCAGAAGCGCGAGCGGAACTCGATGCCCCCCGTCCGAAGCTCACGGATGAAGTGGCACATGATGGCGGGCGCCCGGATGTCGCTCGGCTTGGCGCCCTGCGGCTGGTCGAAGCCGTAGCCGCCGTACACGGCCGCGACGTTCGGCGCGTGGAAGCGACTCATGTCGAAGCCCATCTCCTCGGGCGCGCAGAAGCTGATGTAGATGTCCTCTGCGCCGGTCCCGATGTCCTCGACGACATGGTCGGTGCGGCCGTAGATCTTCCCCTTGGGCGGCACGTTGCGGATCGAGCAGCCTCGCCCGAGACTTCTTGCTGATGGAGATGCCGTAGTGGCCCGGCGGATACCAGAGGCCGTAACGCATGCTGGCCATGGAGTGCCACCAGAACCACCAGTCGAGCATCTCGTCGTCACGCCGGCATCGGTTGTGCACGGCGATGTAGCCGCTCCCGTTGGGCACGATGCACCAGCCGGTCTCGACCTCGTGGTAGCCGGGGTCGAGCAGGTCGCTGATGCGCTCCGGCGGCAACGCGACAGCTGGGTCGATCGGCACGTCCGGCTGGATCTGCGCGACCAGGTCGGGATCCGGCGGCGTGATCGGCCGGTGATAGTACTCTGGCGTAGGGCTTCGCCTCTTCCTCGGGCGTGAGCGGCTCACGGCCATCAGGAGTGACCTCCCGCGGTGTGGACTGCAGTCTGCATGACGTTCACGGCCGGTAGTAGCGCGTGTCGCGGAGGAACTCGTCGGCCGGGCGCTCGAGCAGGAACGTGCTCACGAAGTCGACGCCCGGGCTTGAAGAACGGGTAGGTAGGTTAGCCGTCCTTGTAGAAGTCGTCGGTGGCCCACTCCGGCGGCGTGTACGCCGGCGGCTCCTCGATCACGGCCTTGCGCCAGGCGCTGAAGCTCGGGTACCAGAGCTCGACGACGCGATCCCACTGGACCATCATCATGTCCTGCGGCGGCGTGGCGTCCGGGTGCCACATGCCGGGCAGTGGGATCGCCGCCTGCTCGCACTTGTAGCTGAAGAAGCGCGTGAGCCCCGGCTGCTTGCACACCTCCGGGGCGTGCACGTTGACGAACCAGTCCTCGCCGTCCTTGAGGCGTACTCCCAAGGGATAGCGCATCAGGATGTACCAGCGGATGCTGGCGCCGTCGGTGGAGAACCCGTCCCAGCCGAAGAAGTCGTTGTCGGGCTGCGCCTTGACGGTACAGGTCGCGACGGGGTTCCAGACGGGGGCCGGCGTGAAGCAGAAAGGCGCCTCTCGCCCCGGCTTCCGGCATCTCGCGCCAGAACGTCTCGGTGACGCGCCAGTTGTAGAACCCGAACCGGCGCGCGTCCTCCGGCGCATCGAGCGCCACGTAGCTCTCGTGGCGCTGCAGAAAGGGACCGTACCTCCGCGAGATCTCCGAAGAGTGCGCCTCGTAGTACCAGCGCTCCATCGGTGCAATCTCGTCGATGGGCAGATCCATCATCACGATGCTCTTGAGCACGGTCCCTCCTCAGGCGTAGGTGCCACCGAACTCCTCGTAGACGAGCGGGAGCAGCGACTTGAGCCGCGTGTACTCGTAGATGTTGTGATTGGCGAGCCCGAACACGGCGGGCTCCGGCACGCGGATGCCCGGCGGCAGCAGGGGGACCGGGTGGCCGTTCAGCATCGTGTAGCCCATCCAGAAGCGCGTGCGCCACTCGACGCCGCCGTCGATCTCGCGGATGAAGTGGACCATGATCGCCGGCGCGGCCGGGATCTCCGGCGGCTGGTGCTCGTTGAGGCTCCAGCCGAACCCGCCGACGAAAGTGCCGACGTTCGGCTTCTGCCAGCGGCTCATGTCGAAGCCCATCTGCTCCGGCGTAAGGAAGTGGATGTCGATGTGCTCGGTGCCCATCCCCGTGTCCTCGGTCACGTGGTGGATCACCTTCTCGCACTTGTCGCGCACCGGAACGTCCGGAGCCAGCAGCCTGGACTGCGCCCACTCGTCGACGTGGACGCCGAGGTGGTACGGCGGATACCAGATGCGGTAGCGCAGACCTTCGATCGGGTGCCAGGCGAACCACCAGTCGATCATCTCGGTGGTGACGCCCGACATCTCGTGGCGCATGGCGATGTAGCCGGCGCCGTTGTCCATCATGCCCCAGCCGATCTCGGTCTCGAAGTTGCCGGGGTCGAGCAGTTTGTTGAGGTCTTCCGGCGCGAGCATCTGGTCCTGAGGGATTGGGCGGTCCGGGGACATCAGCGCGACCGTGGCCGGGTCCGGGCCGGGGAACTCCATCGTGTAGAACTTGGCGTACGGCCTGGCCTGCTCCTCGGGAGTGAGCGGCGCGGGCTGGCGCTCCATCGTTGCGGCCATGGTCAGCTCCTCTCGGCGGTCGGCTGGAACGGGTAGTCGGCGACCGGGACGTCCTCGGTCCAGATGCGCATCCCGTTACCGTCGGGCTCGGCACAGACCCACTTGAGCCACTCGGCGTCGTCCCGCTCCGGGTAGTCCTCGCGGATGAACCAGCCGCGCGACTCCTTGCGCGTGAGCGCCGTTCGGTAGAACAGCTCGGCGCTCAGCGCCATGTTGCGCGCGTCGTGGGCGGCCACCAGGTAGTGCGGGTCCTTGGCCGTCACCTGCGGCAGGCGCTCCTTGACGTCGAGCACCATGCCGAGCGCCTCGGTCATGCGCTCCTCGCTCTTGTAGATCGAGTAGCCGACCGGGTTCACGGCGTCCTGGATGCCGCGCACCAGCTCCATGGCCGGTACGCCGGCCGCGCGCTCGAGCGGAGCGAGCGCCTCGCGGACGAGCGCCTCGGCCTGCGCCGGATCGACCTGGGCGCCGGCGGCGGCGACCGCCGCAGACTCGCCGGCGCGGATGCCCATCCAGGTGGCGCCGTAGAGCCCCGCCCCCCGCATGCGTCCGGGCGAGGCCGGCACGGCGCCCGGCAGTCCGGAGCCGTTGTAACAGGCGTTGCCGCAGGCGAACAGACCGGGCACCGACGTCGCCATGCGGTGGTCGACCGCGATCGGGGAGAGCTCGCCGAGCACCGCCGGGAAGACCTCGAGAAAGGCGCCCGGCGCGTCGGCCGCGCGCACCCGGCTGATCAGGGTCGTCCAGAACTTCACGGCCTCCGGCCGGTCCCACACGGTGCCGCCTTCCACATCCTCGGTGGTGTTGGCGAGCATCCAGTTCTCGGGGTGGAAGGTCACGAGCGGGCCGTTGCCGGCCACCATCTGCTGGTACCACACTGCGCTGGTCATGCCGCAGACGTCGGCTTCTGAGTCGCCGCGGAACCGCGGCGAGAGCTTCTCGTGCCAGGCGTTGTACAGCGCGTCCTCGGCGCCGATGAGCGGCTCCTTGCCGCGCTTGCCGGCCAGCTGGGCGAAGGGTCCCCACTCCGCGTTGCGCATCCGCGCGCCGGCGCGCCAGGCCATGCCCAGGCCGTCGCCGCGCTGGCAGCTCCACATGCCCATGATGCGGTAGCTCTGGCCGCCGGTGGCGATGATCGCCGCCGGCGCCTTGACCACGATCGGCGAGCCGTCCAGCAGGCTGAACCCGACTGCGCCGGCGACGCGGCCGCCGTCGGTGAGCAGGTCGGTGAGCAACGTCTTGTCGATGAAGCGCACGCCCAGCTTGCGTGCCGTGCGCTTGAGCGCACGCATGAGGTCGAGGTCGGCGCCCGTGAGGCTCCAGGGCAGGAACGGCTTGAAGCGCTTGTGGATGAACTGCCCGTCCTCGCGGCGCTGGAACTTGCCCGTCCAGCCGTCCATGCGCTCGAGCGTCTCGAGGCTCTCGCGGCCGAAGTCGGCGAGCAGGTCCTGGTCCTCGATGTAGTGGCCGATATGCTCGCAGTGGAACTGCACGAAGCGGTCGGCGTCGTCCTCGGGCGCGAGGTACCACCAGATGCCGGCCCCCTTGTTGGCCTGGCCGGCCCAACCCGTCGACGCCTTCTCGACGACGAGAACGTCGGCGTCCGGGTTCTTCTCTTTCGCGGCGGTGGCGGCGGCGAGGCCGCCGATGCCGCCGCCGATCACCAGGACGTCGGCGGTCTCGACGCGGCCGAGCTCCTCCAGGGCGGTCATCTCCGACCCCCGACCGTGTACGGAAACCCGCGTTCGATGACCGGCGGGAAGTCCATGTCCCAGTCGGCGTGGACCTTGATGGCCTCGTCTTTGCAGCTGATCTCGCAGAGGTTGCAGTGGACGCAATCGTCCGGGTACGCGATGACGGGGCGCTTCGCCTCCGCATCCCAGCGGATCACGTCCGCGAAGCACGCCAGGTAGCAGGTCTTGCACCCCGTGCAGGCATCGAAGTCGACGACGACCTGGTTCATCCCTTGCCCGACCTCCCTCGCCCGGGCGGCTCCCACGTGGGTCCCCGAACGCTCGGAATTTCACCATGCTATAGGACTTAGTAGTCCTATTTATAATCCTAGAGTCGCGTCCGGCGACTGTCAATCCGCTGACCGTGGTCGGCTTGTGACGCGACGCACGGCGCTGAGCTCCGGGGCGATGAAGAAAGGGCTCCGGGAGGGCGCAGTGCGCTCTCCCGGAGCCCGAGACACTACCGAGGTCTCAGTTGATCGACTTGTCGCCGATCAGCTTGTACTCGCCGTTCTTGATCTGGAACAGCCACATGCCGCCGTGGATGCCCACGTGATCCGTGGCGGAGTAGCTGTACGTGCCGGAGAGGCCCGGGAAGTTCTGGATGGACTCGAACGCGTCACGGACCGCGGCCTTGTCGGTGCTGCCGGCCTGCTTGACGGCCTCAGCCATCAGGTTGACCGCGTCGGCAGCCCAGCCTGCGAAGGGATCCGGCGGGGCCTTGGTCGCGGCCATGACCGCGTCGTACACACCGACGATCATCGGCTTGGCGGGATAGCTGTCCGGAAGCTGAGGCCCGGCGGTGATGGCGGTGGTGATGAAGTACATGCCTTCGACGTTCTTCGTGCCTTGGGCGAACAGCGGAATGGCCGACGCGAGCGTAGGACCACCGATGACGGGGATCTTCAGCCCGGCGCCCTTGAGGGCCTTCATATAGGCGTCCGCCTGCGGCGCGGTCACCATCAGGCAGAGCGCGTCCGCGTTGGCCTTGTCACAGGCGGCGACGACCTTGGACGCCAGGCCGCTGAAGTCCGTCTGGTCCATCGGCCACTGATCCTTGAGCTTCGTGAACGTGATCCCGGCAGCGGGAGCGAGCTTCGCCACCGCATCGAGCGACTCCTGCTGGATGGTGAGCACGTCGGCGGCGCCGACCACGTTCTTCCAGCCCATCTGGGCGAAGACCTTGACCAGAGCGTCGCCGTTGTCCTCGGCGCCCTGGGAGTTGCTGAAGGTCCACTTCCATGTCTGGGTGTCACCCGCTGCCGGATGGTAGGAGTGCACGCCGGGCATGCCGGCCTTCTCCTCGATCCCGCGCGTGACCGGAGCGATGAAGTCGACCCACGGCTGCAGGATGAAGTCCACCTTGTCCTGCTGGATCAGCTGCGTGACCGCGGCGGACGCCTTGGCGACGTCCGAGCCGTCGTCCTTGCTGATGAGCTCGATCTTGATCTTGCCGTCGATGCCGCCGGCCCCGTTGATCTGATCGACTGCACCCACTGTCGAACCCACGATCGACTGGTTGGGCGCCGCGCTGATGCCGGTCGCGGAGTTCACGAAGCCGACCTTGTACGTGCCGCCGGCGGCCGCCGACGCCGAACTGCTGGGGCTGCTCGAGCTGCCCGAGCTGCCGCAGCCGCCGAGGACGATCGCCGCCCCGACCATGACGGTCAGCGCCAACAGCGCCACCGCCATCCATTTGCGCTTACTCATCGCTCCCCCTTCTGTTGCTTCCTTGCTCACTGACAGACACTGAGGGTCAGGCCTGACCCAGGTAGCACTCTCTCACGCGCTCGTCCTGGCGCAGGTCGGAGGTGAGCCCGGCGAGGGCCACGGATCCGGTCTGCAGCACGACGGCACGGTCGGCCACGGAAAACGCCATCTCTGCGTTCTGCTCCACCATCAGCATGGTGAGGCCGTTGTCGTTCAGGGACTTGAGCGCCTCGAAGATCCGTTCGACGGCCAGCGGGGCGAGCCCCATCGACGGCTCGTCCAGCAGAAGCAGGTCGGGCTTGCCCATCAGGGCCCTCCCGATCGCGACCATCTGCTGCTCACCGCCGGACAGCGTTCCCGCGGCTTGCGCGCGACGCTCCGCGAGCACCGGGAACAGCTCGTACACATAAGCGAGATCGTCGGGCAGATCGTCTCGCGAGCGGCGTCCTGAAGCGCCCATCAGCAGGTTGTCCGCGACGGAGAGCGACGGGAAGAGCCGGCGTCCCTCGGGCACCTGGCATACGCCACGCCCCACGATCCTGGAGGGTGCGAGCTTGGTGATGTTGGCGCCGGCGTAGGTCGATGGAGCCGGCGCTCGGACGCAGCACCCCGGAGATCGTGTGCAGCAGCGTGGTCTTGCCGGCGCCGTTGGCGCCGAGGACCGCCACGATCTCGCCCTTGGGCACCTGGCGAGCGAGACATCGCGAAGCGCGTGGATGGCGCCGTAGCGGGTCGAGAGGTCCCGGACCTCGAGGAGAGTCTCGGCGGGGACGGCGTCGGAGCTCGCGGCGGCGACCTGGGCCGAGCCGAGGTCGCCGCACTCGTCGCCGGCGCCCTCGTGACCGACTCCGAGGTACGCCTCGATGACGGCCGGGTCCTGCTTCACGTCGTCCGGCACTCCGGAGGCGATCAGCTTGCCGTAGTCGAGCACGGTGACCCAGTCGCACAGGCCCATCACAAGATCGATGTCGTGCTCGACCAGGAGGACGGTGACCCCAGCGTCACGGATGCGGCGGATGCGGTCGACGAGGTACTCGCGCTCGGCCGCGTTCATGCCGGCGGCGGGCTCGTCGAGCAGCAGCAGGCGCGGCTCGGACGCGAGCGCCCGGGCGATCTCGACCAAGCGCTGCTGTCCGTAGGGCAGGCTCGCGGCCGGCTGATGGGCGAACGCGTCGAGGCCGACGAGCCGCAGCGCGTCCATCGCGCGAGCCCTGGAGGCCTTCTCCTCGCGGCGCTGCTTCGGCAGGCCGAGACCTCCGGAGATCAGCCCCGCCCGCTCGTGCCGGTGGCAGCCGACGAGGACGTTCTCGAGGACGTCCATGTTCTCGAAGATGCGCAGGTTCTGGAAGGTGCGGGCCATGCCGAGACGAGAGCTCGCGGCCGGCGACAGACCGGTGATCTCCTCGCCGCCGAGCCAGACCCGCCCGCCGGAGGCGCGCTGCAGCCTGCTGACCACGTTGAACAGCGTCGTCTTGCCGGCGCCGTTCGGTCCGATGAGGGCGACGATCTGTCCCGCGCGCACCGTGAGGGAGACTTCGTTGACGGCGCGCAGCCCGCCGAAGTCGACGGAGACGTCCTCGATCTTGAGCAACTCCTCTCCCTTGGTCCCCGACCCCTGACGCTTCAGGTCGGCGAACAGGGCGCCCGGCTCGCCGGCGTCGAGCGCGTGGCTCGCGTGCTCGGGCACGTAGACCGGCAGCGCCACCTGCGTCTCGCATGCCTCGGTGGAGCCGTCGGCCTCCGCCACCGCGGCGCACTCGATCGTCTCGGCCCGGCTCTGCTTGCGGAACGCGTTCCGCACGCTGACCAGCCGGCGCTTGGTGAACAGGCCGGTGATGCCCATGGGCAGGAACAGGAGCAGGAGGATCATGATGATCGCGTAGATGACCCCGCTCCACTGCTGCGTGCTGGAGAGCGAGTTGGAGAGCCAGGTCATCAGCACAGCGCCGACCAGCCCGCCCCAGATGGACCCGCCGCCGCCGATCAGCATCATGATGATGGGCACGATCGCGGCGCTGAACGCGAACGCCGACGGCGTGATGGCGGCCAGCGTGAAGGCGTACAGCGCGCCGGCGATGGCGCAGAAGATGGCGCTCGCGACGAAGGCGACGAGCTTCCAGTTGGCGGTGCGGACGCCGAGCGTCTCCGCCGCGATCTCGCTCGTCGCGATCGCCCGAAGGGCGCGACCGAGGCGCATGCCGAGGGCGCGCTCGGTGAAGATCAGGATGAGCAGGGCGACGATCCACACCAGGTAGTACTGGCGGAAGTAGGTGTCGATCTTGAAGCCGAAGAGGTCGAGCGGCGGCACCGGCGCGAGCCCCATCGTGCCGCCGGTGACCCCGCGTGCCTGGACGACGATGGCGCTGAAGATGATGCCGAGGCCGATGGTGGCCAGCGCCAGGTAGAAGTAGCGCAGGCGCAGCACGGGGCGGCCGATGACGAGCGCGATGACGCCGGCCAGCGCCGCCCCGGCGAGCAGGGCCAGCAGCGTCGGCACGTTGTACTTGATGGCCAGGATCGATGCCGTGTAGGCGCCGACGCCGTAGAAGGCGGCGTGGCCGAACGAGAGCTGACCGGCCTGCGCGATGATGAGGTACACGCTGACCACGACCATCAGGGACAGGCCGGCGAAGGTCATCCAGCTGAGCGTGTACAGGTCCTGGTAGAAGAAGGGCCACACGGCCAGCACCGCGACGACGGCAAGCTTCGCGATCGTCGCGGCCGGACAGGAACCGCCGGCGCGGCGCTGGGCGCGGCCCGCACCGCCGGCTGCTCCGCCTGGCCGCTCATCCGCCGGCCTCCATCGAGCCCTTGCCGAGGATCCCCGACGGGCGGAAGTACAGGATGATGATGAGCAGGATGTACGCGATGGCGCTTCGGTAGCCGCCCGGCAGGATCCCCGACGCGAGCGACTCGGCGATGCCGACGGTGAGCCCGCCGACGATCGCGCCGCTGCTCGAGCCCCACCCCCCGACGATGGCGGCGATGAAGCCCGCCAGGCCGAGCATGCCGCCCGACGCGTAGCTCATCGGGCTGATGGACCCGACGCAGATGCCCCCGATGGCGCCGATCGCCGCGCTGATGGCGAACGCCAGCACGATCATCCGCGTGGTGGAGATGCCGGACAGGCTCGCCGAGAGCGGGTCGCTCGCCGTCGCCGTCATCTGCTTGCCGACGCGCGTGCGATTGGAGAGCGCCCAGAGCCCCAGTGAAGAGCAGGGTGAGCGATGACGATCACCCAGATGCTCTGCACCTCGAAGGTGAGCTTCCAGAAGTGCAGCGTGCGGTCGCCGGGGAACGACGGGATGCCGAGGCCGTAGCCGCCCCACTTGACCAGGGCCAGGTTCTCGAGCAGGAGGCTCACGCCGACGGTCACGAGGATCATCGAGACGAGCGAGACCTTGATGATGGGAGCGATGACCAGGAAGTACATCGCCACCGCGATGGCCACGACCGACGACCACAGAGACGATGCCCGCGCCAGCCAGAACGGCAGGCCCTGCGTCCGCTCAGCAACGAGTAGGTGATGAGCGCGCCGAGCATGACGAACGAGCCCTGGGCGAAGTTCACCACGCGCGACGTGCGATAGATGGTCACGTACCCGAGGCCGACCAGCGCGTAGATCGACCCGGTCGTGATGCCCGCGATGAGCAGCTGCAACCACTGGCTGAGATTCATGCCGCTCCTCCGGGAAGACAGCCGTCGGCGCCGGTGGTGGGGCGCCGTGTTACGATGCGGTTCCCGTACCCAAGATACCGGACGGCCTGAAGTACAGGATGATGATGAGCAGCACATAGGCGACGGCGCTCCGGTACCCGCCGGGCAGGAAACCGGACGCCAAGGACTCGGCGATCCCCACGGTCAGTCCGCCGACGATGGCCCCGCTGCTCTTGCCCCACCCGCCCACGATGGCGGCGATGAAGCCGGCCAGCCCGAGGACGCCGCCTGAGGCGTAGCTCATCGCGCTGATGGACCCCACGCAGATGCCGCCGATGGCGCCGATGGCCGCGCTGATCGCGAACGCCAGCACGACCATCCTCGTCGTGGAGATGCCGGAGAGGCTGGCCGAAAGTGGGTCGCTGGCCGTGGCCGTCATCTGCTTGCCCAACCGGGTGCGATTGGACAGCAGGTAGAGACCCAGGAAGAGAAGCAGGGCGACGCCGATGACCCAGATGCTCTGCACCTCGAAGGTGAGCTGCCAGAAGTGGAGCGTGCGGTCGCCGGGGAACGCTGGGATGCCGAGGCCGTAGCCTCCCCATTTGACCAGGGCCAGGTTCTCGAGCAGAAGACTGACGCCGATGGTCATGAGGATCATCGAGACGAGCGAGACCTTCATGATGGGGGCGATGACCAGGAAGTACATCGCCACCGCGATCGCGACGACACCTATGACGGACACGATGCCGGCGAGCCAGAACGGCAGGCCGCGTTCGGTCAGCAGCGAGTAGGTGATCAACGCGCCGAGCATCACGAAGGAGCCCTGAGCGAAGTTCACGACTCGGGAGGTGCGGTAGATGGTCACGTACCCGAGTCCCACGAGTGCGTAGATGGAGCCGGCCACGATGCCTGAGATCACCAGCTGCAGCCACTGGCTGAGATTCATCCCGCCCCCTCAGGAAGACGCCGACGGGCGCCTTCGCGGTGCGATGCTACCATTGAACTATAGAACTTGTAGTCGTCGTGCAGCATAGTAGAGTGGGCACTATGGTCTGTCAACGGCGAGCTTGACGAGAGACGGGCGCGTGTGAATCCATGACGAGCGTGACGAGTCCAAGGCATAGCGACCCGGGTGAGGCCGACATCCGCCCGCTGACCATCTCCGAGCTGGAGCGGGCGACCTCCACTCCCCGCAGCACGATCTACTACTACGTTCGCGAAGGACTGCTTCCGGCGGCCCAGAAGGCCGCGGCGAGCAGGGCGGTCTACAGCGACGTGCACGTCGAGGCGCTGCGCGAGATCCGCCGCCTGAAGGACGACGACGTCCCACTCGACCAGATCAGGCAGCGCATCCAGCCCCTTGTCGCTCGCCGGCAGGCGGCGGAGCCCGACCTCGTTGCGCAGCGCAACCGCCAGACGAGAGACGCGATCCTGCGCGCGGCGGCGCTGCAGTTCGCGCGCAGCGGGTACAAGCGCGCGCGCATCGGCGACATCATCCGGGAGGCCGGCGTGACGCCGCCGATGTTCTACGCGCACTTCGCCACCAAGCGCCAGCTCTTCATCGAGTCGTTCAACGTCTTCGTGCGCTGGACGAGCGAGCTCATCGAGCCGCCGCTCGCCGACGAGCCCGACCCCGCGGTGCGACTGCTCATGCGAATGTACGCCTACTGGGGGCTGCAGCGTCTGAGCCCCGACCTGCTCGGCCTGGCGCGCGCCGAAGCCCTCCAGGAGGACGCGGAGACGCGCGCCGCCGTCCAGGACGCCCTGCGCCTGATCACGAGCGGGCCGACCAGCGACTTCGCGTCGCTGCGCCGCGGCCCGGACGACCCGCCGATCTCGGACGAGCTCATGGCCTACAGCATGTTCGGCGCGACCGAGGAGATCGTCATGCGCGCGTCCTGGGACGACACCTACTCCCAGCGCGACATCATGATGGCGCACCTCTTCACGTACCTCTCCGTGGAGGCCGCGTACACGGGCAAGAACAACGCGATCGAGCGGCTGGAGACGTACCGCCCGCTCATCGACCGGCTGGTCGAGGCGGGCCCGCCCGTGCCGGGTCCGCGGGAGCCCTCCGCCCAGGCGCCTTCGCGTCATCCCGACGCCCCCTCGCGACGCTCCCAGCCGGGCACGTTCCAGCCGCGGTAGCCCTGCCGGTCGATGACGGCCTCGAGGCTGTCCGGACTCAGGACGGCCGGTGCCGGACTGCTCTCCGTCCCGCGCGTGTAGTCGTAGATCACCCGCTCCGTGGTGACCATCGAGAACGAGCCTTCGGCGTCCACCGGCGAGTCCTGCGCGAGGACCGCGGCGCGCACGCCGGGGTCGCCGGTGAACTGCAGCAGCGCGGGGAGGTGGTCGAACCAGAGCTCCTCGACGCCGGCGTATCCGCCGACACCGGCGAGCGCGAAGAGCGTGCCCTCAAAGGCGATGGGATCGACGGGCTCGCGGAGGCTCTGCACGAGCCGGGTCGGGCGCGTGGAGCCGCCCTCGAGGATGGCGCGAGCGTGCCGCCGGCGCCACGCCTCTGCGAACTCGTCCTCCCCGAGGCCCTCGCGCCGCTTCACGAAGTGCAGTAGCTTGACGCCCCCGGACAGCGCCCCCGGCGCTTCGTCGCGGAGCACCTCGCGCGCCATCTCGATGACGAAGTTCGAGTCACCGAAATTGTGCGGGTGCATTCGCTGCACGTAGTCGGCCGAGCGGAACGGCACGAGGTTGTCCTCGGCCTTCTCCAGCCAGTGGTCGGCGAAGTTGTCCCAGGCCATGGCGGACAGCGGGAACAGCAGCTCGCCTCCGTCCACCCCGTTGACGGTGAAGTGCTGCGCGTAGCGGTGGAAGGTGCGCATCACCGACGGCGTCGTGACCATCAGCGCGACGTGGACGACGCCCCACTCGTAGAAGTACTTGTCCTGCGTGTCGCCCGGCTTGCGCCGCGACACCAGCATGAACTTGATCACGTCGTCTCCGGCCTCAGGGGCGCAGGGGGTAGCGGTCGATCGGCACGTCGTGCAGCGAGATGGCCATCTCGCCGCCGTCATCGTGAAGCTCGATCCACTTGAGGAAGTTCGCGTCGTCGCGCTCCGGGAAGTCCTCGCGCAGGTGCCAGCCGCGGGACTCCTCACGGGCGATTGAGGCGCGGTAGAACATCTCGGCGCCGAGCACCATGGACTCGGCGACGTGGCAGGCCGCCAGGTGGTGCGGGTCCGCGGCAGCCAGCGACGGCACCTGCGCCTTGAGCGCCAGTACCTTGTCCAGGGCCTCGCTCATCCGGTCCGCGTGCTTGTAGATGCTGTAGCCGACCGGCGCCATGACGTCCTGGACCGCGTGCACCATCGCGGGCGCCGCCGTGCCGCTCCGGCCGAGCGGCGCGAAGACCCGCGCCTTGAGCACTTCCGCCTGCCCGGCGTCCGGACGAGCGGAGGCGGCCCGGGCCGCGGCCACGGCCGCCGGCGCGCAGCGCGCGCCGGAGAACGTGGCGAATCCGAGGCCCGAACCGCGCATGCGGCCGGGGGGAGCCGGCACCGCGCCGGCGAGGCACGTCCCTGCGTAGCAGGTGTCCCCGATGGCGAAGAGGCCGGGGACCGTGGTGGCCATCTGGTGGTCCACCTTGACCGGCGCGAGCTCGGCGTTGAGGCCGGGCATGACCGGCTGCATCGGACTGTGGACGGTGGAGGCGGCCATGGCCTTGCCGATGGTGAGCCCCCAGAACTTCATCGAGACGGGTCGGACGGCGAGAGCATCCGCGTGGAAGGCCGGCACGATCTCGTTGTTCACGTAGTTCTCGGCCATGTTGGCGCAGATGGGGCCGTTGCCGGCCTTCATCTCCTTCCACCACTCCACGACCTCCTTGGAGTGGACGTCCGACTCGAGGGTCGGGCGCACGCGCTTGGAGATGTTTTCTCCCTTGTTGTTGTAGAGCACGTCCTCGGCGCCCTGGCAGACTTCCTTGGTATCGGCGAACACCCAGTTGATGAAGTTGCCGAACTCGGCGCCGCGCATGGCGGCGCCGGCGCGGTACGCAGCGGCGATGCCCTCGCCGCCGGCGCTCGACCAGCGCGGCATCAGCTTGTAGCACTGGTTGCCGTTGGCGAGCACGACAGCGCCGGCCTCGGCGATCACGCACCCGCCGTCGATCATGCCGAAGCCGATCGCGCCGCAGACGCTGTCGCCGTCCTTGAGCAGGTCGACGATCTCGACGCGGTCCTTGATGCGCACGCCCAGCCCGCGCGCGTGCCGGGCCATGTTGAGGGTGAGGTCCTGGTCGAGGACCGCCAGGCGCCACGGATGCTCGGGCAGCCAGCGCACGTACTTGGGCTCGCCGTCGTCGTCACGATAGATGTGCACACCCCAGCTCTCGAGCTTCTCGAGGTTGCCGCGCGACTCCCGGGCGAAGTCCATGAGGAGGTCCTGGTCCTCGAGGAAGTCGCCGACGTTGTGTACGTGGAACTCGAGGACCTTGTCGAGCTCCGTCGGGTCGACGAAGACGATGTTGCCGCCGCCCTTGTTGGCCTTGCCGCCCCAGCCGGTGACGACCTTGTCGACGATGAGGACGTCGACCTCGGGGTCAGCCTGCTTGGCGCTGATGGCGCAGGCGAGGCCGGCGATGCCGCCGCCGACGATGAGGAGCTCCGTCGTCAGCACGGTGCCCAAGCTCTCGAGCGAAGTCATCTCACACCACCTCCGGCCAGTAGATGCCGGGGAAGTCGACGACCACGCTGATGCACTCGACGGGGCACTCCAGCTCACACTTGTTGCAGCCCACGCAGTCCTCGGGGTAGGCGACCACCGGCCGGTCGCTCTCCTCGTCCCAGCGGTACACGTCGGAGAAGCAGGCGTCGTAGCAGGTCTGGCACGCGGTGCACACGTCGCGGTCGATCTCGATGCGGTTCATTCGCTCCCCTCTCTCGGAGGCAGGCATGATTCCAGGGCAAAGATGTCGGGCGGCTGGATGGCGGCGAGCTTGTCGATGAGCGCGGCGTACTTCTCCCTGAATGCCGCCACGTCGATGCTCCCGTCGTAGAGCCTGCGCACGGCGATGTTCAGCAAGATGTTGGTCCACATGACTTCGCTACGGGAGTAGTGGTCATCCCAGGAGGCGCGCAGACGCATCGTCTGGAACGCCCCGTACAGCGCATAGTTCACGAGCTCGTCGGAGAAGGGCGGGCCGTCGGGGCTGTGCCGCAGGGCCTCCAGCTCCTCGCCCTGACCGCTCAGCACGTGCTCGTGCGCACGGCGCAACTCCCGGGTGGTCTCCGGGTCGTCGTAGGCGGCCTCGCGCGAGAGGTAGAGAAGGTCGGGGTTGAGCCCTTGCAGGGCATAGTCGCCCACCATGCGCCACAGGAGGTGGACCGCCAGGTCCTCCTCGCCGTCGAGTCGCGGCTCGATGATGCTCATCGAGATGTCCAGAGACTCGCGGTACGCGGCAGCGAAGAGGTCGCGCTTGGTCGGGAAGTGGCTGTACAGGACCTGCGGGGTGATGCCGAGCTCGGTGATGATATCGGCGATGCGCGTCTGGCGGTATCCGTTGCGGGCGAACTCGCGCGCCGCCGTCCGGAGGATGGCGCGGCGCGTCTCTTCGCCCTGCCGGGCGACGAGGTCCTCGCCGTTCTGGCTCGCGGAGTGTACTCGGTGCCGGACCTGCTCGCGGATGGCCTTGATATCCAGCCCATCCTGCTTGAGCCGCCGGATCTCATCGAGCAGCTCGACGTGGTCGTCGGTGTAGAGAGCGCGCGTCGGGCTGGACTTCTGGGCCGGGGGCAGCAGCCCGGTGCGCACGTAGTAGTAGATCGTGCTGCGCGCCGTCCCCGATTCTGTCTCGAGCTCCCCGATGGTCAGTGCCCGCATCCGTCCCCCTGACAGAAAGGCAGACCCTAATCGACTCAACTACTTTACATCTTTAGTTGATGTGTCAGCCACTATAGTCACGTCTGCGCAGAAAGCAAGAGGCAGATGCGCCAGATGTTGCTGGGCCCGTCGGCGAAGCTTCGCGGGCCAGCCCCGCTAGAGTTCCAGGTACCGGATGTCCCGGCCGCTGCCCTCGACCTTGAACGAGTAGTACGGGCAGATCTCCGGGTCGGTGATGACGCGGTACAGCCGGACCAGGTCGGGCAGGAAGACCTCCCAACTCCCGACCTCTTCGCCAGCGTGGGCGGCCCAGATGAGGCCGTCGTCGGCCGCGTTCTCCTTGGCCTCCACAGCTGAGGACATGCCGACGCAGCCGTTGTCGCTCTTCTGCCACTGGTGGACGCGGTAGCCGAGCACCGGGTCGTCGCGCCTCACGTCGTCGCCGAGGATGCTGATGGCGCCGACGATGACGACGTGGTCGTACTTGACGATGTCCTTGATCTCGTCGGCCACGTCCTCAAGCTTCTCCATGCGGATGTACGGGCGGATCTGGACGCCGTCGTTCCACGTCTGCGGGGCGATGTGGACGCTGCCCAGCGGACCCCCGGCCTCCGCCAGGCTGATCCACCACTCGAACCCCTTGTGCTGGTTTGGATGCCAGAGGTAGTCCGCCTTCTCCATGTTGCACCAGAACCAGTTGAGCTGGTACGGCGTGACGTCGTTGAGCTCCCAGTCGATGTGCGTCCAGGGATGGTCGTCCTGCCAGGTCGTGCTCTTCATCTCTCTCAGGTCCTTTCGTCGTCGGCCAGTGACAGCATAGGTCTCATGCGGGCACTTCGACCACGCGCCCGAGGCGGAAGGCCTCGAGATTGACGTCGATCGTCTTCGGCGGCACCGAGCGGCGGATGACCGCCTCCATGGCGTCGGCCGTGAAGGGCAGCGCCGACGCCACGGCGCCGAGCATGACCACGTTGGCCGCCTTGACCGTGCCCGCCTGCGCGGCCAGCGCGCCGGCGGCGAGGGCGCGCACGTTGGCCCAGTCCTCGGCGATGCGCGCGTCGATGTCGTCGGGGTACTTCTCGAGGCCGGCCGACACCGTGCTCGAGTTCAGGTGCGCGGTGTTGTAGACCAGCAGGCCGCCGGGGCGCAGCCAGTGGATGTAGCGCGCCGCCTCCACCGACTCGAACGCGAGCACCACGTCCGCAGTGCCGGGCGTGATGAGCGAGGAGTACACGCGCTCGCCGAAGCGCAGGTGCCCGGTCACGCACCCGCCCCTCTGCGCCATGCCATGGACCTCGCTCTGCTTGACGTCGTAGCCTTCGGCCAGGGCCGTCTGGCTGAGTACGTAGCTGGCGAGGACGACGCCCTGACCGCCGACGCCGCTGATGAGGATGTTGAAGGCCGGCCGCGGAGTCATCGGGCATCCTTTCCGTCGCCGTTCTCGGGGCCGGTGATGGCGCCGTACTTGCAGAGCTGGGAGCAGACCCCGCACCCGTTGCACACGGCCGGGTCGATCTCGACGCGCCGCTCCTTCTCGCCCAGCTCGACCAGGTTGTGCGCCGTGCATCCGGCGCGCAGGCAGGCCTTGCAGCCGGTACAGACGTCCGCATCGACGCTCCACGCGGGACGGCGCACCCTGTACTGCAGGACGCAGGGGGAGGTGGCGATGACCACCGACGGCTCGCGGGCCTCCAGTTCCTCACGCAGGACCTCCTCCGTTTGCGCCACGTCGAGGGCGTCGATCTCCCTGACGCGCTCGATGCCCAGGGAGCGCACCAGCGCCGGGACGTCGACCCGCGGCGCCTCGGCGCCGCCCAGCGTCGATCCCATGCCGGGGTTCTCCTGCCCCCCGGTCATCGCCGTCGTGCGGTTGTCGAGGATGATCGTGAGGACGGGGCTCCGGTTGTAGGCCACGTCCAGCAGGGACGTGATCCCCGAGTGGAAGAAGGTGCTGTCGCCGATGACCGCGACCGGCCGGTTCTTGCGGTCGGCGGCGTCATCGATGACCTGCGCCATGCCGTGCGCCATGCTGATCCCGGCGCCCATGCACGTGCTGCAGTGCATCGCCTCGAAGGGCGCCAGCGCGCCGAGGCTGTAGCAGCCGATGTCGCCGGCGACGTAGGCGCGCATCTTGCGCAGCGCGACGAAGACGCCGCGGTGCGCGCATCCCGGGCAGAGCGTCGGCGGCCGGTCCGGCAGCCCCTCGATGATGGGCTCTGGCGTCTGCAGCAGCGCGGCATCAACGCCCGGCACGCCGGCCGCCGACAGCGTCCGGGCGACGAGGCCCGGGTCGAACTCGCCGAGGAGCGGCAGAAGGTCCTTGCCGCCGTCCACGGTGATGCCCTGCAGGCGGATGAGCTCCTCGAGGAACGGGTCCAGCTCCTCGACCACGTAGAGCTTGTCGACCCTGGCGCGGAAGTCGGCGATGAGCCTGCGCGGCAGCGGGTAGGTGAGGCCCAGCTTCAGGAAGCTCGCGCCCGGGAACGCCTCGCGAGCGTACCCATACGCCGCGCCGGACGCGACGATGCCGACGCGGGCGTCGCCCATCTCGATGCGGTTGAGCGTCGTGGTCTCCGCCCATTCCGCGATGTCCAGCAGACGCTGCTCGATGAAGGCGTGCCGCAAGCGGGCATGGTGCGGCATCATGAGGTTCTTGGACGGGTTGCGGTCGAGGACCGTGAGGGGCTCGGGCTCCGCTCCCCGGTCGCCCAGCTCGACCACGCCCTGCGAGTGCGAGGTGCGCGTGGTCATGCGGAAGAGGACCGGCGCGTCGAACCGCTCGCTCAACTCGTAGGCCGCCTGGATGTACTCGCACGCCTCCGCGGCCTCGGAGGGCTCGATCATCGGCATCTTGGCGAAGCGCGCGTACCGGCGGTTGTCCTGCTCGTCCTGGGAGCTGTGCATGCCCGGGTCGTCGGCCGAGACGATCACGAGGCCACCCTTGACGCCGATGTGGGAGGCGGAGAAGAACGGATCGGCGCCGACGTTGAGACCGACGTGCTTCATGCAGGCGAGCGCGCGAACGCCGGCGAGGGACGCGCCGGTCGCGGCCTCGATCGCCACCTTCTCGTTCGGCGCCCACTCGCAACGGACGTTCTCGTACCGCACGAGGGACTCGAGGATCTCCGTGCTGGGCGTGCCGGGATACGCGGACGCGAAACGCACGCCCGCCTCCCACGCCCCGCGGGCGATCGCCTCGTTGCCGGACATGATCACGAGCTCGCGCTCGGCGGCCGGCCGGTCGGGTGCTTCCGTCTTCGCCATGGGTCGTCCTTCAGTCGCGGTCGTCGGATGGGCCGGCGGCGCGCCGCCGGCGATGGTCGCCGTACCAGGCCATACGGTCGAGCGCCAGAGCGGCCGCGCGCGGCGAGGGGAGCACCACCGGCGAGTAGCGGCCGTCGCCGGCGAAGAGAGCCGGGCGCATCGGCAGGTCTGGGACGTTGATGATCGGCTTGCCGGTGGTCGCCATGAGCCCGGCCACCTGTTCGAGCAGCCGGCTCTCCCAGGCGCTGAAGTCACCGTAGTCGCCGCTGGCGCTCACGGCGCGCTCGTCGGCGCTGGTGTTGGGGACGCCGAGGACCGAGAGCACGACCACGGCGTCGAACGCGTCGCTCTTCGCGACCGCGGCGAGCACCTGGTGGGCCACGTCGCCGCCGGCCGAAGCCACCATGTCGAGCGGGTTGCGGCGGCTCCAGAAGGGCGGCAGCAGAGCGCTCAGCTCCTTGATCAGCTCCGGCGGGAGGTCGGGCAGGATGAGTCCGCGGCGCGCCATCTCGTCGGCCGCGAGCACGCCGGCGCCGCCGCCGTTGGTGACCACGGCCACGCGGCGGCCGCGCGGGAGCGGCAGGTGAGCGAGCGCCACGGCCAGGTCGAGCGCCTCGTCGGTCGCCGTGCAGGTGACGACGCCGGCCTGGCGGGCGGCGGCCTCGTAGACGGCGGCCGAGCCGGCCATGGCGCCGGTGTGCGACGCGGCGGCCTTGCCGCCGGACTCCGTGAGGCCACCGCGCACGACCACCAGCGGCTTGCGCGCGGCGGTGCGAGCCGCCACGTCGAGGAAGTGACGGCCGTCGTCGATGCCCTCGATGTACATGAGCACGCACTCGGTGCGGTCGTCCGTGCGCAGGTAGTCGAGCACGTCGACGGCACTCACCTGGGCCTCGTTACCGACACCGATGAACTTGTCGAGTCCTATCTCACGGCGCTCGGAGGCCTTGACCAGCTGGACGCCCAGGTTGCCCGACTGTGAGACCAGGCTGAGCGGCCCCTGCGGGGGGTGAAGCGTGATGAAGCCGGTGGCGTGCAGCCGCGTCTCGTTGGAGACCAGACCCATGCAGTTGGGCCCGATCACTGTGAGGCCTGAGGCCGCGGCGATCTCGGCCAGCTCCTGCTCGGCCTCGAGGCCGTCATCGCCGGTCTCGGAGAACCCGGCGGCGATGACCACGGCGACGCGGACGCCACGGCGCCCGCACTGCTCGAGGACGGTGGCGACCTGCTTGCCGCCGACCGCCAGGAGCGCCATATCGGGAGCCTCAGGCAGTTCCTCGACGCTCGCGTACACCGGCAGACCGAAGAACGTCCCGCCGCGCGGGCTCACCGGGTAGAGAGGACCCTTGAAGCCGCCATCGAGGATATTGCGGAGCGCCGAACCACCCCACTTGTCGACATCGTCGGAGGCTCCGACCACGGCAACCGACTCGGGGGCGCACACCGCCCGCAGGTCGAGGTCGAAGCCGCGCGCCGGCGCCGGCTGCGCCGGCGCGTCCGAGAGCACGACCAGCGCGTCGGCGGCCACCGGCCGATCGCCGGAGATGATCACGGGGTTCAGGTCGATCTCGGCGATCTCCGGGTGATCCTCGGCGATGCGTGCGACGGCCAGCAGCACGTCGGCAAGCCGGCGCCGGTCGACGGCCGGCTGGCCGCGAAACGCGCCCAGGAGCGGCTGCGCCTGGATCAGGCCGAGGATCTCGTCCGCCTCGCGCTCGTCGAAGGGCGGGATCGCCAGCGCGATGTCCCGGAACACCTCGGTCATCGTGCCGCCGAGGCCGAAGGCCACCACCGGCCCGAACGCCGCGTCACGTTTCATGCCGACCATGAACTCCCGGGCGCCGGACACCATCTCCTCGACGAGCACCGCGGCCAGATCGTCGCCGGCCCGCTCCACGATCCCGCGGTAGGCGGCAGCGACCTCCTTTGGCTCGCGCAGATCGAGGATGACCAGCTGCGCCTCGGTCTTGTGCTGGATGCTCTGGCCGACGGCCTTGAGGGCGACGGCCCCGCCCATGGCGGCCGCCAGCGACAGCGCCTTGGCCTCCGAGTGCGCCAGCCCGCCGCCGGGTACCGGGACACCGTACGCCGACAGCAGCGCCTTGGCTTCGTGCTCGTCCAGAGCGCCGCGCCCCGCGCGAACAGCCTCCTCGATGATGGCAGAGGACGCCGGTGGCCGTCCCTGCGTGATCGGCTGCATAGGTCGCTCCCTCCCCGTCCGGACGTAATTGGCTATATGGTAACCATATAGCTATTATCGGTCAAACACCGGCCCCGTGAGTGCCTCAGGGCGCGGATGGGAGCGAGAAGCCGCCACCCTGAGCGCGGCTCGGTCGAGGGGGCCGGCCGGCAAGGAGTGGGCGGCGGCCGGTGGAAGAAACGTCCGAGGACGAGGAGACGCTCGTGAGTGACGCACAGCTGAAGGACGCGCCGCCCGCGCCGGGCACCGCCAGCGAGAGCGCGGCACGCTACGTTCGCGCGCTCATCTTCTGGGGCGAGCTTGGCCCCGGCGACCGGCTGCCCCCTTCGACCGACCTGGCCGCTCACCTCGGCATCTCCCGCGTCACGCTGCGTCTGGCCTTGAGGTCGCTGGAGAGCACGGGCTATCTGGTCACGACGCGCGGCGCCTACGGCGGGACGCGCGTCAGCGACAGCGCCGCTCTGCAACGGTGCTGGATCCAGTGGATGACGCAGCACAGCGACGAGCTCGACGACATCTTCGAGTTCCGCACCACCGTCGAGACGAAGATCGCCGCGCTCGCCGCCGAGCGGCGCGACGACGACGATCTGGCGGCGATGGAGCGCGCCCTCGCCGCCGAGCGCGCGCAGCAGCATCGGTCGTCGCTCTTCCGCGCGGACGCCGGGATCCACCGCGCCATCGCCGGCGCCGCCCACAGCCCGCGCCTCGCGGCGGCCATGGACGCGGTGCGCGCCGACCTCTTCCTTCCGGTGGACCAGGAGCTCTTCGACGAGAGCGAGACCGACGTCTACGACTCGCACGCGGGGATCATCGCCGCCATTCGCGAGCGCGACCCGGAGAGGGCCGCAGCGGCGGCGGCCCTGCACGTCGAGAGGGTGCGGGCGCTCGTGCGGCAGGCGCTCGAGGCGTGCGGCATCGCGTCCGGGCGAGCGTATCTCGTGAGCCGGGGGGACGAGCACGCGGCCGCCCCAAGCCTGGGCCGCTCCTAGCGCCGCGCGGCGAGCGCCTCGGCCTCGGCGAGAGCCGGACCCGCGCCTACGACCTCACCAGCCGGACCTCGCCGAGGTCGACGTCCGTGCGCGTGCGGACGTCGATCACTCGGGGCGCATAGCCGGCGTGACGGACGGTGACCCGGTAGGAGGCATTGCCGGGGAGGCCCTCGAACTCGAACTCCCCGAAGGCGTCGGAGGTCGTCTCCCGGCGCACTCCCTCGCCCTCGAGCATGACCGCCACGCCCGGGGCGCAGACGTCATCCGCGCCGTCGAGGACGACCTCCCCGGACACAAGGCGCTCCGGGATGCCTGCGTATCTGACGAGCGGAGCGGTCTCGAACTCGGCGTGCAACTCCTCGGTCTCGAGCTCGGCGCACCGGCGCGCGATCTCTGAACCCGGGTCGTCCAGGTCGCCGAACACCATCGCCCCCGTGGGACACGACTCGGAGCAGCGCGGCTGCGCGTCGCCGGCGTCGAGCCGGTGCGCACAGAGGGTGCACTTCTGGGGGAGCTCCAGGTCGGCGTTCCAGAAGACGACGCGGTACGGGCAGGACTGCGCGATCTGCTCCTGGCCCTTCGCCTTCACCGGGTCGATCACGACGATACCGTCGTCCCGCCGGTACACCGCCTCGTCCTTCGCCGCATCGATGCAGGGGGCGTCCGCGCAGTGCATGCACGGCACCGGGACGTAGGAGAGTTTCGGTCGCGGGTAAGCTCCGCGCTCGATCTCCTTGACCTGCATCCAGAACTGGCCGTTCAGCGGCTGCGCGGCCGAGTACGGCGGGTAGTCGTTGCCGTAGTGCTCGTCACGGCAGGCAAGGAAGCAGTTGTGGCAGCCGTTGCACCGGGTCACATCGATCAGCAGGCTCAGTCGCGGCATCCGTCAGCCCTCCCACTTGTCGACGTCGATGAGACACGAGTTGGGCGTCATGCCGGGGGCGTTCCTGCTGAGCATGCGCGAGGGCGTGAGCATGTTCACGCACCCGCCTTTGTCCACGGAGTCATCGCGCCCGGGGATCAGCGGGTCGTAGTTCGCCGACGAGGCGTAGCTGTGCACCACGCCGGGACGGACGCGCTCGGTCACGACGGCGATGCACAACACCGACGCGCGATCGTTGTAGAGCCGGACGATGTCGCCGCTCTGGATGCCGCGCGCCCGCGCCTCGTCCGGATGCATCCTCGCCGGCCACCACGCGTAGCCGTCCTTCTTGATGCGGTGGACCGGGATGTCGTCCAGCCAGTCGGTGTGCTTGTCGTAGTGGCAGTGGAACGAGAAGCGCGGGTGCGCCGACAGCAACTGGAGGGGGAAGCGGTCGTAGCCCTCCGACCTGTAGCCCTCCCAGCTCGGGATGTACTTCGGGTGGACGGGCCGCTCCTCGTCGTCGGGGAAGTGTGCCTTGAGGCTCTCGGAGGCGAACTCGATCTTGCCGCTGTAGGTGCCGAGCTCGTGGGCCTTGTCCGTGCCGCGCTTGGGGTTCATGAGGTCGGGCGTGTCGCAGGCGCGCCCCTCGGCGAACCAGCGCATCATCGGCGTCGGCTTGTAGTCCTCGGGCGGGTTGATGATGTGGTAGCCCTTCTCGTCGAAGGTCTCCCAGTCGACGAGCTTGGGCAGGTCCGACGAGTCGAAGAACGCCCTGACCCAGTCGATCTCCGTCTTGCCGCCGTCGGTGAACTCGTCCCTCATGCCGAGCCGGTCGGCGAGCAGCGTGAAGATCTCGTAGTCGGACTTGGACTCCCAGAGGGGCTCGATGCACTTCTTCTCGCGCACGATGACGCGGAAGTTGTTGCCCGTGTGCGAGTTCGTGGTGTACCCGCCGCAGGCGGCGAACTCGCCGATGTCGTCGCGCTCGAAGTTCGTGCAGGCCGGCAGGATGACGTCGGCCATCCGCGTCTCGCTGTTGAACCAGATGTCCTGGTTCACGACGAACTCGAGCTTGGGGCTCTGGTACATCCGGACCCACTTCGTGGTGTCCGACATCGTGCCCATGAACGAACCGCCGTAGCGGTAGAAGAGCTTGACCTCCGAGTAGCCCTCCATCGGGTACTCGAAGTGCTCGAACTGCTGCTCGAGCGACTGACCGCAGAAGCCGGCTCCGTACCAGCTCACCGGCGGGTCGAGGATCGCGTCCGGCACCGTGAGCCTGTACAGGCGCTGCTTCGTGGGGTTGACGGGGATGAAGTCCGCCACGTTCTTCGACGTCGCGATGCGACCCTCGAGGTCGGCGTAGGCCGGGAACCAGGTCTCGAAGTCCGCCGGCGCGCCCATCGCGCCGCCCCAGATGCTGCGGCCCGGCTTGCCCAGTCCCTGCATGGCCTGCAGCAGGACCATCATGCGCGCCCACTCGGTGCCGAAGGCGGTGCGGCAGGCGCCGCCTTCTCCGCCGCGCGCGCCGCTCGAGAGGATGGTGCGCTTGGCGGCCCACTCGCGCGCCAGGGTGCGGATCACGCGGGCCGGTATGTCGCACTCCTCGGCCGCCCACTCCGGCGTCTTGGGCACGCCGTCGGTCTCTCCCATCACGTAGGGCCTGAATTCGTCAAAGCCGATGGTGCGGTCGGCGACGTACTCCTTGTCGTAGGTGTCCTCGCTGATCCACACGTGGGCGATGGCCATGGCCATCGCCGCGTCGGTGCCCATGCGGGGGGCGATCCACTTGCCCTCCATGACGGCGTTCGTGTAGTTGTGGAAGGGATCGATGAAGACCGTCTGGACGCCCTTCTCCTTGAGCCACGTCCGCCACAGCGCCGACTCCTGACCCGAGTACGTGCCGCGGGTGGAGTCCGGGTCGTTCGACCAGAAGACGATCTGCTCGGCGTTCTGGAGCGCGTCCGCGAGCTGGTCGAAGGGCTCGGGCATGCCGAGGCGCCAGTAGAAGCCGTAGCTGTGCGTCGCGCCCCAGTGCCACCCCTCCCAGCTGTCCGGGTTGTCGAAGATGGGCGTGAACTCGAGGAGGTTCATGAAGCGCGGGAACGGCCCCATCTTGTAGCCGACGATCCCCCAGTTGTGATGAGAGGAGGTGAGGCCGCTGATGGCCGAGCCTCCGTAGGTGTCCTTGACCCTCTTGATCTCCCCGGCCACGATGCCGAGCGCCTCGTCCCAGGAGATGCGCTCGTAGGGCGACTTGCCGCGGTTCTGCGGGTTGCGCTCGCCGTCCGGGTCGAAGTCGACGCGCTTCATCGGGTACTTGATGCGCTCGTCCGAATACAGGCGCCGGCGCTCCCCATGCACCATCGGCGCGAGGTTGAACTTCTTCGGCGGCGAATAGTCCTTGCCGCCGGCCGCGATCGTCCACGGCCGAAAGTCGGCCTCGTCGGCGACCAGGGGCCGGATCCGGACCACTTCGCCGTCTCTGACGTAGACGGACACAGGCCCGCAGTTCGTGCAGTTGGTGAAGACCTCTTCACTCATGGCGACGAGCCCCCTTGCGCACACCGATATCGTCTGATAGTAATCACGATATCGTACAACGACGATTGCACAGCAGGCAAGAGAAGGACTGAAGACCTCCGGTCACCAGGAGGGCGACAGTCGGGAGGGCACTGATGGCGAGCGAGGCGAGCGGCAAGACGAGAGACAGGGGCGCGAAGGCGGTATCGCCGTCGGCCGTCGCCGAGACCGACCCCCTCACCGTCCGCGCCCTGGCGCGCGGCCTCTCCATTCTCGCCCTGTTCGATGTGGATCACCGCGAGTGGAGCATCGACGACATGGCGGAGCGGACGGGCCTGCTGCGCATGACCACGTACCGCATGGTCCGCACCCTCGAGTCGGCCAGGTTCCTGGTGCGCGACGCGACGACCAATCAGTACCATCTCGGCCCGGCGACGCTGGCCATGTCCTACGCGTCGGAGGGATCGTCCGGGTTCGTCGCGATCGCCCGGCCATTCCTCGAGTCCCTGGTGGAGGAGACGGGCGAGTCGGTCACGCTCGCCGTCGAGGTCGATGGGGCGCCGGTCTGCGTCGACGCCATCGACACGACGCGGCCCTTCCAGCGACACACGGCGCCGGGACGGATCATCGGCAACCTCGCCTCGGTGCACGGCAAGATCTTCGCCGCCTTCAAGCCCGCGGGGGAGCGAGCCGAGATGCTCGCGGGCCCGCTCCCTCAACTGACGCCGTACACCGTGACGGATCCGCAGGCGCTCGCGGAGCAATTCGACGCGATCGTCCGGGAGGACCTGGCCTACGACGACCAGGGGTTGTACGTCAGCCTCTGCGCGGTCGCCTCCCCGGTGCGCGACCAGCTCGGCGACGTGGTCGCGGCGATCTCGGTCGTGACGCCCATCGGGCGCTACGGCCCCGATGAGCGGGTGCGGTATGCCGCGGCGGTCAAGCGCACGGCCACGGCTCTCTCGACGTACCTGGGGTGGAACCCGGCGTCGTCTGCCGAGACCCTATCGATGGCGAAAGGACAGCGATCGAGATGACAGACAGGGAACGCAAGAAGGTCGACGTCACCCCGGACAAGACGGTGATCAGGGCGCTGTCACAGGGCGGGCTGCTCGGTGGCACGGGAGAGGTCATGGTCGATGTGAAGAACGGCAAGATCCTGAGGATCAGGCCGTTCGACTTCGACTGGAAGTACGACGGCGAGAGCTTCCGCCCCTGGAAGCTCGAGCGCAACGGCGAGACCCTGGAGCCGGGCATGCGCTCGCGCCCCGCGCCCTACATGACCGCCTACAAGAAGCGCACCTACTCGCCGAACCGCGTGAAGTACCCGCTGAAGCGCGTGGACTGGGACCCGGACGGCGAGCGCAACCCGCAGAACCGCGGCAAGAGCAAGTACGTGCGCATCTCGTGGGACGAGGCCACCGACATCATCGCCAAGGAGATCGCGCGGATCCACAAGCAGTACGGCCCGGCGGCGATCCTCGTCCAGGGCGACGGCCACGGCGAGAGCAAGACCATCCACACGCCGCACGGCCACAGCGCCCGGCTGCTCGACGAGATGGGCGGCTTCACGCTGCAGGTCCGCCAGCCCGACAGCTGGGAGGGGTGGTACTGGGGCTCCAAACACGTCTGGGGCCAAGGCTTCCAGGGCATGATGGCGCCCCAGCTGAACGTGCTGAAGGACGTCGTCGAACACTGCGACATGGTCCTCAAGTGGGGCTGCGATGATGAGACCACGCCGTGGGGCTTCACCGGGCAGAACGCGACCAACATCTCCTACTTCTTCACGAAGGCGGGGATCAAGCAGGTCTACATCTGCCCCGAGCTCAACTACGGCGCCGCCGTCCACGCCGACAAGTGGATCCCGGTCCTCCCCAACAGCGACGCCGCCCTGCAGCTCGCGATCATCCACGTGTGGCTCAAGGAAGACACGTGGGCCAAGGACTACGTGGCCACGCACGCCGTCGGCATGGAGAAGGTCGCGGCCTACGTCCTCGGCGAGGAGGACGGCGTCCCCAAGTCGCCCGCGTGGGCCTCGCCCAAGTGCGGCGTGCCCGAGTGGACGATCAAGGCGCTCGCACGCGAGTTCGCCGGGCAGTGCACCTCGATCCTGCACTACTTCGGCGGCTCGATGGTCCGCGGCGCGTACTCGCACGAGCCCGGCCGCCTCGAGTGCATCCTGCTCGGCATGCAGGGCCTCGGCGGCCCCGGCGTGCACCAGTGGCAGCTCTCGTACTTCGGTATGCCGCGCGCCGAGTCCCTCGAGAACTTCCGCTACTTCAACCCCACCCTCAGCGAGGGTCTGCGCATCCCCGTGCGCAGCAGCGTCGACGCCTGGGGCACCCAGAACATCCCCAAGACGCTCATCCAGGAGGCCATCCTCAACAGCGAGACGATCCACTTCTCCGGCACGGGCGCGCAGAACGCCGAGACCGAGGACCAGTTCATCGACTACCAGTTCCCGGACCCGCCCGAAGAGGGCGGCACCAGGCTCCACATGATATGGACCGACACGCCGTGCCGCATCACCTGCTGGAACCACGGCAACTGGACGATCGAGGCCCATCGCGACCCGAGCATCGAGTTCATGGTGGCGCAGCACCCGTGGCTCGAGAACGACTGCCTCTACGCCGACATCATCCTGCCGGCCAACACCACGATGGAGGTCGAGGACGTCGTCACCAACGTCCGGCAGGGCCCACCGTTCCAGAGCGTCACGCTGCAGGAGAAGGCCATCGAGCCGGTCGGCGAGTCCAGGAGCGACTACGAGATCGTCCTCGCCGTCGCCGAGAAGCTGGGCATGACGGAACAGGTGACCAAGGGCAAGACGGTCGAGGATCTCGAGCACGAGATCTACGACAACATGCAGATCTCCCGGTACATGACCTGGGAGGAGTTCGAGGAGAACAAGTACGTGGTGTTCCCGACGGCGGAGGATTGGGAGGAGGATCCGCCGGGCTTGCGCCAGTTCTATGAGGATCCCCGGAACCACCCGCTCAAGACCCCGTCGGGACTGCTCGAGTTCTACTCCGAGCGCCTCGCGCGGCACTTCCCCGACGACCGGGAGCGGCCACCGATCCCGAAGTGGATCGAGCGCGGCGTCACCCACGACGAGCGCCTCTCGAGCGAGCGCGCCGACATGTTCCCGCTCATCCTCATGAGCAACCACCCGCGCTGGCGCACGCACGCCCAGGGCGACGACTGCACGTGGGCGCGCGAGACGCCGACCGGCAAGGTGCTCGGCTTCGACGGCTACCGCTACGAGCCCGTGTGGCTCAACCCGAAGGACGCCGCCGAGCGCGGCATCGAGCACGGTGAGATCGTCAAGATCGTCAACGAGCGTGGCATCGTCCTCGCCGGGGCCTGCGTCTGGGAGCGCCTGATGCCGGGCGTGACCTACATCGACCATGGTGCCCGCCACGACCCGATCATCCCCGGCAAGGTCGACCGCGGCGGCGCCATCAACACCATCGCCCCGCACGGGCTCACCTCCAAGAACGCCTGCGGTCAGGCGACCAGCGGCTTCCTCGCCGACGTACAGAAGATCAAGCCCGAGGAGTGGGAGACCTGGCGCACGGACCACCCCGACGCGTTCGAGAGAGAGTACGACCAGGCGGCCGGCCTGCGCTTCAACGGCTGGGTCGAGGGAGGGAACGACTGATGAAGGCATTCGTCATCGACGTCGGCATCTGCAACGGCTGCTACGGCTGTCAGTTCGCCTGCAAGGACGAGCACGTCGGCAACGACTGGGCGCCGATCGCCAAGCCCCAGCCGGACAGCGGCCAGTTCTGGATGCGCCTCGACGAGCACATCCGCGGCTCGGTGCCGCACGTGCGCATGCACTACGTCCCGCACCCGTGCAACCACTGCGACGAGGCCCCGTGTCATGGAGTCGTGCCCCATCGAGGGCGCGATCTACAAGCGCGACGACGGGCTGGTCGTCATCGACGCGGACCTGTGCACGGGGTGCAAGGCCTGTGTCGACTCGTGTCCCTACGGCTCCATCTACTTCAACGACGACCTCAACCTGGCGCAGAAGTGCACCGGCTGCGCGCACCTGATCGACAGCGGCGAGTGGGACGTCCCGCGCTGCGTCGACTCGTGCCCGACTGGGGCGATCAGGTTCGGCGAGGAGGAGTGAGTTCCCCGAGCTCATCGCCCAGGCCGAGGTCATGAAGCCGGAGCTCGGCACCAAGCCGCGCGTGTACTACCTGAACATCCCGAAGAAGTTCATCGCCGGCACGGTCTACGACCCGCTCGAGAAGGAGGTCGTCATAGGCGCGGTCTGCACCCTGACGCCGCTGCGGCCGGACCTGGGCGAGGTACGCACCATCGAGACCGACGCCTTCGGCGACTTCTGGCTGAAGGGCCTCGAAGAAGGCGCCTACGCGCTGACGATCACGGCCGCTGGCTTCGCTCCCCTGAGCTACGACGAGATCGACACCGCCAAGGACGTGAACCTGGGCGACATCGCCCTGTCGCGCTAGGGATCCCGGAGGGCGATGTGACGACGCGGGCGGGAGTCCGGCGACTGACCAACCTGACGACCGGTGGGCCCGTCCACGTCGACGTGGAGGACGGGCGCATCCGGCGCATCCTTCCGCTGCAGCTCGACGACGGCGACGGTCCGTCGTGGACGATCGAGGCCCGCGGTCTGCGCTACTCGCCGCCGCGCAAGACGACGCTCTCTCCGTGGACCGTCGCGCACAGGTCCACCATCTACTCGCCGAAGCGCATCCTCACCCCGCTCAGGCGGGTCGACTTCGATCCTCGCGGGGACCGCAACACCCACAAGCGCGGCGAGTCGGGCTACGAGCCGATCAGCTGGGACGAGGCGCTGGACATGGTCGCCGCTGAGATCACGAGGCTGAAGCGCGAGGTTGGCCCGGCCGCGATGATGTCGACGGCCGGCTCCCATCACCTGTGGGGCAATGTCGGGTACCGCTTCAGCGCCTACAACCGGTTCATGAACCTCGTGGGCTTCACCTACGGCGAGCACAACCCCGACAGCTGGGAGGGCTGGCAGTGGGGCGGCGCGCACATGTGGGGCTTCAGCCACCGCCTGGGCATCCCCGAGCAGTACGACCTCCTCGAGGACGCGCTGAAGCACACCGAGATGATCGTGTTCTGGTCGTCCGACCCGGAGACCACCGGTGGCGTGTACGGCGCGTTCGAGAGCACCTCGCGCCGCTTCTGGCTCAAGGAGCTTCGCGTCAAGATGGTGTTCATCGACCCCTACCACAACCACACCGCCGGGCTCTTCGGGGACAAATGGCTGGCGCCGCGGCCGGGAACCGACGTGGCCCTCGGTCTCGCCATCGCCTTCACGTGGCTCACCGAAGGCACCTACGACAAGGAGTACGTCGCGGAGCGCACGCTCGGCTTCGACGAGTGGAAGAGCTATGTCCTCGGCCGGACGGACAACGTGCCGAAGACCCCCGTTTGGGCCGAGCGGGAATCGGGGGTGCCGGCCCGCGAGATCCGCGCCCTGGCGCGCGCGTGGGGCGCGAAGAAGACCATGCTCGCTGCCGGCGGCATGGGCGGCTGGGGCGGCGCCTGCCGGGCTGCGAGCGGCAACGAGTGGGCGCGTACCGATGATCGCTCTGGCCGCCATGCAGGGCATGGGCAAGCCGGGCAGCAACATCTGGTCCACCACGAGCGGCGTGCCGTTCGACCCGTCGTTCTTCTTCCCCGGCTACGCCGAAGGCGGGATTTCGGGGGACACCGCCAACACCGCCGCCGGGCGCAAGCTGGCGAACCGCATGTGGCCCGACGGCGGGTCGTTCACCAATCCGCAGCACTCACCGGAGGGTCAGACGGTACCTCGCCTGAGGAGCCCCGAGGCGATGCGGCACGAGCGCCTCGAGTGGCACGGCAAGGGCTTCTGCGGCTCATCCATCGAGTCCCAGTTCCGCGAGAATCACTACCCGGCGCCGGGCTATCCGCATGTGGAGATGTACTACCGTTACGGGGGCTCGTTCATCGGCACGATGACCGAGACCAACCGCTATGTGAAGGCCTACCGGGAGGGCGAGATCCCCTTCGTGGTGAATCAGTCCGTCTGGTTCGAGGGCGAGGCCCGGTTCGCCGACATCATCCTGCCGGCCTGCACCAACTTCGAGCGCTGGGACATCGGCGACTGGGCGCACGCGTCCGGATACGGCATGCACAAGTTCGAGCAGTGCAGCCACCGCCTCATCGTCCTCCAGCAGAAGTGCATCGAGCCCCTCGGCGAGTCCAAGCCGGACTACGAGATCTTCTCGCTTCTGGCGAACAAGCTTGGGGTTGGCGACATCTACACCGAGGGTGGTCTGACGGACCTCGAGTGGGTGCGACGCATCTTCGAGGCGAGCGACCTGCCGCAGAGGGTCTCGTGGGACGACTTCCGCCAGAAGGGGTACTACCTGGTGCCCGTGACGGACGATCACACGGCGACGCCCGCGCTGCGCTGGTTCGCCGAGGGGCGCCGGCGGGATACGCCCGACTGGGGCCCGCCGCCCTGGGATACCGTCGCCCTGAAGGGGCTGCAGACCCAGTCAGGCAAGATCGAGTTCGTGAGCTCCAGCCTGACGCGCTTCTACGCCTCGGGCGACGTCGTCGATCCCGAGCGCCCGGCCATGGGACCGCAGTACATCGAGAGCTGGGAAGGCCACCACACGGTGGAGCTCACCGGCCGCTATCCCCTCCAGCTCATCACGCCGCATCCTCGCTTCAGTTTTCACACGATGGGCGATGGCAAGGACGGCTGGGCTGCCGACATCGAGGACCACAGGGAGCTCAAGGACGACGGCTGGTACTACTGGCTCATCCGTATCAACAGCGAGGATGCCGGAGCCCGTGGCATCGCCGACGGCGACCTGGTGCGCGCCTACAACGACCGTGGGTCGGTCATCATGGCGGCTCGGGTCACCGAGAGGATCCGGCCCGGGACGGTCCACTCTGCCGAGTCGTGCGCCGACTACCAGCCGACGGGCGCACCCGGGGAATCGCCCGACAGGGCGGGCTGCGTCAACATCCTCACGCCCAAGCGGTACATCACCCCCACGTCGCCGGGCCAGGCGTGCAACTCCTGTCTTGTCGAAGTGGAGAGCTGGGCGGGCGGGCGTTAGCGAGCGCGACTCGAGCGCGACGTCCGCCGATCGGCCTTCCCACCGGGCGACACCCAGTCAGGCCCCCGTCTCGAAGCGAAACGTCTGGTCGGGGTCGATGACCGCGAGCACCCGCACCATGCAGCCGTCGCCGCCCGGCCAGCGCCACGGAAGCGCCAGGAACGTGCAGCGCTTGCCGGTGACCTCGTCCAGGTCGCCGCCGATGTTCTCGATGCCCGGGATGCCGCCCTTGACCATGAGGATCTTGTGCGCCGGCTCCCAGCTGGGGAAGTCGTCCTTGGGGTCGCGGCCGGTCTCGGCTTTGTACTCGGCGATCAGGTGCGGCTGGCTCGGGCCGAGGCCGTGGTCGACCAGCTTGGTGGCGATTGGGTGGTCGTTGGCCTGGTGACCGTAGCCGACCAGCTTCACCTTCTTCTCGACCAGCCACTCGGCGCCCTCGGCGCCCATGCCGCAGCCGTACGCGAAGTACTCGTCGGTGTCACCCCACAGGCGGTGGAAGCCGGTGTTGATCATGACGATGTCGCCCTCTTCGATCCTGGGCGTGGCGTTCTCGAGGTCCTCGGGAGTGATGACTCCCCACTTGCCCTTGGGGATGTCGACGCAGACGCCGGTGCCGACGAGGCGCCACAACGGGTAGTCGGCGATGCTCGGCGTGTTCTCCGTGACGTGCAGCGGGGCGTCCATGTGCGTGCAGCGGTGCATGATGCCCTCCCACTCCACCTCGTAGACGCCGTCCTTGGCGTGGAACTTGCTCACCTTCACGTTCACGCTCGGGGTGGACGGCCACTCCGGGATGAATTGGGTGAACGTGTGGCTGAGGTTGTAGATCTTCAGGCTCATGTCCGGTGTCCCTTCGAGTCGGCGATGGTCAGGTGCCGGAGGCGATACGGCAGTCACCGGACGGGTCGATCATCGCGATCATCCGCACCGGACAGGCGTCGCCGTGCTCGAACTTCCACGGCGTCGCGGCGATGGTGGCGCGCTTGCCCTTGAGGAGGTCGACGTCGCCCCCCACCTGCTCGATCGTCGGGATGCCGGCAGCAAGGAGCGTCCTGTGGGCGGCGTTCCACTCGGGGAACTCCTTCTTGGGGTCCTTGCCGGTGGTGGCCTGGTACTCGCCCGGCAAACGCTTCATCTGCGGGCCGCCGCGGTGCGCGCCCATGGACGTAGCCAGCGGGTGGTCTACCTGCGGCGTGTCGACGGCGACCAGCTTGACGTCCATCTCGACGAGCCACTCGGCCGCGTCCTTGGACAGGCCGGGGGACTCTCCCCAATACTCGAGGCTGTCGGAGTAGCGGTGGTGCCAGCCGGTGACGATGACCACGACGTCGCCCTTCTTGATCTCCGGCTTGGCGGCCTTGAGGTCGGCCGCCGTGACGAGCTCCCAGCGCCCCTTGGGCACGTCGACGACCGCGCCGTTGCCGAACAGGCGGTCCGGGGAGACGCCGGCCAGGTCGGCGCCCTTCTGGATCAGGTGGATGGGGGCGTTCATGTGGGTCCCGGTGTGCAGGCTGGTGGTGATGCGCCAGGCGAGGACACCGTGCTGGGCGTGCTTGACCGCGCGCTGCATGCGCACGTCGAGCTGACCGGGCATGGAGGGAACGCCGTGCCCCCAGACATGGCCGAGCTCGATGAGCCGGAGGCCGGAGTAGGGGTCGCTCACAACTGTCATGGCTATCTCTCCTTCTTCAGGATGCTGCCGGGCGGCGAGTGCGTGGCGGCCTCTGACCCGGCTCAGTGGGCCATCTCGACGACGGAGGCCATGCCCTGGCCGCCGGCGATGCAGATGCCGGCGAGCCCGTAGCGCGTGCCGCGCCGGCGCATCTCGTAGAGCAGCGTCGTCATGATGCGCGCGCCGGAGCAGCCCAAGGGGTGCCCTAGGGCGATGGCGCCGCCGTTGACGTTGGTGATCGCCTGGTCGAGCTCGAGCTCCTTGACCACGGCCAGGCTCTGGGCCGCGAACGCCTCGTTGACCTCGATGAGGCCGACGTCCGCGAGGCTGATGCCGGCGCGCTCGAGCGCCTTGCGCGAGGCCGGCGCCGGGCCGATGCCCATGATGCGGGGGTCGACGGCGGCGACCGCCTGGCCGCGGATGGTGGCCATCGGCGTGATGCCCTTCTTCTTCGCCGCGTCGGCCGACATGAGCACCAGGCACGCGCCGCCGTCGTTGCGACCGGATGAGTTGCCGGCGGTGACGCTCCCGCCCTCCTTGAACACCGGCCGCAGCTTGGCCAGCTGCTCGAGGCTGGACAGACGCGGATGCTCGTCGGTGTCGAAGACCGCGGGCGGGCCCTTGCGCTGTGGCACCTCCACCGGCACGATCTCGTCCTTGAAGCGGCCGCCCTCGATGGCGTCGGCGGCACGCGCCTGGCTCTGGAGCGCGAATTCGTCCTGCTCCTCGCGCGAGATGCTGTACTTCTCGGCGAGGTTCTCGGCCGTCAGCCCCATGGTGAGGTCGCCGTAGACCTCGTAGGGCTGCGAGCGCGGCTGGCTCTCGGTGTTGGAGTCGACCACAACGGTGTTCCCCGAGGTGAAGCCAAAGCGGGCGCCACGCAGGTAGTACGGGGCCAGGCTCATGCTCTCGACGCCGCCGGCGACGACGATCTCGGCCTCTTCGGCGCGGATCGCCTGGACGGCGTTGTGCACCGCCTGCAACCCCGAGCCGCACTGGCGCATGACCGTGTAGGCCGGCACCTCGACCGGGAAGCCGGCCTTGAGCGCCGCCACTCGCGCCAGGTTGGCGGCGTCGGCGCTCTGCTTGGTCTGGCCGATGATGACCTCGTCGACCTCCGCCGGCTCGATCCCCGCGCGCTCGACAGCGGCGAGCATGACGATCTTGGCGAGGTCCTCGGGCTGCACGGCCTTGAGCGACCCGCCGACCTTGCCGAGGGCGGTACGCACGGCGGAGACGATGACCACGTCATTCACGTCCGGTCACCATCCTCAGACGAACGCCATCGTGCCGCCGTCCACGTACAGGACGGCGCCGGTGATGAAGTCGGAGGCAGCGGAAGCCAGGAAGACGGTGGGTCCGACGAGGTCTTCGATGTCGGCCATGCGCCCCATCGGCACGTTGAGCAACATGCGCTCGTAGCGCGCCGCCTCGTTCTTGATGCGTTCGGCCGTCATCGGCGTGACGGTGATGATCGGACCGATGGCGTTGACGAAGACGTTGTACTGCGCCAGCTCGCACGCGAGCTGGCGGGTGATCATGTCGACGGCGCCCTTGCTCGCGCAGTAGGCGCTGTTGCCGCCCAGGGCGCCGCGCTGGCCGCGCACCGACGAGAGGTTGATGATCTTGCCGCCGCCCTGCTTCACCATGTGGGCGCCGAAGAGCTTGCAGGCCATCATGACGCCCTTCACGTTGACGCCGAAGAGCTTGTCCCACTCGTCCATCGGGAACTCGGTCGCCGGCGCCTTGAAGTTGTAGCCGAGTGCGTTGACGAGGATGTGCACGCGGCCCATGTCGGCCACGGTGCTGTCGACGACGCCCTGGACGCTGGCCTCGTCGGTGCAGTCGATGACGTAGGCGCGCACCGGCTTGCCCGTCGCGTCCGTCAGGCTCGCGGCGACCTGCCCGAGCGCTTCCTCGTTCACGTCCGCAAGCGCGACCTCGGCGCCGTAGCGGACGAGCCCGGCGGCGATGGCGCGGCCCATACCTCCGGCGCCGCCGACGACCACCGCGTTCTTGCCGCTCAAGGAGAAGAGATCGTTCCTGGCCTCTGCTGCCTGCTGGTCCATCACTTCTTCACCACCCCCAGGATCTCGCGCGACTCGTCCGGCGTGGCCGGCTGCAGGTTGAGCTCCTTCGCGATGCGGACGGAGCGCGCGACGAGCTGGGCGTTGCTCTCGGCGAGGACCCCCCTGGAGTAGTAGATGTTGTCCTCGAGGCCGACGCGGACGCAGCCCCCGAGGAGCATGCCCATGGTCGTCACCGGCAGCTCCGCGGCGCCGGTGGCGGTGGTGTTGAAGTAGGCGTTCTCCGGCAGGAACTGGTACATCGACACGAGCGTGTCTGGATTCGCCTCGATGGCGCCCTGGTGCATCATGCCAAGCACGAAGTTCACGTAGTACGGCGGCTCGATGAGATCCTTCTTGATGAGGTTGTGGACGTCGCGATACATGCTCTGCGAGTAGCACTCCATCTCGGGCTTGATGTGCATCGCCTTCATCTTGGCGGCCCATGCCTCGATGTCCTTGGTCATGTTCGAGAACGGCTGGCCGGCATTGGGGCCCGTCTGGCGCATGAGGGTGCCCATGTTGAGGGACGCCATCTCGGGATCGGCGTCGAGGCACGAGACGCGCTCCTCGATGGTGAGGTTGGTGCCGCCGCCGGTCGAGAACTGGACGATGACTTCCTTGCACTTCGCCTTCACCGCGTCCTGGATCTCGGCGAACTTCTCTTTGGTGCCGCACGGCTTGCCCTGCTCGTCCCGGGCGTGGATATGGACGATCGCGGCGCCGGCGTCGTAGCAGTCGAGCGACGCCTGAGCGATCTCGTCCGGCTGCTCCGGTACGTTGGGATTCATCTCCTTGTTGACGAAGGCCCCGTTCAGTGCCGCCGTGATGATGACTTTGCCTGCAGGTAGCTTCATGACGCTGTCCTTCCGTCTCTGCTTGCCGCTCTCAAACGCGCTGGTAGATGAGATCCCTGGCCTGGTTGAAGACCTCGATCAGGGCGTCGTCCCGGGTCCTGAGGACGTCCCTCAGGTCGCGGTCGCTGTAGTCGAAGAAGCCCTTGCCGCTCTTGACGCCCATCTCGCCCCTCTCGACGTGCTCGACGAGGCTGCTCGGCGAGTTGTCGATCGGCGGCTCGAGGAAGTCGGAGTTCTGCAGGTTGTTGAGGCTCAGGTCGAGGCCCGTGAAGTCGTAGCGCTGCACGAACCCGAGGACCATCGCCCGGGGGATGATGCTCGCCTTCACCGCGAGGTCGAGCTGGCCGGCGGTCATGTAGCCGTTGTCGAGCAGGAAGAAGACCTCTCGGCCGATGATGCGCAGGAACCGGTTGATGCAGAAGCCCGGGACGAACTTCTCCATGACCACCGGCACGCGGTCGACCCTCTTCAGGAGCGCGACGACGAGCTCGACGGTCTCTTCCGACGTCTTCTCGCCCTTGACCACCTCGACGAGCGGGATGATCTGCGGCGGCGCGAACCAGTGGGCGATGACGGTGTTCGGGAGCCTGCGCTCGGGGACGACCCCGTAGATGTTGAGGTACGACGTGTTACTCGTGAAGATGGCGTCCTTCGGGCAGGCCTCGTCCAGCTCTGCGAAGACGAGGCGCTTGGCCTCAAGGTTCTCGGCGATGCTCTCGACGACCACGCTCGCGCCGATCCCGGCCTCCGCCACTGACTGCGTCGGGCTGATTCGCGCGAGGGCGGCGGGCACGTCGGCGGCCTCCAGCAGGTCGTGCCGGACGAAGGTCTCCATGTTGGCGGCGGCGATAGCCATCGCTTTCTCGAGCGTCGCCTCGGAACGCGAGTAGAGCGAGACCTGATGTCCGGCGCAGGCGAAGACCTGGGCGAGCCCCGGGCCCATGGTCCCGGCTCCGACGACCGCTACCTTCGTGACGTCCTCGACATCCATTCCCAGCTCCCCAATCTCGCCTCAGGTCGAAAATGATATTTCAATACCGTTTCATGTGGGCAGTCTATCTCCACTGCGACGGGATGCAAGACGCGTCGCCGGGCCCGGCCGCCGCGGGAAGGCGACGATCTACCCGGACTGTCGCACCCCGCCGCCGTGGCCGAAGAAGGCGGAGAGGTCGGAGGCTGTGGCCTTCACGGCGGCCGCACACGCCTCGCGCTCGGCGTCGCCGAAGCGGCCCGTCGGTACGACGACCCCGAGCGTCGCTACGACGTCCCCCATCTGGTCTCGGACGGGTGCGACGACGGCGCAGGTGCCGACGTCACGCTCCTCGAGGTCGAAGGCGACACCCTCGGCCCTGACCCTCGCGAGCTCGGCGGCGAGCGCGAGCGGATCGGTGATCGTACTGGGAGTGAGCCGAGCGTGAGCCTGGTTGACGATGCGATCCCGCTCGGCATCTGGCCTCAAGGCAGCGAACATCTTGCCGTGGGCGTTCGCCGTGTCGCCGATCACGCGGCCGACGGCGACCTCGCGCCTGTGCGGCCGCTGCGAGTCGACCATGTCGACGCAGACCGCCACGTCGTCGACCTCGACCGCCAGCGTCGTCGACTCCCCCGTCTCATCCGTGAGCCTCTCGAGATACGGCTTTGCCATGGCGACCAGCCACGAGTAGCCCTCGGAAAGATACGTGGTCGCGAGCAGCGAGGGGCCGAGATGGTACCGCCCGGTGGCCGCGTCGGGGACCAGATAGCCGGCGCTCTCGAGAGTCCGCGCGATGCGGTAGGCGGTCATGCGCGGCAGGCCCGTCGCCGACGACCATCTCGTCGAGGCTCCACTCGCGGTGTTCGGCGTCGAAAAGGTTCAGCACGGTGAGCCCCCGGGCTAGGGCGCGCACGACGAACTGGTCGTCGCGACCGCGTCGGCCCGGCGCGTCCTCGGGCGCCCCGCGTCCGCTCTGGCCCCTCCCCCGCGCGCCCTCCGTCATCGCCGCCGTCTCCTCGCTTCGTTGGTGGTCGCCCGCCACCGGCACGCACCGGCGGGACGGTCCTCTACTCTACCGTCCCCGACCACCTGCAGGCACGCGCAGGCCGTGGCGACGCGGGCGCGTGCCGGTCGGTCGAGGCGGCGCGCGGAGATCGGCGCGGCGGCGCCGGAGGCGGGCACTGCCGCCGGCGCCGCCCCCCGGATGGACCGTCAGTCCAGCGGCTCGAAGCGGGCCTGGAAGAAGCGCAGGTCTTTCGGCTCGTAGGCCATCTTGAGGCCCTTCACCGACTCGCGCAGGTCGTAGACCTCGGCGACGCTCTCGGCCACCACGTCCATGTGTGCCTGCGTGTACACGCGCCGCGGGATCGTGAGGCGTACGAGTTCCAGGTTGGGGCGCCGGTTCTCGCCCGTCTGCGGGTCCCGGCCGGCGCTCACGTTGCCCCGCTCCATGGCGCGCACGCCGCTGTCAAGGTAGAGCTCGGCGGCCAGCGCCTGCGCCGGGTAGCGGTCCTGGTCGAGCTGGGGCAGGAACGCCTTCGCGTCGAGGAACACCCCATGGCTGCCGATGGGCACGACGATCGGCACGCCGTAGCCCTGCAGTTTCTCGCCGAGGTACTTGACTTGCCCGACGCGCGCCTTGATGTGGTCGAACTGGATGCTCTCCCCGAGGCCGATGGCGACGGCCTCCATGTCACGGCCGGCCATGCCGCCGTAGGTGTGGAGGCCCTCGTACACGACGACGAGGTTGCGGCAGGCCTCGAAGACCTCCCACTCGTTGAGCGCCAGGAAGCCGCCGATGTTGACGAGCGCGTCCTTCTTGGCGCTCATCGTGCAGCCGTCGGTGAGCCCGCAGATCTCGAGGACGATCTCGGCGATGGTCTTGTCGGCGTAGCCGGGCTCGCGCTCCTTGATGAAGTAGGCGTTCTCGGCGACGCGCGTGGCGTCGTGAATGATGCGGATACCGTGGTCGTTGCAGAGCTCGCGCACCTTGTGCAGGTTGGCGAGGCTGATCGGCTGGCCGCCGGCCATGTTGACGGCGGTGGCGATGCAGACGTAGGGGATGTGGTCGGCGCCGACCTCGGCGATGACCTTCCGGAGCTTCTCGAGGTCGACGTCGCCCTTGAAGGGATGCTCGCTCTTCGGGTCGTGCGCCTCGGGGATGATGACGTCGACGAAGCGCCCGCCGGCCAGCTCCTGGTGGAGGCGGGTCGTCGTGAAGTACATGTTGCCGGGGATCACGTCGCCGGGCTTGATCAGCGTCTGGCTCAGAAGATGCTCGGCGCCGCGGCCCTGGTGCGTGGGCACCAGGTACTTGTAGCCGTAGATCTCCTGGACGGCCGCCTCGAGGTGGTAGAAGTTGCGGCTGCCGGCGTAGGCCTCGTCGCCGAGCATCATGCCGGCCCACTGGCGATCGCTCATCGCGCTGGTCCCGGAGTCGGTGAGCAGGTCGATGTACACGTCCTCGCTGCGCAGCAGGAACGTGTTGTAGCCGGCCTCGCGGATGGCGACCTCGCGCTCCTCGCGCGTGGTCATCTTGAGGGGCTCCACCATCTTGATCTTGAAGGGCTCCGCCCAGCTGCGGCGGCGTGGTTCGCTCATCGTTCCTCCATCGGGTGCGGTGTGGGCGGCCCCGCAACTTTCCATCATCAGTGGCCAAACGTCAAGTAATAGTGGACATGGCTGCAAAGGGAGTGCTTTTCGGGGTGCTTTGACGGCTCCGCCTCGCCTCGGCTACAGTGCGGGACGATGCCGTCCCCGCCCCGCAGCCCCCGCGAGAAGAACGAAGGGTCTGAGCGCTGGCCCGCCAGGCTCGTCGGCGGCCGCCTTCGGGAAGCACGCCACGCGCGCGGGCTCACACTCGACGACGTCGCCGCGGCGGCAGGCTTCACCAAATCCTTCGTGAGCGCCGTGGAACGCGGCGAGACGTCGCCGTCGATCGGCTCGCTCTACGCCATCTGCGAGGTGCTCGGTCTCACCATGTCGTCACTCTTCGAGACGGTGGACGCGCCGGAGAGCAACGTCGTCCGGCGCGCCGACGTGGAGGGCACCTACTTCGGCGGCGAGGGCGTGGTCAACTACGTGCTCTCGCCGCGCGGCGACCGGCGCGCCCAGGTGATCGAGACGCACATCGCCCCAGGCGGCTCGCCGGGGCCAGAGCCGTGGTCGCACGCCGGCGAGCTCGTCATGGCCACGGTCCTGCAGGGCTGCGTCGAGTTCCGCTTCGGCGAGCGGGTCGCCAGGCTCAAGGCCGGCGACACGATCTCGTACTCGCCGGCCGAGCCGCACTCGTGGCGCAATCCGGACGAGGAAGAGCCGGCGGTCGCGCTCTTCTTCGAGGTGCCGGCGGAGTACTGAGACGAAGGGGACCGTCCACCGGGAGGGCGGCATGGGCGCTGCCGGTCGCGACCTGATCCGTCGAGCGCTCGACGGGGGGAGAGCGTCGCTCGACGAACGGGAGGCCAAGACCCTCCTCGCGATGTACGGCGTGCCCACTCCGGCGGGGACGGTCGTGCACGACGCGCAACGGGCGGCGGCGGCCGTCGAGGCGCTGGGCGGGCCCGCCGTCCTCAAGGCGCTCGGCCCCGATATCCAGCACAAGAGCGACGTCGGCCTCGTCGAGCTCGACGTGCGGGACGCCGTCTCGGCCCGCGCCGCCTACCACCGCATCGTCGACAGAGCGGCCGGACGAGCCGACGGGGGCGTGTTGGTCGAGGAGTTGGTGCCGCACGAGCGCGAGCTGCTCGTCGGCATGCGGCGAGACGAGCAGTTCGGTCCGGTCATCGCCTTTGGACTCGGCGGCATCTTCACGGAGGCGGTCGCCGACGTGGCGTTCGCGCTCGCGCCGCTCGACGACGCGGACGCCCGCGCGCTCACCGCCGAGCTGCGCGCACAGCGTCTGCTCGGCCCCCTGCGAGGGCTCCCCCGGGTCGACATGGAGCAGCTGCATCGCATCATCAGGGCGGTCGCGCAGATGGCGGAGGACCACCCCGAGATCGCCGAGATCGACGTGAACCCGCTGCTCGTCTCGGGCACGCACCTCGTGGCGGCCGACGCGCTCGTGATCCTCGAAGCCCCTCGGCGCGGCCGGCCGGGCGACCGCGAGCCTCAGCTGCTCGCCCAGCGCCCGACGAACCTGGATGCCGTGTTCTCCCCATCGTCTGTCGCCGTGGTCGGCGCCTCCGAGGACGCCGCCAAGTGGGGCGGCTCCGTGCTGCGCAACCTCCTGGACGGGGGGTTCAAGGGCGCCATCTACCCCACCAACCCGCGCGGCGGCACCATCATGGGGCTGCAGGCGTATCGATCGCTAGATGAGCTTCCGGAGACGCCGGATCTCGTGATCGTCGCGCTCGGCGGCGCGGCGGCCACCCCGGTCGTCGAGGAGTGCGGCCGCCACGGCGTCCCGGCGGCGATCGTCATCGCCGCGGGCTTCGCGGAGGCAGGCGATGAGGGAGCGGCGCACCAGTTGGGCCTCGCGCGAGCCGCCGACCACGGCGGCGTCACCCTCGTCGGCCCCAACTGCATGGGCGTGCTGTGCAGCAGTGCGCATCTCAACGCCGTCGGCTTCGTCACCCTGCGCCCCGAGCCGGGGCCGCTGAGCTTGATCTCGCAGTCCGGCAACATCGGCACCCAGTTGCTGATGGCGGCGGAGCGGCGCGGCGTCGGGGTCGAGAAGTTCGTGAGCAGCGGCAACCAGGCGACCACCGACGCGAACGACCTGCTCGAGCACCTGGCCGACGATGCGCAGACCGGAGTCATCGCCATGTACCTCGAGGGCGTGGGCGACGGCCGTCGCTTCTACGACCTCGCGCGGACGACGACGCCGCGCAAGCCGGTCATCGTCATGCGCGGAGGCCTCAGCGCCCTCGGCCGCCGTGCGGCGAGCTCGCACACGGGGGCGCTGGCCGGCTCCGCCGAGGTCTTCCGGGCAGCTGCGAGACAGGCCGGGGTGATCACCGCCGGCGATCCGGACGAAGCGCTCGACGTCGCCGCCCTGCTGGCCTATCAGCCTCTCCCCGCCGGGAACCGCGTCGCCGTGGTCACCCTCGGCGGCGGCTGGGGCGTGCTGACCGCCGACTTGCTCGCCGCCAACGGACTCCGGCTCGCCGACCTGCCGCGCGACATGCTCGCGGCGGTGGACGCTCTGTTGCCGCCGTACTGGAGCCGGGGGAACCCGATCGACCTCGTCGCCACCGTCTCCGATGGCGTGCCCGAGCGGATCATCGAGCTGGTCGCCGCGTGCGACGGCGCGGACAGCGTCATCACGCTGGCCCTGATCGGAAGCCCAAGCAGCGGGCGCGCCGGGCAGACGCCGGCGGGCGATGACTCCGCCGCATCGCTTGCCGAGCTGAACGACCGCGAGCGCACTCTGCTCGAGCATGTCGCCGCGGTGACGGAGCGGACCGGCAAGCCCATCGTCAGCGTGCCGTTGTGCCCCGTCGAGCGTGCCGTCTTCACGGGGCTCGGCAGGTACGCGCCGGTCCTGTTGCCGAGCCCGACCGCCGCAGTGAGTGCTCTTGCCAAGGCGAGTTGGTACGCGACCCACCCCGTTCGCCAGAGCCCGAACGCCGCCGGATCCTGAGTGGATTGCGCTGGGAGATCGTCGCGCTCGCCGTCGCGGCCGTCGTTGTGCCCGGCCCCCGGTTAGCAGCCGGGTAAGGTAGCCGCAGATGAGAACGTTCTGGCGCATCCTCAGGCTGCTCGGCGACTACAAGTGGCTCACCATCGCGGGCTTCGCCTTGGCCTTCGCCCAGATGGGCCTCGGCCTCGTCGTGCCGCGCATCATCCAGCTCACGATCAACAACGCGCTGATCGGCGGCGAGACCGGCCTGCTCGTCACCTACGGTCTCGCCCTCTTCGGCATCGCCGTCGTCCGCTTCGTCATCGGCGTCGGCCGCCGGCTCGCCACCGGCAAAGCCAGCCTCGGCATCGAGTACGACCTGCGCAACCGCATGTGGGCGCACATCCTGCGGCAGTCGTTCAGCTACTTCGACCGCTGGCCCACCGGGCAGCTCATGAGCCGCGCCATGAGCGACATCCAGAACGTACGCATGTTCCTCGGCTACGGCCTCGTCTTCTTCCTCACCAACATCGTGATGATGGTCGCCATCGCCGTGATCCTCGTCCTCATGGACTGGAAGCTGGCGCTGCTCTCTCTGGCCTTCATGCCGTTCCTGCTGCTGGTCACCGTGCGCTTCAGCCTCCGCCTGCGGCCCATCCTCATGGACGTGCAGCAGAAGATCGCCGACGTGACCGCGGCTGCCGAGGAGAACGTCGTCGGCAGCCGCATCGTGCGCATCTTCGCGCGAGAGGACGACGAGCTCGAGAAGTTCAGCGACCGCAGCTACAAGGTCTTCGAGGCGAGCGTCGCCGCGGCGCGCGTGCGCGCCGTCTACATCCCGCTCATCGCCTTCATCCCCAACCTCGCCGTCGCCTTCCTGCTCTACTACGGCGGGCGACAGGTGATCGAGGGCAGCCTCAGTCTCGGCTCGCTGGTCGCCTTCTACAGCTACCTCATGATGCTCGTGTATCCGGCGCAGATCATCGGCTGGCTGACGGGCCTCGCGCAACGGGCGATCGCCAGCGGCGAGCGGGTCTACGAAGTGCTGGACTCGCCGCTCGAGATGACGGAGAAGCCGGACGCACAGCCGCTGCGGGACGCGTTCGGGCTGACGGCGGCGGAGTTCGACGCCGCGGGCGCCGTCGCAGCGGCGGGGCCGACCGGCTCCGTCACCTTCGACGACGTCTGGTTCAGCTACGTCGACCGGCCGGTGCTGCGAGGCGTGAGCCTCGAGGTCCCGGCCGGCCACACCATCGCGCTCGTCGGCCACACCGGCTGCGGCAAGACCACGCTCACCAACCTCGTGCCGCGCTTCTACGACGCCGGCGGCGGCCGGGTGCTCGTCGACGGCCAGGACGTCCGCGACCTGCAGCTGGCCGATCTGCGCCGCCACATCGGCATCGTCAACCAGGACCCGTTCCTCTTCAGCACGTCCATCGCCGAGAACATCCGCTTCGGGCGGCCCGAGGCGACGGACGACGAGGTCCGGGCGGCGGCGCAGGCGGCGCAGGCGGACGACTTCATCGAGGCCCTCCCGGAGGGCTACGAGACGGTCATCGGCGAGCGCGGCTTCACGCTCAGTGGCGGCCAGCGGCAGCGCATCGCCATCGCGCGGGCGCTCGTGATGGACCCGCGCATCCTCATCCTCGACGATGCCACCAGCAGCGTCGACGTCGAGACGGAGTTCAGGATCCGCGCCGCGCTCCAGGAAGTGATGCGCGGCCGCACCACCTTCATCATCGCCCACCGGCCGAGCACCATCTCGCTGGCCCAAGAGGTCATCGTGCTCGACCACGGCCGGATCGAAGAACGCGGCACGCACGAGCAACTCATGGCGGCCGGCGGCCTCTACGCGCACATGTTCGGCGACGCCGAGCGCGAGGGCTGCTGCCTCGACGCGGCCGGCGAGGAAGAGGCCGCTCTGGCCAGTGGCTCGGAGGCGCGGCGGGCCGGCGGCGGCGGAGCCTCTCCGCCGGCCCCCGGGGGCGCCGCCTGATGGCGACTGCCTCCCGTCATAGCAGCGGCCCGCACGGCAGCGGCGCCAGCCTCGAGGAGCTGAAGGGCTGGCGCGCGTTCCTGCATCTGGCGAGCGAGCTCAAGCTCTCGCGACTCGCTCGCCTCGCCTATCCGTACCGGCGCCGCGCCGCTTTCAGCATCGTCGCCATGGTCGTCGTCACCCTCTCGAGCCTCGCGGTCCCCTACCTGCTCAAGGTGGCCATCGACGGCGGCATCACGGCGAAGGACCTCGACGTCCTGACCTGGGTCATCGTCGCCTTCATCGCCGTCTCGGCGATCAACCTCGGCGCCAGCTACCTGCAGACCTACCTCACGAGCTGGGTCGGCGAGCACGTCATCTACGACCTGCGGCGTCAGCTCTTCGCCCACCTGCAGAAGCTGAGCCTCGACTTCTTCAGCCGGCAGAAGACGGGCTGGATCGTCAGCCGGCTGACCAACGACATCGACGCCCTCGACCAGCTCGTCACCGACGGCGTCACCTCACTGGTCACCAACTCGCTCACCTTCATCGGCTCCATCGTCTTCCTCTTCATCCTCGACTGGCGCCTGGCGCTGGCGACGCTCACCGTCATGCCCTTCCTCATCGTCGCGACGCTCGTCTTCCGCTCCCGGTCCGCCCGCGCCTACGCCCAGGTCCGCAACAAGATCGGCGACGTGAGCGCCCACCTCCAGGAGTCGATCTCCGGCGTGCGCGTCCTCAAGGCGTTTCGCCGCGAGCAGAGCGACTACGCGCATCTGCAGGTCGCCAACGCCGCCTACCGTGACGTCAACATGCGCACGGTCGTGCAGAGCGGCGTCTACTTCCCCTTCGTCGAGTTCGTCTCGACGACCGCCGTCGTCATCGTCCTCTGGTACGGCGGCTCCCTCATCGGCGGCAACACCCTCGAGATCGGCGTGCTGGTCGCCTTCATCGGCTACCTGAACAGCTTCTTCGACCCGCTGCAGCAGCTCAGCCAGCTGTACAACACCTTCCAGTCGTCCATGGCCGCCGTCCAGAAGATCTACACGGTGCTGGACACCGACCCGGACATGCTCGACGCGCCCGGCGCCGTCGACCTGCCCGACGTCCGCGGCACCGTGGAGCTGCGCGACGTGACCTTCGGCTACGACGCCGGCAAGCCGGTGCTGCACGACGTGGACATCGAGATCGCCGCGGGTCGAACGGTGGCGCTGGTCGGCGCCACCGGCGCCGGCAAGTCGACGGTCATCAAGCTGCTCGCCCGCTTCTACGATCCGGATGCGGGCGCCGTCCTGATCGACGGGCACGACCTGCGGCAGGTGACCCAGCGCTCGCTGCGCGAGCAGCTGGCCGTCGTGCCGCAGGAGGCCTTCCTGTTCAGCGGCAGCGTGCTCGACAACATCCGCTTCGCCCGTCCCTCCGCGAGTGACGACGAGGTCAAGCGGGTCGCCCGCATCGTCGGCGTCCACGAGTTCGTCGAGGGGCTGCCCGACGGCTACCAGACCGAGGTGCAGGAGGGCGGGTCGGCGCTGAGCACCGGGCAGCGACAGCTGATCAGCTTCGCCCGGGCGCTGCTCGCCGACCCCCGGATCCTGATCCTCGACGAGGCCACCAGCAGCGTCGACGCCGAGAGTGAGCGCCGCATCGAGCGCGCCATGGAGGTGCTCTTCAGCGGCCGCACCAGCATCATCGTCGCCCACCGGCTGAGCACGGTGCGCTACGCCGACGAGATCGTCGTGGTCGACGGCGGCCGCATCGTCGAGCGCGGCACGCACGACGAGCTCGTCGCCGGCGGCGGCCGCTACGCCGGCCTCTACCGCGACTGGGAGGCGACCGGGCTGGCGCTCTGAGCGGCGGTCGGTGCGGTCCTTGCGCCCGGACCCGGCTCAGACGCCGGGCGCCTCCAGCTCGAACGGCTCCTCGGGATCGACGCGTTCCGCCACGCCGATCGTGCGCGGGCCGGGAGCGAACCAGCCGCCCTCGCCGTCGCGCTGCACCGGCAGGACCGGCCTCCCGGCCCACAGGCGCGGGCGCAGCCAGCCGTCGGCCCGCACCACACCCGTCCGGCAGCGGCACCGGGGCATCGCGGTCGATGGAGACCACGGTGATGCCCGCGGCGCCGAGGTCGGCCACCGAGACCGGCTCCGGCACGTCGCGCAGCTGCCCGAAGACGTTGCGGTACTCGATGAGGCGGCCGTACCAGCCGTCGGCCGTGAGGCCGACGCCCGCGGCCGCCCCGATGATCCCGTCCTCGGTGCCGCCGTGGCCGCTGAGGTGCGCGCCTTCCGCGGCGGCGCGCGCCTCGGCCTGCGTCACGACCTCAATGGCGGCGCGCCGGCCGAAGGCCGACAGCGCCGGCAGCGCCCGGCAGGCGTCCCACGCCACGCACAGGCCGGGGTCGCTGCCCTCCATCCAGTTGGCGCCCAGATGCGCAACGGCGCGCGAAGTGATCTCGCCGACCAGCTCGGGCGTGGGCGCCACCGAATCGACAGCCGCGTCGTTCGATCCGACGGCGATCACCAACGCCGGATCGGTCACGTCGATCACGCATACGGCGGCGCTGTTGTGCGATGTGAAGGGCACGTCCGGATGTACCAGGAGCTGCTGCCGAACCACCGCCCAAAGGCGGCAGCCATCCGGCAGCTCGTCCTCGAACCAGCGGCCGACCTTGCCGGTGCCGCGGTCGGCGTCGATCGTGTCGGTGTCGTCGAAGGCGACGTAGAGGCGCGCGCGCCGCGCGGTCGAGTCGGTCACGTCATCTCCTTGCTTCATCTCACTTCCCGAGCGGCCGGAAGGGCAGGAAGCCCTTCGGCCGCGTGTGGTCGAACCCCGTGATGCGTCGCATCTGCGCGGCGACGATGGGCCACGGCAAGAAGAACGCGGCCAGCACGAAGAGCCCGGCGCCGATCAGCGCGGACACGGGCACCGGCTGCCCGGGCCGCTCGGGGTCCGGCGCCTGAGGCCCTTCCACCGCGCGCAGCGGCACGCCGCTCACGCCCTCCTCGCCCAGGACCTGATAGCCCTGCACCGGCTGGGCGGCGCCGGTGCCGGTCGATTGGACGGGCACCTCCGCGGTGCTGGCGCTCACACTCGAGCCAGACCCGGCTCCGGCGCTGCCCGTCCCCGTGCCGGCGCTGCCCGACCCGCTGCCCGTGCCGTACGTGCCTGAGCCCGTGCCCGCGCCTGAAGTGCCGGTGCCGCCCTCCGCCGTGGACGGATACGTGTAGGCGCCGCTGCCGCCTGAGTTGCCGCTGCCGCCCGGCTGGTCGCCGCCACCGCCGCCACCGCTCCCAGCCCTCTTCGCCTTGGTGAAATGCAGGATCAGCCCGTCGACCTCCGGAGTCGCCCACCGGTCGGTCGACGTGAGCACGACCTTGTAGGCGAACCGGGTGCCCCAGGTCCCGGCCGGGAAGTCGATGTTGCGCCCGTCGCCGGAGACCTTCGCCTTCACGAACCTGATGCCGTCGCGGCTGTACCAGATCTGGAAGCCCGTGCCCCGCGCCTGGAGCGGCGCCTCTATCTTGAGGCGGCCGAAGGCCTTGATCAGGTCCGGCTCGCCGCAGGTCAGCCACTCGGACGTCACGCTCCCGGTGCCTTCGTTGCCGATCTGCAGGATGCGGCCGAACCCCGCATCGGCGATCCACAGCGAGCCGTCGGCGGCGATCCGGGCATCCCTGGGGCTGGAGCGCGTCGCTGGGATCCACGTAGTCGGGTCGCTGATAGCGCAGGTCGATCGTCTCCCTGACCTTCTTGGACGTCGTCAGGCGATGATCCGCACCCACTGCGACTCCCAGTCGCAGTCCGTGACGAGCACCGTGCCGGCGAGGGCGCCGGCGGGTACGTACCGGGCGGTGTTCGGGTCGAGCAACCGGCCGTCGACGCCGTTTTCGTACTGCCACACGATGCTCTCGGCGGTGTAGCCGTTGTCGGGGAGCGAAGGGTCGTAGTCATCACGGATGCGCATGATGCGTTGCTCCCTGGGCGTCGGTGATGAGCGTGTCGCCGTTCTCGAGGCGCTGAGGCGACCGCGCCTGGTAGAGATAGCCGGGCGCGGAGCCCGCCTGGCCCGTCACTCCGTACTGCCACACGATGCTGGAGGCGTCGTACCCCATGTCCGCGGCCGAGGGGTCGTAGTCGTCGGCTCGCACCTCGATGACGCGGTGATTGTCGTTGCTGTCGGCGATGAGCACGTTGCCGTCTTCCTGGCCGTCGCCGGGCTCGATCTGCGTGGCACAGAACGGATCAGCCATCTGGTTCGACCCCGGCGCCCGGGACGTCGGTCGTGCCGTACTGCCACACGATCTCCTTGGTGTCCCGCGTGACCGCGAAGACGCGACAGGCGATACGGTCACTGATCAGGATGCAATCTCTGCCGCCGAACGTGGCCGGTTCGGCCGAGAACGGCTTTCGCAGCATTCCGTCGGTCCCGTTCTCGTACTCCCACGTCACGACGCCGGAGCGGTTGACCTCCATGACGTAGGGGACGTCCTTGCCGCCGCTGATCAAGAGGTGCCCGCCGGGGAGCGGGTAGGCCATCCGCGGGTCTGGGCGCTTGCCGGCTGGGAAGCCGACCCACATCGGCGCTCCCGGGTTGATGTCGGTCAGCGTCAGGCGAGCCAGTTCGAGCCGGGCGTCGTCCCCGCCGAGGACGGCGACCGCCGGGGAGATGGGCTCGATGAGGGTGAACGGATGGCCGGTCGTGCCTTCTTCCCACACGAGGGCGACGGCCGGCTGCGCCGCGGCGCACAGCGCGACGACCAGCGCGGCGAGCGCCGTCACGAACAGGGCGGCGAACGAGCGACGCACGATCATCGCCCCCTCGCCTGGGCGTCGAGCGCCGGGATCTTGCGCAACTCGCGCAGGCCGAGCGCTCCCAGGAGGCCGCCGAGGCCGCCGAAGAGCACGTGCGTCGTGGCCGAGTATCCGAGCCCGAGGAACAACAGGGCGAACGGGACCTGCAGGATGACTCCGGCGATGGTCAGCGCGGCGAGCTTGCCGAGGTGCAGCGCCGCTCCGACGATGATCGCCTTGGCGAAGGCTCCTCAGATCCCCGGGGATCACGAGCGTGAGCACCTCGAGGACGATGCCGGCCGTGAGCCACTTGGTCCACTCGAGCGGGCCCACATCGCCGAAGCCCATGAACTGGGCGAGCACGCCGGCAACGAGGCCGAGCAGGACGCCGGTGCCGCGCTTGTCGACGAGGCCGCGGCAGATGACGAACAGTGCGACCCAAAGCACGCCCGAGTGACCGGGCACGTGGATCGGCACGCGAAGCACCAGCTTGGCGAGCATGCAGAGCGCCGCGACGAGCGCGATGAGCAGCAGGTCGCGCAGGGTCAGCGACCAGATGTATGGCGGGCCGCGCGGGCCCGCTCTGCGCAGCCTCAGCGGGCATCGATGGAGAGGACATCGCGCACCCATTCCGCGTGGTAGAGGTCCGGGCCGCACACCTTGACGGTGCCGCGGTCGCTGAAGTCGATCTGGACACGCTGCCGGGCTTGGGCGGCCGTCAGCGTCAGCGAGCCCTTGTCGCGGAGGCCGGCGCCGCGCACGACGACGGAGTCGTAGCCCGCGGCGCCGGCGTCCTCGAGCAGCGTCGTCAGCGACGGCCCGCTCTGCTCCTTGCCGTCGATGACGATCCGGGTCTGCGGTAGCGCCTGGAGCGCCGCGAGGTCGTAGTCCTTCAGGTCTCTCCGTCGCGCTGCACGGTGATCGAGTAGGGCGGGGCCGGCGCGTCCTCCGACGACCCGGCCCCGCCCGCATAGCGGTCCTGCAGCCCCCAGGCCGCGAGCACGGCGGCGATCACGAGGATCGCCGCCAGCAAGAGCGGCCAAAGCCTGCGGCCGCCGCTGGGTGCTGCCGGCATGCGTCACGCCTTTCGGCTACCTCACTCTCAGGTACTCGGGGCCGGACGTGGTCGCCGCGTACTTCGACGTCGCGGCGGAGTACGCCACGAGCTTCCACGCGCCGGCAGGCGCGAGCGAGAACCTCGCCCTGTACCGCGACGCCGACCCGTAGGTGGAGTTCGTAGCCGTCACGGTCTTCTTGAGCACCCAGGTGCCGCTCCTCCTGAGGTAGCACTTGATCTTCACCGTCCTGCTGCCGGGCGTCTGCTTGGGCGTCAGCGAGCCGTAGGCGGTGAAGGTCTTGTTCCTGACGACCGCCGATGGAGCGACCGGCCTGCCGAGCTTGACCTTGGGCGTCACGGTGACCGGCGTGCTCATTGAGGCCTCGTAGCTCTCGTTGCCACCGTAGACCAGCCGGTACTGCGTCTTCCTGACTGGCGCGGCGACGCTATCGAGATAGGTCGACGTCCCGGCTGCAGGCGAGAGCGTCTCCCGCGTCCAGGAGACCCAGCCGTTCGTCGACGCCTGGAGCTCAACCGTCGCGCCGGGGACCGGATCGTCGCCGGCACTGTTGAGCTGCCCGCTGAGAGCCCATGGCTGTCCCCACTTCACGATGGTGGGGATGGCGGTCAGCGTGACCGTCGTGGCCGTCTTGGCTGCAGGAGTGACGTCGGCGGTCGCGAGCGTGGCCCGACGTTGGTCGCGGCGTCGACGGCACGCACCAGGTAGTGATAGGTCGTGCCGTTGGCGAGGCCGGAGTCGGTGTACGACGTGCCATCGGTCACGGTCGCGACCTTGAGAAGCAGCGGCGTGTACCCGCCGCCGAGCGGTGCGTCGGTCCATCGGTAGACGTGGTACGAGGTGACGGCCGTGTCATCCGTCGCGGCACCCCAGCTGACCACGGCGCCGGCGTTCCGCGACGCAGCGGAGACGACGCCCGGAGCGGTCGGCGGCGTCGTCTCGGCCGCGCCGAGCGCGACGTTGATGTCGGCCAGGCTGCCGGTGAAGCCGGTGCCCCCGTCGGCCAGATCGTGTTCTGCAGGCGTGCGTCGAAGGCGGAGCCGACCGGCACGCCGAGGGCGAAGTCGCCGTCCGTGGCGTTCGTGCCGGTCCGAGGTCAGGAGCGAGCTGGAGCGGCATCGTGGTCGCAGTGTCGGCGGCGCGGGACAGCGCCCAGACGGTCGTGGCGGCGTCGCTCTGCGTCGCGTCAGCGCGCTTGCCGTTCGACGCCGCTGCCGCGACACCGTTGTGGACGACGAACCCGTCGGTCGCGCCGTCATGGTCCCGGCCGAGTCGAGAACGGTGACGCCGGGATGGACGAGTTGTTCTGGGTGGTGCCGCTGCCGCCTCCGACCGGCTGCAAGGAGACGAGGAGGTAGTACGTGCCCGCCTTGTCGGTGTCGGCGAAGCGGAAGTAGTACCAGGTGCTGCCTGCGGCGATGGCTCCGCCGGCGCCCGTCGTCGACGACCGGGAAGCACGTCCAGTCGGCGCGCTCCTGGACCCAGGTCTGAGTAGTCGTTCCAGGTGAAGCCACGGTTGTCGCTGCCGGCCGGCGCGACCGCGGCGGCGTGAAGCGCATCTTGACGTAGTACTCCACGCCTGCGGTCGTCACAGGATTGTTGTCGACGTCGTAGAGCGTCCCGCCCGTGACCGCGAAGCGCAGGGCGTAGACGGTGTGGTCATTGGGGACGTAGAGCGGGAAGTCGGCCTGCCGTCGGCGTTCGCCGTGACGGGCCGCCCGTGTAGTCGGGCCGCTGCGCAGCGAGCGCCGGGGCGGCCAGGGCGAGCAGCAGCAGCGTGCCGAGCAGGGCCAGGAAGGCCAGGCGGCGCGCTCGCGGCGCGGTCGAGGTGATCGTGTGCATCTGGTTCCTCCTCCCGGCCGCCGCGACTGCCGCGGCGGCCACGTATTCGTGGTTCGTGGGACGCGAGGGACGCGCCGTCGTCAGGCCCCGGCTACGCCAGGGCTGTGACGGAGCCGGTCTCCCGCGTCTCGTAACCTCCAAGGTCGTCAACCGATCGTTTGAAGTCGTCGTCGTGCAGCAGGCCGATCAGGGGCGCGAGCAGGTCGCTCTCGTAGTGCTCGCGCGGGGTCACGAGGTCGTAGCGCTCCTCGACCAGTGAGACGAAGTCGAGGCCGTACGCCTTCGCCGCCGGCAGGATGCCGAGGGCCACGTCGGCGGCGCCCTCGGCCACCGCGTGTGCGGCCGCGTCGTGGGTCATCACTTCGTCGTCGTAGCCGGCGACGCGGACCGGATCGACGCCGCCGGTCGCCAGCAACCGGTCGAGCCACACACGCGTGCCGGAACCGCGGTTGCGGTTCACGAGGCGCGCGCCGGTCGTGACCGCGCTCGCGAGGTCTTCGAGGCCGCGCGGATTGCCGGCCGGGACGATGAGGCCCTGCTGCCGGTGCGCGAGCGTGACGAGCATGACGGCGCGGCCGGGGAACAAGGCGCGCGCGTACGAGCGGTTGAAGTCGCCGCTCTCGGCGTCGAAGAGGTGGCAACCGGCGACGTGCCCGAGGCCGTGGCGCAGGGCGATGAGGCCCTCGAGGCTGCCCATCGCCATGGTCACCACGTCCGGCCCTTCCGCGTCTTCGCGAAGCCGGCGCGCAAGCAGGTCGAGGGCGAGGTCGTCGCTCCCGAGGATGACGAGCAGCCCGCGCTCTCCCTCCTCCGGAAGCACCATGAAGTCGACGGCATAGGCGCGCGCCGTAGCGCAGTAGAACTTCTCGACGTAACCCTTGGTCGGCCTGGTCTCGACGAGCTCGACGAGGCCGGCCTGCTCGAGGCTCAAGACGTGATGGCGGACCCAGGCCGGATGATGCCCGACGATGGCGCCGAGCTGCGTGAGCGTCGCCGCCCCGCGCATGAGCAGGCGAAGCAGGCGCAGGCGCTCGTCGCTGGCGAGCACACGCACGGTGTCGATGGCGCCGATGTGGCTGATCTCTTCCAGGATGGCCCTCCGGATGACACGCCGCCCAGACTGACGCTAAGTGCCACTTTAGGGTGCCTAGCGTCGCAGGCGTCTCAGGCGGTGTCAACCATCGGCGGAGGCCGCGGCGGGCGCCGGCTCCGCCGGGTCCCGCGGCCCCATGTCCTTCGGCGCACGCACGTCGCGCCACGAGAGCTGGAACACGCTCACGAGAATGGCGACGCCGGCGCCTACCCACAGCACCGCCGAGCGACCGAACGCGTCGGCGAGCGGCCCCGCGAGCGCCAGTCCCGCCGGGTAGAACGCCAGCAGGCCGAAGTAGTCATAGGAGGCGACCCGCGAGATCATCGACGGGGCCACCTCGCGCTGCATGCACGTCAGCCAGAAGGGCTCGTAGAGACCCCACTCGACGCCCACGGCGACCATGGCCGCGTAGAGCGTCCAGACCGGCGCCTCCAGCGCAAGGAGGCGCCACGGGCACCGACGTCACGCTCATGCCGGCGGCGATCACGAGGATCGGCCGCCGTGGCCGCCAGCTCAGCACGAGCAGGCCGCCCGCGATCTGGCCGAGGCCCATGGCCGCCGACGTGAAGCCCCAGGTGCGGGCCCCGTCGTAGACGTCGCGCGCCACGACGGGGCCGAGCACCTGTATCGGCCCGTCGATGGCGAAGAGAAACAGCGCCGAGCCGGCTGTCATGACCCAGATCCAGGTGTGGCCGGTGAACTCTCGCCAGCCCTCGGCGAGGTCTCGGAACACTGGAGTGGGCTTCATCTTGGTCAGGCTCGTCGGCGTCTGCCTCCTCCCGGGCGATGACGCGATCGGGTGCGCCAGGAGACCGCTTCGCCGCCCGCCGGCCGAGATAGCCCGCCGGCCGCAGTCGCAGCAGGAACCCGGCGCTCACCAGATAGCTGAGTCCGTCGACGCCGAGCGCCCAGCCCGGACCGATCGCCGCCACGAGCATGCCGGCAAGGACCGCCCCGAGCGTGACCGAGCCGCTCGATACCAGGCCCTGCAGCGCGTTGGCCTGCTGGAGGCGCGGAGGGCTCACGACTTCGGGCACCAGGCCCGTGTACGCGGGCCAGAAGAACGCCTCGCAGACGCCCATCCCGACCTGCAGCGCTGCGAGCTGCCAGACCTCGGCGACCCCGGCGACGAGCAGCGCCGCGGCCGTGAGCTGCAGCACGGTCCGTACCGCGTCGGCGACGAGCATCACGGTGCGCCGCGGGAGCCGGTCCGCCCAGACGCCGCCAAACAGGACGAGCAGCGTGAGAGGGATGAGCCCGGCGGCCTCCACGATGCCGATGTCCGTCGCCGAACCGCCGATGGCGAGCACCGCGAACGGCAGCGCGACGATGCGGAACATCGAGCCGATGACTGAGGTGGCCTGCCCGAGAAACAGCTTGAGATACTCGGGCTCGCGCAGGGCGGCGAGGCTGTCGGCGAGCTTGGTCACCGCAGCATCCTACTCGCCGCGGGGCCCGGCGAAAGCTGCCGGGTGCGTGGCACCACCGCGGCTACTCGCCGTCAGAACGATATACTACGCGGGATCAAGTGCCCGCCTCCGCGCGGGCCGGAGACGAGCATGCCGGGCCCACTCGAACGCACATCCGCTGGTGGCGTCGTCGTCCGCACGGACGACGGCGTCGAGGTGTGCCTTATTCGGCCCGCGGGCCGCTCCGTTTGGGGCCTTCCCAAGGGCGGGGTCGAAGAAGGAGAGACCTTCGCGGAGACCGCGCTCCGCGAGATCGCCGAGGAGACCGGTCTGCTCGGCGTAGTGGAGCAGGAGCTCGGCGAGATCGACTACTCCTTCTACTCCCGGGAACAAGGCGGCCGCATCCACAAGACCGTCCACTACTTCCTCGTGCGCGCCACCGGCGGAGACACCTCCCGGCACGACCACGAGGTGAGCGACGCGCGCTGGGTACGACTCCGCCAGGCCCTGCGACTCATGACGTACCCCAACGAGCGGGAGATGGTCCGCCGCGCGGCCGAGGCGCTCGGTCGCCCGGTCGGCGACTGAGCTGAGGAAGGTGAGGACCGCATGGACGTGACACTGCTCGGCACGATGGGCTGGATGCCTCACGGAGCGCGAGAGACCACCTGTTTCGCCGTCCCTGTGGACTCGAGCCTCCTGCTCTTCGATGCCGGTACAGGGCTGCGCCGCCTCCTCGACCCGGAGCACGCGCACCTCCTCGAGGGCGCCACCGAGGTCCACCTCTTCCTCAGCCACTACCACCTCGACCACGTCTGCGGGCTCGCCTACCTCTCCGGCGTCCTGGCCGGGCGAAAGGTCATGATCCACCCGCCCGACAAGGCGCTCACCGGCGTCGACCCGCGGGCCGCCCTGGCGGGCCTGGTCCGGCGGCCCTACAACCCGGTGGGCCTTGCGGACATGAAGGGCGTCAGCGTGCAGCCGGCGACGGAGGGAGAGAACGAGGTCGCCGGCCACGTCGTCCGCGTGCGCCCGCAGCAGCACACGGACACCAGCGTGTCCTTCCGGCTCGACGACGAGCTGGTCATCGCCACCGACACGCAGGTCGACCCCGCCGCCGCCGGCTTCGCCGCCGGCGCCGGACTGTGGCTCCACGAGGCCTGGTACTGGGCGGCCGATCCGGGGCTCGCCAAGGTGCCGGAGGAACTGCGCCCCGGCTTCGCCGCGCACAGCGAGGCGAGCGGCGTGGCGCGGCTCGCCGCCGAGGCGGGCGTCGGCCGCCTGATCCTCGTGCACCTCAACCCGCTGGCGGGCGAGAGCTCATTCCTGCCGATGCGGGACGCCGCCCGCGCGGCGTTCGCACGCACCGACGTGGTCGACGACGGGACCGTGGCGCCGACGTCTCCCGCCGTTTGACACGTCCGCCCGTGCCCCGCGAGGATGCTCCCGTGGTCCGGTCATGATCCCCTTCCGCGACAGACGCTTCCTCGTCGTGGCGATCGTCGTCGTCGCGCTCATCGTCTTCGTGCTGCCCGCGTTCGTCGCCTTTCGTTACACGGCCCCGGAGCAGCGGGGGCAGTTCCTGACGCACCCCTGGCGCGGCTGGAGCTTCGCCTACGCCGCGCTGGCAGTCCCCGGAGACGCCGAGCTCAAGACGTCCGGCATGGCCCTGCGCAAGGCCGACTGGCTGTACAAGGGCACGGCCGTCGACCCCCGCGAGGTACAGCTGCTCTTCGTCACGCCCGGGAAGGACTACACGTTCGACCACACGATCGACGGCCGCGCGCTCACGAGCACCGTCGTCCCGAGCTATCGGTTCATCTGGCAGGTACGAGGGGCGGTCGACACGATCTCCGCCAGCGGCGACACCCTCGTCGCGCTGCTCGACTACGACACCGGCCGTGTGCTCTACGACGTCCGCGACGATCTGACTCCGGCGGAGCTTGTTCCGGAGCCGGGGGACGGCGTCTCCCCCAGCCCCGCGCCGTGACCGGTCGCTGGACCCACGCACGCCTCCGATGACCGTCGTCGCGACAGCGTTCTACGAGACCGACTGGTTCAAGGCGATCATCTACGTGATCGTCGCGATCGTCGTGGCGCGCGTGGTCGACTTCGTCCTCGCGCGCCGCGACCGGGCGATGGCCAGGCTGCTGGGCAAGACGCCGGACCGCGCCGACCGCACCCGCTTCATCATGATCCGCCGGCTCGTCTTCATCGCGATCCTCTTCGTCGGCATCGGGATCGCACTGCTGCAGATCCCCGCCGTCGGGACGCTCGCCCGGGCGATGCTCGCCTCAGCGGCGATCGTCGCCGGCGTCATCGGCATCGCCGCCCGCGCTCCCATCGCCAACCTCGTCAGCGGCATCATGATCGCCTTCTCGCAGCCGGTGCGCCTGAACGACTACATCAGCGTCGACGGCGAGTTCGGTACGGTGGAGCAGATCTCGCTCATCTACACCTACATCCGCAGCGCCGACGGCCGCCGCGTCGTGATCCCCAACGAGGCCTTCGCGAACAAGGCGGTGCACAACTACTCGATGGGCTCGCCGGGCAGCATGGTGGCCGTAGACCTCGTCCTGCCGCTGGACGCCGACGTCGAGCGCATCGCGCAGGCGATGCTCGAGGTCGGCGAGTCGCTGGCGCCGGCGCCCATCGGCAAGGAGGACAGCGTCGAGGTGGCGGACATCGCCGCCGGGGCCGTCCTGCTACGCCTGCACGCCTGGGCCGCCGACCCGCTGCGGCGGCACGAGCTCGCGAGCGACCTTCGCGCCGCCCTCCTTCGCCGGCTGACCGCGGACGGCCTCATCGGTGGGGGAGAAGCCGATGGAGGCGACTGATCTGCCGCCGGACGCCGGGGTGGCGGCGGAGCCCGGCGAGGATCCCGCCGGCGAGGGTGCCGAAGACACGGCTGCCGAACCCGCGGCGACCCGCCCGCTGACGCGGGCGCTCGTCGCCGCCGTCGGCAGCCGCATCCTCATCGTCGCCGTCGCCTTCGCCGCCGCCGGCCTCATCGGCGTCCACGGGCTGCCGGTGGGCTGGCGCTTCCCGGAACGCGCCGAGGTGTTCACCGGCTGGCTCGGGGCGCTCTTCAACCCTTGGGCGCACTGGGACGGCGTCTGGTACATCAAGATCGCGACCGGCGGCTACGCCGACGCCGACGGCAGCACCGCGTTCTTCCCGCTCCTCCCGATGCTGCTGCGCTACGTCGGCCTGGTGCTCAACGGCAACCTGCTGATCACCGGCATCGTCATCTCCCTGCTGTGCTACGCGGGATCCGTGTGGCTGCTCTACCGGCTCGTGCGCGCCGACTTCGACGAGTCGCTCGCCAGCCGCGCGGTCATCTATCTCGCCATCGGGCCGCTCTCGTTCTTCCTGCAGGCCGTGTACACGGAGTCGCTGTTCCTGCTGCTCTCCCTCGCCTGCTTCGTGTTCGCCCGCGAGGGCCGCTGGCGGCTCGCGGGCGTCATGGCCCTGCTCGCCACGCTCACGCGCAGCACCGGCGTGCTCCTGCTGATCCCCATGGCCTACTACTACTACGAGCGGCGCGGCTGGAATCTCAAGAAGACCGACTCCCACGTCGCCAACCTGCTCATGGTGTTCGAGGGCCTGCTCGTCTGGATGACGTACCTGGCGCTCGTCTTCGGCAAGCCGCTCGCCTTCTCGACGGCGCAGTCCGCCTGGGAGCGCAACTTCGGAGCGCCGAACTACACGGTCACCAAGGGGATCGTGGCCAGCGTCAGGGGCCTGCGCAAGATGGTCTCCGCCGAGTACTACCGGATCTTCTGGGAGGTGCCGCGGCCGGGGTCCGAGTACAGCATCGCCGGCACCAACATCCTCAACCTGCTGTTCCTGATCGCCGCCGCGCTGCTCCTCTGGTACGGGGCGCGGCGGCTGCCCGGTGCCTACTCGTGGTACGCCCTGGCCTCGCTCGCGTACCCACTGTTCTTCCCCAGCAAGTACGTGCCGCTGATGTCGTACCCGCGCTTCACGCTCACCGTCTTTCCGCTCTACATCGCCCTCGCCCTGTACACGCGCGACCGGCCGCGGCTGCACAAGGTGGTGGTGGCCGCGGGCATTGTGCTGCTGATCGGCTTCACGGCGAAGTTCGCCGTGTTCAGCTGGGTGGCGTAGGGGCCGTCACGCCTCCGGCGCCGGCGTCCACTCGCTTGAACACGTACACCCCGTCCTTGGCGTAGACCGACTGGAAATTGCTGTCCAGGACCAGCCGGCCGAGGGCGAGCTGGTGCATCCGTTCGTCCTCCTTGTCGTAGAAGAACGGGTGCTTCGTGTCGACGATCACCCAGTCCGCGCCGGCGAAGTACGGGAAGATGTAGGCGACCCGGCGCGCCGCCAGCTGGGCGCCGGCGTTGTTGTTGACCGAGACCACCGCGTTCGGCGGGATCATCGCGACGGCCTCGTCGAGCGCCACGTCGTGGGACGTCTTGGCGTAGTCCCGGCCGTCGTAGGCCGCGCCGGGCAGCGAGAAGGGCAGCGGCCCGAGGAAGAAGTTGCCGGCCAGCGCGCAGAGCAGCACGAGGAGGGCGAGCGTCCCGCGCTGGACGAGCTCGCCTCGCATCAGCCTCTCCGCCTTGCGAAAGCCGCCGCCCAGCCAGCGCCAGAGGCGCATCACGCCGAGCACCGCCGCCGCGTACAGAAACGGGATCTCGAGCGCCGTGTAGTGGAACTCGATGCGCCGCTGGAAGGTCGTCGCCGAGAGCGCATTGAGCGCGTACTCGGGCAGGGCGATCAGCACCGTCAGCGGGCTGAGCAGCGACGTGAAGCCGAGCGGCCACAGCAGCCTGAGCAAGTAGCGCAGGTTGGCCTCGGCGAAGACGTCGGCGACCGTCTGGCCGGGGTGGAGGAGGGCGCTCTTCGCCACCTCGCCGGCGCCGGCGCCGTAGTCGCCGTAGCGGGCGATGAAGGCGCTCTGGTCCCCGTTGTAGTGCGGTATCACGGCCCAGACCGCGACGGCGAACCAGGCGAGCCCGGCGGCGGTGACGATGAGCGGCCACAGCGAGCGCTTGCGCACCGCGAAGTAGGCGCCCATGAAGGCGATGACCAGCGGCACGGTCTCCTTGCACGCCGCCGCGAGCACGAGGAAGACGGCGGCGCGCACCCAGCGGTCCTCGTCCATGTACAGGAACGCCCAGAGCAGAAGCGGCGTGGCGAGGGCGACCGGGTGGAACTCGTTGAGCACCAGAAAGCCGAGCGCCGGGTAGAGCAGGTAGGCGCCGGCGAGGAAGGCGCCGGCGCCCGGGTCGCGCGTCGCGCGCGTCCCGAGCCGGTACGCAGGCCAGGCGCCGGTGGCGACGATCGCCGCCTGGCCGACAAGGAGCATGACGGGGCTGGGCCACACGAGCCAGGGGAGCGCGAACAGCGCGAGGATGGGGTCGACGTGCGAGCCGAGCCGGGACATCTGCCGCGGCTCGACATCGCCGGTCGTGATCTCGAGGAAGTGGCCGTGCGCCGTGTTGTACACGGCCTGGACCATGTTGCCGAGGTCGTAGCGGGCGTCCATGTACGCGCGGTACTTGAGCCACGAGAGCAGGGAGTAGACGACGGCGAAGAGGATGGCGCCGCCGATCACGTACAGGGCGCGGCGGCGGAAGAGGACCCTGCGCCGCTCGTCGTCGAGCTCCTGCACCGGAGAGAGCGCGAGCCCGCCGTCGCCCGGCGGGCTCGCCGCGGCCGCCTTCGCCCGCCGGCGCCGGCTCACGCCTCACTCCTCCGGCGCACCGCGAGCTCGATGACCACGACCAGCCCCACGAAGAGGAGTTCAATCGCCGTCACCCACAACGCGGAGGAGCAGCGCCCAGACGAGCGCGACGCCGCCGGGAAGCCGACGTGCGAGCGACGCCGTCAACACCGCCTCGCGCACGCCGATGCCGCTCGGGATGATGAAGGCGACCATGCCGGCCACGTAGGCCAGCGCGTAGGCGACGATGCAGAGCGGCAGGGCGTCGACCTCGAGGCCGGTGACGGCCCGGGCGAGCAACCACGCGCCCGCGCCGGCCACGAGCCAGTCGACGGTGAAGAGGCACAGGATCACGAGCACGGCGCCGAACCCCAGGGTGACGTCCAGCGGCGGCCGGTGGAAGAGGCGCAGCACGCGGCCGGCGAGCGGCCCGAAGACCCGAGGGTGCATGAGCGCCACGAGGACGGGGATGGCGAGCAGGCTCAGGGCCGTCAGCCCCGGCCGGTACTCCCAGAAGGGGAACAGGACGGCGATGGCGAGCAGGGCCGAGCACACGCCGAGCGCCTGCTCGTAGACCATCGCGGCGCTCACCCGGTCGACGGCCAGGCCCTGTGAGTGGCTCATCCAGGCGCGCCCGACGAACATGAACACGTTGCCCGGGACGTAGCGCGCCAGGATCGACTTGCCCCACACCGAGGCCGCCGGCCAGAAGGCGCTGCGCGCGCCGCACCCGCGCAGGAGCATCCACCAGAACACGGCCTGCGCGAAGTAGTAGACGAGGAAGGCGACGCCTGAGGCGACGAGCCAGCCGGGATCCAGCGTCCAGTCGAAGTCCTGGATCGTGCCCCAGGAGCGAACGAGATAGGCGACGAGGAAGTACGCCGCGCCGCCACGAACGCCACCTGCGCGAGGCGCACCCAGAGGCGCCGGCGCGAGGAGGCCGTCGGCATGGCGTCCTCGGCATCAGGCGGCGCCCGGTCCGCGGCGTCCGGCGCCGGAGCGCCCGGTGGCACCGGCGCGGCCTCGCCCCGGTGGACGGGCGGCGTCCCGCCCTCAGCGGTCACGCCGCCTCCAGGGCGGCAAGCAGCTCGCCCGCCACCGCGGCCGGGGTGAACGCCCGCCGGTAGAGGCCGAGCGCCGCCTCGCCGAGGCGGGCGCGCTCCCGCTCGTCGAGCAGCCGGCGCAGGGCGGCCGCCAGGGCGGCCCCGTCGCCGGCCGGCGTGAGCAGGGCGGTCTCGCCGTCGCGGAGCCACTCGCGCGCGCCGTCGCCGTCGGCGGTGACGACGGGCCGGCCGCAGGCCAGCGCGTCGAAGACCTTGTTGGGCACGACGCGCCCGGCCTTCTCCGAGCGGCCGAAGACGCCGAGGCAGACGTCGGCCGCCAGCGTGTGCGCACGCAGCTCGGCAGCCGGCAGCGCGCCGAGCCACTCGACGTTGGTGAGTCCCCGCGCGGCGATCGCGCCGCGCAGCTCGGCCGACAGCTGCCCCTCGCCGATCAGGACGAAGCGGAACGGCTCGGCGCGCAGCAGTTCGGCCGCGGCCAGGACCGCGTCGGCGCCGTGCAGCGGGCTCCACTTGGCGTACTGCAGCACCGTGAGCGGCTCGCCGTGGCCGAGTGAGCGCGCGCTGCCGTCCGCGCGCGGCTCGGGCAGGGCCCCGACGGGCGCGACGGCGAGCCGGCGCCGAGCGAGGCCGAACTCCTCCTGGAAGTAGGAGGCGTGCGCCCAGGTGTCCGCGAGGACGAGGTCGGGCAGGCGAAAGGCGACCTCGTCGACGGCGCGCACGGCCGCCGCTCTCACACCGCCGCTGCGCACGAGCGCGCGGTCGCCGGCGAAGGTGTCCCACAGCGAGACGAGCGGATCGAAGACGAGGCGCGCGTGGCGGAACGCCGCGAGCAGGCGGCCGAACGGTACGAGAAAGTGGCCGGGATAGCCGACGACGACGGCGTCCACCTCGAGGTGGCGACGGTGCTGCGCGAACAGCCGCCCGTGTGCCGCGGTGATGCCCGCGGCGAGCCGGGCGGCGCCGCCCGCGCCGGTCATCTCGGCCGCGGTCAGCGGCGGCAGGGGCGCGTGGAACTCGACGACCTCGACGCCGTGTTCGCGGAGCCCCGCGATGAGCACGGCGTTGCGCGGATAGTCCCGCTCGTACGTCCCGAAGTACGCGACCGCCCGCGTCACGGCTGTGCGGCGGCGCCGGCGGCGGCGCCTCGCGAAGCGGCGTCTCTGCCGTCCTCTTCGTCCGGCGCGGCCTGCACCCGCGCGGCGCCCGGCGCCGCCTCCACGACCACGGCCACCTCCGCCGGGTCGGGGCCGCGGCGGGCGCGCGAGTTGGCGATGAGCTCGCCGATCAGCCCCAGGCTCAGGAGCTGCACGCCGACGATGATCGACAGCGCCCCGAGGAGCAGCAGCGGCCGCTGCCCGATGGGGTTACCGAACACGAGCTTGTCGATGGTGAGGTAGAGCTCCACGAGCACGCCGATGAAGATGAGCAGTGTGCCGAAGCCGCCGAACAGGTGCTGCGGACGGTGCTGGAAGCGGCCGAGGAACATCACCGTGAGCAGGTCGAGGTAGCCGCGCATGTAGCGCTGCCAGCCGTACTTGGAGCGGCCGGCCGTGCGGCGGCGGTGGCTCACCTTGACCTCGGTGACCCGGAACCCGGCCTGGGCGGCGACGACCGGGATGTAGCGGTGGAGCTCCCCGTAGATCGAGATCGTGTCGACGACGTCGCGCCGGTAGGCCTTGAGCCCGCAGTTGAAGTCGTGCAGCGGGATGCCAGAGGCGCGGCGCACCGTCCAGTTGAAGAAGCGCGAAGGGAGCGTCTTGTTGAGCGGGTCCTGGCGCCGCTGCTTCCAGCCCGAGACGAGGTCGTAGCCCTCGGAGAGCGGCGCCGTGAGGTTCGCGATCTCGGCCGGGTCGTCCTGGCGGTCGCCGTCCATGGTCACGATGACGTCGCCGCGGGCGGCGGCGAAGCCGTGCGACAGCGCCGCCGCCTTCCCGAAGTTGCGCCGCAGCTTGACGACGCGCACGTCGTCGCGGGCGCCTGCGAGCTCCTTCAGCACCTTGAAAGAGCCGTCCGTGGAGCCGTCGTCGACGAAGACGATCTCGTAGGGGCTCCCGTACGCGGCGAGCGCCTCGTCGATCTCGGCGACGAGCGGCACGAGGCTGTCGGCCTCGTTGTACACGGGAATGACGAGTGAGAGCAGGGAGCCCATATCGGCTCACTAGGATACATCCTCGCGGCGGACTGCGAGGATGGCGGTCCGCTCCGGAGCGCGAGGATGGTGCCCCTGAACGAGCGCGTGATGCCCCGCGTCCCCCCGTCGCGGGCGCCTCCCGGCGCGTCCCGCGACAGCGCACGCACGCTGGCGGGGGGACAGACCGCTTGGTAGCATGTGGTGTCCCCCACTCTCCGGGGGTCTGGAGGATGCGGATGAGCAGGAGAATCTGGCTGGTGGTGGCGATCGTCGTGCTCGTCGCGGCGTCGTTCGCCGCGACCGGAGTCGCCGCCCGGCGCGCCTCGGAGCAGAGGCCCAGGTACGTCACCCAGGGCCTCGACTACCTTCACGCCCGCCAGCGGACGATGGCGGCTTCGCCTCGCCGGCCAACACGGCCTGGGCCATCCTCGGCGCGGTGGCGAGCGGCGAGCGGATGGGCTCGAGCGCGTGGACGAAGAAGGGCAAGAACCCCTTCGACTACCTGCAGAGCACCGATCAGAGTGGCGGCGGCGGCGAGCTCGAGCCGTGCCCAACGCGCCCGTCTACTACGCGCGCATGATCATGGCCTACGTCGCGTCGGACAGCGCGACCGCGTCGTCGTGGCGGGCACGCCGCACAGCGTCGACCTCCTCACCATGCTCTACAGCTACCAGGACATGGTCGACGGCTCGCCGACCAAGGGCAGCTTCTCGCCGCGCGCTCCACGTCGACTTCACGCCGTGCACACGACCTCCTGGGCCCTCTCGCTCGCTACAACCTCGGCGTCTCCCTCGAACGAGCGCTTCCGCGCTCGCCGAGACGTGGCTCGCCGCCCAGCAGAACGCGACACGGCGGCTTCCCCGCCGAGACCGGCGATGGCTCGAACGTCGTCGACACCGCGCTGGCCATCCAGGCGCTCGTGCGTGGCCCCGGACGGCCCGTCGATCGCCGGCAAGCGCTGCCGGCGGCGCGCGCCTACCTCAAGGGCTCCCAGAACGCCGACGGCGGGTTCCCCGGTGAGCCCCGGCGAACGCACCGACGCCGAGGCCACCTCGGCCGCCATCCAGGCGATCCTCGCCCTCGGCGAGCGACCCGACGATGCGTACTGGAGAGTCGGCGTCAACACGCCCATCGACGCGCTCGGCGGCTGCAGCAGCCGACGGGCGCGTACCGGCGCACGTCCGGGCCCGGGTGACGCCCGCTGCCAGGTCACCAGCTGGGCGCTGGTCGCCATGCGTCGCCAGAGCTTCTCGTCGTTCCCCAAGAGCATCGGTCCGGCCGAAAGCCTTCAAGTTCCGGCCGGAGTTCAAGATCGTCTCGCCCAAGAACGGCGCGAAGTACAAGTACACCCACATCGTGCTCATCCGCGCGACGTACACCGACCTCTATCCCAAGGGGACGGGCATCAATCCGTCGGCGTGCCGCCTCTACGTCGACGACGTCAACAAGAGCGGGCCGGCGAAGATCGGCGACTACGGTCTCACACTGCAGCTCAAGAACGTCGCCAACGGCGACCACACGTACAAGATCGAGCTCCGCGACAAGGCCGGCAACGCCAAGATCGTCGAGCGCAAGTTCACGGTCGCCGTGCCGACGCCGACACCCACCCCCGCACCCACGACGCAGCCCACGTACAACCCCGGTCCGGTCTACCCGACCACGTATCCCACGTCCGCCAGCACACCCAAGCCCTACGTCACGCCGACCCCGACCCCCACCCCGACCCCGACCGTACACGGCCTACCCGTACACCAGCCCAAGTCCCTACCCCGGGCACCGTCATCGGCTCGCCGATCCCGTCGCCGAGTGCGTCGGCGAGCCCGGGCGCCGCCGGCGCGGGCGACGGGGGTAGTGCCGCCGGCTTCGTGGGTGGTACTCTGCTCGCCATGCTGCCCATCGGCGCCGTCATCTCGTACCTCCTGCTGCACCGCCGCGAAGAGCTCCTCAGCGGGGCCAGCCAGGGCGCGGTGCTCGCCGGCGGCGGCAGCTCCTGGGAGCGGTTCAAGAAGACGCTCGCCGGGTCCAAGGACCTGACCCGTCCGTCGGCGCGGGAGTGAGCCTGGGGTGAACGACCTTCAGCAGCTCATCTACGACATCTCCAGGATCCTGCTCTGGCCCGTCCTCATCGCCGCCATCGTCTGCCTCGTGTGGGTGCTCATCGAGTTCGGCGTGCTCCTCTACGAGGTGTGGCTGCGGTTCCGCCACCGCGACCTCGACGCCCTCGAGATCCGCGCGCTGCGCGCCCGGATGGCCTTCCGCGACGGCAAGCCGCGCACCGCGTACCGCTATCTTCAGGAGAACAACTACTCGCTGGTCGTCGTCCGCTTTCTCTACGACCTCATCCGCAACTACCAGACGGAGCGCCTGGCGGCCAAGCCGCTCAAGCTCCTGCAGGAGTACGAGTTCTACACGATCAAGCGGCTCGAACGGACGCGCATCCTCGTGCGCATCGGCCCGATGCTGGGCCTCATGGGCACCCTGATCCCGCTGTCGCCGGCCCTCATCGGCCTCGCCAACGGCGATATGCAGGCGCTGTCGGAGAACCTCGTCACCGCCTTCTCCGTCACGGTGATCGGCCTCCTCATCGGCGGCATCGCCTTTGCGTATCAGCATCGTCCGCGACCGCATGTACTCGCAGGACATCTCGGACATGGAGTACCTCCTCGAGCTGCTCGAGGGCTCGGACGTGCGGCTGAGGTCCGGCCGGCGGCTCTCCAGGACGGGCGTCTGGGACGCCGACGCCGAGATCGACTACGTCGTCGCGGATGAGGACGCCGAGCGGACGGCCCTCGTGACGCTGCCGGAGATCCCGCAGGAGCCCCTGCTGCCGGTCGCCGCGAGTCCCGGCGGCAACCGGCGGCGCCAAGGTGGCGACCGCGTCTGCTGCGCCGGCCGCGCGGCGGCGAGAGGGGCGGCCGGCGGAGGGCGCCGGCCTCACGTTCGACGACCCGACGATGGACTGGACCCGCGACGACGACCCGTTCGCCGATCTCGGCCCCGTCGATCCTGAGGGCACCGACGATCCGCGCCCGCGCGGCTCGGGCGGTCCGTCGCGCCGTCGCTGAGCGGCCATGCCGGCGAACGACGACCACTCCAGGCTGCACAACCTCGGCACCGTCATGGGCGCTCCCGAGAGCGGCCTGCGTTACATGCGCCGGCGGCGGGTCGGCACGGCCGACCGCAACGGCGACCCGCTCGACGGCATCGTCAACCTCTTCGACGTGGCCATCATCCTCGCCGTCGGCTTCCTGGTCGCCGCGCTCGCCGCGGCCGGCATGAGCGGCCTGCTCACCAAGCAGAACATGACCATCGTCACCGACCCCGGCACGCCCGAGATGCAGGTGATCGTCAAGGAGGGCGGCACGATCACCAAGCTCGACATGCAGGAGGGAGCCCAGGTCGCAGGTGTGGGGACGCTGATCGGCTCGTTCTACCGGCTCGCCGACGGCACCGTGGTGTACGTCCCGGCCGGCGCGGCCGCGCCCGGGCGGGTCCACACCCGTCCCCGGCGCGACGCCGATCCCGGGAGCGACCCCCTTCCCCGGAGTGACCCCCACCCCTGGCGTCACGACCGACGCCGGGCGTGACTCCCTTCCCGACCGTTGCGCCGCCTACGACGTACCCCACGGTGACGCCGACGCCCGGCGTGACGCTCACGCCGGCGCCCTGACCGGGAGCCTCAGCCGAGCGAACGCAAGAGCTCGACCAGCCGCTGGAGCTCCGCCGCGCTCCTGAAGCCGATCTGGATCGTGCCGCCCCGCTTGCCGCTGCGGATGCGGATCGGCGCCTCGAAGACCCCGTAGAGCTCGTCGGTCAGGTCCGTGAAGTCCGGGCCGGCGGCCGGCCGGGCCGGCGGCGCGGCTCCCTCCGGCGACCGCTCCGCGAGCTTCCTCACGAGCGCCTCGACCTGGCGCACGGTGAGGCCCTCCGTCACGACCAGGCGTGCGACGCGGCGGCGCTCGCCGTGGTCCGGCAGCGCGAGCAGGGCGCGTCCGTGGCCCTCGCTGAGCTCACCGCGCTCGATCATCGCCTGCACGTCGTCGGGCAGGTCGAGCAGGCGCAGCAGGTTGGTGACGGCGACGCGGCTGCGCCCGACGAGCTCGGCGATGCGCTCGTGCGTCAGTCCGAACTCGTCGACCAGGGCCGCGTAGGCCTGTGCCTCCTCGATCGCATTGAGGTCCTCGCGGGCGACGTTCTCCGCGAGGGCGATCTCGAGCGAGGAGATCTCGTCGGCGGGCCGCACGAGGGCGGGGATGTACTCGAGGCCGGCCAGCCTGGCGGCGCGCAGACGCCGCTCGCCGGCGATGAGCTCGAAGCGGACGCCCGTCGGCGCCGGCGGGCCTTCGGCGGCCGGCGCAGCCTCCGCGTGCAGCGGCCGCACCACGACCGGCTGCACGACGCCCAGCGCCCTGATCGATGCGGCGAGCTCCTGAAGCTCATCGTCGGGGAACGTGCGGCGCGGCTGGCGACGGTTGACGGCGATGTCCGCCAGGGCGAGCTCGCGGAGGCGGCCCTCCACGGGGGCGCCGGCCGCGCCGGAACGCCCGAGAGCCGACCGGCCCTCGCCGATGAGCGCGCCGAGACCCTTGCCCAGCGCCTTCTTGCCGGGCGCCCGGGCCTGCGGCTGCGCCGCGGGCGCGTCGGGATCGGTTGGCTCAGTCACGGGAGACGACCTCCTTGGCGAGATCGAAGTAGGCGTCGCTGCCGGCGCAGGTCGCATCATAGCGTGAGATCGGCAGACCGTGGCTCGGCGCCTCGCTGAGCCGCACGTTGCGCGGCACGATCGTCTCGAAGACGTGCTCGCCAAGGTGCTCGCGCACCTCACCGGCGACCTCACGCGCGAGGCGCGTGCGGCCGTCGTACATGGTGATCACGACGCCGAGGATCGAGAGCTCGGGGTTGAGGTGCTCGTGCACCAGCCCGACCGTCTCCAGCAGCGCCGCAAGGCCTTCGAGGGCGTAGTACTCGGCCTGCACCGGGATGAGCACCTCGCGCGCCGCCACCAGGGAGTTGACGGTGAGGACGCCGAGCGAAGGGGGGCAGTCGATGAAGACGAAGTCGTGCGTCTCCACGTGCCCGGCGAGCGCGTAGTCGAGGACGTACTCGCTGCCGTCGGCGCCGGCGAGCTCGACGACCGCGCCCGCCAGGTCCGGGCAGGCCGGCACCAGCGAGAGGTGCTCGACGGCGGTGGGAACGGTGGCCTCGCCGACGCCCGCGGCGCCACCGAGAACCCCGTAGCTGGTGAGACGCGGGTCCTCAGCGCGAACGCCCAGGCCCGCCGAGGCGTTGGCCTGCGGGTCCATGTCCAGGAGCAGCACGTCGAACGCGGCCTCGGCCAGACAGGCGGCGAGGTTGACGGCGGTGGTGGTCTTGCCGACCCCGCCCTTCTGGTTGGTCACGGCGATGACGCGGGTCACCGGGCTCCTTTCGCGGGGCGATACTAGCAGATGGCGTGAGCGCGCCGGTCGCCCAGAGCGGCCGGGGTGTCAGGCGCCGAGCGGCCGCTTGGCGGCCATGCCCTCGCGCCGCGGCAGCCACTCGGGCGTGGGCTCCGTCTTGCGGTAGACCGCGCAGACGGCGTCGTCCAGCGGCGACGCGGGGAGGGGGACCGGCGGCTCGGCGGCGAGGCCGCAGCGCTGCGCCGCGGCGGCGGCGGCCGGCGCCTCGGCGGCGAGCGCCCGCCGCGTCTTGCTGGCGAGCAGCACGCCACCCTCGGCGAGCAGCGGCGCGGCGAGCTCGACGAGCACGGGGAGCTCGGCGACGGCGCGAGCCAGAACCACCGCGTGGGCCTCGCGGCCGGGCCCGCCCGCGGAGGCGTAGCGCTCGCTGCGCGCACACACGACGTGGCGCCCTGGCCTCGAGCGCGCACGCCGTGACGGCCTCCTCGAGGAAGGCGCACTTCTTGGCCACCGAGTCGAGCAGCGTCAGCTCGGCATCCGGCAGCGCGACCGCGAGCGGGACGCCCGGGACCCCGGCGCCGGCGCCCAGGTCCAGCCAGCCGGCGCCCTCACGCTCGCGCAGCTGCGGCACCGCGAGCAGCGCCAGGGAGTCGCCGATCAGGGTGTCGACGACGGCGACCGGGTCGGTGAGCGCGGTGACGTTGCCGCGCCGCCAACCCGCGAGCAGCTGGACGTAGCGGGCGAGCGCGGCGGTCTGGGCTTCGTCGAGCCCGTGCGTCGCGGCGAGCCGCGCGAGGGCGGCGTCTGGGCCGGATGCGTGCTGCACCGCCGGAGCGTACCACGGGGCCGCGGGAGCGCCCGGGACGGCGTCAGCCCGCGGCGACCGCGTCGCGTAGCGCGGCGGCGAGCGCGTCCACGTCGTCAGGCGTCGTCTGCCAGGAGCACATCCAGCGGACCACGCCGGCGTCCTCGTCCCACACGTAGAAGTGATACCGCTCGTGCAGGCGTTCGATCACCGCCGGCGGGAGCGCGGCGAAGACCGCGTTCGCCTCGGTCGGATAGGCGATGTCGACGCCCGGCACCGCGGCGACGGCGTCGCCGAGCCGCCGGGCCATGGCATTGGCGTGCCCGGCCGTCTCGCGCCACAGATCGTCCTCGAAGAGGCGCAGGAGCTGGGCCGAGATGAAGCGCATCTTGGAGGCCAGCTGCGTACCCTGCTTGCGCGCGAAGAGGTACCCGTCGGCGAGCTCCGGCCGGAAGAACACGACCGCCTCCGCCCCGAGAAGGCCGCCCTTGGTGCCGCCCAGGGTCAGCAGGTCGACGCCGCAGTCGGCCGTGAGCTCGCGGAGCTCCAGGCCGAGCGCCTCCGCCGCGTTGACGAGCCGCGCGCCGTCGACGTGCAAGAAGAGGCCCGACTCGTGCGCCGTATCCGCGAGCGCGCGGAGCTCGGCCGGCGTGTACACCGTCCCGAGCTCGGTGGACTGGGAGACGGAGACGACCTTGGCCTGCACGTGGTGCTGGTCGCCGAAGCCGATGAGCCGCGGGCGCAGCAGCTCCGGCGTCAGCTTGCCGTCCGGCGTAGGGACGTCGACCAGCTTGGCGCCGGTGATGCGCTCCGGGGCGCCGCACTCGTCGACGTTGATGTGCGCCGTCTCGGGGCAGATCACGGCCTCGTGCGGCCGCAGAACGGCGGAGAGCGCGGTGACGTTGCCGCCGGTGCCGTTGAAGACGGGGAACGCCTCGACGTCGCCGAACAGCTCCCGCAGGCGGTCCCGCAGGCGGGTCGTCCAGAGGTCGTCTCCGTAGGCCGGCGCCCAGCCGCCGTTGGCGGCTGCGAGCGCCTCGAGGACGGAGGGATGTGCGCCCGCGTAGTTGTCGCTGGCGAAGAGCGTGAGCGGGGCGCCCGTCACGCCGCCACCTTCTTCTTCAGCGACTCGTAGAACAGGCTGAGCGGGAACTCGTCGTCGAGCACCCGGTCGATCCAGGCGCGCGGCTCGGACTCGTCCGACGAGACCCGCGCGCCCTCCCGCCACTGCGAGCCGAGGTTCGGCGTGACGAACCGGGAGACGAGGTCGTGCGCCGCGATCCAGTAGGTCACCTTGCTCGTGTCGATCCCGTGCCGGTACAGCTCCTCGACCAGCTCGCGAAGCTCGCCGACCGTCTCCTCGATCCGCGCCCAGTCGATGAGCAGCCGGTTGTCGGTCCACTGGACCACGCCGCGGTCGTGAAGGAAGCCGAAGAGCAGCTGGCCGCCGAGGCCGTCGTAGTTGCGCACCCGGTTCCCGGTGATGGGGAAGCGCAGGACGCGGTCGAAGAGGATCGCGTACTGGATGTACCGCGCGAAGGGAAAGCCGCCGCGGGCGAGCTCGCCCGCCGTGCCGTAGGTGGCGAGATCGACGCGAAGCTCCTCGAGCGAGTACATCCAGTAGGGCAGGCGCTGGCGGATCATGAACGGGTCGAAGGGCAGGTCGCCGTGGCTGTGCCAGCGGTCGTGGATCATGTCCCACAGGATGTAGGTCTCGAGCGCGAGGTCGGGGGAGACCGCCAGCGCTCGCGCGTCCGGCGGCAGCTCGATGCCGAGGACCTCGGCGCCCTTGAGCGTCGACCGCCGATACCGCGACGACTCGCGGTCGCAGAAGATGGCGCCGAAGTGGTTGGTCGGCCGCTCGGCCACGCTCACGGTCTCGGGGAAGAGCACGGCGCACTCGCTGTCGTAGCCCGCCGTGTTGTCGACCAGTTGCACGGGCACGAACTTGTCGTTGTCGTAGAGCTCGCGCTCGATCTGCGCCACGAAGTCCGGCCACGGGGTGCGCGTGATGAGCGCCTCGAAGCGCGTGTCCGGCGAGCCGTTGGGCGTGTACATGGGAAAGACGACGAGGTTCTCGATGCCGTCCCGGCGATGGAGCTCGGGGCGGAAGAGAGCCAGCGACTCCTTGAAGTCCGGCTTGCCGCAGCCGGCCTCGACCCACGCCTGCAGGTCGACGACGACCTGGGCGAGGTAGTCCTCTTCGTGGGCGAAGCGTGGCGCGAGGTCGGCGATGGCCTCGGCCATCGTCACCACGAGCGCCCGCACCTCGCCCGCGTCGTGCGTGGCGAGGTCGACCTCGCCCTTGGGCTCCTGCAGCAATCGGAGGGTGTCCGCGGCGTCCTTGAGGCGCCGCCATGCCGGGTCCTGCGCGGATGCGGAGACGATGGGCGTCGAGTCGGCGCGAAACGCGGCCAGCGACGCCCAGTAGGCCAGATTCAGCCAGAGCTGCAGGTGGTCGCGCCGGGCCAGATAGTCGTCGCCGAAGAGGTCCGAGTCGGCGACGGCCACGACGCGGCCCTCCTTGTACGATACGGCGGCGAGCAGGCCGGCGCCGGGCGGGTCGGCGGAGGCGCGGGTGCGCAGCACCACCGCGCCGGGGTCGTTCGCCGCGACCACGCCGGCCCGGTAGAGGCCGACGTCGTGGACCAGGTGGAGGATCGTGGGGTCGGCGGCCTCGCCGGCCGCCTCGGCCGCGATCCAGCACGGCACGCCGTCGCCGGGCCCGTAGTCGAACACGGTGGCGTTCTCGAAGCGCACGCCGTAGGGCGCGAGCAACTCGTTGAGGTTGCCGCCGTACTTGTCCTCTTCTTCCTCGCCGAGGACGACGAGGCCGCCGCCGGCGGCGACGAAGGCTTCCACGGCGGCGATCTCGGTGGGCGAGAAGCGCGGCGGGTCCTCGCCCACCGTGCGCTCCCAGGTGGCGTCGCTCGGATGTGCGATCACGAGCACGTCGACGCCGGCCAGGGCGACTTCGTCGAGCGGCCGCCCCGTGCTCGTCACGACCTCGAAGTCGCGCGCGGCGAGCGCACCGGCCGCGGCAGCGTACGAGGCGGCGGCGGGGTGCGAGGGCCGCATCCGCGTCGCCGCCTCCGGCCGGATCGACCACGCCTCACCATGGTGCTCGTCGAACAGCACCTTGGCTACCTTGCGCTGACGCAGCGTGTCGAGCATGGAGACCTCCGGCGTAGACGAGACGTCGCGCGGGGGCGACGCGATTGATCCCAGTGGGGAGGTTGTTCCTGGTGCGGCGGTGGCGCCAAACCCTGCCGGCAAGCGCCGGCGCCGTCAGCAGTCGCGGTTCTTGGTGAGGACGAGGACCGTGCCGCCCTCGTCCGGCTTGCGCAGATCGAAATCGTCGACGACGGCGCGGATGATGGAGATGCCCATGCCGCCCCCGCTCGGGTGGATCTCCGGCATCCCGCGGCACTCGGGGCAGTCGTCGTCGTCCTCGTGGAACCCGCCGCCCTCGTCCCGGACGAGGATCGTGACGCGGTCGTTGTGCACCGTGAACTCGAGGTGGACCTGCCCGTCGTCGTGGTCGTAGGCGTGCCGCACCGAGTTGGAGCACGCCTCGGTGAGGGCGAGCTTGAGGTCGGCCACGGCGTCGTCGGAGTAGCCGCCGCACGAGCGCAGCAGACCGGACAAGGCCAGTCGGCCGAGCGAGACAAACTCCGCCTTCGCGGGGATGTCGAGCTTCACATAGTCTTCCACGGCGGTGAATCCTATCGACTCGGGGGCTGCCAAGCCAAGTCCGCTACGCTTCGTTCCCACCTGCGGTCACTTCTTGATGGAGGTGCGGACGTTCACGTTCGCTCCACACATCGCACAAAATGTTCCCCGCAGCGCAACATCCTCAACCGCGTAGCCGGTGCGCCGGACGAGGAGCCGCCTGCAGCTCGGGCAGACCGTGTTCTCGCCCTCGTGACCCGGCACGTTGCCGACGTAGACGAAGCTGAGGCCGGCGTCGTGGCCGATGCGGACGGCCCGCTCCAGGGTGGGAATGGGCGTTGGCGGCAGGTGCGCGAACTCGAGATGGGGCACGAAGCGGGTGACGTGCCACGCCGTCTCGGGCCCCAGCCTCGCGACGATCCAGTCGGCGATCTCGCGAAGGGTCGCGTCGTCGTCGTTGAAGGTGGGGATCACGTTGGTCACGATCTCGACGTGGCAGCCGTGCTCGCCCTTGGCCCGTTCGGCGGCCTCGAGCACGGGCGTCATGTCCGGGATCCTGCAGAGCTCCGTGTACTGCTCGTTGCTGAAGCCCTTGACGTCGACGCGGTAGGCGTCGATGTGCGGCGCCAGGACGTCCAGGGCTTCGGCGGTGATGAAGCCGTTCGTGACCATCACCGTGTAGAGCCCGTGCTCGTGTGCCGCCTGGGCCCCGTCGAGGATGTACTCGAGCCAGATCGTCGGCTCGTTGTAGGTCCAGGCCACGCCCTGGCACTCGTTGTTGGCGGCCAGCACCGAGAGATTGCGGATCGGGAGGTCGCGGAGGTCGCGGGTCGCCTCCGCGGGATCGGCGTGCGCGATCTGCCAGTTCTGGCAGTGGCGGCAGGAGAAGTTGCAGCCGACGCTCCCGAGGGAGAGCACCGTGGTGCCGGGAAAGAAGTGATAGAGGGGCTTCTTCTCGATGGGGTCGGCGGCGACGCTGCACACCTTGCCGTACGTGATCGCGTACAAGGCTCCGTCGCGGTTGACGCGCGCCCGGCACGTGCCGCTCTTGCCGGGCGGTATCCTGCAGAGGCGCGGGCAGACGTGACAGCGCACGGCGCCTTCGTCGAGGCGCTCGTAGAGCATCGCCTCGTGCCAGTCCGTGACGGGCGCGGCCACGATCAATCCCCCGGCCGGCGCAAGCCGGCGATGCCGCGCTGGACGCAGTCGACCAGCGCGGCCTGCAGCTCGTCGTTGCCGGACGCGACGGTGGCCATCTGGTAGGTCGCGTCCGAGCCGAGGACCGGGCGGTCGTCGAGCGAGCCGCCGTCGGCGTCGCCGAAGGGCAGGCCGGCCTCCTTGCAGAGCAGGTACGCCGCGGCGACGTCGTAGGGCGAATTGCAGAGCACGGCGCCGCGGCCGACGCGGCGGAACTCCGCCTCGGTCCACGGGTGCGCGGCGATGATCGCCGGGCCGATGTCGACGTAGGCGTCCAGCTGCCCGGTCAGGATGCGCGTGACGCCGTAGGTCGCGGAGCCGATGTCGAAGACGCAGCCGCCGACGGAAGAGATGTCGATGAGCTCCTCGAGGACGCTCGCCAGGATCACGGCCGGCCGGCCGCGAAAGCCGAGCGTCCAGAAGATACTCTCGAGGTCGGCGCGGGGCGTGGGCAGGAAGGGGATCTCCGCGCCGTCCTGCCGGCGCATGCGAACACCGGCGCCCCGCTCGGCGACGAAGAGGTCGCCGTTCTTGATCTCCTGGATGACGCCGGCGACCACGTCGCCCATCGTCGGTGCCGGGTACGGCGGCACGGCGGCGATGCTGACGCAGGCCATCTCGAAGCCCGCCGCGGCCGGGCGCGTGCCGTCGATGGGATCGACGACGAGGATGAGCTCGGGGTCGGCCGCCCCCTGGAGACCGCCGTCCTCGGAGTAGAACGCCCAGGTGGGGAGCTGCTCGCGCATGTACGCCGTGAGCACAGTCTCGGCCTGTTCGTCGATGCTGAAGGTGACGTCGCCGCCCACCGCGACGCCGGCGTGGCCGCGAGCGGCGTGCGTGCCCAGCGAGGGCAGCACGACGTCGCGGAGGCGGCCGCAGAGGGCGATGAGGCTGTCGGTGGCATCGGTCACGGGAGGCTGATTCTACCCTGCTATACTCGCGGTGCCGACCGGCCGCCGCCGTTCACTGCGGGCCGGTCGCCCGTCACCATGACCCCTTCGTCCGCCACTCGATGACCGAAGCGCCCGCACCCGCCGGGACCGTCGCCTATCGCGCCGGCGGGTCCGTCTACCTCAATCTCACCAATCGCTGCTCGAGCTCCTGCGAGTTCTGCATCCGCGAGTGGACCGAGGGCGTGTACGGGGAGAACCTGATGCTGGACCACGAGCCGGAGCTGGACGAGGTCACGCAGGCGATCGAGGTGGCCTTCATGGACGGGCCCGCCGACGAGGTCGTGTTCTGCGGCTTCGGCGAGCCGACGATACGCCTCGACGTCGTGCTGGCCGTCGCCGAGTGGCTGCGCCTGCGGCGCATCCACAGCCGGCTGGACACGAACGGCCACGGCCAGCTGCTCAACCCGGACGTGGACGTGCCGGCGGCGCTCGCGGCGGCCGGCCTGGACGCCGTCACCGTCAGCCTCAACGCCGCGACGCCGGAGGAGTACGACCGCGTGTGCCGGCCCGTCTTCTCCAAGTCCTACAGGGCAGTCCTGCGTTTCGCCGAACAGTGTCTTGCGCATGGAATGGAGACCACGCTGACCGCCGTCGACTACCCGGGCGCCGACCTGCCCGCGGTCGCCGACCTCGCGGCCGCCATGGGCGCGGGCTTCAGGGCCCGCGGCTACGCGGCCCCGCGCACGCGTCAAGCTGCCGAGAAGGGAGGCCAGTGATGGCCGAGTCCGGAGCGCGCATCCTCCTCGTCGACGACGAGGAGGCGATCCTCAAGCTGCTGCGCTTTCCTCTGGAGAAAGAGGGCTACCAGGTCGTGACCGCGCGCGACGGCGAAGAGGCGCTCGAGACCTTCACGCGCGAGGACTTCGACCTCGTGATCCTCGACCTCATGCTGCCCCACGTGGACGGCATGGAGGTCTGCCGCCGCATCCGTGCGCAGAGCATCGTGCCCATCATCATGCTCACCGCCAAGAGCGAGGAGTTCGACAAGGTACTCGGGCTCGAGATCGGCGCCGACGACTACATCACCAAGGACAAGTTCAGCCTGCGCGAGTTCCGCAGCCGGGTCCGCGCCCAGCTGCGCCGCGCCGAGATGAGCCGCAGCGCCGAGGCCACCAAGAAGGAGGTCATAAGGGTCGAAGACCTCGAGGTCGACGTCCTCAAGCGCAACGTCATCGTGCGCGGCGCCAAGGTCGATCTCACCTACATCGAGTTCGAGATCCTGAAGACCCTCATCTCGCACCCCGGAAGGGTCTACAGCCGGCAGCTCCTGCTGCAGCTGGTGTGGGGCGACAGCGACTATCGCGACTCGCGCACGGTTGACGTGCACATCCGCCACCTGCGCGAGAAGCTCGAGGCCGACGCCAAGGACCCCGAGTTCATCTTCACGGTCCGCAACATCGGCTACAAGTTCCGCGAGTTCTAGGAGGACGCGGCGCACCTGCGCCTCCTTGACGATGTTCAAATCGGTAAAGAACTGGCTCACGCTGCTGATCGTCTCGCTCGTCGCGCTGGCGATGATGGTCGCGTGGGTGTACGTCGTGCCGCCGCTGCGGGGGCGCCTTGTCGAGCAGAAGCTCGCCGACGTCCGCCTCAACGCCGGCCTGATCAGCGACACGGTGGGCCAGTGGATGAACTACGTCTCGAGCCGGATCAGCTCTGTCGTGACCGACGAGCGCTCGCTCGATCGGACGGTGAGCACGCTCGCGGCGCGGCTCAGCGGACGCGTGATCGTCTACACGCAGCAACCTCGTGCCGCGCCAAGGACTCCGGCAGCCAGGACCCCTTGGACGTGGCCGACTACCCGATGCTCGAGAGGCGATCGCGCCGGGGCGGATCGCGCAGGGCACCGTGATGACGGCCAACGGCCGGTCGCGGCGACGGCCGTGCCGCTGTACCCGCAGACCGGCCCACGCAGTGGTCGCCGGCGTGCTCGTCATCTCCTCGCTCGAAGACGTGGACAACGCCGTCGAGGCCGTCCAGCGCCAGCTGCTGCTCGCCACCCTCCTGGCGCTTGGCATCAGCCTGCTGCTCGGCTACATGGCCTCGTACTTCATCGCCCGCCGCCTGAAGCGCATCGAGCGCAGCGCGGAGGCCATCGCCGGCGGCGACCTCTCGGCCAAGGTGCCGGAGACCGTGCAGGACGAGATCGGCCAGCTCGCCGACACCTTCAACGTGATGGCCGACAGGCTGCGCAGCGCCTTCGCCCAGGTCGAGTACGAGCGCGATCGCGTCGAGGTGCTGCTCAACGACCTGAGCGAAGGCGTGATCGGCCTGTCCGCCGAGGGCACGGTGCTGATCGCCAACCCGGCGGCCGCCATCCTGCTCGACGCGCCCATGTCGGTCGGCGCGCCGATCGACGAGGCGTTGCCCCCCGACGTGGTCAAGCTGTGGCGCGACGCCCAGCAGGACGTCGACGTGGACATGATCGTGTTCGCTCACGGCGACGTCACGCTGGAGGCGACCACGTACCCCGTCGGCGGCGGCGCCGACTTCACGTCCATCGTCGTGCTGCGCGACGTCACCGCGCAGGCGCAGCTCGAGCGCGCGCGCCGGGACCTCATCGCCAACGCCTCGCACGAATTCAAGACGCCGCTGTTCTCCCTGGCGGGGTCGCTCGAGCTGATCGACGAGGGCGAGCTCAGCCCGGAGGAGCAGAGCGAGTTCCTGCAGGTCATGCGCCAGCAGGTGGACCGCCTGCGCAACATGGCGGTGAGCATGCTCGACCTCTCGCGCGTGGAGGCGGGCTCGGTCGAGCTCAACCCAGAGAATGTCGACCTCCTCGACGTCGGACGCTCGGTGCTCGACGAGTTCCAGGCCCAGGCGCAGACCAAGGAACTGTCGCTGTCGATCGACGGCGGCGAGGGGCTCACGGCCTGGTGCGACGAACAGCGCCTGGTGCAGGTCCTGCGGGCGCTGATCGACAACGCCGTGAAGTACTCGCCGCCCGGCAGCTCCGTGCGGCTGTCGACCGCCGTCGAGGAGGCGGAGGCCGTCGTGGTCGTCGCGGACGACGGCCCGGGCATCTCCGGCAAGGAGCTGCCGCACGTCTTCGAGCGCTTCCACCGCGGCCGCGAGGAGCGCGGCACGACGACCGGCGCCGGCCTCGGTCTCTCGATCGCCCGCGAGCTCACCGAGATGATGGGCGGGACGATCTCGGCCGAGTCGCCCTCGGGCGAAGGCGCGCGCTTCACCGTGCGCCTGCCGCGCGCGCCCGGCGGACGCCGGCGTCGCGCGAGCTCGTAGCCGGGATCGCGCGTGTGTTCACGACGCTTAACGCGCGCCTCGTGGTTGCTTAATACGCTGTAGGGGACAGGTAATACCAGGCGGGCATCCTCTTGTCCGACTGCCGACGAGAGCGGGTGGACGCTGTCGCTCCGCGCCGGGATCGAACTCCAAAGACGAAGGGACGCACCGGATGACGCTCAAAGGGTTCCTGTCAGGCCTCGCCGGCGGGGCGATCGCCGCGGCCGCGGTGGTGCTCCTCCTGGTGTTCGTCTTCGACCTCGGGGAGGTCAACAAGACGGTCGTTCAGGCGACGCCTGAGACGCCCACCGTCTACGGCACCCCAGCCGCCACGGGCGCGCTCACTCCCGAGCAGATCTACCAGAACTCCTCGGGCGGCGTCGTCATGGTCCTCTCGCAGTTCGACGCCGCCGGCACCGACCAGTTCGGCCAGCCCCAGAGCGGCCAGTCGCTGGGCACCGGCTTCGTCGTCGACAAGGAAGGCTACATCCTCACCAACGCGCACGTGGTTGACGAGAGCGGCCAGCGCGCCAGCTCGGTCACCGTGGTCTTCAACAAGGGCGGCTCCGAGACGCAGCGCGTCAAGGGTGAGTTGGCGGGCGTCGACGTCGGCAGCGACGTCGCCGTGATCAAGGTCGACCCCAAAATCGTCGACCTCAAGCCCCTCCCGCTGGGCGACTCGGACAAGGTGGCCGTCGGCGAGCCGGTGGTCGCCATCGGCAACCCGCTGGGCTACGACTTCTCCATCACCTCGGGCATCGTGTCTGCCACGGGGCGCAGCATGCAGGCGGCGAACGGCCAGACGATCCCGAACGGCATCCAGACCGACGCGGCCATCAACCAGGGCAACTCCGGCGGCCCGCTCATCGATAGCCAGGGCAAGGTCATCGGCATCAACGAGCGCATCGCCTCGCAGAGCGGCGGCAGCGTTGGCCTTGGGTTCGCCGTGCCGATCAACACCGCGGTCCGCTCCCTCGACCAGATCAAGTCCACCGGCAAGGTCCAGTATGCGTGGATGGGCGTCGGGCTCAAGACGCTCACCAGCGACATCGCAAGCACGTTCGGCATCAAGTCACAGGGCGGCGCCCTCGTCGAGCAGGTCTCACCCGGCAGCCCGGCGGACAAGGCGGGCATGAAGGGCGGCGACCAGACGGTCACCGTCCAGGACGAGCAGTTCACCATCGGCGGCGACGTCATCGTCAAGGTCGACAACACGGAGATCAAGACGGCCGACGACCTGATCGCCTACCTCGGCACCAAGAAGCCGGGCGATACGGTGAAGGTCACGGTCGAGCGTGACGGCAAGACGCAGGAGCTCACCGTCACGCTCGCGGAGCGACCCGCCAACCTCTGACTTCTGGAGGCCGGGCCGGCGCGGCTGCGCCGGCCTCCACGCGACGCCCGCGACGGGGCGGCGCCACTCAGGCGCCGCCCCGTCGCTACTATTTCGGGTAGGCGGCCCACTTTTTTTGACAGGCCGCCGTGCGCGGGTGTATACCGTGTATCCAGGCAGTGAACGGCGCGGGGCGCAAGCAGGCGACGCGCCAGGCCGCCCCGCCCGCCGTGAACCTTGGGAGCCACCAGTGACGCACGACGGGAGGGTCGTTTGCTCAAGCAGCCGCTCGACGCCCGCATGCAGGCGCTGCTGCCCATCGTCCGCGGCCTGGCCGAGATGTTCGGCCCGGACTGCGAGGTCGTGCTGCACGACGTGCGCAGGCTCCCGCACTCCATCGTCGCCATCGAGAACGGCGCGGTGAGCGGGCGCACCGTCGGCGACGTCCCGACCGACCGCATGCTCCGCAACCTGCGCAACCCGGACGAGACCCAGGACGTGCGCCTCTACATCTCGTCGCACGACGGCAAGATCCTCAAGTCGCTCGCCGTCACCCTGCGGGACGAGGACGGCGAGCCCTACGGCCTGCTCGGCCTCAACTACGACATCTCTGAGGTCGTGCAGGCCCAGCGCACGCTCGCCAACCTCACCGCCGTCGGCCGGCTGGGCGGTGGCGCGGTCCCCGAGGCGGGCGAGATCTTCGCCGGCGACATCCGCGACGTCGTCGCCGGCATGGTCACCACGATCGTCGGCGAGATGGGCAAGACGCCGGCGGCCATGACGCGCGAGGAGAAGATGGAGGTCGTCAAGCGGCTCGAGGAGCGCGGCGCCTTCCTCGTCAAGCGCTCGGCGGAGCAGGTCGCCGAGGCGCTCGACCTCTCGCGCTACACGATCTTCGCCTATCTCAAGGAGATCCGTCACGGCGACGCGGGGAACGGCGTGCGCCGCTCCGTCGCCGCCGTCCGGTCCGCCGGAGGCGACCGGTGACCTGCGGCGGCGGCACCAGCGTCGCCGGCGTCCGCCCGGACGCGGCCACCGTCGACGCCCTCTACGACATCATCGCCGGCTCCGGCAGCCGGTCCCTCGCCGTGGTCGGCCTGGTCAAGAACGCCGGCAAGACCACCGTCGTCAACGCGCTCATGGCGAACTGCGACCACCTTTTCGGGCTCACGTCGCTCGGCCTCGACGGCGAGCGTACCGACCACCTCACCGGCCTGGCCAAGCCGAGCATCACGCCGCCCGCCGGCACGCTCGTGGCCACGACCGGGGCTCGCTCGAGCGCTCGCGCTACGCGATGGAGGTGCTCGAGGAGCTGCCCTTCCACACGCCGCTCGGGCGGGTCGTGATCGGCCGCGCCGCGGGCGACGGGGCAGTGGAGGTCAGCGGGCCGACGACCCTCGCGGAGCTGCGCGTGACGGTCGAGCGGCTGCAGGCCCTCGGCGCCGACCAGGTGATCGTCGACGGCGCGATCAACCGCCTCGGCAGCGCATCGCCCAGGGTCAGCGACGGGGTCGTCGTGGCCACCGGCGGCATGGTCGGCGACACCCTCGACGACGTGCTCGAGACGACCGTCGGGGCGCTCGACCTGCTGCTCCTTCCCGAGATCGGTCTTCGGACGCGAGCGCTGGTGGAGGATCACGTCGCCGCAGGCGCGCGCGCCGTCGCCTTCACCGCAGGCGGCGTGGCGCACCCGCTGGAGCTTGCCACCGTGGTCGGCGAAGGCGTCACGGTCGCGCGCGAGGTCGAGCGACTGGGCGCCGACACGCTGCTCGTCGGCGGCGCCCTCACGCAGGAGTTCGTCGACGACTTCACGCGCGTGCTGCCGCCGCGCACGGAGCTGCGCGTCATCGTGCGCGACGCCACCGTCCTCGTCCTGCCGCCGGCGATGATCGGCCGCTTCCTGCGCCGCGGCATCCGCCTCGAAGTGCTCACCGCGCTGCGCGTGCTCGCGCTCACGGTGAACCCGTTCCGCGTGCCGCAGCCGTACCAGCCCAAGGTCTTCTTCTCCGCGGTCGCCGACGCCGTCGGCGACCGCGTCCCCCTGTTCGACGTCGTGAACGGGTTCGCCCGGCTGCCGAGGGGCAGCGTCGCGGACCCGAGAACCTCCGTCTCCTCCTGACGAAAGCGGGTGGTCAAGTGAACGATGCGCTCCGACTGAACGATGACCTGGTCGACCGCGCACGGGCCGCGGCGGACGCGATCGCCGACGACATCCAGCAGCACATCGAGGAGCACACGACCGACACCACCGAGCGCGCCACGCTGCGCCTGCTCGGCATCGCCGGCGTCAACGAGATCGACGTGCCCCTCGTCAACGTGGTCGCCGAGCAAGCGCGCGAGCTGCTGCCCGGCGGGATCATGCGGCCGTTCGTCGACCTCATGATCCAGGCCGGCAAGAGCGCCCAGGAGGTCGCCGAGGGCGTTGCCGCCGGCGACCTCGCGCTGGCCGAGGTGCCGGGCGACCGGCGCGCCGCCGCAGAGGCGCGCGCCGAGGAGCTCGCCGCAGAGGGCGTCGCGCGCATCGACGCCGTCCGCTCGCGCCGCAACGAGCTCGTGGCGAGCACGGGCGAGCCGCTCAAGCCCTACGTCTACGTCATCGTCGCCACCGGCAACATCTACGAGGATGCTGCGCAGGCCCAGGCGGCCGCCCGCGCCGGCGCCGACGTGATCGCCGTCATCCGCACGACGGCGCAGAGCCTGCTCGACTACGTACCCTTCGGCGAGACCACCGAGGGCTTCGGCGGCACCTACGCGACGCAGGAGAACTTCCGCCTCATGCGCGCCGCCCTCGACGAGGTCGGCGAGGAGCTCGGCCGCTACATCCGCCTCTGCAACTACGCGAGCGGCCTCTGCATGCCGGAGATCGCCACGATGGGCGCGCTCGAACGCCTCGACATGATGCTGAACGACTCCATGTACGGCATCATCTTCCGCAACATCAACATGCAGCGGACGTTCGTCGACCAGTACCTCAGCCGCCTCATCAACGCGCGCGCCGGCATCATCATCAACACCGGCGAGGACAACTACCTCACGACCGCCGACGCCTTCGAGAAGGGCTACACGGTCGTCAGCTCCGACTTCATCAACGAGGCCTTCGCCCTGCGCGCCAACCTCGAGCCGTGGCAGATCGGTCTCGGCCACGCCTTCGAGATCAACCCGCAGACGCCCGACCAGGTCGTCTACCAGATCGCCGACGCGCAGCTCGTCCGCCAGCTCTTCCCCGGCTATCCGCTCAAGTACATGCCGCCCACCAAGTACATGCCGGGCGACATCTTCCAGGGCCACATCATCGACGGCATGTTCAACTTCACCGGCATCTTCACCGGCCAGGAGATCATGCTGCTGGGGATGCTCACCGAGGCCCTGCACACGCCGCTGCTCCAGGACCGCTACCTGAGCATCAAGAACGCCAAGTACGTCTTCGAGAGCTGCCGCGACCTGGCCGGCGAGGTCACCTACAAGCCCGGCGGCATGATCGAGCAGCGCGCCAACGACCAGCTGCAGAAGGCCACCGAGCAGCTCGAGCACGTCCGCGACATCAGCCTGTTCAAGGCGCTCGAGGACGGCGAGTTCGCCGACGTGAAGCGCGACCCGCAGGGCGGCCGCGGCTTCGAGGGCGTGTTCAAGGTCGCGCCGGACTACTTCAACCCGTTCTTCGCGGCGCTGCGCGAGGGCCGGATGAGCGGAGCTCCCGAGGGTCCGGCCCCCGGCGGCGCAGCCTCACCCAAGGAAGGAGGGCACTGATGCTTATTCGACCGTACGGTGATACCCGTGATGACGGCATCATCCAGTTCTCCTTCACCCTGCCGATGGCGTACTCGGTCAAGGCCGCGGACGTCGGCAAGCAGTTCCTCGAGAAGCTCGGCTTCCACACCGTGGGCATCGCCGAGTGCAAGGCCATCGACCCCGAGTACACCCTCTTCGTCGCCTACGGCCGCACGGACGTCGGCATCGACCCCGACGAGGTCAAGGGCGACTACCTCGAGGTCGAGGAGATGGACTACTACGCGATCAACGCCTTGATCAAGGAGAAGCTCGGTCGCAAGCTCAGCGTCGTCGGCGCGGCGATCGAGAGCGACGCCCACACCGTCGGCATCGACGCGATCATGAACATGAAGGGCTTCGCCGGGAACTACGGCCTCGAGCGGTATCCTGAGATGGACGCGCTCAACATGGGCTCGCAGATCCCCTGCGCGCAGCTGCTGCGGACGGCGCTCGAGCGCGACGCGGACGCCATCCTCGTCAGCCAGATCGTCACGCAGAAGAACATCCACGTGCAGCACCTCACGCAGCTCATCGAGCTGCTCGAAGCTGAGGGCGTGCGCGAGCGCTTCGTGCTCATCGTCGGCGGCCCGCGCATCAACAACGCGTTCGCCAAGGAGCTCGGCTACGACGCCGGGTTCGGGCCGCGCACGACGCCGCTCGAAGTCGCGTCGTTCCTCGCCCAGGAGGTCGTGCGACGGCACGAGGGAAGCGTGACCCGGTAGCATGCAGAAGGATTCCAGTCAATGTGTCGTGATGCAGAACGTGGGACTCGCGTCGGGGGCTGCAGCCACACACGCAACGGCTCGAGGAGGCCACAGTGTCTGACAACGACATCGTCATCCTTTCAGCGGTACGGACAGCCCAGGGACGCTTCCAGGGCGGCTTCGCCGGCACTCCGGCACAGGAGCTCGGCGCCATCGCGATGACCGAGGCCTTGAAGCGCGCCGGCGTGACCGGCGACCAGCTCGACGAGGTCATCTTCGGCAACGTGATCCAGGCCGGCCTGGGGCAGAACACCGCCCGCCAGGCCGAGCTGAAGGCCGGCATCCCGGACAGCGTGCCGGCGATCACCGTGAACCGCGTCTGCGTCTCGAGCGCGTCCGCGCTCGCCATGGCCGCCGCGGCCATCAAGGCCGGCGACGGCGAGCTCTACCTCGTCGGCGGCACCGAGAACATGACGCGCGCTCCGTGGCTCCTCCAGGACGGCCGCAGCGGCTATCGCATGGGTATGCCGTCCCAGGAGATGTTCGACGCCATGGTCCTCGACGGCCTGTGGTGCGCGATCGGCGGGACTCACATGGGCGTCACCGCCGAGAACCTCAGCGAGCAGTTCGGCATCAGCAAGGAAGAGCAGAACGAGGTCGCCTATCAGAGTCAGCTGCGCGCGATCGCGGCGATCAAGGACGGCAGGTTCAAGGACGAGATCGTCCCCGTCGTGATCCCGCAGCGCAAGGGTGACCCCAAAGTGGTCGACACCGACGAGTGCCCGCGTGAGACGTCGCCGGAGATCCTCGCCGGCCTCAAGCCGGTGTTCAAGAAGGACGGCGTCGTGACCGCCGGCAACGCCTCTGCCCTCGCCGACGGCGCCAGCGCCGTCGTGGTCACGTCGCGCAAGAAGGCCGCCGCGCTCGGCCTCAAGCCGATCGCGCAGCTCGTGAGCTACGCGACGGCCGCCGTCGACCCCTCCATCATGGGTCTCGGCGAGACCAAGGCCGCCCAGCTGGCGCTCGAGAAGGCGGGCATGACGAGCAAGGACGTCCAGCTGGCCGAGCTCAACGAGGCCTTCGCCTGCGTCGCCGCGCTCGCCATTCGCGAGCTCGAGCTCGACCCGGACATCGTCAACGTGAACGGCGGCGCGGTCGCGCTCGGCCACCCGCTCGGCAACACCGGCACGCGCATGATCGTGACGCTCATCCACGAGCTCAAGAAGCGCGGCCAGGAGATCGGCCTCACCGGCGCCTGCGTGGGCGGCGGCCAGGGCGCCGGCTCGGTCATCAAGGTAGAGGGCTGATAGCGCCCCTCGACACCGCCGGGGGACGACCCGCGCGTGGAGCGCTGATGTCGACAGCGCCGGTCACACCTCCGGAAGAGGGAGACAGGATGAAGGAAGGCAACAAGTTCGGCGCCCACAGGGTCATCGAGCCGAAGGGCGTCCTGCCGCAGCCGGCGTGGAAGATCGACAACACGATGGCGATCTACGACGACGAGATCCTCATCGACGTCGACACGCTCAACATCGACGCGGCGAGCTTCACCCAGATCGAGGAGGCCGAGGGCGGCGACGTCCAGAAGATGGCCCGGCACAGCCTCGGCATCATCGCCGACCGCGGCAAGCACCATAACCCGGACACGGGCTCCGGCGGCATGCTGCTCGGCACGGTCAAGGAGATCGGCCCCAAGCTCGCCGGCCGCGACCTCAAGGTCGGCGACCGCATCGCCACGCTGGTCTCTCTGTCCCTGACCCCGCTCAAGGTCGACGAGGTCATCTCGATCAACAAGGACACCTGCCAGGTCAAGGTCAAGGGCCAGGCGATCCTGTTCGAGACCGGCATCTACGCGAAGATCCCGGCCGACATGGACGAGGCGCTCGCGCTCGCGATCCTCGACGTCGCCGGCGCGCCGGCGCAGGCCGCCAAGCTCAGCCGGCCCGGCCAGACCGTCTTCATCATCGGCGCCGGCGGCAAGAGCGGCCTGCTCTGCGCCTACGAGGCCAAGAAGCGCGTCAAGCCCACCGGCAAGGTCATCTGCCTCGTGCACGGTGACGCCGGCAGGAAGCGTCTCGAGAAGGCCGGCTTCGCGGACGTCATCATCCAGGGCTCGGCCACCGACCAGCTCTTCGTCTACGAAGAGGTCAAGAAGGCGACCGGCGGTGAGATGGCCGACCTGACCATCAACTGCGTCGACATCCCCAACACGGAGATGGCCTCGGTCCTCGCGACCAAAGACACCGGGACGGTGTACTTCTTCAGCATGGCGACCAGCTTCACGTCGGCGGCCCTGGGCGCCGAGGGGATCGGCGCCGACACGCTGATGATCATCGGCAACGGCTACACCAAGGACCACGCCGTGATCTCGCTCGAGGTCGTCCGCGAGAGCCCCGTCCTCATGGAGATCTTCAAGGACACCTACGCCACCGGCGCCGGCAATCCCGAGCCGGTCGGCCTGAAGGCTTGACTCGGGGAAGGCGCGGCTGAGGCTACGCACGCCGCGCCCACAGCGTGTTCGTACCAGACGACGAAGGGGCCCCGCGGGGCCCCTTCGTCGTCTGGTCGTTTCACGTGAAACGGCGACGCCACATGCCGGGACAGCGTGCTGTCGCACAGACGCCATCGATGCTCCCACCCGCGCCGCCGTCACTCCGACCTGGCGGGTTCGGCGGCCGTGGATTCGTCGGCAAAGCGAGACGGCCGCCGTTTCACGTGAAACAGCGGCCGTCTCGCCGTGGTCTTCGCGCCGCTCAGAGCTCGGCCGGCTGACGCCGACCGCGCCTTCAGAGCGGGCGTCTCAGGCTCAGTAGCTCCAGCCGCCCATCATGCCGCCGCCGGAGCCCATCATGCCGTAGCCGGTGCCTTGGCCGCCGGCAGCCGCTCCCCGCACCGCCGCAACCTCCGCCGGCGCCGCCGCAGCCACCGCCGCCGCCATCATGGCGCCGGGGCCTGCACCCGCTCGGCACGTCGATGCCGAGCCTCTTGAAGAGCTCGCGCATGTCGTTCCAGTGCTCCTCGCGGAGCTTCTGCAGGGCGGCCTGCGCCTCAGCACTCGAAGGATCGGAGCCGTACTGGTCGTACCAGGCCTTCATCTCCTTCTGGTGCTCGGCGCGCAGGCCCTGCATCGCCTTGAGGGCCTTGGGGTTGCTCATGAGCGTGCCGCAGGCGCCGTTGCCAGCCGCGCGCCTCGAGCTCCGGGTCGTGCCGTAGGCCACGGCGACCACGGACAATGCGACTACGGCGACGAGCGCCGCGATCGCGATGGTCCTCCAGTGTCGTCTCACCTGATCGCTCCTTCCCGCGCGGCATCGCCGCGCCACAGTCCAACCAGTCCAAGATCTCCGCGAGCCGGTGCCGGCCCGCAAACCTTTCGAGTGCCATGGTACACGGTTCTTGTGAAGAACCTCTGAACGCGTCGTGCCGAATGTGTGAAGACGCGTTGCGCCGGCCCGTCCTGCCAGTGATCGTCGCGGCCGACTGCGCCTCCCGGCGCGCGGGTACACACCAGAGGCCGGTATCGACCACGGAGGCAAGCGTGACTCACGAAGACGTCCTGAAGGCGCTGTCCGGCGTCAAGGATCCCGAGTTGCAGCGCGACATCGTCGACCTCGGCATGGTCAGGGACGTCGTGCTCGACGAGCGGCGCATCGGCGCGACCATCGTGCTCACCAGCGCGGGCTGCCCGCTGCGGAACCAGATCCGCGCGGAGGCCGAGCAGGCCCTGGCGAGCATCGCCGGCAGCCGCGCCGTCGAGGTGAAGCTCGACGCCATGTCGTGCGACGAGCGTGACGCCCTGGCCGGACGCCTGCAGCAGCGCGACCAGTTCGTCCAGTCGCTCTTCGGGCCGGGTTCGCAGACGCGGACCATAGCCGTCGCGAGCGGTAAGGGCGGCGTCGGCAAGAGCACCGTGACCGTGAACCTCGCGACCGCGCTCGCCGCCCAGGGCAACGCGGTCGCGCTCATCGACGCCGACGTCTACGGACCCACGGTGCCTCTCATGATGGGGCTCCCCGCCATCCCTCCGGAGACCCACAACGGCAAGATGGTCCCGCCGGAGGCCCATGGCGTGAAGGTCGTCTCCATGGGCTTCTTCCTCCCCGACAACGAGCCGGTCGTGTGGCGCGGGCCGATGCTGGGGCGCGCCATCGAGCAGTTCCTCGGCGACGTGCTGTGGGGCAGCCCGGACTACCTCTTCATCGACCTGCCCCCCGGCACCGGCGACATCGCCCTCACCATCGCGCAGATGATCCCCGGAGCGGAGCTGATCATCGTGACGACTCCTCAGGAGGCCGCCGCCCGGGTCGCCGTCAAGGCGGCGAAGATGGCGCAGATGACCAAGCAGCGCGTTCTCGGCGTCGTGGAGAACATGGCCTACTTCGTCTGCCCGCACTGCGGCGAGCGTCACTACATCTTCGGACGCGGGGGGGCCTTCGAGATCGCGCGACTGATGGACACGCGCCTTCTCGGCCGTATCCCGCTGGACGAGAGCACGCGTGAGGGCGGCGACCACGGCTCCCCTGCCGCCCTGGACCACTCGACGCCCGTCGGAGCGGCGTTCGCGGACATCGCGAGGACGATAGCCCGGGGGGACACCGACGCCGTCGACCAGCCCCCGGCGGAGTGAAGCCGACTCCCTGCTAGGTTCTTCGTAGCACGCCGATCCGGCGCTCAGAAGTACGACCTGAGAGTCCCGCGGCGGCGGATGTCGACGGTGGCGCAGTGAAAGCCGCCGCCGATCGTCTCGAAGTCCCAGAAGGGGCACTCGATCGGCTCGAAGCCCCACTTTTTCAGGGTGCGCACGAAGCGCTTCTCCCCAGCCGACACCACCACCCGCTTCTCGTCGAGCATGACCACGTTCATCATGATCCAGCGGCTGCAGTTGTACATGGGGTGCGACTCGGGCATCTCGGGCTCGGGGCAGACGAGCACGTCCCATCCGGCCTTCTCGAACATGTCCGGTACTTTGACGACCCGTTCGGGGTTGATGAGCAGCTTGCCCGGCGCGAGCGGCGAGAAGGTCGCGTCGATGTGCATCGGGTGGGTGTCGTGGATCTCGACCTCATGGACGCTGTATTCCTCGCCGAGGTGCCGCCGGAGCCATTCGATGCCGAAGCGGTTGCAGCAGCTCGAGCGCGCGATGAAGACGTCGCGGCCGCACTTGATGGCGTCGGCCGCGTCGAACAGCGGCTCGTACTCGGTGGGCAGGAAGCGCTGGGGTTCGTCCTCCTCCGGCGCCACGAAGCCCGTGGTGAAGCTCTCGTCCGAGAGACGCGGGGGCGGCGCGGCGACCCAGCGGGCGCCGCCGCGGAAGTACTCCTTGCAGAGCTCGCGGTACGCGAACCGCTCCGTCGACCGGCTCCTCCAGCCCATCGGCGCCTCGATGATCTGGTCGCCGATGACGAACAGCACGTCCCGCGGCATGAGGGAGTAGCAGCTACTGGCGACCTCCCAGTCGGGGGCGACGAGCGGGCGCTCGTAGGCGTAGGGCTCCGGCCGGCGCACCGTGACGCCCGCCTGCTCGAGGAGGTCGACGAAGCCTTCCACGTCGCGTTCGGCCTTCTTCAGCATCTCGACCGGCCACGGCGTGCCGCCGTGCCGCCGGAAGAAGTCCCACTGCGTCTTGTCGTGAACGACCGCGGGCATGATGACGTCCCAGGGCGGCACGAGGGTGTTCTCGTCGACCCGCCCGACGACGATCTCTTCCAGCGGGTCCCACTCATTGAAGGTGCTGACCACGGGGGTCGGCGGGTTTTGCTGGTGCACGCTTCCTCCTAGGGAGTGCGTCAGGGTCTCAGGAGCCGGCCCGCGACACCGGAGACGATCGCCGCGGCGACCCGGGCGGCGGTGCGGACGGCGGCGTCGCCGCCCGTGCCGGGGCCGGCGCCGCAGATGTCGGCGGCCGCCAGCAGGGCGCCGGCCACGATGCCGGCGCCGGCGACCAGCTCGCGAGCCTCGAGCCCGACCGGATCGCCTGCCCCGGCCAGGACCGAGAGGTCGACCGAGAGGTAGATGGCCTCGGTCCCCGAGGCAGCGGCCTCGAGTGCCTCCTGGGCGACCGTCTCCACGCCGTCGCGTAACACCTCGGCGAGCGAGTAGGTCACGACGCCGAGGCCGTCGAGCACGCGGCGGGCGGGCTCGTCCGGGGGGCACGCCCGCCCGCCGACCAGCACCAGGTTCGCCGGCGAAACGACGCCGAGCTCCAGCGCCCGCGCCCATCGTGAGGATGCCGCGTACAGGGGCCCGGCGGCGATCTCGTAGAACGGAGTGAAGGCGACCACGCCGAGCCGCCCGCGCAGCTTGCCTGAGAGGACCTGCATCACCGGGAGGCTGACGAGCGCGTCGCCGCCGAGGACCAGCGGCGCGGCCCCTGCGGCGACGATGTCGGCCAGGCGTGAGTGCGCTTGCACGAAGGTCGCCGCCACGTCGCCGGCGGCCCCTTCGACGTCTCCGTAGTCGGTGGCCCGAAACCCGCCGCCCGGCACGGGCAGCCAGTCCGCGTAGGCGCGCGAGGCGACGCGGACCACGGCCGGAGAGTTGGCCGGGTCATTGAGAGGCAGGCCGAGCACGGCCAGCGACATCCCTGTGAGGGCCGCCGGGTCGTCGACCTGGTGCAGGCCCAGCAGCCCAGGGCCGGTCGGGGCCGGCACCCCGCTCCCGCCGGCGGCATCCCAGCGCGCCCTGAGTTCCTCCGGATCCATCAGTCCGTCTCGCAGGGGCCAACGATCGTGTCGACGTGCACAGCGGCGATCTTCATCTGCGTGGCTCCGCGGCTCGGGGTCGGGCTCCAGCCAAGTCTATGCCATGGTCGCCGGCGGCGAGTCCTTGTCGAGCCCGCGCACGAGCCATATCATCGGGCCGCCCGCAGCGTCCGCGAGACGGAGCGCGGGACGACGAGAGGAGAGCGGTCATGGCGGAAGCCATCCAGTTCAAGCGCCACGTCGAGACGGCCGGGTTCTTCAGCCCGCTGGCGGGGATGGAGTTCGCCGAGGACCACATCGAAGTGCGCACCGACCCGCTCACCGGGATGACCGCCGTCTCCTCGGCGGGGCTCGAGGCCAAGGAGGAGATGTTCCTCGGCAAGACCGACTGGGCCTACGCCGCGGCCCTCGCCGCGCGCACTCGCGAGGGGTGCTTCTTCTGCCCGGAGAACGTGCTCAAGGCGACACCCCGGTACCCTGACGAGCTCTTGCCCGGCGGCCGGCTGGAGCGCGGGCGGGCGCTCGTCTTCCCCAATCTCTTCCCGCTCGCGGGCGTGCACGCCGTCGTGACCTTCCCCGAGAAGCACTTCCTCCGGCCGGGCGAGTTCACGCCGGACCTGCTGGAGGAAGCGCTCGGCGCGGCATTCGACTTCGCCGGCCGCGCCGAGCGCTTCTACCCCCGCATGACGCACCTCGAGGTGAGCTGCAACCACATGTTGCCGGCCGGCGCGAGCCTCGCGCATCCTCACCTCCAGGTCTTCGGCGGCGAGACCGTGCCGTGGCAGGTCGAGCTGTCCTGGCGACGGTCCGCCGACTGGCGAGCCGCGCACGGGTCGAGCTACTGGGCGACGCTGGTGGAACAGGAGCACTCGAGCGGCGAGCGTTACGTGCACGGCGCGGACGGCGTCCACTGGCTCGTCCCCTTCGCGCCGGCCGGGGCTCGCGAGGTGGTCGCCGTGGTGCCCGGCGCCAAGCGCCTGTCGGAGCTCGGCACTGCCCAGATCGGCGTGCTCTCCGCCGGCCTCTCGACGGTCCTCGCCTGGTACGAAGCCGAGGGCCTCTCGGCGTTCAACTTCACCGTCTTCGGCGGAGCGCTGGACGGCCGTGAGACCGGGTTCCCGGTTGTGCTGCGCGTTATCGCCCGCACCGCCTTCAAGCAGGATTACCGCACCGACGACTATTTCTTGCAGAAGCAGCTCGGCGGCGAGCTCATGTTCGCCGCGCCCGAGGAGATGGCGGCGCGGCTCCGAACACTGCTGGGGAGCTGACAAGCAGTCCACCACCGGGAGGTGACCTCCATGGCGCCCATCGACTATCCGGTCGACGTCCGCGCAGACTACCCGGAGCGCAGTTCGCGTCTCTGGGCGGTGCTGACGATCTTCTGGATCAAGTTCATCGCCGTCATCCCGCACGGCATCATCCTGATCTTCCTCGGCATCGCGCAGTGGGTCGTCGCCTTCGTCGCGCAGTTCGTGGTGGCGTTCAAGGGCGAGTACCCGCCGGGGATGCACGAGTTCGTCACCGGCGTGCTGCGCTGGCAGACGCGTGTCACGGCCTTCGTGCTCTCCGTGAACGACCGGTACCCGCCGTTCAGTCTCCGGCAGATCGACGACTACCCTCTCGACGTGGTCGCGGAGCGACCCGAGGAACCAAGCCGCGCCTACGCGATCTTCACGATCATCGTCCAGATCCTGGCCATCATCGGCGGCATCTGGTTCGCCGTCTGGCTGATCGGCCATGCCGACACCATCGCGTCGACGTCATCGGACAACGGCACCTCCTCCTACCAGTTCAACTTCCCGTCGTTCGGCGGCGGCGGCCTGGCGCTGCGTCAGCTGGCCGCGATCCCTCACTACATCATCTTGGTTTTCGTGGGGATCGCGGCGTTCGTGCTGTGGTTCATCGCGCAGTGGGTGATCCTGTTCGTGGCGAACTTCCCGCGCGGCATGTGGGACATCGAGGCCGGCTACGTGCGCTGGTACGCGCGGGTGAACGCCTATGCCCTGGGGCTCGTCGACCGTTACCCGCCGTTCTCGATGAGCCCGTCGCTCTCGGCCGGCGGGCCCGGCGCGTCGGGCGCCGCTCCGCCGCCCCCGCCGCCGATGACGGCCACGTGGCCGGAGGCGCCGGCCCCGCAACCGCCCGCTCCTCAGCCTCCGGTGCCGCCACCCCCGGGGCCGCCATCGCCGCCCCCTCCGGCCCCGGAATCGCCTGCGCCACCTCCGCCGGAGCCACCACCGCAGCCGTAGGAGACTGACTTGCCCGGAGCGTAGGAATGCCCCATACTACGGTGTCCCGGCACGTCCGGGACCCGCGTGGGGCATTAGCTCAGCTGGGAGAGCGCCTGGATCGCACCCAGGAGGTCAGCGGTTCGATTCCGCTATGCTCCACCATCTTCTTCGCTTCGCGCGCCGCGTGCGGGCGCACGTAGGCCCTCGTCGACCCTACCCGTCCGCCCCGTCGTCGATGTCGATGTCCGTCAGCTGCACCATCGGCGCATCGGGGTCGAGCCGCACCGCCTGAGAGCCGCACTGGGGGCAGATGGGTCGCGGCGCATCGGTGCTGAACTCGTCGCTGCAGCTCAGGCAGGTGGCCGCGACCGGCTTGTGCTCGAAGTGCAGGGTCGCGCCCTTGAAGAGCTCGTCCTCGCCGGCGAGCATCTCGAAGTACATCTCGATGGAATCCTTGGTGAAGTCAGCGGCGGGGGTCATCACCAGATAGAGGCCCGCGACCTTGCGGGCGCCGTGGGCGCCCGCCGCCTCGCGGGCCCGGTCGATGATCCCTTGGGTGATGCCCAGCTCATGCACAGTGTCGCCTCCGTTCTCTCGTCGTTCTTCACTGTCTTCTACCACGTTGGACGCATCCTCCCGCGGTGGTGGCCGAGGGCGGGCGGCGGGACGCCTCGACCGGCTCCAGCCGTGCAACGAAAGTCGGCGCACATCCCATCTTCATCTACGACCTAAGACATTCCCTGCCATGTATCCTGCGATAATCGTCGCCATGACGCTTGTCTCTCTCCCCGTCTTCTGGTACAACCAGACGAGTGAGAGGTAGCCGACCGCGTCTCAGGGCGGTCACGAGGAGGGAGACAACGAGATGAAGGTCCTTATCGTCGGCGCCGGCATGCAGGGTCAGGTCCTCACCTGGAACCTCGGCCGTAACCCCGCCGTCACCGAGATCATCGTCGCCGACTACGACGAGCAGCGCGCCGCGTTCGTGGCCGGCCAGGTCGGCAACGGCAAGGCGCTCTCGACGTTCATCAACGCGGCCGACGCGGACGCCGTCGCCAAGGCCGGCGAGGGCTGCAAGCTCATCGTCAACGCCGTGATCCCGGAGTTCAACAAGTCCATCATGCGGGCGTGCCTCACGTGCGGCGCCTCCTACATCGACATGGCCCAGGGCCAGACCCGCACCCAGACCATCGACGAGGCGTATCTGGACCAGATGACCCTGGCCCCGGACTTCGAGAGGCAGGGCCAGCTCGCCCTCCTCAGCACGGGTATGGATCCCGGGGTCACCAACACCTTCGCCGCCAACGGCTACGAGGACCTCGCCACCTGCTTCGAGATCCGCATCAAGGACTTCGCCCTGTTCGACTCTCCTGTGCCACTACAGGTCTGGTCGCAGGAGACCTACTACACCGACTGCGCCCAGCCGCCGCTTCTCTATGAGGACGGCGAGTTCAAGCGCGTCGAGATCTTCGGCCGCCGCGAGCAGTACGAGTTCCCCGAGCCCTTCGGGCTCGGCACCGTCATCTGCCATGACCACGAAGAGGTCAGCACGCTCCCGCGCCTCCTGCCGAAGGTGTTCGGCGACAAGGGCCTGCGCTACGTCGACTTCAAGATGGGCGGCGACGCCGACGGCAGCGGCCTCGACGCCGACCTCGCCCTCGTGGCCTCCGGCATGACGAGCAAGTACCCGGTCAAGCTCAAGGACGGCACCGAGGTGCGGCCCATCGATGTCTTCGTCGCGACCCTGCCGCCCAACCCTCCGGCCGACGAGCTGGCCAGGCTCGCGCTGGCCGGGGAGATCACCGACTACGGCGTCGTCACCGTCGACTGCATCGGCGAGAAGGACGGCAAGCCGGCGACGGTCGGCTACAACATCTTCCCGCCGGACATCAAGTGGGTGAACGGCCAGATCCCCGGCGCCACCTGCGTGAGCTACGGTACCAGTACCCCGGCGAGCATCTACGCCGAGTTCATCGTCGAGGACAGGATCGCCCAGAAGGGCATGGTCTGCCCGGAGCAACTGCCGCGCAGTGTGCGCGACGCCTTCATTGCCGAGCTCGGCGTGCGCAACCTGCCGGTCACGCGCAAGGACGTCGTCACCGCCAACTGAGGCTCGCGTCAGGCGAGCGGCTTCTCCATCACGTCGAACCGGCGTGACACGCGCATGCCCGCGCCTTCGTAGACGCGTACAGCATCGGTCACATTCTGGGCATCGACGAAGAGACGCACCACGGAGTAGCCGCACTCGCGCAGCGTGCGGAACGCCGCCAGCAACAGTGCGCGTCCGATGCCACGACCGCGCCATGCGCTGCGCACGGCGAGGTCGCCGATCACGGCGCCGTGATCGCCCCCGAACGGGATGATGAAGCCGGCGAGCTCGTCGCCATCCCAGGCGAGCCACCACTGGGTCGCATCGGCGTCGGGCGCATCGAGGTGGAAGAGCCGCCACTCCTCGTAGGGCCGCGGCTCGTACAGGTGATGCTCCGCGAAGGCCTCCTGGTCGGCGCGGTGGACGATCTCGCCGTCCACGCCGGGCCGGAATCCGCGGGCGACGATGCCCGCGGGCCAGACCGGCGTCTCGAGATCGTCCCCCAAACCGGCCGCCATCTCGAAGTACTGCCGAACCGCGACGAACCCGCGCCGCTCAAGCGAGCTGCGCCGGTCCGCGTCGCGATCCTGGCTCCAGACGACGAGGCTGCGCGCGGCGCCGTCCGGCCTCAGCGACGGCAGCTCGGCTGCACGAGCCTCGATCGCATCGAGCATCGCTTCCCCTAGGCCGAGTCCACGATGGTCGGGATGCACGTAGTGGTCGGCGGTCACCTCCGCGGCAGTCTCGCGCCACAGCCAACCGGCGGCAGCGAGGGCGCCGCCCGGAGCGACCGCGACCCACCAGTCCTCATCGGGGTGGCACCTGGGGCTCAGCCACTCATTGGCGACATCGGTGTCGTGGCGCCGCGGCTCGCCGGTGTCCGCGGTCTCACAAGCGTCAAGAAGCGCCTGGATGGAGGACGCTTCGTCTGGCTGAGGGTGGCGCAAGGCATAGCCGTCGGGAAGGGGCAAGAGCAGTCCTCGGGGTCCTGGTGCGCGGTCTGTCCCGACTATTCCCGCACACCGCAGAAGCGGAGCGCCGTCAGGATCAGCGTTCGAGCCGCCGCGCGCAGATCGTCGAGAGGAACGTGCTCGTCGAGCATGTGCGCGACGCGCACGTCGCCGGGGCCGAAGAGCACCGTGGGGATGCGCCCGACGTTGACGAGCAGGCTCATGTCGGCGCCGTAGGTGACACCCTCCACCGGAGGCCCCGATCCCGTGACCGCAGTGGCCGCCTCGGCCACGGCCGTGACGATGGGATCGGCCGGATCGGTCGCGGCCGGGTCGAAGCGGCCACCCCACCACTCCACCTCGGGCGGGTGGGCGGCGAGCCAGGGGTCAGCCGAGGCGGCGCGGGCGATCGCCTCCTCAAACGCCCGCCGGGCCGCGGACACCTCCTCGCCGACCGCCACGCCGTAGCGCCCCTCCGCCACCAGCGTGCCGGGGACGCTGCTCGCCCAGTCGCCCGCACGCACCGTGCCGACCTCGATCGGCCACGGCAGGCGGTAGCCGGCGAAGCGGGGGGTCCGTGGATCGCCAGCGACGGCCGCGTGCTCGGAGTCGGGCGAGGACTCGATAGCGCCCGCCTCCAGCCCGCAGCGCTCGGCCTCGAGCCGGCGCAGCGCGGCGAACAGCGGCACGAACTTCTCGACCGCGCTCACGCCCTCCTCGCGCACGCACCCGTGGGCGGACAGGCCGTGCACGACGAGCCGGAACATCAGCGAGCCGGCCTGCGCGGTGACTACACGGAGTCTCGTAGGTTCCACCACGACGGCTCCGTCGGCCGTGTGCCCACGCAGGATGGTCGCCAGGGTGCCGGTGCCGCCATCCTCCTCGCCGACGACGCTGGCGACGCTGAGGCGGCCGCGCAGGCGGACGCCGGCGTCGCGCACGGCCTTGAGGGCGAAGAGCGCGCAGACGAGTCCGCCCTTCATGTCGACGGCGCCGCGGCCGTAGACCCGGCCGTCCCTGACGGCCGGGTCCCAGGGCGGCGTCGTCCACGCGGCCTCGTCGCCGACGGGGACCACGTCGATGTGGCCGTTGAGCAGCAGGTCGCGGCCGGTGCCGCTGCCTCCGGCAGCCCGGCCGGCCGCCTCCTCACCGCACCAGCCCACCACGCCGAGCGCCTCTTCGCGGTCCACCTCGTGGCACCAGTCCGGATGGCGCGCGAGCTCGTCCAGGTCGATGGTCCAGACGTCGGACTCGAGCCCGGCGTCCCGCAGCCACGCGGCGACCCTGCGCTGGGCCGGCGATTCATCGCCGTCCAGGCTCGGAATGGCGATCAGCTCGCGCAGGAAGGCGACCAGGCCGTCCAGGTCGAGCGCCTCGAGGGCGACGCGTTCAGCCGGACCGACGTCGGTGCCCATGGTCCCCCGGGCTCCGTATCCCTCAGGCATGCGTCGTCAGAGGAGGTCGGTCCCGAGCCCGGCCACGACGCCCTTGGGGAGCGTGAAGCGGGCCGTTCGCAGCGGATCGACGATCTGCGAGATCTGCAGGTCGCCGCCCGCGCTCATCACCATGGTGGCGACCTCGAGCGAGAGGCCGAGGCGCTGCGTGAGCAGCGCCGCCATCTCATGGGTCGCGGCCTCCGCAGCCTCGTCGAGCGTCTCGGCCGAGGCGATCGTCGCCACGATGTCGGGCGTCTCGAGCACCGGGCCGACGATGTCCAGATCGCGACGGACGTCGAGCCGGAGCGTGACCACGCCCGCGACCTCGACGCCGGTGCCGCAGATCTCGCCGTCGCCCATCGCCGCGTGCAGGTCGCCGGCTGCGAACAGGGCGCCCTCGTGGGCGACGGGAAGATAGAGCACGGCGCCCGCCCCGATCAGCCGCGTGTCCATGTTGCCGCCGTGCGCGCCCGGAGACGCGGTGGCCACAGGCTCACCCGCCGGGGCGACGCCGATGACGCCGATCATGGGCCGAAGCGGGACGGCGACGCCGTCGTCGATGCGCGCCGTCCCGCCCTCGATGGGGACGATGCGGTGCAGTTGCTCGGGGAAGGCACTGCCGAGGACGCCGAACCCGGGCGCCACCGCCATCACGCCCTGACGGTCGATCTCGATCGACTCGACGAGGACCGAGAGCACGTCTCCGGGGCCGACGCCCTCCACGAACACCGGCCCGGTGGCCGGGTTCACCCGGTCCCAATCGACCTCGTCGAGGACGTCGCCGGGGGCCCGGACCTGGTCGTCGAAGCAGTCGGCGGTCTCGAGGCGCAGGCGGGTGCCGGCGGGGACGCGGAGCGCCGGCGCGGCGGCGCCGTCGAAGGCGAAGACGCGCCGCTCCCTGGAAAGGGTGATCACGTTCGGCGGTGTGACGCCGCGACGAGCTCCAGGCTCAGTCGCCGTGGATCTTGCGCCGCCAGGGCGCCCAGGAAGTGGGCCGTGACATGTCGGCGAACTGGTGCACCGGGGTGCCCGCGGTCTCGTCCAGCACCAGGAGGCCGTCCGTGTCGAGCACGGAGACGCCGTCCGCCTGGAGCATGGCGAAGAGGCTCACGACGCCGACGGCATCCGCGCCCCCGCCGAGCTCGTCAACCGTGAGCGTGTGGTTGGAGACAAGGCGTTCCCAAGTCGTCACCAAGCGGTCCCAGGTGAGGTCGACGCGCATCCCCCGCACGAGGAGCGAGAGGCTCGCCTCGTCAGACGCCACGATGCGGCCCTTGCCGCGCCAGAACACCAGCGGGAACTCATCGCCGATCATGTCGGCGGTGCGGAACTTCATCGTTTCGATCGAGATCATCATGCCTCCGGCTGAGCGCTGCAGGCGCCCAGTCTAGCAGGCGGCTACGGCCGCGGCACCAGCCCGACGCGCTCGCGCGCCTTCGCGAGAGTCCGTCCGGCGATGGCCTCGGCGCGCTCGGCGCCCGTCTTGAGGACCTCGAGGGTGTAGCTCCTGTCCGCCTCGAGCTCGCGGATGCGCGCCTGGATGGGGGCGAGGGCCTCGACGACGACCTCGCCCAGGTCGGTCTTGAAGTCAGCGTAGCCCTTGCCCTCGTAGCGCGCCTCGATGACGGCGACGGGCTCGCCGGTGAGTGCGGCGTGGATGTCGAGCAGGTTGGTGAGCGCCGGCTTGTCCGGGCCGCCGCGCACCTCCGTCCCGGAGTCGGTGACCGCGCGCCGGATCTTCCTGCGGATGACGTCCGGCGCGTCCATCACGGAAATGTAGCTGCTCTCCGACCCGGCGCTCTTGCTCATCTTCTTCGCCGGGTCGTCCAGGCTCATGACGCGGGCGCCGCCCTCGCGGATGATCGGCTCCGGCACCACGAACGCCTTGCCGAAAGCGTTGTTGAAGCGGATGGCGATATCCCTGGTCAGCTCCACGTGCTGTTTCTGGTCTTCGCCGATGGGGACCGCGTCCGCCTGGTACAGGAGGATGTCGGCCGCCTGCAGCACGGGGTAGTCGAACAGGGCGACGCCGATGCTCTCGCCCTCCTGCCCCGCGGTCTTGTCCTTGAACTGCGTCATGCGCCGGAGCTCGCCCATGTAGGTGATCGTGTTGAGGATCCACATGAGCTCGGCGTGAGCCGGGACGTGGCTCTGCACGAAGACGATGGAGCGCTCCGGATCGATCCCGGATGCTAGGAACAGGTTGACCAGGTCGATGGTGTTGCGCCGCAGTTCGGCGCGCACCTGACGCACGGTGATCGCGTGCAGGTCGACGGCACAATAGACGCAGTCGTGGGTCTCCTGCATCGCGACCCAGTTGCGCACGGCGCCGAGGTAGTTGCCGAGGTGCAGCGTGCCGGAGGGCTGGATGCCGCTGAAGACGCGCGGGCGGCGCTCGGGGCGCGGCGCCTGCTCGGCGCCCTGCTTGTCGGGGGCTTCGGTCACGGGAAGGGAGTCTACCGAAGCCGAGGCGGGTGGGCTACCGAGGCGGTACGGTCACGTCGTCGCCGGCGCGCTCCCGCCCGATGCGGGAGATCGTCCCGTCGAGCGCCTCCCCCCGCCGCTGCGCCTCGGGATCGCCCGGCCCCCTGCGCCGGCCGGTCATGAAGCGGAAGAAGTAGTAGAACCAGAGGCCGCACAGCCACACGAACTCGACGACGACCACGACCGGGAGGGAGACGTGACCGCTCGCGGCGGTGAGCGCCGCCTGCGCCACGACGACCACGGCCAGCGCAACCACGACGACGCGGAAGACCCGGCGCGTGCGATCGTCGTCGAAGATGCGCGACGCGCGACCGAACGCGACGATCGCGATGCCGACGAGAAGGCCGGCGATGACGGCCTGGACCGCCCAAGAGGTCATGACCTCGTTGATGAAGCGCAGGTTGTCCTGCGTCAGGGTCTCATCCACGACCAAGCGCCTCCGTGTCGGAGTCCCGGCGAGCGGGTCTGCCATCAGCATAGACCCGCGACGAGGCTCCGCAAGGCCACGTGGCCGGCTCTCTGCCTGAGTGGCGCGCGCCGCGCTCGCCGGGGGCGTAGCGCCGCCGCCGACGTTGCGGCTCGCCGCTCCCGGGTGCTACATTGCCGGGGTACCGAGGAAGCCCGGCTGATGGTCGCGCGAGAGTCCGTCGCTCATAGGAGCGGACGGGCGCCGAAGGGGCAAGGATGGCGCCGGAAGCGCCGCCGAAACTCTCAGGCCAACGGAACGCGACCGGACGGGTCCCTGGAGGGCGAGGCGTTCGGGCTCGCCGCGGACAGGGTGATGGGACCATCACCCTGTCCTCATGACGTTAAGGGGTGAGCGGCATGGGCACATCACGCACCAGCAAAGTCGCAGAGCGCGTCGGCCGCCTCGGGACCGAGACGGCGTTCGCAGTCTCTGCCGAGGCCAGCGAGTGGAGGCGCTCGGCAACACGGTCTACCCGTTTCACTTGGGCGACATGGACCTGCCAACGCCGGAGAACATCGTCGAGGCGGCGTTCCGCGCCATCCGCGACGGCAAGACCGGGTACTGCCCCAACGCAGGCATCCCGCAGCTGCGTGAGGCGCTGGCCGCCGACGTCGGCGCCTCGCACGGCCTCGCGTACGGACCCGAGAACGTCGCGGTGCAGCCGGGAGGCAAGCCGGCCATAGAGAAGTTCCTGCTCACGCTGATGGACCCGGGCGACGAAGTCCTCTACCCCACCCCCGGCTTCCCTATCTACGAGAGCCAGATCGAGTTCCTCGGCGGCGTCGCCAAACCGTATGGCTTCGTGCCCGGCGACACGAACTTCTTGCTCGACTTCGAGGCCATCGAGGCGGCCATCACCCCGCGCACCAAGCTGCTCATCTTCAACAACCTCCACAACCCCACGGGGGCGGAGAGCCCGGAAGAGGAGATCGAGGCGCTCGCCGAGCTCGTCCTCAGACACGACCTCTCCGTGCTTGCGGACGAGGCGTACTGGGACGTGCGTTACTCCGGGCGGAGCAGGTCGATCGCGTCGCTGCCGGGCATGCAGGAGCGCACCGTCATTCTCCACACGTTCAGCAAGAAGTTTGCGATGACCGGGTGGCGCTTGGGCGCAGCGATCGGGCCGAGAGAGCTCATCGCCCACATCGCCACCCTCAACGTCAACCAGGAGTCGTGCACCACGCACTTCATCCAGTGGGCCGGCGTCGAGGCGCTCACGGGAGACCAGTCCGGTGCTGAGGAGATCCTCCGCGTCCTCAAGGAGCGCCGTGACGCTGCGGTCGACCTGGTGAACGAGATCCCCGGCGTCACCTGTTTCCGCCCAGAGGCGACCTTCTACCTGTTCCCCGACGTCACCGGCCTCATGGAGCGCAAGGGCCTGGAGACCTACGACCAGCTGCGGCGCGCGGCGCTGGAGCAGACGGGCGTGAGCTTCTGCACCCGTCTGCACTTCGGCCGCGCGCTCCCCGGCGAGGAGCGGCGCTACGTGCGCCTCGCCTACTCGGGCATCAGCGCCGAGCTCATCCGCGAGGGGCTCGGCAAGCTCAAGGAGTGGGCGCAGTGAGCGGCGACCAAAGCGCGGCCGGTCGTCTGCTGCGCACGCCCTTCCACGCACAGCACGTCGCCGCCGGCGCCAGGATGGTCGACTTCGGCGGCTGGGACATGCCGGTCCAGTACCCGACCGGCATCATCGCCGAGCACCTCGCCACCCGTGGGGGCGCCGGCCTCTTCGACGTCTCGCACATGGGCCGCTTCGTCCTCCGCGGACCGGGGGCGGGCACCGTTCCTGCAGCACGTGCTCACCAACAACGCCGACGCCCTCGACCTGCTGCAGGCGCAGTACACGATGGTCCCCACCGAGACGGGCGGCGCCGTCGACGACGCCTACCTGTACCGCTTCGTGGAAGGCGAGTACCTGCTCGTCGTCAACGCGTCCAACCGGCACAAGGACTGGGACCACTTCCGCGAGCGCCTGTCGCACTTCCCCGACGTGGAGATGAGCGACGAGACCGGCGAGATCGCCATGGTGGCCCTGCAGGGCAAGACGTCGCGGGACATCCTCGGTGGGCTGATCGAGTCGGGGGCGCTGCCCGAGCCGCTGCGCAACGAGCTGAGCGTCGCCGCGCTGCGGCTGCCGGGCGACGGGCGCCTCGTCGAGGCGCGGATCGCCCGCACCGGCTACACGGGCGAGCCCGTCGCCTTTGAGCTCTTCTTCGCCGGCGCACGACGGGCCGGCCCTCTGGGACGCGCTGATCGCGAGCCGGCGCCGTGCCCGTCGGGCTCGGCGCCCGCGACACCTTGCGCCTCGAGGCCGGCCTGCCGCTCTACGGCCACGAGCTCGGCCTCGATCAGGACGGCCACGAGATCCCCATCTTCAGCTGCCCGCTGGCCGCCTTCGCGGTCAGCTTCTCGCCGCGCAAGGACGACTTCACTCGGCCGCGTCGCCCTCATGCGTCAACAGAAGGCCTACGCCCGCATCCTGCAGCGCGACTACTCGCTGCTCGAGGACCTGCCGCGGCTCACGCGGCCGCTGGCCGTGACCGGCCGCGGCATCGCCCGTGAGGGCGCGTCGGTGCACGCCGAACGCGGCCGACACCGCTTCGGTCGCTGACGACCTTCCTCGGCTGGGTGACCAGCGGCACTGCCGTCCCCTACTGGGGCGTCGACGGGCTAGGGTCTCTGCTCCCTGCAGACCGAGGACCACGAACTGCGCTCCATCGCACTGGCCTACGTCGACAGCCGCGTCCTCGAGGACGACGAGGTCGAGGTCGACGTGCGCGGCCGCCGCGTCCCGGGGCTCGTCGTGCCCGCATCACCTGCGCAGCGATGCCCCGCCCTGCGCGCGCGCCATCATCTGGGACTACACGCCGCAGCTCACCGAGCTCGAAGGCGGCGAGCTCGGTGAGAAGGCGCTGCGCCTGCTCGGCAAGGCGATCGCCAACCACGAGTGGCGGCAGCACGAGTGCATCGACCTCATCCCCAGCGAGATGACCGCCGTCGCCGGCCGCGCGGATGCTCAGCACCACCGACCCCTCCGGCCGCTACGCCGAGCACAAGAAGGCCGAAGCCTTCTACGACGCCGACGTCTTCTACTACCAGGGCACCACGTTCATCCACGAGGTCGAGCGGTTGCTGATCGGCGAGCTGCGCGCCTACCTCGGCTGTCCGCAGGTCGAGACCCGCACCGTGAGCGGCCAGATGGCCAACACCGCCGTCTTCAGTGCGCTCGTCGACTACCTGAACCGGGCCGACCGCAAGGCCGAGCCGCGACGGATCGCCAAGGTCGTGAACAACCACATCGGCAAGGGTGGGCACCTGAGCGCCCAGCCGATGGGCGCGCTCCGCGACTACGTCGCTCGCGACCCGCGCACCGAGCTGCCGGCCGTCGTCGACATCCCGGTGCTGCGCGAGAACCCGTACAAGGCGGACGTGGGGGCGCTCCTCGACGTGCTCGAGCAGGAGCGCCCTGAGCTGGTCATCCTCGGCAAGAGCATGGTGCTTCACCCCGAGCCGGTGTACGAAGTGCGCCAGTTCCTGGACGCAGCGGGCATCCCCGCCGTGGTCATGTACGACATGGCGCACGTGCTGGGTCTGGTCGGCCCGCACTTCCAGGAACCGTTCGTCGAGGGCGCCGACATCGTCACGGGGTCGACGCACAAAACGTTCTTCGGCACGCAGCGAGGCATCGTGTCGGCGCGCTGGCACGAGAGCGACGAGAAGTACGACCTGTGGGAGGCGATCGAGCGCCGGACCTTCCCGGGCTCCGTCAGCAACCACCATCTCGGCACGCTGCTCGGTCTGCTCATGGCGACGTTCGAGATGAACCACTTCAAGGACGGCTGGCAGCAGGCCGTGATCGCCAACGCCAAGGCGTTCGCCGTGGCTCTGCACGAGGCCGGGCTCGACGTCGCCGGCGACCCTGACGTGCACTACACGGAGACACATCAGGTCGTGGTGCGGGTCGGCTACGGCCAGGGACCAGAGGTCGCCGGCCGGCTCGAGGACAGCGGCATCATCGTCAACTACCAGGCGGCGCCCGACGAGGAGGGCTTCACTGCGGCCGGCGCCCTGCGTCTCGGCGTCGCCGAGATGACGCGCTTCGGGATGGGGCCCGAGCAGTTCGCCGAAGTCGCGCATTGATGGCGGCTGTCGTCCTCGAGGGCCGCGGCGTCGCCGAAGAAGTGCGCAAGCTGCGGAAGCCCTTCACCGAGATGGGCTACTGCTTCAAGGGTCCGGAGTTCGATCCGCTGCTGCAGCGGCTGCACGACCTGATCTGAGCCCGGGTGAGCGGATGACGACCAGGGAGCCCCCGGATCGCCGACGGCGATGAACAACGCCACGGGCAAGCGTCTGCTGGCGCTCGTCAGCGAGGGCGACTACGCGCACCCCGGCGAGGAGGAGGCCAACCACCTCCTCTTCGCCGGCGTGACGGCGACCCGCGCCGCCGCGTCCTCGACGCGGGCTGCGGCAGCGCGGGTACGGCCGCCTGGGTGCAGGCGCGCGGGTATGGGGCGGTGACCGGTATCGAGCTCGATGCCGCGACCGCCAGCCTCGCCCGCGAGCGGCACCCCGAGGTCACGGTGGTGCACGGCGACCTGCAGCGGGCCGGCGACACGCTCGCCGGCCCGTTCGACCTGGTCTACTCGATGACCGCGATCTACGCCGTGCCCAATCACTCGGCGGCGTTCCGTGAGCTCGGCGCACTGGCTGCGCCCGGCGCCGAGCTCCGCCTCCTCGAATACGCCGACCCCCACGGCCGCTTCGCCGCGGAGACGCGCGGGAACGCCAGCTGGGGCTGGTGGAACCCGCTCAGCCCGCAAGGAGTGCCGGACATCCTGGCGACCGCCGGCTGGAGCGCCGTCGAGACCCGCGAACTCCACCCGGAGTTCGTGCGCTGGTACCGGGACCTGTGCAGTCGCATTCGCCGCGAAGCGGCAGGTGATCGTCGGCGAGTTCGGCGTCGACTGGTACGAGTTCGTGGCGCGCGAGTACGCCGGCATCCTCGAACTGATCCGAGACGGCACGCTCGGTGGCGTTCTGGTCCGGGCACGAGCCGCCCGCGCTTGAGTTGAGCGCTGGCCCCGCTCGCGCTCCCGCTGCTTGACGGGAGTCCCGACGTACGCTGCGAAGGGCGCTCAGGTCGTGGTGACGTCGTAGCGTAACCACAACGCACCATCTTCGAAGCGCTCGACGTTCCTCAGCTTGAGCGCGACGACGTCGCCTGCGCCTGCGTCTGGAGCTCTCACCAGCCAGTGGTGGCTTTCGCCGCCGACGAGCCGCGGCTCGACAACGACGCTCACCTCGTCGACCAGACCGGCGCGCAGAAGCGCGCCGACGAGCGAGCCACCCGCATCGACGCGCACGACCTTGACGCGGTGATCGCTCGCCAACGCCTCGAGCGCCGACCGGAGGTCGACTGCGTTGTCGCCAGCGACGATTGTGGAGACTCCGGCGGCCCTCAGCAACGCCAGATGGGCCGACGGCGTCTGCTCGGCGCACAGAGCGATCACGTCCCTCCAGTAGGGCTGGTCGCGCAGCTGAGCCAGGCCGGGCAGCCGGCCGCGCGCGTCGACGGCCGCAAGCAGTGGGCGGTCACCGGAACCCTCCCCACCCCCCGCGTGAGTGGAGTCGCCAGGTTCCAGGGCCACGGGCTCACAAGCATTGCCCAGCTCGGGCATACCTGCCAGCAACGTCTCGCTCCCGACCAGCGTGCAGTCCTCGTGCCACGTCCCCGCAAGCGTGTAGAAGCGGCCCATGTCGACGTCGAGCCCGTCCATGCGGGCGTCGAGACTCATCTCGTTGTGGACGACCACGTGGGGAAGCATCGGCACCCTCCTTGGGGGATTGTCGGCCCGACCGCGTGAACGACTATACCCTCCGCGCCCGACGCAGGGCGCCGACAAGAGGGGCCGGGGAGGCATCCCTCCCCGGCCCCTCAGGCGGCCGTACCCGACGTTGACACGCCTTGAGGCGGCTTCGTCGTCAGTCGGCGTCGATCTCTTCGTCCGTCGCGCCGCTCTCGCTGACGACCATGCGGGCGATGGCGCTGACGACGTCGCCCTCGCGCATGTTCATCACCCTGACGCCCTGGGTGGCGCGCCCGTGGCGGCTGATGCCGTCGGCGCGCACGCGGATCATGACGCCGTCGCGGCTCTGCAGCATGATCTCGTGGTTCTCGCGCACGACCTTGACGCCGACCAGGTAACCCTTGCGGTCGGTGAGCGCGACCGTCCGGACCCCGAGACCGCCGCGGCCGGTGATGCGGTACTCGCTGATCGGCGTGCGCTTGCCGAAGCCGTTCTCGGTGATCACGAAGAGGTCGCTGTCGTCGCGGGCGATGTCCATGGCGATCACCTCATCGCCCTTGCGCAGCCGCATGCCGTGCACGCCCGAGGCGCTGCGACCCGTGGGGCGCACGTCGCTCTCATGGAAGCGGATGGCCTGCCCCAGGCGACTGATCATCATGACGTCGTCGTCGCCCGACGTGTGGCGCACGGCCAGCAGCTCGTCGTCCTCGCGGATCTTGATGGCGATGATGCCGTCGGCCTTGAGCTTGGTGTTGTAGGAGGCGAACAACGTCTTCTTCACGATGCCTCTGCGCGTGCCGAGAATGAGGTACTTGCCTTCGCTCTCGTCGAAGTTGCGCGTGTTGATGACGGCGCAGATCTTCTCGTCCTGACGCAACGGCAGCAGATTGACGATGTGCTTGCCCTTTGCGTTGCGGCCGGCGAGCGGCAGTTCGTGCACCTTGAGCCGGTACACCTTGCCGACGCTGGTGAAGAACAGCAGGAAGTTGTGCGTGCTGGTGATGAACAGGTGCTCGACCTCGTCCTCTTCCTTGAGGTCCATGCCGGCCACGCCGATGCCGCCGCGCTTCTGCTGGCGGTAGGTGGCGACCGGGAGACGCTTCACGTAGCCGGTCTTGGTGATGGTGATCGCCATCTGCTCCTCGGCGATGAGGTCCTCGAGGTCGATCTCGCCCTCGTCCGGCACGATGTCGGTGCGACGGTCGTCGTTGTAGAGGCGCTTGATCTCGAGCAGCTCGCCCTTGATGACCCCGAGGACGGCGCTCTCGTCGCCGAGCAGCTCGCGCAGCTCCTTGATGCGGGCCAGGAGCCCGGCGTGCTCCTCCTTGACCTTGTCGCGCTCGAGGCCGGTGAGCTTCTGGAGCCGCAGGTCGAGGATGGCCTGCGCCTGCGGCCGCGTGAGCTCGAAGGTGTCCATGAGCGCCTCGCGCGCGGCGTCGCCGTCGGCGGCGTGGCGGATGATGCTGATGATCTGGTCGAGGTTGTCCAGGGCGACGAGCAGGCCCTCGAGGATGTGGGCCCTCGTCTCGGCCTTGTCGAGCTCGAACTTGGTCCGCCGGATGACGATCTCTTTCTGGAAGGCGATGTACGCCTGGAGCATCTCCGGCAGGGTCAGCGTGCGCGGCACGCCGCCGACGAGGGCGATGTTGATGACCCCGAAGGTCGTCTGCATCTGGGTGTGCTTGTAGAGCTTGTTGAGCACGACCATCGGGATGGCCTCGCGCTTGAGCTCGATGACGAGGCGCATGCCGGCGCGGTCCGACTCGTTGCGCAGGTCGCTGATCTCGGTGATCTTCTTGGTCTTCACCAGCTCGACGATGTTGTCGATCAACGCCGCCCGGTTGACCTGGTAGGGCAGCTCGGTGACGACGATGGCGCTCCGGTTGCCCTTGAGCTGCTCGGTGTGGGCCTTGGCGCGGACGCGGACGCGGCCGCGGCCGGTGCGGTACGCCTCCTTGAAGCCGCCCGTGCCCAGGATGACGCCGCCGGTCGGAAAGTCCGGCCCCTTGATGAACGCCATGAGGTCGTCGGCGGTCGCCTCGGGGTTGTCGAGCAGGTGCTCGATGGCGTCGACGACCTCGCCGAGGTTGTGCGGCGGGATGTTCGTCGCCATGCCGACGGCGATGCCCGCCGCGCCGTTGACCAGAAGGTTCGGCATGCGGCTCGGCAGCACCCGCGGCTCACGTCGCGTCTCGTCGTAGTTGGGCATCCAGTCGACGGTGTTGGCGTCGATGTCGCGCAGCATCTCGACGGCGATCTTGCTGAAGCGCGCCTCGGTGTAGCGCATGGCCGCCGGAGAGTCGCCCTCGACGGAGCCGAAGTTGCCCTGGCCGTCGACGAGCGTGTAGCGCATGTTGAAGTCCTGCGCCATGCGCACGAGGGTCGGGTAGATGACGGCCTCGCCGTGGGGGTGGTAGTTGCCGCTGGTGTCGCCGGCGATCTTGGCGCACTTGCGGTGCTGCTTGTTGGGGGCGAGGCCGAGGTCGTTCATCGCGACCAGGATGCGGCGCTGGCTGGGCTTGAGGCCGTCGCGCACGTCGGGGAGGGCGCGGTCGGTGAGGACGCTCATCGCGTAGTCGATGAACGACGAGCGCATCTCGTCTTCGAGCTCGATGGGCTCGATCTTGCCTTCGAGCGTCTGCAAGGCGTCAGACATCGAGGAACCGCACCTCCTTCGCGTTCTTCTCGATGAACTCGCGACGCGGCTCGACCTTGTCGCCCATCAGCATCGTGAAGACTTCGTCGGCGGCCTGGGCGTCCTCCATGGAGACGAGCATCAGGGTGCGCGTCATGGGGTTCATGGTGGTCTCCCAGAGCTGGTCCGGGTTCATCTCGCCGAGGCCCTTGAAGCGCTGCAGTTGCATGCCCTCCTTGGTGAGCTCGACGATCTGCACGCGCAGTTCCTCATAGCTCGCCGCCTCGGACTTGCGGTTACCGAGGTGCAGCGTGAACGGCGGGCGTCCCACCAGCTCGCTGATGCGCGCGTGGACGCGCTTGAGCGCCTGGAACTCGCGCCCGGCGAGGGCCGCGAATGGAATCTTCAGGTTCGCGGCCAGTCCGGTGCGCCGCTCCACCAGGCGCGTGTCGGCGACCTGCTCCTCGTCGTCGACGCCGAGAACGTCGATGACGTAGCGCTTGTCGATGTCCTCGCGCAGCGCCTCGAGAAAGCTGCGAACGTCGGCGATGTCGGCCTCGATCGACCGGGCCGTTCTTGAGCCAGTCGATGAGCTCGCCGCCCCACTGGCTCTTCAGCTTCTTGACCCAGCCCTCGTACTCGCCGAACAGCTTGAGGAAGCGCTGGTACTTGGTCTCGCTGAACGTGAACCCGGTGTCGGTGTTGTCGACCCGGATCAGCTCGAGGCGGCCCCGCAGCAGGATCTCCTCGAGCTGCGACTCCTTGTGGATGTACGTCTCCTGGTTGCCCTGCTTGAGCCGGTAGAGCGGCGGCTGGGCGATGTAGATGTAGCCCGCCTCGACCAGGGGCTGCATGTGGCGGAAGAGGAAGGTGAGGATGAGCGTGCGGATGTGCGAGCCGTCGACGTCGGCGTCGGTCATGATGATGATCTTGTGGTAGCGCGCCTGCGCGACGTCGAACTCTTCGCCGATGCCGGCGCCGATGGCGCTGATCATCGTGAGGATCTCGGCGTTGGCGAGCATCTTGTCGATGCGCGCCTTCTCGACGTTGATGATCTTGCCGCGCAGCGGCAGGATCGCCTGGAAGGAGCGATCGCGCGCCTGCTTGGCCGAGCCGCCGGCAGAGTCGCCCTCCACGAGATAGATCTCGCTGAGCGCGGCGTCCTTGATCGAGCAGTCGGCCAGCTTGCCGGGCAGCGTGCTGCCCTCGAGCAGCCCCTTGCGGCGCGTGAGGTCGCGCGCTTTGCGCGCCGCGCTCCGGGCGCGCGCGGCGTTGATCGCCTTCTCGACGGCCTGCCGCGCCTCGGAGGGGTTCTCCTCGAGGAACTCGGCCAGCTTGGCGTTGACCGAGGTCTCGACCAGGGTGCGGATCTCGGTGTTGCCGAGCTTGGTCTTGGTCTGGCCCTCGAACTGCGGGTTCTTGAGCTTGACCGAGATGAGCGCCGTGAGACCCTCGCGCACGTCCTCGCCGCTGAGGTTGTCCTCTTTCTCCTTGAGAAGGTTCTTCTGGCGGGCGTAGCCGTTGATGGTGCCGGTGAGCGCAGACCGGAAGCCGGTGAGATGCGCCCCGCCCTCCGTCGTGTTGATGTTGTTGGCGAACGTGAAGATCGACTCGTTGTACGAGGAGTTCCACTGCATGGCGATCTCGACCGCGCCGTCCTCGGTCTCGTTCTCGAAGTAGATGATGCTGCGGTGGATGGCGTCCTTGTCGCGGTTGATGTAGGCGACGAAGTCGCGGATGCCGCCCTCGTACTGGAAGGTGACGCTCTCGCCGTCGGCGCGCTCGTCGTTGAGGGAGATGCTGAGGCCCTTGGTGAGGAACGCGGTCTCGCGCAGGCGCTGGGCGAGCACGCGGTAGTCGTACTCGACCTCCTCGAAGACGTCCGAGTCGGCGAGGAACGAGACGGTGGTGCCGGTGGGGGCGCCCTTGGCCAGCTTTTCCTTCTTGACGAGGTCCGTCACCGGAGCACCGCGCTCGAAGCGCTGGCTCCAGTGGTAGCCGTCGACGAAGATGTCGAGCTCGAGCCACTCGCTGAGCGCGTTGACCACAGAGACGCCGACGCCGTGCAGACCGCCGGAGACTTTGTAGCCGGCGCCGCCGAACTTGCCGCCGGCGTGCAGCATCGTGAGCACGATGGTCGCCGCCGGCTGGCCGTACTTCTCCATGATCCCGACGGGGATGCCGCGGCCGTCGTCGGCGACCGTGATCGAGTTGTCTGGATTGATGGTGACAGTGAGGGCGGAGCAGTACCCGGCGATCGCTTCGTCGACGGAGTTGTCGACCACCTCGTACACAAGGTGATGGAGCCCTCGCGGCCCGGTGGAACCGATGTACATGCCGGGCCGCTCGCGGACCGGCTCGAGGCCTTCGAGGACCTGGATATCTTGGGCGTCGTAGTGCGGCTTTTTCACTCGACCTCGCAATTGCCGAGGGGCGGGACAGGCGAACGGGAGGCAGGTGGAACCTGCCTGCCTGAGTATATCAAAAGCGAAGGCTCAGGGCGACCCTGAGGGAGGGAAGAAATCGCCGCAAAACGGCGCTTTTGGTCAACCGGAAGGGGTGCCGCGGGCGGGAGCCTCGGGAGGCTCCTGCGATGACCGTCGCAGAGCGGCCTCGATGGCCGCCCGCAGTCTCTCGTCGTGCACTCCCTCGGCCTGGACCCGCGCCGCCTCTCCGGCGGCCGGCGCGGGCCGCTCGCGCTGACGATTCTTCTTCGCCGTGGGGCCCTCGGATTCCTGCCCAAGGAGGCCTTCGTGCTGGCCCGCCGAACGGCGTTCGGGGACGGTAGGGCGGACGGGGGGAGGGTCGCCCGGAGCCGGGCCGGGGGCATCCTCGGCGGCCGCCACAGAGGGCACGCGTCCGACGATGAAGCGAAAGCGCGCGACCGGGTGCCCGGGCGCGACCTCGTCCATGCGCCTCAGGATCTGCGGGCCGAGGTAGGTGAGCTCGTTGGCCCACACCGACGAGGCGCACTCGATGGTGAGCTGGCCACGCCTGAACGCCTTGGGGCGCGTCCCGCCGGTCACCGGGTCGCCGACGGCGCGCGCCCACGCCGAGTACGCGCGCGCCTCGTCGCCGGTCGCCAGCCGGTCGAGCGCCGGCGTGAGCACGTCTCCCAGTCGGCGCGGCAGGTCGTCGCGTCGCCTCGGCGCGCCTCCGGACTTCTCGTCACGCGCTCCGGCGCTCCGGCCCTTCTTGCCCCTCGCACCGCCCGGGTCCCCGTGGGCGCCCTTGTCGCTACCGCCGGTCACAGCGCGTCCAGACCCGGGGGCGGCGGCGGGACGTCATCGAGTGGCGGAGAAACCTCGCCGGCGGCGAGGGAACCGTCCAGTGGCAGCTCGACCACCGTGGCGCCAGCGAGCTCCTGGTCGGTGAAGTAGTGCCGGTCGGTCGTGGTGATGATCGCTTGCCCGGCGGTGGCGAGGATGCGCACCAGCAGCCGACGGCGGGGGTCGTCGAGTTCGCTCATCACATCGTCGAGGAAGAGCGGCCCCTGCTGCCCGGTACGCGCCGCCGCGAGCCGCTGCTCCGCCAGCAGCAGCGCAAGGACGGCGGCGCGCTGCTCTCCCTGTGAGCCGAACAGGCGCAGGTCGCGGCCGCCGCGCGGCAACTCGACGGGGCCGCACACGCGTCCCCCTGTCGCGGTCGGCACGGGACGGGACCGCGGCGGTGGCCGGGACAGCCTCGCCCTCCGGCGGCGGCGATCCGACCTCCAGGAACCTGAGGTCGTCGCGGTGAGGCCCGAAGAGCGAGAGCCCTCGGCCGACCTCGCCGGGCCGGCGCGAGCGCAGTTCCTCGAGCAGCGCCGCCTCGTCGTACCCGACGCCCTCGAGCTGCGCGGCCAGCCGGAGCGCGAAGTTCTCGCCGGCCGGCGCGAGCGCCGCCGCCGTCTCGGAGAATCCGGCCGCCAGCTCCGCGACGAGGTCGCGGCGGCGGCGGCCCAGCGCCGCCGCGACGCGCGCGAACTGCGCGTCCCACGGGTCGAGCGCGGCCGGGATCCGCCCCGTTCCTCACCGCCGCCAGCTGTGCGTTGCGCTGGCGGAGCACCGCCTGCAGGTCGCGGGCGGCGGCGGCGTACTGCGGATCGAGCGCGGCGGCGAAGGCGTCGAGATGGGCGCGCCGCCGCGCTGGACTGCCCTTGACGAGCAGCAGGCTCTCGGGCACGAAGATGAAGACCTGGCTGCGCCCGCGCAGTTCGTCGAACGACGCTACCTCGAGGCCGTCCCAGCGGATGCGCTTGCCCTGGCTCGGCGCGAAGCCGACGTCGACCTGCTGCGCGCCGGCGTCCGGCGTGTCCAGTTGCAATTCCACGCGTGCGAAGCGCTCGCCCCAGGTGATCAGCTTCTCGTCGCGCCGCGTGCGAGGCGAGCTCCCGCGCAGAGCGAACCACGCGGCCTCCAGGAGGTTGGTCTTGCCGGTCGCGTTCTCGCCGACGACGACGTTGAGGCCCGGTCCGAACGTGACCGTGGTGTCGCAGTACGAGCGGAAGTTGACGAGTCTCAGGCTGGAGACGACCACACGCGGTACTCCCGGCCGGCCACGCCGACGACGTCGCCGACCTGAAGCGTCCGCCCGCGACGAGTCTCGACCTCGCCGTTCACGGTGACGTCACCGGACTGGACGATGATCTTGGCGTGGCCGCCGGTCCCGGCCACCCCGGCGAGCTTCAGGAACGCCCCGAGCGGCAGTGGGCCGCCGACGGCGACGTCGTCCATGTCGCAGCGGTCCCGGTCACGCGCCGGCAGCGACGAGCCGGCGCAGCTCCGCCAGCGAGGGGAGCATCGAAGGCGCACCGCTCACTAGCTGCTCAGGCGGATCGGCATGATGAGGTACGTGAAGTCGTCGCCGGCGCCACTGATGAGCCCCGGACGCAGTGGGCTCGTGAAGCGCAGCAGCGCCGCGTCGTCGTCGACCGCGTCCACGCCCTCGATGAGATACGCCGGGTTGAAGCCGATCTCGAACGGCTCCCCCGAGAACTCCACGTCGAGCGTCTCCTCCGCCTGGCCGACGTCCTGGGTGAGCGCCTTCATGGTGAGTCGATTCTCGGCGAAGGAGAGGCGAAGCGGCACGTTCTTCTGTGCCAGCAAGCTGACGCGCCGCGCCGTCGCCATGAGCTGACCGCGGTCGATGGTGACCTCGTGCTCGAAGCTGTCGGGGAGCAGTTGCCTGTAATTGGGGAACTGGCCCTCGATGAGCCGCGAGGCGATCCACACGTCGCCGGCGGGATCGCGCAGCTTGAAGACCGCCTGGTTCTCGCCGATGGCGACCTCGATGTCACCCTGTCCGAGGGCGGCGGCCAGACGCGTGACCTCGCCCAGAGCCTTGACCGGCACGATCGCCTGGACCTCCGTCTCGAGCGAGTGGTCCAGCTTGGTCTCCTTGACGGCGAGACGGTAGCTGTCGGTGGCGACCATCTTCAGCGTGTCGCCCATGATGGTCATGAGCACGCCGGTGAGGATCGGCCGCGTCTCGTCGCGAGAGGCGGCGCGGCCGACCTTGTTGAGCGTCTCGACGAACGGGTCACGGCCAACCGTGAAGGCGTCTGCCATGTCGAAGGTCGACGTCTGCGGGAAGTCGGCGGCGGCCCAGGCGTTGAGCGAGAAGGCGGCGCGGCCGGCGCTGATCTTGATCGCCGCTTCGCCGCCTTCGATCACGACTTCTTCGTCGGGCAGGTTGCGCACGACATCGCTGAAGAGCCGGGCCGGCACCACGATCTCGCCCTCCCGTTCGACGGGCGTGGCGAAGTTCGCCTTCATGGAGAGCTCCATGTCGGTGGAGAAGAGGTCGAGACGGCCTTCGCCTGCCTGCAGCAGGATGCCTGACAGCACGGGGAGAGCGCTGCGCGTAGAAACGCCGCGCGCGAGGACTCCGAGCTTGTCGACGAGCGCAGAGCGATCACACGTGAACTTCATCCCGACTCCTTATGAAGAAAAAGAGAAGTAGATACTCCTCGTCGTCATCACAGTCCCTGTTGACGATGTGGAGAGTTGGTCTTGTCGCTGCACAGCGAGGGCGAGGGCTTCTGCACAGTGGTGTGGACGGTGTGTGCAGAACGTGTCGCTCCTCCCCCGGCGGCTCCAGTGTTCCGCGAAGCATAGCGGATTTCAGTGCTCTTTTGGTGAACGTCCACAGGTCCATCCCCGTATCGTGCACAGGGGGGTGTGAAGAAGATGCGCCGGGGGTCAGTGCGCGGTCTTGAGGCGCGCGCTGATGAGAGCGACCAGGTCCTGCAGTTGCGGGTCGTGGCCGTCCTTGAGTTGCCGCTCGATCTTGTCGACGCCGTGGATCACCGTCGTGTGGTGACGACCGCCGAAGCGCTCACCGATCTGCGGCAGCGAGGCCTCGGTAAGGTCGCGCGACAGGTACATGGCGATGTGGCGCGCATAGGAGACGTCCTGGGTGCGGCGGTTGCCGCGCAGGTCGTTGACGTGCAGGCCGAACTGGCGCGCGACCTCGGCCTGCACCATCTCGATGGTGACGGGGTGCTGGTAGGCCTTGGGCAGGATGTCCTTGAGCGCCTCTTTGGTGGTCTCGACGGTGACGTCGGTGTCCTGGATCGAGGCGAAGCCGACTACACGGGTGAGCGCGCCGTACAGCTCGCGGATGTTGGTCGTCACCTTCTGCGCGATCCACTCGAGGGCCTCCGGCTCCGCGATCTGGAACCCCTCCCACTTGACCTGCTTGCGCAGGATGGCGATGCGCGTCTCGAGGTCCGGCCGGCCGATGTCGACCACGACGCCCTGGCCGAAACGCGAGCGCAGGCGCTCCTCGAGCGCCTCGAGCTCGCGTGGCGGCCGGTCGCTGGTGATCACGATCTGCTTGCCGGCCTCGTACAGGACATTGAACGTGTGGAAGAACTCGACCTGGGTCTGCTGCTTCTCGGCGAGGAACTGCACGTCGTCGACGATGAGGACGTCGTTGTCGCGGTAGGTCTGCTTGAAGCCCTCGATGCGCCCTTTGTCGGTGACGGCGTTGATGAAGTCATCGGTGAACCGCTCACAGGTGACGTAGCGCACCTGCAAGCTCGGGGTGCTGTTCGAGAGTGGCGTGCGCGATCGCCTGGGTGAGATGTGTCTTGCCGAGTCCGGTGTCGGCGTAGATGAACACCGGGTTGTACGCGGTGGCCGGTGACTCGGCGACGCTGCGGGCGACCGCGGTCGCGTACTCGTTGTTGGGGCCGACGACGAAGCGATCGAAGATGTAGCGGGGGTTGAGGTCACCGGTCGCACGCCCGCGGCGGCTCGGGCCGCCGCGGCGACGCTTCGGCGGCGGAGACGCCTGTTCCGCCGGCTCGCCGCCCCCGGCGTCCGGCGCCGCCGGCGCCTGGGGCTGTTCCGCCGCCCGCGCGTCCACGACGACCCGCACCTCGACGGCGTCGCCGAGGACCTCCTCGAGCGCCTCGGCCACCTGCTTGGCGAGGCGCCGGTCGATCCATTCGCGGGCGAAGTCGTTGGGCACGCCGATGACGAACGCGCCGTCATCGAGGCCGAAGGGCACGGTCCGGTCGAACCAGAACTGGAACGCGGACTCGTTCAGGCGCCCGCGAAGGTGCTTCTTCGCCTCTTCCCAGATGCGTGTGAGCTCGTCGTCCGTCGCGGTCCCGTCAGGTCGACCCCGGGGATGCGGCGGCCCGCCGGGGTGGGTCGTGAACGTCGGTCAGAGGATGCTCTCGAGGAGGCGGAGACCCTCCTCGCGCAAGGCTCGCTTGCCGTCGCCGAGCGAGTGTATCAACCCCATGTCCTGCAGTACAACGAGCTCCCGGAACACCGTCGCGGGCGAGGATCCGAGCTCCTTGGCGATCGCCGTCGGACCGGCGGAGCCGAGCTCCATGAGCAGTACGAGGACCTTGGTCTGGCGCGTCGTGAGCTTGATCGCCGGGGCGCCGGCCGGCGCCGGTCGTCCCTCGGCGGTGGACGGCATCTTGATGGTGAACACGGCGCCACCGCCGAGGTTGTCCTCCACGGTCAGGATGCCGCGCAGGAACTGCAGCGACTCGCGCGCGAGGGGCAGCCCGGACCCGACGCCGCGGATGATCTGCCGCTGGAAGGCGGTCGCCGTGGTGAACCCTGGCTGGAAGGCCCGGTCCTTGTCGTCGACCCCGGGCCCGTGGTCGGAGATGCGGATCGTCTGCCCGTTGTCCAGGATCGTGATGACGACGTCGCGGAACCAGGCGTGCAGGAGGTTCTCGATCAACTCCTGGATGACGGAGTAGGGCACCTGGCCGCCCTGCTCGCGGCAGTAGTGGTAGGTCTTCTCAGCGAGTGAGGCGATCAGCGCCGGGAGATCCTCCTCCTCGATGGCGATCACTCGCGGCGGGCTGGTGAGCGTATCGTAGATGGCGATGCGCGGCGCCTCGAGGCCGAGGGGGACGTCGGGGAGCGGGCCGTCTGCCGTTCCCCGCGGGGGAGGGGCCGCCGTGGGTGCAGCCCGTCCCGCGGGCTGTTGTGCGGCGGCCCCCTCGTCGGCGAGCAGCCTGTCGAGGAACGACTCCATAGGGGCGCCGAGTATAGCAGAGCGTGACGGCCCTACCGAAACCCTCCATGGAGCCTCACGAAACGGGGTTTTGCAGGCGAAAGAGCGAAGTTGTCCACAGGCTGTTCACGATATGTGGAAAGTCCCCGGTCGGCCCCCCGCGAAGATGCCCAATTTGCGGCTGTTGTGGAAACCCCGGTTTCAGGGGGTCCCTCCGGGGTGGCCGGCGACGGGACGGCCGCAACCCAAGAACGGGTCCGCTGTCAACCCCGGTGTTCGCGGCTGGGAGCAGCTATGAATCGCTGCAAAACGGAGATTTCGCGAGATGAGGGTCGTGTTGACCCACTGTCAAGGCAACGATTCTTCGTCAACGCCTTTTCCACGGCAATCGTGAGCCTGAGAGCATGACAAAAGCGAGTTGTCCACACTCTCCACAGGGGCCTGTGAACGGGGAGATGGCCCGATGAAACGATCCGTGGTGCCCGGCGGCCCGCTGCGCTACACTGGAGTGGTCCCTGCGGAGCTCCCGTATGAGGAGCTGAGATGGCGCTTCCTGGCGCCGACGCGTCGAACCTGACCGCCCTCCGGGGCGGCGGCGCCCTCCGGCGCTGCTGGGTAATGCCAGCGAAGGGAGAGATGTCGACGTGAGCACACCCATCGTCCGATCCCCAGGCGGCGCGCCGGACGTGCGCGGGCGCCTCAACCTCAACCCCGCTCACTGGGGCGTGCGCGCCATCGCCGAGATCGGTGTCGCCGTAGCCCTCGCCGCCGCGCTCAGCTGGATCGCCCAGGCGTTCCCCCTGCGCCTGCCGCAGGGAGGCTCATTCGGTCTGGAGATGCTGCCGATCCTGTTCATCGCCCTGCGGCGCGGCGTCGTGCCCGGCGTGGTCGCCGGCGGCCTCTTCGGCCTGCTGCAGTTGACGGGCGTGGCGGGCACGCCCTACATCTACCACCCGCTGCAGGCGGTCCTGGACTACCCGCTCGCCTTCGCCGCCCTGGGGCTCGCCGGGCTCGTGCCCGTCGGCGAGCTTCAGGGGGCGGCCGGGGTCGCCCGTCTGGCCGGCGCCGTGACGCTCGGCACGGGCGCCCGCTTCGTCTGCCACTTCCTCTCCGGGCTCATCTTCTTCGCCGAGTACGCACCCGCGTGGGAGGCCCCCTGGCTGTACTCCATCACGTACAACCTGCTCTATCTGCTGCCGTCGGCGGTGGTCACGTCGATCGTCCTGTGGCCGTTGCTGCGGGCCTACGACGCCGCGTTCCCCGACGCGCGACGGATGACGTCGTGAGCCCCCATGGCGCGGATGGAGAGGGTCGCCCGCTCGCCGTCGTCTTCCTCGACGGCGACTACGGCGACCCGGCGTGGTACCGCGCCCTCGCCGAACGGGCCGGCATCGTGCTGGCCGCCGACGGCGGCGCCCGCTTCCTCATCGGCGCCGGGGTCAGGCCGGACGTGGTCATCGGCGACTTCGACTCGCTCGGTGAGGCGGACGCTGAGCGGCTGCTCGCGGAAGGAGTCGAGCTCCTCCGCCACCCCGTGCGCAAGGACGTGACCGACGGGGAGCTGGCCGTCGACGAGGCGCTGCGCCGGGGGGCGGGCGAGCTGGTGCTCGCCGGCGGGACCGGCGCACTCGATCACACGCTGGGGCATCTCGCGATCCTCCGGCGCCTGGCGGAGGGCGGCGTCGCCGCGCGCCTCGTGGCGCCGCGCCTCGCGGCGACAGTGCTCACCTCTGCCGCCGCCGTCGCCCTCGACGCTCCGGCCGGCACGCGCGTCTCGCTGGTCCCATTGGGGGCCGACGCCACAGTGACGCTCTCGGGGCTCGAGTACCCCCTCCATCGCGGCGTCCTTCTCGCCGACGCCTGTCTGGGGCTCGGCAACCACGTGGCGGGACCCGGCGCCGCCCGTATCGTGCTGCACGACGGCGCGGTCGCCGTGCTGGTGGAGTGGGGTGAGGAGACGTTCCGGCCACTCGAGGCGCCGCGGAGCGTCGGGTGACGCCGTCCTCGCGGCGCTGGCGCATCGCCACCGCCGCATGGGCCGCCGTCATCCTGGTGAGTGGGCTGCTGCCGACGCAGGGCGCGGTACGCGCCGTCTCGTGGGGATGGGACGACCTCGTCACCACAGCGGGGCACTTCGCCGCCTACATGCTCCTGGGGTTCCTCCTGGGCGTGGCGCTCGGCGGGTGGGAGATCCGCGCCCGGGTGCTACTCCTGGCGACTCGCGCTTGCCGCGGCACTCGGGGGGGCGATCGAGATCGTGCAGAGCCCACTGCCCTACCGCGACGCGCAGGTCCTCGACTTCGTCGTCGACCTCGCCGGCGCCGTAGCCGGGCTGGCGCTGTTCAGTGCCGCGGTGTGGGCGGCGAGACCACGATCGCATCACGGATGATGCTCGCCGCCACGTCTTCTGCCGGCACGTCGTAGCCGCGGTCGGCGACCAGGTCCTTGAGGACATCGACCCGCTGCTTGCGCGACCCGGTGAGGTCGCGATCGACACGGCTCTGCTGCTGATCTCCGGCCACCAGACCCTCCTTCGAGGTCTCTCTCGAAACAGGGAATCGGGTCATGGGACCGGTGAGTTTACTAAGATGCGTAAGCAGATATGACTCCACCGGGGAGACACACGTGATCAGCATCCACGAAGCGCTCGACGACGTCCTCGCCGCGGTCAAGCCGCTGGCCGCGGAAGAGGTCCGGCTGCTGCAGGCGCTTGGGCGCACCGCCGCGGATCGCACCGTCTCGCCCGAGCAGGTGCCGGCCTTCGCCAACTCCGCCATGGACGGCTTCGCCGTCTCGGGGGCGGATCTGGAGGCCGGCCGCCGCGAGTTCCGCGTGACCGTCGACATCCCCGCCGGCCGGTTCGTCTCCGAGCCGGTGAGCCACGGCGATGCGGCGCGGATCATGACCGGCGCCCCCATCCCTCCCGGCGTGGACACCGTCGTGCAGGTCGAGCACACCTCGGTCCTCGGGGACCAGGTGATGGTCGAGACGGCGCCGGCCCCGGGCGCGAACGTGCGCCGCGCCGGCGAGGACGTCACCGCCGGTGACGTCCTCTTCGGGCGCGGCTCCCGGCTCGGCGCGGCGGAGGTCGGTCTGCTCGCGGCCGTCGGCATCGAGCGCGTCCGCGTGGCCCGCAAGCCCCGGGTGGCGATCCTCGCCACCGGCAGCGAGCTGGTGCAGGCGAACCGGCCGCTCGAGCCGGGCCAGATCCGCAACTCGAACTCGTTCACCGCCTACGGGCAGGTCGTGGAGGCGGGCGCCGACCCGATCCTTCTCGGCATCGCCCGGGACGACGTCGACGAGACCCGCCGGCTGATGACGGTCGCGCTCGAGAGCGACGTCGTCATCACCTCGGGCGGCGTGTCCGTGGGGGACTACGACTTCGTGAAGCAGGTCCAGGACGAGCTCGGGGTCGAGCGCCGCTTCTGGGGCGTCGCCACCAAGCCGGGCAAGCCGCTCGCCTTCGGCGTGCGCGGCGACACGCTCGTCTTCGGCGTCCCGGGTAATCCCGTGGCCGCCATGGTCAGCTTCGAGATGTACGTGCGGCCGGCCCTTCTGGCGCTGCAGGGCCGGCCCGACGTCTACCGTCCCTGGTTCTTCGCCGAGGCGGCCGAACCGGTGGGGCGCACGAAGGACCGGACGGAGGCGCGCCGCTGTCGCCTGACCCATAGCGGCGGCGCGGTCAGGTTCACCACGACCGGCCCCCAGGGATCAGGCATCCTGAGCTCGATGGCGGGTGCGGACGGACTGTTCTTCGTGCCGCCGGCGCATCCTGGCGGCGACGCCGGGACGAAGCTGCTCGTCATGCTGCTCGCCGGCAGTTCCTCCGAGCGGCCGCCGTTCCCGAACCCGGCGGCTTGAGCGCCGCGGCCCTCAGCGGCCCTTCGCCGCGCGCAGCGGCCGGGCCTTCTCGAGAGTCGCCCACACGACGAGCCGGCGGCTCGCGCTGTACGGCGGCGTGCACGTGGTGAGCACGAGCCCGTAGCCGCGGTCGCGCAGCACGCCGACGTCTGATGGAAGCACCGTGGTCGTCTTCGCGACCGCGTACCGGAACTTGCCGTAGGGCGTGTCCACGAAGACTGGGGTCGCCCTTGCGCAGCCGGTCGAGCTTGTAGAAGGGCGCGCCGTAGGTGGTGCGGTGCCCGGCGACGGCGAACGGCTCGCCCGCACCGGGAAGCGGCGTCACGGCGTAGTGGACGGGACCGCTGTGCAGCAGCGAGGCGTCGCCGTCGGGGTCCAGGGCCAGCCGGCCGCCGACGCCCTGCTGGACAAGGCGGTCGAGGTCGATGCGCGGTATGCGCAGCCGGCCGATGGGGTCGCCGGGCTTGAGACGGCGCTCGTAGCGGACGGCCAGTCGCCGGAGCAGTTCTTCGTCGGAGACGCCGTGCGTACGCGTGTCGACGTTGGCGGTGACGTCCTGCACGAACGCGACGCTCTGTTCCCGGTAGGTGGAGTCGAGCCGCGACTGCTGCACCTGCGCGTAGGCGGCCGACCAGAAGGGATAGGCGAGCACCAGACCACCGACGATCAGGAGGAGGTCACCGGCGAGGCGCAGCCGGCGTGAGCGCCGGGCGCGGGTCGCCTGGGCGCGAGACGGCGTCTCGAGGGCAGGCGGCGACTCGGCTGGAGGCGGCGTCTCAGCGGGAGACGGCGTCTCGGCTGAGGGCGGCATCCCGGCGTGCGCGTCGTCGCGGCTCATTCACGGATGGTACTCGCCCCGAAGGGGGGGCCACAACGTGCTAGACTGGCGCCCCCCGGCGCCGCGCATGCCTGCGGCGAGAAGGACGGCCGTGCGCCGGCCGTTCTTGGTTGAATGCCCGCGGACGAAGTGGAGCGCGACGATGACGGACACCCCCACCCACACCATCGGCTCGGCCGGGCGTCTCTCCATCCTCTCGCGGGAGGACCTCGACCACCTAGATGCGGCGGCGCTCGCCGTGCTCGCCGAGGTCGGCGTGGCCATGCCGTCCGAGCGGGCGCGCGCGGCCCTCGTGGCGCAGGGCGCCGCAGCAGACGGCGCGCGCGTCACCATGCCTGCCGAGGTGGTGCGCCGGCTGATCGGCCTGGCGCCGGCGCGCATGACGCTCGGGGCTCGCGCCGCAGCCCCCATCGTCACCGGCGCCCGCTCGCTGATCACGACCGACGGCTGCTGCGTCGAGATCTACGATCTCGAGAGCGGCGAGAAGCGGGGCACCACGGCGGAGGACGTGGCCACCATCAGCCGCGTCGTCGACGCGCTGCCCGAGATCGACTTCTCCTGGCCCGCGGTGAGCGCGCAGGACCGGCCCGCCTCGGTCCGCGGCCTGCACGAGCTGTACCTGGCGATCGCCAACACGGGCAAGCACGTGCAGACGGTGACCGTCGTCGAGCCCGAGCTCGCGGCGGACGCGGTGCGGATGGCCCTGGCGGTGAGCGGCTCTGAGGAGAAGCTTCGCGCCGAGCCGCCGATCAGCGCTCTGCTCGGCACCGTCACGCCGCTCGGCAACGACGCCGGGACGCTGGAGGCCGGCCTGGTCTTCGCCGAGGCCGGCATCCCGATCGGCTTCGTGACCATGCCGATGGGCGGCTCGACCACGCCGATCACCATGGCGGGGTCGCTCGTCGTCGGCATCGCCGAGGCGCTCAGCTCCGTCTGCGCCATCCAAGCGGCGTTCCCCGGGGCAGCGGTGTTCATCTGCTTCATCCCGAGCGTCATGGACCTGAAGAGCGGCGACTTCACCGGCGGCGCCCCCGAGGACACGATCATGGCGGCGGCGGTCGGCGACGTCGGTCACTTCTACGGCCTGCCGACCCAGTGCGGCGTGAACTCGAGCGGCGCCAAGGAGCCGAGCTGGCAGTCGGCGCTGGACGACACGACGACGACGTACCTTTCGCTGGCCGCCGGTGTCGACATGCTCACCGGGGTGGGCATGGTCTCCGGGGGCCGGATCTTCAGCTACGAGGAGATGGCGCTCGGGGTGGAGACGCTCACGCAAGCACGCACGATCGCCGCCGGTCTCGATCTGACGGCCGCCGGCGGCTCGGCCGGCGGACAGGCTCCGCCCGCCGCCGGCGGCCCATCCCTCGCCGTCGACGAGCCGCACCGCTACTGGACCGCCGGCGGCCGGCAGACGGCGATCGACCGCGCCCACGAACGCGTGGCCGGCGCGGTCGCTGCGCACCGCCCGCCCGCTCTCGACGCGGCGGTGGATGCCGAGCTCCGGCGGCTGGCGCGCGTCGGCTGACGTCGGACGTCGCCCGCGTTCCCGCACTCGAGCGCGTGCATCCTCACGAGTCGGGTCAAACCCCAACGTCGGCCGGCCTCGTGAGGGTTGTCTTTTCGAGGCTGTGCTGTATAAATCGGACACAACTGTCGCTCAGGGGGAACGCGACAAGGTACATCCTGACGGGCGGTGGGGGCCGCCATCCGCAAGAGGTCCACATCGGTGGGTCACGCGGCCGTCGGGAACAATCAGCCGGAAAGGACGGAGGCATGAGAAAGGGCAAGACCTACATTCTGGCGGCGGTACTCCTCGTCGCCATCATCGCGCTCGCGGGGGTTGTCGCGGCGTGCGGTGGCAGTAGCAGCACGGAGAGCAGCCCCAGCGCGCAGGCGACCTCAGCCGCGGACATCGCCCAGCAGATCCTCGGCAAGGCGCCGACCGGTCTCGCACAGAAGATCGTCGATGCCGGCACGGTCATCGTCGCCAACGACGCCAACTACGCGCCGCAGAGCTCGATAGACCAGGCTACCGGCGAGCTCGTGGGCTTCGACGTCGACGTCGCCAAGAAGATGGCCGAGATCCTCGGTCTCAAGGTCCAGTTCGAGAACCCGGCGTGGGAGACCATCCCCACGTCCATCAACCAGGGCAAGTACGATGTGTCTATCGGCTCGATGACCTCGGCGGTCGACGGCAAGCAGACGGCCCCCGAGATCGTCAAGCGCCTCAAGGTGCTCGACTTCACCATCCCGTACTACTACACGTCGGGCCAGCTGTTCGTGAAGAAGGGCGGACCGCAGGTCGCCAGCGTCGCCGACCTCGCCGGCAAGAAGGTCGGCGTCGGGGCGGGCACCACCTACTACTCGTGGCTCAAGGAAAACACCGAAGGCCGACGTCAAGACGTACACGACCGACGCCGACACCTTCCCGGACCTCCGCAACGGCAACCTCGATTTCGTGATGACCGCCGGCCCCACCGGGCAGCAGGCCATCTCGCAGGGCCAGCCGTTCGACTTCTCCGGCGCCCCGCTGTACTACGAGGATCTCTCGTTCGCGATCAAGAAGGGCGAGACCGACTGGCTCGCGATGCTCAACTACGCCGTCACCAAGATGCACGAGGACGGCTCGCTCACCGCGATGAGCGAGAAGTGGTACAACGGTCTCGATCTGACCGTCAAGCAGTAGCAGCAGCGTTGCGGCCACACCCGGCGGGCGTGGCCGCCTAGGCCAAGTCGACTGCGGCGGGGGGCGACCTCCAAGGGCCCCCGCCGCAGTCCCGACAGTGAGGTCTTCGCCGATGCACAAACGACGCTGGTTCGTGAGTGTCGCCCTCTTCGCGGCCGTGCTCGCGGTGACGGCGGCGGCGCTCACGCCCATCGCGCTGGCGGCGGCGTCGCCATCGCCGTCGTCGGCGCCTTCGGGAACGCCCATCGTCAAGGGCACCATCCCGAATCCCGACGACCCTAAGGGCATCAAGAACTGGACGGGCGACACCGTCGAGGTGAACTTCCAGCCGAATGGCTCGGAGCTCGCGCTGGAGAAGTGCAAGCTGTTCATCGACGGCGGCGAGGTGGAGCTCAGCAAGCCGCCGTACCTCCTGCCGGCCGTCTCGCGGGCCACGTCGACGCTCGAATTCGACATGGCCAAGACCTACCCCGCCGGCGACTACGAGTTCCGCGCCGTACTCGTGACCACGACCGGCAAAGAGGTCGGCTACACGTGGTCGTTCAAGTCGGTGGGCGAGGCGGGCGCCGGCAGCCTTGTCAGCGTCCAGGTGATGAAGGACTGGTTCTGGTACATCGCCCGCGGCGGCGTCGTCACCGTCGAGCTCACCGTCATCTCCATCGTCCTCGCCAGTCATCCTCGCGCTCTTCGGCTCCCTCGGGCGCCTCTCCAAGAAGATGACCTTCAGGCAGGCGTGGGACCGGTACCAGAGCTGGGGCTACATGTGGAGGATGGTGTGGGGGCGGATCCCCTACTGGGTCGCCACCTTCTACACCTCGCTGTTCCGAGGGACGCCCCTGTTGCTGCAGATCATCGCCATCTACCAGGTGATCCCCGAGATCATCAAGGCATTCGGTCTGCCGCAGTCGCTGAACCCGCCGGCCTTCTGGTCCGGCGTCGCGGCCCTCTCGCTCAACTACGGCGCCTACCTCACCGAGGTCTTCCGCGCCGGCATCCAGGCGGTGCCCAAGGGCCAGAACGAGGCCGCGTGGGCCATCGGCCTGAGCGGCTGGCAGACGCAGCGGCGCATCGTCCTGCCGCAGGCGCTCAAGATCGTGATCCCGGCCGTCGGCAACGACTTCATCGCCCTCATCAAGGACACTTCACTGGTGTCGGTCATCACCGTCGAGGAGCTCCTGCGCCGTTCGCAGCTGGCCGGCGCCGCGACCTTCAGCTTCTTCAGCACGCTGCTGGTGGCCGCGGCCTGGTACTGGGCGCTGACGATCTTCTTCAGCTTCTGGCAGGCCAAGCTCGAGACGCGCATGGCGCGCGACAAGGCCCGCGAGAAGGAGAAGGGGAAGGGGAAGTAGCATGGCATCGACTCACACTTTCCCACACGAGACGATCACCGACGACAAGGGGCGCGAGCTCGTCGTCAAGGTGGAGGGCCTGCAGAAGTACTTCGGCCGCAACCACGTGCTCAAGGGCATCGACCTCGAGGTCTACAAGGGCGAGGTGCTGGTGCTCATCGGGCCGTCCGGCTCCGGCAAGAGCACCTTCCTGCGCTGCCTGAACTTCCTCGAGGATCCCACCTCCGGCGAGATCAGGGTCGGGGACGTGCACGTCACCTGCGGCAGCCACGGCAGCGGCTTCAAGAAGGACGTGCACGAGATCCGCATGAAGTGCGGCATGGTCTTCCAGGAGTTCAACCTCTTCCCGCACAAGGACGCGACCGAGAACGTGACCGAGGGTCCGATCCTGGTGAAGGGCGAGAAGAAGGACGAGGCCATCCGCAAGGCGCAGGAGCTGCTCACCAAGGTGGGCCTCGGCGAACGCATGGACTTCTTCCCGAGCCAGCTCTCGGGCGGCCAGAAGCAGCGCGTTGCCATCGCCCGCGCCATGGCGATGGACCCCGTGCTCATGCTCTTCGACGAGCCGACCAGCGCTCTCGACCCCGAGCTCATCGGCGAGGTGCTCAAGGTCATGAAGGAGCTCGCCGAGGGCGGCATGACGATGATCGTGGTGAGCCACGAGATGGGCTTCAGCCGCGACGTGGCCGACCGCGTCGTGTACATGGACGACGGCTACTTCATCGAGCAGGGCCCGCCGAGCGAGGTCTTCTTCCATCCCAAGGACGACCGCACCAAGCGCTTCCTGCGGCACATCCTGCCGGAGAAGGAGCCCGAGCACGCCAAGGAGCTCGGCATCACCGAGGTCGACCAGGAGCTGCCCGACCCCGACGCGGTCGATGAGGGTCCGCCACAGGGTGCGGTCGGCGCGGCGATCGACGAAGACAACGTCAAGGACATCGCCCTCCCCGAGATCCCCTTGGGGCCGGGAGCGGCCGGTGAGACGCCCCTGCCTCCGGGCGACGAGAACCTCTGACGGGGCCGGCCGTTCGGCCGTGAACCAGAAGGGGCGGCGAGGCGCGGAGCGCCTCGCCGCCCCTTCCGTGTACGGAGTCCAGCGGGCCGCGTCCTGCCAACAGATAGGGCCGCGTGCAGGCGCGCGCCGAGCGCCGGCCGGATGACGCGGGAGCCGGCGTCCCGGTAGCATCGGGGCCGGCGACCGGGAGGAACCATGGCCGAGGTGGCGCGGATCGACCCCATCAGGCCGCGCCTGCGCTGGCGGGTGCTGAGCGCGGAGGACGTTGAGCGGCTCGAGGCCGCCGTCCTCGAGACGCTGGCCGAGGTCGGCGTCCGCTTCCCGCTGGAGCGCGCGCTCGACGCGCTCGAGCGCGGCGGCTGCCGCGTCGACCGCGCGTCGCAGGTCGCGCGCCTGCCCGAGCACATCGTGCGGGAGGCGCTGCAGGCGGCGCCGGAGGCGCCGCTCCTCGCCGCCCGCGACCCGCGCTGTGACATCGTCCTCGACGGCTCCGCCTGTCACCTCAGCAACGACGGCTGCGGCGTGCGCGTCATCGACCCCGAGACCGGCGAGCTGCGGCCGGGCACCAAGGCCGACGTCGCCGACTCCGCCCGCTTCGTCGACGCACTACCGCAGGTGAGCTTCTCCTGGGGACCGGTCGTGACCGCCGAGGACGTGCCGCGGGCGACGCGACCGCTGCACGAGCTCGAGGCGGTCTTCGCCAACACGAGCAAGCACTTCCAGGCGGTCGACGTGGTCGGAGAAGAGATCACGCGCCGTGCCGTCGAGATGGCGCGGGCGGTGGCCGGCGGGGCCGACGCGCTCCGCCGCCGGCCGCTCATGAGCCTCATCGCCTGCCCCATCGACCCGCTGAGCAACGACGCCGTGAGCCTCGAGGCGGCGCTCGTCTGCGCGGAGGCCGGCGTGCCGGTCGGCTTTCTCTCGCTCACGCTCGCCTGCGCCTCCGCGCCGGCCACCATGGCCGGCAACCTCGTCGTGAACCTCGCGGCCGTGATCGCCGGCGTCGTCCTCGTCCAGCTGGCGTACCCGGGCGCGCCCGTCTTCCTGGCCGGCGCGCCCTCCGTCATGGACCTCAAGACCGGCGGCTACACCGGCGGCAGCCCGGAGGACTACGTCCTGGCCGCTGCCGCCACGCAGATGGCGCACCACTTCGGCTTCGCCATGAACATGGGCACGATGGCGAGCGGCGCCAAGGAGCCGGGCTGGCAGTCAGCCGTCGATGACGCGCTGTCGACGCTCGCCAGCGTCTCGGCAGGCGCCGAGATGATGAGCGGCTGCGGACTGCTCGACGGCTCGAAGACCCTGAGCTACGCGCATCTGCTGATGGAAGCCGAGGTCTACGGCATCGTGCAGAAGGTCACCGGCGGCATCGAGGTCGACGAAGAGACACTGGCGCTCGACGTGATCCGCCGGGTCGGCCCCGGCGGTACGTACCTCGCCGAGAAGCACACGCGGGCGCACCTGGGCGAGATCTGGCGTCCGGGCGTCTGGGACAGGACGTCCTACGACGCCTGGCTGGCCGCCGGCAAGCGGGGCGCGCTCGAGAACGCGGAGGAGCGGGCGCGTGAGATCCTGCGGACGCACGCGCCCGACCCGCTCCCCGAAGACGTGCGCGCCGAGCTCCGAAGGCTCGTCGCGGCCGCCGACGCCGAGCTGGCCGGCATCGAGCGGTGACGGACTCCTTCGAGCCCCCCGAGAAGCGCGTCAGCCGACAAGCGTCCTCGCCGCTTCGCGCAGGACCTCGGTGTGGCGGTCGACGTCCTCGGCGGTCGTCTGCGGCGCCATCAGCGCCATGTTGTGGAACGGCGTCATCAGGATGCCGCGGTTGAGCATGAAGAGGTGGAGGTAGCGGTCGAGCTCCTCGTCCTCTGCCGCGGCCGCCTCGCCCCCGTTGCGGGGCGCAACGGGTCGCGGCCAGTACTCCGCGCGGCAGCCGAGGCGCTTGACCACCCAGGGCAGGCCGAACTCGTCGATCACGCCCTGGACGCCGTCCGCCCAGCGGCCGGCGAGCGGGATCGTGCGCGCGTAGGTCTCCTCGGTGAGCACCTCGCCCAGCGTTGCTCGCATCGCCGCCACGCTCAGGGCGTTGCCGGCGAGTGTGCCGCCGATGCCGCACTCGTCGGCGGCATGGTAGTCCCAGTCCGCGTGGACACGGTCGGCGATCGCGTCTCCGAAGCCGTACACGGCGGCGGGGACGCCGCTGCCGATCGGCTTGCCGAGGGTGACCATGTCTGGTTCGAGGTTCCACGCGGCGGTGCAGCCGCCGGGACCGGCGCAGATGGTGTGCGTCTCGTCGATGACGAGGAGTGTGTCCGTCTCGCGGGTGAGCCGGCGCAGTCCGGCGTGGTAGCCCGCGTCCGGCAGGATGATGCCGATGTTCGTGAGGGCCGGCTCGGCGAGGACGCAGGCCACGTCGCCGGGCGCGAGCGCCTCTGCGAGGGCATCGAGGTCGTTCCACTCGATCACCTTGGTGGTGACCGTCGGGTCGACCGGAGGGCCGGCGTTGCCCGGCTTGGGGCCCGGGACGCCGTTGTTGATGGTGATGATCGTCTCGTCCACGGACCCGTGATAGCAGTAGTTGTAGACGAGGATCCGGGGCCGCTTGGTGACGTGGCGCGCGAGGCGAACGGCGAACCGGTTGGCGTCCGTCGCCGTGAGCGCCAGCTGCCAGTAACGGAGGCCGAAGCGGCGCGCGAGGTCGCCGGCCACCCAGAGCGAGTCCTCGGTGGGGAGCATCGTCGTGATTCCCCGCGCGGCTTGGGCGGCGATCGCCGAGACGGGTCCATCCGGCGAATGACCGGTCATCGCGCCGGTATCGCCCAGGCAGAAGTCGATGTACTCGTGCCCGTCGACGCAGGTGAAGCGGGCGCCGTGCGCCTCCGCCACGAAGGGCGGGAACCGGCTGGCCCAGCGTGTCATCCAGTTCATTGGCACGCCGTCGAGCAGGTGCGACTGGGCCCGCTCGAAGAGCTCGCGGGAGTGCGGGTGGCGCTGGACGAAGAGCTCGTCTTCGGCCGCCTGGAGTCCCGCGAGGCGGTCGCGGTCGATGGGTTTGAGCCGGTCCTTCACGTGACGCCTTTCTCGCGGTCGGCGGCTGCGATGATGCGGTGCACCTGCTCGGCCACGTCGGGGTCGAGCGGCAGGGGCTGGTGGGACTCGACCAGCTCGAGCGCACGGGCGCGCGTCCGGGTGGCGAGATCGGTCGCTCCGCGCGCCTCCCAGTCCTCGCGCACGCGGCGGTCGAGGACCTCGGGCTGGCTCAGCTCGCGCATGTGCCTGAGCGTCGCGTCCAGCGAGAGGAAGTCACCGAAGGCGCCGACCCTTGCGATGTCGTCGACCGCCAGGGTCTCGTCGGTGACCGGGATGCCGGCGACGACGGACTTGATCATGCGCGCGATCTCGTTGTCCATGACCAGCTGGCCAAGGTCGAAGGTGACGCCCGACTCGATCATCCCCGCTCCGTAGATCTGGTTGGCGCCTGCCAACGCAGGAAGGAGTCCGGTGAGGGTCTTCTCGTGACCGGTCTGCGCGTCACCGAGCTTGGAGTCCGCCTACAACCCGGCGACGAAGCTCGGCAGCAGGTAGCGGCGGGCGATCTGGGCGCAGGCGGCGCTGAACAGGGCGAGCTCGGGCGAGCCCACGCACGCCGCCGCCAGCTTGAGGTCCATCGCCGTCGTCGACGAGCCGTACGTGACGGGGCAGCCGCGCTCGACGAGCTGCGAGAGCACGATGCCGGAGAGCACCTCGGCGTTGTGCAGCACGAGCGTGCCGGCGAGGGTGACCGGGGACGACCCCCCGGACATCGCCATGCTGAGGATCGTGTCCGGGCACCAGGCGCGCGCCGACTCGATGATCACCTCGGTGGCGTCGCGCGGCAGCTTGAGCGGGCTCACCGGGCAGACGCCGAAGCCGATGAGCGGGCGACGACGGAACTCGTCTTCGCCACCCGCCACCACGGTCGCCAGCTCGATCAGCTTGCGGCAGTCGTAGGCGCTGGTCGCCTCGGTGCCGACCGGCTTGCCGGTGTTGAGGATCGCCGCCTCCCACTTGTAGAGACAGGCGGTCGCCTCCGGCGCGTCGGTCGGGTGCACCGCCGACTCGTAGGTGTCGATGTCGCTGAGCGCGTCGACCAGCCGCGCGGCCTCGCGGACGTCCTGCAGGACCGGGTGGCGGTACTCGCCGGTGCGTGAGTCGACGAGCATGATGCCCTCGTCGAAGTTGGAGAAGTAGACGCGGCCGCCCTCGAGGACGAGGTCCATCTCGGAGTCGCGCCCGCACAGGTAGTTCTTGGGTGGAGCCGAGCGGATCGCATCCTCCACCAGATGTGGCGGGATGCGCACCACGCGCGTCTCGCGATTCACGACGCAACCACCGTCGCCGAGGATGTCGAGCGCGTCGTCGGCCTCGACCCAGACCCCCGTACGCTCCAGCACCTCGAGCGAGCCGAGATGGATGTCGTCGAGCTCGGCCTCGGTGAACACGTTCAGGCTGAGCCCCCCTGAGGTGGGTCGCCCGGCATGCAGGTTCCGCTTCATTCCAGCACCTCCGCGAGGAGCTTTGGCCACCGGAACGCCCGCCCCCGCGGGCGCCGTGGCGGGGGCGCCGCGGCGCCCGCCGAGGCCGAGCGTAAGGGCAGGGGGCGCGCGAGTAAAGCGTCGGCCCGGCGCGCGCCCGACTTCGCCGAGCGATCGGCGCCGGCCGGCTCGGACGCGCCGCGAGCTTCGCTGCTCAAGGTGTCGCAGTCCGGATCTCACCGGCGGTGGTATCGTGCTCGGCAACGGCGGCCCTGCCCGGCCGCTCCTCAGTCCGTCTACTCCGCTGGAGGCGACCATGCCGCTGATCGACCGTGACGACTCGCTCCTGGTCGTGATCGACCTGCAGCCCAAGTTCTGGGGCGACAGGCTCGGGAAGGACGACGCGGGGGAGGTGAGTGCGGCAATCACGCGCGCCTCCTGGCTGGCGGGGACGGCGATGGCACTGGGCGTGCCGGCCGTCCTCACCGAGGAGGACCCGGCGCGGAACGGCCCCACGGCGGTGGGGGTGCTGCTGGCCGTCGGCCGCCAGGCGCCGGTGTTGACGAAGCCGGTCTTCAACGCCGCCGCCTGCCCGGACATCATGGCGGCGATCGCGGCGACCGGCCGCCGGACGGCCGTCCTCTGCGGCTTCGAGACCGACGTATGCGTGACGCACTCCGCCGCCGGCCTCTCCGAGGCCGACTACCGCGTCGTCGTGGCCGTCGACGCCGTGTACTCGCCGGCGGGCGCGCAGGCCTTCGGCCTCGCCCGCCTGCGCGACCTCGGCGCCGAGCTCGTCCACTGCAAGGGCATCTACTACGACTGGGTGCGGACGCTCGAGGCCGCTCTGGCCTTCCAGCGCGAGAACCCGCAGCTCGCCGAGCCGCCGGGCTTCTGGATCTGAGGGTCCCGCGGCGGCGCTTTGGCCAACGGCCCAGATACGCGGCCGCTCGCTAACGGAGACCGCGACTAGCCGCCTATCTCCGCGGAAACAACTCCCAAGAAATCACAGCCGACGACGGAGGTGGGGACGATGCCGCGTTTCGATCTGCTCACGACGATCCACAAGGCTCTCCGGGCCATGATCTACGAGACGGGGGGCGCCCTGCAGACGGCCGACTTTGCCGACGAACAGGGCGCCGGGCGTGCGGTCGACGGGTTGGAGCCGGTCCTGGGCCTCCTGCAAGAGCACCACGACCTGGAAGAGCAGTTCGTGTTCCCTCGGGTCAAGCCGTTCGAGCCGCAGCTCGTCGACGAGCTGCAGGCGCAGCATCAGGAGGTGGAGGGGCTCCTGGGGATCGCAGGCGGGGCGCTAGACGGGGCGAGGACCGCCGACGCCCGATCCCGGGCGGCCGCTGGAGTCGACCTCAACCGGCGCTACAACGAGCTCACGGCGCTCTACCTGCAGCATCTTGCCCATGAGGAAGCGACTCTCCTCCCGGCGACGTGGAAGCACTTCGACGACGATCAGCTGGGCGCCATCCAGGGGGAGATCATGGCGTCCATGCCGCCGGAGCGGCTGATGCAGTCGCTCGAATGGATGTTCAAGGGGCTGAACAGGCTGGAGCTCGTCGGGATCCTTGGCGGCGCCAAAGCGACCATGCCACCGCCGGCGCTCGACGGAGTCAGGGCGCTCGGGGCGCAGATCCTGACCCCGGAGGCCTGGGAGGCCGTGCGCGAGCAGGCCGGCCTGTAGGACGTTGCGAGGCCTGCCGCCGCCGACGCTGCGGTCATCGCGCTCCGAGGATCGCCATCGCCACGCCCGCGAGCGTGAGTGAGGCGCCGACTGCCAGCGACCGGTCGTACTTCTCCTTGAGCAGCAGGACGCCGCCGAGAATGGAGAAGACGGGCGACGTCGCGATGATCAGCACGGTGAGAACGGCCCCGATGTTGTCGATGAGGAAGTAGTAGGAGATGGAGAATATCGCTTCCAGTACGGCCGAGGCGAGAACGAGGGAGACGAGAAGCCTACGCTCTCCTGCTCGCAGTGGTCGCAGGAGCACGCGCCGCCTGGCGACGACGATCGGGAGAACCAGCACCAGGCCGATCGCCTGACTCATCAGGATCATGGTCGCGCTGTTGCCGCCGAGGGTGCGCTGGGCCTGCTCGATGAGGACGGGGCCGAGCCCCCAGCCGGCGGCCGTGACGATGGCGAGCGCGATGAGCGTCAGCCGTTCGTGGGGTGTGGCGGGCGAGTGTCGTGGGGGTCCCGCGAGGTCAATCGACGCCGAGCCGGCAGCCGGTGCTGCCACCAGCGTGTCCGGCCCCACCACAGGCTCGTCCTCGCCCTCGCGAGAAAGCAGCGCCACGCCGGCCGTCGCGATAAGGAGTCCCGCGAGTACCAGGCTCGCCAGGGCGGCGCCGAGGATCAGCACGGCGAAAAGGGCCGTGAAGACCGGGTCTGTGGCCACGATCGGTGAAACGATGCCGACCGAGCCCAGACGCAGCGCCAGGTAGTAGGTGTTGAAGGCGATCAGCCACGTGACGATGGCCGACAGGGCGATGTAACCGGCGGCCTCCCACGTCATGGCGAAGCCAAGGTCCCAGCCGTGCAGGGCGGTGAGCGGGACGATGACGAGGAGCATGATAACCAGCGTCGGACCGCGCAGGATCACGTTGAGGGCGATCGGGTCGACGAGGCTGAGCGTCCGCTTGTTGATGACGACGGTCAGACCCCAGCAGGCGGCGACCAGGAACGCCAGACAGATCCAGACCGCGAACATCTGTCACCTCCTCCCGCGGCCTCCGGTGCGTTGATCGGCTGCTCTCGGCATGATGGCTCCTCGGAAGCTCACCGGCCCGCCGACGTCGGGTAGCGCCTGTCGGCGAGCAAGCGGTACAGGCGCTCCCCGGCCACGTCGGCGATCGCCCGCCGCCGGTCGCCAGGCGATGCCGCCAGAGCGAGGCCGGGGTACTCGGGGAGCGGCCGCCCGGTGAGCGAGCGTAGCCAGAGGCGGCCCCGGCAGACATCGCGCTTGACCCGGCGGGTCTCGCTCTGGGAGGCGACCATGTCGTCCGGGTCCGCCGGCGTCAGTTCGAGGCGGCCGGCGAGGTCCGCCAGCAGGCGCTCGCCGGCCGGCGAGCGGACGATGAGGTCGCTCACGCCGTCGGAGCCCTCGAAGCGCTCGAGCCAGGCGTCACCGACGGAGATGTCGGCGAGCTCGGCCAGCGCGTCGGGACAGATGCGGCAGCGGGGTGGGACGATGGCCGCCAGGTGCCGGTCGTAGTACTCCGGGTAGTCGCGGTAGCGGACACGCCCGTCGTGCGTCTCGAGGCGCATGCCGCCCGGCCAGCCGGGCCCGCGGTACGAGACGCTCTTCAGGTCACGCGGATCGAGACCGGCCTGCCGCGCGGCCACCTCCGTGGCGCGCGGCTCGTTGGTCAGGCCGCAGAAGATGCCCAGGCCGAGGACGACGCGCTCGCGCAGCCGCCGGGAGCGGCGCTGCGCGAGTCGCAGCCCCTGGATGTGACAGGGCAGGCCGACGAGCACGTAGCGTCCGGGTTCTTCGAGCACGCGGCGCAGCAGCGTGTTCACCGCCACGACGTTGTATTTGGAGCCGCGGCAGGCCGCGACCTCATCCGGCGTCGTGCACGCCACGCCGACGGCGGCCAGCGGGTTGTCCGGGTCAAGGCCCACCGCAAGCACGGTGTCGGCGAAGCCCGACTCGAGCGCACCTGCGAGCAGCGCCGTGGCCACGCCGCCCGACGCCCCGGCGTGCCGCGCCTCTGCGTCGGACGCCCAGCCGAACCACAGGCCGCGCCAAGGGCCCAGGAAGTCGCGGACGGGAGCGCCCTCGTTACGTTCGCGCCACCACGCCTCCGCGCCGAAATCAATGCCCGGTCCGGGGCATGCCTCGAGACACGCGCCGCAGTCGGTGCACGTGGCCGGGTCCACGCGGAGGCGGTGTCCGACGTGCAGGTCCCATTCGAGGCGAACGGCGTCGGCTGGGCAGACGCCGACACACGAGCCGCACTGCATGCAGAGCCCATCGTCGTACACGTGCTGGACGTCCATTCCGGTAGCATCGCCGCTGCGGGCCGACCGTGTCCAGGGCTCTCGCGGCCCGCGAGCCGGCGAGTGCGAGCAAAGGAGAGACCGAACATGAACGCAGCTCGCCTGACGATCTGGGACGAGGCCGCTTGCCGGCGCGTCCACGAGGCGACCCTGGAGGTGCTCGCCGAGACCGGCATCGAGGTCAAGTACGCGCCGGCCGCCGAGCTCTTCGCCGAGGCCGGTGCGCAGGTCGACGGCAGGCGCGTGCGCATCCCTGCAGAGCTGGTCGAGGCGGCGCTGAAGAGCGCGCCGCGCGACTGGACGATCAAGCCGCGCGGCGGCGAGACGGAGCCGCTCGTCCTCGACGCCCACCACACGTACTGCGGCACCGGCTCGGACGTGCTCTACGTCTGCGACCCCGACACGCGCGAGCGCCGCCGGGTGCGCCGCGCCGACATCGAGGGCATGGCCGCGCTCTGCGAGAAGCTCCCCAACATCGACTTCGTGATGAGCATGGGCCTGCCCGAGGACGCGCCGCAGGCCGTCGACGACCTCGCGCAGGTCGACGCCATGATGCGCGGCACGCGCAAGCCGCTGATCGTCGCCCCGAGGGACGGGCACATCCTGCCGAAGATGCGGGAGATGGCGGCGCTGGCCGGCGAGGTCGGCAGCTTCGGCATCTACGCGATGCCCGTGCCCCCGCTGCTGTTCGACGAGGACGGCGCCAGCAAGGTGATCGCCTGCGCCGAGCTCGGCATCCCGCTCATCTGGGCGCCGGCGCCGAACGCCGGCACGACAGCGCCGGCGAGCGTCACCGCGGTGATCGTGGTGGCCAACGCCGAGGTGCTCGCCGGCCTCGTGCTCAGCCAGGCCGTCAGGCCGGGCGCGCCGTTCGTCTGGGGCGTCGGAGTCGGCGCGATGAACATGCGCACGATGAACGAGGTGTACTCCTCCGCGGACGTCTTCCGCGGCCACCAGGCGCAGACCGACCTGGCGCGCTGGTACGACCTGCCGAGCTTCGCCTACGCGGCGCACTCGGACAGCAAGGTGCTCGACGAGCAGTGGAGCGCGGAGACGTCGCTGACGGCGATCCTCGGCAAGCTCTCGCGCGGGACGCTGCTGCACGACGTGGGCTACCTCGAGTGCGGCCTGCAGGGCAGCTACGAGTCGATCGTCTTCGGCGACCACGTGCTCGGCTGGGCCAAGGCGTTCATGGCGCCGCTGGCCACCGACGACGAGGCTCTGGCGCTGGACGAGATCAAGGCGGTGGGGCCGGGCGGCAACCACCTGGCCCGGCCCTACACGAGAAGGCACTTCCGGGAGATCTGGCAGAGCGACCTCTTCGACACGACCCGCCACGACGCGTGGGAGGCCGGCGGGTCGCGGACGCTGCTCGACCGCCTGAGGGCGCGGGTCGCGGAGCTGCGCTCCGAGCCGCGCGCCTTCGAGCTGCCGGACGACGCAAAGGCGGGCCTCGACCGGATCCTCGCCGACGTCGAGGCTCATCGGCCGGGGACCTGAGGGGCGCCGCACGAGCCCGCCGGTGGACTGCCGGCGGACACAGAAAACCGCTGCACCCTCCGCAAACGCGCGGCGTTTTGCCGGGCGTTGGCCCGGTGATAGACTGCGGCCCGTGCCCGACGCATCCAGCATCAGCATCAGCACGATCAACCGCTCCTGCGGTCTCTAAGCCCTCCGCCTCCGCGGACGGGCTCCTTCTGAGCAACACCGCGACTGCCCGCCCGCTGCCGACTCCACCCTGACCCGCCGTCGTCGGACCCCTGCGAGGTTGCCGCAATGACCACCCGTATCAACCCCATCGCCCCCCGTCTCTGGTGGGACGTCCTCAATCCGAGTGAGCTCGAGCGCATCCACGAGGCCACCCTCGACGTGCTCGAGACGGTGGGCATCCGGTTCCCCAGTGAGCGCGCCCTCGACGTGCTCGAGAAGAACGGCTGCGAGGTGGACCGCGCGACGCAGATCGTCAAGCTCCCTCGCGCGGTCGTCATGGAGGCCGTCTCGCTTGTGCCGGACAGCTACGTGCTCGCCGGCCGCCACCCCGACTGCGACATGCTGATCGACGGCAAGCACAGCTACCTCAGCAACGACGGCTCCGGCGTCTTTGTGTTCGACCACAAGACGGGCGAGAAGCGACCGAGCACCAAGGCCGACGCGGCGACCAGCGCCCGCTTCGTCGACGCGCTCCCCAACATCAGCTACTACTGGGGCCCCGTGGTCACCAGCCAGGACGTGCCCCCGGCGACCAAGGCGCTCCACGACGCCGAGGCCGTGTTCGCCAACACGAGCAAGCACTTCCAGACGGTGACCACGGTCGGCGAGAAGCCCGCCCGCTACCTCGTCGAGATGGCGGCCGCCATCGCCGGCGGCACGGACAAGCTGCGCGAGCGCCCGATCCTCAGCTTCATGCAGTGCGCCGTGGATCCTCTCGCGCACGATGGCCCCAACCTCGAGGCCAATCTCGTGGCCGCAGAGCACGGGCTGGCCAGCGGCTTCATGCCCATGCCACTTGCGGCCGGGACCGGCCCGGCGACGCTGGCCGGCAATCTCGTCGTCCAGAATGCAGAGGCGCTCAGCGGCGTCGTGCTCCTCGAGCTGGCCTACCCGGGCGTGCCGGCCTTCTTCGCCGGCGCCCCGAGCGTCATCGACCTCAAGACCGGCGGCTATACCGGCGGCTCGCCCGAGGACTACCTGCTCGCCGGCGCCTCCACCCAGCTCGCCCACTTCTACGGCGTGCCGATGGCGATGGGCACCATGGCCACCGGCGCCAAGGAGCCCGACTGGCAGGCAGCGATCGACGACTCGTTCAGCACCTTCGCCAGCGTGATGACCAACGCGGACATGATGAACGGCGCCGGGCTGCTCAACGGGTCCAAGATCCTGAGCTACCCGCACATGATCATGGAGACCGAGATCTACGGGATCGTCCAGAAGGTCGCAGGCGGCATCCTCGTGGACGACGAGACGCTGGCGCTCGACGTGATCAAGAAGGTCGGTCCGAACGGCACCTACCTCGCCGAGAAGCACACGCGCCGGCACATGCAGGAGATCTGGCGTCCCACCGTGTGGGACCGTACCCCGTACGACAACTGGCTGCGCGAGGGCAAGAAGGGCGCCCTGGAGAAGGCGACGGAGATCGCCGACGACATCCTGGCCAGCTACCGGCCCGAGCCGCTCCCTGAGGACGTGGTGAGGGAGCTGCGCGCGATCGTCGACCGCGCCGACCAGGAGCTGGCGGGGGCCTGATGCCCGCCGCCCGCCTCACCGTCTGGGACGACGCCGCCTGCTGGCGCGTCCACGAAGCGACGCTGTCGCTGCTGGAGGAGACCGGCGTCGAGGTCCGCCACGCCGGTGCCCGCGAGCGGCTGGCGGAGGCGGGCGCGCGCGTCGAAGGGACGCGCGCCCGCATCCCGGCCGCCCTGGTGGACGCAGCGTTGCAGAGCGCGCCGCGTCACTTCAAGCTCAGGGAGCGCGGCGCTTCCGGCGGCGAAGGTCACGCCCGCCGCGGCGAGCTCGGCGGCCTCGAGCTCAAGGACGGCAACAGCTACTTCGGCACGGGGTCGGACTGCGTCTACGTCGCCGACCCCGACACCGGCGAGCGTCGCCAGAGCAGGACCGCCGACGTCGAGGGCATGGCCGCACTTGCGGAGAAGCTGCCCAACCTCGACTTCGTCATGAGCATGGGACTCCCGAACGACGTGGCGGCCGAGGTCGGCGACCTCGCCCAGTTCGCCGCCATGCTCGCCGGCACGCGCAAGCCGCTGCTGACGACGGCGCACGACGCGGGCTCCCTGCGCAGCATGAAGGACATGGCCGCGATGTGCGGGGGGGCCGCGGAGTTTCGGCTGCTACGCGATGCCCAGCCCGCCGCTGGTCCACAGCGCCGAGGCGCTGGACAAGGTCCAGGCCTGCGCCGAGCTCGACATCCCGCTCATCTACGCACCAGCGCCGGCTGCAGGCACCACAGCGCCGGCCTCCATGACCGCGACCATCGTCGTCGGCAACGCCGAGACGCTGAGCGGTCTCGTCATCCACCAGCTGACGCGCAGCGGCGCGCCGTTCGTGTACGGCGTCGGCTGCGGTGCCTTCGACATGCGCACCGCCGTCGACGTGTACGGCGCCCCCGAGCACTTCCTGGGCAATGCCGCGGCGACCGATCTGGCGCGCTTCTACGGCCTGCCGAGCTTCGCCTACGCCGCGGTCGCCGACGCCAAGACGTTCGACGAGCAGTGGGCGGCCGAGGCCGGCATCACTGCGGTGCTCGGTGCGCTCAGCCGCGCCACGCTGCTGCACGACGTCGGTTACCTCGAGAGCGGCCTGCAGAGCAGCTACGAGACCATCGTCCTCGGTGACGAGCTCGTCGGCTACGCCCGCGCCTTGCTCGTCGAGGTCGGCGTGGACGACGACGCGCTGGCGCTCAACGAAATAGACGCGGTCGGCCCCGGCGGCAGTCACCTGGGCCGGGGCTACACGCGCCAGCATCACCGCGAGACGTGGCAGCCGCGCCTGTTCGATCGTGCCACGCACGACCGCTGGGCGGCCGCCGGCGCGAGCACGCTCAAGGAGCGCGTGGTCGCGCGCACGCAGGAGCTGCGCGATGAGCCGCGCGCGTTTGCGCTGGACGCAGCGATCCGCGAGCGGCTGCAGGCCGTGCTCGCCGAGGCGGCAGGGGGCAGCCGGTGACCGAGCCGACGCAGGGCGCGGCGCAGCCCCAGGCGCGCCCCATCATGACGACGCCGGCGCGCCTCTCGCTGCGCGTGCTCAGCGATGATGACGTCGCGCGCGTGCACGCGGCCGCGCTGGGACTTCTGGGCGTCGGGAGTGCCGCGGCTGAAGCCGCGACCGCGTCGGCGCCCGCGACCTTCGCCCTCGCCGGCCGCGCGCCGGGGCACGACGTGACCGTGGGCGCCGGCCTGCTGTGGCTGGCGGCCGGCGTCCCGACCGCCGGGGGCGCTGGGGTGCCGGCGCGGGTGCGCCCGCTCGCCGGCGGCGATCCCGTTCCGGCGACCGCGGACGACCTGGACGCCGCCGTGCGTCTCGCCGACGGGTTGCCCGAGGTGGCCGTCGTCGCCGGACCGCCCGTGCATGCCGTCGGCGAGACCGCGCTCGGCGAGCTCGTGCGCTGCTTCGCCGGCACGAGTAAGCACGTGATGGCCTCGGGCCTGACGGCGTCCGCCGAGGCCGAAGCCGCCGCGGCGATGGCGGCGGCCGTTGCCGGCTCCGCCGGCGAGTCGCGCCGCCACCCGCCGCTCTCGCTCTGCGGGGGCGCCGACGCGCTGGACGCGGCGCTCGTCTTCGCGCGCGCCGGCCTGCCCGTCGGCCTGGTTCTCGCGCCGCGCGGTGCTGCGACCGACGCCGCGGAGGGGGCCGGCCCGCCCGGCCCGCCCACCCCGATCGGCGGCCCGCCGCCCCCCGACCTCGTCGTCGCCCTCATCCGCCATCACGCCGGCGTGCTCGCCGGCTGCGCGGCCGTCCAGGCCGCGGTCCCCGGCGCGCCGTTCTTCTACGCCGCCGACCCCGCGGTCGCCGGCCTGCCGGCGGCCGGCCCGTCGGCCTCGCTCTTCCAGCTCGCCGCCGCACAGCTCGCCGCCCACGTCGGCCTGCCGCTCGTCGCCGGCGGCGAGCGCACCACGAGCCACGAGCCCGACTGGCAGGCCTGCACGCAGGACGCCTTCGCCGCGCTGAGCACGACCGCCGCGGGCGCCGACGTGACCGGCGGAGCCGGTACCCTCGGCGCCGGCATGACCTTCAGCCCGCAGCAGCTGGTCATGGACACCGAGATCTTCAGCTGGAACGCGAAGATCGCGGCAGGCATCGAGGTCGACGACGAGACCATGGCGCTCGACGCCATCCGCCTGGTCGACATCTGCGGCAACTTCCTCGGCCAGCGCCACACGCGCCGGCACATGAAGGACGTGTGGCGTCCCCGGCTGCTCGACCGCAGCATGTGGGACGCCTGGATCGCCTCGGGCAGGGAGGGGGCCTACGAGAAGGCGACCGTCATCGCCGGCCGGCTCCTCGCCGAGCACACTGCCGTGCCGCTCGGCGACGAGGTCCTCGGCACGCTTCGGCGCATCGTCGCGGAGGCGTGGTCTGAGACTAATCACAATGCATCCGTGAATCAGCGCCGGCGCGCACCGCGCCGGCGCAGCCGTGAATCAGTGAGCCGTGAGGGTCAGGGGCCTCGCGGAGAAGGAGCACTCGATGATCAGAGACCGCAAGGACATACCGCGATTCAAAGACGTCGGCGACGCCGACTGGAACGACTACAGCTGGCAGCTGCGCAACCGCCTCACCACCACCGACGACTTCGAGAGCGTCCTCAACCTGACCGACGCGCAGCGCAGGGACCTCGACGCCTGCATGGGCAAGTTCCGCGTCAGCGTGACGCCCTACTACGCGTCGCTCATGGACCCGGACGACGCCGACCGACCCGGTGCGCATGCAGGGCGTGCCGACGCCGGCCGAGCTCGTCATCCATGCGGAGGACATCGAGGACGCCGTCAGCGAGGACTTCGACTCACCGACGCCTCGCATCACGCACCGCTACCCGGATCGCGTGCTCTTCGTCGTCACCGAGATGTGCAGCATGTACTGCCGTCACTGTACGCGTCGCCGCCTGGTCGGCGGCACCGAGGACATCGTCGCCAAGACCGAGATCGACAACGCGATCAAGTACATCGAGCGCTCCCCCGAGGTCCGCGATGTGCTCATCAGTGGCGGTGACCCGCTGGTGCTCAGCGATGAGCAGCTTGAGAACATCCTGAAGCGTGTCAGCGCCATCGACCATGTCGAGATCATCCGCATCGGCTCGCGCATGCCCGTGGTCTGCCCGCAGCGCATCACGCCGAAGCTCGTCGAGATGCTGAGCAAGTACCAGCCGCTCTACTTCAACACCCACTTCAACCACCCGCAGGAGTTCACCCCTGAGAGCAAGCTCGCCTGCGATCGCCTCAATGACGTCGGCATCCCGATGGGCAACCAGACGGTGCTCATGCGCGGCATCAACGACTGCGCGGCCGTGATGAAGAAGCTGTCGCACAGGCTGCTGCAATACCGGGTCAAGCCCTACTACTACTACCAGTGCGACCTGGCGCAGGGCACCGCCCACTTCCGCACCAGCGTCTCCAAGGGCATCGAGATCTACGAGAGCCTGCGCGGTCACACGACCGGCTTCGGCGTGCCGACCTACATCATCGACGCCATCGGCGGCGGCGGGAAGACGCCGGTGTTCCCCAACTACGTCATCAGCCAGGCACCGGGCAAGGTCATCCTGCGCAACTACGAGGGCGTGATCAGCAAGTACACGGAGCCCGACGACTACGTCGAGGGCGAGTGCCACTGCGAGAACTGCGACGCGGACCGCGAGCGGCTGGGTGTGGCCGGCATGTTCGAGCCGGACCACGGCCCGACGCTGAGCGAGGTCTGGGACGCGCGCATGCAGAAGGTCGTCGACCGCAAGAACCGTATGGCCGACATCTTCGGCACGGCCAGGGTCTGAGGGGGGTCGGGACGTGCCCAGGGTCTTCGTCGAGCCCATCGGGCTCACGCTCACCGTGGACGAGCAGGAGAACCTGCTCGACGGCCTGGTGCGCGCCCAGATCGACATCCCGACCGACTGCGCCGGCCGCGGCACCTGCGGCAAGTGCCTCGTGCGCCTGGGCTCGGGCGAGCTCACGGTGCCCTCGGAGCGCGAGCTCAAGCGGATCCCCGAGAAGCTGCGCGCCGAGGGCTGGCGCCTGGCGTGCCAGGCGTACCCCCGCTCGGCGCGCGTCAGCATCGAGGTGCGCGGCACCGCCGGGCAGCGGCGCATCCTCACCACCTCCAGGCTGCATCACGGCGCCGCGCGCCCGGCCGTGCGGACGGTTTCCCTGCAGCTTGTGCCGCCGACGCTGGCCGACAAGCGCTCCGACCTCGAGCGCTTCGACGAGGCTCTCGGCGGCGTCGAGGTGCCGTTGAACGTGCTCGACTGCCTGCCCGCCAAGCTCCGCGACGGCAAGTGGAGCGTCACGGCGACGCTGTACGGGAAGCGCGTCATCGACGTCCACCCCGGCCAGCGCGACCGCGAGCTCTACGGCGTCGCCGTCGACGTCGGCACGTCCAAGGTCATCGCCTATCTCTTCGACCTCAGGCGCGGCGTGCTCATCGATCAGGAGGCGATCGAGAACCCACAGATGCGCTACGGGGAGGACGTGATCAGCCGCATCGCGCACGCGGCGCAGAACCAGGCCACAGCCACCCTGGCCGCCGCCGTGCGCGAGGGCATCAACGCCAACCTTGCCGTGCTTTACGAGCGCCAGGAGGTCCACGCCAACCACGTGTGCGACATGACCGTGGTCGGCAACACGGCGATGCACCACCTCGCCCTCGGCCTCTCACCGGTCGGCCTCGGCCAGGCGCCGTTCGCGCCGGCCGCGGCCGAGCCGCTCACGCTGCGCGCGAGTGAGCTCGGCATCGACATGAATCCCGAACGGCGGTGTGCACTTCCCGCCGCCGATCGCCGGCTTCGTCGGCTCCGACGCCCTGGCCGTGATCTCGGCGACGCACCTCGCCGGCAAGAAGCGTCCGTCAATGGCGATCGACATCGGCACCAACACCGAGATCGCGCTCTCCCACGACGGGCGCGTCACGGTCACCAGCTGCGCCTCCGGTCCCGCCTTCGAGGGCTATCAGATCCGCAACGGCATGAAGGCCGTCGCCGGCGCCATCGAGCGCGTCAAGATCGACCCCGCCGGTCACGCCCGCGAGATCGTGACCATAGCCGGCGCCGAGCCCATCGGCATCTGCGGCTCGGGCGTCGTCGACCTACTCGCCGGCCTCGTGCACGCCGGCGTCGTCGACAAGAGTGGCCGCATGCAGCTGGATCACCCGCGCGTGCGCAAGGGCGAGGAGGGCAACGAGTACCTCCTCACCACCGGGCCGCACGGCGAGATCGTCTTCACCCAGCACGACGTGCGCAGCCTGCAGCTCGCCAAGGGCGCCATCCACGCCGGCTGGGAGCTCCTCATGGACAGCCTCGGCGTCTCGCTGGAGGAGCTCGACACCGTCTACATCGCCGGCGCCTTCGGCAACTACCTCGACCTGGCCGCGGCGCAGTACCTCGGCCTGTTCCCGCCCGTCTCCACCCGGCGCGTCGCGTTCGTCGGCAACGCCGCCGGTGTCGGCGCCCAGATGGCCCTCATCGACGTGCGCGCGAGGAACCGCATGGCCCGGCTGCGCGAGCGGATCGAGTTCCTCGATCTCGCCACCGACAAGCGGTTCCTGGATGTCTTCGCCGGCCGTCTCGGCTTCGCCGCCGATTGACCGACGCAGCCGGGTCAACGAGGGGGGCGGCGTAGCCGCACCCTTCAGTGACCGACGAAGTGCAGTCAACGTGTGGTGCGCCGAAGGGACACCACACACTGATCGGCGTATCGTCAGCAGCGAGGGGGTAGATCCTGGGCGCACCCCGCCCTGATAGGCGGCTTCGCGGCTACGCCGAGATCGGCGCCGCCTCGCTGATCCTCGGCACCTCGGCGACGACCATCCAGATATCGACGATGCCGGCCGGTCTGCTGATCGTCCTGCGCATGGCGCTTGCCGGTATCGCCCTCGGCATCCTCTTTCTGGCGACGGGAGGCGTCGAAGAGGTCCGCCGGTCCGGCTACTTCCGCCGGATGGTCCTCGTCGGCTTCGTCGTCGCGCTCGAGCTGGTCTTCTACTTCGCCTCAATCCGCTTGGCCAACGTCACAGTCGGGGTCTCGCTCGAGTACATGGCGCCGGTCTGGGTCGCGCTGCTGGCGCCCTGGGTGCTGCGCACGCGGCGCCAGGGCATCGACCTGGTCGCCGTGGCCATCGCCGTCGGCGGCATGGCGCTGCTGGTCTTGCCGGGACTCGCTCTCGGCGAGGACAGCGTGAGCATCCCGGGAATCATCTTCGGGCTCCTCGCGGGCCTGATGTTCGCGACGGCGATGATGCTCATCAAGAGCATGGGGACGGAGGTGCGCGGCTCCACCTTCGCGCTGTTCTTCTGCCTCGGCAGCGTTGTGTTGCTCACCCCGCTCGCCGTCTGGGAGGCGCTGACCGCTGACTACCAGTTGACGTCGACCGACGCGTGGATCGTGGTGGTCAGCGGCCTGATCTACACGGCGCTCTGCTTCAGTCTGTTTACCGACGGCATTCGCTTCGTGCGCGTCGAGCATGCTGGCATCATCGGCTACCTCGAGCCGGTCACCTCGCCGCTGTGGGCGTTTCTGCTCATCGGCGAGCGGCCGCCGTGGACGACCTATGCCGGCGGGGCGTTCATCGTCGCCGCCGGCATCCTCGTCATCGTCTTCGGCAAGGGAGAGGCCGAGCCGCTCGTGGAGCCCCTGACGTGAGCGGGGGAGGCGCAGTGTCCGCCGCCGCGAACGGCGCCGGCACGGGCGCCTCCGGCGCGATCACGGGCGGCAGGAGAGCAGCGACTGGCCCCTGTACGACTGACTGTACAAGTGGCGGTACCGCCCGTTGTACCACTGGTTGTACAGTGCTCCGGGCATGACGACCGCCCGCCCCACGCCGGTCCGCACGGGCGCCGTCCGGGGCGCCTCCGGCGCGACCACCGGCGCCGACCCGAGCGACTCCGCCGTCATCGCCGGAGCGCAGCCGCCGGAGCGACTCCGGGGCTATCTCGAGGTCGGCCTCGCCAGCCTCGCCAACGGCTCAATCGGCGTCATGGTCACCTACGCCGACATGCCGGCGACCATGCTGCTCTGCCTGCGCATGGTCGTTGCGGCCGCGGCGCTCGGGATCGTCGTTCTCGCATCCGGTAGCTGGCGTGACCTGCGCACGCACGGCGCGCCCATCCGACTGCTGGGGATCAGCATCGCGCTGGCGATGAACCTGATCCTCTACTTCCTCGCCATTCGCTACACCGGCGTGGCCGTGGCGATCTTCCTGAGCTACCTGGCGCCGGTCTATCTGGCGTTCGTCGCGCCGCGGATCCTCGAGGAGCGGACGGAGGGCATCGTCTACGCCGCCCTCGCGATCGGCCTGGCCGGCATGGCGCTCATCCTGGTGCCCGGCCTCGTCCTCGAGGGCGTGAAGCTCTCGGCCGCCGGCCTGCTCTGCGCCTGGGGAGCCGGCGTCATGTACGCGGTCTACCTGCTGTTCGCCAAGAGCCTGCGTGGCCTGCACGTGCGCAGCACGGCGGTGGTGTTCACACAGAGCGCGTTCACCGCCGCCGTGATGCTCGTCCCCGGCCTGCTCGCCGTGAGCGCCGCCCACTACCAGTACACCGGTGTCGACCTGTTGATGGCGGCGCTGCTCGGGCTCGTCACCACCGCCTTCAGCTTCAGCCTCTTCATGGACGGCCTGCACCGCATCCGCGTGCAGCACGCCGGCATCATCGCCTATGTGGAGCCGGTGAGCGCCCCGCTCTATGCGCTCGTCTTCCTCGGCCAGTGGCCGGGCGTGTGGACGATCGCCGGCGGCGCGCTGATCGTCGTCGCGGGCATCCTGGTGGTGCTTTACGCCCGCGGCGAGCCCGAACTGGAGCCGCTGGGATGAGCGGCGGCCGGCAAAGCGGCGGCGTAGCCGCCGCGCCCCCGGCCCCCAAGGCCGCGGAGGGCCAGCGCCGCGACCCCGTCGGCTACGGCCTAGTCATCGGCTCGTACCTCCTCCTCGGCCTGAGCGCGACGCTGGTCACCTGGGCCGACGCGCCCGAGAGCGTCCTCCTCGTGATCCGATTCGCCATCGCGGCGGCCGCCCTGCTCCTCGTGTTCGCTCGCCGGCAGCCGCTCGCCGGCGTGTTCAGGCCGGGCGTCTGGCAACGCCTGCTGGTGATGGGCGCGCTCGACGCCTTCACGATGATTGCCTACTTCTTCGCGGTGCGGGCCGTCGGCGTGGCCATCGCGACCTTCTTCCTCTTCCTGCAGCCCGTGTGGGTGGCGTTCCTGGCGCCGAGGTTCTTGCGCACCGCGACCGAACGCGTCGTCTACCTCGCCCTGGGCCTGGCCGGCCTCGGCATGGCTTTGATCCTCCTGCCCTCGTTCACCGACGACGCCGTGCGCCTGTCCCTCATCGGGCTGGCGGCCGGCCTCGCCGCCGGGTGGAGCTACGCGTTCTTCCAGATGCTCGTGAAGGGGCTGACCCGCGAGGTCTCCAGCGTGACCGTGGTGATCACCCAGAGCGTGCTCGATGCCCTGTTCCTCCTACCGTTGGCCCTGTGGCAGATGCTGGGCGCGGGTCAGACTCTCACCTCGCGCGACTGGGTCGCCGTCTTGGTGATGGGCCTCGTGACGACGGCGCTCGCGTACACGATGTGGGTCGAAGGCGTGGCGCGTATCCGCGTGCAGCACAGTTCGATCCTCGGCCTGATCGCGCCGGTGGCGGCGCCCATCTACGCATTCGTGCTCCTCGGCCAGGGCATCGCCGCGTGGACGATCGCCGGCGGGACGCTGATCCTCGTCGCCGGCGCGCTGGTCGTGCTGTTCGGCGGCGGCGAGCCGGGCCCGGAGCCGCCGCCGTGAGCGCCGCCGTGAGCGCCGCCGCTGTGAACCCCGCCTCTCACCGCCGCGACCCGCTCGGCTACGTCATCGTGCTCGTCTCCTACCTCGGGATGGCCGGCAGCGCGCCGCTTGTCGCCTGGGCCGATGCGCCCGAGGCGATCATCCTCTGCCTGCGTATGGCGTTCGCGGCGCTGGCGCTCGGCGCCGTGTTCCTGAGGCGCCCGATGATCGCCGACTGGCGCCGCCCGGGCGCCGCCTGGCGCCTCATCCTCATGGCGGCGATGTCGTCGCTGACGCTCCTCCTGTTCTTCTACGCCGTACGTCAGACCAGCGTCGCCATCGCCATGTTCCTGCTCTTCCTCATGCCGGTCTGGGTGGCGCTCGCGGCGCCTCGGGTCTTCAAGTCGCCGCGTGAGCCGATGGTGTGGCCGGCGCTCGCGCTCGCCCTCGCCGGCCTCGCCGTGATCCTCGTGCCCGACCTCCTCGGAGAGAGCGTCAGGCTCTCGGTCTCCGGCCTGCTCGCGGCGCTGTTCACCGGGTTCGGGTACGCGACCTACGCGGTCTCGGTGAAGGGGCTGACGAAGATCGTCGCGCCGTCGACGATCTCCATGGCCGAGGCCGCGGGCGACACCCTCTTCGTGCTCCCGCTGGCGATCTGGCAGTTCGGCAGCACCGGCTATCAACTCGACGGCCGTGCCTGGGTCGCGGCGGTCGTCATGGGCGTCCTCTGCACGGCGATCTCGTACACGCTCTGGATCGAGGGGACGAGGCGCGTACGTGTGGAACACGTCACGATCCTCGGCTACATCGAACCGGTGGCCGGGCCGCTCTACGCCGTGTTCCTCGTAGGACAGGTGCCGGGGATCTGGACATGGATCGGCGGCGCGCTGATCCTGGGCGCCGGGCTGCTGATCGTGATCTTCGGCCGCGGCGAGGGCGAGGACTCCGTCGCCGCGGCCACCGAGGCGGAGCCGCTTTGATGGGTGCGCCGACACAGCGAAGCGGCGCTCGATGAGTCGCGCCGCCCGCGGCTACGCGCTCGTCGCCGGCTCGTTCCTGATCATGGGCCTGATCGGCGCCCTGGTCGACTGGGCGACGGCGCCGGAGAGCGCCTTGCTCGTGCTGCGCTTCGCGACGGCGGGGCTCGTGCTCGGCGTGGTCTTCGCCCGCCGCCGTCCGCTCGCCGGCGCGGCCCAGCGCTCCGTCTGGCCGCGCCTTCTCCTGATGGCGGCGATCGACGCCTTCACGCTCCTGCTCTTCTTCGTCGCCATCCGCGGGACGAGCGTCGCCGTCGGCATGTTCCTGCAGTTCCTCGCGCCGGTCTGGGTGGCGCTCATCGCGCCGCGCGTCTTCCGCGCCCGGACCGAGGCGATCGTCTACCCGGCGCTCGCGATCGCCCTCGCCGGGCTGGCCGTGATCCTGGCGCCGTCACTGCTCGGCGAGGGCATCGAGCTCTCGCCGTGGGGGGTGACGGCGGGCCTGCTCGCCGGCGTCGGCTACGCCGCCTTCCAGCTCGTGGTCAAGGACCTGACCAGGCGCGTCTCGGCCGTGACCATCGTCTTCACCGAGGCCTGGCTCGACGCGCTCATCCTGCTGCCGCTGGCGCTCTGGCAGACGGTGGGCGCCGGCTACCAGCTGACCACCCGCGACCTGGTCGCCGGCGTCATCCTCGGTGTGGTCTGCACGGCGCTCGCCTACCTGATGTGGACGTACGGCATGGGGATGATCAAGGTGCAGCACAGCTCGATCCTCGGCTACCTCGAGCCGGTCTCGGCGCCGCTGTACGCGCTGCTGCTGCTGGGCCAGGGCATCTCGCTGTGGACGGTGATCGGCGGCGCCCTCATCGTGATCGCCGGACTGCTCGTCGTGCTGCTCGGCGAGCACGAAGAAGAGGGCGCCACGTCCCTGGAGCCGGCGCCGTGAGCGGCGGCCCGCACCGGCTCAAAGGCTACGCCATGGTCGGCGGCTCGGCCGTCATGTTCGGCGCCACGGGAGTGTGGGTCGGTATGACCGACCTTCCGGCGAGCACGGTGCTCTGCATGCGCATGGCCCTGGCCGCCGTGATGGTCGCGCTGCTCGGCGGGGCGGCGCGATGGGTGCGGCAGTCGCGCAAGCCAGGGGTGTGGCCGCGCCTGCTCGCGCTCGGTCTGCTCGACGCCGTGCAGCTCTACACGTTCATGCTGGCGCTGCGTCACCTCGACGTCGCGCTGGCCGTGTTCCTCTCCTACATGTCCCCCATCTACATCGCCCTTGTCGCGCCGCGTCTGCTCCGGCAGCGCACCGAGCCGGTCGTGGTCGTGGCGCTTGCGCTTGCCGTGACCGGCATCGTCGTCATGCTGGCTCCCGGTCTCATGGACCCAGCGCTGCGGGTGTCTGCCCTCGGTGTCGCGCTCGGCCTTGCGTCCGGGGTGCTGCTCGCGGTCTTCTTCCTGGTCGCCAAGACGCTCAGCGCGGACGTCGACGGCAGCACCATGCTCATCTCGAACGGCGTGGTCGTGGCGGCGGTCATGCTGCCCCTCGGGCTGTTCCAGTGGTCCGGCGCCGGCTTCGCGTTTCGTGCTCACGGACCTCTGGGCGGTGCTGGGGCTGGCCGTCTTCAGCACCGCCCTCGGCGGGACCGTCTTCCTGCACGGCATGCGCTACATCCCGGTGCAGCACACCTCCATCGTCGGGCTCCTGGAGCCGGCGAGCGCGCCGGTGTTCGCACTCGTCTTCCTCGCCGAGCGGCCGTCGCTCGTGGACGCTGCTCGGTGGCGTCCTCATCCTCGTCGGCGCCGTGCTGGTGGTGCTGTTCGGCGCCGCCGAAGAGGGTCTCGCGGGGTCGCCGGAGGAAGTGGTGGGCGAGGCGGGAGCCTCGTCGTGAGCGCGCCACTGGGGCGCCCGGACACCGGCGGCGTGCTGTCCGGAATGGACATCCTGGCGGCCGCGCCACCGCGTCGCGCTCCCTCGCGCGTACGCGCGCGGCGTGCCAAGGCGCGGCGTATCCGATACGCTCTGGCCGAGGGCTCGAGGCGGACGTCGTCGCGAGCCCGACCGGCTCAGGAGGGAGCCCGCCGTGACCATCCTCCTCATCTACAGCCGTCTCTGGCCGGATCCGGGGTGAGACCGGGCCGCCGCATCCGCCTACCGTGAACCTTCAGGTGGACGTAGCCGCAGTGGCGGCCGATCGATCGTCTACCTCGCCTTGTCCGGCCGAAAGGAGCCCACATGACGAAGCCCGTCCAAAGCGCACCCAAGCTCGAACTGACCAAGTCCATGGCCATGCTCGAAGACGCCCAGCGGCTCACGCCCGGAGGCGTCGGCGGCATCCGCCGTCCGTACAACTTCGTGATCGGCGAATACCCCGTCTTCATCACCCACGGCGAGGGCGGCCACATCTTCGACGTCGACGGCAACGAGTACATCGACATGCTCTGCGCCTACGGGCCGATCATCCTCGGCTACGTGGAGCCCGAGATCAACGATGCCGTCAAGGCGCGCATCGACAAGGGCTTCTGCTTCAGCCTCGTCCAGCCGGTCCAGAACGAGCTCGAGGAGCGCCTCGCGGACATCGTGCCCAGCGGCGAGCAGACGATCCTCGTCAAGACCGGCTCCGACGCCACCAACGCCGCCGTGCGCGCCGTGCGCGCCTACACCGGCCGCGACAAGATCGCCCGCTGCGGCTACCACGGCTGGGGCGACTGGTGCGTCGAGAACCACGGCGGCGTCCCGCAGGCCGTCTGGGAGCTGACCAAGGAGTTCGAGTACGGCGAGATCGCCGACCTCGAGCGCGTGTTCGCGGAGAACCCCGGCGAGATCGCCGGCGTCGTCATCACCCCGGTCGGCCACCCGATGGCGAAGCCGATCATCGCCCCGCCGCCGGGCTACCTCGAGGCCGTCAAGGAGCTCACCCACAAGAACGGCGCGGTGCTCGTCTTCGACGAGATCCGCACCGGGTTCCGCGTCGCCCTCGGCGGCGCCCAGCAGCGCTACGGCGTCACCCCCGACGTGTCGACCATCGGCAAGGCCATGGCCAACGGCTACCCGATCGCCGCCGTGGTCGGCAAGCGGGAGATCCTCTCGGTCTACGAGAAGAACGCCTTCCTCAGCTCGACCTTCTTCCCCAACAGCCTCGAGATGGTCGCCGCCATGGCGTGCCTCGACATCCTCGAGCGCGAGAAGGTGCAGGACGTGATCTGGGAGCGCGGCACCCGCTTCCTCGACCGCCTGGGCAAGATCGTCGACGAGAGCGGCGTGCCGGTGACCAAGAGCGGCATCCCGCCGATGCCCTTCCTCACCTTCGACCGCGTCGACGACCACTACAAGGAGCGGCGCACGGAGTTCTACACGCAGTGCATCCGCCGCGGCCTGTTCGTGCAGCCGTATCACCACTGGTACATCTGCTACCGCCACACCGAGGCCGACCTGAACCGGGCGCTCGACGTGGTCGAGGAGTCGCTCGCCTACGTGGCGCAGAACTACCCGTGGCAGAAGTAGCCGGTCCGTGAGTCGCGCACTGTCCCTGAGAGGGGGTCGTCGATGGAGAAGCTGATCATCACCGTGGCCGGCGTCGGCGCCGAGACCACCAAGGAGGCGCAGCCGGCCCTGCCGGTGACGGCGGCGGAGATCGGCGCCGACGCGGCGCGCTGCCGCGAGGCCGGCGCCGCCATGTACCACCTGCACGTGCGCGACGCCGAGGCCAACCCGACGCAGGCCAGGGAGGTCTTCGCGGCGGCGATCGAGGCGATCCGCGCGCGCACCGACATCATCGTCCAGACGAGCACCGGCGGCGCCATGGGCATGACCGCCGACGAGCGGCTGCAGCCGCTCGAGCTCGGCCCGGAGATGGCGTCGCTGACGACGGGCACCGCCAACTTCGGCGACGAGGTGTTCTTCAACGACACGGCGCTGATGAGCGAGTTCTACCGGCGCATGCAGAAGCAGGGCGTCCGGCCCGAGTTCGAGATCTTCGAGGCCGGCCAGATCGACAACGCCGTCAAGCTGGTGAAGAAGTACGGCCCGGCCGGCCCGCTCATGCACTGGGACTTCGTGCTCGGGGTGCCGGGCAGCATGAGCGGCGAGCCGAGGAACCTGCTGTTCCTGGTCGACCGCGTCCCCGAGGGGTCGACCTGGACCTGCACCGGCATCGGTCGCTGGCACATGCCGGTGACGATGACCGCGCTCGCCCTGGGCGGCAACGTGCGCCTCGGCTTCGAGGACAACATCTTCTACCACAAGGGCGTGCTGGCGAAGGAGAACGCCGAGCTCGTGGGCCGCGTCGCGCGCATCGCCAAGGAGTGGGACCGCCCCTGCGCGACCCCGGACGAGGCGCGGCGGATCCTCAAGCTGGGGGAGTACGCCAGGGATTGACGGTCAGAGCCCGGGCCGCGCGCTGCTCCGGCGCGGCCCGACCGGGACCGGCCGCACACGGGCGTGCCTTCGGCGGCCCGCCCGCCCGTCGCTTCTTCGCCCGGCGGCATAGGCGGATGTCCCCCTCAAGCGACACTTTCGCCGTGCCGACACGATGGTCGTAGGCAAGAGCGAGCGCGAACCGTGTCGCGGGCACCTGAGCGGGAATAGACTAGCGGGTACCCTTTCGACGCGGCCATGGCCACCAGGGGAGCCGATGGCGTTCCGAACCAAGAACCGCAAGGCCGAGCAGGGCGAGCTCGAGCTGCTGCGCAGCCTCATCCGGCTGGCGAACCAGCTGCAGTCGAGCCTCGCCCTCGACGCGATCGTCCACGTGATCGCCACGGCCCTGAGCGAGACCTTCGGCTTCCGCGAGGCGAGCGTGTACCTGCGCGAGGCCGACGGCGACTTCGCCGTGCATGCCACCGTCGGCGAGAACCCCGACTTCGACCGGCAACTCTTCGAGCGGCCGGTCCCGCAGCGCATCTGGGACCAGCTCTTCCTCGAGAAGCACCAGATGGGCTCTTCCTTCTTCATCGACCACCGCAGTCACGAGTGGACCGAGGAGCAGCTCCACTACCTGCCCGAGCTGGACCTGGGACCGCGCCGCGCGGACGAGTGGAACAAGAACGACGACCTCTTCGTCCCGCTCTACGGCCAGGAGCACGAGCTCATCGGCGTACTCGACCTCTACGACCCCGCCGACCGCGCCGTGCCGACGCTCGAGCTGGTCAAATCGCTCGAGGTCTTCGCCACGCACGCCGCGGTCGCGATCCAGAACGCGCGCCGGTACGAGGATCTCGAGGAGGCGTCGGTGCAGCTGCAGGCGCAGCTGGCCCTGCGCCACGCGATCCTCGAGCTCAGCGGCGCGCTCCTTGCGACGCTCGAGCCGCGCGAGGTCTTCGCCCGCATCGCCACGCTCCTCAAGGAGATCGTCGACTACGACTCCCTCGAGATCCGCCTGGTCGACGAGGAGAAGAACGAGCTCTACAGCGGCTACTACTCGGACGACGCGGACGGCGAGGAGATGCGCTCCTGGCGCAGCCCCATGGACGTCGGCGTGAGCGGCTGGGTCGTGCGCCACAACGAGGCCCAGCTCGTCAACGACATGCTGAACGACCCGCGCGGCGCGCTCGTGCCCGGCACCGAATGGGAGCCGCAGGCATCGATCATCGCGCCGCTCACGCTCGGCGACACGCCGATCGGCGTGCTCGCGATCGACCGTCTCGGCGAGCGCAGCTTCTCCGAGCAGGAGCTCGAGCCGGTCTCGCTGTTCGCCAACCTCGCCGCCATCGCCATCCACAACGCGCGGCAGTACCAGGAGGCGGACAAGGCCTCGAATCGGCTCGAGGAACAGCTGGCGCTCAGCCACGAGCTGCTCAGCGCCAGCGGTGCCGTGCTCTCGAGCCTCGAGCAGACCGAGGTCCTCGAGCACATCGCCGACACGCTGAAGCAGATCGTCGACTACGACACGATGGACGTGCGCCTGGTCGACATCGACCGCCGGCAGCTCGTCGCCATCTACGCCCGGGACGACGAGGACGAGGAGGAGATCTTCGACTTCGCCATCCCCCTCGACGAGGGCATCAGCGGCTGGGTGGTGCGCCACAACGAGGCGCAGCTCATCAACGACATGGCCAAGGACCCGCGCGCCGTCCACATCCCCGGCACCGAGGAGGACGAGGTGCAGGCCTGCATCCTCGTGCCGCTCTCGGTCGGCGACGAGGTCATCGGCGTGATGACGATGGACCGGCTCGGCGGCCGCACCTTCGAGGGCCACGAGCTCGAGCCGGCCCGGCTGTTCGCCAACCTCGCCGCGATCGCCATCCGCAACGCCCGCCAGTACGACGAGCTCGAGCACACCTCGGCGCGCCTCGAAGGCCAGCTCGCGCTGCAGCACGAGCTGATGAGCCTCAGCACCATGCTCCTCAGCTCGCTCGACCAGCACGACGTCTTCTCGCGCATCACCGCGATGCTCAAGGACATCGTCGACTACGACGCCATGGACATCAGGCTGCTCGACGAGGAGACGCGCGAGCTGGTGTGCATCTACTCGCGCGACGTCAACGCCGAGCAGATGGAGCAGTTCCGCATGTCCATCGACGAGGGCGTGAGCGGCTGGGTGGTGCGCCACAATCAGGCCCAGCTGGTCAACGACATGCTCCACGACCCGCGCATCGTCCAGATCCCCGGCACCGAAGAGGACGAGCAGCAGGCGAGCATCATCGTGCCGCTGAACGTCCTCGGCAAGGTCACCGGCGTGCTCTGCCTGGACCGCCTGGACGGACGCACCTTCGCCGAGCACGAGCTGGACCCGGCGATCCTGTTCGCCAACCTGGCGGCGATCGCCATCCAGAACGCGCGCACCTACGAGGCGATGGAGCGGCAGGCGATCAGCGACGGCCTCACCGGCATCCACAACTTCCGCCACTTCCACGAGTCGCTCAAGGCGGAGGTCAGCCGCGCCGAGCGCTACGGCGAGCACTTCTGCCTCCTGATGATGGACCTCGACCACTTCAAGGCGGTCAACGACACCATCGGTCACCAGAGGGGTGACGACGTGCTGCGCGCGGTCGCGGGCGTGCTGCGCAGCTGCTCGCGCGAGTCCGACTACCTCGCCCGCTACGGCGGTGAGGAGTTCACGATGATCCTGCCGCTCACGATGCTCGAGGAGGCCAGGACGCTCGCCGAGCGCATCCGGGCCTCCGTCTCGATGCTGGATCCCGGCCATCCCGACCTGCACGTGACCATGTCGATCGGCGTCTCCGCCTACCCGGAGTCGGCCACCGACAGCGACGGCGTGCTCGGCGCCGCGGACTCGGCGCTGCTGCGCGCCAAGGCCGGCGGACGCGACCGCGTCTGCCTCTACACCGACGCTCTCGCCGGCAAGGCGGCCGGGTTCGAGGGCGACCTCGCGGCCGTCGGCCGCCGCTTCGCCGCCTTCATCGGGCTGAGCGAGGCCGAGACCGCCGGCCTCGTCACCGCGCTGGCGGTCCACGAGACCGGCGCGGCGGTGCAGGACGAGGTGCAGACGATCCTCGGCACCGGCGGCAACGGCGCCGCCGAGGCCAACGAGGTGCGGCGCAACGCCGTCGATGCGCTCGTGTACGGCAACGAGCGCTGGGACGGCGCCGGCTACCCGGAGGGCCGGCGCGGGGTCGAGATCCCCGTGGTCGCACGCGCCTTCGCCGTCTGCCGCCGGTTCGACCCGGCCCGGCACAACGGGGACAGCGTGGACGACCTGCGCGTGCGCGCCGCGCACGAGCTGGACCCGAAGATGGTCCAGCGCTTCGCGGCGATGCTCCGCGCGGACAAGGCCGAGCACAACTAGCGCCGCTCGGCCGCCCGGTTTCCTCGGGCCGCGAATCTGACATACTCCGGGCATGGACAACGTCCGTCCCATGCGTCCCAAGAAGCCCGCCGCCCCGCCACGCCGTTCGACGCGACGCCGCGTCATCACTTCGCTCATCATCGCGCTCGTCGTCCTGGTGCTGGTCTTCGGCAGCCGGCTGCTGGGCCTCTACGTCGACTGGCTCTGGTTCGGCGAGGTCGGCTACCGCGGCGTCTTCTGGACGCGGATCTGGTGGCGGGTCCTCGTGGGCGTCATCGCCTTCGCCATCTTCCTCGTCATCGTCGCGTTCAACGTGGAGCTCGCCCGCCGGCTGGCGCCGAGCTACCGCGTCACCGCGAGGGGCGACCTGCTCGAACCTCGGAGCGACCAGGTGCGCCGGTGGGTCGGGTGGGGCGGCCTGGGCGTGAGCGTCCTGGCCGCCCTCATCGCCGGCGTCTCGGCCTCGGCGCAGTGGCAGACCTTCCTCCTCTACGTCAAGCAGACTCCGTTCGGCGAGAAGGATGCGATCTTCGGTCACGACGTCGGCTTCTACGTGTTCTCGCTGCCGATGTGGCAGGCGCTGCAGAGCTTCGTCTTCGGCGCGCTGGTCGCGTCACTGGTGCTGGCCGCGATCATGCACGTCGTGATGGGCGGCATCGATCTCACCCAGACGGGTCGCCGGGGCGACGCATCTGACGCCGGCGGCGCGGGAGCGGGCGAGGCCGGACCGGCCTCGCCGTTCGCCCGCGCGCAGCGCGCCGCCACGCCGCAGCTGCCGCAGTTCGACGTCAAGCTCGGCGGCCGCGCCGTCGCCCATCTCTCCGGCATCCTCGCGGCGATCTTCGTCGTGGTCGGCGTCGGCCAGCTCTTCCGGGGCTGGAACCTCCTGTACTCCACGGCCGGGGCGATCTACGGCGCCGGCTACACCGACGTGCACATCCGGCTGCCGCTCACGTACGTCACCATGGCCATCGCCTTTCTGCTGGCCGCCGTCCTGGTCTGGAACATCTGGAAGCGGCACCAGTGGTGGCCGGTCGTCATCGCCGTGTGGATCGTCGCCGTCATCCTGCTCCGCGGCATCGTCCCGAGCGTGTACCAGTCGCTCATCGTCAACCCGAACCAGCTCACCAAGGAACGCGAGTACATCTCGAACAACCTGGCGGCGACCAGGCTGGCCTACCAGCTCGAGAACATCACCCAGACGAATCTCTCCCCGAAGACCCCGCTCACGCCGCAGAAGCTGGCCGACAACCAGCCCACGCTGCGCAACATCCGCCTGTGGGACCCGAACACGCTGGTCACGAGCTACCGGCAGCTGCAGGAGCTCCGGCCGTACTACTCGTTCCTCGACGCCGACGTCGACCGCTACACGGTGAACGGCGTCTACCGCCAGACGATGCTCTCGCCGCGCGAGCTCAACATCGACGGCCTGCCGGCCCAGGCGCAGACCTGGGTCAACCAGCACATCACCTACACGCACGGCTTCGGCGTCGCGATGTCGGCCGTGAACCAGGTCACCAGCGACGGGTCCCCCGACTTCCTCGTGCAGGACATCCCGCCGCAGAGCGTGGCGGGTCTGGAGGTCACGCAGCCGCGCATCTACTACGGCGAGCGCGGCACCGGCTACAGCCTGGTGAAGACCAAGGACCAGGAGTTCGACTATCCCGGGCCCAACGGCGACGTGTACGACACGTACAAGGGGAGCGGCGGCATCCCCGTCTCGCCGCTCCTCAACCGCCTCGCCTTCTCCGTGCACTTCGGCACGATCAAGTTCTTCACCACCTCGTCCATCGAGAGCCAGAGTCGCATCATCATCCGCAACGACATCCGCGAGCGCATCAGCGCCGCGGCGCCCTTCCTGACGCTGGACCACGACCCGTACATGGTCATCGCCGACGGTCGCCTGTGGTGGGTGCAGGACGCCTACACGACCACCGACAGGTACCCGTACTCCACGCCCCAGAGCGGCGTGAACTACCTGCGCAACTCGGTGAAGATCGTGGTCGACGCCTACAACGGCACGATGAAGTACTACGTGTTCGACCCCAAAGACCCGCTGCTCAAGACCTACCAGGCGGCCTACCCGTCGCTGTTCACGCCCAAGGAGCAGATGCCGCAGCCGCTGCTCGACCACCTGCGCTATCCGGAGGACCTGTTCAACGTGCAGGCCGAGGTGTACTCGACCTATCACGTCGACAACGCCGACGTCCTGTACAACAAGGGCGACCAGTGGGCGATCCCCGACAACGTCGCGCTCTCGGGTCCGGGGCGGATGGACGCGTACTACGTGGTCATGAAGCTGCCGGGCGCCGCCAAGGAGGAGTTCCTGCTCATGCTGCCGTTCGTGCCGAACGGCCGCCAGAACATGATCTCCTGGCTCGGCGCCCGCTCCGACCTGCCCGACTACGGCAAGTCGCTCAACTACGTCTTCTCCAAGAGCTACACGGTGTTCGGGCCCAGCCAGGTGGAAGCGACGATCAACCAGGATCCCGAGATCAGCTCCCAGCGCACCCTCTGGGGGCAGCAGGGCTCGCAGGTGATCATGGGCAACCTGCTCGTGGTGCCCATCGAGGACTCGCTGCTCTACGTGCAGCCGCTCTACCTGCAGTCGACGGAGACGCAGCTGCCGCAGCTCAAGCGCGTGATCGTGTTCTACCGCGCCCCGGCTCCGGCCGGCGGCCAGGGCAACGCCGAGCAGGTCGTCGCCATGAAGCCCACGCTCTCCGAGGCGCTCCTCGCGGCCTTCGGGCAGAGCTTCCTGCCGGGCAACGAGTCGGGCGGCACCGGGACCGGCAGCGGCACCGGGGGCACGGGCGGTACCGGCGGCGGGACCACCGGGGGGGCGACGGGCACGCTGAGCGCGCAGGCGCGCGCCCTCATCGCGCGCGCCAACAGCGAGTTCAACGCCGCCCAGCAGGCGCTCAAGGCCGGCGACTTCGCCGAGTACGGCCGCCGCATCAAGGCGCTGGAGCAGGCGCTCACGGATCTCCAGCGCCTGCAGCAGCGGTAGTTAGTACCCACCGCGCCGCCTAACCGCCGATCGGGAGTGGCCTGATGCGAATCCTCGCCTGCTCGATGATAACCACCCTTCCCGCGTGGAGGTCGCCGGCGTTCTACGCCAGCTTGTCGATCAGCAGCGCGAGCTGAGCATCCGGGCGCCGGTCAGCGCCACGCCGGAAGAGAACGAGCGGGGGCTTGCTCTGAGCGCGGATGGCAAGGATCGTGCTGAAGTCGGAGTCGGCGGACACCAACGCCCGGCGAGATGGCGTTGTCGACGAGGAACTTCAGGAGGCTGCCCGGATCGGGATCTCCCGCTCGCGGACGCTTTCGGCCGCGTGGTGAAATTCCTGCTCGATGTCTTGGGGCTGCAAGTCGGGGAGGGCATCGATGATATCGGCGGGGGCCATGCCGTCAGCGACCATGTCGATGACTGTGGCCACCGGGATGCGGAGACCTCGTATGCACGGGAGTCCGCCCATTTGGTGAGCCAAGGCGGCACCGGGGAAGAGACGGCGGCAGGGTCCGTAGCGAGACGATCGGCAACCTCTAGAACCTGCCGCCCGAGATCATCGCCGCCATCCGCGCCATGATCGCGGGGCGGGCGCTGGCGGACGCAGAGGCCGAGCCTACCGTCGAGAGCTCGCTGCCCCATGGCCACGCGGCGGCGCTGCTCGGCACACTGCGCGCCCTCGACCTGGAGCGCGTGCTCAGTCGACGACGCTGCCGCGAGCGCGACCTAGTCGTGGCGCTGGTTTGCCAGCGCCTCCTGGCTCCTGGTTCGATACTCTCCGCGACGCGACGCTTCGCGGCCACGACGCTCGCCGAGACGCTCGACCTGGGCAGCCTCACTTCACCTTGAAGGACGCCTTGTCAACGTTGGACTGCGTGTTGCCGGCGAGGTCGGTGGCGTAGACGTACCACTTGTAGGACCCCTTCTTCAAGGTGACCTTGAAGCTGGACGTCCGCACAACGTTCATGGCCACGTTCTTGATGGTGATCGTCTTGACCGTTCTGGAGCCCTTCACGGCCTTGACCTTGAGGACCACCTGCGCGCTGGGGCTGTGACCGGCCGGCTCGCTGATGCGGAACTGCAGCTTGGCGGTCTTGCCCCGTTTCACGCTGATCGCGTTGATGGCGTCGGTCGACGGCTTCGTGGTGTCGATCGCGAAGGTCTTGGGGGCGCTGGTCGTGCCGTCGGTCACGTTCAGCACCGTCACCTCGGCCGTCCCGGCAGTGGTCAGCTTGGCGGCCGGAACGATGGCCGTCAGCCTCGTGGCCGAGTTGAACGTGGTCGCGAGCGCCTCCCCGTTCCAGCGCACGCTGGAGCCCTCGACGCCAGGGCTCGACGCGACGAAGCTGCCCCCGTTCACGGTCAGCGTGAGGTCGTCGGCCCGGGTCGTGGAGATGTACGGGCTGAGCGAGGAGATCGCGGGGACCACCTGGAAGGCGTGGGACAGAGAAGCTTTGTCGGTGAAGTCGATGATGAAGACGCTGCGCTTCTGGCTCGCCTTGAGCGCGTACCAGACGGCAGGGGCGCCGGCCGGCAGGGCGAACGAGACGCGCGCCGACGTCGCCGTGACGGAGGCGGCGTCCGTGGCGCCCGGAACGACGAGGCCGACCCCATTGTCGAGGGAGAACTCCGGCGTCTTGTACGTGGTCCCGTCGACGGCCACGTCAAGTGGAAGGTTGAAGCTGCCGGTGACCGTGCACTGGACCGTTGCGCCCGCGGTTCCGCTCGACGGATCGATGCTGGTGACCGTGATCGCCGCCATTGCGCCCGGCACGACGAGCAGCATCGTGCCTGCAAGACACGCGACGAACGCCGAGAACTTTCTTCTCATAACCCCGCCTCCTGGTATCGGTTGGGCCGTAGTTGCGGACGTGCGAATCCTTGGGCAACGATGGCCGCACGACCTCGCGCGCATTGTATTCCAGATGAACATCGGCAGATTCGTCGGCATCCGATAGTGGCGGCGGGCAGCGGGCCGCATCTTCCGCAGGTTGTCGTCCTCTCGTATTCGCCCCACCGCCCACGCGACAGTGTGTCGCGGTGGGCATCCGGTCGGGGCCAACCTGGGCATGGTCGTCAGCCAGGCTCCTAGACGAGTGTTCTCTGGGCAAGAGGACCGAAGGGGACGAAGGTCTATACTGTGAAGTCGTGGGTTGTGGTCTTTGGCACATGAGGGCTTCAAGCCACAAGTCTGTTTGCGCAGTGCGACGGTGCCGACCGAGGTATGGGGCGGCCGCAGGGGAGGCAGGGTGGTGTCTATGCTGAATACACTTCTAGGGGCGGACGGCTCATGTCTGCCCGTATCGCGTCGATACGCGCCCTGTGGAGCAGGCACGGACCTGGTGGTCCGCGAACCCTCTGGGCTCCCCAGAGCCGACGGGGAGGAGTGTGAAGCTATGAACAACGCGGCACGCGTAAGACGTTCCCCCCAGGGCTTCAGCTTCGTGGAGCTCTTGGTGACCATCGTGTTGGCCGGTATCATCTTCGCGGCCATGGTGCCGGTGTTTGCCGGCGCCCTGAAGAAGTCGGCGGCCGACGGCTTCCGCGTCACGGCCACGAACATCGCCCAGGACCGTATCGAGCAGATACGCCTGCTCAACTACGAGGTCGTCACCTCGAGCCCCGACAACCTGAACCACCCTCCGACGAGCGACTTCGGGGACGGCAGGTTCGGGCACACCTACGCGCTCGCCGGCAGCAGCCGGCCCTACTACATTGACTACGTCGTCGGCGAGCAGACGAAGCACAAGAAGGTCACGGTACAGGTCAAGTGGTCGGACTCAGACTACGTCACCACCATGAACACGATCATCGTGGACCCTGCGGACGAAGAGATCGTGACGTCGTCGGGGAACCCGGCACCCACCAACACCCCGCTGCCTTCCATGGGCCCCTTCAAGATCACGGTCTCGTTCAAGAACTGGACCTACGTCTATCAGTCCAGCTCCGGGAAGACCCCGAAGGGCGTCACCCTCAAGCGCACCGCACCCTCCGCAGGCCAGGTGCAGGCGATACTGTACCCCTCCGCCGGCAGCCCGAAGGTCTCCTGGACCGGGGTTCCAGGCGGCACTGACATCACCTACACAGTGACGTGCGCCACGTCGAACGGGACCTTCACCACTCCGCCCTTCCACCTGCTCAGCGACACCCCGATCCACTTCGATACGAACCCGGGCGGATCATGAGGCCGACGATGACAACGGCACCCAGGAAGCGGCGAGGGGCTCAGGCCGGAATCACGCTCGTCGAGCTCCTTGTCGCGATGAGCATCATGACGATCCTCAGCACCATGCTGGTGGGTGGCTGGATCTCTCTCCAAGATTCCTTCGCGTTCACGCAGCGCGCCAACACGGCGCGAGCGACGGTGCGGGACGCGCTCTCCCGCATGTCGAGCGAGCTTCGCGACTGCCAGCCGCCGACCACGTCGCCCACCGCGCGCCCGATTCAGACCGCCAGCCCGTACGAGTGCGTCTTCTACTCGTCGTACAACCAGGCCGGCGCCCGCGCCGACGGGAGCGGCATGAGCAGCTCTGCGCTGCGGTTGACCCGGCTCTACCTGACCGGATCCGGTGATCAGAAGACGCTGAATTGGCAGCGCGACACCGACGGTGACCTGGCGTTCACCTCCGCGGACAGGACGATGGTCCTCGCGAAGGACGTCGTGAACGGGGCCTCGACCGTGAACATCCCCTACGTCTTCACCTACGGCTACAAAGAAAGCGGAAACTACGTCACGGCGACCTCCCTCGCCGACCCGAGCAAGATCGTCTCGGTGCAGATCCGGCTCGCCGTCGACTCAAACGTGGGCCATTCGCCGAACTTCATCGACATGAGTACCACCGTGCGTCCACGCAATTCGGCCGCCGGCTTCCTAGAGGAGGAGTGATGCAGAGGCACACGGACGAAAGGGGGGCGGCTCTGATCCTCCTGCTGGGCATCACGGCCACGCTGGCCATCCTGGCGGGAGCCTCCGTCATGGTGCTGGCCAACCAGATGCACGCTACGGCCGCCGACCGCTCGGACAAGACGTCGCTGTACTACGCCGAGGCCGCTCTCGACAGCGCCGTCAACGCGGTGAAGTCGAAGACCGATGTGTCGGCGACAGGCTTCTTGACTCCGGCGGAGATGGCCGTCAACTACAACGCCGCGTATCCGTCGGGGCCTGCCGTGACGTACAGGGTGTACGACAACCAGACGCCCGTGAACACGGCGATCGACTGCGACCAGGGACAGCCGGGGAATCCCACGGACCCAGACGACAGGGTGTGGCTCGAAGTGACGACTTCCTACCTGGGCAAGGCATCCCGCCTGCGAGTCCTGGTGGTCCAGACGGTGGGAACGGTAATCCAGGCAATGCCCAAGGCGGCTTTGTTCAGCGACCAGAACATCTACTTCAACGGCTCGAGCGACGCCTATGCCGTGAACGATGACTTCACCGCCTACGTCCCCGACCCCCCGGGCAACTACGCGACCAAGATCATGGCTGGGGGGAACGTCAAGGGCAACGGCAGCACCAACCTTGCGGCACCGGGCAGCAGCGTCCAGTCGATCGGTGTCCAGGCCAACGGCACTGTGAGCGGCTTGGCGACGGGCTCGACCGGCGTCACCAAGGGCGGAGTGCCGGCCCTCAGCGACTACTTCAACCAGGCCGACCAGGCTGCCCTCATGTTCGAAGCCCAAACGGGCGGGCCGACGGCGGCAAACGCCACCAACACCGCCGCCCCGGTGAGCCCGACGTTGTTCACGCCGGCGAGCATCCTGACCATCCCTGGCGCCAGCCTTGTTGGGAGCACCTATACCTTCGCCAACGACCTGAATGTCAGCGGCAACCTCACGCTCAAGACGAGCGGCACCGGCGTCGTCTTCCCGGCCGGGACCACCTTCCGTTTCAAGTCGCTGTACGTGAATGGAACGCTCACGTTGACCGGCGCGACCACCAGCACCGCCACCCTGTACGTGAACGGGAACTTCACCGTCGGCGCGCAGAACTTCGGGTCCGCTTTCAGAATGGGTAAGCCCTTCACCTGGACGGACAACGGCGCGGTGAGCCCGACGAAGTTCACCCCGACGAACATCGTGACCATCCCCGGCGTCACCTACGATTTGGCCACGAAGACCTACACTTCCACCAACGACCTGGCCGTCAATGGCAGTCTCACGCTGAACAGCGGGACCGGCACCTTCGCGGCCGGGACCATCTTCAAGTTCAAGTCGCTGTACGTGAAGGGTTCGCTCACCTTGAACGGCAGCACGACCACCAATACCACCGCCCTCAACGTGCGCGACGGCTTCACCATCAGCGGCCCCACCGGCGTGCAGCAGTTCGGGCCGATCTACGTGGGCGGCGAGTGCAACTGGAGCGGAGGGAACGCCGTCACGCCCCTCAAGGTGCAGACCACCGACTACACGGACCCCGACCCCGACCAGTACCCCGGCCCGCTGTGGACCGGCTTCCTGAAGTGCCCCAGCGGCGTGTACAGCCACATTCTCGGCCCCACTTGGGTAGTGGGGAATGCCGGCACCTCCGACGTGGCCATCCAGTTCTCGCCCTCCTCGAGTTCCCTGGTCCTCTGCCCTCTGATGGCCACGACGGAGAAGATCGAGACAAGCGGGCCATGTAGCTTCGGTACGCTGGACAAGCCGATGGTCCTGTACATGGTCTGCGACAACGACAATCTCTACACCAACACCTGTGTCTGGAACAGCAGCGGCACGTTCACCGGCCTCATGGTCCTGATGGAGGCCGCCATCAACCCAGGGGGCGGCTACGACGGAGCGGTCGCAAGCCACGCCAACATCGTCGGCGCGCTCTTCTGCATCAAGGACGTCACGATCAGCAGCAACACCAGCATCTGCTACAACCAGAAGGTACTCGAGAATCTCCAGGCCACCGCCATCACGACGACCACCACGAAGACGAACGTCGTCCCGGGGACCTGGCAGGAGCTGTCAGCCAGCTCAAACTGACGGTCGATCGTGCGTCGCCGAGACGCCGACTGAGCGCGAACGAATGCGGAGGGCGGCCGAGAGGCTGCCCTCCGCATTTGCAGTCCAGGGTCAGGCCCTCGGCCGCGACCCCGGACTGCGAGTGAGCGTCCGCGCAGAGAGCGTGTCCATCGTCTTGCGCGGCGCGGGGCCGTCGTATACTTAGCCGCGCGGGCGATTAGCTCAGGGGTAGAGCACCTGCCTTACAAGCAGGGAGTCGCTGGTTCAAATCCAGCATCGCCCACCAGCCTTCCGCTCCCCGACCGGCGCACGTCGAACCGCTGCGCCGCGACCCGGCGTCTCCCGGCAGCGACCGACCCGCTCGAAAGGGGATGCCATGATGACGACACGCGCCCGACCGCGACGGTCGCTGGCTCTCGGCCTCCTGCTGGCGCTGGCGCTGCTCGTGCCGTGCGCCGGCGTGCGGGGGGCTCCGGGCGGCGACGCCGCAGACGCTCGACGGCACGTCCTGGCGCCTGACCGGATGGTCGCTCAGCTGCCTCGACCCCAACGACTTCACGATCGATGCCGACGTTCGCGAACGGCCAGATCTCGGGCAAGTCCGCGGTCAACACCTACGGCGGCCCGTACACGAGGGCCCCGGCGACGCCTTCTCGCGTGGGCGACCTCGCCAGCACCATGATGGCCGGTCCCGAGCCCGACATGCGCGCCGAGACGAGCCTACCTGCAGCTGCTCTCGGAGGCGAAGTCGTACGAGGTGGAGGGCGGCGGACTCACGCTCTTCGACCAGAACGGCAACGAGTCGCTGATCTTCGCGGCAGCGACGGTCGACTCGCCGGGAGAGTGAGGCCGCGACCTGCCGTCCCGGCAGGGCCGGCCGGGGTAGGTACGAGCATGACTGGACCGACTGGGGTGGAACGCCCCACAGACCGCCGACGACGGCGCGCGCACGGCGAGCGCGAGGCCGCACGCGAACGACAGTCCCACGTGCGGCACGAGTTGCGCGCGCCGCTCGCCGTGATGTACCCGGCGCTCTCCTGCTTCTTGACGGCAGCGCCGGCGAGCTCACGGCCGAGCAGCGCGAGTACCTCGAGATCCTCGAGCGTAACGTCGTGCGTCTGGAGCGTCTGCTCGCCGGCGTCACCGAGAGCGGCTGGCTGGACTGTTCCGCCGGCGCGGTGTCGGCCGGCCGAGGTCGCCGCTCGGCCGACGTGCGTCGAAGGAGGTCCTCGCCGTGCGGCGGCTCGGCGGCCAGCAGGGGCCGCGCATCGAGGTCGAGCACGAGCCGGCGCGCGCGCTGCTCGCGTGGGCCGACCGCGACGACGTGCGCCAGATCGTCACCGACCTGCTCCGCAACGCGGCCCAGACGTACACGCCGACGACGGCAGGGTCACCGTGCGCGTCGCCGCCGGCTGAGCACGGGACGGTACGCTGGAGGTGGCCGACACGGGCCCGGGCATGCCTCGCCGGAGGAGCTGGCCCGGGTCTTCGACTTCGGCTTCCGCGGCGCTGCGCTCGGCGACGCGGCGCGCCGGGCCTCGGCATCGGCCTGTGGGTGTGCCGTGAGCTGGTGGCGCGCAACGGCGGGCGCATCGCGCGTGGCAGCGAGGTCGGCGCCGGCACCACGGGACGTGACGCTCCCGCCGCGGGAGCGGTTCCGAGTCCGGCCCGGGGAGACGCGTGACCGTCGTACGCGGACCATCCTGCTGGTCGACGACGGACCAGGAGGTCTCCTGATGCCGCAAGCGCGTGATGCTGTCGACGAGCCGACTTCCGCCGAGACGTCCGAGCTACGACGTGGCGGCACGAGTGCTCGTCGCCACTGACGCATCCGCGATCTGCGTCGCCGTGAAGCTCAAGCCGCAGGTGATCGTCCTCGACATCGGGCTGCCCGGCGGTGACGGCATGCGGTCATGGAGCGCCTGCACGCCCTGCCGCAGCTCGTGGGCGTGCCCGTCGTGATCCTGAGCGGTCGCGATCCGGAGCGGCTATCGTGACGAGGCGCTCGCCGCCGGCGCCGCGGCCTATCTCGACAAGCCGGTGGCAGTCCGACGAGCTGCTCGCGGCGCTGCGCGCGGCGATGGGTGAGGACGATGAGGCCGACGCCGGCGCGGCCGAGGCGCGGACGCCGGCGCTCGTCCTGCTGGTCGACGACGACGGGACCTGCTCGTCGCCCTCGCCGCGCCGCTGCGCCGGCGGGGATTCGAGGTCGCCGTCGCGACCGACGCGGTCGACGGCGGTCACGTCGGCCGTCAAGCAGCGGCCGGATGTCGTGGTGCTCGACATCGGGCTGCCGGGCGGCGACGGCACGGTGGTGATGCAGCGCCTGCACGCCTTGCCGCAGCTCGCCGGCGTGCCGGTCATCGTGCTGAGCGGCCGTGATCCGGCCGCCCACCGAGAGGCGGCGCTCGCCGGCCGGCGCCGTCGCCTATCTCACCAAGCCGGTCGACGCCGACGAGATCTCGCGGCGGTCGTCCAGGCTCTGACCGGGACGTCCACCTCTTCTTGACCGCCCGTCAAGGGTGCTACGGCCCGAGAGCCCGTGACGCGCCACGGCGCTCGGGCCGAGCCCGGGCAGGCGTCATGGTAGAGTGAAGCACCTCGTCCCCGCCGGGGTCCGCGCGACGACAGTGGAGGGAGACCTGGCAGCCAGCACGACAGCCGAGCGAGCGCCGCGCACGCTCTTCGTCACCAACGACTTCCCGCCTCGCATCGGCGGCGCCCAGTCCTACTACTGGGGCGTCATCCGTACGCTCGACCCCTCCGAGGTCGCGATCCTCGCGCCGGCTCACATCGACGCCGCCGCCTTCGACGCGACGCACCCCTACACGGTCGTGCGCGCCTCCACCTCGGTGCTCTGGCCGACGAACGCCATGCTGCACACGGTGGAGCAGATGGCCGAGCGCGAAGGAGCGGAGCTCATCCAGCTCGGCCATCCGCTGCCGGCAGGACTCCTCGGCCCGCGGCTGCGCCAGCGGCGCGGCCTGCCCTACGTCGTCTTCCTCGGCGGCGCCGAGGTCACGCTGCCCGGCGTCGTGCCTGGCGTGAACAACCTCCTGCGCCACGTGCTCGGCAACGCCTCGATGCTGCTCACGGTCAGCGAATACACGGCGAACGCCGCGCGCAAGCAGACCGACGGCCGGGTGCCCGCGGAGGTGCTGCGCCCGCCGCTGCCCGTCGACGACTTCGTCCCGGCCGCTGCAGTGGAGGCGCAGGAGCTGCGCACGCGCCTCGGCGTCGACGGCCAGCTCGTGGTGTGCGTCGGCCGCCTCGTGCCGCGCAAGGGCCAGGACAAGCTCATCGACGCCGTGGCGCTGCTGCGCAGCGACTTCCCGCGACTGCACCTCGTGCTCATCGGAGAGGGCCGTCTCACCACCGGCCTCTACGATCGCGCCCAGAGGCGCGGCGTCGGCGAGCGTGTGCACCTGACGGGTGCGCTCGACGATCGTTCGATGAAGGAGTGGCTGCGCGCCGCCGACGTCTTCGCCTCGCCGTGCCGTAGCCGCTGGGGCGGCCTGGAGGTGGAGGGCTTCGGCATCGTGTTCGCGGAGGCCGCGCTCGCCGGTCTGCCGGTGATCGCCGGCGATTCCGGGGGAGCGCCAGAGGCCGTCGTCCAGGGCGACACCGGCCTCGTCGTCGACGGCCACTCGAGCCAGCAGGTCGCCGCCGGGCTCGCCTCGATCCTGCGGCGCTCGCCCGAGCAGCGCCGGGAGATGGGCGCCAAGGGGCGTGAGCTCGCCCTGGCGCGGCATACCCCGGCGGTCGTGGGCGAGCGCTATCGCGAACTCCTGCGCAGGGCGGCCGCCCGGTGAGCGGCCGAGGCGAGCGCTCCTCGCCGCTGGGGAGCGGCCCGCTCGCTCGCCTGGGCGGCCGCGTCCTTCGCCGCCGGCGGCATCCCCACCGGCCGTCTGGTCACGCGGGCGGTCACCGGCCAGCGGCTCGACGACCTCGGCGACGGCAAGCCGGGCTCGTCCAACGTCGCTCGCAGCGTCGGCTGGCAGGCGGGCACGGCCGTGCTCGCGCTGGACGCCCTCAAGGCGTACGGTCCGGCGATGATGGCACGGCTGGACGGCGCCGGTCACGGCACCGTCGCCGCGCTCGGCATCACGTCGATGTGCGGGCACATCGCCGTCGTCCGCGGGCGCGGCGCGGCGTGCGCCCTCGGCGCCGCCTTTGCCATGGACCCCGCGATGATGGCGGTCGCCTGCGTGCCGCTGGTCGGCGGCGGCTTGGTGCACCGGCACGCCGAGAGCGTGACCGTGACGGCGCTCGCCCTGCCGCTGATCAGCCTCGCCATCCACCGCAGTCCCCGCCGGGCGCTCGGTCCTCTGGCACTGATCACCGTGCTGTTCGCCGCGCGCCTGCGCGGGTCGCACGGCGCCGGCCTGCCCGGTTCCACCGGGGTCCTCTGGAACCGCTTCTGGCTCGATCGAGACCAACCCTGAGGCCGGTGTGCCGATGCGCGTAGGGCTCGTATCCCCGTACTCCTGGACCGTCCCCGGCGGCGTGAACCACCACATCGAGCACCTCGCGGCGGAGCTCGAGGAGCGCGGCCACGAGCCGTGGATCATCGCCCCCGTAGGCGCCGTCACGCCCTCGCGGCGCGCCGTCGACAGCCGCCGCCACCCGATGGCCGAGCGCTTCATCCCCATGGGATCGGCGGTCCCCGTCCCCTCCAACGGCTCGCGCGCCTACGTGTGGGTCTCGCCGAAGATCTTCGGGCGCGTTGACCGCGCAGTGCGGTATGGGCGCTTCGACGTGCTGCACGTGCACGAGCCCTGCTCGCCGTGGGTCGCCCCTGCGGCCGTGCTGATGGCGACGTGCCCGGTCGTCGGGACGTTCCACGCCGCGCTGGAGAAGTCGGCCTGGTACGACAACCTCAAGTTTCTGGCGGACCTCGTCATGCGCCGCATCGACGTGCGCATCGCGGTGAGCGAGGCGGCCAAGTCCTTCCCCGCGAGTCGTTACCCGGGGGACTACCGCATCATCCCGAACGGCGTCCCGGTGGAGAAGTACGCCGCCTGCGTGGGCTTGCCCAAGGTCCAAGGCCGCATCCTCTTCATCGGACGCGCCGAGCCCCGGAAGGGACTGGGCGTGCTCCTCCAGGCGTTCACGCTGCTGCATGAGCGCTTGCCGCAAACGACCCTGGTGATCGCGGGAGCCACTCGCCAGCAGGTGCTCGAGACGGAGCGCAACGGCAGCCCGTTCTCGGTCGATATGGCGGGGGTGGAGGCGCTGGGCTGGGTCGACGACGAGGAGAAGGTGGCGCAACTCGGGCGGGCTCAGGTCGTCTGCGCGCCTTCGCTCGCCGCCGAGAGCTTCGGCATCGTGCTCGCGGAGGCGATGGCGGCCGGCGTGCCGGTCGTCGCCTCCGACCTGCCGGGCTACCGGGCGGTGCTGCGCGACGGGCAGGCCGGGCGGCTGGCGCCGCCCGGCGATCCCGTCGCGCTCGCCGACGCCCTGTTCGGCCTGCTGAGCGACGGCGAGGAGCGGCGTCGGCTCGCCGCCGCCGGCAGCGCCGCCGCCGCCGAGCTCTCGTGGAGCCGCATCATCGGCAGCATCATCGAGGCCTACGACGATGCGCTCGCAGCGCCTCAGGTGCGCGGCTTGCACGGCCTGCCGGGCAGGCCGTGGTACGGCCGCGCCATGCTCGACTACGCCGCGTGGTCGCGCCGCAGTGGGTACTCGGCGAGGCGCGAACTGGAGCGCGACGCAGGCGGCTCCGGCACGGCCTGACGCCGCGGGCGAGACGTTTTGCCGCGCCGGAGGCCGTGTGCTAGACTCCCGGTTCCGCGGGGGCGTAGCTCAGCTGGTTAGAGCGCCGGCCTGTCACGCCGGAGGCCGCGGGTTCGAGTCCCGTCGCTCCCGCCACTTCCGCCTTCCCCGCTTCCTCTGAACGAGCCTCACTGTTGCACCGATGCGGTACGTCGTCTCGCTAGTCTCAGCCTGCGAGGTGCGGTCCGGCCGCGGCGACCTCGGGCGGCACGCGGCCGGCGAACTGCTCGAAGTTGTCGTTGAACAGCCGCGCCAGCGCGGCGGCCTGCGCGTCGTAGGCGGCCGGGTCCGCCCACGTGGCGCGCGCATCGAGCAGGCGCTCGGGCACGTCCGGGCACGACGCCGGCACGTGGACGCCGAAGATGGGGTGCGGAGCCGCGGGCACGTCGTCCAGTGCGCCCTCGAGCGCAGCCTTGAGCAGGCTGCGCGTCAGCTCGATCGGCATCCTCTGGCCGGTCCCGTAGGGGCCGCCCGACCAGCCGGTATTGACCAGCCAGCACTGCGTCGGGCTGGTCCGCAGCCGCTCGGCCAGCATGTCCGCGTACACCACGGGGTCGCGAGGCATGAAGGGAGAGCCGAAGCAGGCCGAGAACGTGGGCTCGGGCTCGAGGACGCCGGCCTCCGTGCCGGCTACCTTGGCGGTGAAGCCGGAGAGGAAGTGGTAGCTGGCCATCTCCGGCGTGAGCCGGGAGATGGGCGGCAACACGCCGTAGGCGTCGCAGGCGAGGAAGAAGACGTTGCGCGGCGTGCCGCCCACGCCCGTCTCGATGGCGCCGGGGATGTAGTTCACGGGGTAGGTGGCGCGCGTGTTCTCGGTGATCGAGTCGTCGTCCCAGTCGATGGCGCGCGTCATGGGGTCGATGATCACGTTCTCGAGGATAGAGCCGAAGCGGATCGCCTCGAAGATCTGCGGCTCGTGGACGGGCGACAGGTGGATGACCTTGGCGTAGCAGCCACCCTCGAAGTTGAAGACGCCGTGGTCGCTCCAGCCGTGCTCGTCGTCGCCGATGAGGCGCCGCGTGGGGTCGGCGGAGAGCGACGTCTTGCCGGTCCCGGAGAGGCCGAAGTAGAGGGCCGCGTCGCCCTTGAGCCCGGCCGTCGCCGAGCAGTGCATCGGCAGGACGTTGCGTCCGGGCAGGAGGAAGTTCATGGCGCTGAAGATGGACTTCTTCATCTCGCCGCCGTACATGGTGCCCAGGATGATGACGAGGCGCCGGCTCAGGCAGACGCCCACGAAGACCGGAGACGGCCGGTCGCCGGGGCCCGAGTCCGTGCCATCGGGCTCCTCGGGCCGCGCGTCCACGGGCAGTTCGCCGCAGGCGATGACGGTGAACGCCGGCTCGAAGTCCTCGAGGTCGATGGGCTCGGGGCGGACGAACAGGGTGTGCGCGAACAGGCCGTGCCACGAAGCCCGGGCGACGACGCGGATCGGGGTGCGATACGTGGGCTCCGCGCCGATGAAGCCGTCGAAGACGTAGACCTCGCGACGGCGCAGGTAGTCGCTCACGCGCCGGACCTGGCGATCGAAGAACTCGGGCGTGCAGGGCTGGTTCGGGCCGCCCCAAGCCACGCCGGCGGCCTCCGGCTCGTCGACGATGTAGCGGTCGGCGGGCGAGCGGCCGGTGCGCTCCCCGGTGGTCACGACGAGGGCGCCGTTGGCGGCGAAGATGCCCTCTCCGCGCGCGAGCGAACGGGCGATGAGCTCCGGCGCCGGCAGGTTTCTGTGGAGTGGGCCGACGGTGATGTCGGCCGCGTCGAGCTGTGCGCGTACTGCTGGTTCGTCCATTGGCCCTCCGTTTGCCCGCGCCCAGTCTATCGCGCGTCGCGGTGCGGAGGGCAGCGACCGGCGGGCGTTCAGCCCAGCGGCCCGACCTCGCCTCGACCGCGTCGAGGATCTCGCCCGACTCGACCAGCGCGGCCATCGCGTTGTGGTCCGGGTAGAGCGGCCGGTCCACGTCGAGGTGCGCGACGTGGCGGCGGATGACCTCCTTGGCGGTGCGCACGCCCTTGCCGGGCGTGAACTCGCGGAAGTCGAGGGCCTGCGCCGCCCCCATGAACTCGATGCCGAGCACGGCGTAGGCGTTCTCGAGGATCTGCCGGTTCTTGAGGGCGGTGTTCATGCCCATGGAGACGAAGTCCTCCTGGTCCGCCGCGGCGGGGATGCTCATCGTGGCGGCCGGCGCCGAGAGGATCCGCTGCTCCGTGATCAGCATGTCGGCGGTGTACTGGCTGAGCATCAGGCCGCTGTAGAAGCCGGGGTTCGGCGTGAGGAAGTCGGGAAGGCCCTGGCTCGTCGCGGGGTTCTCGAGGCGGTTCAGCCGGCGCTCGCTGAGCACGCTGACCATGGTGATCGCCTGGCCGACCATCTCCATCGGGAGGCTGACCGGCGTGCCCTGGAAGTTCGCGCCGGTCAGCGTCAGCTTCTCCTCGGGCACCCAGATCGGGTTGTCGCCGACGCCGTTGAGCTCGATCTCCACCTGGCTCTTCGCCCAGGCGAGGGCGTCGTGGGCGGCGCCGATCACCTGCGGCGTGGAGCGCATCGAGTAGGCGTCCTGCACCTTGGTCTTGATCTTGCCGATGGCGAGGTCGCTGTCCTTGATGCAGGCACGGATGGCTGCGGCGCTGCGCACGGCGCCGGAGAAGCCGCGCAGCTCGTGGAGCTTGGCGTTGTAGGGCTTGAGGTTGGCGAGCAGCGCCTCGAGGCTCATCGCCGCGGCGATCTCGGCCTGGCGCAGCCAGCGGTCGGCGTCCCAGCAGAGCAGGGCGCTCATCCCCGTGAGGACGTTGGAGCCGTTGATCGTCGCGAGGCCGTCGCGCGCCTCCAGCCCCGGGACGGGGATGCCGGCGCGCTCGAGCGCCTCCTTGCTCGGCATGCGCTCGCCCTCGTAGAAGGACTCGCCCTCGCCCATCATGACGAGCGCCATCTGCGCCATCGGGGCGAGGTCGCCGCAGGCGCCCACCGAGCCCTTGGAGCTCATCAGCGGCGTGACGCCCCTGTTGAGCAGCTCGACCAGCGTCTGCGTGATCTCGGGGCGGTTGCCCGAGTTGCCGTGGGCGTGGACGTTGATGCGCGCCGCCATGGCGGCGCGCACGACCTCGATCGGCGCCGGCTCGCCGATACCGGCGGCGTGGTTGTAGACGAGAAAGCGCTGGAACTGCTGCACCTGGTCGTCGTCGAGCACCATCTCGCTGAACTCGCCGATGCCGGTGTTGGTGCCGTACATGATCTCGCGCGCCTCGATCTTCTCCTCGAGCATCGCGCGGCAGGCCTTGATGCGCTCGAGCGCCGCCGGGTCGAGCTCGACCTGCTCGCCCTCGCGGGCGATGCGCACGAGCTTCTCGACGGTGAGCGACGAGCCGTCCAGGATGATTGTCACGGGTGCTCCTCTCGCGGGCCTCAGGCGCCGCGCACGGCGGCCCGGAGGGTCGCGGACGGCGCCGATGCGTTCTTGACCGTGAAGCGTAGGCGAGGCGCTGGTCGCTGCCCAGCCTTGGCGCCTGTAGTCTCGGATTACGGACGCAATCGGCGTCCGATGCCGCGCCGCCGCTCCTGTGAGAACGGCGCCCCGCTACTGGCCGAGGCGCTGCGAGATCTCGTGTGCCACGGCCTCGACCATGCGCTGGGCGCGGACGACGCCGAACTCCTCGATCCGCCAACTCGGCGCGGTGATGCCGACGGCGGCAGCGTCGCCGGGCAGGTCGATGGCGCAGACGATGGAGGTCACGCCGGCCTCGACCGCGTCCTTGGCGACGTGCGAGGTCGTGCGGTCCTCGAAGGCCGCGCCGGTCGCCGTGCCCGCCAGTGGCACGCGGCGACCCACCCAGCCGCTGTGCCGCAGGGCGAAGGAACTCTCCACCTGATCGACGTAGATCGCGTGGTCGCCGTCGAGGACGATGAGGTTGGCGGTCTCCTTGGTGGCGTCGCGCAGACGCACGAGGTGGGTGCGGGCGGCGATGCGCAGGCGGTCGACCCAGCCGACGCGCGACGCCAGGCTCACGAGCTCGAGCCCCAGCGAGTAGGTGCCGTCCGGGTCGGCGTGCAGGAGGTCGCTCTCGACGAGGTGCGGCAGGATGCGCGTGACGGCGACGCGCGACATGCCGGCGCCGGTCGCGATCTGCTGGACGCTGAGGCCGCGCGACGAGGTCGCGAAGGCGCGCAGCACGGCCAGACCGTGGGCGAAGAGCGGGGCCTCGGCGCTGAGCTCGAAGGCGGCCGAGCCGAGCGACCAGGCGCGCTCGTCGGCGCGGTAGGTGACGAAGCGCCGCTCCTTCAGGAGGTTGAGCAGCCCGTAGGTGCTCGAGCGGGGGATGTGGCACGACGCGGCGATGATGCTCGCCGGCGCCGGCGTGGTGCGGCGGCCCAGGAACTCGAGCACGTCCAGCACGCGGGCGGCGCCCCACGTCGTTCCCTCTTCCTCACGCTTGCGTTCGTTCGGCATCGCGGTGACCTCCGGGTGAATCCAGCATAGCGGCCGCCGCGGCGCACGACAACGAAAACGAGTTCAGAACTCTGGACATCGGTGACGCGCCCTTGCCATGCGCGGGAGTCCGCGTCAGGGTGGAGCGCGCGAGACTCTCATCCAGGCCATGCGGAGGAGCGGACAGTGCCTACCCACGACGCCAACGAGCGACCGCGCGCCGGCCGCCTGACGTATCTCAGCGACGCGGACAAGACCGCCATCTACGAGGCCGCCCTGGAGATCATCGGTTCGGTGGGCATGCGCGTCCTCCACCCCGAGGCGCTCGAGCTGCTGCGCGCCGCGGGCTGCTCCGTCGAGGAGCCCGACCTGGTGCGCATCCCGCGCCGGCTCGTGGAGAACGCGCGCAGGACGGCGCCGGCCGTGATCGAGGTCTACGACCGCGCCGGCGCGCCGGCGATGTCCCTCGGCCGCTTCAACAGCTACTTCGGGACCGGCTCGGACCTGATGAGCACCTACGACCTCGAGTCCGGCGAGCGTCGCCAGAGCGTGCTCGCCGACGTCGCTCGCGCCGCCCGTCTCTGCGACGCGCTGCCCAACATCGACTTCGTGATGTCGTGCGCGCACCCGAACGACGTCGAGCCGCGGCGTTCGTACCTCGAGAGCTTCAAGGCGATGGTCGCGAACACGACCAAGCCGATGGTGATGACGTCCGAGGACGCCGGCGACCTCGCCGTCATGTGCGCCGTCGCCGAGGCGCTGCGCGGCGGGCCGGAGGAGCTGGCCGCCAAGCCCTACTTCACGATGTACCTCGAGCCGGTGAGCCCGCTGAGCCACCCGGTGGAGAGCATCGACAAGCTGCTCTTCTGCGCCGACCACGGCATCCCGGCGATCTACTCGCCGGCGCCGCTGGCGGGCGGCACGGCGCCGATCACCGTCGCCGGGCACACCTGCCAGGGGGTGGCCGAGTCGCTCTTCGGGCTCGTCATCCATCAGCTGCGCAGGCCGGGCGCGCCGTTCCTCTTCGGCATCGGCCCGGCGGTGCTCGACATGGCGACGTCCCAGAGCTCATACAACGCGCCCGAATACCTGATGACGTTCCTCTGCCAGATCGAGATGGCGCGCTGGCTCGACCTGCCCAACTGGGGCTACGGCGGCACATCCGACTCGCAGGTCGTCGACGCTCAGGCCGGCATGGAGATCGGCGAGCTGGCGCTGCTCTGCCTCGCCGCCGGCTCCAACCTCAACCACGACGTCGGCTACCTCGACTTCGGCCTCACCGCCTCGCTCGAGCTCATCGTCATCGTCGACGAGTACCTCTCCCTCAACCGCAAGCTCTTCGCCGGCGTCGAGGTGACGCCGGAGACGCTGGCAGTGGAGGTCGTCCGCGACGTCGGCCCCGGCGGCGACTTCCTCGCCCACCGGCACACCGCCAAGAACGTGCGCACGGCGCAGTGGCGCCCGACGATCATCAACCGCCAGGGCCACGTGCGCTGGCAGGAAGAGGGCGGGCTCGACCTCGCCGAGAAGGCCCGCCGCAAGGCGCTCAGGCTGCTCGAGACGCACGAGCCCGCGCCGCTGCCCGCAGGAGCTGGTGGCGCGCATCGACGCGCTGGTGGCTGGGTTCGAGCCGAGCGAGGTGCGGCGGCGGAGCGCTCCGCCGCGGCGGAGGGCTGAGCCGTGGGCGCCCGCCTCTCGTATCTCACCGACGCCGACAAGACGGCCATCTACGAGGCCGCCCTCGAGATCATGGCCACCATCGGCCAGCGCGTGCATCACCCGGAGGCGCTGGAGCTGCTGCGCGTGGCCGGCTGCGAGGTCGTGGAGCCGGACCTCGTCAAGATTCCGCGCGAGCTCGTCGAGAAGGCGCGTGAGACCGCGCCGGCGCTGATCGAGGTCTACGACCGCGCCGGCGAGCCGGCGATGAGCCTCGGCGGCTACAACACGTACTTCGGCAACGGCTCGGCGGTCACCAGCGTCTACGACGTGGAGACCGGCGAGCACCGGCCGACGGTGCTGGCCGACGGCGTCCAGGCGGCGCGGCTCTGCGACGCGCTGCCCACCATCGACTTCGTCATGGCCTACGCGCATCCGGGCGAGGGCGACCCGCACGTCGCCCTGCTCGAGAGCTTCCGCGCCATGGTCGCGAACACGACGAAGCCGCTGGTCGTCGTCGCCGAGAACGCCGGCGACCTCGCGGTCATGGCCGACATCGCCGCGGCCGTGCGCGGTGGGGACGACGAGCTCGCCGCCAAGCCGTACTTCGTCCTCTACGGCGAGCCCACCAGCCCGCTGCGTCATCCGGTCGAGGCGGTGGACAAGCTGCTGCGTTGCGCCGACCGCGGCGTCCCGTGCGTGTACTCCACCTCGCCGCTGGCCGGTGGCACGGCGCCGATCACCGTCGCCGGGCACGTCGCACAAGGCGCGGCCGAGTCGCTGCTGGGACTCGTCGTGCACCAGCTGCGCAGCCGGGCGCGCCGTTCGTCTTCGGCATCGGCCCGGCGGTCCTCGACATGGCGACCATGCAGTCCGCCTACAACGCGCCCGAGTACCTCATGGGTTACGTCTGCGCCGTCGAGATGGCGCGCTGGCTCGACCTGCCCAACTGGGGCTACGCGGGGACCACCGACGCGCAGGTGATAGACGCGCAAGCGGGCATGGAGGCGGCCGAGCTGACCTTCCTGAGCCTGGCCACGGGATCGAACCTGAACCACGACATCGGCTATCTGGACTACGGGATGAGCGGACTCGCTGGAACTGATCGTGCTGACGGACGAGTTCCTCTCCCTCAACCGCAAGCTCTTCGCCGGCGTCGAGGTGACGCCGGAGACCCTGGCGGTGGACGTCGTCCGCGACGTCGGCCCCGGCGGCGACTTCCTCGCCCATCGGCACACCGCCAAGAACGTGCGCACCGCCCAGTGGCGCCCGACGATCATCAACCGCCAGGGCCACGTACGCTGGCTTGAGGAGGGCGGGCTCGACCTCGCCGAGAAGGCCCGACGTAAAGCGCTCAAGCTGCTCGAGACGCACGAGCCCGCGCCGCTCCCCGAGGAGCTGGCGGCGCGCATCGACGCGCTGGTCGCCGGGTTCGAGCCGGGAGGCTGACGATGAACGTGGGCGGGTCGGAACTTCCGGTCGCGGCATCCGTCGCCGCCGTCCACGAGAGCGCGCTGCGCGTGCTCGAGACGACCGGCGTCCTCGTCCAGGACGACGAGGCCGTCGCCCTGCTCCGCTCGCGCGGAGCGCGCTGCGACGGCCGCCGGGTCTACCTCGACGAGAGCGCGGTGCAGGCGGCGCTGGCCGCCGCGCCCTCTTCCTTCGTACTCGCCGGCCGCCGCCCGGAGCTCGGCCTGCCGCTCGGCGGCGCCGACGGCCGCGTCGTCGGCTCGGGCTCCGGCGCCGCCTACGTGGCCGAGGGTCGCACCATGCGCCCGGGCACCCTGGCCGACCTCGAGGCGACGGCCCGGCTCGGCCACCAGCTGCCGGCGATCGACTTCAACAGCGACTGCATGGAGCCGCTGGACCTCCCCGAGGCGGTCCGGACGCGGCGTGGCACCCGTGCTCGTCTCCTCGCGAGCGACAAGGCGATCGAGTGGGTGGCGAGCGTCGATGAGGACGTGGGCGACGCCGAGCGCATCAACGAGATCCTGTACGGCGCGGCCTGGCACGACCGGCCGCGCGCCCTCATCGTCCTGAACACGAGCTCGCCGCTGCAGATCTCGGCGGAGACGGCGCGGATCCTGATGCGCTGGGCCCGGCTCGGCCAGCCGAGCTGCGTCACCGCCTGTGTCATGGGCGGCACGACGGGGCCGGCGACGCTCGCCGGCGTCCTCGCGGTGCAGCACGCGGAGGTGCTCGCCGCGCTCGTGCTGGCGCAGGCCGCGCGGGAAGGCTCGCCGTTCGTCTACGGCGGCGTCTCAGCCATGGCCTCGCTGCGCACGGGCGCGGCGCTGTTCGGCGCGCCGGAGTTCGCGCGGCTCGCGCGCGCGACCGCGGGATTGGCGCATCACTGTGGCCTGCCCGTGCGCGCGGGTGCCGCCGTGACGGACGCGCATACGGTCGACGCCAGGGCGATGGCGGAGTCCGCCGCCGGGCTCTCGGCGGCTGCGTTCGCCGGCGGCCACTTCCTCTTCCAGGCCGCCGGCATGCTCAGCTCCTTCAATGCGCTCTCGTTCGAGAAGTACGTCCTCGACGCGGACATGGTCGCGTCACTGCTCGCCGCCCTGCAGGACGTCCCCGCGAGCGACGAGGAGCTGGCGGAAGACGTCATCGACGCAGTAGAGCCCGGCGCCAGCTTCCTCGGTCAGCCGCACACGCGGCGGCACGCACGGGACTTCGAGCGGCCCGCGCCGCTCGCGGCCCCTGCCTCCGAGCCCTTCGAGCGCTGGGCCGCGGCGGGTGGCGAGGACGCCTTCGCCGCCGCCTCCCGCCGCGTCGCCGAGCTCCTCGCCGCCCACGAGCCGCCGGACGACCTCGACGCCGTCACGCGGCGGCAGCTGGACGACTACTGCCTGGGCTGACGCGACCGGCGCCGGGGCGTACGAACAGAGGTCCGGGTGACGCTGCAGCGTCACCCGGACCTCATCGCGCCGTCGGTCGCCCGCGGATCGGCTCTGTCAGGCACCGTGCCCGGCGCGCGCCCGCTCGACCAGTGAGTCGAGCTCGCGCAGCGCGTCGGCGCTCGGGCGCGTACGCACGCTCGCCCTCCCGCAGCTCGCGCGTGCGCGCCGCCGCGCGGTCGAGCAGCGAGGTGCTGCCGGTGGCCGCCCAGCCGTCGTACTGGTCCTGGGAGATCAAGTCCGGCTGCAGGTAGTCGCGCACGTGCTGGCGCGTGTACTTGCGCGCCAGGTGCGTCCCGCCCGGCCCGACCTCGGCAAGCTCTGCCGCCGCCAGGGTCACCTCGTCCACGGTCACGCCCTCGAGGTATGCCTTGACCCAGCGCACCAGCTCGTCCATGAGCACGACGGCCTCGTAGCTGGAGGCCGTACCCGAGGCGACGTAGCCAAGGTCGTGCAGGAGCGTGACGCCGCTGACCGCGGCCGTGAGCAGCGTCATTCCGGCCTCGAACGCCCACTGCTCGTCGAGCATGAGGGAGTCCGAGCAGCCACCGTAGCCGAAGGTCGGGAGGTCGTAGTACTTGGCGAGGTCGGCGGAGGCCTGCTGGTTGGCCATCGCCTCCGGCGCCGAGTACAGCACGTGGGCCGTGCGCGCGTTCATCGCGCCCTGGGTCACGCCGTACACGTAGGGAGCGCCGGACTTGGCGAGCTGGGCGATGACGAGCCCACTGAGCATCTCGGCGTTGGTGAGGAGCAGGCAGCCGGCGCGCGACGCGGGCGCCGTGGCGCCCTGCAAATACGCGCCGGCGTAGACCATCGGAACGTCCAGCTCGGCGCAGCGGACCAGCCGCTCGCCGGAATGATGTCCGTGCACGAGCGGCGGCGTGGGCATCGCGTACAGCGCCCAGCTGTCGGCGCTGCCGCACACGGCGGCCATCTCTTTGAACAGCGCGACGTCGGTGCCGGCCTCCGGCACCATGATCAGCGGCTTGGACGTGCCGCGCAGCATGGCGGCGAACTGGGCGACCGGAGCGAACTCGGCGTCGAGCTCGTGCGGGTGCGCCATCGACATGACGAAGTCGATGGCCGGCAGCTTCTCCTGCAGCGCGGCCATGTCCTCGACGTCGGCGAGGCTGACCGGGCGGCGCTCCCGGGCGCCCGGCCCGAGCACGTACAGGCAGTCGGAGCCGGTGCCGTAGTAGACGGGTCCGCTCTCGAGCGTGATGCCGGGCGCGTCCGAGCGCGCCGTCAGCGCGATGCTTCTGGGCGCGGCGAAGAGCGCGTCGTCCACGAGCGCCCGCGGGATGCGCACGCGCGTCCCGTCGACGCGGGCGCCGGCCTTCTTCAGCAGCGCCAGAGCCTCGTCGTGCCGCACCTCGACGCCGGTGTGCTCGAGGAGCTCGACGGTCGCGGTGTGCACCGCGGCGCAGCCTTCGTCGTCCAGCGCGGCCGCGCGCAGCGGGTAGTCGGTCATGTGGTTCCTCCCAAGAATGGACCGAGACCGCCACAGTCTACTGGATGCGAAGCTCAGGCCGGCGGCGGTGCCTTCCTATCCATGTCCCGGGACTCCGTCTTCCGCGGCTTGCGCCGCTGTGCGACGCGTGCGTATCGTGGGCCGGCTACTCCACATCGGCGGAGGACCCTGATGGAAACGCACTTGATGCTCGGCAACGAGGCGGTCGCCCGGGGGGCGTGGGAGGCCGGCGTGCAGGTCGCGGCCGCGTATCCCGGGACGCCCAGCACGGAGATCGTCACCAGCCTCGCCCGCTACGACGGCGTCTACGCCGAGTGGTCGACCAACGAGAAGGTCGCCTACGAGGTGGCGTTCGGGGCCGCGATGGGCGGCGCCCGCGCGCTCACGGCGATGAAGAGCGCGGGCGGCAGCGTCGCGGCCGACCCGCTGATCAGCTCGGTCTACACGGGCGTCAACGGCGGGCTGGTCGTGTGCCTCGCCGGCGACCCCGGCATGTCGAGCGGCATGACCGAGCAGGACGATCGCTACTTCGGCCGCATCAGCAGCATGCCGATGCTCGAGCCGGCCGACAGCCAGGAGTGCTACGAGTACGCCAAGCGCGCCTTCGGCATGAGCGAGGAGTTCGATGTGCCGGTGATGGTGCGCCTGAGCATCCAGACGGCGCACCAGAAGAGCATCGTGCGCTTCGACGGCGAGGTCGCGGCCGGCGACGCAGACGGCGGCGGTGACGGAGAGGATCCGGCCGGCCTGCGCCGTCCGGCGCCCGAGCGCCGGCCGCCCGACCGCAAGACGGAGAAGTACTGCCTGCTGCCGCGCTTCTCGCGGCCGCTGCACCGCAGCCTGCTCGAGCGCGTGGAGCGCCTGCGCGAGTACGCTGAGGCGACCGCCGCCTCGGGCGAGCTCGCGCGCAGTCGAGCCCGGCGCCGGGGCGACGGAGGAGCACCCCGGCGGCGTGGTGCCGCTGCAGGGCGGCGGCACGGCGAGAATCGGCGTGGTCTCCGCCGGGGCGGCGTACATCAGCGCCAAGGAGGCGCTGCCCGACGCCGCCTTCCTCAAGCTCGGCATGATCCACCCGCTGCCGGTCGAGGCCGTGCGCCGCTTCGCGGCGACCGTCGACCGGCTTGTTCGTCGTCGAGGAGCTCGAGCCGTACCTGGAGGAGCAGACTGCTCGCCGCCGGCATCGCCTGCGAGGGCAAGCAGTGGTTCCCGCCGTGGGGCGAGCTGACTGCGGTGCGCGTCGGCCGGGGCTTCTACGCCGCCGGCCTCGAGCTTCCGCGCTGGGCGGAGGAGAAGGCCGCGGAAGACGACTCCGTCATACCGCGGCCTCCCGTGCTCTGCACCGGCTGCCCGCACCGCGGCATGGCCACGGCGATGAAGAAGCTCAACCTCGACGTGCACGGCGACATCGGCTGCTACGACCTCACGACGCTGCCGCCGGTGAGCCACATGCACTCCGCCGTGGAGATGGGCGCGAGCATCCCGATGGAGCAGGGCTTCCAGCGCGCCGGCGGCAGCGAGACCGGGTCGATCGCCGTCATCGGCGACTCGACCTTCCTGCACTCCGGCCTCACGGGGCTGCTCAACGCGGTGCACCAGCGGACGAACATCACGCTGCTCATCCAGGACAACCGCATCACGGCCATGACCGGCGGCCAGACCAACCCCGGCAACGAGCGCACGCTCGCCGGCGCGGAGACCAAGCCGGTCGACATCGCCGCCATCTGCAAGGCGCTCGGCGTGGAGCAGATCGAGATCGTCGACCCGTACGACTACGAGGCCTGTCTCACGGCGCTCAAGGCCGGGCTGGCCTACGACGGCCCGGCCGTCATCATCACCAACCGGCCGTGCATGCTCTTCCCGAGCAAGATCGACGGCGAGGCGTTCGCGGTGGACGAAGATGTCTGCAACGCCTGTCAGCAGTGCATGAAGCTCGGCTGCCCGTCGCTCTCGCACACTGAGCGCAGAGCACAAGGGCCGCCACAAGGTGAGGATCGACGAGGAGACCTGCACCGGCTGCTCGCTGTGTCGAGCAGCTCTGCAAGCCGGGCGCGATCTCGAAGGCGAAGCGGTGTGGTATGAGCGCCGAGATGAAGGCCGGGCCCGGCCCGACGCCGCCGCCCGGCACTATCACGGCGGCGTGGTCGACGATATCATGGTCGTCGGCGTCGGCGGCCAGGGCGTGATCGTGGCCGCCGCGGTCATCGCCGACACGGCGATGCTGCACGGCGGCCTCGAGGTCAAGCTGTCCGAGACCCGCGGCATGAGCCAGCGCGGCGGCAGCGTGAACTCGCACATCCGCATCGGCGAGACCGTGGTCGCGCCGAGCATCAGCCCGGGCGAGGTGGACTACCTGCTGGCGTTCGAGAAGGCCGAGGGCCTGCGCGCCGCCCCTTCCGTCGTGCCCGGCGGCGTGGCGATCGTCAACACTCAGGAGATCGTGCCGCCGCTCGCCTCGCAGGGCGACATGAGCTATCCGTTCGACGCGGTCGAGCGCATGGCCGAGGGCGACCGACGTGTGATCGTCGTCGACGGCAACGGCATCGCCCTGCGGGTCGGCGACCTCAAGGTGGCCGGCATCGTCCTGGTCGGCGCGCTCTCGACGCACCTGCCGTTCGACGTCGAGACGTGGCAGGCGGCGATCGCGCGCAACGTGCCGCCCAAATGGAAGGACCTCAACTTCGCGGCCTTCGCGGCCGGCCGCGAGGTCGGGGCATGAGGGCGGCACACGATGGCGGATCGCACGTGAGCACCGCCCCCGGAAAGGTAGAGCAATGAGCACGACCTGCCCCGGCGGCGCGGCTGCAGGCTCTCACGCCGTCGCCGACGAACGAGCGCGAGTACTTCGACCCCATCAACGAAACGCTCGAGCCCGAGGACCTGCAGGACCTGCAGCTGGACCGGCTCAGGGCCGTCGTCACCCACTCGTATTCCTGCAGCCCGGCCTACAAGGCCCTCTGCGACGAGGCCGGCGTCGAGCCGGCGGACCTCACAGTCCCTGGACGACATCCGCCGGCTTCCCTTCATCGACAAGCACACGCTGCGCGACCACTACCCCGACAAGCTGCGCACCTGCGGCCTCGACAACATCATCGAGGTCCACAGCACCTCCGGGACCACCGGCAAGCCCACGCCGATCTGGGCGTCGCGCCACGACATGGACCTCTGGTACGTGCGCAACGCGCGGACGATGTGGATGATCGGCCTCCGCCCGGGCGACCTGCTGCAGAACATGTTCGGCTACGGCCTGCCCACCAGCATCGGCCTGCAGTACGGCGCGCAGCACGCCGGCATCGGCGTCGTGCCCGCCGGCATCGGCCGCCAGGAGCTCCTCATCGACCTCATCGTCGACCTCGGCGTGACCGCCATCTGCACTACCCCGTCCTATGGCCTTTATCTCGCGGAGAAGGCGCTCGAGCGCGGCATCGACCTCAGCAAGGACACCAAGCTGCGCATCGGCCTGTTCGGCGCCGAGCCGTGGCCGGAGACCGGCCGCGAGCGCCTCGCCGCCGCCCTGGGCGTCGACGTCTTCAACGAGTACGGCATGGGCGAGTTCCTCGGACCCGGCATGGCCGCCGAGTGCCCGGTCAAGCAGGGCATGCACGTGTGGTCGGACCACATCTACGCGGAGTGCATCGACCCGGTCACGCTCGAGTCGGTCGGCGACGGCGAGCCCGGCGAGCTCGTCTGGACCTCCCTCACCAGCGACACCACGGCGATGATCCGCTACCGCAGCCACGACATCAGCTCGCTGACATACGAGCCGTGCGCCTGCGGCCGCAGCCACCCGCGTATCGGCCGCATCACCGGACGCAGCGACGACGCCATCTCCGTCGGCGGCCTCGTCGTCTTCCCCAGCCAGATCGAGGAGGTGCTGCTGAAGCACGACGAGTTCGGCAGCAACTTCTGCATGGTCATCGACAACGTGAACAACCTCGACCGCCTGACGCTGCAGGTCGAGGTCTGCGGCCTGGAGCAGATGAGCCGCCGAGGCGCAGGCGGCGCTGTCAAAGGGGATCGTGACGGGCGTCAAGACCAGCGTGGGCGTGACGCCCAAGGTCGAGCTGCACGCCCCCTACGCCCTGCCCCGTGACACGACCGGCCAGGGCAAGACCGCCTGCCATCGCGTGGACGACCGGCGGTGCGGCTGATGGACCCGGCTCGGCGGGCATGACGAAGCAATCGATGGACGAGCTGGCCGGCTTCCTCGAGGGCGCCGGCGTCGCCCAGTGGGGCGTGGCGGCGTGCCCCGACGAGCCGTGGCCGCACGCGCCGCCCCTGCCCCGCGCGGTGTCGATCGGCATTGCCCTGACGCCGGCGATCATTGGCTCCGTCGAGCACGGTCCGACGGCCGCATACTTCGCCGAGTATAGGCGGGTGAACGCCGCCCTGACCGCCGCGGCGCAGTCCCTTGCCGCGTTCCTAGAGGAGCGCGGCGCCGTGGCCGAAGCACTGCCGCCGACCTTGAGTCTCAAGTCGGAGATCGACTGGACCGACGCCGGCGTCTTCGCTCACAAGACGGCGGCGACGCAGGCGGGGCTCGGCTGGATCGGCAAGACCGCCATCTTCGTCTCGCCCCAGTCCGGACCGTGGGTCCGCCTTGCCACGGTGTTCACCGATGCGGACCTGGTGGTCGCCGAGCCGGTCACGGAGGGCGGCTGCGGCGGCTGCCGCCGCTGCGTCGACGCGTGCCCCGCGGGCGCGGGGCGCGACGTACGCTGGAGCGCCGGCACGCCCCGCGACCAGCTCCTCGACGTCGCCGCCTGCGCGCGCCAGAACCAGGCGAACGCCGGCGCGACCGGCGGCCTGTGCGGCATCTGCGTCGCGGTGTGCCCCTTCGGCCGCCGCCTGCTCCGTGGCTGAGTCCGCGGCTGCGGAAGCACCGCGGGCGCGCCGGCCGCGATTCCAGTGGTCCAGCCCGTTCCCGTATCCGGGAAGGAAATCGCGTCCGACCTTCTGGACAGTCGACGGCTACGCTTGAAGCCGTCTCGTGCTTCGGAGCAGGGTGGAGCCAGAACGCGCGGGAGACCACGCGCCCTGACAACCACCCACGAAGCGAGGCGGCATCGTGAACACACAAGATCACGGCGGGACCGCGGCCGGTACGCGCGCCGCGCGGCACCGAGATCAGCTGCAGGGGCTGGCAGCAGGAGGCCGCGCTGCGCATGCTCATGAACAACCTCGATCCGGAGGTCGCAGAGGATCCGGATCAGCTCATCGTGTACGGCGGGGCCGGCAAGGCGGCGCGCGACTGGGCGAGCTTCGACGCCATCGTCGCCACGCTGCGCCGCCTCAAGGACGACGAGACCCTCCTCGTGCAGAGCGGCAAGCCGGTCGGCGTCTTCGAGACTCACGAGATGGCGCCGCGCGTGCTCATCGCCAACGCCAACCTGGTGGGCGACTGGGCCAACTGGGACGAGTTCCGTCGGCTCGATGCGCTTGGGGCTCACCATGTACGGGCAGATGACGGCCGGCTCCTGGATCTACATCGGCACGCAGGGGATCCTGCAGGGCACCTATCAGACGTTCGCCGCCGCCGGCCAGAAGCACTACGGCGCGGACCTGGCCGGCCGCTCGTCCTGACCGCCGGCCTCGGCGGCATGGGCGGCGCCCAGCCGCTCGCCGTCACCATGGCCGGCGGCGTCGCGCTCTGCGTCGAGGTCGACCCGCACCGCATCCAGCGGCGTCTCGAGACCGACTATGTGGACGTCAGGGCCGCCTCGCTCGACGAGGCGCTCAGGCTGGCGGACGAGGCAACGGCGGCGCGCAAGCCGCTCTCGATCGCCCTCCTCGGCAACGCCGCCGACGTCTACCCGGAGCTCGTGCGCCGCGGCGTCACGCCGGACCTCGTCACCGACCAGACGTCGGCGCACGACACGCTGAACGGCTACGTGCCCAACGGCATGACGTTCGAGGAGGCGCTGCGCCTGCGCGACGACGACCCGCACGAGTACGTGCGCCGCGCCGTCGCCAGCATCGTCGTCCACGTCGAGGCGATGGTCGCGCTGCAGAGGGCCGGCGCCCACGTCTTCGACTACGGCAACAACATCCGCGGCGAGGCGAAGGCGGCCGGCTACGCCGACGCCTTCGCCTTCCCCGGCTTCGTGCCGGCCTACATCCGCCCGCTCTTCTGCCGCGGCAACGGGCCGTTCCGCTGGGCGGCGCTCAGCGGCGACCCGCAGGACATCGCCGTCACCGACGCCGCCCTCCTCGAGGCCCTTCCCGGACAACGAGATGGTCACCCGCTGGATCAAGATGGCCGGCGAGAAGGTCCACTTCCAGGGCCTGCCCTGCCGCATCTGCTGGCTGGAGTACGGCGAGCGCGCCAAGGCCGGCGAGATCTTCAACGACCTGGTGCGCACCGGCAAGGTCAAGGCGCCGCTCGTCATCGGCCGCGACCACCTCGACTCCGGTTCCGTCGCGAGCCCGTATCGCGAGACCGAGAGCATGATGGACGGCAGCGACGCGATCGCCGACTGGCCGATCCTCAACGCCCTGCTCAACACCGCCGCCGGCGCCAGCTGGGTGAGCTTCCACCACGGCGGCGGCGTGGGCATCGGCAAGAGCCTCCACGCCGGCATGGTCGTCGTCGCAGACGGCACCGACATGATGGCGCGAGCGCCTGCGCCGCGTGCTCACGACGGACCCCGGCACCGGCGTGATGCGTCACGCCGATGCAGGGTATCCGGAGGCCGTCGAGAAGGCGCGGGAGGCAGGAATCGACCTCCCCATGGTGGAGACTGACTGATGGCTGACTCGCCCGTCGAGCTCGAGCTCGATCTCTGCAAGGCCTGCGGCATCTGCATCGAGCTTTGTCCGGACAAGGTCTTCGACCGCGACAAGCTCGGCTACCCCGTGATCGCGCGGCCGGAGGAGTGCAGCCAGTGCCTCATCTGCGAGCTGCACTGCCCCGACTTCGCCATCGAGGTGCGGCGCCGCGCCAGGAAGCAGGCGAAGGCCGCCGCGGCCGCGCCGCAGCTCTCGCGCGACGACCTCATCGCGGCGGCCAGCGCGGCGCCGCCTCCGGAAGAAGTCTGCGACCACGACGGGGAGGTGTGACGTGGCCACCACTGCTCCCGCGGCCGCTCAGGCGCCGCCGCGCGCCGTCCTGCTCCAGGGCAACGAGGCCGTCGCCGAGGGCGCCATCGCCGCCGGCGCCCGCTTCTTCGCCGGCTACCCGATCACGCCGTCCACGGAGATCGCCGAGGTGCTCAGCCGCCGGCTCCCCGAGGTCGGCGGCACGTTCATCCAGATGGAGGACGAGATCGCCAGCATCGCCGCCGTCTGCGGCGCCTCCCTGGCGGGCGCGAAGGCGCTCACCGCCACCTCCGGCCCGGGCTTCAGCCTCATGCAGGAGATGATCGGCTTCGCCGCGATGGCGCAGATCCCCTGCGTCATCGTCGACGTCATGCGCGGCGGGCCGTCCACGGGCCTGCCCACCGAGCCCGCCCAGGGCGACGTCATGCAGGCCCGCTGGGGCACGCACGGCGAGCACTCGGTGATCGCCCTCGTGCCGAGCAGCGTGAGGGAGTGCTACACGCTCACCGTCGAGGCCTTCAACCTCTCCGAGCAGTACCGCACGCCGGTGATCATCCTCTCGGACGCGCTCATCGGCCACATGCGCGAGGCCGTGGTGCTGCCCGAGCCGGGCAGCCTGCGCATCGCCGAGCGCGGCATCCCCGACTGCGAGCCGGACGAGTACGACACGGTCACGAGCACCCTCGACAACATCCTGCCGCGGCCGCCGCTGGGCTCGCCCTTCAAGGTGCACGTGACCGGCCTCGTCTACAACCGCCGCAGCGGCGTCCCCGACACCAGCGACCCGGCCGCCGCCGCCGACCTCGGCCGCTACCTGCGCGAGAAGATCTACCACCACCGCGACGCCATCGTGCGCGTCGAGGAGACCCACATGGAGGACGCCGAGGTCGCGATCTTCGCCTACGGCTCCGTCGCCCGCTCGGCCATGGCGGTCGTGCGCAAGTGCGCGCGCCCAGGGCGTCCCCGTCGGCATGGTCCGGCCGATCACGCTGTGGCCGTTCCCGACGCACGCCGTCGAGCGCATGGCCGAGCAGGTGCGCACGGTGATCGTGCCCGAGATGAACATCAAGCAGATGAGCTGGGAGGTCCAGGCGGCGGTCGCCGGCCGCGCCCGGGTCGTCGACTACGGCCGCGTGGACGGTAAGCTGATCACGCCCGACGAGATCCTCGAGCTCATCAAGCCCGAGTTCTACTACCACAGCTGGGAGGAAGCATGAGCGCCCTGGTCGACGAGCAGCGGCTGGAGGCGTCGCCGACCGGCGACTACAAGCTGCCGCGGATCAAGCCGCACACGACGTCGGAGATCAAGGCGCACCTGCGCTCGGCGAAGACGCTCTGGTGCCCGGGCTGCTCCAACGGCACCATCGCCCGGGCGCTCATCGACGCCATCCTCGGGCTCGAGCTCGACCCCGAGAAGGTCGTGGTCGTCGCCGGCATCGGCTGCAGCGGGCGCATCAGCGCCTACCTCGACTACTCCACGGTGCACACCGCCCACGGCCGCGCGCTGGCGGTGGCGACGGGCGTCAAGGCGACCGACCCGTCGCTGCACGTGATCGTCGCCATGGGCGACGGCGACTCCTCCGCCATCGGCGGCAACCACTTCATCCACGCGGCGCGCCGCAACATCGACGTCACGGCGCTCATCTTCAACAACTCGATCTACGGCATGACCGGCGGTCAGATGAGCCCCACCACGCACCTCGGCGACAAGTCGACGACGAGCGTGTACGGCAACATCGAGGCCGCCTTCGACCTCTGCGAGCTGGCCCACGCCGCGGGGGCGACCTACGTCGCCCGCGGCACCTCGTGGGGCTACCAGCAGCTCGTCAACGTCATCGCCGGCGGCATCGCCCACCGGGGCTTCGCCATGGTCGAGGCGATGGCCGTCTGCCCGGTCTACTACGGGCGCTTCAACCTCACGCCCGACCCGGCTGAGTTCCTCAAGGCGCAGAAGGAGCACGCGGTGCCGGCGGACAAGTTCGAGGAGGGCGAGTCGCGCAGTCACGACCACTATCCGGTCGGGCTGCTGCACCACGCCGAGCGCGAGGAGTACGTCACGGCGCTGCGCAAGATCAGGGAGCGCGCCCAGGAGGCCGGCAATGGCTGAGGCCGCCCCGCTCGCGCGCGTGGAGATCCGCTTCTCCGGCTCCGGCGGCCAGGGCATCCTGCTGGCCGCGGCCATCGTCGCCGAGGGGGCCACCGCCCTCGGCAAGCAGGTCGTCCAGACCCAGAGCTACGGGCCCGAGGCCCGCGGCGGCGCCTCCAAGGCCGAGGTCATCGTCTCCGACGAGGACATCGACTACCCGGAGGTGCAGCGCCCCGACGTCAACCTCGTGCTCTCGCAGGCGGCCTACGCCAAGTACGCGGCGGACACGCGGCCCGGAGGTCTGCTCATCTACGACTCCGGGCTGGTCGAGCTGGACGCGACGGCCGACGGCCTGGTCCGCTGCGGCCTCCCGTTCACGCAGGCGGCCACCGACGAGCTCGGCAAGAAGGTGGTCACCAACATCGTCGCCATCGGCGCGCTGGTCGCGGTGAGCGGCGTGCTGCCGGCCGACGCCGTCGAGCAGGCCGTGCTCAACCGCGTCCCGGCCCGCTTCCGCGAGCTCAACGAGCAGGCCTTCCGGCTCGGGCTGCGGCTGGGCGAGGAGGCCGTCGCGATGCTCGCCACGCCCACTTCGACCCCGGCCCGGTAGGGCCGGCCATGGATCTGCTCGAGCACCAGGGAAAGCGCCTCTTCGCCGCCGCCGGGCTGCCGGTGCTGCCGGCGGCCGTCGCCGCGACTCCGGAGGAGGCGCTGCTCGCCGCGGGCGAGCTCGGCCTGCCGGTCGTCGTCAAGGCGCAGGCCAAGACCGGCGGCCGCGGCAAGGCCGGCGGCATCCGCGTCTGCCGGTCCGCCGGCGAGGTCGAGGCCGCCGCCACGGAGATCCTCGCCATGAGCATCCGCGGCAAGGCCGTCGAGTCCCTGCTCGTCGAGCAGGCGGTCGAGATCGAGCGCGAGCTGTACCTGGCGATCGCCTCCTCGCGGGCGCTGCGCGGCCCCCTGCTGATCTTCGCCCGGGAAGGCGGCGTGGACATCGAGGACCTGGCCAGGCGCGACCCCGGCGGCCATCGTCCGCAGCCCGATCGACCCGCTGCTCGGCCTCTGCGACTACCAGGTGCGGGACGTCGTGGCCGCCGCCGCCCTCGACCCCGAGGGGCTGGGCGGCCCCGAGGCGAAGCAAGGCCCTCGCGGCCGTCGTGCGCGCGCTCTGGAAGCTCTATCACGACCGCGACGCCACGCTGGTCGAGGTGAACCCGCTCGTCCTCACGAAGGATGGCAGGGTCGTCTGCCTCGACAGCAAGGTGACCATCGACGACAACGCCCTCTTCCGGCAGCCGGACCTCACGCCGGACGCGCCGGCGGACGAACGCGAGGCGAAGGCCCGCAGGGCGGGCCTCGCGTTCGTCCCGCTGGACGGCGACATCGGCGTCGTCGGCAACGGCGCCGGCCTCGTGATGAGCACCATCGACCAGATCGCCGCCGCCGGCGGCAGCGCCGCCGACTTCTGCGACATCGGCGGCGGCGCCCGCGCCGACGTCGTCGCGGCGGCCCTCGAGGCGATCTTCGCGGGGCCGCCGGTCGCCGCCGTGCTCGTCAGCATCTTCGGCGGCATCACCCGCTGCGACGAGGTGGCGCGCGGCCTGATCGAGGTGCTCGGCACGGCTGCGGTGGACGCTCCGGTCGTCGTGCGCCTCGACGGCAACGCCGCCGAGGAGGGGCACGCGGTCCTGGCGGAGGCGCGCCTCCCCGGCGTCACCGTCGCCGGCAGCGCCGGCGAGGCCGTCCGGCTGGTGGTCGCGGCGGCGCGCGAACACCCGCCCGTCGCCGGCGCGCCCGCGGCCGGTAGACCCGCCGCCGGAACGCCGGGAGGTGAGGGCTGATGGCCATCCTCGTCGACGAGCGCAGCCGCGTGCTCGTCCAGGGCATCACCGGGCGCGAGGGCGCCTTCCACACGGCGCGCATGCGCGCCGCCGGCACCAACGTCGTCGCCGGCACGTCGCCGGGCAAGGGCGGCCAGACCGTCGAGGGCGTGCCCGTCTTCGACAGCGTCCGCGCCGCCGTCGCCGAGACGGGCGCGGACGTCGCCGTGCTCTTCGTGCCGGCGCGCTTCGCCCGCGACGCGATGATCGAGGCGGCCGACGCCGGCATCGCCCTGGTCGTCTGCGTCACCGAGGGCATCCCGGTGCGCGACATGAGCGAGGTCACCGCGCACCTCGCGCGCCGCGGCGCCCGCCTCGTCGGGCCCAACGGGCCCGGCCTCATCACGCCGGGCCGCTGCAGCGCCGGCATCATGCCGGCCGCCGTGTTCCGGCCGGGCGCCGTCGGCGTCATCTCCCGCTCGGGGACGCTCACCTACGAGGTCGTGCACGAGCTCACCCGCGCCGGCGTCGGGCAGTCGACCGCCGTCGGCATGGGCGGCGACGCCATCCACGGCCTCGGCTTCATCGAGTGCCTCGAGCTGTTCGAGGCCGACCCCGAGACCGAGGGCGTCGTGCTCATCGGCGAGATCGGCGGCGACGACGAGGAGCGCGCCGCGGCGTTTGCGCGCGAGAGAATGACCAAGCCGGTGGTCGCCTACGTCGCCGGCTACAGCGCTCCTGCCCGGCAGGCGCATGGGCCACGCCGGCGCCATCGTGGAAGGATCGGCCGGCACGGCCGCCGACAAGAAGGCCGCCCTCGAGGCGGCCGGCATCCCCGTGGCGGCGGCTCCGGCCGACATCGCGCGACTGCTGGAAGAGGCCATCAAGAGGGGACGATCGACATGACGCAGCTCGTCGTCGGCGACGCGCCGCTCACCATCGACGAGGTCATCGCCGTGGCGCGCGGCGGGGCTGAGGTCGACTCTCGGCGGGGCCGCGCGCGAGCGTATCGAGGCGGCGCACGACGTCATCGCCGCCGTCATCGCCGGCGAGCAGGTCGCCTACGGCGTCACCACCGGCTTCGGCCTGCTCGCGACCACGCACATCCCCGTCGACAAGGTGCGCGAGCTGCAGGAGAACCTCGTGCGCAGCCACGCGGTCGGCCTCGGCGAACCGCTCTCGCGCGAGGTCGTGCGCGCCGCGATGACCATCCGTCTGAACACGATGGCGCGCGGCCACTCGGGCGTCAGGGTCTCAGTGGCCGAACACCTCGCCGCGTGCATCAACGCCGACATCGTCCCATGGGTGCCGTCCCGGGGCTCGCTGGGCGCCTCCGGCGACCTCGCCCCGTCCGCGCACCTCGTGCTCGCGATGATGGGCGAGGGCGAGCTGCTGACCGAGGACGGGCGGCGCGAGCCGAGCGGGCCCGCCCTGCGGGCCGCCGGGCTCGCGCCCCTCTCGCTCGAAGCCAAAGAGGGCCTCAGCCTCCTCAACGGCACCCAGTTCATGGCCGCCATCGGCTGCCTGCTCGTCGCCGACGGCGAGGCGCTCCTCGACTCGGCCGACCTCATCGGCGCGATGAGCCTCGAGGGCCTGCGCGCCTCGGTCGGTCCGTTCCAGGAGCGCATCCAGGCGCTGCGCCCCATCCCCGGGCAGCTCGTGACGGCCGAGAACGTGCGCCGCGCCACGGCCGGCAGCGCGATCATGCTCAGTCACCTCAACTGCGACAAGGTGCAGGACGCGTACTCGCTGCGCTGCATCCCGCAGGTGCACGGCGCCTGCCGCGACGCGCTCGCCTGGCTGCGCCGCGTCGTCGGCGTCGAGGTCGACGCGGTCACCGACAACCCGCTCGTCTTCCCGGAGTCGGGCGAGATCATCTCGGCCGGCAACTTCCACGGCGAGCCGCTCGCCCTGGCGCTCGATCTGGCGGCGATGAGCCTCGCCGAGATCGCCTCCATCAGCGAGCGCCGCACCTTCCGCATGCTCACCAGCTCGCTGAGTGAGCTGCCGCCCTTCCTCACCACCGACAGCGGCCTCAACAACGGCTACATGATCGCCCAGTACACGGCGGCCGCCCTGGTGAGCGAGAACAAGGTGCTCTGCCACCCGGCGAGCGTCGACTCGATCCCGAGCTCGGGCGACCAGGAGGACCACGTCAGCATGGGCATGACGGCGGCGCTCAAGGCGCTCGACGTGCTGCGCCAACGCGCAGAAGGTGCTCGGCATCGAGGCCGTCTGCGCCGCCCAGGCGATCGACCTGCTGGCGCCGCTGAGCCCGGCTCCGGTACCGGGGCCGGGCGGGCCGTCGTCCGCGAGTTCGCGCCGACGCTCGGGCGCGACCGGTACCTGGCCCCCGAGCTCGAGGCCGCGGCCGCGGCCGTCGCCGCCGGCCGCTTCGCGGCCATCGTGCGCGACGGCGCGGAGGCCAGCGCGAGCGGCGACGGAGTCCGGACGATGACCGTCGCCTGCGACCTCCTCGTCCGCGGCGCGAGCGAGCTCGTCACGATGAGTCCCGGCGCAGGGGCGGCCGCGCCCGTCGGCGCCGTCGACCTCGGCGTGGTCCCGCGCGGCGCCGTCGCCGCCGCAGGCGGCCGCATCGTCTGGGTCGGTCCCGAGGTCGACCTGGTCGGTGCTGTCGAGGTGCCCGCCGACGCCCTCGTCGTCGACGTCGAGGGTGCCGCCGTGCTGCCCGGCTTCGTCGACGCCCACGCGCACCTGGCGTGGGCCGGCGAGCGGGCGGCGGAGTACGGCGCCCGCCTCGCCGGCGCGACCTACCTGGAGGTGCAGGAGGCCGGCGGCGGCATCAACAGCACGGTGCGAGCGACGCGGGCGGCGACGGAGGAGCAGCTCGCCGCCCTCGCCGCGTGTCGCCTCGACTCCTTTCTGCGGCACGGCACGACCACGCTCGAGGCCAAGACCGGCTACGGCCTCACGCTCGCGGACGAGCGCAAGATGCTGGCCGCCGCCAAGGTGCCGCATCCCGTGCGCCGCGTGCACACCGTCCTCGCGGCGCACCTGACGCCGGAGGAGTACGCCGGCCGCGACGACGAGTACATCGCCCTCGTCTGCGACGAGATCCTGCCGGCGCTCGCCGGCCAGGCCGAGTTCGTCGACGTCTTCTGCGACGAGGGCGCCTTCACCGTCGCCCAGTCGCGGCGCGTGCTGGAGGCCGGGCGCGCCCTCGGCTACCGGCTGAAGATCCACGCCGAGGAGCTGGCGCACACCGGCGGTACGGCGCTGGCCGCTTCGCTCGGCGCCGTCTCGGCCGACCACCTCATCCACATCACCGGCGAGGACATCGCCGCGCTGCGCGCCGCCGGCACGGTCGCCGTCCTGCTCCCCGGGACGAGCTACACGCTGCACACCACCTATGCGCCGGCTCGGGAGCTCCTCGCCGCCGGCGTGACCATCGCGCTGGCCACCGATTTCAACCCCGGCAGCTGCTACTGCGAGAACCTGCAGATGGCGATCTCGTTCGCCTGCCAGGAGCAGCGGCTGACGCCGGCCGAGGCCCTCCGCGCCGCCACCATGGGCGGCGCGGCGGCGCTCGGCCTGCAGCACGAAGTCGGGAGCGTCGAGCCGGGCAAACGCTGCGACCTGCTGGTGCTCGACGCGTCCTCGCACCGGGAGCTGCCCTACCACTGGGGCGTCAATCTCGTGTCCGGCGTGATCGCCGGCGGCGAGGTCGTCGTGCGCGAACGCGTGCCCGTCTACGCGGCCGATGCCTTGCCGGCCCTGCCTTCACTCCCGGACGGAGGTCCCGCGTGACCCTCATCGAGTGCATCCCCAACTTCAGCGAGGGCCGCCGCCAGGAGGTGATCGACGAGATCGCGGCCGCGGTGACCCGTGTCGACGGCGTCCACCTGCTCGACGTGCAGAGCGACGCCACCCACAACCGCTGCGTCGTCACCTTCGTGGGCCACGAGGGGCCGATCGCCGAGGCGGCCTTCCGCGCCGTCGAGACGGCGGCCGCCCTCATCGACCTCAACCAGCACGAGGGCGCCCACCCGCGCTTCGGCGCTGCCGACGTCGTGCCCTTCGTGCCGCTGCGCTCGGAGGAGATGCCGGTCTGCGTCGACGTGGCCCGCGTGCTCGCCCGTCGCGTTGCGGCCGACCTCGGGATCCCCGCGTTTCTCTACGAGGACGCGGCCCGCGTCCCCGAGCATCGCAACCTCGCGGTGATCCGTGGCAAGGGCTTCGAGGAGCTCCGCGAGGCGATCGCGAGCGACCCGGCGCGGCGCCCCGACGAGGGCGAGGCGCGCGTGCACGCGACGGCCGGGGCCGTCGCCGTCGGCGCGCGCTTTCCGCTGATCGCCTTCAACGTCAATCTCGATGCGGACGACCTCGAGCTCGCGCGGCGCATCGCCCGCGAGATCCGCGAGCGTGACGGCGGCATGAAGTGCGTCAAGGCCATCGGGCTCGCGCTCGAGGACGGCGCCGTGCAGGTCTCCATGAACCTCACCGACTACCGCGTGACCTCGATGGCCGACGTGGTCGGGGCCATAGGCGAGCGCGCCGCGGTCGCCGGCGTGGCCATCCGCGAGAGCGAGGTCGTCGGCCTGCTGCCGGAGGACGCCCTCGTCCGCCTGGCGCGGTCGGCGCTGTACGCCACCGGCTTCGGCCGCGGGCAGGTCCTGGAGGCTCGCGTCCTGGACACGTTGCTGTGAGCGGCGCTGAAGGAACGGGGATGACGGCGGCGGGCGACATCAGGATCGCCGCCGTCCGGACGACGCCGCTCTTTCTCACGTTCAAGGAGCCGTACCACTGGGCCGGCCGCGTCGACTACGGGTGCGCGGTCGTGCTCGTGGAGGTCGAGACCACCGCCGGGATCACCGGCATCGGCGAGTCGACGGCGTCGCTCGCCGCCGAGGGGACCGTCGCGGCGCTCCGGGCGGTGGAGCCGCTCTTCGTCGGTCAGCCGGTCCACGACGTGGCGCGGCTGTGCCACGAGGCGCGCCACCTGGGCAGCTTCAACCACACGCCGTGGCACGCCGACTTCGTGCTCGCCGGCTTCGAGATGGCGCTCTGGGACGCGATCGGCAAGGCCGCCGGCCAGCCGGTGTACCGGCTCCTCGGCGGAGCCGTGCGCGAGGAGGTCGACTACTTCGGCTTCGTCCAGGGCGACACGACGGACGAACTCGTCGAGGACGCCTGCGAGCTCGCCGCGGCGGGTCACGGGGTCCTCTACCTCAAGGTCGGGCGCGGTGACGCGGCCGACCTCCAGAACACGGCGGCCGTGCGCGCAGCCATCGGCGGCCGCCGCCTGCGCCTCGACCCCAACTGCGCCTGGAGCGTCGCCGACGCGATCCGCATGATCCACAAGCTCGAGCCCTTCGACATCGACTGGGTCGAACAGCCGACGCCGCTGCACAGCCTCGCCGCGATGCGTCAGGTGCGCGAGGCAGTCCACATCCCGATCGCCGCCGACCAGTCGGTGTTCACGGCGGCCGACGTCTACGACATCGTCCGCCAGCGCGCCGCCGACGCGATCGTCCTCTCGCCGCACGAGGCCGGCGGCCTGCTCGCCTTCGGCAAGGCCGCGGCGATCGCCGAGGCCGCCGGCGTGCCCGTCTGCCTGCACGGGCAGGGCGTCTCCGGGATCACCGACTGCGCCCAGCACCACCTCGGCCTCAGCACGCCAAACCTCACCGACGGCAACCAGATCATGCACCAGCTGCTCGTGGAGGACCTGGTGAGCTCTCCGGACCTCACGCCTCGCGAGGGCAAGCTCGGCATCCTCGACGCGCCGGGGCTCGGCGTCGAGCTTGACCGCGACGCGGTCGCCCGCGCCGCCGAGCGCTACGCGACGGGAGTGCGCCAGTGAAGGTCCCCGTGGCGCCGTACCCCGAGTTCTTCAACGACGTCTTCGGGCCGGTCATGCAGCCCGGCTCGAGCTCGCATACGGCCGGGCCCTGCCGCCTCGGCCGCCTCGCCGGCGACCTGCTCGGCGAGCCGGCTGGCGAAGGTGCGCATCGAGCTCGACAAGGACGGCTCGTTCGCCGGCACCTTCGGGATCATGGCCGAGGACCGGGCCATGGTTGCCGGTGTCCTCGGCTACCTGCCCGACGATGAGCGGCTCTTCCGCAGCTTCGAGCTCGCCGCGGGGGCCGGCGTCGACGTCGGCTTCGCCTTCACCGAGATCGCGGAGAGCAGGCATCCCAACGCGGTCAAGTTCATCCTCACCGGGAAGAGCGGCCTGATGGTCGAGCTGGTCGGCGACTCCACCGGCGGCGGCATGGTCGAGACGGTGAGCGTGGACGGCTTTTCGTACCGCACCCTCGGCGACGCCTTCGTGCTGCTCGTCCAGGACCCGCAGGAGGCCCTGAGCCCCGAGAGGATCGAGCGGCTCAGGGCCGAGCTCCCTGACCTGCTCGACGCGCAGGAGGTGCGCGTCGCCGGCCGCGGGGTCCTCTACGCCTTCGCGTTGCCCGCGGAACCCGACATCTCCGCCCTGCGTGAGGCGTTCGTCGGCGCCGTCCCCGTGCTTCGGCTGGCGCTGCTGCGGCCGCTGCTGCCGGTCGTGAGCCGGCCCGACCGCAAGCCGCAGCTGTTCGACACGATGACGCGCTGGCGCGAGCTCGCGGCGGAGCAGGACGCGCCGCTCTGGGAGGTCGCCGTCCGGTACGAGATGGACGCGTCCGGATGGCCGCGTGACGAGGTGGTCGGGCGGATGCGCGAGCTCGCCCTGGTCATGCGCCGGCAGACGCGCGCCGTGTACGAGGAGGACCTCACCGTCCCCGAAGGTCCGTTCAGGCCGGACTTCGCCGGCCGCTGGGCGAGGCACGCGGCGACGCCGGCACGGGTCACCGACGGCATCACGGCGCAGACCATCAAATACGCGTACGGCGCCGGCGCCGGCATCCCGGGCGTCGAGAACGTGCCCGGGCCCATGGGCGGCGGGGCCGGCTACGTCTACGCCGCCCTCAGCGCCGTGCGGGAGGCTCGCGAATTGGGCGACGACGACCTGCTCCGCGGCCTCTTCGTCGCCGCCGGGATCGGCGCGATCGCTTACACGCGCACCGAGCCTACGGGCGAAGTGCTAGGCTGTACCGGCGAGTCGGGCGTCTGCGGTGCGATGGCGGCCGCAGCGATCGCGGAGATGGTGGGCGGGTCCCCCGAGGCGGTCGAGAACGCGGCGTCGCTCGCCCTGCAGGCCTTCATGGGCCTGCCGTGCGACCCGATGCCGGGCGGCCTCAGCCAGCCGTGCCGCAGCCGCATCATGGCGGCCACGTGCACGGCGCACGTGTTCGCCGACATGGCGCTCGCCGGCCACGAGGCCGTGCTTCCGCTGCACGAGGCGATCGACGTCGCCGACGGCATCGGCCGCGCGCTGCCGCCGGAGCTGCTGTGCACGTCCGAGGGCGGCTGCTGCCTGGCGCCGACGGCGCAGGCCCGCAGGGCCGAGTACCGGCGCTGGTTCGACGAGAGCCGCCCCGAGGACAGGCCTCCGGGCAACCTCATCTGACGATGGCGAGGAGAACGACAGCTTGACCGAGGATCTGCAGTACGTCGGCGGGAGCTACCCCGTCCACGACGTCGCCCAGAAGGTGACCGGGGAGCTCGTCTACGGCAGCGACTTCACCGTGCCGGGCATGCTCCATGCCAAGCTGATCCTCAGCACGATCCCTCACGGCATCGTCAAACGGATCGACGCCTCGCGTGCCGAGGCGCTGCCGGGCGTCGTCAAGGTGTTCACCTGCTTCAGCGCGCCCATGGAGCCGTTCTCCCGGGCGCGCATCCATCCCGGCCAGGACATGTCCTTCTACGACGAGACGGTGTTCAGCGAGCACGTCCGCTTCGTCGGCGACCGCGTCGCGGCGGTCGTGGCGACGAGCAGGGCGACCGCCGAGGCGGCCGCGGCGCTCGTCGAGATCGAGTACGAGGAGCTGCCGGCACTGCTCACCGTCGACGAGGCGCTGGCCCGCGCCGACGTGCCGATCCACCCCGGCGGCAACCTCCTCTACGAGCACCAGATCGAGCGGGGCGAGCGGCCCGACCTGGAGGGCGCCGTGGTCGTCTCCACGTCGGCCAGCACGCCGCGGGTGCACCACGCGGCGCTGGAGCCGCACGTCTGCATCGCCCAGGGCCACAGCACCGGCGGCATGACCGTCTGGACCACCAGCCAGGGCGTCTACGCAGCGCGCACGGTGATCGCGGAGCTGCTCCACCTGGAGTACCACCGCGTGCGCGTGATCAAGCTGCCGATGGGCGGCTCGTTCGGCGGCAAGACGGAGTACATCGTCGAGCCGGTCGTCGCCTTTCTGGCCCACGAGACGAGGCGGCCGGTCAAGCTGCTCCTCGACCGCGAGGAGTGCATGATAGCGACGATGGTCCGGCCCGCCACACGTACCTCCATCCGCACGGCCTGCACGCCCGACGGCGAGCTGCTCGACTTCGAGGCCGCCTCCACACTGGATGCCGGCGGCTTCGCCGGGAGCACGCCGGACTACTCCGTCCACATGTGCAAGAAGGTCACCAAGCTCTACCGGGTGCCGCACTACGACCACCGCGGCCGCGTCGTCTACACCAACACGCCGGTCGGCGGAGCCGCTCGCGGCTGGGGCGCGCCGGAGATGGCCGTCGCCACGGAGATCCACATGGACCGGGTGGCCGCCGCCCTGCGGATGGACCCGGTCGACCTGCGCCTCAAGAACATGGTCGAGCCCTTCGACACCGACCTCGTGACCGGCCTGCCGCTCGGCGACGCACGTGTGCGCGAGTGCCTCGAGCGCGGCGCCGTGGCCTTCGACTGGGCCGCGCGCCGGGCCCGCCCCGCGGGGCGGGGCCGCTTCCGGCGCGGCGTCGGGGTCGCCGCCGGCGCCCACAAGAACGGCATGTACGGCGCCTTCCCCGAGGCGAGCAACATGTCGCTCAAGATGAACGAGGACGGCACCTTCGAGCTCAACGCCAGCCTGCACGACCCCGGCTGCGGCGTCGTCACGACGATGAAGGTCATCGTCGCCGAGGTGCTCGGCGTGCACCCCGACCGCGTCGCCGCCGGCGAGGCGGACACGTCGACCACGCCGTTCGACTACGGGACCTACGGCAGCCGCGTCACCTACGTGTGCGGCGAGTGCGCCCGCGTGACCGCAGAGAAGCTGAAGGCAAGGCTTCTGACCGCGGCGGCCGACCTGCTGCGGGTGCCGGTCGAGCGGCTCTCCGTCGCGGACGGCGCCGTGCGCGTGAGGGACGACGGGGAGCGCGTGATCGCGTACCGCGACATCGCGCGCCTCAGCGAGATGCGCTCCGTTCCGTCGATCTCCGCGTCGACCACCTACTACGCGGTCTCGAACCCGGCCTCGTACTCGGTGCAGTTCGCCGAGGTAGAGGTCGACTGCGCCACGGGCCTGACCGCGGTCACCGACTTCCTCGCCGTCGCCGACGTGGGCCAGGCGATCAACCGCGGCATGGTCGAGGCGCAGTATCAGGGCGCGGTGCAGATGGGCATCGGCTACGCGCTCTACGAGCATCTCGACGTCGACGAGCGCGGGCGCAGCGGCGTGGACGGCTTCAAGAACTACCACATCGTCAATGCGCCCGACATGCCCGACATCCAGGTGCTGCTGGTCGAGCACGAGGGCGACGATGGTCCGTTCGGCGCCAAGAGCGTCGGCGAGATCGCCACGGTGCCGACTGCCCCCGCGGTCGTCAACGCTGTCAACAACGCGCTCGGCACCGAGCTCTGCGACCTGCCGCTCATCCCCGAGCGGATACTCGGCGCGCTTCACGGGGAGGAGGTGGCCGTATGCAGCTCCTGCTGACCGTGAACGGGATGGCACACGAGGTCGAGGCGCGCCCGACGGCGCGCCTGCTCGACGTGTTGCGCGATCAGCTCGGGCTGACCGGCACTAAGGAAGGCTGCGCCGAGGGCGAGTGCGGGGCCTGCACGGTGATTGTCGACGGCAAAGCGGTCAACTCGTGCGTCATGCTCGCCGTGCAGGCGCGCGGCAAGGAGGTCCTCACGGTGGAGGGCCTAGCCAACGACGGCGAGCTCGACCTGCTGCAGCGCAAGTTCGTCGAATACGGCGCCGTCCAGTGCGGCTACTGCACGCCCGGCATGCTCATGTCGGCCAAGGCGCTGCTCATGGCGAACCCCGTTCCGTCCGACCAGGACATCCGCATCGCCCTGGCGGGCAATCTGTGCCGGTGCACCGGCTACGCGGCGATCGTCGCCGCGGTGAAGGCGACGAGCGGGCAGGAAGCGACGCCGGCGATGGTGCTGCCCGGCGACGCCGAGGAGCTTGCCGCTGAGGTGACGACAGACCCGCAGACGCTGGCGGCGGTCTGCGAGGTGGTGCAGGCAGGCGCCGCCGAACCCCTCGGCGCCCCGTGCGATGGCGTCGGAGCGGCGTCCACCGCGGCCGGCGACGTCCCGGCACCCGATGCCTCCGCGCCTGACGGGTCGCCCGACCCCCGGGGAGGTGAGTGACGTGGCCGTGACCAAGGTGGTGACGCCGGACGGCGTCGAGGGACTCGTCGCGGCCCTCGCCCAGGCGACGCCGCGCACCCGGCTGCTCGCCGGCGGCACCGACCTGGTGCGCGCAATCCGCCGGCCGGGGAGCGAGCCGGACGTCATCCTCGATCTGACCGGGTTGGCCGAGCTCTCCTACGTCCGCCTCGACGGCGAGACGCTCCGCATCGGCGCGACGACGACGTTCGCCGAGCTGCAGACAGACCCGCTGGTGCGCGGGCACGCCCTCTGTCTGGGGCTCGCCGCGGCGCACGTCGGCTCGGCGCAGATCCGCAACGTGGGTACGATCGGCGGCAACATCGCCAACGCGTCGCCGTGCGCCGACGGCGCGACGGCGCTCACGGCGCTCGGCGCTGCGGTCACGACCGTGAACGGCGCCGGCGATGTCAGAACGCGGCCGATGGGCGAGGTCCTGCTCGGCCCCAGCCGCACGAGCCTCGCTCACGACGAGGTGATCACCGAGTTCTCGTTCGCCGCGCTCGGCCCGGAGCACCGCTCGGCGTTCGCCAAGATCGGCTCGCGCACCGCGGTGAGCGTCGCCCGCCTGAGCGCGGCGCTGGTCGTGCGCTTCGACGCAGCCGTCGGGGCGCTCGCGGACGTGCGCGTGGCCCTGGGCGCGGTCGGCGAAGTCGCCTTCCGCGCGTCTGCCCTCGAGCGGGCGCTCGAGGGCCGGCCGGCCGACGAGGAGTCGGCGCGGATCTTCGCCGAAGGCTGCGTCGGCGCCGTGCAGGAGTCGATCCCCGGGCGCTACTCGCTGCCCTACAAGCAGCACGCCGCAGTCGGGCTCGCCTACGATGCGTGGAACGGGCTCGCGCTGGTCAGCCCACCCTGCGAGCCCGCCTGGGACTAGGCGTCAGTCGCCGGGCGCCGGCTTACCCGCCAGCTGCATCTCGAGGAGCTCGTCCGGCGGGATGTGGCACTTATACGTGTGCCCGTCGCCGGTCTCCTGGATCGGCGGCTCCTGCTGCACGCAGATGTCGCCATCGAGGATGCGGTGGCAGCGCGTGTGGAAGCGGCAGCCCGAGGGTGGTTCGCTCAGGCTCGGCATGGTGCCGCGCAGCGCGACCCTCTCCTGCCGCTCGTCGAAGTCCAGCTTGGGGATGGAGCTGAGCAGCGCCTCGGTATAGGGGTGGTGCGGCGGATTGAAGACCTCTTCGGCCGCGCCGACCTCGATGAGCTCCGCGAGGTACATGACCCCGATGCGGTCGGAGATGTAGCGCACGACCGCCAGGTCGTGGCTGATGAACACGTAGGAGACCTGCTCCTTGGTCTGCAGCTCGACGAGCAGGTTGAGGATGCTCGCCTGCACGGAGACGTCGAGCGCCGACGCCGGCTCGTCGCACACCACCAGCGTCGGGTCGCCGGCGAAGGCGCGGGCGATGGCGATGCGCTGCTTCTGGCCGCCCGAGAGGTCGGTCGGCCGCTGCAGCAGGAAGCGAGGCTCGACGCGCACATCCCGGGAGAGCTTGTCGACCTTGGCGCGGACCGAACCTTCCTTGTCGCCGCCGAGCTTGCGCACCGCGCGCGTCAGGATGGCGCGGGTACTCCAGGCCGGGTTGAGCGTGGAGTCCGGATTCTGGAAGACCATCTGGATGGCGCGCAGGGCGTCCTGCGAGCGTTTGCCAGAGGTGGCGCGCAGGACGCCGCCCTCGAAGGTGATGGTGCCGGAGTCGGGGGCGAGCAGACCGGTGACGCACTTGGCCAAGGTCGTCTTACCGCTGCCCGACTCGCCCACGAGGCCGAAGGTCTCGCCCTTCCGCAGGTCGAGCGAGACGTTCGCGACGGCGGTGAGCTTCTTGCGCCCGTCCTTGAAGGAGCGGACCACGTCGCCGATCTCGAGCACGTCACCCTGGTCGCCGCCGCGCTCATCGAGGCTCGTCGCGAGCACCGGCGTCATCGCTGGCATCTCCTGCACCGTGGCGCTGAAGTAGCAGCGCGTATGGCGGTCGCCTTCACCGACGGGGTTGGCGTGGTGCGGCGAGTAGGCGGCCGGGTCGGGCGGCAGAGCCGCCGCCTCGGCGGCGCCCCTGGTCCCCCCGTCGCCCGGCCAGGCGTACAGGTCGGGCTCGCGCTGCTTGCACACCGGCTTCGCCATCGGGCACCGTGCCGAGTAGACGCACCCCTCGAGCGGCTCGCCGAGGGCGGGCAGCGTGCCGGGGATGGTCTGCAAGGCCGCGTCGGTCTTGTTCATGCCGAAGCGTGGCACGCAGCGCATCAGGCCCATGGTGTACGGGTGCCGGGGATCCGTGAAGACGTCGCGCGCCGGACCCTCTTCGACGAGGCGGCCGGCATAGAGGACGCCGACTCGGCTGCAGAGCCGCCTTACGAGGCCGAGGTTGTGCGTGATCAGCAGGATGGCCGCGTTGATCCGCCCCTGTAGCTCCTCGACGAGGTCGAGGATCTCCGCCTCGACAGTAGCGTCGAGGCCGGTTGTGGGCTCGTCGAGGATGAGCAGGCGCGGGTTCACGGACAGCGCCATGGCGATGACGACGCGTTGCTGCTGGCCGCCGGAGAGCTCGAACGGGTAGCGGCGCAGAGTCCCGTCGGGGTCGGGGATCGCGACGCGGCGCAGGCCCTCGCGGGCGTGCTCGAGCGCCTCGGCCTTGCCCATCCCCTCGTGGTAGTGATACACCTCGGCGAGCTGGTCGCCGATACGCATCGCCGGGCTGAGCGCCGTCGCCGGGTCCTGATAGACCATGGCGACCTTGCCGCCGCGCCACTTGCGCAGAGCTTCTTCACTGAGCGTGCTCACGTCCTGGCCGTCGACCAGCACTGTTCCTGCATCGATCGTGCCGTTGGCGGCGAGGTAGCGCATCGCCGCCATGGCCAGCGTCGTCTTGCCGCAGCCCGACTCCCCCACCAGGCCGTAGGCCTCGCCGGGCTGGATGTGCAGGGTGACGCCCTTGAGCACCGGCAGCTCGCGCCCGCGGCGGTGGAAGGTGACCTCGAGGTCGCGGACGTCGAGCGCCGCGGCCTGCACGTCCGGGACGTTCACGGGCTGCTCCACGGTGCTCATTTCGAGAACGTCCTCCCCAGACCGTCGGTGATGAGGTTGACCGCCACCACGAGGGAGGCCAGGGCGGCCGCGGGGAACAGCACGGTCCACGGCGCGATCTGCAGGTAGACGCGCTCCACGGAGATCGTGAGGCCCCAGTCGGGCGAGGGCGGCGCGAGGCCGAAGCCGAGGAACGACAGCGTGGCGGCGGTGAACACCGCGTAGCCGAGGCGGATCGTGCCCTCGACGATGATCGGCTGCGTGATGTTGGGCAGGATCTCGCGAGACATGACGAACGCCGAACGCTCGCCGCGCAGGCGCGCGGCCATGACGTACTCGCGCTCACGCTCCCCGATCACGGCGGCGCGGATGGTGCGTGAGACCACGGGCGTGAACAACGCGCCGATGGCGATGATGATGATCGCCGTGCCCTTGCCCAGCAGCGACAGGATCAGGATCGAGGTGATGATGATCGGGCAGCGCCAGCAGCACGTCGATCAGGCGCATGATGATCTCGTCCGTGATGCCTCGGTAGAAGCCCGCGACGAGTCCGATGATGCCGCCCCACAGGAGAGCAAGGATGGTGGCCAGCGGCGCGATGATGAGCACGGTGCGGGCGCCGGCCATGGTGCGGGCCAGCACGTCGCGCCCGAGGTCGTCGGTGCCGAACCAGTGCGTTGCGTTCGGCGCCTGGAGGGAGACGCTCGGGTCGGTGTGCGTGGGGCTCTGGGTGATGTACATGGAGAACACCGCCATGAAGACCCAGAAGAGCACGATGACGAGACCGACCATGAAGGTCGGGCTGCGGAACAGCTGCCTGATCAGGTAGCGTCGCTGCCGCTTCTGCTCGAGCGCGGCGGCGGCATCGGCCTGGAGCTCCTGTGCCCTGTGGTCGCTGTCGGCTAGGAAGTTCTTGTTCCCTGCCCGTCGCAGCGGCATCGGCGCGGAGCTCGAGCATCTCGGGGTCCGCGCCGAGCTCCATGCCCTCGCGAGCCAGGTCGGGATCCGGTCCGAACGGGCTGCGCGGTTCGTCGTCCACGTCAGCCTCCCTTGCGGATCCGCGGGTTGAGCAGCGCTACGACGATGTCGGCGATCAGATTGGCCAGCATGTAGATCACGGCCACCAGAGCACGGATGCCTCGAGCAGGGGCACGTCGCTCGACTGCGCGGCGTCGACCATGAGCTTGCCGATGCCGGGATAGACGAACAGGTACTCAACGACCACCAGGCCGCCGATCAGCCAGCCGACCTGGCTGCCGATTACCGTGACCGTGGGCACCATCGCGTTGCGCAAGCACGTGGCCGAAGATGACCCGGCTGCGCGGCACGCCCTTGAGCACGGCGGTGCGGATGTACGGCATGGCGAGCACCTGGACGGTGCCGACGCGGGCCATGCGCGCGATGTAGCCCAGTTCGAGGAACATCAGCGGGATGGCCGGAAGGATGAGGTAGTAGAGCCGATCGTAGAAGGGCGAGCCGTCCGGCGGCAGCGCCGATACCGGCAGCCACTTGAGCCATACCGCGAAGATGTACAGCAGGACGACCCCGCTCACGAACTCGGGGATGACGGTCATCGACAGTGTGGAGACCGTGATCGTCCTGTCTATCCAGCTGTCTCGTCGTAAGCCCGAGAACACGCCGAGCGTGATCGAAGTCGGCACGATGAGCACCAAGCGCGAAGCCCGCGAGGATCAGCGAGTTGCCGAGCGCCGGCCATGACCAACGGCCGCACCGGTAGCTTGAGGATGGGAGACTCGCCCCAGTCGCCGGTCACGAAGCTACCCGCCCAGGAGGCGTAACGCACGACCAGAGGACGGTCGGCGCCGAGCTGGTGGTTCAGCGCGGCGACGTCCGCCTCAGAGGCGTATATGCCCAGGATGCTGCGCCCCACGTCGCCGGGCAGCACCTCCGCCAGCGCGAAGATCAGCATCGACGCCAGGATCAGCGTCGGGATCATCAGTAGGAGCCGGCGTCCGATGAGGCGCAGCATCCCTGGACCCTAAGTCAGTCTCTGTCAGGTTCCGGTCGGTCGACCTTACGCGGTCTTGAAGGCCGCGGTGCAGTCGCAGTAGAACGAGCCGGGGCCCTGGATGTTGTAGACGGTCTTCTTCTGCGTGCGCGCCTGGGCGATGAAGTACGGCACCATGATCGGCGTCGCGTCCGCTGCAGCTGCGACAGCTTCCCGCCGAGGTCCTTGCGCTTCGTCTCGTCGATGGTCGATTGGTACTCGTTGAACGTGCTCAGGAACTCAGGTGATGTTCCAGTGCGACGAGCTCCAGACGGCGTCGGGCAGCAGCATGGCCGCGGCGTAGATGCCCGGCGTCGGACGACTGCCCCACTCGACGATAGTCATGGGCGCGACGATCCACGGCGTGGTGCCGTAGTAGTCCGTGTCGCTGCCGGCGTAGAACTCCGTGTAGCTCATCTGGTTGATCTTGACGTTGATCCCAGCCGGCTTGCACTGGTCCTGGATGAGCTGCGCGAGCTGCGGGTTCTCGAGGTACTTGGCGACCGTCAGCTCGATGGTCGAGCCCGTTCGGGTGGCCGGCGTCCGCGAGCAGCTGCTTCGCCTTGTCGTAGTCCTGCGCGCGCGTCAGGTCCGCCGGCATGTCAGTGATGCCCGGGTAGGCCTTTGCGTTCCAGAAGGTGTCGTAGCCGAGGATGCTCTTCCCGGCCCACAGGGCGTCGTTGATGGCGGCACGGTCCAGGCACCAGGCGACCGCCTGGCAGAGATTGGCGCCGCCGCTCTTCCACGGCTCCTTGGTCTGGTTGAACGCGACCTCGCGAATGCCCGTGCCCGGGTAGACGTCCACGCGGAGGTTGGGATCGGCGAACAGCGCCTGCGCGCCCTGCGGGATCGTCTGCGGCTGGCAGTCGACGGCGCCGGACTGCATCTGCAGGTTCTGGGCCGAGTTGTCCTCGACCATGACGTACTCGAGACCGTCCAGGTAAGGCAGCGCGCCGCCCGACGCGTCCTTGCCCCAGTAGGTCGGGTTCTTCTTGAACGTGGCCTTCTGCTTGGTCACGTACTGGTCGAGCACGAAGGGGCCTGTGCCGACCGGGCTCTTGAGGATGTCGCCCTTGAAGCCGCGCGGCAGGATAGCGCTGTTGTAGTTGCCGCCGGAGACGGTGTACGGGAAGTCGGCATACGGCTTGAGGAGACTGAACTCGACCGTAGTGGCGTCGATCGCCTTGGTACCGCCTGGGTCGAGCACCCCGCCCCACTGGGACTTGGCGCCGCCCGAACCGGCGTTGGGGTCGAGAAGGCGCTCGACGGTCGTGACCACGTCCTCGGCCTCGAAGGGGCTGCCGTCGTTGAAGGTGACGCCCTGGCGCAGCTTGAACGTCCACACGTCCAGCGTATCGTTCGGCGTCCAGCTCTCGGCCAGCTTCGGCTTGAGCGAGTTGTCGTTGTTGAGGTCGATGAGGAACTCGAGGAACTGGGTGACGAGCAGGATGCCGCCCTGGTCGAGGATGGTGACGGGGTTGGGATCGCCGATCGGCGCCGGACCGATCATGCTCAGGATGCCACCCATCACCGGAGCCGGCATGCCGGTCGCGCTCGGCGACGAGGTGGTCTCCGTGGTGCCGCCGCAGGCGGCGAGCAGCTGACCGGCGGCGGTGAGCGAGAAGCCGAACACCGACGCGCGCACGAGCAGCTGACGCCTCGTCATCTGTCCCCTGAGGACCTGGTCGACCAGATGCTGGCCGTACTCTCTGGTGAACTTCTCGCTAGCCATATCGCAACTCCCCCTGGACGCATGCCTACGGTACGAAACGGATTCCGGCGATGGCTCGGCCATCGGCCGCCCCCGACACATCCGGGTCACCATACACAGGGTGGCGACGAATGGCAAGGGGTATTGACCGGTCAGTTAGTTGCTCGCCCCCCTTTCAAAGCGCAGATATTCGCCAGATATGCGGCCAACGGCATTTTAAGGCCATCCATACCAGTTCGCCCGTCAGATATGCGTCGCACGTGGGCGCCAACCGCTGCCCCGCGGGAGGCTCCGGCGATTGGTATGTACCAAGGCTGCATGGTACGCTTCGGACGGCAGCTCGGCAATGGTGGACTGCCGTTTGGCTGGAGTTCCGCCGATCCATCGTCTCTAGGGGGTTGAGGGTGGCGAGTGCCCGGCGCACACCGGAGCGGACGAGCCCGCTCTACCTGTGGCTCGCGTCGCTCCTGCGCGACCAGATCGAGGCCGGGCATCTGAGCGCCCACGGGTCAGTCCCGTCCGAGCGTGCCCTCAGTGAGCGTTATGAGGTGAGCCGCATGACGGCCCGGCACGCCCTTGAGACGCTGACGCTCGAGGGGTACCTGTATCGCCACCCGCGGAGGGGAACGTTCGTGGCCGAGCCGCGGCTTCGCTTCAGCGTCGGCAGCTTCACGCGCAACATGACGGAGGCCGACCGCGCGCCGGGCACCGAGGTGCTCGCGACCGCGACCGTCGACCCTGACCCCGTGACCGCCGAGCTGCTCCGAGTGCCGGCGGGCGGCAGGGTCCACGTGCTGCAGCGGTTGCGCACGGCGGGGGGTGAACCGATCGCCATCGAGAACATCCAGCTCTCGGCGGCGCGCTTCCCGGACCTGCTCGAGCACGACCTCGCGGGGTCGCTCTGGGTCCTCCTGCGCTCGCGGTACGACGTGCACCCGGCGAAGGCCGACGCGCGCATCGTCGCCGTCACGCTCGACCGGTACGAGGCGGAGGCCCTCGCGGCCAGGCCCGGCAGCCCCGCGCTCGTCCTCACGCGCACCGTCTACGACACCGGGGACGCCGTCGTCGAGCTGGCGCGGGACGTCTATCGCGGAGACCGCACGGAGTTCTCGGTCACGGCGCCCGTCGAGGGCGTAGCCCCCTGAGACGGGCGCCGGCGCTGGGCCGCCGGCCGGCGAAGCCTCGCCGGCCGTCAGTCCAGCCGGACGCCCTGCCGCTTCAGCTCCGCCTGCACCCGAGCGACGTCCACCTCCGCGGTGGTGCGGCCTTCCCTGAGTGAAAGGGCCGCGGCCGCGCCGGCGGCCTGACCGGTCACCGCGCAGCACATCTGGTTGCGCGTCGCCGCGTGCGAGATCTTGTCGCCGGCGACGCAGCGGCCGGCGACGAGGAGGTTGTCGATGCCTTGCGGGACGAGGATGCCGTAGGGCACCTGGAAGTAGCGGCCCGTGGTAGGGAGAATCAGGATGCCGTACCCGTCGAGGAACTCCGGGAAGATGCCCACAGAGTCCTCGAAGCGGGCCTGCCCGCGGACGTCCTCGCCGGTGAGCTCGTAGCGGCCGGCGATCTTGCGCGAGTCGCGCGTGCCGAGGGTAGAACCGAAGGTGCGCAGACGGGCGTGCTCGAACCCCGGCGTGTACCGCTTCAGCGCCGCAAGCGCCAGGAGCGCCTGGCGGCGCCCCTCGATCTCCGCCCGCGTGATCTGACGGACGTCCGTGCAGTCGTAGCCCTGGAGGAAGACCATGTTGAGGGAGGTGGCCTCCCCCTCCTCGGTGACGCGGCCCCACGTGCCGCCGAGGCTGCGTACGTCCGCGGGGATGACGCCCTCGGCGCGCGCGCGGTCGAACGGCTCCTGCAGGTAAGGGCTGAAGAGGTCGTCCTCCTTGCCCGTGGTCTCGACCTGCCAGCACCTGGTCCAGTCGCCGTAGGTCGGGGCGGTGTCGGCAACGTGCTCGAGGAAGCGCGACTTGTCGACGCCCGAGCAGGTGAACACGACGGTGACGCCCATCGCCTCACCGGGCGGTCGCGTGCGGCACGGCGCCCCGGCGCGGAACGCGACGTCCGCGTCTCCGGTGGCATCGACGACGCGCCCCGCGAGGATGGCCCGCCGGCCGGACTTGCTCTCGGTGAGGACGCCTCTCACGCGGCCGTGCTCCACAATCGGCTCCGTGACCAGGCAGTGCAGGAGCGGCTCGACGCCGGCCTCCTCGACGAGCTGGTCGGCGACCACCTTGAAGAGCTCGGCGTCGAGCGCCCGGCTCCGCGACTGGGAATCAGGCTCCGTGCCGCCCATGGCCTCGGCGCGCCGCTCAACCTCGATGCCGATGCCCTCGAGGTCGACCGTGCCCTCGTGGCGGTACCAGGCGATGGTCTCGACGCCCACCTGGGTGATGACGCCGCCGAAGCACCCGAACCGGTCGACGAGGGTGGTGCGCGCGCCGGCCCGCGCCGCGGCGACCGCCGCGGAGAGCCCGCCCGGTCCGCCGCCGACGATGAGGACGTCCGTCTCGTGCATGACCGGCGTCGACTTCGGCGCTTCCGTGACGTGCTTCACCCGAGTCTCCTGCGGCGCGTGGCGCCCGTCCATCGCTCGCGCGGACCCCGCCGGCCCGCGTGCTGTCCTTGACAGAGTATGGCACAGCGGTCATGGTACATACCAGATTGGTGGTACATACCAAAGTCAGTGGCGAAAAGGAGTGACCGATGCGGGGCTGGGTAATGGACGGGCTACCGGCGGGCGGTGAGCCCGCATGACGCGTCGTCCGGCGGGCTCAGGCCTCACGTGCAGATCGCCGTGGGACGCGCGCGCTCTCCAGCTCCGGCGGCTCGCCGGCGAGCTCTTCGACGTACTCGTCATCGGCGGCGGCGTGACTGGGTGCGGCGTGGCGCTCGACGCCGCCAGCCGCGGGCTCTCCGTCGCGCTGATCGAGAAGCGTGACTTCGCCGCAGGGACGTCGAGCCGGTCGAGCAAGCTCATCCACGGGGGCCTCAGGTACCTGGAGCGCTTCGACCTCGGTCTCGTGCGCGAAGCGCTGCACGAGCGGCGCCTGCTCGTCGAGAGGTTGGCGCCGCACCTCGTCCACCCGACGCCCTTCCTGCTGCCGCTCGAGCACGGCATCAAGGACCGCGCCTACATGGGCGCCGGCCTGTTCCTCTACGACGCGCTCGCGGGGACGCACCCGGCAATGCCGCGGCACCGGCACCTCTCGCACGACGCCTGCCTGCGCGCCGTGCCGTCGCTGCGGCACGACGCTCTCACCGGCGGCATCCGCTACTACGACGCTCAGGTCGACGACGCCCGCTTCGCCGTGACACTCGCGGGAACGGCCTCGGCGCAGGGCGCCGCCTGCGTTCCCGCGGTCGAGGTGATGGGCTTCCTTCCCGACGGCGCCGCCGTGACCGGCGTCCACGCCCGCGACCTCGAGAGCGACGACGAGCTCGACGTGCACGCCCGCGTCATCGTCAACTGCACGGGCGTGTGGACCACCGAGATGGAGCGCCTCGCCCGCGTGGAGTCTCCACTGCAGGTGCGGCCGTCGAAGGGCGTCCACATCGTCGTGCCCAGGGCGCGCATCGACTCGCAGCTCGCGCTGATCCTGCCGACCGAGAAGAGCGTGCTCTTCGTGCTGCCGTGGAGCGACCACTGGATCATCGGCACCACCGATACCGACTGGGAGTTCGGCCTCGATCACCCGTCCGCCAGCCGGGCCGACATCGACTATCTGCTCGGGCACGTCAACGCGGTCCTGCGCGACTCGCTCACGAGTGACGACATCACGGCCGTGTACGTCGGCCTGCGGCCTCTGGTGGCCGAGGGGTCCGGGGATACGGCCGCCGTGTCGCGCGAGCACGTGGTCCGGCGCAGCGCGCCGGGGCTCGTGAGCATCGCCGGCGGCAAGTACACGACCTACCGCGTCATGGCGCGCGACGCCGTGGACGTCGCGGCGCGCGACCTGCCCTTCGCCGTGGCGCCGAGTCACACCGAGTCGGTGCCGCTGCTCGGGGCCGTCGGCTGGACCCAGGCGGGCGAGCGGGCGCGGCTTCACCCCGGCGCGTCGGACCTGTCGCCGGAGCAGATCGGGCACCTGGCGGGGCGCTACGGCACGCTCGCGCTCAGGGTGCTCGACCTGATCGCGGAGGAGCCCGATCTCGGCGCACCCCTGGACGGCGCTCACGCCTACCTGGCCGCCGAGGTCCGCTTCGCGGTCCTGCACGAGGCGGCCCTCCACGTGGACGACATCCTCACCCGCCGCACCCACATCGCCTTCGAGGCTCCGGACCGGGGGCGGCGCGCCGTCGAGGACGTGGCCCGGCTGATGGCCCCGGCCCTGGACTGGGATCCGGCGGCCGTCGCGCGCGAGATCGAGCACTATCGCTCTCGCCTCGACGCGGAGAGCGCGGCCCAGGCGATGCTCGACGACGCCTCCGCCGATTCGGCCCGCTCGCCCGTGCGCGACGTGCGGCTCCGGGAGAAGTAGGAGGAGCGGGCGCCGGGCGGACTGGGCGGGGCTCAGGCGCCGGGGGCGGGCGGCACGAGCACGTACTTGCCCACGTGCCGCTTCTCGAGGAACTCCGCCTGCGCCTCGGCGATCCGCTCCAGCGGGTAGGTCGCCGCGATCACAGGTCGCACGGCGCCCTCCTGGACGCGCGCGATCAGGTCGGGGAAGACCGGCTCGTCCCAGGCCGTGCAGCCGATCAGTCTGAGGTCGCGGAGATAGAACGTGCGCTTGTCGAAGCTCACCTCCGGATCGGCGATGGCGCCGGACGACGCGTAGCTGCCGCCGCGCCGCAGGGTCGCGAGCAGGTCGCCGAGGCCCGGACCCGAGACGTTGTCCACGACCACATCGACACACTGCTCGCCGAGGACGTCGACGATACTCGCGTCCCGGTCGACGACGCGCGCGGCCCCCAGGGCGAGGACCTGCCCGGCCTTGCCGGCCCCGGTGACCGCCGTGACCTCCGCGCCGCGCAGCCGCGCGAGTTGCACCGCGGCGGACCCTACGCCGCCGGAGGCGCCGGTGACGACCACGTGCTGCCCCTCGTCGACGCCGGCGCGGCGCAGCATGTTCTCGGCGGTCCCGAAGGCGCAGGGGATCGCACCCAATTCGGCGTCGCTCAGGGCGCTCTCGACCGGGAAGACCTCGGACGCCGGGACGCGCGCGTACTGGGCGAAGGCGCCGTCGAAGTCCGAGCCCATCCAGATGGTCTCCAGGGAGACGAAGCCTCGGGGGCGCATGCACGGGCGCACGAGCACACGCCGGCCCAGCAGAGACCTGTTCACGCCCTCTCCGGCCGCGACCACGCGTCCGCAGCAGTCGGTGCCTTGGATGAAGGGGAACGGCGACGGTGAGCTCCAGCCACCGTCCTCGTACCAGCCCACCCGAGTGTTGACGTCGGTGGCGTTGACGCCGGCGGCGAGGACCTGGACGAGGACCTCTCCCTCCGCCGGCCGTGGCCGGCGGACCACGCGGTAGTCGAGCATCTCTGGGCCGCCGTTCCCGGTCGTCACGACGGCGAGCATCGCATCGTCACCGGGCGCGAGGTCGAACCGCCTGTGCTCGCTCCGCGACTGCCGCCGTATCACTTCGTCGACGGACACCGTCGCGCTCCCTTCAGAGCCGGACGTCGAGCGAGAGCCTCGACAGCGTCTCCTCCGTGGGCACGCCGTGCTCGTCCCAGCCTCGGATCCGGTAGTACTCGTCGAGGGCGGCGCGGAACTCAACGTCACCGACCGTCTTGCCGGCCGCCGCGCCGTCCGGGTGAGGCACGCCCAGGACCGCCGGGAGGCGGTCGTCCGCGCGGGAGAACCCCTCGCGCAGGTTGAGCAGGCGGCCGAGGTTCCAGATGCGCGCGCCGATGCTCATGAGCTCCTCGTGCGAGGTCTCGCGCCCCCAGAGGTGGCGCAGGTGGACGCCGAGGAAGTCGGTGTCGATATACATGTTGGCGCACCAGACGCCGGTCCAGGCGAGGGCGCTGAAGTCCTGCTGCTCGACGGTCAGCGCCGGCTTGCCCTCGAGGGAGTCGGCGGCGCCGTCCCCGCCGAGGATGTCGTCGCCGGCGGTGAAGGCGCGCATGTGGCAGGCGCCGCGGTCGGAGGTCGCGTAGGCGAGGCCCATGCCGAAGGTGCCGCGCGGGTCGTAGGCCGGCAGCTCGAGCCCCTTGATCTCCGGGGCGAGCTCGGGCCGGCCCTTGAGCGCGGCGAGGTCGCGGGCGCCGAGCGCCAGCTCGGCGCCCCAGCCGTCTCGTCGCGCGATCAGGCCCGGCGCCGCAAGGTAGCCCTCGGTGTCCCCGAAGGCGAGGCCGTAGTCGGCGGCGCCCTTCTCGCAGAGGTCCATGGCGAGGCCGACGACGGCGCCGGTGGAGATGGTGTCGAGGCCGAGCTCGTCGCAGGCGCCATTGAAGGCTGCGATGGCGGCGAGGTCGCCGACGCCGCAGTTGGCGCCGCAGAGGCCGAGCGTCTCGAACTCGGGACCCTCGCAGAGGTGGTCGCCGAAGCGGTGCACCTGGCGGCAGGCGAGCGGGCACTGGGTGCAGGCGCGGATCTTGGTGCGCACGAGCTGCAGCTCCGCGGACTGGATGGCTGCGGCGTCCTCGAACTGGCCCGAGCGCCAGCTGCGCGTCGGCAGGGCGCCGGCCGCGTTGACCAACTCGACGAGGTACGGCGTGCCCTCCTCGTAGGTCCAGGCGTTGTCGGCGGTGAGGACGCGCTCGTTCTGCAGGTCGAGCATGGTGCGCGAGAAGGCGGCGGCGTCGCCGACCGTCACGGCGCCGGTGCCGCGCACCACGAGCGCCTTGAGGTTCTTGCTGCCCATCACCGCCCCCGCGCCCCCGCGCCCGGCCTTGTGGTACTGATCCGTGGAGAGACAGGCGAAGGGGATGAGCTGTTCGCCGGCCGGGCCCGTGGAGAGCACCTTGTGCCACGGGCCCATCTCCTCGCGCAGCTTCTGCTCGAGGGCCGCCGTCTCGAGCCCCCAAAAGCGGCCCTCGGCGGGCAGGAACTCGATGCGTTCGTCCTCGACGAGGACGAGGACTGGGTGCGGCGCCCTGCCGGTGACGACGACCACGTCGTAGCCAGCGAACTTGAGCTCCGGCGCGAACGAGCCGCCGACGTAGGAGTCGAGCAGCGTCCCCGTCGCAGGGCTCTTGCAGCCCACGGCGAGGCGGGAGCAGGTCGCCGCGGCGGTGCCGGCGAACGGCCCGCTGGCGAGGATGAGCGGGTTCTCCGGGGCGAGTGCGTCGGTGCCCGGCGCGAGCTCTTCGAAGAGGTAGCGCAGCAGCAGGCCCTTGCCGCCGACGTACAGCCGGGTCCACTCGTCGTTCAGGGGCTCGACCGTCGCCGTCAAGGCGGTCATGTCGAGCCGCAACACGCGTCCGGTGTAGAAGTCCACGTTCCTCCTCAGTGCCGGCTCCGCTGCGGGTCCATGGTCCTCCCCGGGGCCCGTGGTACAATGCCGCGACGTCTAATCGACCGGTCAATTAGTCCTTCATTCGACCGTGGCCGGAGGTGGATGTCAAGCGCGCTCGGCGCGGCGCCGGGCATGGGGAGGCGAAGGACCGGTGACGGCAGACGCACGGACAGCAGCGGCCGGGGCCACTGGCCGCAAGGCCCTCCCCGGCAACTTGCGTTTCAGCTTCGAGGATCCCCTGACGTCTCTCCCCGAGACGGCCCGCAACCTGCTCATCGCCGCCAAGGAGATCGTCGCCGACGAGGGCTTCGAGGCGCTGACGCTCAAGACGGTGAGCGAGCGCGCCGGCGAGAACAAGGCGATGATCGCCTATTATTTCGACAACAAGGCCGGGCTCATCGCCGCCGTCCTCGACTCGGTGATCCACGACGAGTATCTCGATTCGCTCGACCGCATGAAGGACGTCGCCCCTGGCGAGCGCATCCGGCGGCTGGTCGATGAGATGCGGCGCATGGCCGCGGCCGTCGAGGACTTCGAGGTCTTCTTCGAGATGCTCCCGCACGTCCTGCGGGACGAGGTGCTGCGGCGGCGTCTCGCGGTGCTCTTCCGCTGGTACTGGAAGATGAAGCTCGACTGGCTGGGCGTGAAAGACGGCGCCGCGGCGCTCGCGGACCCCGACCTGCTCGGCCTCGCGCAGCTTCTCAGCGCCGTCATCGACGGACTCGCCATCCAGGCCGCGGTCGACCCCGAGGTGGACCTCGCGAATCCCTACCGGGTGCTCGCACGCATGCTCGAGTGCCTGGACCCCGCGGCGCTCAAGGCGTAGGGGGCGCGGCGGAGGCTCCAGCTCCGCGCCCCGCCCCACGTCAGCCCAGGCAGTAAGAGTCGAGCTGCCGCCGCACCACCGCGTCCAGGTCGTCCGGCGGCTCGTACGCTTCGAGAAGCTCGGCCACCCTTGCCGCGGCGGCCTCGGCGAGGTCGTGCGCGCCGAGCGACCGCCAGGTCTCGTACGGTGCGCGGTTCATGATCGTCCGCCGCGCGCCGTCCCGCGCGTGGCGTCGCGTGTGCGCGTGGCCGAGCACCGTCCCGCCGGGGCCGGCGGCCGCCACCACGTCGAGGGCGAGGGTCTCGTCGTCGACCTCGATCGGCCGCCGCGCGACGCGCAGGGCGCCGAGCACCTCGTCGTCGATCACGAACTTGTCCGGCGAGAAGCAGTTGAACGACGAGAGGATGCCGGCCGCGTGCAGCACGTACTGTGCCCCGGTGCGCAGGACGGTGTCGATCGCCAGCGCCGACTCGATGCCGGCCTGGGCGTCCGGGAGGTGAGCGTCGGTGACCGAGCCGCCGGCGCGGACGGGCACGCCTAGCCAGTGGCCGAGCCGCACGGTGGCTTCCATGAGTGACCAGTACGCCGGCGCGCCGATCATGAGGGCGCCGCTCTGCATCGACGACAGCGAGGACGTGCCGCCGTAGAGGAAGGGCGTCCCGGGGTTGGCGAACTGCGTGAGCACGAGGCCGACCAGCAGCTCGGCGTGCTGGAGCGCGAGGAGGCCGGCGAGGGTGAGCGGCGCGGTGGTGCCGCCCATGGCGCAGACCGCGACGAGGACCGGCTGCCCGAGGCGCGCCAGTCGCAGCAACACCTGCGCGCCCTCCGCCGAGAACTGCAGTGGCGAGGTGGTGTTGATGACCGACCAGAGGCGCGGCTTGGCGTGCCAGTTCGCGCCGTACAGGATCTCGAGCACGTCGGTGGCGACCTGGAGCTCGGCCAGGGATGTCACCGTGTAGCGGCAGTTCTTGTGACTCGAGGTGGCGTGCAGGTGGGCGACGACCTTGGGCCGCCGCTCCTCCGGCACGTCGCCCGGCTCGACGCTGTAGCCGAGCACGTCGATATTGGGCGACAGGTGGGCGAGCCGCACCGCCGTGGTCAGGTCGGCGAGCGTGCCGGTGCGGTACTCGCCGCGCGAGAGGACGAAGGGCGGGCCGGAGGCGCTCGCCAGCACGGCGGGCTCTCCGAGCCCGACGTGCAGGTCGAGCTCCGGCCGGCGGCCGGCGACCGTGTAGCGCGCCGGCACGGTCGCCCGCGCCCGCTCGACGAGCTCGTCGCCGAAGCGGGCGCGCTCCCCATTCACCCGCGCGCCGTTCGCCGCCAGGAGCGCGAGCGCCTCGGGGTCGAGGACGGCGCAGCCGACCTCCTCGAGCAGCGTGAGGGCTGCCTCGTGGATCTGCCGGCAGCCCCGCTCATCGAGGACGGCCTGGGCGGCTCCGTTCACGCCGGCTCCTTCGCGCGCGTTCTGCTACTTCCCGGCGGCGACGTAGCCGTCGACCAGCCCGTCCACCGTCTGCTTCATCTCGGCGCTGAGCGGCTCGGGCGTGTGGTTCGTCATGATGTCCACGAGCTTGAGGTGCGCCTTCTCGGTCGCGTCGAGTGCGCCGCCGGCCTCCCAGTTCCTCTGGGTGCTGCGGTTGAGGATCGTCGGCCGCCACTGCAGGCTCCGCACGTGCCGCTTGGTGTGCTTCTGGCCGAGGAAGTCGCCGCCCTGGCCGACCGCGGCGATGGTGTCGAGCGCCAGTGTCTCCTCGCTGACCTCGATGCCCTCGAGCGCGCGCCGGTTCATCGAGATGACCTCGTCGGTGAGCACGACGAGCTCACCGGCGCCGGTGAGGCCGAAGTCGAGGTAGCCGATGTCGTGGTTGAGGTTGGAGCCGGCCTGCATGGAGAGCAGCGTTAGCTCGGTGATGTCGATGCCGGCGTTGGCGTCGACGCACTGCGAGTCGCTGGTGCCGGCGTAGCCCCAGTTGGGGATGTCCATCCACTTGGCCATCTCGGTGATGCCGAGGTACGTGGTGTAGTACTCAGCCGAGTTGTAGAGCGCCTGGACGGTGTTCATGTCGAGCTTGACCGGGCCCATGCCGGTGAGCAGCGGCGAGCCGGGACGGCGGAGCTGATGGATGACGACGCCGAAGAGCGACTCAGCCACGGCCTGCACGATGTGGCCGGCGTGGGTGATCGGCGCCGTGGCGCCGGCGATCGGCGCCGGGGAGTAGATGAGCGGGATGCCCCAGTCGGCGCAGAAGAGCAGCTTGTCGAGCACCTCGGGGGCGTGCTGAAGTGGGCTGACGGGCTCGCCGTACTGGATGAAGTACGGCTTCTCGCGCAGCTGCTCGGCGCCGCCGCGGAAGGCGGACGCGATCTTCCACATGACCTCGAGGTCCTCGACGCCGGCCGCGGTCATGACCATCGGCTTGGTCGTGTTGCTCACCATGGCGCGGAAGCACTCGAGGTAGGACGCGTAGGCCTCGACGTCGTGCGGGTGCGCGGCCGACATGATGAAGTCGATGTTGGGAAGGCCGTCGCACAGGTGGGCCATGCGCGCCGTGTCGGCGAGGACGCTCAGACGGCGCTCACGCGTCTCGAAGTCGTAGATGCTCATGAGGTCCGAGCCCGTACCGAAGTACGAGTTGTAGCCGCCGAGCTCCATGGCGAGCTCGCCGCCGCGGTCGTACACGGGGATCATCGACGGCACGGTCGCGCGAGCGGCGTCGACGGCCTCGCGCGGGATCTTGACGAGCTCGCCGTCGACGGTGGCGCCGGCGCCCTTGACCAGGATCTCGCGCGCCTCGGCGTGCGGCACGGTCATGCCCATCTCCGAGATGATCGTGAGGGCGGCGTCGTAGATCATCTGGCACTTCTCGTCCGAGAGCAGCTTGAGGCGGCTCTCGAGGACGGGGGGCAGGTCGGTCATCGCGATGTCTCCTTGGGGGGTCTAGGACTCTGCGGGCTCTGTCGACTCGATGAAGGCCTTGAACGCGCCGAGGCCCTCCTCGATCTGCGCGGTGGTGACGCCTGAGTAGGCCAAGCGGAGATGGTACCGCTTCTCCTCCGGCAGCGCCTTCCCGAAGTGCAGGCGGGTGCAGAAGGATACGCCGGTGCGCTCGAGGAGGAGGCGCCGGAACTCCTCGTGGCCGGCGCAGCCGGTCAGGCGGACGGCGTAGGAAACGTCGGGATACAGGTAGAAGGTCGACTCCGGCGTGTTGCAGCGCACGCCGGGCGTGCTGTTGAGCAGGCGGAGCGCGGCGTCGCGTCTGCCCCTGAGCCGGGCCATCATCGCGCGCGGCGCGGCCTGGTCGCCGGTGAGCGCCTCCAGGGCGCCGTACTGGGCGAAGTGGTTGGGGCACGACTCCATGTTCACGTTCATCCGCGTGATGATGTCGACGATGGGCGTGGGCCCGACGGCGGCGCCCAGGCGCCAGCCGGTCATCGCGTACTTCTTGCTGAACGTGTAGAGGATGACCGTGCGCTCCTGCATACCGGGGCGCGAGACGATCGACTGGCTGGCGCCCTGGAAGCGTACGTCGAAGTACGCCTCGTCGCTGAGCACCAGCAGATCGTGCTTGAGCGCGATCTCGGCGATGCGGTCGAGTTCCTCGGGCGTGCACTCGGCTGCCGTCGGGTTGTGCAGGTCGTTGAGGATGAGCAGGCGCGTGCGCGGCGTGATGCGCCGCTCGATCGCATCGATGTCGATGGTGTAGCGTGCGCCGTCGTCGACGAACCCGTAGGGCACGGCGACCCCCCCGACGAACTCGATGAACGAGCCGTAGATCGGGAAGCCGGGGTTGGGGTAGAGGACTTCGTCGCCCATGTTCATGGCGGCCATGAGGAACTTGCCGATCACCGGCTTGCCGCCCGGCTGCACCGACACGTTGTCGGCGGTGTACGTGACGCCGCGGGCTCCGCCGACGTCCTCGGCGAGCGCCTCGCGCAGCGGCATGATGCCGGCGTTCGGGCAGTACGTCGTCTTGCCCGCGCTGATGGCGCGATTCATCGCCGCGACGATCGGCTCGGCGGTGGGGATGTTCAGGTCGCCGAGGTGGAACGGATAGATCGTCTTGCCTTGAGCGGCGAGCGCGGCCGCCTCGGCCGAGACGGCGAAGACCGTCTCGGTCCCGAGCCGCGCGACGCGCTCCGCCGGCGTGAACCCACCCGGGGCGCCGCCCGGCGTGGACAGTCCTTCCGCGATGTGCGGCATCGTCAGCATCTCCGTTCGCGTCCGCTTGCCGGGCTCAGCTCGCGCCGTCGGCCCAGGCGGCGAACTTCTCCTGCTCCACCTCGAGCATGCGGTAGCAGTGCTGCTCCTCGGGGAAGGCGCTGCCGCGCACGTCCTTGACGTACTCCGTGAGCGCGGCCGTGGAGACGCCGGCGAGGTCGGCGTACTTCTTCACGAACTTGGGCGTGAACGCCTGGAAGGTGCCGAGCACGTCGCTGACGATGAGCAGCTGGCCGTCGACGTCCTCGCCGGCGCCGATGCCGAGCACCGGGATCGGGAGCTCGGCGCGGATGAAGCCGGCGACCTCCGGCGGCACGGCCTCGACGAGGAGGAGCTGGACGCCCGCCTCGTAGAGGGCACGGGCGTCCTCGACCACCAGCTTGGCGGACTCGAGGGTGCGGCCCTGCGCCTTGTGGCCGCCGAGCTGGCCGGAGCTCTGCGGCGTGAGGCCGATGTGGCCGCACACGGCGACGCCGGCGTCGAGGATCGCCTTGACGCGGCTCACGGTGCGCACGCCGCCCTCGAGCTTGATCGCGTCGACGTTCGCCTCCTTGAGGAAGCGGATGGCGTTGCGCACCGCGTCCTCGTCGGAGGCCTGATAGCTGCCCAGCGGCATGTCGCCGACGATGAACGTGTTGGGCGCGCCGCGGCGCACGGCCTCGCTGTGCACGATGCACTGGTCCATGGTCACGGGCACGGTGCCGGGGTAGCCGTACACACACATGCCGAGCGAGTCGCCGACGAGGATCATGTCGACGCCGGCGGCCTCCTCGAAGGTCGCTGTCGGGTAGTCGTAGGCGGTGAGCCAGGCGATCTTCTCACCGGCGCGCTTCATCTCATGCAGGTCGAAGAGACCCTTCTTCGTGGACATGGTGCCTCCTGGAGGACGGACGGGATGGCCCGCAGCTGCGGAGCCGGTGCGGACTCAGTCTTCGGTGACGATCGGCCAGCCTTCGTCCTCGACGGACTCCGCGAGGACCAGCATGGTCTCGAGGTTCATGACGCCGGGGATGCGGGCGATGTCGACGCGGATGAGCTGCCCGAGGTGGTCGAGATCGCGCAGCGCAAGTTCCACGACCATGTCGAACTGGCCGGTGACGTGGTAGCAGGCGCGGACGCCGGGGACGTCCTTGATGCCCTTCTCGAACTCCCGGATGGACTCCTCGCTGTGCTCGCGCAGGCGGGCGACCACGAGCGCGCGCACGGTGACGCCCAAGGCGGCCGGGTCGATGACGGCGCGGTAGCCGCGGATCGCTCCGCTGCGCTCGAGCCGGCGGACGCGACCGAGCATGGCCGACGGCGAGAGGCCGAGCTTGCGCGCCAGCGCGAGGTTGGACATGCGCCCGTCGGCCTGCAGGGCCAGGAGCACTTCGCGGTCGAGAGCATCCACGCCTTCCCCCTCCGGGAGCCGTTGGTCGTCCCTGCGAGTATTCAGTGTGATGTTCGATGAGTCAAGCCGCCGGAAGAATATTCTTCCGTCAAGGCGCGGTCTGACGAATCGGATTGTGCGTCAGCGGAATCGGCGATGACGCCTGGAGGCGCGGCACGCCGCCGCCGTGCGCTCAGCCGCGCTCGCGCGCGACGAGGTCGGCGAGCGCCTCGACGACGGCGACGCCGTCGTCCACCACCACCGCGTCCGCCTCGGCGACGATGGCCGCGTGCTCGTCCTGGTCGACCGCGGCGATGAAGCCGGCGCGCTCCACGCCCCACAGGAAGGCCGGCGCGCCGGAGGCCCCCGCGACGAGGCAGACCGCGGGGGCCGTCCGCGTCCCGGAGACGCCGACGAGCCGGTCCATCGGCGCCCAGGCGTTCATCGCGACCGGCCTCGTCACCCCGAAGGCGGCGCCCATGCGCCGAGCCGCCGCCGCGATGCGCTCCGCTCCCTCCCGGCTCCCGACGCCGCGGCCGGCGACGACCAGGAACCTCGCCGTCTCGAGGTCGCCGGTCGCCGGCGGCTCGAGCAGCTCGACGTCGTCGAGCGCGGGGAGGGCTGCGCCCGCGTCCTCGCCGGACTCTCCCGCGGCGTGCCCGGGCGTCGACGTCGGCCACGATCTCGTGCTCCACCGGCGGAGCTCCCGGCGCGTCGAGCCAGCCGGCATCCGTCGTCACGCACCAGGGGCGCGAGCCGAGCTCGAGCCATCCGGTGAGGTGGTTCGAGTAGACGCTTCTGCGGCAGACGAGGCGCCCGGCCTCTGTCGCGACGCCGAGCGCCTCCGTGACCACGCCGCCGCCCATGCGGCAGGCGAGCCGGGTGGCGGCCTCCGTGCCGAGGGGGCCGCCGGCGAAGACGTAGAGGTCGGCTCCGGCATCGGCGGCGAACGCCGCCAGGGTTGCGGCTGTCAGGTCGGGCCGCCGCGCCGCCGTGCGGACGAGACGGACGTCGCGGGTGGGCGCCAGCTGCACGAGCCGCTCCCGGTCGCCCTCGTCGGCGTAGAAGGCGACGGTGACGTCCTTGGGCGCGCCGGGCTCGTAACCGCGCGCCGTCTCCCACGTCACCCCGCCGCGCAGGAAGCCGCCGAGCGCCCGCGCCTGCCGCTCGGCGGCGCCGGAGGCCCCGTCCAGCACCGCCACGAACCGCGGCGCCGCGCCGGCCGTCACAGCGCCTCCAGCGCGGCGCGGAGGTGCTCGACGTAGAGGCGCCGCGCCTTCTCCGCCGGCGTCGCCCCGCCGACGATGACGCCGGCGCGGCCGCGGTCGATGGGCTCCAGGCCCCGGAGCGCGGAAGGCTCGTCGCGGAGCGCCGCGACGAGGTCGACCCCGAGGGCGTTCCCCGAGAGCACGGAGATGGACTGCTGCCTCGCGGTGAGCCGATCCTTCAGCGTCGGCACCCGGAGGTGCGAGACGAGCGCGTTGCCGACGGCGAGGACGCACGGGGTGCGGACGGTCGCCCGCACGAGCCCGTCGTCAGCCGCGAACGTCACCCGCAGGCGGTCGTCGTCCAGCGGCTCGATCTCCGTGACCTGGGTGAGGCAGGGACATCCGAGCAGCTCGGCGACGATGAACGGCACGACGCCCGCGTCGCCGGGGCCGCTGCGGCAGCCGAGCAGCAGGACGTCGCCGCCGAGCTCCTGCGTGCAGGCGGCGACCAACGCCGCGGCGGCAGCCGGGGCGAAGTCGAGAGTGGCGCCCGCGCCGAACGGGTCCACCCGGGCGGCGCGCTCGTAGCCGAGCGCCTGCAGCGTCTTGAGGAACGGGTCGGCCTCGCGGCTCGCTAGAGAGAAGGCCGCGAGGCCGGTCTCGAGGCCCTGCTGCGCCCTGGCTTCGCGCAGGCGCAGTGCCAGCTCCAGCGCGCTCTCGTCGAAGCAGTTCAGGACGCGGCGCACGTAGCGCGTCTCGACGCCGTCCGCCGCGCCCGCCCAGGCGGACGCCGGCAGCGCCTCGTAGTCGGGCGTGACCTTGAAGCCGACGGCGATCCGCAGCGCGCTCACCCCATTCAGCTCACAGGGGGATGATCGTCCCCTTGTTCATGATGCCATTCGGGTCGAACGACTTCTTCAGTGTCTCGAGGATGTAGTAGGACGAGCCGTACTCGTCCCTGACCCAGGGCGCGCGCGCCTTGCCCATGCCGTGATGGTGGACGATGGAGCCGCCGCGCCTCAGCGTCTCCTCACAGATGATGCCGATGATCGGCAGGTAGTACTTGTCCGTCTCCTCTTCCGGCCCGACGCCGACCACGTTGAAGAAGTAGTTGAAGTACATGTTGGTGCCGTTGATGTAGCTGTGGGAGGAGTGGCCGCCCATCATCGTGATGTCGGGGATCTCGTCGATGATGCGCGCCTTCGCCGCCTGGTAGATGTCGTTGATCGAGCTCCAGTCGGCGGAGATCTCCGTCGTGCGGTTCACGTTGCGCGTCTGGCGGATGCGCTCGTCCTCGGCGGTGATCTTGCTCGCGTCCCAGCAGAGGTCGTTGAACCACGTCTCGATGTACTCGCTGGCGACCGGCGTGCACTCCGGGTGCCTCGCGACGATCTCGGCGATGCCCTCGGCCGTCGCCCTGGCGATGCCCGCCGCGCCCTCCGCCATGAACAGGAGCACGCAGTCGTCCTCGGCGGCGAAGTGGGAGAAGTGGATGCCGGCGTCGCCGGGGTCGTAGACCCGCGCCACCGACGGTTTGTAGCCGTTGACCATCACCTCGCGCAGGACGGCGAACCCGGTGGCCATGTCCTTGAGCGTCCAGCCGAGGAACGTGTTGTTCTCGGGGAAGTACGGGAAGAGCTTGACCGTCACCTCGGTGATGAAGCAGAGGGCGCCCTCGTTGCCGATGACGACGTGGCGGATGTCGGGGCCGGCGGCGCGGCGCGGCACGTTCTTGACGCGCGCGATCTCGCCGTTCGGGAAGACGGCCTCGAGGCCGACGACCATGTCCTCGATGCCGCCGTAGAGCGTGGAGAACTGGCCGATGCTGCGCGTGGCCACGAGGCCGCCCATGTGGGCCACCGGCTTGGACTGTGGCGAGTGGCCGGTGGTGAGCCCGTGCTCGCGCACGCGGTCCTCGAGCGCCTGCAGCGGCACGCCGCACTGGCAGGTGGCCTGCATGTTGTACGGGTCGATGTTGACGATCCGGTTCATCATCGATCCGTCGATGATCACCGAGTCGGGCACGACGCTCTCGAGGCCGCCTTCGGTCGCGGTGGCTCCGGTACGGGGGATCACGTTGACGCCGTTGTCGTTGGCCCAGGTCAGGATCCGGGCGACCTGAGCCGTGTCGGCCGGCAGCGCTACGGCGGCCGGGACAGGCGCGGTGTGCACATCGAAGATGTTCTGCAGCTTGCGGAAGTTGTCGACGCTGCTCTCGACGAGCACCTTCTCGTCGGTGACGACCGCGTCCTGGCCCACGATGCCGCGGAGGCCCTCGACGATGGCTTCTCTGCTCAGGGGCATGTCGGTGTTCCTTTGCGTGTCCGTGGTTGGCTCGGCGTCAGTGGAAGATGGAGAACGACTGCTCGAGGATCGGGTCGGTGGCGTCGTGGATGGCGCGGTAGGCGCTCTCGTTCATCCGCCGGTAGACGTCGTGGTTGTCCAGGTTCGGCGCGAAGGACTCGCGGTCCTGTCTCATGGCGCCGACGGCTGCCTCGAAGTCGGGATACGCACCCGTGGCCACGGCCGCGCAGATGGCGGACCCGAGGCTCGCGCCGCTGCTGCCCACGTTGCGCGATGCGGCTACGCCGAACACGTCGGCGAAGATGTTCATGAAGAGGGGGCTGTTGGAGCCGCCGCCGGAGACGACGATCTCGCGCAGGTCGATGCCGAGCTCGGCGCACATGGCGTCGACGTTCTGCTTCATCGTCAAGGCGATGGCCTCGAGGATCGAGCGGTAGACGTGCGCCCTGGTGTGGCGCGCGTCGAAGCCGATGATCTCGCCCTTGCGGAAGGGCTTGTCCGTGGGGGCGAGCCAGTCCAGCACCGTCATGAGGCCGCAACTGCCCGCGGGCACCAGTTCGGCCTCGCGCTCGAGGTACTCCTCGCGCGAGACGCCCTGCGTCGCCGCCGCCGCGGCGAGCTCCGGCCCCAGCAGGTCGAGGAACCAGCTGAGCGTCCACATGCCCCGGCGGACGCCGCCGCTCTCGTAGAGGTAGCGGCCCGGGATGCAGGCGAAGTTCGTCCAGAACTCCGTCGCCGTCTGGCGGTTCTCGTGCCCGTGCACCATGGCGGCGATGTAGGTACCCAGCGAGACGAGCGCCGTGCGCTCGTCGAGCGAGCCCGAGCCGAGCGCCTCGACCGCCTTGTCATTGGCGGTCGTGACGACCGGCAGGCCCTCCGGGATGCCTGTCGCCGCGGAGGCGTCGGCGGTCACGTGGCCGGCGATGTCGCCCGGCATCTGCAGCTCCACCAGCAGCTCCGGGCGCATGTTGAACTGCGCGAAGAGCGCGGGATCCCACTGCCACGTGCCGGTGTCGATGGGCCACTGCAGGATGATGTTGTTGGCGGCGCTGTCTCGGAACTGCCCGGTGAGCCGGTGCGTGATGTACCCGGAGGATGTCGTCGCCCAGGCGAGCTCGGGGTCGTCCGGGACGTAGGGCTGGTAGGCGCGGGTGTCCATCCAGCTCATGACGGGCTCGAGCAGGCTGCCGTCCGCCTTGAGAAAGGTCTTGCAGCAGCGGATGGTGCAGAGCCCGACGCCGAGGATGTCGGCGGGGTCGCCCGTGAATCGCGTCATCGCCTCGCGGCTGGCCGCGACGATGCACTCCCAGAGGTTGTCGTCGGGATGCACGGCGTAGCCTGGCTGGGGGTGCTCCATGGGGAGGAGCGCCCGCCTGGCTTCGCAGACGATGGCGCCCTCGAGGTCGTAGATGACTACTTTGGCGCTCTGCGTGCCGTTGTCGATGCCGATCAGGTACTTGCCCGCCATGTGCCGGATCCTCCCCGCGCCCTAGCGGACGAGGTAGCCGCCGTCGACCACGAGGACGTGGCCGCTGACGTAGTCCGACGCGCGACTTGCGAGGAAGACGGTGGCGCCCATCAGGTCGGCGGGCTCGCCCCAGCGCGCGGCCGGGATGTGGTCGAGCACGCGCTGGTTGGTCACCGGGTCGCTGCGCGTCGTCGTGGTGATCTCCGTCGCGTAGTAGCCGGGGGCGATGCCGTTGACCTGGATGCCGTACTCGGCGAGCTCGTCGGCGTAGGCCTTGGTGAAGCCGGCGAGCCCGTGCTTGGTGGCCGCGTACGCGGAGGACCAGCGGCCACCGAGGAACGAAAACAGCGAGCAGATGTTGATGATCTTGCCGGAACGCTGCGGGACCATGACCTTGGCCGCCTCGTAGGCCATCTCGAAGGCGGCCGTGAGGTTCACCGCGACGGTGGCGTCCCACTGCTCGCGGCCGAACTCGAGCACGCTCGCCAGCGGGCAGATGCCGGCGCTGTTGACGAGGATGTCGAGCGAGCCGAGCCGGTCGACGCAGGCGGCGACGATCTCGGCCGGCGCGCCCGGCTCGGTGACGTCCGCCGTCACGGACTCGTAGCGTCCGCCCGCGGCCGCGACCAGCTCGCCGGTGGAGCCGTCGTCGTCGACGATGCTCGGCGCGAAGACGCTGGCGCCGGCCTTGGCGAGCGCCAGCGTGAAGGCCGGCCGAGCCCGGTGTTGCCACCGGTCACGATGGCGTTCTTCCCCTCGAGGGAGAAGAAGTCCATCGCGAACTCACTGATGTCCGTCAAGGCGTACTCCTTCACTGCCGACCACCGGGTCTCGAGGCCGGAGTATTCGACCGGATGTTCGTCAAGTCAAGCCGTCAGAAGAATCATCCTGCCGCCTGGCGGCCGTCGTGCGGCATTTCTGCACTCGTTCACTCGGGCTCGAGCTCGGCCGGGAACCCGGGCGCGCGCAGGTCCGTGCCGACGGCCTCCTCGAGCATCTTGACGACCATTGGGGACTGCGCGCCGCCGCCGTACATCGCCCGGGCGCGCGCGAAGATCTGCTCGGTGAGGCCGCCGAGCTCCAGCGGCACGCCGAACTCGCGACCCATCTGGTGGGCGAAGTAGAGGTCCTTGCGCGCCAGGTCCATCGTGAAGTTGATGTTGTAGCTGCCGTTCAGGATCAGCTGGCCCTCGGTCTCGTGGACGAAGCTGTTGCCCGAGCTGGCCTTGATCACGTCCCAGGCCAGCTTGAGGTCGATCCCGCCCTTCTTGGCGAGCATGAGTGCCTCGCCGTCGGCGACGAGGTGGATGAAGGCGAGCATGTTGGTGATCACCTTGATCACCGTGGCCTCGCCGAGCGCGCCGATGTAGAAGACCCGGCCGCCCATCGCGTCGAAGACCGGCCGGTGCTTCTCGTAGACCGCCTCCTTGCCGCCGACGAGCACGGTGATCATGCCGGCCGCGGCGCGATGGACGCCGCCGGTGACCGGCGCCTCGAGCGTCTCGATGCCCCTGGCGGTGGCGAGGGTCGAGAGGCGCTGGAGCTCGTGGGCGTCGTTGGTGCTCATGTCGATCCATGTGCCGCCGGGGGCGAGCGCCTCGAGGACGCCGCCCTCCTCGGCGACCACCGAGGCCACCGCCTCCGGCGAGGGCAGACAGGTGATGATGGTGTCGGACGCCTCCGCCGTCTCCGCGATCGAGCCGGCGCAGGTGGCGCCGGCCTTGCCGAGATCGACCGAGCAGCTCGCGTCGACGTCGAAGACGGTGAGCGGGAAGCCGGCGCGCAGCAGGCTCCCGGCGAGATGCCTGCCGAGGGCGCCGAGCCCGATGTAGCCGATCCTGAGCGTCATGATCCTCCTCGTTGCCTACTCGCGGCGCGCCCGGCGCACGGCATCGTCGCCGGCGCGGCAGATCGTCGCGAGCTCGTCCAGCTGCGGGCCGTCGATGTACGGAGCTCGTTCGGTGTGCGCGGCGAGGAGCAGGTCCACCTGCTCGCAGGCCACGTCGTACTCGCTCGAGCCCTCCTCCGCCCACTTCTCATACGAGACGCGGTTCGAGATGGTGGGCAGGTAGTGCTCGCCCGCGCGGATGCGCCGCGCCGTGTCCTTCTGGCCGAGGAAGCCGCCGCCGGGGCCGGCGGCGGCGAGGGCGTCGGCGCCGAGCGTCGCCGCCGAGACCTCGACGGGCCGATGGAGCCGGCGGAGCATCCCGGCGATCTCGTTGTCGATGACGGACTGTGGGAGCGACATGGTGTTGTGAGAGTCGATGAGCCCCCAGCCGGTGACGATGTCGGGACCGGCGGCGCACACGGTCGCGGCCTTCATCGCCTTCTCGTACCCGGCCTGCACACCGGCGTGCTTGGCGTCGGTCGAGAGGCCGGGGCTCAGGGTCGGCACGCCGATGTGATGGCCGACCTCCGTCGCCATGGCCGCCATCAGCGCGCTCTCGACGGAGCCGAGCGAGAAGGTCGTGCGCAGCATGTCGAGCACGCCCGAGCCGAAGCAGAAGATGAGGCGGGCGCCCGGCGCCGCGACCTGCAGCGCCGTCGCGATACCGAGGAACTCGGCGAGACCTTGCACCACGGTGCCGGCCAGGGTGACCGGCGACGTCGCGCCGGCGATGCTCATCGAGTAGACCTCGACGGGCACGCCGTGCTTGGCCAGGGCCACGTGAACGTCGAGGATGCCGCCGTCCACCTGCAACGGCGACGCCGCGGTGACCAGGGTCGAGATCCGCGGGCGGGCGCGGAAGCGGTCCAGGTCGCCCGCCAGCGTCTCGCAAAGGCGCAGCACGGCGTCGACCTCGGTGGGGCAGTCGACGAAGGTGACGTGCTTGCGCGTCTCGGTGAGGAGCGTGAAGTACTCGATGAGCTCGCGCTCCTCCAGCGGCACGTCCGACGCGCTCACCTGCGTCCACATGAGGTCGAGCTCCGGCAGCTCATCGAGCAGCGCCGTGCACTCGCGCACGTCCTGCAGGGTGCTGGCACGGCGCTCGCCGGTGCGGAAGTCGAGCGTCTTGGCGACGCAGCCGCTGGGGGAAAAATGGAAGGGCTCGTCCTCGCCCAGGAGTACGTCGTCCGCCTCCATGAGGCCGGCCATGAGGATCGAGCGCGGGCACTGCCCGGCCGCCCACTCCACAAGCTCACGCGGAAGGTGAACGAGGCCGGTGGCCTCGTCGACGTCCGCGCCGCGGTCCGCCAGGAGCGGCAGGACCTTTGAGCCTGCGAACCGCATGCCCACGCGGCCGAGGAGCTCCATCGCCTCGTCCGCGATCCGGCTCTTCTCCGCCTCGCTCAGCCACTCCGTCTTCGCTCTCATGGATCCCTCGCCGCTCGTGTGGGCCCCGCAGCGGTGCGTGCTGCCGGTGCAGGCAAGAGGACGATCGCACGTCCCCGAGGCACTGTAAACCCTCGGACTATGCTTCGCAAGGAGGTATCTGCGATTCACTGTTGCTTCTCAACGAAGAACCGGCATAATGCGTTGTGAAACGCTGCCATATGGACGGAACATATGACCATCACGATGATAGATATGGCTGCCCTTCTGGCGCAGGCACGGGGCCGATGATCAGGTGGGGGCAGGCGCCGTTCGGAACGACCGAGGTGGACGAACTGGACCGCCGCATCCTGAAGCTGCTGCGGCCCAACGCACGCCGCTCCTACGCCAGCATCGCCCGTGCCGTCGGCGTGTCCGAACCCACGGTGCGCAACCGCGTCGACCGGCTCATCAAGCGAGGGGCCATCTTGCCCATGACGGGGGTGAACCCGGCGGCGATCGGCCTGCCCGTCGACGCAATGGTCGGCATCCGCGTGAACCGAGGCTACGGCACGGGCGTCGGCGCGCGCCTCGCCGCGATGGAGAACGTGGCCTACGTCGGGTACACGACCGGCTCCTTCGACATCCTCATCGAGGTGCACCTGCCGGACAACGAGGCCCTGTACAGGTTCCTCAACGAGGATCTGGACGAGATCGAGGGCATCGCCTACACGGACACCTGGCACATCCTGCGCACCGACACGACCAACTTCGAGTGGGAGGGCGAGGACGTCGGCAAGGAGCCGCTCGAGGAGGAGTCGCCGTGAGGATCGGCTGCAGCGGCACCGACCTGAGGGCTCCGGAGGGCGGCCGACCGCGCTTGACTTCGCCCTAAGGCTGCTGTGTAGTGGCCGCTAATTGACCGGTTGATTAGTGCGGTCGACGCTGACGGCGGCGATCTCTCGAGGGGAAGGGGCAGGATGACGGAAGAGACCCGGGTGCCGACCCGCATGGGCGACGGCACCTTCACGGAACTGACGCGGAGCGAGATCTGCGCGGATCTCATCGCTGGGTCCGAGGCGGCGGCCAAACGCGCCAAGGTGCCGCCGCTCACCGACGACGAGATCGACCACCTGCTCGAGATCTACGCCTCGCCGGCGCGCTTCATCGGCGTCGACGTCGGCGAGGAGATCGTCCTCAGCTGCGACGGCACCGGCATGAAGACGCACGCCACCAGGATCCAGGACCTACAGAGCTATGAGCAGTGGATGGGCGCCGACCTCCTCGAGCTCTGCGTCGGCGACTACTCGCTCAAGGTCGTGCGCACGATCCTCGCCTACGAGGCCCAGTACATGCACGACGCTCAGCTCTGCACGATCGCGCCGCTGCAGTACGGCGTCATGCCCAACTTGGGCCTCTACTCCAAGCCCGACGGCCCCTGCGAGAACTGGAACGAGCTGCTTCCCCTCGGCAGGATCCCCGAGGCGCGCGCCGCCGCGGAGGAGGCGGTCGAGATGGCCGTCGTCGACATGGTCAAGCTCGCCGACTCGCAGTGGGAGGCCGGCGCGGACGCGATCGACTGGGACACGACCGGCGCCTCGGGCGACCCTGAGTTCCTCGCCGCCCTGCGCGCCACCAAGATCATCCGCGAGAAGTACCCGGACATGGGCGTGCAGCTCGGCATGGCCGGCGAGTTCGTGCTCGGCATGCACGGGCAGCTCGAGTGGGACGGCGTGCGCCTGGCCGGCCTGTGGCCGCGCGAGCAGCTCCTGCTCGCGCAGAAGGCCGGCGCCACCATGTTCGGACCCGTCGTCAACGTCAACACCGGCAAGTCGCTCGCCTGGAACATGGCCCGCGCCATCGCCCTGATCAAGCCGTGCATGGAGGTCGCCGAGATCCCGGTCCACCCCAACGCCGGCATGGGCGTCGGCGGCGTGCCGATGTTCGTCCACCTACCCTCCGACGCGGTCTGCCGGGCGGCGAAGTCCTTCGTCGAGCTGCTGCACGTCGACGGCTTGTAGGTGGGCTCGGGCGATCCCCATGGGATGCACAACGCCCACGCGCAAGCGGCGAGCATCGGCGGTATTCGGGCAGGCGGAGACCTGGTTGCCCGCATGCAGATGACTCGGGGCATGCGCCTCAAGGAAGCCAAGCAGTACGTCGCCGGCAAGCTCGGCGTCACGCCCTTCGACCTCTCGGACCCGGTGGCCATGACCGACGTCCGCAACGAGTTCGGCTTCGGCCGCGTCCACAGCTACGCGATCAGCCAGCCGTGGCAGGCCAACCAGATCGAGGCGAAGTTCAACATCGCCCGCGTGCTGGACGTGCCGATCAACAGCGTCGAAAAGTTCAAGGAACGCACGGCAGGAGGCTGACATGATCCGTAACCCGCGCGCGGGAGCGCGCAAGAGCGGCGGCTTCAGGCTCGAAGTGTTCACCGACGACGAACTGCGCGAGATCCACGGCGCCACCCTCGAAGTGCTGTCGCGCACGGGCGTCTTCGTCGAAGACGACGAGGCCCGCGAGATATTCGCGGCGGCGGGCGCCGCGGTCGACCGCGAGACGAACGTGGTGCGCCTGCCGGCGCACCTCGTCGAGGACGCGGTCCGCGCGGCGCCCTCCACCGTCGTCCTCTGCGGCCGCGACCCGGCCCGGGACGTCGTGCTCGAGGACGGCCGCGTCGGGTTCACCAACTTCGGCGAGGGCATCCAGGTCGTCGACCCGTACACCGGAGAGCTGCACGAGAGCCGCAAGCAGGACGTCGCCGACTGCACGAAGATCATCGACGCCCTGCCCGAGGTCGACGTCGTCGAGCGGCCGCTCGGCGCCCACGACGCGCCGCCGGAGACGGCGGCGCTGCACAACGCCGAGGCGATCTTCGCCAACACGACCAAGCACGCCACCATCGGGCCGCTCTCGGGCTTCTGCGCCCGCAAGATGATCGACATGGCGGCGGCCATCGCCGGCGGGGCGGAGGCGCTGCGCCGCCGCCCCATCCTCTCGTTCCTCACATGTCCGGTGAGCCCGCTGAAGCTCGTCAAGGACGCCTGCGAGATCATCATGGAGGGCGCGCGCGCCGGCATCCCGGTCAACGTGCTCTCGATGGCCATGGCCGGCGGCTCGTCGCCGGTCTCGCTCGCCGGCACGCTCGTCACCCACAACGCCGAGGTGCTGTCCGGCATCACCCTGGCACAGCTCACGCAGAGGGGCGCGCCGGTCATCTACGGCTCCTCGACGACGGCCATGGACCTGCGCTTCGCCAGCGCCTCGGTTGGCAGCCCCGAGTGCGGCATGATCGGCGCCGGCGTCGCCTGCCTGGCGCGCTTCTACCTGCTGCCCAGCTGGGTGGCCGGTGCGTAGGGCGACGCCAAAGTGGCGGACGCCCAATCCGGTCACGAGAAGACGATCACCAGCCTGCTGCCGGCGTTGGCAGGGGCCAACCTGATCTACGGGCTGGGGATGCTGGAGTCGGGCGTCACCATCGATTACGCGCAGCTGGTCATGGACGCCGAGTTCGCGCGCATGGTCAAGTTCTGCGTCCCGGGGATCCCCGTGACCGACGCGACGCTGTCGGTCGACGTGATCGCCGAGGTCGGGCCCTTCAAGGACTTCCTGTCCCATGATGACACCCTGAAGGGCATGCGCGGGCAGTCGAGCTCGAAGCTCATCGACCGGCGGGTCCGCGAGGAGTGGGCCGCCGCCGGCGCGACGACGCTGTACGAGCGCGCGCTGGCCGAGGCCCGGCGCATCCTCGAGACGCACCAGCCGGAACCGCTGCCGGAGGGCGTGGCGGCAGAACTTAAGTCGATAATCGCCGCAGCGGAGAGCGAATTAGGAGTGCGCTGACGGGTCTGACGGTGTAGTGTTCGGCGAGGCGGCCGCTCGACGTGGGGCCGCCTCGCCCGCAACGCCGTCCAGGAGTGACCATGGCAGACAGCAGCAAGGAGATCGGCGCCGGCCGCGTCAGCTTCCTCCGCGAAGAGCAGAAGCAGCGCATCTACGAGACGGCCCTCGGCATCCTCGCCGACGTCGGCATGGTCGTGCTCCACGAAGAGGGCGAGCAGGTCATGCTCGACGGTGGCTGCACCAAGGACGCGGGCGGCCTCGTCCACGTTCCCGCCACGCTCGTCGAGCAGGCGCGCGCGTCCGTGCCCCGGAACTTCGTCGTCTACGACCGCGCCGGCGAGCCGGCGATGGACCTCGGCGGTCTTCGCTCGTACTTCGGTAACGGCTCCGACGTCATGCACCTCCACGACCTCGAGACCGGCGAGCGCCGCCTCGCGAGGCTCGAGGACGTCACCGAGGCGGCGCGCCTCTGCGACGCGCTGCCCGACATCGACTTCGTCATGTCGGGCGCCTACCCCGACGGCATGGACGCGCAGGAGGCCTATCCGCGCCAGTTCCGCGCCATGATCGAGGCGACCACCAAGCCGCTGGTGATGACGGCCGGCGGCGTCGAGACGGTCGACCCGATGTACCGGCTCGCCGTCGAGGTGCGAGGCGGAGTGGATGCCCTGCGTGAGAAGCCGTACTTCGTCATGTACAACCAGCCGGTCAGCCCGCTCAAGCACCCCTTCGAGACGGTCGACAAGCTGCTCTACTGCGCCGACCGCGGCATCCCCTCCACGTACTGCCCCTCGCCGGTCGCCGGGGGCACCGCACCCATCACCACCGCCGGCCAGATCACGCTCGGCCTGGCGGAGGCGCTCTTTGGCCTCGTCATGCACCAGCTGCGCGCTCCCGGCGCTCCGTTCGTCATCGGCCAGGGCCCCAACACGCTGGACATGGCGACGTCACAGTCGTCGTACAACTCGCCGGAGTTCATCCGCGCCTACGCGTGCGAGGTCGAGATGGCCAAGTGGCTCGACCTCCCCAACTGGGGGTTCAGCGGCCACACCGACGCCCAGGTCGTCGACGCCCAGGCGGGCATGGAGGCGGACGAGATCACCAAACTCTCCATGCAGCTGGGCGCCAGCCTCAACCACGACGTCGGCTACATGGACTTCGGCCTCTCCGGCTCGCTCGCCGAGGTCGTGCTGGTGGCCGAGTTCATCGCCCGGAACCGGCGGCTGCTCGCCGAGATCGAGGTCTCGGACGAGACGCTGGCGGTGGACGTGCTCAAGGCCGTCGGCCCCGGCGGCGACTTCCTCGGCCAGCGGCACACGCGGCGCCACCTGCGCAGCAGCCAGTGGCGCGCTCAGCTCCTCAACCGAATGAGCCACGACCGCTGGATGGCCGCGGGCGGTCTGGACGTGACCGAGAAGGCGCGGCGGAAGACTCGCGAGCTCCTCGCGACGCACGAGGTGCCGGCGCTGCCCGACGAGCTGATCGTGCGGCTCGACGCGGTGGTGCCGGCCGGCTGACGCGGTGCGCCCGGCCGACTCGCTCGCGGCCGGTCAGTTCGCCGGGACCGTCCGGCCGTTCGACCACTCGCGCAAGAAGGCGATCTTCTCGCGCGCGGTCGAGGCGGTCGGGGGCATCTGCCTCAACTCGTCGCGCAGCAGGTCGTCCGTGAGCGGCCCGCCGGCCGAGAAGGCGGTGTAGAGCGCCGAGACCACCACCTGTTCCAGCTCGGCGCCGCTGTAGCCGTCGCTCTCCCGCGCCAGCATCCGCAGGTCGAAGCGCTCCGGCGCCTGCTTGCGTCTGCGCAGGTGGATGGCCAGGATGGCGCCGCGCGCCGCCTCATCGGGCAGGTCCACGTAGAAGGTCTCATCGAAGCGACCTTTGCGCAGCAGCTCGGCCGGCAGCCGCTGCACGTCGTTGGCGGTGGCCACCACGAACACGTCGCCGCGGCGCTCCTGCAGCCACGAGAGGAACGTCCCGAGCACGCGCAGTGAGGTCCCGCCGTCCTCGTCGCCGCCGGCGGCAAAGGCCTTCTCGATCTCGTCGATCCACAGCACCAGCGGCGCAAGCCGTTCGGCAGAGCCCATCGCCTTGCGGAAGTTCTGCTCGGTCTCGCCGATGTATTTGTCGTAGAGCGCTCCCGGATCGAGCTTGACCAGCGGCAGCGCCCAGGCAGCGGCCACCGCCTTGGCGCAGAGGCTCTTGCCGCAGCCCGGTACGCCGACGAGCAGTACGCCGCGTGGGAATTCCAGGCCGAAGTCGGCGGCCCGCTGTGGATCCTGCATGAACAGGCGCCGCTTCTCGAGCCACTCTTTGAGCCGCACGAGATCGGCGATCTCGTCCAGTGACTGTGCCGTGGGGTAGTACTCGAGAAGACCGTCGCGTTCGACCAGATCTCGCTTCGCCTCGACGACGCGCGTGATGTCGTCGACGTCGAGGCGACCGTCCTCGACGAGCAGGCGCGTCAGCAGCTTCTCGGCCTCGGCGAGGGCCAGACCCTGAAGGTTGGCGAGGAGGCGGTCCTGGTCGGCGGACGTCAGTGACACGTCGATGCGCATCCGCGCCGACACGTCGCGCGTGACGCGCTGCAGAAGGGCCTCGTACTCCTCGTGCTCGGGCACGGGGACGTGCACCGGTCCCACCAGCGCACGAAGGGGCTCCGGGAGCTTGACGGCCGCGCCGCTCAGCACGACGGCGCCTGAGCGACCGGCGAGCTGCTGCGCGGCCTCGCGCAGGAGGTCGCACACTTCCGGCTTGTCCAGCTCCGGGCCGAGGCCGTGGAACAGGTACAGGGCGGGAAGCTGGGAGCTGATGATGTGGCTGAGCGCCGTACGCGGATCCTGCGAGCCGTAGACGCCGTTCGACGCGCCCGTCCGGCGCAGCCCGGTGGCGCGCCGCCAGACGAAGAGCGGGAGCTGCATCTGCCAGGCGGCACGCTCCACGAGCGCCTGAGCGCGGTCTTCCTCCGCCGCGTCGACATACAGGGCGCCGTAGCGGGAGCGGATCAGGAGTTCGAAGTCGTGGAGCGGGTCATGGTCCATCGTGCCGTAAGGTATCTGCTTTGCCGACCTGGCACCACCGCGTCGGAGCCCCGGGGCTCAGCCGGGCGCGAGCCGCGACAACCGGATCGCGCCGGCGCTGCAGCCCGTCGCGCAGAGGCCACAACCGCGGCACAGCGACGGGTCGAATTCGGGCCGGCCGTCGTGTCGACAGTCGATCGCGTCGAACGGACAGCGCAGCTCGCAGCGCCCGCACGTCTTACACAGGTCCATGTCGATCTGGGCGACGTGCCGGCGCACCGGCCACACGTCGCCCGTCCCCAACCGTTCGGTCGCGAGGTGCGGGTAGCAGCAATCGGTGCAGCAGTTGCAGATCGCCCCGCCGGCCGCAGGGTCCCCGGCGAAGTCGGCGGTGTGCATGAGGCCGGCCTTGTCGGTCCTGCGCAGGATCTCGACGGCGCGCTCCTTCGAGATCTCCCAGCCCAGGCCGCGGTCGTTTTCGAAGCGCAGGCAGACGTCCATCGGCTTGCGGCACTTGCCCACGATCGAGCGGCAGTCGCACGGCCAGAGGTAGATGTGCTCCTGCGCGGCGACGATCGCCTCCGCCTCGTCCAGCAGCACGTAGGTGTAGTCGCCCCGCTCGCCCTCGCCGCCGCCACGCACGGCCTCGACGCCTGGGCGGATCTTCGCGGCGTAGAAGTCGACGTCCCAGTCGGCGAGCCTGCGGTGGACGGCGAGCGGTACGTCCTTCCAGCCCTCGAGCATCGCCCAGATCTCGAGGCGGTCGTGGAAGGACGCGGGCGCGTGGGCGCCGGCGTCATCGAGGTCCAGGACGGCGCGGCGGACGGCGCGCTCGAGCCGCGCCGCGCCGATGCCGGCGAGGGAAGGTGCCGCGAGAGCCAACTCGGCGTCGTTCTCATCGTAGAAGCGATCGAGCCAAGGCAGGATGAAGCCGGGCGCTCCGACCGCGGCGGCCACGGCCGCCATCGTCGGCGTCACGTCCTGCGGTGCCGCGTCGATCTCGTCCACATCACTCCTCCCACGCTTGGTGCCTGACCGCCTCGATGGTACGACATCTCCCGGGCGACGCGACCCGGAGCGCGAGTCCGTCCACCATACGCTGAGATCGGTCTCAAGGACGAGACGCGGGAGCTCATGCGGCGCGACCTCGAAGTCTGGCCCCGGGAGGCCGGCGTGACGCCCTCCCCGAACCGCCCGCCGGCGGCTACATCACGGGCGGCCACGACAACGACCACTGGAGCACGGTGGCGCCCGACCGACGCCGAGTTCATCGCGCGGGCGCTGGCCTGCCGCCCGCCGGCGGTCGGCTCATGCCCTGCCGCTCAGCCACGGCCGGTCCGTTTGTGGTAGTCCTTGATCGCCCTGCCCATGATCTTCGACTTGCGGCTCTCCGCGGCGCGAAGGCGCGCGTCCGTCTTGGCGGCCACGACCTGCGCCTCGCGCAGGAGCTTGTGGTAGCTGGCCAGGCGCTCCGGCGGCAGCGCTCCCGACTCCGTGGCAGTCCGGACCGCGCAGTCGGGCTCGTCGCTGTGCGTGCAGTCGCGAAAGCGGCACGAGTCGGCGAGCTCCTCGATGTCGGGGAAGACCGAGGCGATGCCCTCCTCCGAGCCGGTCAGGCCCAGCGCCCGGAGTCCCGGCGTGTCGATGAGCACGCCGCCCTGCGGCATCTGGATGAGCTCGCGGGCGACGGTCGTGTGGCGCCCGCGCCCGTCGCCGACGCGCACCTCGCGCGTCGCCTGCCGCTGCTCGCCGAGAAGTCCGTTGATGAGCGTGGACTTCCCGGCGCCCGATGGCCCGACCAACACGGCGGTGCGGTGATCGGTGATGTAGGCGAGGAGCAACCCGGCGCTCTCGCCGGACAGCGCGTTCGTGACCAGCACGTCGACGCCGATGGCGACCGACTCAGTGGCCAATCGCGCCGCCTCCGGATCGGCGGACAGGTCGGCCTTGGTGAGCACCACCACCGGGGCGGCGCCCGAGTCCCAAGCGAGGGAGAGCTCCCGCTCGATACGGCGAAGGTTGGGCGGGTCGGCGATCGGATGCACGACGAACACGGTGTCGATGTTGGCGGCCAGGACCTGAACGTCGGAGGCCTTCCCCGGGTCGCCGCGCGTGATGGCGCTCGCGCGTTCGAGCACTGCCTCGATGAGCGCGGCCTCTAGGTCGTCGCCCACCAGCACGGCCACCCAGTCGCCGACGGCCGGCATCGCCGTCGAGCCGCGAGCCGCCTTCAAGAGGCGGGCGGAGAGCTGGGCGCGGACGACGCCCCCCGGCGTGGCCATCAGCGCGCTGCCACGGTCGGTGCGGATCACGCGCGCCGGCGTCAGTCCTTGCGGGACAAACGGCTCGAACAGCGCCTGCCAGCGCGGCGAGTAGCCGAGCGCTTGAAGTGAGGGGATGTCAGCCAGTGCTACACCCGCCCGTCGGGGCCGTGCGGCCTGTCGGGGCCGCGCACGATGCGACGAGGCGGCTCATTGGGGCTTGTGCGCGATCCATGTCATGCGTGGACTGTCGTTGCCGAGCGGGCTTCGGTAGAAGTCGCCGTACGCGTCCTCGACGCAGAAACTCGCGCGTGCGAGCAGGTGTCCCATCTCAAGACGGAAGATGCAGTGTATCCGGTCGGACTGCAAGCCCTCCCCTTTGCGCTTCACTTCGGAAGCGAGACCCCGGTAGAACTCGATCTCACCGGGCCAATCCGGGACTGACTCATCGTAGGTCACTGCGTAGAACTCAGCGAGTCGTTGATCTGATGATGGGCTCATTGGCGAGTAGACGCGTAGGTGTTGCACGTCGCTATTGAGCTCAGGCAATCGCGTCAGCGGCCAAGCACGATATCGATACCGAGGAGTGCCAACTCGAGCTTCGTCACGGGCAGCGCCCCTGCACGCTCGGTCAGCGCCTCACGGTCGAGGGTGACGAGCTGAGAGACGTTGACGACCGAGTCCTTGGGCAGGCCGGTGAGCCGCGCGCCCAGCAGGACGTTGCCGGGTGCCTCCGCCCAGCGAAGGTTGCTCGTGAGCGCGACGCAGACGACGGTGCTGATGCGGCTGCGGTTGAAGGCGTCGCCCTGCACGACCACGACCGGACGGCGGAAGCCGGGCTCGGAGCCGGCGGGCTCGGCCAGGTCGGCCCACCAGACCTCGCCCTGGGCAATCACCAGTCGGAGCCGCCCAGGGTGCGACGCGCGGCGGTTTGGGCGAAGTCGCTGTGGCAGTCGACCTCGTCGCAGAGGCGGTCCAAGGCCTCGGTGATGCTCTCGGCCGAGTGGCGGGCGATGTACTCGCGCACGGCGTCGCCGTACAGGCGGCTGCGCGACTTCTTCAGCTCGCGCGCCAGCTGCTCGGCGTCGGCGAATACGTCATCGGGGATGGAGATGGCCGTCTTCATACCGTGAGTATAACCAGAGGCTGTGGAAATGCAACGGCCCGTGGGGAACGTCCACCCTCACCCTGCACCGCCAAGTGCATGCCGCGCACTGCGCATGATCTGCGCGGGCCGCGCTCCCACTCTAGAGGAGCGCGTGGGCGCGCCAGGTGAATACGCTTGTTGGGCTTCACACTCATCGCCGCCGGCGGCTACCTACGTGTGGCCTCAGCCGAGAGGCGGTCGATGCGCTCGATCTCGTCCGCGGTGAGCCGCAGGTCCATGGCCGCAGCGGCTTGGGTGGCGTGCTCCGGGCGCGAGGCGCCGGGGATGGCGACCACGGCCTCGCCGTAGTACGTCACCAGCCAGGCCAGGGCCACCTGACCGGGTGTGGCTCCGTGCGCCTCGCCGACGGCGCGCAGCTCCGCGATGAGCGGCGCCGAGCGCGCCAGTCCCTCGGGCGTGAGGTACTTGCTGGACGGGCTCAGAAGGGAGCGGCGCCCGTAGGGCAGCGCTCGCACCCGGGAGGGGTCGTCGTGGTAGCGACCGGTGAGGATGCCCTGCGCGAGCGGCGAGTAGGCGATCAGGGTCACGCGGTGCTCGCGGGCCAGGTCCAGGACGCCGTTCGTCTCGACGGAGCGCTCGAGCAGGTTGATGCGCACCTGGTTGGAGGCGAGCGGCAGCCCCTCGGCCTGCAGCGCCGCCCCGGCCTGCGCCATCTGCTTCGCCGAGAAGTTGCTGACGCCGACGGCGCGTACCTTGCCGGCGTGGACCAGCGCGGACATCTCCCTCATCTGCGAGGCGACGGACGAGCGGCTCCACGGGAAGTGGACCTGGTACAGGTCGACGGGGTACGGCGCCAGGCACCCGATCCGGGTGTCTATGTTGCGCTGGAGGTCGCGGGCCGGTTTGAGGAACGGCATCCATTTGGTCGCGACGACCACGCTGCCGGGCTCGACGCCGGCGTGACCCAGGCCGGCTGCGAGGGCCCGCTCCGAGGCTCCGTTGCCGTACACCTGCGCGGTGTCGCACCAGGAGATCCCGCCGCGGAGCGCCGCCGAGACGATCGCGTCCATCGTCTCCTGGTCGAGGACCGACCACATCTTGCCGGTCACGCCTTTGCCCTGCTGCAACTGCCAGCAGCCCAGCCCGATGGGAGTGACGGTGAGGCCGGTGCGACCGAGATCGCGCGTGTCCATGGCCGAAGCCTACACCTGGCCGGGAGGACTGGGCGTTGGCTCGGGGATCCGGGTGCCGGCGCGCGAGCCCATGCCGCGCGTCGGCCCTTGGCTCGAATGGTCGTGCGGCGAGCGCCGGCCCGCCGGGTGGCGTCAGAACTCCGGCGGGAGCTGCTTCATCTGCGCGGCGGTGAAGACGGGCCCGTCCTTGCAGACGTACACGGGCCCGATGTTGCAGCGGCCGCACTTGCCGAGCCCGCACTTCATGCGGTTCTCGAGCGTGGTGAAGACGGCGTCGTCGGAGAAGCCGAGCTTCTCCAGCACAGGCAGCGTGAGCTTGACCACGATGGGCGGGCCGCAGACGACGGCGACGGCGTTGTCCGCCTTGGGCGCCGTCTTCTCGACGACCGGCGTGACGTAGCCGACCTCGCCGGTCCAGTCTTCCGTCTGCCCGCCGGGGTCGACGGTGGTGACCGTCTTGACGTCGGAGCGCGAGCCCCACTCTTCCAGCTCGCGCTTGTACACCAGGTCGTCGACCGATCGGGCGCCGTAGACGATGGTCACGTCGCCGAACTCGTCGCGCCGGTCGAGCACGTTCCAGATGACGCAGCGAACCGGCGCCAGGCCGATGCCGCCGGCGACGAAGACGACGTCCTTGCCCTTCCAGTCGTCAACCGGGAACCAGTTGCCGTAGGGGCCACGGAAGCCCACGGTGTCGCCGATATTCACTTCGCGCAGTTCCGTTGTCACCTTGCCGATGGCCTTGAAGCTGCACTCGATGTAGCCCTCGCGGGTCGGCGAGCTGGCGATGCAGAAGGTGCTCTCGCCGGCGCCGAAGACGCTGTACTCGCCGAACTGACCGGCCTTGAAGGCGAAGTCCTTGCGAACGGCCTCGTCCTGGAACTCGAGCCGCAGCGTGCGCGTGTCGGCGGTCTCGTCGATGACCTCGGTGACGGTGGTCAGAAGCGGCTGGTAGATATTCACGATGCGGCCTCGGCGGGTTCATCCGCGGTGTCGCCCGGACGGCGGGCGGCGATGTCGATCGCCTGCAGGATCTCGACGAGGTCCTGGCCGGCGTGACAGACGCGCGTGCAGCGGCCGCAGCCGGTGCAGAGCACCTCGCCGAACTTGAGCGGGTAGATGGCGAACTTGTGGTTGATGCGCTGGCGGTAGCGGACATGCTGGTCGTCGCGCGGGTTGTGGCCACTGGCGTGCAGCGTGAAGGTCGGCGCCTGGCAAGTGTCCCAGCAGCGGCGCCGGGTCCCGCGGCCGACTCCCTCCTGTTCGTCGACGATGTCGAAGCAGTGGCAGGTGGGGCAGACGCTGGTGCAAGCGCCGCAGCCGTTGCAGCGGACCGCCAGCTGCGAGAGCAGCGGGTCCTCGAAGTGCGTGTCGATCCAGTCGCGCACGCTCTGCGCGTCGATCTCGAGGTTTGCGGCGACGCGCTCGCGGGCGGCCGCGCGCTCGTCGTCGGCCTCGCGGCCGAGCGTGTCGGCCTCGACCTCGCCGGAGAAGCGCGCCTTGTGCGCCTCGGCCAGGTCGCGCCCCTTGTCGGTCGCCGGCTCGTAGACGTAGCCGCCGGCGACCGGCGTGAGCAGGCCGTCGGCGCCCTTGACGTCGTCCGGCGCCGCGCCGACGGCGGTGCAGAAGCAGCTGTCGTCGATCATGGGGCAGGTGAGGTTGACGATGGTGGTCGCCTCGCGGCGGCCGTTCCAGAGCTCGTCCTTGTAGTCCCAGTTCATGACCTTGTCGACGACCTCGAGGGCAGCGGCGTCACAGGCCTTGGCGGCCAGCACGACACGCGGCGCGAACTCGGTCGGGACTTCCTCGACCTCGATGGTGGTGCCCTTCTGCTTCCAGCGGCAGAGCGCCTCGTGCTCGGGCAGGAAGTAGCCCTTGAGCGAGAGCTGCGGCAGGCCGCGGGAGAGGTCGAGGTCGTCGGCGCCCGCGAGGGCGCGGTAGTCGATGTCGACGAGCGAGTGGTCGAGCGTGCACGCCGAGGCGGCGATCGCGGACGGCGACTGGCAGATGTCGGTGGCGACAGGCGCGATCACTTCCGTGCCCGCGCCGAGCAGGTCGGATGCCAGCCCGCGCAGGTCGGCTTCGCTGATGAAGTATCGGTCGCTCACTTGATGAACTCCTGCTGGTCGTCGAGGCGGTAGTCGCCGATCGGCGCCGCGTTCTCGGGGTCGTCGCTCACGGTGTAGCCGTAGCGGTCGTGCACGATCTGCTGGAGCTTGCGGTTGACGAGGCTCAGCGGGATGCCGACCGGGCAGAAACGCTCGCATTCGCCGCAGTCGACGCAGCGGCCGGCGAGGTGGATCGCGCGAGTGACGTTCCAGCTCAGGTTGCCGCGCGGGTGTGCCGCTGCCTCGATCCACTGCGGCTGGGTCTTCTCGACGATGCAGCGCTCGCAGATGCACAGCGGGCAGACCTGGCGGCAGGCGTAGCAGCGCACGCACTTGCTGAACTGGTCGGTCCAGAACGCCCAGCGCTCTGAGGCCGGCAGGGCGTCCAGTGACGCGACGCGCTCAGCGATGGTCATGACCGGCCGCGGGGGCTCCGGCTGCGGCTCGCCAACGAGGTGGTCCGTCAGCGTCGGCTCGCGGTTGTCGCAGCCGTAGCAGCGCGGCGCCACGTTCTCCGGCGTGAGGGCCAGGGCGGCGGGCAGCTCGTTCTCCTCGAGCACGCCGCCGCAGCGCACGCCGACCAGCACCACGTCGTCGCGGCCGAGCTGCGACTCGCGCAGCAGTCCCGCGACGGCCTTCACGTCGCAGCCCTTGACGACGAGCCCGATCTTGCCCAGCTCCGCTATGTGATCGCGACGAGGATTGAGATACGTCACGAGGTTGTGTACGCATCGCGTGTCGAAGATGAGCTTTCCCGTGTCGGACGGGTCCTTCACGAAGACCGGCCGGGCGCCGCGGCGGGCGTCCTCGTAACCGACGATCACGCGTACGTCGCCGGCCTCGAGGAGCTCGCGGGCGATGCGCCGCAGGTCGGCGACGCCGGTGTACACGCGGATGGCGGCCGTCTCGGTCACGAGGCCACCTCCGCGCCGGTGGCGGCTGGGGCGGCGGCTTCACGCGCCGGCTGAGCGTCGCCGGCCGGCGCAGTCCCGCCGGCATCCGGCGCCAGGGCGCGGTACGCGTCGTACGGGCCGAGGTCACGCACGTTGCTCACGGCCTCGTCGACGACGTCCTTCCACTTGGCGCCCTCGCTGGCGGAGACCCAGCTGAAGGTCATGCGCCGCGGGTCGACGCCGACGAACTCCATGATGTCGTGGAACACGGCGAAGCGTCGGCGGGCGTGGTAGTTGCCCGACGTGTAGTGGCAGTCGGCGGGGTGGCAGCCGCTGACGATGACGCCGTCGGCGCCGCGCTCGAAGGACTTGATGATGAACAGCGGGTCGATGCGGCCCGTGCAGGGCAGCCGGATGATGCGCACGTTGCTCGCCATGTGCAGGCGGCTGGTGCCGGCCAGGTCGGCGCCGGTGTAGGTGCACCAGTTGCAGACGAAGGCGGTGATGCGCGGCTCGAAGTCGGGGTGTGCGTCGGACACGGTACTCACTCCCACGCGCAGAGCGCGTTGATCTCGCTGAAGATCTGCTCATCGGTGAACGTCTGGAGCTCGACGCTCTTGCTCAGGCACACGGCCTGGCAGGTGCCGCAGCCCTGACAGACGCCCGGGTTCACGTAGGCGGTGTGGCCGCACACGTGGCCGTCGACGGTGCAGATCTCGCGCTGCTCGATGGCCCCGTAGGGGCACACCAGCTCGCAGCGCATGCAGCCGATGCAGGTCTGCTCGTTGACCACCGCCACGGCGGGCTCGCGCTCCAGCTCGTCCGCGCTGAAGAGGCCCAGCACCTTTGCGCCGGTGGCGCTCGCCATGGCGACGGCGTCCGGGATGTCGCGAGGCGCCTGGCAGGCGCCGGCGACGAAGACGCCGGCGGTATTGGTCTCCACGGGGCGCAGCTTGGGGTGCGCCTCGTTGATGAAGCCGTCCGTGTCGACGCTGACGCTGAGCTTCTGCCCCAACTCCTTGATGCCGTCGTTGGGGCGGATGGCCGTCGCCAGCACCACCATGTCGGCGTCGATGACGGCCTGCTCGCCGCTCAGCGTGTCGAAGCCCCAGACCTGGAGCTTGTCGCCGTCGCGGAAGATGCGGCTGACACGCCCACGGATGTACTCCGCGTGGTCCTCCTCGATGGCCCGGCGGCTGAACTCGTCGTAGCCCTTGCCGTTGGCGCGGATGTCCATGTAGAAGGCGACCGCGCGCCCGTCGTGCACCTTGTGCTTGTAGAGCATGGCGTGCTTGGCGTTGTACATGCAGCAGATCTTGCTGCAGTACGACATGCCCTTCTCGGGGTCGCGGGAGCCCACGCAGTGGACGAAGACCACCGTCTTGGGCTCCTTGCCGTCCGACGGCCTGAGGATCGCGCCGGCGGTAGGGCCGCTGGCAGAAGCCAGGCGCTCGAACTGCAGGCCGTCGATGATGTCCGGATCCTCGCCGTACCCATACTCGCCGTAGCCCTTGAGACCCTCGGGCTGCTCCGAGCCGATATCGTAGAGCTTGTAGCCCGTGGCCACGACGATCGCCCCGACTTCCTCGGTCACGAAGGTGTCCTCGGTATCGTAGTCGATCGCTCCCTTGAGGCAGGCCTCTTTGCACTTGCCACAGGCGTCCTTCTTCAGGCCCTTGGCGCGCCCCTTGAACAGGCTGCAGTTCGGGCGGTCGAGCACAGGGATGTTGGGCACCGCCTGCGGGAACGGCACGTAGATGGCGGTGCGGTTGCTGAGCCCGGCGTCGAACTCGCTGGGGATCTTCTTGCTGGGGCAGACGGCCTGGCAGTCGCCGCAGCCGTTGCAGAGGTCCTCGTTCACGCTCCGCGCCTTCTTGCGGACCGTGACCTCGAAGTTGCCGATGTAGCCGTCGACCTTCTCCACCTCGCTCCACGTGTGGAGCTTGATGTTGGGGTGCTGGTACGCCTCCACCATGCGCGGGGTGAGGATGCACTGCGAGCAGTCGAGCGTCGGGAACGTCTCGCTCAGCTGGCTCATGTGGCCGCCGATGGATGCGCTCTTCTCGATGAGGACGACCTCGTGGCCGCCGTCGGCGATGTCGAGCGCCGCCTGAATGCCGGCGATGCCGCCGCCGATGACCATGGCGCGCTTGGTGACGGGGATCTTGATGACCTCGAGCGGCCGGTTGTGCTTGACCTTCTCGATGATGGTGCGGCCGATGTCGATGGCCTTGGCGGTCGCCTCGCCGCGGTCCTCGTGGATCCAGGAGCAGTGCTCGCGGATGTTGGCCATCTCACACATGAACTTGTTGAGGCCGGCCTGATCGACGGCGCGGCGGAAAGTCTTCTCGTGCATGTGCGGCGAGCAGGCGGCGATGACGACGCCGGTGAGGTTGTTCTCCTCGATCGCCTTCTTGACCAGCGCCTGGCCCGGGTCCGAGCACATGTACTTGTAGTCCTCGGCCACGGCGACGCCGGGATGGTCCTTGAGCGTCTCGGCGACCGCGGCGCAGTCGACGGTGCGGGCGATGTTCTCGCCGCAGTGGCAGACGAAGACGCCGATGCGGCTCATGCGTCACCTCCGGCGTCGGGCGTGGCTGACTCGGCCGCAGTAGCCGGGGCGGCCGCTGCCTTGGCATCCGCGGCTTTGGCCTCCCGAGCGGCGGCCTTCGCGGCCTTCTCGTCCGCCGCCTTCTTCTCGTCCGCCACGCGCTGCGCGGCGCGGACGTTGAGGTCAGCGAGGAGCGGCCCGGTGGCGATGAAATGCCGCTTGAGGCCGAGAGTCTCGGCCGGCAGCCCGAGGGCGAGGCCGACGACCTCGGTGATGAACAGCACCGGGATCCTGGGCTCGCCGCGCGACTCCATGGCCTTCTGGCGCAGGTCGAGGTTGGTATGGCACAGCGGGCAGGCCACCACCAGGGCCTCGGCGCCGTGACGCCGGGCGTCCTCGATGATCGCCCGGCCCATACGCAGCACGGACGAGGTGCGGCTGACGCTGAAGGCACCGCCGCAGCACTCGACCTTCATGTTCCAATCGACAGCCTCGGCCCCGCAGGCCTCGATGACCTCGTCCATGAACATCGGCTGCTCCGGGTCGTCGCCGGCGCTGAGCTCCGGCGGGCGAACGAGCAGGCAGCCGTAGTACGCGGCGAGCTTGACCCCGACGAGCGGGTTGGGCGTCGCCCGCGGGGCGGACGCTCGTTCGGCGAGGGTCGTCTTCACCTCGCGAAGCAGGCTGAGGATGCTCAACACCTCGACGGAGTTGGCGAACGGGCGGCCGAGGATGTCGGGCAACTGCTCCGCCAGGCCGGCGTCCTCGGTGACGGCGAGCTTGGCCGCCGCGAGCCGGTTGTAGCAGGCGGCGCAGGGGGCCAGCATCCGATCGAAGCCGGCGGCCTCGGCAAGCGCCAGATTGCGGGCGGGCAGGGCCACGCCGAGCAGGTGGTCGGTGGTGTGAGCACTGCTGGCTCCGCAGCAATTCCAGTCCGGGATCTCGGCGATGGCGATGCCCAGTGCCTCGACGACGGCGCGGAGGCTCTCGTCGTACTCGGGCTCGGTGCCGTGCAGAGAGCAGCCGGGGTAGTAGGCGAGGACTCCCTGGGCCGGCTTCGCCCCAGCTTCGGCGGCTGCCGTGGGGTCGACGACGGTGCTCATGGGGTCACCCCGCACTTGTCGAAGATCCGCCTGACCTCGGCGACTCCCTTGATCTTGTCGGGCATGATGCCGAGCTTGCCGCGGGAGAGCAGGCCGGGGGTGTTGGTGACGTCGTTCATGAGCGCGCCGCTGCGCAGCTTGTAGCCCACGACAAGTCCGACCTCGTGCAGGCGACCGTTGGCGCGGATCTGCTCGAGGAACGTCTTGTGGAAGGCGTGCATGGCCCGCGGCACCGTCGCCACGCCCGACTCGATGCTGATCTCGCGCAGGGCGTCGATGACGCCGGCGGGGTCGCAGCCGTTGGGGCAGCGAGTGCTGCAGGTCTCGCAGGTGAGGCAGAGCCAGATCGACTCATCGCGCAAAGCCTTCTCGCGCGACCCGTACGAGACGCGGCGCATCACCTGGTGCGGCCGCAGATCCGATTCCGAGGCCATGGGACACCCCGCGGAGCATTTACCGCACTGGTAGCAGGTGGCGGGGTTGACGCCCGTGGCGGTCTCGATCTCGGTGGCGAGGGTGCGCGCGGTACTGCTCGTCATCGTGGCGATCGGTCCTTCTGGGGAGGCTGGGCGGCCGCGTGGCCGCCCGCCGGATTCCGTTGTCTGGAGGGACAAGTTACCTCGTGAACTCAGTGTAGAGGGCCGCACGAATGCGCGCAAGCGGGGTCCGGATTGCGGGCCGGCGTCACGGGCTCGGCGACGTCTGCAGCCCCTCGGCCGCGACCGGCGCCCACACCGGCGAGAGCGCCTCCTCGGCGAACGCCGCGGCGTCGCCGCCGGTCGCCGGCATCAGGTAGATGGTGCCGGTCCGCCACTCCTTCTTGCGGTCGAACGCCGCCCAGGCGATGGTCGCACCGTCGGGCGACCAGGAGAGGTCCTGGACTACGGTGTTCCTGTAGCGCGCGATCTCCTGCGGCGCGCCCCCGGCCTCCGTGTCGAACTGCCAGAAGATCACCGGCCCGTTCCCGGCCGCGGACTTGATCGACTGACCCGTGAAGACGCACTTCGTCCCGCCCGGGTCCCAGGCGTAGCCGGCGGGCATCAGCGCCTCCTTCTCCGGCATGAGCGTCGTCCCGCCGGTGCTGATGACCGTGTAGCTCGTACCGACGTCGCTGCCGGCGCGGCGGTAGATGATCGCCTGGCCGTTGGGCGAGATCAGCGGCTCGTCGAAGGCGCGCGCGTTGACCTCGAACACTGCCTTGCTCGCGCCCAGCTCGGTGACCTGGCCGGAGACGCGGTCGAGCACCTCGAGCCGCTCCTTGGCGGTCACCGCCCCGTAGGCGTCGGTCTTGTGGTCGGTGTAGGTGACGAACGCGACCCGGGAGCCGTCGCGCGAGGCGCTGACGGAGACGCCGCGGAGCGCCACGCCGCCAGCGTCGTGGAGCGGCGCGAACCGCCTAGCGGCGGTGTCGTAGACGAGGAACTGGGCGTTCTGGCCGGTAGCCTTGGGCGTCTCCGTGTGGGCGGCGACGAGCAGACCCTTGGGCGAGAGCCAGGCGATGCTGTCGACGGCGACGACGTTGGGCGTGCTCGCCGTCGCCTGACGCGCGGTCCCCGTCCCCGCGTCGAAGAGCCACAGCTCGCTGCGCTTGAACGTCCCGGCGATGCAGGCCAGCCACTTGCCGTCCGGCGAGTAGGCGATCTGCCAGATCCGGTCGCCGCCGAACCTGATGATGGGCTGGACCGTGCCGTCTGCCGAGATCGTCGCGAGACGGTCGGCGCGCGGGCCGACCGCACCGGCTAGATATTGCTCGAGGGCCGGCTTGGGCGAGATGGCCACCGAGGCGCCGCCGGTCGACGAGGTCGGCGACGTCTCTCCGCTTGACGGCTCACCCGACGGATAGAACACCAGCGTGAGAACACCAGCGAGGGCGATCACGGTCACGGCGATGAGCGCGATCAGCCACTTGGGAGCGTGCCTGCCGGGGCTTGGGCCAGCGGCCGCGATTTCCGCTCCGCAGCCCTGGCAGAAGCTCGCGTCGTCGTCGTTGGCGCGCCCGCAGCGCGGGCAGGCTCTGGCCACGTCCCCTCCCGAAATGGTCAGCCGGTCGTCGACAGGCATCGTATCCGGTGCACGGCCGGCGCGATAGGGGTTTGCCGTGGGCGCGGGCGCGGGTGGTCAGGCGGCGAGCGAGCGGCGCACCGGGCCCCGCCCGATGAGCATGAAGGCGGCGGCGGCGAGCGCCGCCGCCGCCCCGTAGGCGAACGTCGCCCACGGGCCCCAGGCGCTCCACAGCAGCCCGCCGATGGTGCTGGCGGCGAAGGTCGCGAGGCCCGTCGCCGTGTAGTAGAGACCGAGCGCGGAGGCGCGCTCGCCGGTGGGGATAGCGCGGCCGATGAGTGCCTTGCTCGTCCCCTCGGTGGCGGCGATGTAGAGGCCGTAGGCGGCGAAGAGGCCTACCAGCGCCCAGCCGGAGCCGGCGGCGGCGAAGCCGGCGTACACCGCCGCGAAGATGACGAAGCCGGTGATCACCAGGGGGTACTGGCCGATGCGGTCGCTCAGCCCGCCGAGGGGCAGCGAGCCGGCCGAGTACACCACGTTGTAGAGCACGTAGAGCAGGATGACCGCCGACGTGCTCATGCCGACGTCCTGGGCCTTGAGCAGGATGAACGCGTCGCTGGAGTTGCCGACGGCGAAGAGCAGCGACCCCGCAAGGAGCCAGCGGAAGGCCGGAGAGCCGGGCAGCGACAGGCGGAACGCGCGGCGCTGCGGCTCCTCACGGTGCTCGCGCACGAGGACGACGATGGCGACGACGCTGAGCAGCCCCGGGATCACGGCGATGGCGAAGATCCAGCGCAGCGGCACGTCGGCCTGCACCAGGGCCAGGGCGACCAGCGGGCCAAGGACGGCGCCCATGGTGTCCATGGTGCGGTGCAGGCCGAAGGCGAGGCCCTGCTGGCCCGGCTGCGTGTTGGCGGCGATGAGGTCGTCGCGCGGGGCCGTGCGCATGCCCTTGCCCAGCCGGTCGGTGAAGCGTCCGGCGAGCGCCAGCGGCCAGCCGAACGCCAGGGCGATGACCAGCTTGCCGAGGGCGCCGAGGGTGTAGCCGGTGAGCACGAAGGGCTTGCGCCGGCCGGTGTAGTCGGCGGCCTGCCCGAACGGGTACTTGGTGATGCTCGCCGTGGCCTCGGCGATGCCCTCGATCAGTCCGAGCAGCGCGACCGGCGCGCCGAGCACGGTGGTCACGAAGATCGGGAACAGAGGGTAGGCGATCTCCGAGCTCAGGTCGGCGAGCAGGCTCACGAGGCCGAGCGTGCGCACGTTGGGGTCGAGCGTGCGCAGCTGCGCGAGCCGGCGGCGGGAGGGCGGGGGAGTCACGAGCGGCGCGGCGAGGTCGAAGCTGAGGGCTCAGAAGCCTCCGGGGCCGATGTAGGATTCGAGGCCCGCGCCGGCCTCTTCGTAGATGCCCCACACCTTCTTCACGGGGGTGAGGTTCTTCCAGTAGCCCTTGCTGCCCTTGGGGGTGATCACGATGTCGCCGGGGCCGGCCGCGTGGACGTCGCCGTCGTCGTCGGTGATCTCGAGCTCGCCCTCGATGATGTAGGCGACCTCGTGGTACGGCCGCTCGAAGTGACGCCGCTGTACCTCGCGCTGCCAGAACCCGAAGCTGAACTTGTCGTCGACGGACATCGCCGCGGTGAACTCCCGGCCGGGCGGGTCGGTCTCCTCCGCGTACCGCATCGCCTCTTCCCAGATCACGTCCTCGGGCTTGATGACGCGGATCTTCGTGTCGCTCAAGTCGCCCATGGCCCCTCCCGATCGTCTGCGGCGGCGTAGAATGGCGACGTCGCCCCGGCGTGGCCATTCTATGCCCGGCGACGCCGCGCGTGTCCGTCGTCTGAGGAGGTCGGTGGTGGAACTGCGATCGGCGCTCGAGGAGCGCAACGGCCCGGACGGCATCCAGATGCTCTGGTGCGGGGTGGCGGCGTGATTGTCCACCTGTCGATCCACACGCCCAAGCCGGGCAAGGAGCAGGACCTCATCGACTCCATGCATCGCTTCGGGGCAGCCGGGCCCGGTCAACCCGGGTTCATCGAGGCGAAGACGCTGCGCGACGCCCGCACCGGCCGCCTCGTCGGCATGGCGCGCTGGGAGGACGAGGTCTCGTGGCGCGCCGGGGTGGAGGCGATGCGTGCCGCCGTCGAGGACGACCCGTTCGACGAGTGGGAGGCCGTGGCCACGCAAGGATTCCTCCTCGAAGAGGTCTGACGCGGCGGGGCCGCACGACGTGGAGCGCGGCCGGCCGGGCCCGGACGCGAATGGCCCGGACCGTCTGGCGGCCGGTGTATCCTGCGGTGGTCACGGCCGCCCGTAGACGCGGGCGGCGGCAGCTTGGGGGAGGTCATCGTGGAGGGTCTTGCCGACAAGGTCGTTCTGGTCACCGGCGGGTCGTCGGGCATCGGCGAGGCCTGCGCGCGGCGTCTCGCCGTGGAGGGCTGTGCGGTCATGGTGGCCGGCCGGGACGAGGCCAAGACGAGGGCCGTTGCCGAGAGCCTCCTGCCGGCCGGCAAGCACGGCTGGGTGACCGGTGACGTGCGCGCCGCCGGCGATTGTCAGGCGCTCGTCACCGCGACGATGGAGCGCTACGGGCAGCTCGACGTGCTCGTCCACTGTGCCGGCGTCTGGGACGAGCGCCCGACGCTCGACGTCACCGAGGACGACTGGGACGGCGTGCTCGAGACGAACCTCAGGGGCTCCTTCTTCACCATCCAGGCGGCCCTCAGGCCGATGATCGAGGCCGGCGACGGGGTGGTCATCGCCATCGCCAGCGACTCCGGCGTGCACGGGGAGCCCGGCGCGGCCGCCTATGGCGCCTCCAAGGCCGGGGTCATCAACCTGGTGCGTACGCTGGCGCACGACCACGGGCCCGACGGCGTGCGCGTCTGCGCCGTCTCGCCAGGCATCATCGAGACGCCGATGCACGCCAAGGCGGTCGCCGAAGCGCCCGATCCGGAGGCATACGTGGCGGCGGAGGTCGAGGGGTACCCCGTCGGCCGTCTCGGCCGCCCCGAGGAGGTCGCCGCCGCGGTGGCCTTCCTTGCGAGCGACGAGGCGAGCTACGTCACCGGCGACTCCTGGCTGGTCGACGGCGGCTTCACCGCGTGACGCAGCCCCCGGTCGAGGGTGGTGGCGCGGCCGCTCCGCCGCCCGCCACCACGCCCGAAGCGGCCGTCGGACCTGCCCCTCGCCGCGCCCTGCTCGCCGACGCGGCGCTGCTGAGCGTCGCCGTCCTCTGGGGCCTCAACTTCGTCGTCATCAAGGACGCGATCGCCGACACCGGCCCCATGACCTATCTCCTCTGGCGGCACGTGGCGGCGGCGATCATGCTCGCCGTGGTCATGCCGCGCACCGTGACGCAGATCCACCGCCGCGACTGGCTCTACGGCGGCGTCCTCGGCGCCTGTCTCACCGTCGCCTTCGCCACGCAGACCATCGGCCTGCAGTGGACGACGCCCGGCAAGAGCGGCTTCATCACCAGCCTCTACATCGTCATGGTGCCGTTCCTCTACTGGATCGTGGCGCGCCGCTCGCCGGGTTGGACGCAGATCGGCGGCGCGGCCCTCGCCACCGTTGGGCTCGGCTTTCTCAGCTTGCGCGGTGGCCTCGGCATGTCACGCGGCGACCTGCTCACGCTGATCGGCGCCCTCGGCTTCGCGGCGCAGATCGTCGCGACCGGGTTCTTCGCGCCGCGCACGCGGCCGGCTGTGCTGGCGCTCGCGCAGATCGTCGCGGCGGCGGCGCTCTTCGTCGTCATCACTCCGTTCGTCGAGCAGGTCAGGTGGGACTTCGGCGCGCGAGCCTGGGCGGCGATCCTGTGGACGGCGCTCTCCGGCACCGTCTTCGGCTTCCTCGTGCAGGCCTGGGCGCAGAAGGAGACGACCTCGACGCGGGCGGCCGTGATCCTCGGCCTGGAGGGCCTCTTCGCGGCCGCGTTCGGCCTGCTCTTCGGCCTGGACGTCTTGAGCTGGCGCTTCGCCGCCGGCTCGGCGCTGATCCTCGCCGGCGTGATCGTCATCGAGACCCTTCCGGGACGGCGCGGCGAGCCGAACCCCGCCGCCGTGCTGCCGCGCGCGGACTGACTGACCGGACCGGCCGGGACGCGTCTGGCGTGCGGCGGCCCCTCTGGTACGCTTGGTGCGTCAGGGCTCGGCCACCATCGAGGTTCGGAGGCCACGTGGACTGGGACTGGGAAGACGGGCCGCAGCGAGAAACGCCACCGCCCCGGCGCACACCGGGGGAGCCGCCGCCCGAGGATCCTCTACGCGAGAGCGAGCCCGAGGCGCCTGCGCGCCAAGCGGCACCCGAGGAACCTGCGGGCGAGCGAGCGCCAGAGGGTCCGCCTAGCGAGACCGAGCCGGCGGAACCGCCGCCCGAGCTCGGCCTGGACCAACCGCCCGAATTCCAGGGCACCTGGGCCGATCGCCCCGATCTCGAGCGGCCGCGCGTGCGGACGCCCGAAGCGGCGCAGCGCGCCGCCGCCGGGCAGCGCCAGGATGACCGGCCACAGGGTCGTCCCCGCACCTCCGAAGACCGTGCCGCGGCGCGAGCTGAGCGCCGCCGTCAGCTGCGCATGCGGCGGCTGATCGCCCTCGCCGTCATCGTCGCGGTCGTCGTCCTGCTCGTGTTCCTCGTGATCCGGGGCTGCGGCGGTTCGGATGCGAGCGCCGCAGCGGTCACGCTCGGCGCGGTGGCCGGAGATTGGCGCCCGTCGGCATTCGTGGAGAGGCAGTGAGGCGAGCGCCCATTCTCGTTGCGCTCCTGCTCGTCGCTCTGGCCGTCGCCGCCAATGGCTGCGGCGGCGATCCGGCGCCGCCGGAGAACCCCTTCGGGGAGCCGCCGGCGCCGGCCCCCGGCGTGCTCGCCTGGGCCGTCGGCGAGACCGGCGTCGTGCTCGCCACCGCCGACGGCGGTGCTTCGTGGACGCGCCAGTCCTTCTTCCTTCCCCAGCGCGGCGTGGACGTCGCCTTCCCCGATGCGCGGACCGGGTGGATCGTCACGGACGGCGGGATCGTGCTCTCGACGAGCGACGGCGGAGCGAAATGGACCGTCCGCAAGAAGGCACGCCTCAAGATGATCGCCATCGCCGCCGCCGCCGAGCACGTCTGGGTGCTGGGGAACGCGACGGGGGCCGCGGGTGAGAGCGGGACCTCCGCCGTCCTGCGCAGCGACGACGGCGGCGTCACCTGGGAGCGCAGCGCCTTCGGCGACGCGCTGCTCGCCGACCTCGCCTTCGCCGACCCCCGGCACGGCTGGCTCGTCGCGCTCGACAGGATCTGGACGACGCGCGACGGCGGGCGCACGTGGCGGCTCCGCCGCCGGCTCGGCATGACGGTGCTGACCGGCGTCGCCGCCGCCGACCGCCGGCATGCGTGGGTCGTCGGCTGGGGCACGCAAGACGGTGCGCCGCTCGCCTTCGCGACGCGCGACGGCGGCGCCACCTGGACGCGACGCCGCATCGACCTTCCGGCGCCGCCCTCCGGCGACCTCCAACTCGAGCAGGTCGCCTGCGCGGACGCGTCGCACGCGTGGGCGACGTGCAAGGCCGGCATCATCGCCACCGCGGACGGCGGGCGCACCTGGGAGCTTCAGCAGGCGCCCTCCGGCGAGCCGTTCGGCGTCGCCGCCGCGGACGCGGCGCACGTGCTGGCCACGACGCACCAGCAGCCGATCCTGGCGACCGCCGACGGCGGCGCGACCTGGCTCGCCTTCGGCAGGGGCGGCTTCCTCAAGCAGGGCCTCGCCTCGATCGCCGCCGTCAGCGCCCCCGCCGGGGAGCAGTAGCGCGGCGGGCGTCCGGTGCGCCCTCCGCAGGCGCCCGCCCCGCCCAGGCGGGCGCCGGCCCGCGAGCCGCGTCGGATAGGATTGCGGCGATGGCGACGCCCCCCGGCAGCACGCACGTTTCGCGCCGCAAGGCGCTTGTCGCCGACCTGCTGCTGTTCAGCGTCGCCATCTTCTGGGGCAGCAACTTCGTCTTCATCAAGGACGCCGTCGAGCGCACCACGGAGCTCGCCGCCGGCAGCATCGTCGCCGGCACGATGCTCTACCTCGTGCTCCGGTACGTGGTCGCCACGGGCATCTTCGCCGTGGCGCAGCCGCACAGCTGGCTCCGCTCGTCCCACGGCGACTGGGCCCGCGGCGGCCTGCTCGGCGCCTTCTACCTGACGGCCCTGATCCTCCAGACGATCGGCCTGCAGCGGACATCGCCCGGCGTGAGCGGCTTCATCACCGGGATGAGCGTCGCCATGGTCCCGTTCCTCTACTGGTTCGTCGCGCGGCGGTCGCCCGGGCGCTGGCAGATCATCGGCGCGATCATCGCCACCATCGGCCTCGGCGCGCTCAGCCTCCAGGGCGACTTCACGCTCAAGTGGGGCGACGCGATCACGCTCCTGGGCACCCTCTTCTACGCCCTCCACATCATGGCCACCGGCTTCTTCGCGCCCAAGGTGAAGCCGGCCACCCTGGCGATGACGCAGATGGCGGTGTCCACGCTGGCGCTCGTCGTGATCACGCCGTTCATCGTGCAGATCACCCTCGATCTGCCGTGGCAGGTGTGGGCGGCGGTGGTCTGGACGGCGATCAGCGGCACCATCTACGCCTTCTTCATCCAGAGCTGGGCGCAGCGCTACACCACGTCGACGCACGCCGCCATCCTGCTCGGCTTCGAGAGCGTGTTCGCGGCGATCGCGGGCATCATCGCCGGCATGGACACGGTCACCTGGCGCCTGCTGGTCGGCGGCTCGCTGATGCTGACCGGCGTGTTCGTCGTCGAGCTGCTGCCGTCTGGCAAGGGCATCGCGGAGGAGATCGCGGCGGAAGAAGGTGCGGGGGAGTAGACAGCGCGGCACCGCTGCCCGGACCGGGGCGAAACGAGGCCGCTCAGGGTGTCCTCAGGGCGTCACTCCTTCTCCCGCTGCTTCCCGAAGAACCTCGTCAGGACGAACATGACGACCAGCAGCACGAGCATGCCGCCGAGGCCGACGGCCAGCCAGGTCCAGTTGACGAAGGGCTTGTCCGCAGGGGTGGGCGACGGGCTCGAGGCGGCGGCGACGCCGGGCGCGCAGAGCGCCGCCGCGAGCACGAGGAGCAGGACGCTGACCAGTGACGTCTTGACGGACAGGCCTGCCGGCCGCGAGCGAGTAGTCATTCGTTCCCCCTGTTACAGGTGGACCGGCGCCGTGGCGGCGCCGGCTGCGTGGGGCCGACAATAGGAACCGGCCGGGCGAGCGTCAAGGGACGGCGCCGGCGGGCAGCCCGCCGTCTCACGGAGACGCCGGGCATGAAAGGGTAGACTGGCGGGGCGGGCGGGGCCCGGAGGGCCGGTCCCGCCTCAGGCGCAGTCGTCGACGGGAGGCCACATGCCCGACCAGCCATACGAGGACGTCCAGATCGAGGGCCACCTCATCGACTCGCTGATGATGCCGCACATCATGGACCAGGTCATGGATCTGGACGGCGAGTTCGAGATGCTCACCTTCGAGGTCGGGCGCATGAAGGACGATCCGTCGCACGCGGTGATGCGCATCTTCGGTCGTGACGCGACGCACCTCGACGAACTGCTCACGGCGATCACCGAGTTCGGCGTCGTCGCCGTGAAGCCGCAGGACGCCGTCCTCGAGACCGCGGACATGGACGGCGTCTTCCCCGAGCGTTTCTACTCGACCACCAACCTCTCCACGTTCGTGCGCATCGGCGGCGAGTGGATCCGCGTCGAGCATCCGGAGATGGACTGCGGCATCCGCGTGGACGTCGAGGCGGGGACAGCCGAGACGGTGGCGATGAGCGACGTGAAGGCCGGCGACCGCTACGTCACCGGCCACCGCGGCATCCGCGTGCTGCCGCTCGAGCGGCCGCGCGAGAGCCAGCCGTTCGAGTTCATGGCGTCCGCCGTCAGCTCGGAGAAGCCCAAGGCGCAGATCGTCCGCGAGGTCGCGCACATCCTGCGCCAGGTGAAGGAGGAGGGCCGGCTGACCATCGCCGTGGTCGGCCCGGCCGTCGTGCACACCGGGGCGGCGCCGCAGCTGGCCCGCCTGATCGAGGCAGGCTACGTGGGCTGCGTGTTCGGCGGCAACGCCGTCGCCACCCACGACATCGAGAGCGACCTCTTCGGCACCTCGCTCGGCATCAACCTCAAGTCGGGGGTGCCCATGCCGGGCGGGCACGAGCACCACCTGCGCGCCATCAACACCATCAGGCGCGCCGGGAGCATCCGGGCCGCCGTCGACCAGGGCATCCTGACCGGCGGCCTCATGTACACGCTCACGACGACAGGCACGCCCTTCGTCCTCGCCGGCAGCATCCGCGACGACGGGCCGATGCCCGAGGTGATCACCGACGTGATGCAGGCGCAGCAGGAGATGCGGCGCTACGCGCAGCGGGCCGGCGCCTGCCTCATGCTCAGCACGATGCTGCACAGCATCGCCGTCGGCAACATGCTGCCGGCCAGCGTGCGCACCGTCTGCGCCGACATCAACCCCGCGGTCGTCACCAAGCTGGCCGACCGCGGCTCCTTCCAGGCGATCGGCATCGTCACCGACGTCGGCCTCTTCGTCGAGCAGCTCGCGGACGAGTTGACCGGCTGACCAGGCGCGATGTCGCCGGACGCCTTCCAGGCGATTGCCACAACGGTACTAGTACGGTCCTCACGTAGTAGACTGCAGCTGTTCCGCCGCCCAGCGGTCGCGATCAAGTAGGGGCCGATGGCGTCTGATGCTGACCACCGCATTGACGCGATCCATCGCGGCACAAACCATGTGAAAGGGAGGAGCCGTGCCCGACTACCTGGTGCTCTTCGAATTGACCGAGCGGGGGGCGAGTGACGTCTTCAACGTCCTCGAATTCATCCAGCAGTTGCGCGACGATTGGACGGAGAACTCATGGGCGAGGCGCGAGCCTCGGTGCAGCCGGGGATAGAGAGCCTCAGCGATCACGTGCTCCAGTTGATGCGCAAGGGTACGCGCGCGCTCGACAACGTCCGCTTTCTACGCCTTTGCCGCTCCTACGGGGTGCGGCCGTACTGGAACCTGATCCACGGCTTTCCCGGAGAGACCGCGGACGACTACGAGCGCGTGCTCGAGATGCTCCCAGCGCTGCGTTTCCTCGAGCCGCCGGTCTCCTGCGGCCGCCTCAACCTCGATCGCTTCAGTCCGTACTTCGAGGAACACTCGCGCTGCGGGTTCAGCCATGTCCGGCCGCTCTCCGCCTACCGCTACGTGTATCCATTTCCTGCGTCGGCGTTGAGGGCCATCGCCCACAGCTTCGATTTCGACTATGCGGAGGGCGTCGAGCCCCCCGCGTCGCTGGCCAGGGTCGAAGAGGAAGTGCGCGCGTGGCAGGCTGTCCGCGAGCCGGGCGAGCTTCTGTGCACGGTCACGCCTGCGGGGGTCGTGCTCACCGATACCAGGCCGGAACGGACCGGACACCGGTGGATGCTGGATGCGCTCGATGCGGTCCTCTACCTTGCCTGCGACCAGGTGCGATCACGCGCCGTTCTCATGGACCTGGCGCGAGAGTGTGCCGGCCTCAGCGGAGAGGCGGAGGTCGGTCGCCGACTGTCGTCCTTCGTCGCCCGGCGTCTGATGGTCACCGACGGCGAGCGCTATGTGAGCTTGGCTCTCACGCGTCGGTCGGGCGATTGACCTCTCGCGTGTGCCGGGCGCGCCGGGCTCAGGCGTGCGGCACGCGGGCCAGGATCTCGTGCGTCTCGGCCAGTGACGCGGAAGCCTCCAGCTGCGTGAACCCGGCAGCGGCAGCGGTCAGTGCGGCCCGCGCGGCCGCTGCATCGTCACAGGCCAGCAGGCACCTCCCTCGCGCCATCTGAGCCTGGGCGCGCTCGAAGGGCACGCCCAGGCTGGCCCATCCGTCGGCCGCCGCGCCGAAGGCGGCGGCCGCTCTCCTGTCGCCCTGCTCGTGCAGAAGACCGTCCTTCAGGAGGAGGATCTGCGCATCGAACATCCTCGCGTCGGGAAGCCCGGTCGTCAGCGCGTCGACCAGCGCTGTGTCGCCGAGAGCGGACGCCGTCCGCAGAGCCTGGGGCAGGGCGATGACGAGGGCAAAGGTGCTGCGGCACTCGCGCGTCGCCTCCTCGCACACCCACAGCAGTCGACGCGCTTCCGCCGGCTCGCCGCGAGACGCGCACACCGCGGCCGACCACGCGAGGCACGCGGCCTGGGTCCTTGACGGCGGACGCCCGGCGTGACGGGCGGTGAGACGCGCCGACACCTCCTCGGCGACGCCCCGCCGGCGCTCTTCGAGCAACAGCGTCCGCAGCGCCAGCACCGACTCAAGGTCGACGGCGGCGTCCTCTTGTTCCAGCTCTGTCGCGACGTCATCCACCACCGACAGCACTTCGCCCCACTCGCCCGCCAGGAAGAGGTGGTGGAGCAGTCCTGCGCGGAGGATGGCGGTCATGCCTCGGTCGCGTCGGCGCTCGGCGCTTCCGACGCCCTCCCTGCTCGTCGCGACAGCTGCCGCCGGGCCATGCGTCAGGCAGAGCGCCTCGGCCATGTTGAAGTGGATCGCCCTGATGTCGGCGTCGGCGCCGCGCTCCCGGGCGATCGTGATGGCGCGCTCGAAATCGTCGAGGCCGCCCGCGTCTCCGACTTCGCATCTGGCGACCGCGCGGTAGTGCAGAGCCGGGAGGGACTCCGGCAGACCCATCTGGCGGCACAGATCGAGTACGCGGTCTGCGGACGCGATCGCCTCGCCCGAGTCGCCGGTCACCGCATTGGTCGCGACCCACCGCTCCGTGACCGCGATCAGCTCGCGGGATGGAGCTTCGCCGCGCAAGAGGTCGACGGCTTCGCGCGCCGTCGCCAGTGCCCCGGAGTTGCCACGCCACTCGAGCACCTGGGCGAGCTGTGCGATGGCTGCGGCGGCGCGACGCCTGTCTCCGAGCGCGACGAGGCCCTCGATGGCGGTACGGTAGGCGGCCTCCGCCTCGACGAGCCTGCCGCTCTGCATCAGTGCGTCGGCCCAGCCCGACAGACGGACTGGTCGGTCGGGATGCTCCGTCGGGGTCAGGCAAACGGCCCGGTCGTAGTAGGCCTCGCCGGCCTCGACGTTGAGTCTCATCGCGTGATCGCCGACGAGCGCCAGCGCCGCCGCCGTCGGCTCGCGAAGTGAGGCCGCCAGCTCGACCTCCCCGATCGCCTCCGCCAGGTCGAGCGCGGTCGCGTAGTGGTGGGCGAGGATCTCGGCGTGATCAGCGGCGCGCAGGTCCCCGCTGCCTCCGATCCACTCCGCTGCGGATTTGTGCCTCCTGGCCCTGGCGCCGCGCGTCAAGCGGGCATAAGCGACGTCCCGCGTGAGCGCATGCCAGAAGATGAACTGCTCGTCTCCCGAGATCGATGAAACGGGCAGGCGGCGCACGAACTCGCGGTCGAGGAGAGCGACGAGCGCCTCCGCCACATCACTGCGGGTGCGACCGCTGACGGCGGCCAGAGCGCCCGACCAGAAGACCTCGCCGATCACGGAGGCGTTCGCCAGCAGATCTGTGAGCGTCGCGGGGAGGCTGTCGAGGCGGGCGGCGATAAGGCTCTGCAGGGACGCCGGCAGCTCACGGCGCGCGGCCTCGTTCAGTGCGTGATCGTCGGCGGCGTCCGCGACACGCTCGTCCAGCAGGTGGACGAGCTCCTCCGCGTAGAGTGGGTTCCCTCCGGCTCGGTCCACGATCGTCGTCTGGATCTCGCTCACGGCCTGTGCTTGCGTCAGCGCCGAGACGAGTCGCTCCGATTCGGAGCGCGACAACGGGTGCAGGTCGAGCTGCACGAGGCGCGCGATTCGCGCGTCGACGGCGCGCGCGAACTGGTAGTCGGGGTGTGCGGCGAGCAGCTCGGGACGCGACGTGGCGATGAAGAGCAAGGGGACGTCGCCGACGTTGCGCACGACATGGGCCATGAAGGCCAGCATGATCTCGCTCGCCCAGTGCACGTCCTCGAAGACAAGGACGGTCGGTCGCTGGCGGCAGGCCATTTCCAGAAAGCGCAGCCAGGCGGCGAAGTTCTCGTCCTGCGGAGCCGGGGGCGACGGCAGGCCGAGCAGGGGGCGCAGACGATCGGCGAGCCAGCTCCTTTCCGGCTCGTCGCCGAGGGCGCGCTGCAGCTTCGCGTCGGTCGCATCGCCGTCGTCGCCAACCTGGATGCCGGCGTGCTGCCGGACGATCTGGGCGAGGGGCCAGAGGCCGAGTCCCTCGCCGAAAGCTGGGCAGCGCGCCTGTCGCCACTGGATCAGCATCCCCGGGCGTTCGTCCAGGGCGCGCGCGAGCTCCACGATGAGCCGTGACTTGCCGATACCGGCCTCGCCCACAATGAAGGCGCACTGCGGCGTCGACGAGGCCGCCGCCTTCTCGAACAGGCCGGTGAGGACGCCCCGCTCGACCTCGCGCCCGATCAGCGGCGTCGTGAACGGGCGGCGCAGTTCAACGCCGAGTCGCGCCAGGCCGCCCTTGACCAGCCAGGGCTGCGTCGCCGTCGTCTTGCCCTGGAGGTGGATCGACGGCAGTGCTACGAAGAGGGCCACGGAGGCGGCCATGGAGTGGGTGGCCTCTCCCACCACCACGCTCCCGGGCGGCGCCTTCATCTGCAGTCGGGAGGCAGTCACCACCGCGTCGCCGGTCAGGACGCCCTCGCCGGAGCCGGGCTCGACATCGAGGCGCACGACGGCGGTGCCGGTGTCGACGCCGACTCGCACCAGGCGCTGCGTGCCATGCGGCGAGGCGATGTCCGGCACTTCCTCAGTCAGGCGAACGGCGGCGCGGACGGCCCGCTCGGCGTCGTCCTCATGGGTGAGGGGGAGGCCGAACACTCCGACAACGGCGTCCCCGACGAACTTCTCCACGGCGCCGCCGTACAGACCGATGATGCGCCTTGCCACAGCGTAGTAGTCGCGCAGGAAGCGGTCGACGTCCTCGGGGTCGGTGCCCTCACAGAGGCCGGTGAAATCGACAAGGTCGCAGAATAGGGTGGTGACCAGGCGGCGCTCCGTCGTCGCGATGCGCGGGACGGCCAGGGGCGCGCCACACTGCGCGCAGAAGCGTGTCCCATCGGCGCACTCGGCGGCGCAGGCTGGGCAATCCGTCACGGTCGTACCCCCTCGGACGGCCGCCGGCCTCACAAGCAGCCGGCCGCCGCGCGAGTCATCATGGCGGGTGAGCGGGCGACGGCCGTCGCCCGCTCCGGGTCGGAGAAACCCTCCCGTCTCGACTACATGCTAGTACCGATTCACGGCATGTCCATGACCCCATCGTCGACGCTCCTCGAGTCCCTGCCCCATTGGCAGCGTTTTCCCAAGAGGTCAGGATGGGTGGGCGGCACGCGGAGGTCTGGAGGGGTACGGATGAGGTTCTTCTCTCGGCTGGACGATGAGCAGTGCGAGCGGCTGCACGCCGCGACGCTGCGGGTGCTCGAGCGGACCGGGCTCATCGTCGATGAGCCCGAGGGCCTCGAGCTCCTGCGCCGGGCGGGCGCCGACGTGGACGGCGACCTCGTGCACATCAGCGGTGACCTCGTCGATCACGCGAGGAGTGGCTGGCGGGCGCGGCTGGAGGGCCTGCGGCCGCCGGCTCCGACGGCGGCCTCGACGCGACGGCCGTCGCCGCGGCGCGCGTCGAGCAGATTCTGGCCGAGCACGACGCGCCGCCGCTGCCGGCGCACGTGGATGCGGCCATCGCCGCGGTGCTCGAGAAAGCCGAAGGGCGGGTCAGGCCGGCCTGACGGTCGGCGTGACGGGCCGCCGGCCCATCACTGGACCGGCCGCCGCAGCCGGGGGGCCTCTGGAGCCCGCCCCGCCTCAGGGCAGCTCCGGCAGGCCGTCGTCGCCGATCGGCCAGAACGGGTTGAAGGCGACCTCCCAGGCGTGCCCGTCCGGGTCGGCGAAGTAGCCGGAGTAGCCGCCCCAGAAGCGGTCCTGGGCCGGCCGCAGCAGCGTCCCGCCGGCGCTCACCGCTTCCACCAGGCGCTCGTCGACGAGCTCTCGCGTCTCGACGTTCATCGCCAGCGTCATGCGGATCGAGCCGGGCTCGGCGGGCGTCTGCCCGGCCTCCTCGGCGATGTCCTCGAGACGGTACAGGGCGAGCCGCGAGCCGGCGTTGCGGAAGAACGCGACCTGCTCCTCCGGCTCGCCGCTCAGCGGCCAGCCGAGCGCCCGGTAGAAGGCCCGCGCCCGCGACACGTCCGCGACGCCCAGGGTGATCACGCTGATCCGTGCCTTCATCGCCCATCTCCTGTCCTGACGCCCTGTCCAAGCGCGCCGCCGGGGCTTTCGCCATCCTTACAGGAGTCGGCGGCGCGCGCGTGGTTATACTCAGAGGACGCACCGCTCACAAGGACGCACGCCACCTCCACGACCCTCCCGAGGAGACCATGAAGCCACGCATCATCCGAGAGAACGTGTACCTCATCGGCGCCGTCGACTGGGACCGCAGGCTGTTCGACGCGCTCATCCCCCTGCCGGACGGTACCAGCTACAACGCCTACTTCGTCGCCGGCAGCGAGAAGAACGCCCTCATCGACACCGTCGATCCGCCCAAGTGGCCGGTGCTCTCCGCGCAGCTCGACGAGCTCCCCACTCCCGACTACCTCGTCATCCACCACGTCGAGCAGGACCACTCGGGCTCGACGCCGATGCTCCTCGAGCGCTTCCCCGAGCTCACCATCGTCTGCAACGAGAAGGCGAAGGGCATGCTCATCGACCACCTGCACGTCGACGATGCCCGCTTTCACGTGGTCGCCGACGGCGACGAGGTCTCACTCGGCGACAAGACGCTGAAGTTCCTGTTCACGCCCTGGGTGCACTGGCCCGAGACCATGAGCACCTGGCTCGAGGAAGACAAGGTGCTCTTCAGCTGCGACTTCTTCGGCTCGCACTACGCGACGAGCGACGTGTTCGCCGACAAGCACGAGGTATACGACGGCGCCAAGCGGTACTACGCGGAGATCATGATGCCGTTCGGCGCCCAGGTGCTCAAGAACGTCGAGAAGGTGACGCAGCTGCCGATCGCGATCATCGCGCCGAGCCACGGCCCCGTCTACGACGACCCCAGCTTCATCATCGAGGCCTACCGCGACTGGGCCGGCGGCGAGCCGCAGAACATCGTCTGCCTGCCCTACGTGACCATGCACGACAGCACCCGGCTCATGGTCGACCGGCTCACGGCCGCGCTCACCGACCGCGGCGTCGCCGTCGAGCGCTTCGACCTCACGACGCTGGACGCCGGCGAGCTCGCCAGCTCGCTGGTCCACGCCGGCACCATCGTCATCGGCACGCCGACGGTGCTCACCGGGCCGCACCCTCTGGCGATGTACGCGGCCGCGCTCGCCAACGCCCTGCGGCCGCGGGCCAAGTTCGCGACCGTCATCGGCTCCTACGGGTGGGCCGGCAAGACGGTCGAGACGCTGGTAGGCATGATGCCCAAGCTCAAGCTCGAGTTCCTCGAGCCGGTGCTCGCCAAGGGCATGCCGCGAGAGGCCGACTACGCCGCTCTCGACGCGCTCGCCGACACGATCGCCGCCAAGCACGAGGGTCTCGCACCGCGCGACTTTGCCGACCTCACCGTCTGCGGCGCGGACTCCTGACGAGGAGCTGAGGGGGCGCGCCCGGCCGCAGGCCCGGCGCGCCCCTCGCGCGTTCGAGCCCCCTCCACCTGCCGCGCGGCGCGTAGAGTATGCGCATGCTCACCGTCGCCTCCGGCCTCGCGTCGGCGTTCGGGTACGCCGTCCACGACTACCTGCTCCTGCGCATCGTGCGCTCGGCGTCGCTGTGGACGGCGCTCCTGTGGGTGATGCTCGTCGGCCTCGCGATCCTGCTGCCCTTGGCGCTGATCGTGGACGGGCTGCCGAGCGGCGAGGCGCAGTGGCGCGCCGCCGGGTTCGCCGCGGCGAGCGGCGTCCTGGAGTTTCTCGGCCTCGGCGCGCTGCTGAAGGGCCTCGCCACCGGGAATCTCTCGGTCGTCACGCCGCTGGGCTCCCTCGCCGGCGGGTTCGCCGCGGTCATCGCCATCGTCCTCGGCGAGACGCTGCCGCCGATCGCCTGGATCGGGCTGCCGCTGGCGGTGGCCGGCGGGCTGATGGCGTCGGTGGAGCGGGCGCCGGACGGCGCGCTCGACGAGCGGGGCCGCACGCGGGCCACGGCCGGCGCGGGCTGGGCGCTGCTCTCGGCGGCCCTGTTCGCCGGCACCCTGCTGCTCTTCGCCGAGGCCACCGAGCTGCCGCCCATCTCCCTCGCCGCGATCGGCCGGGTGGCCACCACCGCCATCGTCGTCCCGGTGGCGCTGCTCACCGGCGGGCTCGCGCTGCCGCGGGAGTTCCGCGGCCGCGCGGCCGCCGCCGGCGTCGTGGACGCCGGCGCCTTCGTGGCGCTCGCGACGGCCATCAGTCTCGGCCCCGTGGCCATCGCTTCCGTCGCCGTGTCGCAGGCCGGCACCTGGGCGGTGATCATCGGGCTGGTCGTGCTACGCGAGAAGCTCGGCCGGGTCCAGCTCGCCGGCGTCGCGCTCACCTGCATCGCCATCACGATGCTGGCGGCGGCGGGACTCGAGTAGCGGCGCCACGGCGCCTCAGCAGCCGCGCACGCGCAGGTACGCCGCGGCGAGCTCGCGCAGCCGCTCTCGCCCGAACGGCCGGCCGTGCCCGGGGTAGACGACGTCGACGTCGAGCCGGCGCAGGCGGTCCATCGTCCCCAGGTAGGTCTGGACGTCCGACTCGGGGAGCGTGTCGATCAGCCCGCCCTCGTAGACCGCGTCGCCGGAGAGGAGGGCGCGCTCCTCGTGGTCGAGCAGCCCGATGCTGCCCGGCGTGTGGCCCGGCAAGTCGACGATCGTCAGCCGCCGGTCTCCCAGGTCGATCTCGTCGCCACCCCGGACCAGGTGCGTCGGGGCGACGGGGACGATGCGGAACGACTCGGGGTCGAACCCCACCGAGGGAAGCGCGTCCACCAGGACCGGCGGCAGGATGAACCCGCTGGCGGCGAGCTGGTCCTTCAGCTCCTCCGGCCATGTCGCCGTCGCCAGGGGGACCTGGTCGCCGATCCTGGCGGCGGCGTCCTTCTCGGCCGGGTGCAGCAGCCGCCGCTCGAACTCGCGGAAGCCGCCGACGTGGTCGACGTGAGCGTGCGTGACAAGGCAGACGACTTCGCGGCGCCCGCCGCGCGTGAGGCGCGCCAGGACCGGCGCCAGGGCTCCCACGCCGTTGCCGGCGTCGACCAGCAGGTCGCGGTCGCGGCCGCGCAGGTACCAGAGGCCGGCGCGGAGCAGGTCATCGACGTGCGGCTCGGTGAGGACGGCCGTCCGCGCGGTGACCCAGGTGAGGCTGAACCAGTCGGCGGCGACGGGGAGCTGGCCGGCGGCGATGGGGAACTGGTCGTCGGCATCCATGGGGTCATCCTTCCCGGCAGGCGACGACCGATGCAAGCGGACGCCGGCGAGGGAGGCACACGGCCGGCAGAGCGCGCTCGGATAGACTGGCGCGGTGCTCACCGTCCTCACAGGCCTGCTGACGTCCCTCTCCTACGCCACCAGCGACATGCTCTCGCAGCGCGTCACGCGCGAGACGCGGGCGCTCACGCAGATGCTGTGGGTGCTCGCGACCGGCGTGATCATCATCCTGCCCGTGGCCGTCGCCGTCGACGGTCTGCCTGAAGCCGGCGAATGGCGGGGCGCCGGGCTGGCTGCGCTCGCCGGCGCTCTGTACTTCTTTGCCCTGTTCTGCCTGCTGCGCGGCCTGCAGGTGGGCGATCTCGGCCTCGTCTCGGCGCTCGTCTCGCTGCAGGGGGCCTACGTCGCCGTCGCCGTCATCCTGCTCGGCGCGACGGTGACCCCGCTGCTGGGCGTCGCGCTGGGGCTGTGCGCCTTTGGCGCCGTGCTGACTTCGTTCGAGGGGCGCGCCAGGTCGACGCTGGGCGCGCCCTGGGCGCTCGCCGCCGGCATCCTCTTCGCCTGCATCATGCTCTGCTACAACTACGCGGATATCGGCTGGCTCTCGCAGACCGCGATCTCGCGGACCGTGTCCCTCCTGGTGACGCTGCCGGTGGCCCTGCTCAGCGGCAGCGTGGCCGTGCCGAGGGCGCTTCGCCTTGGCGCCGTCGGCGCCGGGGTGCTCGAGCTCGCCGGCCTGTCCTTTCTCACCATCACCTTCGCGCTCGGCCCGCCGACGGTCGCGGGCGTGACCACGACGCAGTTCGGCACCTTCGCCGTCATCCTCGGCTTCGTGCTCCTGCACGAGCGCCCGAGGCCCAACCAGTGGGCCGGCATCATCTGCACGATCGCCGGCGTCTCGCTGGTCGCGGCGATCGTCTGAGGCGGCGGGCGCCCGCGGCGACGTTCACGCGGCCGGGCACTTTCGGTAGACTGGTGCGCACCTTCCGGGGACCCGGCCCCGCACCCGTGGGAAGCCGTGCCGTGCCCGGCCATTCGCGAAGGAGACCGAGTCCGATGGCCGACAACCTCATCGACGACAGTCGTCTCAAGAAGACCCAGGACGTGTTCGCCAAGTGTCAGGAGGTCGTCTCCGGCGGCGAGTCGAGCTACGCGCGCCTCATCGGCACGCGCCCCATCGTGATGCACCGCGGCGAGGGCGCCTACTTCTACGACGTCGACGGCAACGCCTACATCGACTGGTGCATCGGCTACGGCCCCATGATCTTCGGCCACCGCCCCAAGCCCATCCTCGACTCGATCATCGCCCAGATCACGCAGGGGGGCATGCTCTACACCTTCCCGCACGAGCTCGACTACGAGGTCGGGCGCAAGATCGTCCAGGCGGTCCCCGGCATCGACCAGGTGCGCTTCGCCAACTCCGGCAGCGAGGCGACGCAGGCGGCGATCCGCCTCGCGCGCGCCTACACCGGCAAGGACAAGATCATGAAGTGGGAGGGGAGCTACAACGGCTTCCTCGACTGTCACGCCTTCTCGCACGTGCCGGCGCTCGAGGCCGCGGGCCCGGAGAAGTTCCCGCGCACGCTGCCGTCCCAGGCCGGCATCCCCAAGGCCGTCGAGAGTACGGTCGTCATCGCGCCGTTCAACGACATCGACGCGGTCGAGGTGCTCATCAAGCGCAACCGCGACCAGCTGGCCTGCGTGCTGGCCGAGCCGATCCTCGGCGACGCCGGCATCATCCCGCCGGTGCCCGGCTTCCTCGAGGGGCTGCGCCGCATCTGCGACGAGAACGACGTCGTGCTCATCTTCGACGAGATCATCACCGGCTTCCGCGTCTCGCTCGGCGGCGCCCAGGAGCTCTACGGGGTCATCCCCGACATCACCTGCATCGCCAAGGCGGTCGGCGGCGGCACGCCGGGCGCCGCCGCGTTCGGCGGCAAGAAGGAGATCATGCAGCTCGAGGCCGACGGGGTCGTGCTCCACGGCGGCACCTACAGCGGCAACCCGATGACGCTGGCCGGCATGAACGCTGCGCTCGACATCCTCATCAACGACCGCGACCGCGTGTACGGCCACCTCAACACCATCGCCAGCGCGATGGTCGCGGGCATGCGCGGCATCTTCGCCGAGAACGGCGTCCCCGCGTACATCAGCCAGGTCGGGCCGATGTGGCAGGTGTTCTTCGGCCACGAGGAGCCGGTGACGAAATACCGCCAGGCCCGCGCCAGCGACACGCGCTTCTTCGGCATGCTGCAGACGGAGTGCCAGATGCGCGGCGTGTACTTCCACAACTTCAACTTCGAGCGCTTCTTCGCCTGCACGGCGCACACCAAGGCCGAGGTCGACCGCAGCCTCGAGGTGATCGCCACGGCGACCAGGATCGTCAGGGACCGGCTGAGCGGCCTGCCCGCCGGGGTCTGAGCGCCTGAGGCGCGCCCGTCCCGGCGCGCCCCCGGCCTCGCGACGCTTCCGTCGAGCGCCCGGCCCGCCGCTGCGGGGGCCGGGCGCCGGCGTCTGGGCGGTGGAGACCGACGCGCCGCACCGGCGCGTCAGTCCGCCGGCGTGTACCGGCTGAAGCCTTGCTCGTCGAAGTGTGGATCGAGGCCCAGATACTCCCCGATCTCGCGGCTGCGCATCACGGCGAAGCTGACGCAGTCGACCAGGCTGAGCCGGCGCCTGCCGGCGGTGAGCAGAGCCTGGAGGCCGGTCGTGTGCTCCGCGTCGGTCACCCACAGGGTGTCGACCATGGGGAGCATCTCGACGACAAGGGCGCGGACGGCATCCATGCCGAGCCGCCCTTGCGCGAGGGCGACCGCCTCGAGGACCACATAGTTCGTGGTCACAAAGCCCTCGGCATCGTCGATACCCCTGTCCCAGACCGGGCGGACGAGCGGGTAGCCCGCATCCCCCGCGTCGAGCAGGGCGAACAGGGCGCTGGTGTCAACGAAGACGCTCATTCGTCGATCGTGTCGGCGAAGTAGTCGTCGTGGCGAGCCGAGATGTCGCTGAGCCCGGAGCGGAACCGGCCGCAGGCCGCCTTGGCTCTTCGCCTGCGCTCGTCGAGGCTCACGCTGGGACTCTGCCGCTCCAAGGTGTGATCGACGGCTTCGCGAACCACAGCCGAGATCGAGATCTGTCGTCGAGCCGCCTCATGACGCAGCGCCTCAACCTCCGGCTCCGTGAACTGGATCTGCATCCGCACCATGGGCACCTCACTGCATCAGTGATGGTATCGACACCATTATGATGGCATCGTACGGCTGCGGCAAGGCCCCGGGCGTGCTCTGCGGCTGACCTACGCGATCAGGATGGCGCGGAAGTCGTTGACGTTGGTGCGCGTCGGTCCGGTGACGACCAGGTCGCCGAGCGCCGCGAAGAAGCCGTAGGCGTCGTTCGCGGCCAGAGCGGCGACCGGATCAGCGCCGGCTTCACGCGCCCGGGCGAGCGTGTCGGCGGCGACGATCGCCCCTGCGTTGTCCTCGACGCCGTCGATGCCGTCCGTGTCGCAGGCGAGGGCATTGACGTCCGGGTGGCCGTCTAGGGCGATGGCGAGGGCCAGCGCGTACTCGGCGTTGCGCCCGCCACGCCCGCTGCCGCGCACGGTCACCGTGGTCTCGCCGCCGGAGAGAAGCACGAGCGGGCGCTGCGGCGCCGTCAGAACGGAGCCGGCGATGCGGGCGCCGCCGCGGGCGACCGCCTCGCGCAGGGCGACGAGGGCGCGCTCGCCGCCTCTGGCGCAGCCCAGGGCGAGCGCGGCGTGCAGCCCGCCGAGGTCGCGTGCCTCGCCCTCGAGGTCGGCGCCTAGGACGAGCGCGTCGAGGCCGGCGGCGCGGGCGGCGCCGGCGGCGGCCTCGAGCGCGTCCCGCGCGGTCGCGAGCATGATGACCTCGTCGGCGGCGAAGGCCGCGTCACCAGGCTTGGGCGTCTCCGCCGGAGTGACGGCGGCCTCGCCCGCACCGCCCGCGACCGCATCTCCGCCCCCGCCCGCGCCGGCCTGCAGATGCGCGACCACCCGAGCCGGCGCGACGACGCCGTAGCGCCGGAGGACGTCCAGCGCGTCGGCGAACGTGGTCGGGTCCGGGATCGTCGGGCCGGAGGCGATCACCGTAGGGTCGTCGCCGGGCACGTCGCTGATCAGGTAGGTCACGACGCGAGCCGGGTGAGCCACCGCCGCCAGGCGGCCGCCCTTCACCGCGGAAAGGTGCTTGCGCACGCAGTTCATCTCGCGGATCGTGGCGCCGCTACCCAGCAGCGCGGCGTTGACGGCGCGTTTGTCCTCCAGCGAGATGCCGTTCGCGGGGAGCGCGAGCAGTGCGGACCCGCCGCCGGAGATGAGGCAGATGAGGAGGTCGCCGGCCGAGAGCCCGCGGGCCAGATCCAGGATGCGGCCCGCGGCTTCACGGCCGGCCGCGTCGGGCAGCGGGTGAGCGGCCTCGACGACATCGATGCGCTCGCACGGCACGCCGTGGCCGTAGCGCGTGACGACGAGTCCCTCGAGGGGACCGTCCCACACTCCTTCGAAGGCCCGCGCCATGGCGGCGGCGGCCTTGCCGGCGCCGACCACTACAGTCCTCCCTGCCGGCGCCTGCGGCAGCCGGGCGGGCAGCAGCTTCGCCGGGTCGGCCGCCGCGACGGCGGCGTCGTACAATCGGAGCAGCAGCTCGCGTCTCACCCCCGCCACCGGGCCAGGCCCAGCTCGTCGGCGTTGACGATGCTGGGCGCCGCCCGCGGCGGCTCGGGATCGTGGAGGAACGGCGCGACGTCCTCGGCGTCCGCCGCGACCGGCCACACCGGCCAGCCTCTGAGCATCGCGACGGCATTGGCCGCGGCCAGGGTGGCCATACCCTCACGCGTCCAGGTCGTCGCCGAGCCGAGGTGCGGCACGATGACGACGTTGTCGAGCTCCGCGAGGCCCGGCGCCATGGCCGGCTCGTGCTCGTACACGTCCAGCCCGGCGCGGAAGCGTGAGTGCGAGCGGCAGTGCTCGACGAGGGCGGCCTCGTCGACGAGCTGGCCGCGGCTGGCATTGACCAGCACTGCCTCATCGTTCATCGCCGCCAATTCGGGTGCGCCGATCAGGTGACGGGTGCTCTCCGTGAGCGCCGCATGGATGCTGACCACGTCAGCGGCGCCGAGCAGCTCGGGCAGGGACGCGGCGCGCCGGCACCGCACCGGCGGTTCGCCATGCGCCGCGAGAAACGCACCGTAGTCGGCGACGTAGCGCTCGAGGTCCTCGTTGCCGTGCACGTCGTAGTAGACGAGATTCATCTTGTGGCCTTCGACCATCATGCGTGCGTAGGCGGCTCCGATGCGCCCGGCGCCGATGACGCCGAGCGTCCTCCGGTAGAGCAGCGAACCCTGAAGCATGCCCGGCAGCCAGCCGTGGTACCCGCCGGCGCGCATCATCCGGTCGCCCTCGACGATGCGTCGCGCGGCGGCGAAGGTGAGGGCGACGGCCAGCTGGGCCGTCGTCTCGGTGAGCACGCCCGGGGTGTTGCCGACGGGCAGGCCGAGGCGCGTGGCCGCCTCGACGTCGACGTTGTCGTGGCCCACGGCATACTGGCTGTAGACGGCGCCGCCACCGGCTGCGAGCGCCTCCAGCAGCGGCTCCGACCATTGCTCATTGAGCTGGCCGATGACGGCGTCGACGCGGTCGCCGATGGCTCTGCGGATCTCGGTCGGGCCGAGGACGTCGGATCCCTGCGCGATCTCGACGCGGCAGCCGGCCGCGGAGAGGAGCCGTCGCCAGCGCTCGCCCGGCAGATCCTTGGTCACGAGGACGCGATGCGCCCCGGTCGGGTTGACGATTCTCCAGTCACGCCTGGCCATGCGACGACCTCCCGTGTACGCGAGGGCAGGAGCAGGCTAGCATCGGCCGCTCGGAGCGGCAACGGCGGACCCCGCAGGCGCCCGGCAGCGCTCAGAGACTCAGCACCCAGAGCGCCTGGTAGGCGACGACGGCGGCGAGGACGCCGGTCAGCAGCACCGCCGCGAGCGTGGCGACGCGGTAGTCCTTCAGCCGCCAGAGAAGGAGCGCGCCGACGGTCACGATGCCGATCTTGAACGCAAGAGCCGGCACGGTGCCGGCGCGCAGGAAGAAGTCCATGATGCCATTGGACTCCGTCGCGAACCCGAGCCACATCGAGTAGCGGGTGAGGGCGAGGTCGGCGGCGTTGAGCAGCCAGAGTTCGACGAGCAGCAGCAGGAGCAGCCGGTCGCGGGACTCGCTCGGGTGGGGCTGGGTCCTGCGGACGGTCGGGCTCATCGAGGGAGCTCCCTGGTCTCGATCTCGTAGCTGCCTCCGAGCGAGACGATCCAGGCGACGGTGCCGCCACTGACGGCGACCTCGGTGACGACCCCATCCACCTCGGCGATGATGAAGGCGGCGTCGCCGCCCAGGCGGCGACCCATGACGCGAGAGCCGGCCGCCGCCGCCGAGGTGCCGCCGGGCGCTGCGACACGCTCCGCCCAGACCACGGTCACGCCGTCGTAGGCCGGCCCGGCGAGGCCGGTGACGCCGGCGGCGAGCGTCCGCGTCGCGCCGCCGTCGACACTGGCGGCGGCGACGACGCCCGAGCCGGCGGCCGCGGACCCCTGACCCCAGACGAGGGTGCGCCCGGACAGCGCGATGGCGGTCAGCTCGTCTCGCGTGAGGCCCACCGTGACAGGCCACGAGGTCCCGCTGCCCAGCTCGCGCGCGGTGAAGGGGCCCCGGGCGCTGGTCGCCCATACGACGAGGCTGCCGGACACCACGGGCGCGCCGTACCCGGGGGCGACCTCGAAGGTGTCGCCGCTCCCGATGCGCACGCCCCACACGGCCGGCGAGGCGATCTGCCTCGCCGAGCACCATGCGGCGGTCTCGCCGGAGAGCGACGGGTACGAGTAGATGGAGCCGATGTCGGCGACCGTCCAGCGGCGGCCGGACCGCGTATCGTAGGCGACCGCTCGCGCGGCGAAGCTCTCCGGGCGCTCCGCCTCGAACCAGATGGCGTAGCGCTCCCCGACCGACGGCTCCCAGGTCGTGCGCATGCCGGCGCCGGGCCCGAGCAGGCGTACCCAGCCCTCGTCGAGGTCGGCGTACTCGATCGACGGCCCGTTCTTCCAGAGCAGCCGCGGGCCGCTCAGCGCCAGGCCGCTGAACTCGGGGCCGTGACGGCCGATGATACGCCAGCCGTCGCTGGTCTTCGTCATCTCCGGCGCCTGGACGTAGTAGGCACGCTCCAGGTGATAGCCGGCCGCGCCGAGTGCCGACCCGGCGGCGAGGACGACCAGCGACAGGAGCAGGGCGCGGAGCCAGGACGGGGATCGCGGCGGGCGGGCGCTCGCGTCCGGGGCCGCGTCGCCGGCGATCGGCGGCGCCGCCGCGGGCGCCGGGTCTGGCGCCGCCGACACGCTCGCCGGCGTCGGCCCTTCTCTCAGCTCGTGCGGCACAGGTGGAGCAGGTCTGCGTAGACGCCGTAGGCCGTCTGCGGCACGAGCGCGTGCCGCTCGCACACGACCACGTCGGCCATGAGGTCGGTGTGGAGCACGGCGCCCAGGGACTCGCCGCTGAGGGCGGCGAGCGGATGCTCGATGTCGAGCTCCTCGGCGCGCAGGCGGGCGCGGACGAGGCCGGCGGGCGGCTCGAGCCCGGCGGTCGTTGCGACGCCGGCGGGCGCCTCGCGCCACACGCTCGTCACCAGCCGCAGGCGCCGGCCGTCGGCTCGCGCACGAACGATACGCTCCAGCGGGACGTCCGTCAGACGCTCGCGGTCGACGTCCGCCGGCGTGATGCCGGCGTCCATGGCGACGTTGGCCAGCGCGGCGGCCTTGCTGGCCGCGTCCCAGCCGTCGACGTCGTTGCCCGGGTCGGCCTCCGCGTACCCCTCCGCCTGCACCTGCGCCAGAGCGTCGTCGAAGCTGCGGCCGGCCCCCATGGCGTCGATGATGAAGTTGGTCGTCGCGTTGAAGACCGCCTCGAAGCCGAGGACCCTGCAATCGGGGAGCGCGTACTCGAGGAGGCTGAAGACGGGGAGCCCGTCCATGACGGTGCTCTCGAAGCGGATGCGGCGGCCGCTCGCGGCGGCTGCCGCCGAGACCTCCGGCCAGCTCCAGGCGATCGGGCCCTTGTTGGCCGTGACCACGTCCATGCCGAGCCGGAACGCTTCGAGCACGTGGCCGGTGGCGGCCGGCGTGTACGACGTGGCGCCGGCCGCGACGCCCGACAGGTCGCCCATCACCGTGAGCTCGACGAGCACGTCGGCGCCGGAGGCCGCGAGCAGCTCGGGGGCCGGCCGGGCCGCCTGCGGCGGGGCCGGCCCGTCGCCGGCCGCCGCGAGCGCAGCCGCCGGGGTGAGGCCGGCAGGATCGAGCAGGCTGCCGCGGCGCGTGCCGACAGCCGTGACGAGCACGCGCAGGCCGTGCCGCTCCGCGAGCACCCGCTCCTGGGCGGCGAGCAGCTCACAGAAGGAGCGGGCGACGCTGCCGAAGCCGAGCAGGCAGAGCCGCACCTCGCGCGTGGCGCCCGCCGGAGCCGGCTCGTCGTCGAAGCCGAACAGCGAGAGGCTGACGTCCCGGGGGGCGCCGGCCGGCGTCGCCGGGCCGGCGCTCATCGCACCGACCGCGAGAGGTCGCCGACCGCCACCACCAGCCGCTCGAGCTCGCTCGCCGTCGTGTACGGGGCGAGCCCGACGCGCACGAGGCCGCCACGGCCCAGCAGCCCGAGCAGCTCGACCAGGCGGTGGGCGTAGAAGTCGCCGTCCCAGGTGAAGAGGCCGCGCGTGCCGAGCGCGCGGCAGACCTCACCGGCCTGGAAGCCGTCGAGCGTGAACGACACCGTCGAGGTGCGCGGGCTGCCCTCCGGCGGCCCGTAGAGCGTGACGCCGGGGATGCCGGCGAGCTGCTCGCGCAGCCGCTGCGCCAGCGGCTGCTCGTAGGCCTCGCCGGCCAGCATGCCGGCGACGACCGCCCGGCGCCGGCCCTTCAGGCCGGCGGGGAGGCGGTCGTCCACCATCGCGAGATGGCGCTCGCCGAGGTCGGCGATGAAGTCGATCGCCGCAGTCGTGCCGGCCATGCCCTCGTGGTTCAGGGTGCCGGTCTCCCACACAAAGGGTGGGTCGGGCTCCTGCGTGCTGAGGCGCACCGGGTCGAGCACCTCCGTCGCCTCGGCGCGGGCGTACATGAGGCCGACGTGAGGGCCGAAGAACTTGTAGGCGGAACAGAGCAGGAAGTCGCAGCCGATGGCGCGCACGTCGATCGGCCCGTGCAGCGCGTAGTGCACGGCGTCGATCACGGTGAGGGCGCCGGCCTCGCGGGCCAGCGCAGCGGCGCGCGTGACGTCGTTGACGGTGCCGACGGCGTTGGAGGCGTAGCCGACGGCGACGACCCGGGTCTTGCCGGGTTCGAGGAGTCTCTCGAAGGCGTCCCAGTCGAGGGTGCAGGTCTCGAGGTCGACGGGCACCTCGCGGACGACGGCGCCGCGCTCGGCGAGTCGCAGCCACGGGCCTCGGTTGGCCTCGTGGTCGAGCTGCGTGACCACCACTTCGTCGCCGGGGCGGATGTCGCGGGCGATCGCGTCACTGAGCAGGAGGCCGAGCGTCGTCATGTTGGCGCCGAAGCTGACCTCCCGCCAGTCGCAGCCGAGGAGGTCGGCGCCGGCCTCATGAGCCGCCTGGACGACGGCGTCGGTCTCCTCGGAGGTGACGAACGCGCCGTGGATGTTGCAGTTGTGGTTGGCGAGGTAGTCCAGCACGGCATCGAGCACCCGCTGCGGCGTCTGCGTCCCGCCGGGGCCGTCGAGATAGGCGGCGGGCTGGCCGTCGACCATCCGCTTGAGCGCGGGGAACTGGCTGCGGACGTAGGCGATGTCGAACTGGGGCATGGCTCACCTCGGGCCGGCTCGTGACAGGGAGACCAGTGTACCGTCCCCGTGCAGGAAAGGCGCGCATAGTGCAGGATGGTAGGGCCATGGCGAGGAGCGGCGATACGAGGAAGACCGGGACGGACGAGCGCGCGCGCGAGCGGAAGCTGGAGCGCGCGCTCGACCGCGCCTTCAAGGTGATCTGCTTCGCCTGGGACGGGACCGCCGTCCCCGACCGCGAAGCCGACGCCACGGCGGTCCGTGGCCGGGTGGAGCGTCTCACGGCGCTGGGCGTGGACGTCGCCATCGTGAGCAGCGCTGACGTGCACGACGTCGACGCCCAGTTCCGCGCGCGCCCGGGCGTCGAGGGCCGGCTGTTCCTCTACCTTTCGCGCGGCTCGGAGGTCTACGTCGTGGGGCCGAGCGGCCCGCGCCTGCTCGAGCGGTGGCGGGCCGCGCCCCTGGATGAGGCGCATATCATCGCCACTGCCGAGGCGCTGCGCGACCGGCTGGCGGCGGCGGGCCTCGCCGTCGAGATCGTCGACGACCATCTCAACCGGCGGTCGGTCGACCTCGTTCCCGACTGGCGCGAACCGCCGGGCAGGAAGGTCGCGGAACTGCAGCGGCGCGTCGACGAGCTGTTGCGGGGGGCCGGCATGGGCGGGCTCGACGACAGCATCGCACTGGCACGCGAGCTGGGCCGCGCTGCCGGCCTCGAGCACCCGGCCGTCAGCAGCGACGTCAGGCACATCGACATCGGCCTCAGCGGCAAGAGCGACTCGATGCACGCGGTGACGCGGGCGCTCATCACGAGGCGCGGCCGGCAGCCGCAGGACATGCTCGTGTTGGGCGACACCTTCGGCCCCGTCGCCGACGGGGAAGGCACCGACTCCGCCATGCTGATCCCTGAGCTGCGCCGGGCCGTGTACGTCAGCGTCGGCCTCGAGCCCGGCGGAGTGCCGCCGCGCGTGCTGCACGCCGGCGGCGGCCCGGACCGGTTCCTCCGCATCCTGCACGACCAGCTCGCGGCCCACGAGATCGTCGCCCGGCGCAGCTTTCCCGAGCCGAACGCCGACCCCGCGTGGCGCTTCGAGGTCAAGGGCTTCGACCCGTTCCGCGAGCGCGAGGTGGAGACGTGGCTCACGGTCGCCAACGGCGAGACCGGCACGCGCGGCGCTCTCGAGGAGGGCTCGGCGATCTCGACGCCGGCCACCTTCGTCGCCGGTGTGTACGGCGATGGGACGGACGATCCGCCCTTCCGCCAGCCGGTCCCCGCACCCGACTGGACCGGCCTCCGGCTGATGGTCGCCGGGAGCGCGCTCACGCTGGCGAACGGAGAGATCCTCGAGCACGAGCGGGTGCTCGACATGCGCCACGGCGTCGTCTATCGCACCTGGCGACAGCGCCTGCGCAGCGGGCACAGCGTGCGCGTTCGCACCGCCCGCTTCGCGTCACTGGCCGACCGCCAGCTCATGGCGGCGCGCGCCGAGGCCACGCCGGAGGACTTCTCGGGAACGCTCGTGTGGCAGAGCGCGATCGGGGTGACGCACGCAGGCGGTCCCACGCGAGAGACCGAGTTCCAGATGCTCGAGGACCCGCCGGGGCTCATCGCCCGCACCCGCGGTCGCAACGGGGGCGGCCACGTGCTCGCGGTGACCACCAACCCGGCTCCCGGCTCGCCCGTGGTGCGCACGCCGCAGCAGGCGCGCGATGTGATCGGCGGGCGCCTGGAGCCGGGCGACCCGGCCACCGTCGACCGCCTGGCCGCGATCGTCTCGGCGCGAAGCCGGGTGCCGTCGCCGGAGTCCGCGCGCCGCGCCCTGCAGCGGGCGCGCGTGACCGGCTACGACGAGTTACTGCGCCGGCACCGCGCCGCGTGGGACGCCGCCTGGCAGGCCGCCGACGTGCGCATCGACGGCGACCCCTCCGACCAGCACGCCCTTCGCTTTGCCATCTACCACATGATCAGCACCGCACACCCGAGCAAGGACACCGTCTCGGTGGGCGCCCGCGGGCTCGGCGGCATGTCGTACTTCCTGCACGTCTTCTGGGACACCGAGATCTTCGTCCTCCCGTTCTTCATCTACACGCAGCCCGAGACGGCGCGCACGTTGCTCACCTACCGCTACCGCAACCTCGACGGGGCGCGGCAGAAGGCCAAGCAGATGGGGCACCGCGGCGCCCTGTACCCCTGGGAGTCCGCGGACAAGGGCATCGAGACCACGCCGCCCTACGGGCGCGGTCCGGGCGGTGAGCTGGTCCCCATCCTCTCCGGACTCATGGAGCATCACATCTCCGCCGACGTCGCCTGGGGCGTGTGGGAGTACTGGAAGGCGACCGGGGACGACGCCTTCATGGCGGGCATGGGCGTCGAGATGCTGCTGGAGACGGCGAGGTTCTGGGTCTCGCGCGCCGCCGTCGACGACGAGGGCCGTTACCACGTGCGCGTCGTCGTCGGTCCGGACGAGTATCACGAGGGCGTCGACGACAACGCCTTCACAAACGTGCTGGCGCGCTGGAACATCCGCCGCGGGCTCGACGCCATCGCCTGGCTCGAGAAGGTCGACGGAGCCCACGCGAAGGAGCTCAAGCAGCGCCTCGGCTTCACCGGCCGCGAGCTGTCCGGCTGGCGCCGCGTGATCGACGGCTACGTGGACAGCTTCGACCCGGAGACGCTGCTCTACGAGCAGTTCGCCGGCTTCTACGACATGGCCGACGTGCCGATCGAGAAGCTCCGCCCGCGGCCGATGGCCGCCGACCTGCTGCTCGGCCGCGAGGTGACGCTCGTGAGCAAGGTGGTCAAGCAGGCGGACGTGGTCATGCTCTGCCACGTGCTCGCCGACGAGATCGACGAGGCGACGACGCGGGCGAACTACGACTACTACGAGCCGATCACCTGCCACGGCAGCTCGCTCAGCCCGGGCATCCACGCCGCCGTGGCGGCGCGGCTCCACGACGTGCCCGAGGCGACCGAGTACTTCAAGATGGCCGCGGCGATCGACCTCGCCGACAACATGGGCAACGCGGCCGCCGGCCTGCACATGGCCACCATGGGTGGCCTGTGGCAGGCGGCCGTCATGGGCTTCTGCGGCATCATGCGCCGCGGCGAGGTACTGCGCCTCGACCCGCAGCTGCCGGAGGCGTGGAGGCGGGTGCGGCTGCCGCTGCGTTTCCGCGGCGCTTCTCTGAGCCTCGACCTCCGACGCCGGAAGGACGGCGTCCACGTGGGTATAACGGTGGAGAAGGCGCCGATCACCTTGCTGCTCGACGGGGAGGAGAGGGAGTTCCGCCCCGGTTCCTATGTCCTGCGGCGCCCCGATGGCCAGCCTTGGGAGGTGCGTGCCGAATGACCCTCCTCATCGCCGTCGCAGACGTCGCCGCCGACAGGGACCTCATCGTCTCGGCGCGTGCCCTGGCGGCGGCCGCCCGGTGGGACGTGCGCGCGGTGCACGTGCGTGAGCCGGACGTTCCCGAGCCCGGCAGCGCCGAGCTCGACGGCCTCGAGGTCACGGCCGTCGACGGCGATCCCATCGAGGCGCTCTCGGCGTTCGTCGGCGGGACCGCCGTGGACGCGGTCGCCTTCGGCCTGCGCTGTGCCTCCTGCGGTCCCGAGCCCGAGCCCGGCATCGGTCACGTCGCCGAGGCGCTGCTGAACGGCCACGTGGCCCCGGTGTTGCTGGTGCGCCCGGGGATGCGCGCGGTCGCCGGGCTCAAGCGCCTGTACGTCCCGCTCGAGGGCAGCCCCTCCACGTCGGCCGCCATGCACGCCGCCGACGACGCCCTCTGCGCCCGCGGCCGTGAGATCGTCATGCTGCACGTGGTGACCGGCGACACGCCGGAAGAGACGGGCAGCCTGCCGGCGCCCCGCATCGTCGACCAGGAGCACTACGAGTGGGCGGCGTGGCAGGACGAGTTCGCGATGCGCTTCTCGCAGTGCCCCCGGGGTGGCCGCCACCGGGTCGCGGTGCGCGTCGGAGATCCGGCGCCGATCATCGCCGAGGAGGCCGGCAAGAATGGCGCCGAGCTCATCGCGCTCTCCTGGAACGGCAGCTTCGAGAGCGGTCACGGCGCCGTGATCAAGGAGCTTCTGGACACGGCGCCCTGCCCGCTCCTGCTCGTCCCGAGCGCGCTGCCCGCGCCCGCCTGAGGCGTCGCCCGCGGTCGCTGCTCTGCCCCACCCGTCCCTCCTGCGTCAAGGGCGCGTAGAAAGGCGCCCACGTGCCGTAGAGGTTCCGTAAGGACGCCCGCAGGAGCCCGCCGCGAGGGGTACCGTCGAACCATGGCCGACGTACTCCTCATCGCCCTCGTCATCGGCTTCTTCATCGTCGCGGAGCTCTTCGTTCGCGGCTGCGGCTGGATCGTCGACCGCGGCCTCGACGATCGCCGGGAGGACGGGCGATGACCGTCGCTGACGTCGTCTTCTTCGTCATCATCGCGGGACTGCTCGTCTACTTGGCGTGGGCGCTGATCGCACCCGAGGACCTCCAGTGACGCAGTCCGGAGAGGCTTCCCGATGACCACCACCGCCTGGCTTCAGATCGCCCTCCTGATCGGACTCCTGCTGCTCGGGACGCGGCTGCTCGGGCCGTACCTCGCCGGCGTCTACGGCGGCGGCGCTGCGGTCGGCGACAGGCTCTTCCTACCGCTGGAGCGGCTGATCTACCGCGCCGGCCGCATCGACCCCGAGCGGGAGCAGTCCTGGGCCGTGTATGCGCGCTCCGTCATCGCCTTCAGCCTGGTCTCGGTGCTGGGCTTGTACGGGCTCGAGCGCCTGCAGGCGTGGCTGCCGTTGAACCCATCGTCGGTCGAGTCGGTGCCACCGTTCCTCGCCTTCAACACCGCGGTGAGCTTCGTCACCAACACCAACTGGCAGAACTACGGCGGCGAATCGACGATGAGCGACCTGGTCCAGATGACGGGGCTCACCGTGCAGAACTTCGCCTCGGCGGCGGTGGGCATGGCGGTCGCCGTCGCCCTGATCCGCGGCCTCACGCGGCACCGCGCGGAGACGATCGGCAACTTCTGGGTCGACCTGACGCGAGGCGTGACCCGCGTCCTGCTCCCCCTGGCGTTGGTGCTCGCCGTCGTGCTCGCGGGCCTGGGCGTCGTGCAGACGCTGCAGGGCCCGGCGCGAGTGACCACCGTGGAGGGCAAGACGCAGACCATCTACCGCGGGCCCATCGCGAGCCAGGAGTCGATCAAGGAGCTGGGGACGAACGGCGGCGGCGTCGTCAACGCGAACTCGGCGCATCCGTTCGAGAACCCGACCGGCGTCACGAACTTCCTCGAGATCCTGGCGCTGCTGCTCATCCCCTTCGCCCTCACCTACGCCTTCGGCCGCCTCGTTCGGGACCAGCGCCAAGGGTGGGCGATCTTCTTCGCCATGTTCGTGCTCTGGGCGGGGTCCGTCGCCACGGCGACGTACTTCGAGACGCATGGCAACCCGCGAGTCGAGGCAGGGGCCGCCAATCTGGAGGGCAAGGAAGTACGCTTCGGCGCCGCGACATCGGCGCTCTTCGCGGCCTCGACGACGGGCACCTCGACCGGCGCAGTGATCTCCTCGCACGACAGCTTCACTCCCGGCGGCGGAGCCGTGCCGCTCGTCAACATCATGCTCGGCGAAGTCTCGCCGGGGGGCGTGGGGGCCGGCCTGTACGGCATGCTGGTCTTCGTCCTCCTCGCCGTCTTCATCTCGGGCCTCATGGTCGGGCGCACGCCCGAGTACCTCGGCAAGAAGGTCCAGGCGGCCGAGATGAAGCTGGTCGTCCTGTACCTGCTCGCCGTGCCGATCCTGGTGCTGGTGCTGAGCGGCGCGTCGGTGCTGCTGGGCCCGGCGAAGGAGTCGATCCTCAACCCCGGGCCTCACGGGCTCAGCGAGGTCGTCTACTCCTTCGCCTCGCAGGCCAACAACAACGGGTCGGCCTTCGCCGGACTGGCCGGCGACACCGCCTGGTACAACACGACCGGCGCGCTCGCGATGCTCGCCGGCAGGTTCTTCCTGATCGTCCCGGTGCTGGCCATCGCCGGTTCGCTGGCGCGGAAGCAGACGGTGCCCCCAAGCGCCGGGACCCTGCCCACTCACAGCCCGTTGTTCGTGGTCATGTTGCTCGCCGTGATCGTGATCGTCGTAGGGCTGACGTACTTCCCGGTGCTCGCTCTCGGGCCGATCGTGGAGCAGCTGGCGCTATGACCCGCCGGTCGTCCGCCATGTTCGATCGCAGGCTTCTGCGCCGCGCGGCGCGGGACGCCGCGCTCAAACTCGACCCGCGCCGCATGGCGCGCAACCCGGTCATGTTCGTGGTCGAGGTGACCAGCGTGCTGGTGACGACGCTCGCCGTCCTGGATCCGACGGTCTTCGCCTGGTCCATCGCCGCGTGGCTCTGGTTCACGGTGCTCTTCGCGAACTTCGCGGAGGCGATGGCCGAGGGCCGGGGCAAGGCCCAGGCCGAGACCCTTCGCCGCACCCGCTCTGAGACGATCGCCAACCGGCGCGGCGAGGGCGGCGCGCTCGAGCAGGTGCCCTCGAGCGGGCTGGCGCTCGGCGACGTCGTCGTGGTCTCGGCCGGGGAGCTCATCCCGGCCGACGGCGAGGTCATCGAGGGTATCGCCAGCGTGGACGAGTCGGCCATCACCGGCGAGTCGGCTCCCGTGATCCGCGAGTCGGGCGGCGACCGCTCCGCGGTCACCGGCGGCACGCGCGTCCTCTCCGATCGGATCGTCGTGCGCGTGACCCAGGAACCGGGGGCGAGCTTTCTCGATCGCATGATCGCGCTCGTCGAGGGGTCCTCCCGTCAGAAGACCCCCAACGAGATCGCGCTGGACATCCTGCTTGCCGGCCTGACGATCGTCTTCCTCATCGCCGTCGCCACACTCCAGCCGTTTGCCGTCTACTCCGGCGCGCGGCAGGACGTCGTGGTACTCGCGGCACTGCTCGTGTGCCTGATCCCCACCACCATCGGTGCCCTGCTCTCGGCGATCGGTATCGCCGGTATGGACCGGCTGGTGCAGCACAACGTGCTCGCCCGGTCCGGCCGGGCGGTCGAGGCGGCCGGCGACTGCTCCACCCTGCTGCTCGACAAGACGGGCACGATCACGCTCGGAAACCGCCAGGCGGCGGAGTTCCTGCCGCTGCCGGGAACCACCGAGCGCGAGCTCGCCGACGCGGCCCAGCTCTCCAGCTTGGCCGACGAGACGCCGGAGGGGCGCTCCATCGTGGTCCTCGCCAAGGAGCGCTTCAACCTCCGCGAGCGTGAGCTGGCGGGCGCCACGCTCATCCCCTTCACCGCGCAGACGCGCATCAGCGGCGTGGACATCGACGGCCGCAGGATCCGCAAGGGCGCGGCGGAGGCCGTCAGGCGGCTCCTGACCGACGCCGGCCACGAGCCGCCCCTGGAGCTCGACGAGCTGGTCGACGGCGTCGCCGCCGCTGGCGGCACGCCCCTGGTCGTCGCCGAGAACGGCGTCGCGCTCGGCGTCATCCGCCTCAAGGACGTCGTCAAAGACGGCATGCGCGAGCGCTTCGACGAGCTGCGGCGCATGGGTATCCGCACGATCATGATCACCGGCGACAACCCGCGCACGGCGCAGGCCATCGCCGAGGAGGCGGGCGTCGACGACTTCCTCGCCGAGGCGACGCCCGAGGACAAGATGGCGCTCATCCGCAGGGAGCAGGCCGGCGGCGCGCTCGTCGCCATGACCGGCGACGGCACCAACGACGCGCCGGCCCTCGCCCAGGCCGACGTGGGCGTGGCGATGAACAGCGGCACGCAGGCCGCCCGCGAGGCCGGCAACATGGTCGACCTCGACTCCAACCCCACCAAGCTCATCGAGATCGTCGAGATCGGCAAGCAGCTGCTCATCACGCGCGGCTCGCTGACCACGTTCTCGATCTCCAACGACGTCGCCAAGTACTTCGCCATCATCCCGGCCATGTTCGCCGGCGCCTTCCCGGTGCTCGACCGGCTCAACGTCATGAACCTCGGCACCCCAGAGTCGGCGATCCTGAGCGCCGTCGTCTTCAATGCGCTGGTCATCGTGGCCCTGATCCCGCTGGCGCTACGCGGGGTCCGCTTCCGGGCCGTTTCGGCGGCGAACGCCCTGAGACGCAACCTGCTCATCTACGGCCTGGGCGGGATCGTGGCGCCGTTCATCGGCATCAAGCTCATCGACCTCATCCTCTCGGCCTTTGGGGTCGTGTGATGCGCCGCCAGTTGCCCACGGCCGTCGCGCTGTTCATCTTCTTCTCGCTCCTGACGGGGCTCGTGTATCCGCTCGCGGTCACAGGGATCGCGGGGGTCGCCTTCGGACCAAGGGCCGACGGCTCACTGGTCGTCCGCGACGGGGTCGTCGTGGGCTCGTCGCTCATCGGCCAGACGTTCACGGGTCCGGGCTACTTCTACCCGCGTCCGTCGGCGGCCGGGAACGGGTATGACGCGATGGCGAGCGGAGCCTCCAACCTGGGCCCGAGCAATCCCGAGCTCCTTCATGCCGTGGCGCAGCGCGAGGAAGAGTATCGGCGGCAGAACGGGCTGGCCGCCGGCGCGCGCGTACCGGTCGACGCGATCACCAGCTCGGGGTCGGGCCTCGATCCGCATATCTCCCCGGCCAACGCTCGCCTGCAGGCGCGGCGCGTCGCCGCAGCGCGCGGTGCCCCGCTGAGCCGCGTGCTACGCTTGGTCGACGAGGCCACGGAGGGCCGGCCCCTCGGCATCCTTGGCGACCCAGGCGTGAACGTACTCGAGCTCAACCTGGCGCTCGACGAGCGCCTCTAGCGGAGGGCGGCATGAGCCGCGGCACGCTGCGCATCTACCTCGGCGCCGCTCCCGGTGTCGGCAAGACCTACGCCATGCTCAACGAAGGCCGGCGCCGCAGGCAACGCGGCGAGGACGTCGTGGTGGGCTTCGTCGAGTCGCACGGGCGGCAGCGCACCGCCGACCAGGTCGGAGGGCTCGAGGTCGTGCCGCGCGCGGCCATCACGTATCGCGACGCGACCTTCGAGGAGATGGACCTGGACGCGCTCCTCGCGCGGCGTCCTGAGCTGGCGCTCGTCGACGAGCTCGCGCACACCAACGTGCCGGGCTGCCGCAACCAGAAGCGCTGGCAGGACGTCGAGGAACTGCTCGACGCGGGCATCAACGTCATCTCCAATCTCAACATCCAGCACCTCGAGTCCCTGAACGACGTGGTGGAGCAGATCACCGGGGTGGTGCAGCGCGAGACGATCCCCGACGAGGTCGTGCGCCGCGCCGACCAGCTGCAGCTGGTCGACCTCGCCGTCGAGACGATACGCGCGCGGCTCGCCCGCGGTGACATCTATCCCGCCGAGCGCATCGACGCGGCGCTCGGCAACTACTTTCGCGCCGGTAACCTGGCCGCGCTGCGCGAACTGGCCCTCCTCTGGATCGCCGATCGCGTCGAGGAGGGCCTCGCCGAGTACCGCGTGCGGCACGGCATCTCCGACACCTGGGAGACACGCGAGCGGGTCCTCGTGGCTCTCACCGGGTCTGCAGACGGCGAGCGTCTCGTGCGTCGCGCGGCGCGCATGGCCCAGCGCCTCAATGCCGAGTTGATCGCGGTGCACGTGCGTCCCCAGACCGGCCTGGCGATGCAGTCGGCCGGTCTGCTCGAGCAGCAGGGCCGGCTCGTTGAGCGGCTGGGCGGGAGCTACCGGGAGGTCGCGGGCGCCGACGTCGGCGAGGCGCTCGTCGAGACGGCCCGCGCCCTCAACGCGACGCAGATCGTCCTGGGCGCCAAGGAGCGCTCGGGCTGGAGCGAGTTCGTCTACGGCTCGGTCGTGAGCACGGTGATCCGGTTGTCGGGCGTCGGCCTCGACGTGCACGTCATCGGACGTGAGGCCGACGCCGAGACGGACGCAGCTTCCGAGCCGAAGCTGCGACGGCCACGCGCGCTGCCGCGCCGGCGCGTGGCGCTGGGCTTCGCCCTCGGTGCGCTCGGGGCCCTGCTCCTCACCGTGGGGCTCACCCAGGTACGCGACCAGATGTCGCCGTCGAGCTCCCTGCTGCTGTTCCTGCTGCTCGTCGTCTGCGTGTCCGCGGTCGGCGGGCTGTGGCCGGCGCTGGTCGCCGCAGTCGGAGGGTTCCTGCTCGTCAACTGGTTCCTGACGCCGCCGATCCACACCTGGACCATCGGAGACCCGGAGAATGTTCTCGCCCTCGCCGTCTTCCTGGCCGTCGCCGTCGCGATGAGCAGCTTCGTCGCCCTCGCCGCTCGGAGAGCGGCCCAGGCGACGCGCGCACGGGCAAAGGCCGAGACCCTCATGCGGCTTGCGGGCAGCTCCAGCTCCGTCGCGATCCTCGACGGGCTGCGCCGTGCCTTCGGCCTCGACGGCGCGGCGTTGCTCCACCACGCCGATGGCGAGTGGAGGGTGGAGGCAGTGAGCGGCCACGCGCCGGCGTCTCCCGACGCTGCCAGCATGGTCGTCGAGGTCGATGCCGAGCACGTCCTCGTCGCATCTCCACAGGAGCCGCACACGAGCGAGGACGCGCGCATGCTCGAGGCCTTCGCCAAGGAGCTCGCGGCGTCCATCCAGCATGAGGAGCTCGAGGCGGAGGCCGCCACCGCCGAGGGTCTCGCCGCCGTGAACGAGCTTCGCGCCAGCATCCTCTCGAGCGTCTCTCACGATCTGCGCACCCCACTTGCGGCGATCAAGGCATCGGCGACGAGTCTCCTCCAGGATGACGTCGACTGGACGGAACAGGCCGAGCACGAGTTGCTCACCACGATCGACGAGGAGACGGACCGTCTCAATCGCCTGGTCGGCAGTCTCCTCGACATGAGCCGTCTGCAGGCGGGAGCGCTCGAGGTCCACGAAGAGGTGGTCGTGCTCGATGAGGTGCTCGCCGAGGCCGTCACCAGTCTCGGTGCGGGCTCGTCCAGCGTCGTCCTGGATCTACCCGAGGACGTACCGCCGGTGGTGGGCGACGAGGCGTTGCTCGAGCGGGCGTTCGCCAACATCATCGCCAACGCGATCGCCTACGCCGGCGGTGAGGTCGTCCACGTGCGCGCCGGCCTCGTCAAGGACGGCGTCGACGTGCGCGTGGTCGACCGCGGCCCGGGCGTCCCGCCGGAGGAGAGGGACCAGATCTTCCTGCCGTTCCGGCGACTCGGCGACTCCCGACGGCGAGAGGGCGTCGGGCTGGGGCTCGCGATCGCGAAGGGCTTCGTGGATGCCATGGGGGGTACCATCGAGGCTGACGACACGCCGGGAGGAGGCCTCACGATCGTGGTGCGCTTGAAGGCACAGCGATGACGCGCGTTCTGGTCGTTGACGACGAGCCGCAGATCCTCCGCGCGCTGGGCATCAACCTCCGTGCGCGCGGCTACGTCGTCGACCTTGCCCCGAGCGGCGAGGCGGCGCTCCAGCTCGCGGCTCACAATCACCCGGATGTGGTGGTGCTCGACCTCGGCCTGCCCGGCATGGACGGCCTCGAGGTCATCGCCGGGCTGCGCGGGTGGAGTTCGGTGCCGATCATCGTACTCTCTGTGCGCGACCGCGAGGCCGACAAGGTCGCTGCTCTGGACGCGGGCGCGGACGACTACGTCACCAAGCCGTTCGGCATGGACGAGCTCCTCGCGCGGATGCGCGCCGCCCTGCGCCGGGTGACGCCGGCCGAAGAGCCCGTCGTGGTCGAGACACCGGACTTCGTGATCGATCTCGCGGCGCGGCGGGTAACGCGCTCGGGCGCCGACGTCCGCCTCACCGCCACCGAGTGGCACATCGTCGAGGTCCTCGTGCGCAACGCCGGACGCCTGGTGACGCAGCGGCAGCTCCTGCAGGAGGTCTGGGGACCCAAGTACGAGACGGAGACGCACTATCTGCGGGTGTACGTGGGTCAGATCCGCCGGAAGCTCGAGCCCGTCCCGAGCGAGCCGCGCTACTTTCTGACGGCGGCGCGCATGGGGTACCGCTTCGAGCCGGAGCCGCCGCACTGACTGCGCCGCTGCCGGCTATGCCAGCCGCACCGCCGGTCGCCTGCCGAAGACGGCGATGAGCGCGAGCCCGATAGCGACGCTCGCGAGGCTCACCCACTGCGGCTGCGTGAGGCCCCAGAACCAGTCCGGGTTGATGCGCACGAACTCCACCAAGAACCGCTCGATCCCGGAGAGGACCAGGAACCATCCGAAGGTCCACCAGCCGGACTTGTCGTAGCGCGTCGCCAGCCGCCAGAGGATCCAGACGACGAACGCCATGGCGATGATCTCGTAGACCGGCGTGGGCTGGACGCGCACGCCCGGCGGAGTGGGCACTGTGCCGTTGGGGTAGCCCATCGCCCAGGGCAGCGTGCTCACCTTGCCGTAGTCGCCATCTCCGGCGAGCTGGCAGCCGATGCGGCCGATGAGGTAGCCGAGGGCCGTGGCCGGCGCCGTCGCGTTGGCGATGACGTCGAGCGGAATGCGCCGGATGAGCGTCCAGGCGACGACTCCGAGGAAGCCGCCGATGAGGCCGCCGTACCAGACGAAGCCGGTGCCGCTGAAGGCCGCGTCCCAGAAGACGCCCCTGAGCGACTCGTAGTTCTCGATCAGGTAGTAGATGCGCGCGCCGACGAACCCGCCCACCCCGGCGGCGATGATCAGCTCGTAGGCGAACTCGGCGGCGACGCCGCGCCGCTGGATCAGCGGGCGGACGATGGCGAGCCCGGGCACGATGAGCGCCAAGGCGGCCATCAGGCCGAAGCTGTAGAAGCGGAAGTCGCCGAACTCGAAGAGGATGGGTCTCATCGGCGTCCAGTGTAGGTGCTGGCGTGGTCAGCGGCCAGCAGAGGGGCCGGCGGAGCCGCCGCCGCCGTCAGAACGTCCGCGGGCCGGCGTAGGCGCCGTCCGCCAGCTCGCGTGCCAGCGCCGGGTCGACGTGGCCGTTGTACGGTGAGGTCGCGTTGGCGGCGGCGGCGCCGGCCGCGAGGCGGAGCGCCGCCGCCGCGTCCTCGCCGCGCCCGAAGGCGAGGACGAGCCCGGCGGCGAAGCAGTCGCCGGAGCCGACCGGGTTCACGGCGGCGACCGGCCGCGTGTGCACCTGCCAGACGTCGCCGTCGATCACGGCGACCGCGCCCGGTGCGCCGAGCGTGACGACGGCGCTCGAGGCGCCGGCGGCCACGAGGCGCCGGCTCAGCTCGACGCCCTCCTCGGCCAGCTGCTCGGGCGTCGCGTCCCTCTCGTCCTGGCAGTGCGCGTCGGGCTCGCCGACGGCGGAGCACGCCTCGGCGAGGTTCACCTTGACGATCTCGGGCCGCTCCTCGAGTGCGCCGGCGAGCTGCTCGTCGGTGGCGTCGACGAGCGTCCGGAAGCCGGCGCCCCGGGCGGCGCGGACGAGGGTGGCGTAGAAGCCGCGGCGAGACGCCCGGCGGAGCCGCCCCCGAGACGACGGCCCACTCGCCGGGGCCGGCGACGTGGCGGCCGACGAGCTCCAGCAGCGCCCGTTCGTCGGCGGGCCCGACCTCCGGCCCCAGCTCGTAGAGGCGCGTGACGGACCCGTCGTCCGTGAGGACGACGGTCGAGACGCGCGCCTCCCCGCCGGTGACGACCCGTTCGAGCTCGAGCCCCTCCTCGTCAGCGAGCTCCGCGATCAGACGGCCGCCGCGACCGGCGGCGAAGCCGGCCAGCAGGCCGCCCCCGCCCAGAGCCCGCAGGGCGCGCACCACGTTGCCGCCCTTGCCGCCGGCCTGCACGCGCAGCAGCCGGCCGCGGGCCATGCCGCCGGGACGCACGGCGTCGGTGGCGATCATCCGGTCGATGGCGAGGTTGGGGCAGACGACGAGGGTCATCGCCGCCTGATGTGCACGTATCCCTTGCCGTCGGCGATCTTGACGTTGGTGTCCAGCGCCGCCGAGAAGCCCTTGAAGCGCTGCAGGATGCTGTCGGCCTGTGAGCCGCCGGCGAGATACGGGACGCCGGAACCGCCGCCGACCACCGGGACCAGTTGCGCGTCGATGCGGTCCTCCGAGACCTTGGCGCGGACCAGCACCGTCTCGGCCGTCTCGCCGCTGAACCCGCTGAACACGAGGTTGCCGAGGCTGTAGAAGATGAGGCCGCCGTGGTACGCCTCCACGCCGTTTAGCAGGTGCGGGTGATGCGCGAAGACGATGTCCGCCCCGGCGTCGATCGCCGCCCGCCCTTCACTCGACTCGAGGGAGCTGGGCGCGCGCTTGTACTCGAAGTTCCAGTGCCAGCCGACGATCACGTAGTCGGCCTTCTTCTTCGCCGCCTTGATCGCCTTCTTGACCGCGTTGAGGTCGGCGCGGCCGGGCGAGACGCCGGGACTGTTCGAGGTCGCGGGATAGCCCACGGGCAGGACGTCGGTGAAGCCGAGGAAGGCGACCCTGGTCCCGTCCCCGGTCTCGAGGATGGCGCCGGCCTGGGCCTCCTTGAGGTCCTTGCCGGCGCCGACCACTGCGACGCCTTCGTCCGCGCAGGACTCGATGCTGTCCATGAGGCCGCTGTCGCCCATGTCGCCGGCGTGGTTGTTCGCCATCGTGACGACGTTGATGCCGCTCTCGGCCATCGCCGCCGCGAGCGCGGGGTTGCCCTTGATGACGACGTCCTTCCAGCCCTGCGCGTCGCCGCCGCTGGTGAGCGGGCTCTCCAGGTTCACGAAACCGAAGTCGCTCTTCTCGAAGGTCGGCGCGATGCGCTTGAAGAGGTCGCTGCCCATGCTCGCGACCACGCCGCTCACGCCGAAGCCGCCGATGACGTCGCCACCGGCGGTCACCGAGATCGTCGGCGCGACGGTGGGGGTGGGGCTCGCCGACGTCGCCGGCGAGGCGCCGGGGACCGACGAAGCCGACGCGGCCGGCGTCGCGGCGACGGTGGCGCCCGGGCCGGACTGGTCGGCGGCGGCGCTGCCGCCGCCGAACGGGCCCCAGCCGGCCGCCGCAGCGACGCCGGCCGCCGCGGCCAGGATGATGCCGATGACAATGAGGAGGAAGAGGGGGCCGCCGCTCCGGCGCCTGCGGCCCGTCGCCCCCGCGCGGCCCGCGGCGCTCGGCCCCCGGCGGAGGCGCCTTGGGCATCTCCGGCGCGGTAGACGGTATACGGTTTGTGGCCCCTCGACGGCGTGCTCATCTGCCCACGATAGTACACGGGGGTCCGCGGCGCGGCCACTCGCCGCGGCCCGTGGCGGACGTCCGCGGCAGCTACAGGGGAGCGCCGTCCCGGGCGATATGATGGCCGAGGGTCCATCGTCCGGCATCGGGGGTCACGTGCGCCCGGCACGTCGCAGTGTCACCGCCGCACTCGCCGTCCTCGCGCTCGCGGCGGGCGCGGCGCTCTGCCTCGCGGCCGCCGGCTGCAGCCTCGGCTCGGGCACGTCAGCCGAGGCGGGGCTCACGGACGAGCAGAGGACGCTCGAGCTGGCCCGCCTCGGGCTCTCGCGTGCGGCGGAGGCGCTGCTCACCGGCGACAGGGCCGCCTTCGAAGGGGCTCTGCCGGTCGACGACGGCCCCGCGGCGGCCGGCGCCGTGCGCAGGAGCCTGGCCAACGTCTTCGACACGCTCGCTCCGCTCCCGTGGCGGGACTTCTCCTTCGAGGTCGAGCCGCTCGGCGAAGCGGACGGGCTGTACCGGGTCCGGGGCGTCGGGCAGCTCGGCGGCGCCGGCCCGCCCGACAGGATCGCCGTCGTGCGGTACCTGCGGCTGAAGGGCCAGGCCGACGGCGCCGTGATCCTCGCCGACGAGACGCCCGAGGACCTTCGCCGGCGCTATCTGATGGCGCTGCACGACCCCGTCGCCCTGCAGCGCCCGGGGCTGCTCGTGATCGCCGATCGCTGGGCGCGTGACCGCGCCACGCGCGTGGTGGGCGCGGGCGCACGGGCGCGGCGGCGGCTCGCCGCCCTCGGTATCGACACGCGGCCGACCGTCGTGGTCACGGTCTTCGGCTCAGCCAAGGACGTGCGCGACGCGCTCGCCGTCGACGCCCCCACCGCGCGCCTGGTCTTCTTCTCGTACCCCACGCTGCGCGTCGGCGACGAAGACTGGGAGACCTTCGACGTCGGCGTCATGGGCCCGTGGCTCCGTGACGTCGGCCTCTCCATGGCGGCGGTCCTCACGCACGAGCTCGCCCATGCGTACACGGTGCACTGGTTCGCGGGCGACGACGCCCCGCCGTCGCTGCTGGTGGAGGGGATCGCCGAGGCCGCGGAGGGTGCGCCGGCCGAGGATCGCCTCCGCGAGGAGGTGGCCTCCGGCGACCAGCTCTGGCCGCTGCCCGAGTCGCTCGGCGTCGCCGACGTGTGGGAGGGCAACGACGACGAGGCGGTGAGCCTCGGCTACGAGGTCGGCGGCTCGCTGGTGGACTACGTCGTCGCGCGCTGGGGGGCGCCCCGGCTGCGCGCGTTCGTCGTGGCGGTGGCCGCCGCCGAGCCGACCGAGGCCGGTATGGACGGCGCGCTCGGCGAGGCGCTGGGCGTGAGCTGGCGCGAGTTCTACGCGGGCTGGCGGCGGCACGTGCTCGCGGGGACGTGACCGCGCCGGGCGGACCCGCGCCGTACAATAGCCGGCATGACGCCCCCGCCTCACAGAGCCCGTTCGCCCCTCCTCGTCGCCGGGCTGGGACTCGCCGTGGCCGTCGTCGCGCTGGCGGCGTTCGGGGCGCTGCTGCCGGTCATCGTCGAAGAGCCGGCCGCGCCCGGGCCGGCCACGCGGCCGGCACGGCCGGACGAGGCCCGGGCGGCGCTGAGCCGCGCGGCTGAGGCGCTGCGCGCCGGCGACCGCGCGGCCTACGACGCCGCCCTGCCCGCCTCCGGCTCCTCCGCGCGCCGCGCCGTCGACCGACTGTACGGGCACCTGGCCCGGCTCCCGTGGACGAGCCTCCGGCTGGTCTCCGAGCCCGTGTCCGGCCACCCCGGCCGCTACTACGTCGGCGCGGTCGGCCGGCTCGGCGACGCCGACCCCCCCGACCGCATCATGGCGCGCCGGGTCCTCGACACGGAGATGCTCGGCGGCCGGCTGGTCGTGCGCGGCGACGCCACGCCGCGAGACGTCGCCTTCGAGAACGCGATGGCCTTCGAGCGGCCGGTGGCCGTGCGGCGCAACGGCTGCATCGTGATCGCGGACAAGGACGAAAGCGCGGGGGCCGAGGCCGTCGCCCGCGCCTGCCGACCGGCGCGCGAGCGGCTCGCGCTGCTCGGCCTCACCTCGCGCGAGCCGCTCGTCATCTACTACTACAGCTCGCGCCGCCAGCTGCTCCGCGCGCTCGGCGACGACCCGGAGGAGCCGCGCATCCGCTTCTTCTCGCGGCCTCCGGACCACCTGAGCGACGCGCCGACCTGGACGCGGGACGTCGGCGTGCTCGGGCCCGCGCTGGACGCCGGGGACGACTGGACGCCGCTGATGCTGGCGCACGAGCTGACGCACGCGTACACGACCAGCTGGTTCGCCAAGACCGAGCACGCGCCGACGTTGCTTGCCGAGGGCCTCGCGACCGCCGTCGAGGGCGGGCGCACGTACCAGCCGCTGCGCGACGACCTCGCCTCGGGCGACCCGGCGTTCCCGCTGGAGAAGGCGCTCAGGGTGAAGAGCCTGTGGAAGGGCAACCCGATCGCCAAGGTCCGCCTGGCCTACCTAGAGGGGGGATCGCTCGTGCTCTACGTACTCGACCGGTGGGACCTCGCCGGTCTGCGCGACTTCGTGACCGCGGTCAGCGACTCGGACCTCAGCGAGAAGGGGCTCGACGAGGCGGCTCGCGAGAGCCTCGGCGTGAGCTGGGGCGAGCTCCGCTCCGGCTGGGCCGCCTTCGTGCAGACCCTGCCCTGAGGCGCGGGCCGCGGTACGTACCCGCGTAAGGTTGCGGTGTCTCCCCCCGGGGGGTACACCCTACAGTGCAGCACCCTGCGGAAGGAGACCCCTGATGCGCTCCAGAGCCCTCGTCCTCGCCTCGCTCGCCGTCCTCGCGGCGGTGATGCTCATCATCGGCGTGGCCGTCGCCGGCGCCGGTCAGTCGAGCCCCCTCCCGGACATCTCCGCCCCCGACCTGCTCGCGAAGATGGCGCAGGCGGACGGCGTGACGGCCATCAGCGGCGACGTCTCATGGCAGAACAACCTCTTCGGCGACCTCGGCGCGGCCAGCGGCATGGCGCACCTCCCGGCCCAGTCGCCGCTCACGAGCAGCGGCTCGGGGCGGATCTGGGTCGGCGACGCCGGCGCGAGGATCGAGTCGCAGGGCGGCGGCGGCGACCAGGTCGTCGTCGTGAACAAGGCGGAGCGCACCGTGTGGGTCTACGACTACGCGCAGGACACGGTGAAGGTGGTCACCGTGACGGGGACGGCGCCGGCGGAGACCGCGTCTCCGGCGTCCTCCGCGACCTTCCTCACCCCCGCGGCGATCACGCTCTGCCTCCAGCAGGTCGCCCGCTTCGCCACGGTCGAGGTGGCCGGTCAGACCAGGGTCGCCGGCCGGGACGCCTACCTGCTGCGCATGACCCCCGTCGCCACCGACACCGCCCTCGGCTACGTCCAGGCGGCGATCGACGGCAAGACCATGGTGCCGCTCCAGCTCGACGTGTACGCGAAGGGCGGCACGGCGCCGGTCCTGCGCTTCGGCTTCGACCGCGTGAGCTACGACACCATCGACCCGGCGACGTTCACCTTCACGCCGCCCGCGGGCGCCAAGGTGACGACCAAGACCGTGGACAGCGACGCCCTCAAGGCCACGGCCGAGAAGCTGCAGCAATCGCACGCCGCGAAGGGCGAGCCCACGCAGGCCCAGAAGGACGCGGCGCAGCAGGCGGTCCAGGGTGCTCTGCTCACGCGTGGTCAGGTCGCCAAGCTGGTCCCCTACGAGCTCGCGTGGGCGCGTGACTACACCGCGCGGCCGTTCCAGTGGGGCTACGTGCTCGGCGCCGGCGGCCCGCTGACGTCCTCCGGGACGCCGCTGATGGAGGCGCTCGGCGCGGCCATCGGCGTGGACCCCGGCACGGGGCAGTCTCCATCTCCACAGTCCGGGCCGCAGGCCGCGACCACGGGGCCGAGCAGCGTCCTGCTCTACGGTCAGGGATTCGGCACGATCGTCCTGGCTCAGACGCAGACGACCCCCGACCTCGCGAAGCAGCTCAAGCAGCTGCAGCAGACCTCTCAGATCCTCGGCACGACCACGGTCGGTGCGGCGAAGGCGATCGAAGTCGGCACGCCGCTGGGCGGCATCGTCGTCTGGCAGCAAGGCGACACGACGCTGGTCGCCGGCGGCATGGTGCCGATGAGCGATCTGGTGGCGTTCGCAGGCTCCGTTCGTTGACGTGGAATCCGGCGAGACGCCAGACGTCGCGGAAGCGCAGAACCTGAGTGAACCGGAGGGGGCGCGGCCCGGGCAGCGCAGCTGCGACGGCCGCGCCCCCATCCTGACCACGCACGCGCTCACCAAGCAGTTCGGCGGCCTGCGCGCCGTCGACGGCCTCGACATGGAGGTCTGCCGGGGCGACATCTTCGGCTTCCTCGGCCCCAACGGCGCCGGCAAGACCACGGTCATCCGGCTCGTCCTCGGCCTCATCCACCCGACGAGCGGGCACGCGGAGGTCTGCGGTCACCGCGTGCCCGGCGAGCTGCAGGGCGCGCTGCGTCACGTCGGCGGCTTCGTCGACGACCCGACCTTCTACCCGCTGATGAACGCGCGCCGCAACCTGCGCCTGCTCGGCAGCATGACCGGCCCGGTGAGCGAGGAGCGCATCGACGAGGTACTCGAGATCGTCGCGCTCAGCGACCGGGCCGACGACCGCGTCGGCGGCTTCAGCCACGGCATGAAGCAGCGCCTCGGCATCGCCCAGGCGCTGCTCCACAGCCCCGAGCTCATCGTGCTCGACGAGCCCACCAGCGGCCTCGACCCGCGCGGCATGAAGGACGTGCGCGAGCTGATCCGTGAGCTTGGTGCCGCCGGCACCACCGTCTTCCTGAGCTCGCACCTGCTGCACGAGGTGGAGCAGGTGTGCACGCGCGCGGTGATCATCAACAAGGGCCGCGTCGTGGTTCAGGGCCCCGTCAGCGAGCTCCGGCCTCAGAACGACGCGATCAAGGTCCTCACCGGCGACCAGGGCCGCGCGCTCGACGTGCTGCGCGGCCAGTTCGGCGCCGCCGGCGTCGTCGAGGACGAGGGGTTCCTCGTCGTCAAGGCCGACGAGGACGCCGTGCCCGAGATGGTCCGCCGCCTGGTGGCCGACGGCGTCGAGGTGCGCGCCGTGGTGCCGGCGTCGGAGCAGGGGCTCGAGGACTTCTTCCTCGAGCTGACCTACGACGCCGGCGAGCCGGCGCGCGGCAAGAAGCGGTCCGGCCTCGCCCGGCTGCTCCCGGGAGGCCGTCGATGAGCGCCGGTCCCGCGACGCCCGCAGGTCCCGCGACGCCAACCGGCCCCGCCGCGCCCGCCGGCCCCGCCCACGGCAGCACCGCCGGCGGCATGCGCGGCCATCGCTGGGGCGCCCTCCGTCGCGAGTGGATCAAGCTCCTGTTCCAGCGCCGCAGCTATCTCATCTGGGGCGGCGCCTTCGTCATCCCGTTCCTTATCGCGCTCGCCTTCTACCTGACGCGCAACAACCCGGAGAGCGGCGGAGGCGGCCCCGTCTTCATGGAGCGCATCACCTCCAACGGGATGTTCGTGACCCTCGCCTCGCTCACGGTGCTGATCCCGTTCCTCCTGCCGATGGCGGCGGCGATGGTGGCCGGCTACATGATCGCCGGCGAGGCGGAGCTGGGGACGCTGCGCATCATCCTGCTCCGCCCGACCCGGCGCGGCGCGTTCGTCCTCGCCAAGTGGACCATGGCGATGGTCTACCTCGCCGTCGGGTTCGCGCTCATGCTCGCCGGCGGCCTGCTCTTCGGCGGCATCTTCTTCGGCCTGCATCCCATCATCACGCTCTCCGGGAGCACGGTCGGCGTCTGGCAGGGTCTGGGCCTCATCCTCCTCAGCTGCCTCTACGCCCTCGCGGCCATGGCGTGCATCGTCTCCATGGCGCTGCTCTTCAGCACGCTCACCGACTCGAGCCTCACGGCGCTCATCGCCACCATCGTCATCTACATCGTCATCACCGTGCTCATCCAGTTCAGCTACTTCGACTGGTTGCGGCCGTGGGTGTTCCCGCAGTACCTGCTCGAGTTCACCAACTTCTTCCGCGACCCGATCTACTGGCGGCCGATCTTCAAGGGGCTTGGCGTGTTCGCGCTGTGGAGTGGCGTGCTGACGTTCGCCGCGTATCTGGTCTTCCGGCGCAAGGACGTGCTGTCGTAAGGGTAGAAGAGAGTATGCCGCTCCTCGTGAAAGCCAGTGTGGCGCTCTTCCTGGCGGCGGAGGTCCTCGTCATCGCCGCGATCGGCTCGGACGCTGTCTTTGTCGCCGGAGCGTGGGCCGTGGTGGCCGGCGTGACCGCTGGCGTCGCTCGCCTCGTCCACGGCGCCGCCGCCCGCATCGTGCTGGCGGCGCTGCTCGTGGCGGGGTGCGTCCTGTTCGCCGTAGAACTCGGTCTGTTCTTCCTCCCGGCCGCCGCGGCGCTGCTGGCGGCGGCCGTGTCCGACCAGCAGCAGCGCCACCACCCCCACGGGGTCCTCCACGGAGGGAGCTGAGGCGATGAGCAGCATCGGCGTACCGGCGACGATGCGCGCGATGCAGCTGGCGGCGCCCGCGCCCGCGGCGGAGGCGCCGCTCCGGCTCGTCGAGCTCCCGGTGCCCGAACCGGGTCCGGGCCAGGTCCTCCTGCGGGTGCTGGCCTGCGGCGTCTGTCGCACCGACCTGCACATCCTCGAGGGCGAGCTGCCGCCGCACCGCTCGCCCGTCGTCCCCGGCCACCAGATCGTCGGCGAGGTCGTCGCGCTCGGTGCTGGGCGCGGGCCTCGTGGCTCCAGGCGGCGAGCCCGGCGAGCGCGGCCGCTCGCCGTCGGCGACCGCGTCGGCGTGCCCTGGCTGCACCGGACCGACGAGACCTGCCGCTTCTGCGCGCAGCGGCCAGGAGAACCTCTGCGAGCACGCGCTGTTCACCGGCTGGGACGTCGACGGCGGCTTCGCCGAGTACACGGTGGCGCCGGCCGGGTTCGTCTATCGTCTGCCGGCCGGCATGACGGCGATGGCGGCAGCTCCGCTGCTCTGCGCCGGCATCATCGGCTACCGCTGCCTGCGGCTGGTCGGCATCGTCGGTGACGATGCCGGGCTGCCCGGAGTGGCTGCGCCCGCCGGGCCGGCTTCGCCCACCGGCCCCGAAGAAGAGCCCGGCCGCTGGCCCGACTGGCCCGAGGGCGACGACCCAGCCGGTGGCCCGGCTCAGTCGAAGCGCCTGGCCGTCTACGGCTTCGGCTCGGCCGCGTCGCTCTGCACGCAGGTCGCGATCTGGCGCGGCTGGGAGGTCTACGGCATCGCCCGCGACGAGGAGCACCGGGCGATGGCTCGCGAACTCGGCGCGGTGTGGGCCGGTGAGGCGAGTGACGACCCCGGCGTGCTCTACGACGCGGCGATCGTCTTCGCGCCGGCCGGCGAGCTCGCCGTCGACGCGCTCCGCCGGCTCGACAAGGGCGGCGTCGTCGCCCTGGGCGGGATCTACTCCTCGCCCATCCCGCCCATCGAGTATCCGTGGATCTACCACGAGCGCGTCGTGCGCAGCGTCGCCAACTCGACGCGCCGGGACGCCCGCGAGTTGCTGCGCGACGCGGCCGCCATCCCCATCGTGAGCCGGGTCCAGGAGTACGCGCTCGTGCAGGCCAACGAGGCGCTGCTCGACCTCAAGGAGGACAGAGTGCGTGGGTCGGCGGTGCTCAGGGTCGCGGAGGACTGATGGGCGTCCCTGCCCTCGCGTAAGTGATGGTCCTGCAGGACTTGCGTTTTCCTTGCGCTTGCGTTTCGCTTGCGCTAGGCTGAGGTCATGCCGACGACACTCATCAACAGCGTTCTCGATGGATCTGACGTCGAGGACCTGCTCGGGATCGTGGACGCTGTGGTGCCGGGGCTGCGCCGGCGACTCGGGACGTCGCTGGGGGACGCGCTGCGCGGCCGTCCCGCCGCCGTCAGGCGCTATGTCGCCGCCTACGGCGAGCTCGTCGACGCTCTGCTCGCTTCGGCCCACGAGGCGCGCCCCGAGCTCGTCGTCCGCAACGACGCCGGCGAGTACTGCGTGGTCCACGACGCGGGCTGTTCGCGGGCGCCGGTCGAGTTGCTGCGATCGTTCGCGGCCGACGCGCCCTTCTCGGCATGGGTCCGCGCTAAGGGGCTCGGCGCCGGCGTCACCCTCGACCTCGTCGCCCGGCTGCGTGCGCTGCTTCCGGGCACGGAGCCGCTCCCGCTGCCGGCTCGCGGCTCCGTGCCGCAGCACACAGGCGAAGCCGAGGCGCTGCTGCGCTTCACGCGGCTCGTCGCCGAGGCGCAGCTGGCGGAGCGCTCCGACCTGGAGCGAGTGCGTGCGGTGTTCGGCCTGAGCATCACCGAGCTCGGCGCGCTGTTCGGTGTGACGCGCCAGGCGGCCGGCCTCTGGCTGACCGACGGGCCGCCAGCGGCTCGCAGGGCCAAGGCGGCGGCCGTGGCGGCCATCGCCGACCTGCTCGCGCACCGGCTCAAGCCGGCGCGCGTGCCGGGCATCGCCCGTCGGGCCGCGCCCGCGTACGGTCAGAGGAGCATGCTCGAGGTCATCGCCGCGGACGAGCACGAGTGGCTCCTCGAGTCGGTCCGCCGCTCGTTCGACTACGCGGCCACGGCGTGAGACCTCGCGACGACGGCCTTCGATTCCTCACCGTTGTCCGGGGCGGAGAGTACGTTCGCGTCGCCGACCCGAGCTGGAAGGATCCGTTGAGCGGGGACTTCGCCCGCCGGCTTGGAGGACGGTGGAATCCGCCGGGCGGATTTGCCGTGGTCTACCTGAACGGGGACGCACGGGTCGCGCGCGCCAACGTCCTCGCGCGGTTCTCCGGTCTGCCTTATGGCCCCGAAGACCTGGAGCCGGCGGCGGCGCCCGTGCTGGTCAGCACCCAGGTGGAGCCGGACGACTTTGCCGACCTCGTCTCGGACGCCGGCTGCGTCGCGGCGGGGCTGCCGGCGACGTATCCCACAGACTCCGGCGGCAGGAGGGTGTCGCACGAGGACTGCCGTCCTGTCGGCCGGGCAGCGTGGGACGCGGGGTTACCCGGCATCGCCGGCCGCAGCGCTGCGCCGGCCGCCCCTGCGGGCGGCGAGGAGCTGGCGTGGTTCCCCCGCGGCCGCCGGCTCGTGGTGACGGGCGTCAGGGCGTTCGCCGACTGGTTCTAGCTTGCGCCACCTGCGGCCGACGTCGTTCGGGCTGCGAAGCGGCGTCACTGGGACGTTTCGTCGTCGACGTGCGGTGCCAGTTCCGGATCGGCCTACCGATGGATGGGCTGCAGGCCGAGCCGCAGCGAGCGCAGGACGGCAACATCGTCGACCCTGCCGAAGGCGACGATGATGCCGGCGGGCAGCGCGGGACCCGTGAGCGGCGGGCCTCGGGGTGCGTCACGACGACACCTCCGTCATGAGAGCGAATCGTCGCGCGGGTCACGCCCGCGCCGTCAGTACCCTCATATGCAGTCGAAGAGCGAGTAGTCCTCGCTGCCGGCGGCGGACTGGCCGCCGCAGGCGCCGGCGGCGACGCAGTCGCCGGCGGCCGGCGCGGCGGCCTCCGCCCTCCGCCGACGAGCTCCTCGAGCAGCGGCCGCACGAGGTCGCAGTACGGGAAGGGCGCGGCGTAGCCGGCGCGCTCCCCGCGGGCGCGGGCAGCGTAGTGCGCCTGCACCCAGCACTCGCCGCCGCAGGCGTCGGCGACCGGGCAGGCGAGGCACTCGGCCCGGTCGCGGGCGCGAGCCGCGCGCAGCAGCCGCAGGCTGCTCGACTCGCGCCAGATCTCGCGCGAGCGGGCTGCTCGCGCAGCGAGCCGGCGACGAACGCTGGGTCGCCGGCCGTGATGACGCAGGCGTGCACGTGGCCGGCTGGGTCGATCGAGACGTCACGACATCCCGCCGCGCACAGGTCGTTCCGCTTGCCGATCCGCCGTCGCCAGCTGGACAGGTTGTCGACGGTGAGGCCGATCTCGCCGGCGACCGCCAGTAGCTCGCGCACGGCGGCCAGCAGCTCTTCGCCGGACGGCACCAGCTTGTCGACGTCGCCGTCTGCGGGTCCGTCGCCGCCCATCCCCCGCTGGTGCGGCAGGATCAGGTGGAGCCGGCGGACCCCGGCGGCACGCAGCTCGCGCGCGAGCTGCGTGAGACCGGGCAAGGCCGGCCGCACGAGCACCGTGTTGGCGACCGGCTCGAGACCGACCTCCAGCAGGTTCGCCACCGAGGTCATCACGTCGTCATAGCTCCCCGCGCCGCGCAGGGCGTCGTTGACCGCGGGCGGCCCGTCGATGCTCACGAGCGGCGTCAGCAGGCCTCTGCCGACCCGGCTCAGCTGGCCGGCCAGCTCTTCGCCGATCAGGCTGTTGAAGAAGAACCGCGCCTTGGCTTCGTGAACGCCGGTGATGTAGTCGACGAGGTCCGCGAAGTCGTCCCGGACCAGCGGGTCTCCGCCGATGAACACGAAGCTGCCCGCGCCGAGGGCGACGCACTGGTCGATCGCGTCGCGCCACTCGCCGGTGGTCAGTTCGTCGACGGCGGACGCGTCTGCATCGTAGCAGTGCAGGCAGGCGCGGCCGCAGCGGTGGGTGACGTGCAGGTACACCTCGCGCAGGCCTGCGGCCGGCTCGCCGCGCAGCGGCGCCGCGCCGGTGAGGCGGTCCAGCATGCCGAGGTCGGCCGGCTCGTCGACGTCCACCCAGAGCGGGAGCTGCGCGACCTGCAGGCCAGCGGCCTGCGCCGTGCGCAGCGTGTGGTCCAGGAGCCGCGCGCTGCTCATCGGTGACGCGGTGAGCAGCTCCGTGATGGCGGGCACCGGCATCCCAGGTCTCCCTGCCGGCGCCGACGAGGTAGTAGCCGCCGTCGGCCGCCGGACCGAGGACGATCCGGCCGGGGGCGAGCTCCGCGAACGCCTGCTCCAGGTACTCGGAAGGGAGTGCGGGGCTATCACTGTTCACGATGACCACGGCGCCGGCGCCGGCGGCGAAGAGATCGCTGAAGACGCTGGCGAGCCGCCGTCCGAGACCCTCACCGCGTTGCTCCAGCCTGGACCAGCGAGCGTCGCGGCCGGAGAGCGCGTCGAGGACGGCGGCTTGGCCGCCGCCGGTGAGGGCCGCAGAGGCTTCGCCCGCCGGCCCGGCGGCGGCCGCGTCTCCGCCAGGACCAGCGCCGCGTCCGGCACGCGCTCGGCGCTGTCCAGCGTCTCTCGCAGCAGGCGCTCGTACACGCCGAGAGCGCCGTCGTCGCCGAGCGCTCGCGTAAGGCGGGACTTGGCCGCGCCGCGAACCAGCGGCCGCGCCATCACCACGATCGTCCGCTTGCTCATTCGGGCGGTCCGCCTCGGTCATCGTCTCAGTATGCCGAGCGTGCGGTGAAGCGACAACACGACCTCGGCTCTCACGGCGCCGCCGGTCACGGTCAGGTGCCGCGCGCGGGCCAGCCAGGCGGCGAGCGGCAAGGACTCGACAAGTGGCGCCACCATCCCGACGAGCAGCGGCAGCCAGATGCCTGCGGCGAGCCCCAGGGCCAGCGGCGAGAGCCAGTACCAGGCGTGGACCACGGGCAGACACAGGACAGCAGGGTGAACGTCCAGGCGAAGGCCTCGGCGGTGTTCTCGCGGCCACGGAAGCTGCCGGCGATCCAGACCGCTCCCCCGATGAACAGACCGAGCGCGAGCCAGCGCGCGAGCTGGGGAGAGGTGAGCTGGGCGAGCAGGGTGAAGACCAGAGAACCGCCCGTCCAGCCGGTCCCGCTCTGGAACAACGAGCCGAATGAGCCGCCGGTGACGAGGTAGGGGACGTAGGGGATGGCGAGGGCCGGTACGAAGCCGGCGAGGAAGCGGCCGGGCGAGGCGCGCCCGCCCGAGCAGGGCGGGCACGAGCAGCCCCAGCGGCGTGACCTTGAAGGCGGCGGCGACGCCGAGCGCGATCCCGGCCCAGCCGTCGCGCCGGCGCAGGAGTAAGGCGGCGGCGAGCACGCAGAAGAAGACCGTCGCCGCCTCCGCGTGCGCCGACTCCCAGGTCTGGACGATCACCGCCGGGCAGAGCAGGTAGAGCACCGTCGCCTGCAGACGGAGCTTGCGCGCGGCGAGGAACCAGACGGCTGCGGCCGTGGCCAGGTCGAACGCGCCGAAGACCAGCTTGAAGAGCATGACATCGGCGCGGGGCGTCGCGGCGTCGTCCAGTCCCAGCGCCCGCGTCGCAGCCTCGACCCCGGCGAACACCGCCTGCGTCAGCGGCGGGTAGATCGTCTTGAGCTCATCGTGGTTGATGAGGTCGCGCCCGGCGTAGGGGACGCGGTCGAGCGCGTGCTCGTAGGGCCGGTACTTGTAGGGATTGATGCCGGCCAACTGCACGCGCCCGTCCCAGACGTAGCGGTGGTAGTCGTCGCTCAGGCTGGGCATCGCCGGCAGGAAGATGAGCCGCAGGACGACGGCGGCGACGATGGCGCCGCGCAGCGGCAGGCTCGTCGCCGCCGTCGCGAGCACGGCGAACCCGGCGCCGGCCAGTACGTAGAATGAGACGAACAGTGCCGAGTGCGCCCGCAGGTCGCCGGACACGGCCAGGCCGACGAGCCCTGCGGCGAGGAGGGCCAGCCCGAGGTAGGCGCGCACGCGTGGAGTCTTCAGGACCGTCATCAGCGCCAGCGTACTGCATCGTCGTGCCCGTGCTCGACGAGGCCGAGGCCCTGCGCGCGCTCCTTGCGGAGCTCCGGGGCCTCGGCCTGCTCGAGCGCACGCTCTTCGTCGACAACGGTTCCATCGACGGCGGCCCGGAGCTCATCCGCGCCGCCGGGGCGACGCTGCTGCACGAGCCGCGCCGCGGCTACGGCTACCCGTGCCTGACCGGCGCCCGCGCGGCTGCGGCCGCGGGCGCCCGCGCCGTCGTCTTCATGGAGGCGGACGGGACCGACGACCCGGCGCAGGCGCGCTATCTCGCCGGTCCTGTCCTCGCCGGCGCCGCCGACCTCGTCGTCGGGTCGCGGCGCCGCGCCGTGCGTGGCGCCGCGACCGGCCGCATGCCGTTGCACCAGCGGCTGGGGAACGACTGCCTCGCCGTGAGTCTGTGGCTCCTCTTCGGCATACGCCTGAGCGACGACGGGCCGTTTCGGGCGGTGCGCACCGACCTGCTCGAGGATCTGCGGCTGGAGGAGCGCGCCTACGCGTTCCCGACCGAGATGGCGGTGAAGGCGCGCCTCCTCGGCGCGCGCATCGTCGTCCGCGACACGCGCTACCGCTCCCGCGCCGGCGCTTCGAAGATCGCCGGCACGTGGCGCGGCTCGGCGCTCGCGGTGCGCGACATCGGCTGGTGTCTCCTGCGCCTGGGGTTGTTCGGCTTCCGCCGTCAGTAGATCGGCAGCCGCGGGTGCGGGTCGCGCCGCGCCAAACGAGCGTCCAGGCCGAGCGTGCGCCCGGACTGCGAGAGCGCGATGGCGACCAGCAGCAGGCACATGATGATGTAGGTGCCGGGCCAGTCCTTGGTGCCCGATGTCGCGACGAGCAGGTTGAGCTGGAAGCCGGCGGCCAGCAACCCCGACACCGGGGTGAACAGCCCGAACACCAGGAACAGGCCGAACACCACGAGCTCGATGGTGAATTGCGCCGGTGCCACGATGGCGGAGTGAGGGATGAGCACGTGATCCAGCACCCACGCGTAGGGCGCGACCTTCGTGGTGTCGGCGTAGTGCTGCACGAAGTCGGCCCAGCCGCTTGCCGAGTAGTAGCCCTTGATGAGGTTGTCGGACCAGACCGCGAGGAAGATGGCGCCCATCAGGACGCGCAGCCCCGCCATCAGCAGTTCGGTGCGCCCCTCACGTGTCGCCCACAAGCTCATGCAACGGCCCTCCTTCGTCGTCAGGAAGACCGTACCCGCTCGCCCCGGGGGTGACGCGCCGCCGGCGCGAGCGAAGGGACGACGTCGGGCGCCCGCTCCGAGGGTCAGCCCCCGGCGACCGGCGCCATGACCTCGATCCGGTCGCCGGTCGCCAGCTTCATGGCCTTGACCTCGGTCGGCGGCAGGTGGCGGCCGTTGAGAGTGACGACGACCAGCAGGCGGTCGCCGTAGAAGATGCGCTGCTCGTACCGTGGCGCCTGCGCCACGACCGCGAGCAGCGCCTCCCCCACCGTCGCGGCCTCGCAGGCGATGTCGCGCGGGGGTTCGGGTGACGTGAGCGCGGCCGGCAGGCCGACGGTGATCGCGGGCATGGACCCTCTCCTCGTGGCTCTGACCTTGGCCTTCACCGGGAGTATGCCACACGCCCATCTCATCACGATCTCGCATGGTGGCCGCCGACTCGCTTGACGCCACGACGCCGTGCGTCGAGAATGATTTCCGATAAAACATATCGGGAATAAGGAGATTCAATGCGGAGCCACGATCCGCCACATGCGAGGAGTCCCGGTGAAGGTATCGTCGAAGAGTCGCTACGCCCTCATGGCGCTGGTCGAGCTGGACCTGCGCACGCGCGGCGAAGTACGCCCGGTGCGCCTCGCCGACCTGGCCCGGGAGCGCGCTATCCCCGAGGAGTTCCTCGGGCAGCTCTTCGCCAGCCTTCGCCGCGCCGGCGTGCTGAGTAGCCAGCGTGGCGCCGGCGGCGGGTTCACCTTCGCGCGCACCCCCGATCGGGTCACCGTGCTGGAGGTCGTCGAGGCGCTCGACGGCCCGCCCGGCATCGAGGAGTGCGTTCCGGGCGAGTGCGGCCTCGAGGAGCGCGCCGGCTCCGGCGCCGTCTGGCGCGCGGCCGGCGCGGCCTACGAGGGAGTGCTCGCCCACACCACCATCGGCGACCTCGCGGAGCGCGAGCTGCAGCTGGGCGCCGGCGGCCCCATGTACCAGATCTGACCGTCCCGACAGAGGAGAAGACAAGTGAAGATCGCAGACGACATCACCGCCCTGATCGGCGGTACGCCGCTCGTGAAGTTGCGCGGCATCTCGGAGCGGTCCGGCGCGACCATCGTCGGCAAGCTGGAGTCGTTCAATCCCGGCGGCAGCGTCAAGGACCGGATCGGGCTCTCCATGATCGATGCCGCCGAGGAGGCCGGGCTCATCTCGCCCGACAAGACGACCATCATCGAGCCGACGAGCGGCAACACGGGCATCGCCCTGGCGATGGTCGCCGCCGGACGCGGCTACAAGGTGCTGCTCACGATGCCGGAGACGATGAGCGTGGAGCGCCGTAACCTGCTGCGCGCGTACGGCGCCGAGCTGGTGCTCACGCCGGGCGCGCAGGGCATGAAGGGCGCGATCGCCCGGGCGGAAGAGCTCAGCAAGCAGGTCCCGGGCGCCTTCGTGCCTCAGCAGTTCGAGAACCCGGCCAACCCGGAGGTCCACCGGCGCACGACCGCCGAGGAGGTCTGGGACGACACCGACGGCACGGTCGACGTCTTCGTCGCCGGTGTCGGCACCGGCGGCACGGTGACGGGCGTCGGCGAGGTGCTCAAGGAGCGCAAGCCCGACGTGCGCATCGTCGCGGTGGAGCCGACCGCATCGCCGGTGCTCAGCGGCGGCGATCCCGGCCCGCACAAGATCCAGGGCATGGGCGCCGGGTTCGTCCCCAAAGTGCTCAACACGAAGGTGTACGACGAGGTCGTGCAGGTCACCAACGAGCAGGCGTTCGAGGCCGCCCGCGAACTGGCCTCCGAGGGCATACTCGTCGGCATCTCCGCGGGCGCGAACGTGTACGCCGCCTACCTGGTGGGCAGCCGTCCGGAGAACCAGGGCAAGCTCGTCGTGACCGTGCTCTGCGACACCGGCGAGCGGTATCTCTCGACGGTGCTCTTCGAGGAACCCGAGGCGACGGAAGCATCCTCGAGCATCTGAGTCAGCAGCGGGTCCGGGGTCACCTCGCGGCCAGCGCTTCGTCCAGGGCCTCGTCCATCGCCTGGAGGAACGACGCCGCGTCGTCCGCGCTCACGCAGAGCGGTGGGTTGATCTTGACGACGTTGTGCTCGCGGCCGCAGAGGCCGACGACCACGCCGCGCGCGAGCAGCGCCAGCTGGACGCGCTCGGCGGCGTTCGCGTCGGCGGCGCGCGACTCACGCTCCCTGATGATCTCCGCGCCGATCAGCAGGCCTCGGCCACGGGCGTCGCCGAGCTGCTCGTGGCGCGTCTGGAGCTCGCGCAGGCCTCCCAGGATGATGCCGCCGACGTGCTCGGCGTTGGCCTGCAGGCCCTCCTCGGCGATGGCGCGCAGCACGGCCCGTCCCGCGGCGCAGCACGTCGGGTTGGCGCCGTAGGTATTGAAGAACATCCGCGTCGCCATGCCCTCGGCGATCTCGCGCCGCGTGACGACGGCGGCGAGCGGGAAGCCGTTGCCGATGCCCTTGGACATGACGATCACGTCGGGCACCACTTCGTGGGCCGCGAAGCCCCAGAAGTGCGTGCCCGTCCGGGCGAAGCCGGTCTGCACTTCGTCCACGATCAGCAGGCCGCCCGCCGCGCGGACCTGCTCGGCGGCGCCGCGCAGCCAGCCCTCGGGCATCTCGACGATGCCGCCGTAGCCCTGGATGGGCTCGGCGATGAGGCCGGCGACGGCGCCGTTCGTGTTCGTCTGCAGCGTGCGCTGCAGCTCCTCGAGGTACGGCGCCGCCTCGGCGCCGAAGGGCCCCCGGTACGGGTGCGGCGCCATGACCTGCACGTAGCCCGGCGCCGGCGGCACGAGCTGCCGCGCGTGACCGATCCCCGTGGCCGTCTGCGCCCCGTAGTGCATGCCGTGGTACGCGTCGCGCAGCGCGAGCAGCTCGTAGTTGCGGGTGGAGGCGCGGGCGAGGAGCACGGCGAGGTCGACCGCCTCGGCGCCGCTGTTCACGAAGTGCGCCACCCAGTCGGGTCCCTGCGGCAGGCGGGCGATCAGCTCCTCGGCGAAGTGGCCCGGTTGCGGGTGGTGGTAGGCGGTCGTGATGTGCGGAAGCTGCTCCATCTGCTCGCGCACCGCGGCCAGCACGCCTGGATGCGCGTGGCCGACGCTGATGCAGACGTTCTGGGCCATGCAGTCGAGAAAGCGCCGCCCGTGGTTGTCCCATAGATACTGGCCCTCGCCGCGCCGCCACACCACCGGCTGGTCGTACGTGAGGAAGGTGCCCAGAGCGGGGGAGAGGAACCGGCGTCGGCGCTCGGCGACGGCTTCGGTGTCCCAGTCCAGGGGGAGGGGCGCCGGTGCGACGGCGTCGTCATCCATCGTGCTTCCTCTCTGTTGCAGTGGCCGTCTCGGGCGGGGCCGCATCCGCGGACAAGTCTACAACCGGCCGTCGAAGCCGTCCCCGGCTGCCGGCGGGACGCGGGCAGCCTCAGCCCGGCGCGGTCCGTGCGAGCTGCTTGCGCAGGTAGACGCGGTGCAGCCCGAGCTCGGTGCGCCGCGCGTACTCGACGTAGCCGGCCCGCTCGTAGAGGGCGATGTTCTCAGTCATCACCTCTTGCGCGAAGAGGTAGATCGAGCCGAAGCCTTGGCGGACCGCCTCCGACTCGGCGTAGCCGAGGAGGCACCTGCCCAGTCCCTTCCCCTGGTGGGCCGGCTGGACGGCGATGTTGTCGAGCAGGAAGCCTTCGGTCCCGACCGTGAGCACGAGTACGCCGACGACGCCGCCGCCGTGCTCCACGACCGTGACGGGGGAGGTACGGATGACGTCTTCGTAGTCCAGGCGCATCGGCACGGGGATCATGCCGTTGCGGGCGACGTAGTGCCGGTAGGCGGCGTGGACGCATGCGGCCACCCCGGGGGCGTCGTCAAGGGTGGCCGCTCTCGCCGTGTACTCGCTCAGGTGCTCGGGCAGTTCCAGGCGCATCAGTGAACGTGCCTCGGCCTCTCGCCGCTACGCGAGCATCCGCTCCACGGCCTGGAGCGCCTTGAGGCGTGTGTGCTCGCCCACGGTGACCTCGTGGTCGAGCACGTCGTCCCACTCGTCGCTGAGGGTGGCGACGCACTTCTCCAGTGTGGTGCGCTTCATGTTCGGGCAGACGGCCTGGCTCGAGGCGGGGAGGAACTTCTTGTCCGGGTAGAGCACGCCCAGCCGGTAGAGGAGCCCCGTCTCGGTGGCGACGACGAAGGTCGTCGCGTCGCTCGTCGCCGGGTAGCGGAGCATGCCCGAGGTGCTGGTGACGACGTCGGCGATCTCGAGCACCTCGCGCCGGCTCTCCGGATGTGCCATGAGCACGCTGCCGGGATACTCGGCGCGGATCTGTTCGATCTCGGCGGCGCGGAAGTCGTCGTGCACGTGGCACCAGCCCTGCCAGAGGATCATCGTCTCCTCGCGGCCGGTCTGGCGGGCGACGTAGTCGCCGAGGTTCCTGTCGGGCACGAAGATGATCTTCTGGTCCTTGGGGAACCGCTCCACGATCTGGACGGCGTTGGCGCTGGTGCAGCAGACGTCGGTCTCGGCCTTGATGTCGGCCGAGGTGTTGACGTAGGCGACGACCACCGCGTCTGGGTGCTGCTTCTTGAGCTCGCGCAGCCCGTGCACCGTGACCATGTCGGCCATCGGGCAGCCGGCGCGCTTGTCGGGCATGAGGACGGTCTTGTGCGGCGAGAGGATGTAGGCGGTCTCCGCCATGAAGTGCACGCCGCAGAAGAGGATGACGCTGCGCTCGTCCTTCTGGGCGATGCGCGAGAGCTCGAGCGAGTCGCCGGTGTAGTCGGCGGCGTCCTGGACCTCGGGGCGCTGGTAGTTGTGGGCGAGGATCACGACGTCGCGCTCGGCGGCGAGGCGACGGAGTTCTCTCTGGAGTTCGTTCAGCTCGGGCATGGGGTCACCGGAAGGTCGGTTGGCGTGGGCCCCGATTATACGCCGGAGTCGGCGCCGGGGTCCCGGGCGTGGCGCTCCTCGACCTCGCGGTTGACCTCGACGCCGACCAGCAGGGCGAGGTTCATGACCCACGCCCACACGAGGAAAGCCACACCGGCACCCAGCGTGCCGTAGACGCGGTTGTACGAGGCGAAGTGGTCGAGGTAGATGCTGAACCCCACGGAGGCGAGGACCCAGAGGGCGACGCCGGCGACGGCGCCGGGCAGGAGCCGCCACAGGGCGGGCTGGCGCCTGGACGGTGTGAACCGGTACAGCACCGCGAACAGCAGGAGTCCCAGGCCGATCAGCAGCGGCCACTTGATCCAGGACCAGAGGTTCAGGGGGCCGGACCCGATCCCGCTGAGGTCGAGGACCCAGCGGCCGAGAGGGCCGACGAAGGCCATCACCGCCGCCGTCAGGGACAGCAGCACCAGGAGCAGGAGCGCGAGGCCGACGCGCAGCGGGAGGCTCTTCCAGAACGGGCGCCGCGCCTCGACGCGGTAGATGCCGTCGGACGCCCACATGAAGGCGCCGACATAGGCCGAGGCCGCCCAGAGCGAGGTCAGGAAGCTGATCAGGAGGACCAGGCCCGAGCTCTGCGAGCCGAGCACGGAGCCGAGGGCGGCGGAGACGAAGTCCGCCGCCCACGTGGCGCCGAGCTCGCCGAGCGTGTCGAGCAGCGCGGTCACGGTGTCGGACGAGAGGCCGACGAGGCCCAGCAGGGCGACCACGACGATGAGCGCCGGAAGCAGCGAGAGGACTGTGAAGTAGGTGAGGCCGGCGGCGAGCTTGGGGAGGTCGTGGGCGAGCACGGTCTGCACCAACGCGACCACCTCGCGCCACACCCGCGCCGCCGTCCCCTCGCTGGAGCCCAACTGCCCTCCCACGTCGTGGGTCGCGGCAAGCCTATCGCACGTCGGCGCCGACCGGTTGGAGGCGACGCGCCGCCGGCGGCGAACCACTCAGTGCGGGCGCCGGGTCGTCGAGCGCGCGCCGGAACGACAGAGGAGACAGAAATGCAGAGCAGAGGCGCCTGGATGGCGTTGTCCATCATCACCGGCCTGCTCATGATCGTGCTCGGCGGGATCCTTCTCGCCCAGCCCGGACTGAGCCTCGCCACCATCATCTGGCTGGTCGGGATCTTCACGATCGTCTACGGCGTCTTCCTGGTCATCTCGGGGATCGCCGGTCGCGCCGAAGGCGGGGGCTGGGCGATCGCCGTCGGCTTGCTCGCCGTCATCATGGGGATCGTCACGCTCGCGTGGCCGGGCGCCACGAGCCTGGCGGTCCTCTACATCATCGCCGCGTGGGCCATCATCAGCGGCATCGCCGACCTCCTTGGCGCCTTCGCCGGCGGCATCAGCGGGGGCCAGCGCATCTGGCTCGTGATCGTGGGGCTACTCGGCATCGGCGTCGGCATCTACTTCTTCGTCCACCCGGTCACCGGCGTCCTGGCGCTGCTCTGGGTGGTGGGCGTCTACCTGGTGGCGCTCGGCATCCTGCGCATCATCGCGGGATTCATGAAGCCGCCGCAGACGCGGGCCGCCTGAGCGGACCGCGCACGACGGCGGCGTACGGCGCGAAGGGCCGGGCGGGACACATCGTCCCGCCCGGCCCTTTTGTGGTAGTCGTATCGGCGCCGGCCGGCGCCGGCCGCGCTACTTGAGCTTGTTCGGCTCGTGGTCCTTCCAGCCGCCCACGCTCTTGACGCGGTCGAAGAAGCCGGTGTCCTCCATGATCACCTGGACTTCCTTGACCGCCTCCTCTGCCGGATACATCCCGCCGAGACCCATCTCCTCGCGCATCGCGTCGCGGCTCGCGATGAACTCCTTCCACTTCGGCCCCCAGGCCTCGGCGATGGCGCTGAAGAAGACGTGCGGCGTGCCGCCCATGCCCTTGTCGTAGAACTGCTCGCCCCAGGCGGCGAACATCTCGACGTGCTTGACGCCGTAGCCGCTCTCGACCTGCATGCTGCGCACGATCTGGTTGATCACGGCGACGCTGTTCTTGCGCGGGCAGCGGCTCTGGCAGGTGTAGCAGTAGTAGCAGAACCAGACGGTGTCGTCCTCGAGCAGGGTGGGGTCGCCCTCGAGGGCGCGGCGCGCCACTTCACGCGGGACGTAGTCCGTGAAGCGGGCCGCCGGGCAGCCCGACGTGCAGATGCCGCACTGGATGCAGCTCTGGAAGCCGTCCTTGTGGTCGTGCATGCGCGGGTCGTTCATGATCCGCTCGACGAGGTCCTCGCGGGCCTCGGAGCGGCCCTTGAACGACGTCTCGGCGATGTGCGCGTAGGGGTTGTCGAGATTGGGGCCGTCCTCCTCGGGCGCGATGGCCTTGCCGGCCTTGGCCGTGGCGACGGCGTCGTCCTTTGCGGTCTTGTCGTCAGGCATCGGTCGTGACCTCCGGGGCGGTCGGTGCAGCCCGGAAGAACTCGGGCCAGAAGTGGACGGGGACGGCGAGCTTGAGCTCACGCGCGGCGGAGCGCAGGTTGTCGCGGCAGAGGACGCACGGCGTGACCACAGGGGCGCCGGTGCCGGACGCGAACTCGAGCAGCATGGCGCTGGCCTTGGTGGCGCCGCGGTACATGCCGCCGAGCGCGCCGCAGCAGCCGTTGTGAAGCGTCGGGTAGGCGACCTTCATGGTCGCGCCGGCCAGCTCGGCGGCGTCGTCGAGGGCGGCTAGGGCCGCGTCGCGGTCGGTGAGGCAGCCCACGTAGGGGACGAAGGAGGCCGACGCGGCCCGCAGGCCGGCGTCCGTGCGCCGCGCCCGGTCGGTGAGCGCGTCCCACAGCGGCACGGTCGGGACGCCGGCCTCCTCGAGGCTGGCGTCGCAGGCCGGGCAGGCCGTGTAGACGGTGTCGCCGGTGGTGAACTGCGTGCCGACGGCGCCGCGGCTCGGGTGGCCGCAGCAGCCGGCGTCCGCCGCCTCCTCGAGGCGGACGCCGAAGCCTGCGGCCACCTCATCAACCAAGGCGCGCAGCTCGTGGTCTTGCGGGAGCGCGCAACCGGCGTAGAACGGCAGCGCGACGCCGCCGGCGGCCGGGACGGCTTCGCCCGCCGGCCGCTTCTTCCCTCCCGGCACCAGCTGCCGGGCCATCTTGACGCCCATCTCGGCGGCGCCGATCTTGTCCTTGGGCACGTGGCCCCTAGCGACCATGGCCGCACCGAAGCGCAGGTTGTCGATGCGCGGTCGCCTGCGCAGATGCTCGGTGGCGACGTCGGCGGCCGAGCGCTCGGCGCAGCGGATGGCGCTGCCGTGCTCCCGCTCCAGCCGGCGGAGCCGGTGCAGCACGCCGGCCACGTCGATCTCCATGCGGCAGACGTCGGTGCAGGTGCCGCACTCGGTGCAGCGCCAGAGGTCGTCGCTCTTGAGGACGGCCTCGATCTCACCGGCGAGGATGAGCCGCACGAGGCGCCGCGGCCCGCGGTAGAGCTCGCGGCCGCTCGGGCAGCTCGAGGTGCAGGTGCCGCACTGGTAGCACGGCGCACACTCGGCGGCGAGCTGCTTGAACGCGTCGATCACCGCGCGCGACTGCGTGACGGTCTCAGGCGACGTGGCCACAGCGCTCACCTCCCGCGCAGGCGGCGCCGGTGGCGGCGCCCGCAAGGGCGCCGGGTCCGGCGCCGATCAGCTCCATCTCGCGCTCGAGCGTCTCGAGCGAGAGCTCGTCGCCGGCCGCTCTCGCGGCGAACAGGCGGATGCGCCGGCCCACGCTGAGGCGGTCGACGGCGCAGAGGTGCCAGAGCTCGAGCGGCAGCGGGGCGCCGCTCTCGGCCAGCACCTCGTCGGCGATCCTCATCTGCTCGAGGGCGCTCGTGTCGCCGCTGCGGTACTGGCAGCGGCCTTCCGCGCAGCCGGCGAGGAACACGCCGGCCGCGCCGAGGCGGGCCGCCTCGACGATGTGCAGCGCGCTGACACGGCCCAGGCACGGCAGCTCGATGAGGCGCACGTTCTCCGGGTAGTGGTCGCGGTGCTGGCCGCTCAGGCCGATCGCGGCGCCGGCGCACTCCTTGCAGTAGAAGCCGATGACCGGCCGCTCGACGCCCTCGCTCATCAGCGCGATGCGGCCGAACAGGGCGTCGTCGGCGAGGTTGTGCGCGATGGCGACCTCGGGGCAGTTGGCGGCGCAGATGCCGCAGGCGCGGCACACCTGGGCGTCGATGACGGCGAGCTTGCCGTCGTCCTTGACCTCGGCCGGCCGCGGCGCGTCCGCCGGCCGCTCCTCAAGCGTGATGGCGCCAAAGGGGCACATCGCCATGCAGGTGTCGCAGCCCACGCACTGGGCCGCGTCGACCTGCGAGGCCGCTGTGCCAAGGCGTCCGGTCGACGTGAGGAAGCTGTGGATCTGGCCGGCGACGGCCGCCGCCTCGGTGTTGACCTCGATGAGTGCCTTGGGACCTGCGGCCGAGCCGCACACGAAGACGCCCTCGGTGCTGGTCTCGGTGGCGCGGTTCTTGCGATCGAGGATATCGATGAAGCCGTCGTCGTCCCGCTCGACGCCCAGCGTCTGCGCAAGGCGCTCGGTCTCCGCGGCCGGCACCATGCCCGTGCTGAGGACGACCAGGTCCGGCCGCAGCACGCGCTTGCGCGCGGCGGTCACGTCCTCGACCTCGATGACCGGCCTGCCGGCCGCGTCGAACTGGACCTCCGGCGGCGTGCCGCGAAGGAACTCGACGCCGGCCTCGCGCGCGGCGAGGAACCAGTTCTCGTAGCCCACGCCGGCCGTCCGCATCTCGAGGTAGCAGATCGTGACCTTCATCTCGGGGAAGAGGGTCCTCAGGCGGATCGCGTGCTTGAGGGCGATCATGCAGCAGAGGCGCGAGCAGTGCGGCAGGTGGCGCTTGTCGCGCGAGCCGGCGCACTGGATCATGACCAGCTCCTTCGCCGGCATGTGGCCGAGCGACGCCTGGCCCTCCCAGCCGTCGAGCATCGTGGCGAGCTCGACCTGCGTGACCACGTTCTCGTGGTCGGGGTGGAACTCGGAGAAGTACCGCTCGGGCGCCGGCTCGCAGCCCACGGCCGTCAGGATCGCGCCGGCGTGGATCTTGACGCGCTCCGGCGACTGGGCGAAGTCGATCGCCTCCACGGGGCACTCGCCGGCGCACTTGCCGCAGAAGGTGCAGGTGTCGAGATCGATGGTCCGCACGACGCGGCCGTCGTAGAACTCGGTGAAGATGGCCTTGCGGCCGGGCTCCGAGGACTCGACCTCGCAGACCGTCTCGCAGGTCCCGCAGTTCACGCAGGCGTCGGTGACGATGTTCGGCAGGCGGCGGACGCTGACCTCGAAGTCGCCGGGATGGCCACCGACGGCCTCGACGGTCGCGCGGCGGCGGATGGTCAGGTTGGGGTGGTCGATGGACACGTTGCGGTGGAAGCACTTGCGCGTGCCCGCCTGGGCGTCGCCGGCGGGCAGGCACTGGCCGCAGTCGTTGGTGGGGAAGACGGTGCCGATGCGGGCGGCGCGGCCGCCGAGGAAGGGCCGCCGCTCAATGAGCTCGACCGGATGGCCCATCTTGGCGAGCTCGGCGGCGGCCTGCGTGCCGGCCACGCCGCCGCCGATCACGACCACGGTGTCGCGGCGCTCCGCGTAGGACATGCTGTCGGCCGGAGCGTCCGGGTACTGCACCGACGAGTCGACGATGCGCATCGCCTTGTCGGTGACCGCGGCGACGGCGTCGCCGTGGACCCAGCTGCAGCCCTCGCGGATGTCGGCGATCTCGAGCTGGAGGCCGCGCGCGAACAGCTTGTGCAGGCGGCGGGCGGCGAAGTCCTCGGAGCAGCCGGCGAAGACGAGCTGGCGTCCGTCGCCGGCCTCCATAAGCTCCAGCAGCTGCGCCTGTCCCTCGCGGCTGCACCAGTGCGTGCCGCGCAGCGTGTCCGCCGTCTCGCCGGCGTGCGCCTCGAGGCGGTCGAAGTCCACGTTCTTCATCGTGCCGGCGCACTCGCAGAGCAGGACGAGCGGGCGCGCGGCGCCGCTGGAGGAGGAGAGCGGTGCTCCTTCGGTGCCCCGCTCGATAGCCTGCCTTCGGTGGCTATTCATGCGGGCACCTCCTCGCGGGCGGGCACGGCGTCTGCCGGCGCGGCATCGGCCTTCGGCGGCCGCGCCTCGATCGCCTCCGCCGGGCAGCCGCGCACGCACGTGCCGCAGCCGAGGCACTTCTCGTCGTCGTAGGCGATGGTGCGCAGCACAGTGACGCGCGGCGGCACTTCGATGGGGCCGTCGGGCTCGTGGCGCATGATGCGCCGCAGCGCGGTGCCGAGCGCGCCCCGGCGACTGTCGGCCGGCGCGTCCAGCAACTGGTACACGTCGAAGAGGTCGCCGCGCGTCGACGCGCCCGAGGGGCAGTTCGTCGCGCACTTGCCGCAGCCGACGCAGAGCTCCTCGTGGCGGACGATCTCGCAGCCGACGCCGGTCGTGCTCTGCAGCGAGCCGCCGGGCACGCGGCTCAGGATCGCGCGGCCGCGGCTGGTGAGCGGCATCAGGCGGCCCCCCTCACGGCGGTGCGCTCGAGCGGCGGCAGCGACTTCACGATGCGGTCCATCTCCTTGACGGCGGCGACGAACTTGGGCGGCTCGCCGGCGCTCATCGTGAACATGCGCGCGCGGTCGGGCTCGACGCCGACGCTCTTCAGCAGGCGCTGCACGAACTTGACCCGGTCGATGGCGTTGAAGTTGCCCTCGCGGTAGTGACACTGGCCCTCGAGGCAGCCGGCGACCATGACGCCGTCGGCGCCGTCGGCGAGTGCGCTCAGGATGTGCAGCGGGCTGACGCGGCCGGTACACGGCATGAGCACGAGGCGCACCGTCGGCGGCAGCGGCGTGCGCGCGTTCGCGGTCGCGTCGGCGGCCGCGTAGGCGCACTCGCGGCAGCAGAAGGCGACGACGCTGCGGGCGTCGCCGGTCACGCCGTCACCCCGGCGGGCGACGTCACCCTGGACCGCCATCAGACCGTCGCCTCCGCCAGCACCTCGTCGTCGCTGAAGCCGCCGAGCTGGACCGCCCCGGTCGGGCACTCCGCCGCGCAGATCCCGCAGCCGCGGCAGATGTTCGGGTCGACCTCGCTGTGCGGGTCCGCGCCCGTGGTGAGGGCGACCGCGCCCTGCGGGCACACCGTCTCGCAGACGCCGCAGGCGATGCAGACCTCGGGGTCGCTCGCCGCGACCTGCGCCGGCGTGAGGACGAAGCCCGTGCTCAGCATGCTGACGGCACGGGCCGCCGCCGCCTTCGCCTGGGCGATCGAGTCGGGGATGTTCTTCGGCCCCTGCGCCGTGCCGGCGAGGAACATGCCGGTGCGCTGCGTGTCGACCGGGGCGAGCTTGGGGTGGTACTCCTTGATGAAGCCGGCCGCCGCGGTCTGCAGGCCGGCGACGCGGGCGATGTCGGCGGTGCCGTCGCTCGCCTCCAGGCCGGCCGAGAGCACGACGAGGTCGAAGAGCTCCTCGTGCTTGTCCTGCGTCACCGTGTCCTCGAAGCGGACGCGGAGGCTCTTGTCCGACTCCTCGATGATCTCGCTGACGCGGCCGCGCACGTAGCGGACGCCGCGCGCCTGCACGAGGCGGTAGTACTCCTCGTGCGCCTTGCCGGGCGCGCGCAGGTCGGTGTAGCCGATGGTGACGTTGGCGTCCGGGTAGTGCTGCTTGATCAGCGACGCGTGCAGCGTCGCGAACAGGCAGCAGATCGCCGAGCAGTGCTCGTTGCCGTTCGACTGGCAGTCGCGCGAGCCGACGCACTGGAGCATCAGGATGTCCTTCGGCACGCCCTTGTCCGAGGGCCGCTCGAGCTCGCCGGCGGTGGGGCCGGCCGCGGCGAGCAGCCGCGACAGCTGGCTCTGCGTCAACACGTTGTCGTAGCGGCCGAAGCCCAGCATGAGCTTGCGGCGCGCGTCGAACTCCTTGTGGCCGGTGGCGATGATGACGGCGCCGACGGCCACCTCCTCGAGGGTCTCCTGCTGGTCCCAGTCGATGGCGCCGCTCGGGCAGGCGCGCACGCAGCTGTCGCACTCGCTGCAGACGGCGCAGTTGAGGCAGCGCTCGGCCTCGGCCACGGCCTCCTCGGCGGAGTAGCCGTGGCTGACCTCGTTCCAGTCCGTGCGGCGCTCGAGGCCGTCGACCATGCGCATGGGCACGCGCTGGCCGATGGCGATGGCGGCCAGCTCCGCGTCCGTCGGGCGCGCGGTCTCGCGCTCGTCGTGCCAGACGGGGAGCAGGCGCTCGCCGCGCAGGAAGTTGTGGATGGAGGCGGCCCCTCTGCGGCCGGCCGCCACGGCCTCGATCGCCGTGTAGAAGCCGACGGCCGCGGCGTCGCCGCCGGCGAAGACGCCCTCGCGGGTCGTCATCATCGTGTCGCGCTCGACGCAGATCTGACCCTTCTCGAGCGTCAGGCCGTCGCAGCCCTGCGCGAAGTCGTCGACGAGCGCCTGGCCGACGGCGAAGATCACGGTGTCCACGACGAGGTCGAACTCGCTGCCCTCGATCGCGACTGGCTGGCGTCGTCCCGACTCGTCCGGGTCGCCGAGCTCGCAGCGCTGGAGCTTGATGGAGGCGACCTTGCCGTCCTCGCCGGCGATGGCGAGCGGCTGCACGAGGAACTCGACCGTGAGGCCCTCCTCGCGGGCCTCCTCGACCTCGGTGACGTTGGCCGGCATCTCGACCTTGGTGCGCCGGTAGACCAGGGTGACGTCGGGCTCCTTGCCGGCCTGCTTCTGCAGGCGGATGGCGGAGCGGGCGGCGTCGAGGGCGACGTCGCCGCCGCCGATCACGACGATCTTCTCACCGACCTGCGGCGTGCCGCCGAGGTTGAGCTCGCGCAGCAGCTCGACCGCCCGGGTCACGCCCTGGAGGTCGTCGCCGGGCAGCGGCGCCTCGGCGCTCTTCTGCAGGCCGGTGGCCAGGTAGACGGCCCTGTAGCCCTGCTCGAAGAGGCCGTCGACGGTGAAGTCCGACGCCGGCGCGCTGCCCGAGCTTGAGCTCGATGCCCTTGGCCAGCACCTGGTCGACCTCGCGCTGGATCACGTCGTGCGGCAGGCGGTAGTCGGGGATGCCGGTGCGCAGCATGCCGCCGGGGACCTGCTGGGCCTCGAAGACGGTGACCTCGTAGCCGAGGTCGGCCAGGTCGCGGGCGCAGGTGAGGCCGGCGGGGCCGGCGCCGATGACGGCCACTCGTTCCTCGTGGATGACGGCCGCCGGCTGCACCGGCAGCGTCGGGCCGACTTCGTCGGCGACGAAGCGCTTGAGCGCGGCGATGGCGATCGGCTCGTCGACCTTGCCGCGCGCGCACGCGGTCTCGCAGAGGTGCGTGCAGATGCGGCCGCAGACGCTGCTGAAGGGGTTGGGCTCGCTGGCGACGCGGTAGGCCTCGTCGAAGCGGCCCGCGGCGACCAGCGCCACGTAGCCCTGGGCCGAGGTGTGCACGGCGCAGGCGCTCTTGCACGGGCTCCAGCCCTTCTTCTCCACTGCGAACGTGCTGGGCACGGCGTTGGCGAACTGGCGGTCGATCGCCTTGCGCTCGCTGACGCCGAAGTCGAAATCGTTGGCGTACTGCACCGGACAGACCGGCACGCACTCGCCGCAGCCGACGCAGGCCTCGCTGACGTAGCGGGGCTTGTGGCGCAGCTTGACGCGGAACTCGCCGGGCGGGCCGGTGATCTCGTCGACCTCGGTCAGCGTGTGCACGTGCACGCGGCCCTCGAGGGCGGTGCTCGTGAGGCGCGGCGCCAGGCTGCACATGGCGCAGTCCTCGGTCGGGAACGTCTTGCTGAGGCGCGCCATGTAGCCGCCGAGCGACGGCTGCCGCTCGACCATGTGCACCTCGATGCCGCTGGCGGCGAGCTCCTCGGCGGCGGTCATGCCGGCGATGCCGCCGCCGACCACGAGCGCGGAGCGGGTCAGGAAGGTGCGCTGCCGGGGCAGGTCGCTCTGGTGCCGCGCCCGCGCGATGGCGCCCTCGAGGATCTTCTTCGCCTTCTCCTGGGCGAGCTCGGGCTGGTCCTTGTGGATGAAGCTGCAGCCCTCGCGCAGGTTGGCGAAGGCGACGGCGTTCTCGCCGAGGCGCAGGTCGCGGGCGATGCGCTCGAAGGTCGGGCCCTGGAAGCGCGGCGAGCAGCTGGCGACGATCAGGTGGTCGAGCCCGCGGTCCTCCACGGCCGCGCTGATGAGCTCGTGGCCCTCGGTGCCGCACATGAACTGGTTGATGGCGACGCTGGCGACGCCGGGGATGGCGCGCGCGTGCGCGGCGAGATCGTCGAGGTCGAGCACGCCGCTGATGTTGCCGCCGCACTGGCAGAGAAAGACTCCCGCGCGCATCTCAGACACCTGCCTTCATCGGGGCGCCGATGCGCTCGAGCAATGGCTCGACGTCCTGCGAGTGCGAGCCCAGCCCGCAGTCCTTGGCGGGGTCGGCGCCGAGCGCCAGGGCGAGGAGCTGCTGCACGTGCAGGTGCACGAAGGGGTACTCCTCCTGGGAGCTCGCCTCGATGATGCTGTGGTGGCGGTCGAACTGGATCGCGCAGTTGGGGCACATGTGCACGCACACGTCGACCTGCTCCTGCGCGAGCCGGCGCAGCTTCTCACGCGTCACGGCGACCGCGATCGAGGGGTTCACGAAGCGCTGGCGGAAGCCGGCGCCGCAGTGGGTCGTCTTCTCGTTGTAGATCCCGGTCTTGATGACGCCGGTGTCCTCGAGGAGGTCCTCCGGGATCATGAAGTTCTCGCTGTCGCCCACGACCTCGTCGGGGAAGACCTTGCAGTAGTGGCAGGCGGGGTGCGTCGCGACCTTGATCCCGTCGAGACGGCGCTGGATCAGCTCCGGGATGCTGTGGTGGGCGCTCCAGAGAATCTCCATCGTGTGACTGTGCTTGATCGCGCCGGCGACGGAGTCGTCGTACTCGCGACCGACCTTGGCCAGCGTCCTGTTCGCCTCGGCGCGGAAGTCGTCCACGCTGAGGATGTTGCGCGCCTTCTTGTTGATCGCGTAGCAGGTGGAGCAGAGGTAGCTCATGACGGGGTGGCCGTCCTCCACGGCGACGCAGGCGTTGCGCGCGGCGAGCGCCACCGACGTGGCGACGGGGACGAGCTCCGAGTAGTAGCCGAGGCCGGTGCAGCAGGTCTGCTCGGGATGCACGGTGTACTCGATGCCGAAGCGCTCGAAGAGCCACTTGGTGGCCGCTTCGGCGCCGGGATACTCGCTGGAGACAAGGCAGCTGCGAAACAGCAGCACGCCGCCGGTGACGGGTTCGATCTCGGGAGTCCTGGAGACGATGTTCATGCTCCCCCTCGAAGCAGTTGATGACGACCGACCTATTGTCCATAAGTAAAGCTGTTCCTGCAAATCAGCTCAGCTTATAGATAGCGCGAGGGGGATAAGGGCCGCCGCCGGCGAGAAGAAGCGAGGGCCGGGGCTGCTTCCACAGCCCCGGCCCTCGCCGCGTTCGCGCCTCCGGCGCGCGATCTTACCGTCAGTCTACCGCGTGACGGCTACCTGACGGTGACCTTGGAGGCTGGCCGGTAGGCCTGCACGCCTGCCGTCATCTTATCGGGCCCGTCTACGATGCGCTACGGAGAGAAGCGCGAAAGCGTCGCTCACCGTGGCGACAGGGCGGAGGCCGCAGGCTCGAGGAGCGCCACTTCCCCCGTGGTCGTCCACCCCGTCGGGGGTTACTGCGGGCCCCTTTCGGGGCACGAATCAAGTGACACCGCACCGGCGTCGTGGCCCCCACAACGGAGGCTTCCGCCGCCTGAAGGGGAGGGATCCATGGGCCAGGTCCATCAGATGCCGACTCAGACGGACGGCAGCGACGTTCCCGCGACCGGGCCCCCTGCCACCGTCCGCTCCATCGACAGTGCCCACTGCGGTCTCTGCGGCGCCAAGCTCAGCGCCCGGGCACTGCGCTATCAGGTCGTCTCGCCGCAGTGCTGCGAGGAGCCGATCACGGTGTGCCACACGTGCCGTAACGCGGCGCTCGGCGAGGGGTACCGGCCGGCCGAGTGAAGCGAGGCCGGCCCGAAGCCTCGCCGTCGACGGGAGCCCGCGGGCTCCCGTTTGGTACAATCACCCTCCCTGCCACCCCGTCCCGCTTCTCCAGGTGATGCCCATGCGCCTTCTCGATGCCTGTGCCCGCAAGCCCGTCGACGCGACGCCCGTCTGGCTCATGCGCCAGGCCGGCCGCTACCTGCCCGAGTACCGCGCCATCCGCGAGAAGATGAGCTTCGTCGAGATGTGCCGGCGGCCGGATATCGCGGCGGAGGTCACGCTGCAGCCGCTCCACCGCTTCGACCTCGACGCGGCCATCGTCTTCGCCGACATCCTGCTGCCGCTCGAGCCCATGGGCATCGGCTTCCACTTCACCCCCGAGGACGGCCCCGTCATCGAGCGGCCCATCCGCGGGGCCCGCGACCTCGAGGGCGTGCACGGCATCGACGCCGCCTCCGACCTCGCCTACGTCATGGACACCCTCCGCCTCGTCCGCCACGAGCTCGACGACGACATCGCGCTCATCGGCTTCTCCGGCGCGCCGTTCACGCTGGCCAGCTACATCGTCGAGGGCGGCCACTCGCGCAACTACGCACACGTGAAGAAGCTCATGTACGAGGACCCTGTGACCTTCGGGCGCCTCATGAGCCTCATCTCTGAGGTCGTCGTCGACTACCTCAAGGCGCAGATCGCCGCCGGCGCCCAGGTCGTGCAGCTCTTCGACTCGTGGGTCGGCTGGCTGGGCCCCTACGACTACGAGCTCCTCGTGCTGCCGCACGTGCGCTTCGTCATCGACCAGGTCAAGGGCCTGGGGGCGCCGGTCATCTACTTCGGCAACGGCGCCTCGGCCATGCTCCACCTGGTCGGCAAGGCCGGCAGCGACGTCTACGGCGTCGACTGGCGGATCGAGCTCGACCGCGCCTGGGACCAGCTGGGCGACGTCGCCGTGCAGGGCAACCTCGACCCGATCACGCTCCTCGGGCCGCCCAAGGCGATCGAGGAACGCGTCTCCGACGTGCTGCGTCGCGCCGGCGGTCGCCCGGGGCACATCTTCAACCTCGGCCACGGCCTGATCCCGCAGGTGCCGCCGGACAACGTCAAGTACCTTGTCGACGCCGTGCACCGGCTGTCGGCCGCGCAGCTCTGAGCCGGCGAGGGGATGACCTCATGACCGACAGCCTCGTCGACGTCGCCCTGCTCGCCTACGGCGGCCCGGAGAGCTCCGAGCAGATCGTGCCCTTCCTCGAGCGTCTGATGGGGCGCACGCCCGAGCCGGGGACGGTCGCCGCCGTGCAGGAGCGCTACGCGCTCATCGGCGGCGCCTCGCCGCTCCCCGGCATCACCGTGCGCCAGGCCGCCGCGCTGCAGGCGAAGCTCGTCCAGGAGCTCGCCTTCCCGATCCGCGTGCGCCACGGCTTTCTGTATACGGAGCCCACCGTCGCGGACTGCGTCCGCTCGCTGGATGGTCACGAGGTGATCGCCCTGCCGATGAGCCCCTTCTCGTCGCGGCTGACCAGCGGCAAGTACCGCACGCAGATCGCCGCCGCGGAGGATCCCGTCACCGGCGGCCGCGGCCGGGAGATTCCGCTGCTCGAGGGCTGGTACGCGAGCCGCGGCTTCGTCAAGGCGCTCAGCCGCCGCGTCGCGGCGGCGCTCGACGGCTGCGACGTCAATGAGTGGGCCGTCCTCTTCACCGCGCACAGCGTCCCGGTGGAGACGATCGCCGAGGGCGACCCCTACGTCGACCAGCTGCAGCAGACCATCGCCCAGCTGGTCCCGCAGATCATGCCCGGCGACTGGCGCTTCGGCTTCCAGAGCAAGGGCCGCGGCGGCGGCGAGTGGATGGAGCCCGAGGCCGACGACGCGGTGCGCGTGCTGGCCGAGGCGGGCTGGAAGAAGATCCTCGTGGTCCCGGTCGGCTTCGTCAGCGACAACGTCGAGACCCTCTACGACCTCGACATCGTCCTGCGCGGCCAGATCGAGGGCCTCGGCCATGGAGTACCGCCGCTCGCACGCGCCCAACGACTCGCCGGTCTTCATCGAGGCGCTCGCCGACGTCGTCACCGACTACCTCGCTCGCCGTCCGGTGGAGCACGCACTCCACCGGCCCGACGGCCCGCACTCGCACGGCTGACGACCCCTTCCTTCCGCATCGTCGTCGTCGGCGGCGGCATGGCGGGCCTGGGCGCCGCGCGCGTGCTCGAAGCGGCGCGCGCGCAGGACCCCTCCGTCGACTGGCAGCTCTACGAGGAGGAGCCGCGCTTCGGCGGCAAGGTCCACACCGTGCGCCGCGACGGCTTCGTCGTCGAGGGCGGCCCGGACTCGGCGATCATCGAGAAGCACTGGCCGATCACGGCCGCCCGGGAGCTGGGCATCGCCGACCGCTTCCTCGACTGCAACGAGGACATCCGCAAGAGCTTCGTCTACACGCGCGGGCGGCTGCACGAGCTGCCCGAGGGCATCATCCTGATGGTCCCGACGCGCATGGTGCCGTTCGCGCTGAGCGGCCTCATGAGCTGGCCGGGCAAGGTCCGCATGGGTCTGGACCTCGTGCTGCCGCGCGGCGGCGCGCGCGACGGGAGGGCCGGCGGGCGCAGCCGGCCCGGCCCTCGACGAGAGCCTCGGCGACTTCGTCCGCCGCCGCCTCGGCAAAGAGGCGCTGCAGCGCATCGCCGAGCCGATCGTCGCCGGCATCCACGCCGGCGACCCCGAGCAGATGAGCGTGCGCGCGACCTTCCCGATGTTCCTCGACATGGAGCGCGAGCACCGCAGCCTGATCCTCGCGATGCTCAAGCGCCGCAAGGCGCGCCAAGCCGCCGCCGCGCGCGGCGGCGGGCCGGGCGCGCCCGGAGGCGGCGGCCAGGGGCAGGGCGCCGGCGCGGGGCCCGCGAGGCCCACGGGCCCGCGCTCGTACTTCTACTCCTTCAAGGGCGGGCTCCAGGACCTGAGCGACGCCGCCGTCGCGTCGCTGCCGGCCGAGCGCCTGCACGGTGGGGTCGGCGTGAAGACGATGGCGGAGTGCGGCGCCGGCTGCGGCGCGCGCGCCGGTTCCGGTGCCTACGCCCTGCAGCTCAGCGACGGCGCCCGCGTGGTGGCCGACGCCGTCGTCCTCGCGACGCCGGCGTGGGCGAGCGGCGACCTGCTGCGCCCGGTCGCGCCGCTCGCCGCCGCCGACCTCTCGTCCATCGAGTACGTGACGACGGCGACCGCGTCGGTCGCCTACCGCGCCGACCAGGTGGGGCACGACCTCAAGGGCTTCGGCTTCGTCGTGCCCCGCGCTGAGAATCGCCCGGTCATGGCGACCACCTGGAGCTCGAGCAAGTTCGACGGGCGCGCGCCCGAAGGGCACGTGCTGCTGCGCAGCTTCCTCGGCCGCGCCGGCCGCGAGGCCGCGGCCCAGCTGGACGACGACGAGATGGCCGCGGTCGTGCGCGCCGAGCTGCGCGAGATCATGGGCATCTCGGCGGAGCCCGAGTTCGTGCAGATCTTCCGCTGGCCGCGCGGCATGCCGCAGTACCGCGTCGGCCACGTCGAGCTCGTGGGGCACATCGAGGCCGCCGTCGCCCGCGTGCCCGGCATCGAGCTCGCCGGCGGCGCCTACCACGGCATCGGCATCGGCGACTGCCTGCGCGAGGGCGCGGCCGCCGCGGAGCGCGCCCTCGAGCACGTCCGCGGCCTGCCCGAGGACGAGGTCCCGCCGCAGCTACCCGACGTCCCCGCCGCCGACGGCCTCGAAGACTAGTCGAGCGTGACCCTAGCCGCTCGGGGTGTCGCCTGCGGGGTCCTCTGCTGACGTAGAGACAGTGTAGATACGACTTCAGAGCTCGCCCAGCGATGTGCGTGACGCGCGCTGGTCCTTGATATCCTCGAAGATGTCAGCGGACAGTGCGGGCGCACCGTCCCCCCTCGCCCGTCCCGCTCGCGCCGCCCTCCGGCGACCAGCCGGCAGGAGGGTTCCGCTTCCTCACGGGGTACACCCACCTGTGAGCTGTCGCGTCGAACCGGCCGGCGGCGTCCATCTGTTGAGGAGGGGCCATGTCCTGGATCCTGGCGGCGACGATCTGGTTCATCGTGTGGGTGGTCTGCCTGTGGCTGGTCTGGCGGATGGTCGACCGCAAGGACCTCAACCGGGCGCTCTGGATCATCCTCTGCATCTTCTTCCCGGTGCTCATCCTGATCGTCGTGGCGCTGCTCCCGGCGAAGCAGCGGCCGGAGCCGCCGGAGATGATGTCCTAGCGGCGGCGGTACCTCCTCAGTACTTGCCGAGCATCTTCCAGATCCAGCGGTGCGGGGCGTGCATGCTCATGCCGGGCTTGTTGTACATCACGGCGCAGTGCCCGGTGATCACCTTGAGGCCGCGCTGCTCGGCCTCGGCGATCGCCTCCGGCGTGTCGGTCATCTGATGGATCCAGATCCGCTCGACGCCGGCGTCCGCGGCCTTGGCCACCCAGGCGGCCGTCTCCTCCTTGGGGAGCTCCAGCACGGCGGCCTGGACGGGGCCGGGCAGTGAGGCGAAGTCGGCGTAGGCCGCGTCCCCCTCGACGGTGCCGCCGTCCGGATCCATCGCGTAGACGGTCTTGCCTTTCTCCTTGAGCGCGCCGTACGTGATCTTGGGGTACGGCTTCTTGCTGGCCTGGTGGCCGATCACCGCGTAGCTGCCGGCCTCCCAGAAGCCTTCACACTCAGACGGCATCGTCTTCCTCCTCCTTGGGCTCGTTCTCGGCATAGCACTGACCCGGAGCGACGACCTCCGGGTGGCGACCGGCGGCGCGCAGCGCGGCGCGCACCTCGTAGCAGAGGTGGCACTCGTCGGCGTAGAGCGCGCGCGCCGGGGTGTGGCCGGCGGCCTGGGCGAGAGCCCAGGGGCCGCCGGCGACGATCTCCCGGATCACGGGGCGGGCGTGCGGGTCGTAGGCGTCCAGCACGGCCGCGAGGCCGCCGGGACGTGGGTCGGCCAGGTCCTCGGGCGCCGGCGGGCCGTCGCCTCCGGCGAAGACGTTGCCGGCGCTGATGCCCTGGCACACCTGGAGCTCCCCGTCCGGGCCGACGTGAGCGCGGCCCGGGTCGGTGAAGTCCTCGAAGGGGCAGGTGGTGAGCGTCTCGGGCGGCCGGGACGCTCGCGCCGGCGCGAGCGCGACGGCCGCCCGCCCCTTGTGCATGACCTCGCCGACGTCGCCGGAGCAGGCGCCGGGCACGCCGATGTCCGCCGGCGCCCCCACCTCGAGCACGCCGACGGGGATGCCGAGCTCCTGCGCCGCGACAACGGCGTTGCGCAGCTGCGCCTCGTTCGCATCCTCCACGAAGTAGGCGTACGACGAGAGCGAGAGGTCGGCGACGCCGACCTCGGCGAACGGCGCCAGCCAGACCCTGGCGTCGGCGACCGACGTCGCCCAGAAGCAGTTGCTCACGATGCCGACGTCGAGGCCGCGCTCGCGGGCGTGCTTCGCCGCCGCGAGCACGATCGGGTACGCGAGCGTGGGCTCGCCTCCTTCGAAGTACACGTCGGCGAGCCCCAGCTCCGCCGCCCTGGTCGATGACGCTCGTGAGCTGCGCCAGCGTCATCGTGCCCTCCGCGTCCGGCGACCCCCAGACGAAGCAGTGGTCGCACGCGTAGGTGCAGCGATAGGTGACGAGGAAGTGGATGCCTTCGAGCCGGACGGTCATGGGCGTCAGTCGACGGGCAGGCGCAGCGCCCTGCGCGGCGTCAGCGGATCGGAGACGCGCAGCGCCTTGAGGTCGTGGACGTCCGTCGTCCAGCCGTCGTAGCTGCGCACGTAGTAGACGAGGGCGTCGTGGTCGCGGGCGACGCACCACTGCGTGTAGTCGCCCGCCCGCGCGACGCCCCGCGGCACCTTGACCAGATCGAGGATGTGGAAGACCTGGTTGACGGCGGCGCGCGCGTCCGGGGTCTCGCGGAAGAGCGCCGCGAGCGCGGCCGCGCGCACGAAGCGCGAGGGCGGGGTCACGTCGCCGGGCAGGCCGAGGAGCCCAGTGCCGTCGCCGCTCCGCAGGACCTGTTTGCCCATGAGGTCGACCGGCCTCGCTTGCGCATCCCTGAGGTTCAGGTAGTTGCGCAGGTTGGTCGCGTGCCACTCGAACGTCGGGGAGTTCGTGAGGACGCCCCACGGGTCACTGTGGAAGACGGCTTCGCCGCCGAGGAACTCCACCACCATGTCTCGGCCCCGGGCGTCGTGCACGGCGAGGTGCAGGGGGAAGGCGAACGTGAGCAGGTGCGTGAGCTCGTCGGGGATCGGGAAGTCGGCGGACCAAAGTCTGCGCGCCGGGGCGTTCCAGAGGCGGACGCCGCCGAAGGCCTCGCGCACGTCGTCCGTGGTCGCGCACGTGCCCAGCAGCCACGCGCCGACGTTGATCAGGTCGATGGCCGGCTCATCGCCGTACATCGGCGCGATCGAGGTGAGATCGGTCTCGGGCAGCCACAGCGCCGCGACCGAGAGCCCGGCGTCGTTGAGGCCGTCGAGAGCGATCCCGTCAAAGCCGAAGGCGTCCACGGCGACGTAGCCGTGGGCGTTGGTCCAGCGGAGCGGCTCGACCGCGCTCTCCGTGGCGGTGGCCGACCACTGCTGGCCCGCGGGCACGACCTGGACGCGCGAGCGCAACTCGTGCCCGACGTCCATCGTCCTGCCCGAGATGTGCAGGTCGGTCAGCTGCGCGAGTCGCAGATCGGTGCACATGGGAGCCCTCCTTAGAGCCGGGCGCGGAAGACCTTGACCTCGGCGGCGTACCAGTCGCCGGCGCCGTTCTTCGCGCCGCTGTAGTCCCTGAAGAAGCGCGAGTCGTTGGCCATCGCGTGGCCGACGATGTCCGTGTTCACGATGCCGAAGCGCGCCTTCAGATAGCGCACGAGGCGGATGCCGGCGTTGACCTGCTTGTCACGGTTCAGGATCTGCCGGTCCATCCAGTGGCCGTCCTTGCCCGTCTGCGGCTCCTGGACGAACTCGATGCCGATCGACTTCCAGTTCATCCCGATGCAGTGGCGCGCGCGCAGGTTGAGCGGCATCGTCTGGTAGATGGTGCCGTCCTTGTGGATGATGAACTGCGCCGAGACGCCCGGCTTCTCGCCGTTGTAGGCGGTGTTGCCGTCGAAGGTGTACCAGGCGCTCTGCCAGGTGGACCCGGCGGTGTGGTGCAGGACGATCGCCCTCGGGTTGGACAACCAGTACGTGTGCTGGTGGTAGTGCCGCCGGCCGTAGTCGGCGGTCTGCGCCTTGCGGCCGTCACCGAAGTGGATGTACTTCTTGACGACCGGCGGCTTGGGCACGGTCTTGGCCGCGAACGCGGGCCCCACGAGGATGGCCATGGCGGCGATGACGATGGCCACGACGAGCGCCGCGAGCTGACTGAGCGGATGCGCTTCATGGCCTCCGAGTATACGACGCGCGCTACGGGCAACCTCCGGTGGCCTCACCCCCCGGCGCGCTCCGGCGTCACCTCGATCTCGCGCAGGCTGGTCAGCCGCACGATCCGCAGCGTCAGCGGGCGGCCGATCGTGGCCTCCGTCAGCGTCCGGTGCAGGGTATCGACGTCGGGCAGCGACTCGCCGTCGACGGCGACGATGAGGTCGCCGGGCAGGAGCCCGGCCCGCTGGGCGGGGCTGCCGGGCTCGACCCCGGCGACCAGTACGCCGGTCTCGAGCGGGAGGTCGAAGTAGCGAACGACGCGGCGGCGGATCGGCGTCGTCTGCCCGGCCACGCCGATCCGCCCGCGCGTGATGTGCCCGTCGCGGATGAGCTTGCCGGCCACGTAGAACGCGGTGCTGATGGCGATCGCGAAGCAGATGCCCTGGGCCGGCGCGATGATCGCCGTGTTCACGCCGATGACGTCTCCGTGCGAGGTGACGAGCGGCCCGCCCGAGTTGCCCGGGTTGAGGGCCGCGTCCGTCTGGACGAGGTTGTCGATGAGGTGCCCGTTATCTGAGCGCAGCGACCGGCCGAGGGCGCTGACGACGCCCGCGGTCACGGTCGCCTGGAAGCCGTACGGGTTGCCGATGGCGACGACGAGCTGGCCGACGCGCAGCCCGCGCGAGTCGCCGAGCCGGGCCGGGACGAGGTCGGGCGCGTCGACGCGGAGGACGGCGAGGTCGGTCTCGGGGTCGTCGCCGACGAGCTGCGCCGCGAGCTCGCGGCCGTCGTTCAGCGTCACCCGGAGCCCGTCGGCACCGTGGGCCACGTGGCTGTTGGTGAGGATGAAGCCGTCGCTGGTGATGAGGAAGCCGGAGCCCGAGCCGGCGTAGCCGGGCTCGGGCGGGGCCCCGGGGGCGCGCCCAGGGTCAGGGGTGCGGCGAGCGTCCGGGGCGCCGGGCGGGCTGCGCCGCCGGCGCCCCGCCTGCGGCGCCGGCCGCCGGGTCACGTCGATGTTGACGACCGACGGCCCGACCAGCTCCGCGGCGCGGATGACGGCGCGCGAGTAGGCATCGAGCGGCGCCTCCTCGTCGGGGGGAGCCTGAGGGAGCGGGCCTCCGGCGGCCGCGTCGATCACGAGGTCGTCGGCGATGAATCGTGCGTGTTCTGCCATCTTCGTCCGCTCCGTGGTCAGTTCGAATCCCGGCGGCGCGTCGTCCGGCTGCGTTCTGACCGGCTTGTTCCCGGCCTCAAACCACGGTGCCGCCGACGCGCTGGCTACGTCAGGTTCTCGATCTCGACCGGCTCGATCTCGTCGGCCGGCGCGAACCCGAATACGCGCCCGTAGAAGTACAGCTCGGCCTCCTGCGCGCGGATGATGTTCTCCGCCTTGCGAAAGCCGTGCTGCTCGCCGGCGAAGGCGAGGTAGGCGAACGGCAGGCCCTTGCGTCGCAGCGCGTCGACGATGATGTCCGCCTGCGCCGGCGGCACGATGGCGTCCTCGAGGCCCTGAAGCAGGATCACCGGGCAGTCCAGGTCGTCGACGTGGTGGATGGGCGAGCGCTCGCGGTAGACGTCGCGCAGCTCCGGATACGGCCCCAGCATGCTGTCGAGATAGCGCGACTCGAACTTGTGCGTGCCGCCGGTGGCGAACGACTCGAGGTCGGCGAGGCCGAAGAAGCTGGCGCCGGCGCTGAAGAAGTCGAAGCGCGTGAGCGCGTTCAGCGTGGTGTAACCGCCGGCGCTGCCGCCACGCACGCCGACCCGAATGGGGTCCACGTCGCCGCGCTCCACGAGGTACCGCGCGGCGTTGATGCAGTCGACCGTGTCGACGACGCCCCACCTGCCGCGCAGCCGCTCGCGGTACTCGCGGCCGTAGCCCGTCGAGCCGCCGTAGTTCACGACCACGACGGCGATGCCGCGCGACGTCCAGTACTGGACGTCGAGGTCGAGTCCCGCCTCGTGCGCCGAGGTCGGGCCGCCGTGGCTGTTGACGAGCAGCGGCGGCAGCTCGCCGTCCGGGGCGACGAAGTCGGGATTGGTGGGCGGGTAGTAGTTGGCGTGCGCGGTGAGGCCGCCGTCGGTGGGGAAGACGATCGGCTCCGGGCGGCTGACGTACGCCGAATCGACGGAGATGGGGCGGCCGCGGCGCACGACGTCCACGGCACCTGTGCCGGGGTTGACGATCGCGACCTGCGAGCCCTCGGTGTGGGTCGCGCCCACGATGCCGACGCGGTCGCCCAGCGGCGCGAGCGAGTGGACGACGGCGTAGGGCGTGTCGATGGGGCGAAGCGTCGCGGCGGCGGCCTCCGCTGGGCTCACCAGCGCCAGATGGTCGCGGCCGTCTTCGGTGAAGCACATGACTATCGTTCCATCCTCAAAGAAGGCGTAGTGCTGCAGGCCGAACACCCACGGCACCTTGGCGAACTCGGCGTCTCGCCGGACGAGCGGGCGCGCGTCGGGCGGCCCGCTCACGGCCCGGTCGCTGCTTCGAGTCCGCGGCTGACGGTACAGGTTCCACCAGCCCGTCCGGTCGCTCGCGAACCGGAGCTCGCCGACGGGGCTCCAGAGCGGCTGCAGGATCGACTCGGTGGGGCCGCCGGCGACGAGACGATCGCCGGAGAGCGTGCCGTCTCCAGCGAGCTCCGCCGTCCAGAGCTCGGTGCCGTCCCACGGCATGCGTGGGTGGTCCCAGACCAGCCAGGCGAGGCTGACGTCCGTCGGGGCTCAGTCGGGGCGCGGCGTAGAAGTCGTGTCCGGCGGCGACGACCCGGGGCGGGGCCGACCCGTCGGTGGGCAGCACGACCAGCTCGTTGACCACCGAGCCGTCGGCCTCGTGCCGTTCGCGCACGCTCACGAGCAGGCGACCGTCCGGCGTGACGCGCCCGTCGGCGTAGCGGTGGGCGCGGTCCGTGGGAGGAGCCGGCGTGATCGGCCGCGGAACGCTCCAGCCGGCCGCAGCCGCGCCCGCCGCAGGCGCGCCGGCTGCCGCGCCCTCATCTCTCCCCGCGCCCTCTTGATCCGCCGCCGCCGGCAGATCCTGCCGGTACAGCCGCTGGTCGGCCTGGTCGCTGAAGATGACACTCTCGCCGCCGCCGGCCGTCAGAAAGGCGATGTACATGCCGCCGCCGTACTCGTGCACCAGGGTACGGGCGCTCACGCCGGCCGGGGTGACGTCTGCGACCGCGCCGCCGGGTGCGCGCCGCACGACCACGTAGCGGCCGTCCTCGAGTGGGCGCATCTCGGTCCAGTACAGGCTCCCGCCGGCGCTCTGTGGCCACATGATGCCGACGCCGCCCTCTGCGATCAGCCTGGCCGTGACCGTGGACCGCCAGGAGCCGTAGGGCGCGACTCCTCGGCCGCGTTCCGTCTTCTCGGCTGGTCCGTCCGGCTGGCCTGTCATCGGGGTCCTCTCCTGTCTCGTACGATGGTGGAGGCGCGGCGGGGTTCTGGCGTCTCGCCGCGCCTCCGGGTGCTCCCGGCTGCGGGGGGTCTCACGTTGCCGGGCGCACGGCTTCGTCGCGCGCCGCGGGGCGCAGCGCCCGCGCGGCGTCGTTCGGGTCACGGCTGCGTCCGGGGCAGGCGGGGGTCAGCACGGCCACGCGAATCACTACGGTGTTCCGGCTCACGGTCCCCCCGCTTTCCCGCGGGCGGCGGGGTGGTCTCGCCGCCTCCTCAGCCCGCTCCTACCCGGCCCGCGGCCGCGGCAATCGCGGTTGGCGCCCGGCGGCGTCGCTGGCGCAAGCGACCGCCGGCGGCCCTTCCGGCCGCCGGCGTTCGCTCCTCCGACGCGAGCGCGGGAGCGGCTGCGCCGCCCGCGCCTCTCGCCCTCACCTCACCGTGATCGTGTACGCGCGGGATGTTCCCGCCGCGCAGAGCGTGCTGCCCGAGAACCTCGCGCGCAGCGTGTGCGTGCCTTTCGGCAGGCCGGTGAAGCCCACACCGTCGACGATCTTGACCGTCTTGAAGTTGGTCCAGACGCCGCCCCTCTTCTTCTGGAGCCGGGCCGTGCCGTCGGCGTCGGCGGGCCTCACGTGGATGGCCAGCCGTGAGGTCCTGGACAGCCACACCCTGGCGAGGACCTTGACCGTGGCCGAGGCGCTGCCGGGCAGCGTGCCGTCCATCGGCCCGACGCGTGCGATCAGCGTCGCGTTCTTCCTGAGTCCCGGGACCATCGCCTCGAAGCTCGCCATGCCGTTCACCGTGGTCGTGGTGTCGTCGCCACCTTGACCGCCGTCTTCGAGCCCGCGTAGCGGCGGTAGATGTCGACGGTCGCCTCGCCCGAGGCTTCCACGATGCCGGTCACCTGGACGGCGCCGCCGTAGGCGACCTTGCGCGGCTGTACGTCGATCATGACGCGCGCGGTCGGCGCCGAGTAGGAGTTGCCGAAGACGTAGTCGGTCGCGATCGTCGCGTCGATGCTCGCGGCCGCACCCGGCTCGCCTTCCCCGCCCCCGTCGCCCGGCTGGTACGAGACGATGAGGTCGCTGTTCATCGGCATGCCGCTGAGCTCGTCGGCGAGCTCGGCCAGCGTCTGCGGCGGCGCTGAGTCCGTGGTGGACCCGTCCCCACCCTCGCCGTCGCCCTGCCAATTCGCCGGTTGCACGACCAGGCGCCCGTAGAGAGGCGTGCCCGCGGGGATGACCAGGGTGGCGTCGACGGTCTGCAGCTCAGCGGAGCCGTAGCGGTAGTACTCGATGCGCACGGTGTTGTCGCCCACGCCGATGCCGTCGGGAAGCGTGACCGCGGCGATGCGTGCCGTGCGCTGGACGGGCGAGACGGTCATCGTCACGTCCACGGACTCGACGCGCGGATGGATGACGCCGTCGGGGTCCGCCGCCAGTTCCGACACGATCAAGTACGCATCCCAGCCGGTGTCAAACGAGATGTCCCAAGGGTCGCTCCACAGGTTCGCGTGCTCGATGGTGTACGTCCCGGTGTGGTCCGACGCGACCACGGTCGTGACGGTCTCCGCGCTGCCCGGATAGCTGTACTGATCGACCGCCTCCCACACGACCTGGGCGACGATGTCGCCCGGCAGCCCGGGATAGGCGTTGGCCGTGACCAGCCACTCGCTGACCTCGGAGTCGTCTGTGACGGTGACCGCGCGGTCGGCGATGGTCACCGTGGTCGCGACCGGGAACAGATCCGGGACCTGTCCGAGGCGCGCCTGGACGCCCCAGTTGCGGTCCTGGACGCAGGCGCCCTTGACGTCGCGTGGGGCGATCAGCTTGTAGGGGGTGTAGCTGCTCGCCCACACGCCCTGCACGTCGCCGCCGGTGAGGATGGCGTCGATGGCTCCGAGCTGCGAGAAGGGGTGCCCGAAGAGCATCACCGAGTCGCCGTCGACGTAGGTGACGGTGCCGGCGGCGCCGACCCAGACGGCGCCCTGGGAGAAGAGGATCGCGCAGGGCGACCCGCCGGCGAGGTCGGGCGTGGGGCGCGCCGGCCCATCTGCCGTCGCCGCTGGCCGCCTTCACCAGCAGGCCGGTCTTCTCGAACTTGGCGGCGACGCGCTCGAACGCCTTGCTGCCCGGCTTGGCGCCGCCGATCTCGAGGATGCCGAGCGGCGTCATCACCGTCTGGCCGCTCGCCGCCTGGACGCTTGCGGCGGCCTCGGCGCTGCGCGCGACCACGACGCTGCGCACCACGCCGGCCGAGGTCTTCACCGGCTCGTCGAGCGAGTAGGCGCCGGGCGCCGGCGGCCGCGGCGCCTGCAGCGCCGCCAGCGCGCCGACCGCGAAGTCGGTCTCGATCGCCGCCATGTACTCGATCGGCGTGGCGAGGCCGAGGCCGCCGAGGGTGAACGCGTCGCCGTAGGACAGGGCTCCGACGAGCTTGTCGACCCCGCCGTCGTCGACGTAGACGGGGCTGCCGCTCATGCCGGCGGCGATGCCGCCGATCCTGTCGATCCACGGGCCCGAGGCCTCGAAGAGGATGAGCGAGCCCCACGAGTAGTCGACGAGGCTCTGCACCTGCAGCGGGATCTCCTCGGGCGTGGTGCCGCTCATGGTGGTCAGGAGGTGGCCGTCGAGCGGCCCGGACTGCGAGTGCCGCGCCGAGCTGCTCGAGGTCCATGGTGGGCTCGGGCGGCGCCGCGGCCGCCGCTTGGGCGAACGCGAGCAGCAACAGCAGCGCGAGCAGCAGCGGGATGAGCGGCGCCGCGGGTCCGCACGGCGTGCCGACGTCGAGAATGCATGAACCCTCCTGACGCTCCAGACTGGGCGGCCGGGCGGCCGTCTCACCGTGGAAGCATACACGCAGGGAGGGACGGTGAGGCCGCGGGCGGGCGCTGCGGCGCCCGCGGCGCGTCACCCTCAGGCGCGCGACCCGTCGTCAGCCGGCGCGACGCTCGATGCGGAAGACGTGGTGCCGGCTCGCCCCGCGCTCGCAGTCGAAGGCGAGGGTCGCCTTCGAGAGGTCCTTGACCTCGAGGCCGGCGAGGGCGGGGAGGTCGAGGCGGAAGCCCCGCCGGTTGGTGGCGAAGAGCAGGATGCCGCCCGGCGCCAGCAGGCGCCGGGCGGTCAGGCGGATCAGGTCGGCGTGGTCGCGCTGCACGTCGAAGGTGGCGCGACCCATGCGCTTGGAGTTGCTGAACGTCGGCGGGTCGAGCCAGACGAGGTCGTACTCGCCCTCCGCCTCGGCCATCCAGCGCAGGCAGTCGGCGTGCATGAGCGCGTGGGCGGAGCCCTCGGCGGCGCCGGCCCGCCCGCCGCCCGCCCGGGCGCGCTTGTCGCGCCCGTCTGCCGGCTGCCCGGGGGCCACTGTTGCCGCTGCGCGGCGAAGCCGTTGGCGGCGAGGTTGCGCTCGGCCCAGTCGAGGTAGGGGGCCGAGAGGTCGACGGTGGTCGAGGCTGCGGATCCCCCGGCCAGCGCGTTCACGGTCATCGTTCCCGTGTACGCGAAGAGGTTGAGGAACCGCCGTCCGCCGGCCAGCCGCCGGACCAGCCGGCGCGTGAGCCGCTGGTCGATGAAGAAGCCGGTGTCCACGTACGGGCCGAGGTCGACCAGGTAGCTCAGGTCGTCCTCGGTCACGGTGAACGGCGTGCCGCCGGCGGCGTGGCGTTCGTACTGGGCGGCGCCGCGCTGTCGGCGCCGCTGCCTGAGCACCACCTGCTCCGGCGGCGCCTCCATCACGGCGCCGATGACGTCGAGCGCCTCAGCCAGGCGGCGCTGCGCCTTGGCGGGGTCGACCTCCGGCGGCGCCGCGTACTCCTGCACGTGGATGCGGTCGCCGTAGACGTCGACGACGAGGTTGTACTCGGGCAGGTCGGCGTCGTAGAGCCGGTAGCAGGTGATCTCCTCGCGCTGCAGGCGGCGAGCCAGGCGTCGCTGGTTCTTGCGCAGGCGGTTGGCGAGGTACTCGGCGCCGCCGCCCAGTGAGCCGCGGCGCACGCTTTCGCCGAGGTCGCCGACGCGGCGGTCGCCGGTCGTGGCCGGGCCCGTCTCTGCGGGCGCCGGCTCGCCGGTCGCCGCCTGAGGCGGCTCGCCCTCCTGCGGCCGCTCGCTCTCCGGCGCCGGCACGGTCGCGGCGCGGCCGAGCGGACCGCCGCTCGCGCGGAGCGCGGCGCGTCGGCGGGGCGGGCGGCCCCCGGCTCGAGGTAGGCGAGCACGCAGGTGAGCGGGCCGTTGCGCAGGTCGACGTCGCGTTTGACGGTCAATCCCAGCGCCGTGACCTGGCGGCGGTCGCCGGCGAGCACCGCCGCCGCCCAGCCGCCGAAGGCGGTCCGCAGGCGCTCGCCGAGCAGCCGGTAGACGGCCTCGGGGTCGTCCCCTGCGGCGAGGCGCTCGCCGTAGGGCGCGTTGGTGGCGAGGAGGCCGCGCGCGGCTGGTGGCGCGGCCGCCTCGAGCTGGGCGTGCTCGATGACGACGAGGCCGTGCAGCCCGGCACGCTTCACGAAGTCCCGCGCGACCTTGACTGCGCGCTGGTCGCGGTCGGAGCCGCGGATGACGGCGTCGGGTCGGGTGGCGGCGAGGCGCTTCATGCCGGCGCCGCGGCGCTCGCGCGCCTCATGTACGAGGGCCGCCCAGAGCGCCGCGTCGTGCCCGCGCCAGCGCAAGAAGCCGAACGCGGGAGCCGCGCCGGGCTTGGGCTCCGCCTCGGCGCGCAGCAGTCCCGGCGCGACGTCGGCCGCCATGAGCGCCGCCTCGATGGGCAGCGTGCCCGACCCGCAGAGCGGGTCCAGCAGGCTGGCTCCGGCGGCGGCCTCACTCGGCCAGGCCGCGTACAGCAGGATGCCGGCGGCCAGGTTCTCCTTGAGCGGCGCCTCAACCTGTACCTTCTCGGCGCGGTAACCGCGCCGGTGCAGGCTCTGGCCGCTGAGATCGATCGAGATGGTCACGCGCGTGCTCGCCAGGTGCGCGTTCACGCGCACGTCTGGCGCTCGCGGGTCCACGGACGGACGCCGCCCGGTGGCCGCGCGCAGCTGGTCGACGATCGCGTCCTTGACGCGGACGGCGCCGAACCGCGTGTCGCGGATCCGCGGGTTCACGCCGGTGAAGTCGACGGCCAGGGTGTCGTCGGCGCCGAGGTGCTCGCCCCAATCGATGCCGCTCGCTGTGGCGTACAGCTCGTCGCCGTCGGCGGACTGCCCGCTCGCCAGCGGCAGCAGGATGCGCCCGGCGACCCGCGACCAGAGACAGGCGCGGTACGCCGTCTCGAGCGAGCCGGCGAAGGCGACGCCGGCGCGGACCTGCTTGACGTGCGCCGCGCCGAGCCCGCGAAGTTCGCCGGCCAGCAACGACTCGAGGCCGCGCGGGACGGAGGCGAAGAGGGAGAGGTCAGTCATCTCGCAAGGCTACCACGGGGCCGCCGCCGGCCTCGCCTCCCAGCGGTGCCGGGCGCCCGGTGCCTCCGCGCTCAGACGAGCGCCCGGCCTCCGCCCTCAGAAGAGTGCGCCGCCGGCCGAGCCGCCGGAGGCGCGCTCGGCGATCGCCTCCAGAAAGGCGTCGCCGTACCGCTCGAGCTTGGCCTGACCGACGCCGTTGACCTCGAGGAGCTCTGCGTACGTGGCCGGGCGCCGCGCCGCCATCTCGGCCAGCGTGGCGTCGCTGAAGACGACGTAGGCGGGCACGTTCTGCTCGTCTGCCAGCTGCTTGCGCAGCGCGCGCAGCGCCTCGAAGAGCGCCTCGTCGACCGGCAGGCCGGCCAGCTCCGCCGCACGGCCGGTGCGCGCGACGCGCAGGCGCTGCTTCTTGGTCGGCACGCGGACCCTCGGCTTGGCCATGATGACCGTCTCCTCGCCGCGCAGGAGCGGCCGCGCCGCGTCCGTGAGCCGCAGCGCCGAGTAGCGGGCGATGTCCTGCGTGAGGTAGCCGCGGTGGATGAGCTGGCGGATGAGGCTCTGCCAGTGGTCGCGGCTGAGCTCGGCGCCGATGCCGTAGGTGCTGAGCTGCTCGTGGCCGCGCGCGGCGATCTTCTCGTTCTCGGAGCCGCGGAGGACGTCGATCACGTAGCCCACGCCGTAGCCGAACCCGTCGCGCTCCCACAGCCGGTAGACGCAGCTGAGCGCCATCCGCGCCTGCTCCGTGGCGTCGAACGTCTCGGGCGGCTCGAGGCAGATGTCGCAGTTGCCGCACGGCGCGGGGTAAGGCTCGCCGAAGTAGCCGAGCAGCGCCTCGCGGCGGCAGCTGAGGCCGTCGGCATAGCCGACCATCGCGTTGAGCTTGTGGATCTCGATGCGGACGCGCTCCGGATCGCGCTCGAACTCGTCCCCTCCGTTCGCTCCCCGGCCGCCGCCCTCGATGAGGCTGCGCACGACGGCGGCGTCGCCGAGGCCGAAGAGGAGCAGCGCCTCGGCGGGCAGGCCGTCGCGCCCGCTGCGCCCGGTCTCCTGGTAGTAGCTCTCGACGGTCTTGGGGAGGTCATAGTGCACGACGAAGCGGACGTCGCTCTTGTCGATGCCCATGCCGAAGGCGACGGTGGCGACGACGATGGTCACCTCGTCGCGGGCGAAGGCGTCCTGCACCCGCCGCCGCTCGTCCGCCGGCAGGCCGGCATGGTAAGCCGCGGCGTCGACGCCGTGCGCGCGCAGCTTCTCGGCGACCTCCTCGGTGCGCTTGCGGGAGAGGCAGTAGACGATCCCGGACTCGCCGTCGTGCCCGGCGAGGAACTGCTGCAGCTGGTGCAGCGGCTCGCGCTTCTCGACGACGGTGTAGCGGATGTTGGGCCGGTCGAAGCCGGTGACGTACACGGCCGCGTCGTCGAGCCCCAGCCGCAGGCGCACGTCGTCGCGCGTCTCGGGGTCGGCCGTCGCCGTGCAGGCGAGGATGGGCACGCCGGGGAACAGCCCGCGCAGTTGCCCGAGCTGGACGTACTCGGGGCGGAAGTCGTGGCCCCACTGGCTGACGCAGTGCGCCTCGTCGATGGCGATCATGGCGATGCCGGGCGCGCCGGCGCGCGGCGGGCGGCCGGGTCGCACCGGTACTCCCGCCGTCCCGCCCTCTTCGTCGTCGCCGAGGCCGCTCAGCCGGGCGAGGAATCCCTCGGTCATCAGCGTCTCGGGTGCCACATACAACAGGTCGAGCTCGCCGGCGTGCAGGGCGCGCAGCACGCCGCGTGCCTCGCTCGGCTCGAGCGACGAGTTGTAGGCGGCGGCGCTGACGCCGGCCGCCCGCAGTGCGTCGACCTGGTCTTTCATCAGCGAGATGAGGGGCGACACCACGATGCCCGTGCCCGGCCGTACCATGGCCGGCAGCTGGTAACAGAGCGACTTGCCGCCGCCGGTGGGCATGAGCACGAAGGCGTCGCCGCCCGAGACCAGGTGCTCGACGATCTCCCCCTGGTGAGGCCGGTACTCGGCGAAGCCGAAGACCTCGCGCAGCAGGGCGCGAGCGGAGCGCGGAGAGGCCGCGGGGGCGGTGGGGGTCGGGGCGGGGATCACGAGCCCGAGTCTAGCAAGGTTGACGGACGGGAGCCGCGCGGCTCATCTGCGCCGCGCCGGGTAGGATGGAGCCCGCGAGGAGGTCAGTCATGAAGTACAGCACAGCCACGCTCGGCCGCGCACTCGTCATCCGCCTGGAGGATGGCGACGTCGTGCACGAGTGCATCGAGGAGGCGGCGCGAGCCGAAGGCATCGCGCGCGCCGCCGTCATCCTGCTCGGAGGGGCCGCCGGAGGCAGCCGCGTCGTCGTCGGCCCGGAGGACGGGCAGGCCACCCCGGTCGTGCCCATGCAGCGCGTGCTCCACGACGTGCACGAGATGGCCGGCGCCGGCACGATCTTCCCGGACGAGAGCGGCCGGCCGGTGCTGCACCTGCACGCGGCCTTCGGCCGCGACGTCCAGGTGACCGCCGGCTGCATCCGCACCGGCGTCACCACGTGGATCGTCGCCGAGGTCGTGGTGATCGAGCTGACCGGCAGCGAGGCGACGCGCCGCGCCGACCCGGACACCGGGTTCGAGCTCCTGGACGTCTGACGCCCAGCTCCACGGACCGCGGGCCGACGCGGACCAAGGACGAAGAAGCCGGGGCGGGATCTGCGATCCCGCCCCGGCTTTGATGCCCGGAGTCGGTGTCCGGCGCCGGCCCACGAGGGCCAGGTCCGTCGCCGCGTCCGAGAAACCTGGATCGGCGGCAGAGCCGCCGATTCGCGGGATTCTACACGTTCTGTCTACAGAGGCAATCGTTTGCGTCCGATGACTGATCCGGAGCTCCGCGGCGACGATCAGGCGCCGGGGACGTGTATCCTTCCGGTCATGGGCGGAGTGAGGAGCGACAGGTGACCCGACGCGGCCTCATCGTGCTCGCCGCGATCGCCGTCGCCGGGGTCACGACGCTCACCGGCGCCGCGGCGACGGCTGCGGCCGCGCCGTGGACCGGCAAGAGCTTCCCCTCGTCCTATGACCTGCGCGTGCAGGGACGCGTCACCCGCGTCGGCGATCAGGACCGCCGCAGCACCTGCTGGATCTTCGCCGCGGCCGGCTCCCTCGAGTCTTGCCTGCTGCCCGGCCACCGGCTGGACCTCTCTGAGAACCACCTCGCGGATTTCCAGGGCTCACGCCTCGTCTTCGGAGGGGGGCGCGCCCCGAGCACCATCTCCACGGCCTACTTCGCTCGTTGGGAAGGCCCGGTGCTCGAGAGCCAGGACCCGTATCCCCGCCCCGGAGACTCCCCTGAAGGCCTGCGCGCGGTCCGGCACGTCCAGGAGGTGCTGTTCCTCCCGCCCCACAGCAGTTCGCACGCCAACGCCGCCATCAAGTGGGCGGTGATGCGGTACGGCGCGATCGACGCGACGATGGCGTACGAGCACAGCGACTTCAATCCCGCGACCAGCGCCTACTTCTCACGCGACACGGAGCTCGACCACCATGTCTGCATCGTCGGCTGGAACGACGCCTATCCGGCCGGCCGGTTCCTGCGCGCTCCGCCCGGCCCCGGCGCCTTCCTCATCAAGAACAGCTGGGGCACCTCCTATGGGCAGGGCGGCTACTTCTGGGTCTCGTACTACGACCGCATGCTCGGGACGACGCTGACGGTGTTCAACGGCAGCGAGGGCCGGGGGAACTACGACGCCATCTACCAGCACGACGCCCTCGGCTGGTCGAAGAGCATCGGCTTCCAGAGCCGCACTGCCTGGTTCGCCGCGCGCTACACCAGCGGCGGCGACGGCAGGGTCACCGCCGCGAGCTTCTACACGGCGAAGCCGGGCGCGTCCTACGAGGTGCGCGTGGCGCCCTCGCTCGCCGAGGTCGCCGCGGCTCCGGTCGCCGGCGCCGGGACCCTTGCCGTCGGCGGCTACCACACGGTACGGCTCACGACGCCTGACCCGGTGACGACCGGCGCCGACTTCGTCGTCGCCGTCCTCCTGACGACGCCGGGCTCGCTCACGCCGATCCCCGTGGAGCACCCGTCCCGGCTGCTCGTGCCCCAGGCGGCCGTGGCGCGTTCCTTCATCAGCCGCGACGGCAGCACCTGGACGGACATCAGGCGGCGTTCCGGCTACGGCAACTCGGACGTCTGCCTGAAGGCCTTCGTCGATTCGTCGGGGGCGACCGACACGGCGCCGCCACGAGTGAGGCTCGAGGGGACGACCGCGGTGCCGGCTACCGGCGTGCGTGTCCGCTTCACGCTGACCGACCCCTCGTTCTCCAGCGGGAGCGCGGTAGTGAAGCTCTGGCTGCGCAACGGCAGCGGGCGCGTGCTGCGCACGCTCCGCCTCCCTGCTGTCGCCGTCAACGAGCGCGAGACGTGGCGCTTCGCCGCGCCGGCGCGGCGCGGGGACTACCGGATCGTCGCCCGCGCCTGGGACGTCGCCGGCCACCGGTCCGTGCTCACGCGCGCCGCGCTCGAAGTGCGGTAGAGCCGCGGCGGCCCGGTCGAGCGTGACGAGGGCGGGGAGTGCGATGCACTCCCCGCCCTCGTGTGCCGCTGAGCTCGGCCGTCGCCGAGGCTCGCCGTGGCTCAGTCGACCGGCGCCTTCGCGGTGACCCACGCCTGCATGCCGAGGATGGCGCCCCGCGCCTCGTACTTCGGCCACCTGCTCTGCGGGATCACGGACGTGCGCCCGTTGTAGGCGATGACGAGGTAGTCGCCGTAGCCGGCGACGTCGAGCAGGATCTGGTCCCAGTGGCGGTACTGCACGTCGTGCACGCCGTCGGGGTAGTTGCGCTGGATGATCTTGCTGGACGAGGAGTAGGCGGCCACCCAGGCGTAGCGCTGGGAGTAGGGCACCGAGGTGTCCTTGGCGCCGTAGTAGGTGAAGACCGGCGCGGTCACCATCGACACGTCCGGGGGCGTCTTCTTGAAGATCGTGTAATCCATGCCGACGGCGTGCGGGTCGGCGTCCTGGCCGCGCACGAAGGCCGCCCAGGCGGCCTCGTCGTAGGCGCGCTCCTGCCAGCCGGGGATCAACGAGCGAGGGCGGGGAGTGGATCGCACTCCCCGCCCTCGTCACGTCGGGCTGCGGCCGGCTGGCGCTTCTTGACGCCGCGAGCCCTTGGTCGATCAGATGCCCAGGCCAGCCCGCTTTGCGTCTATCCACGCCAGCATGGCGGCGACCGCTTCCTTGGCGTCGGTCTCGACGGCGAGCTTGCCGCCGGTGACGCCCGGGAGGTCCTGGGTGACGAGCTTGACCAGGTTCGGCGCGCCGGTCACGAACGGCACCGGGTTCACGTGCGTGTAGAGGCCGAAGGCCAGCGCGGCCATAGCGTCGATGGTGGCCTTCTGCTCCATGTACTCGGGGGCCGTGGCGACCACGGGCAGGTCCGAGGTGTCCACGCCGAGGGCGTCGGCGATGGCGCCCACCAGCAGCAGGATGCGGCCGGTGTCGGTGCAGGTGCCGAAGCTGAGCACCGGCGGGATGCCGAGCAGCTCGCAGACGGCGGTGAGGCCGGGGCCGGCGTACTTCTTCGCCTCGGCCGTCTCGAGGCCGGCGACCTGGAGGCCGGCGTTGCCGCAGCCCATGGCCAGTACGAGCACGTCGTTCTTGATGAGCTCCTTGGCGATGGCGACGGTGTGGCTGTCCTGGTCGGAGTCGCGCAGGGTGGTGCAGCTCACGAGGCCGCAGACGCCCTTGAGCGTGCCGTTCTTGATGACGTCGAGCAGCGGGTCGAGGCTGCCACCGAGGGCGCCGAGGATGCTCTCGGTGCTGAAGCCGGCGACGGCGTCGCCGGTGCGCAGGTCCGGCGTCTCCTGGCCGAGTCCCTTGCGCTGGGGGTAGTTGGCGACGGCGAGGCCGATGAGCTGCTGCGCCTGCGCGCCGGCGTTGGCCGCGTCGAAGACGATCGGCGTCTCGGCGCCGTCGATGCCGACGAGGTCGCTGACGGGCACGAGGAGCGTGCCGTGGGCGGCGCAGGTGGCACCGAGGGTCGGCACCGTGCAGTTCATGTCGGCGGCGAAGACGTCGACGCCGCCGGTCGCGACCGCGAGCTCCTCCGTCAGCCAGTTGCCGGTGAGCCCGACGAAGACGTCGTCGACCTCGAAGCGCTGGACGAGCTCCTGGCCGGTCTCGATGGAGCCGACGATGCGCAGGCCCTTGGCGCCGGCGGCCTTCGCCTGGTCCTGGGCAGCAGCCTCGTGGGCCGCGGCGATCAGGGCGGCGCCGACCATCGGCTCGTGGCCGTTGACGACGATGTTCACGTACTCGGGGTCGATGATGCCGAGGTCGACCTTGATCGGGTGCGGCGTCGGCGTGCCCCAGAGCGCGTCCTGGGCGAGCTCGAGCGGGATCTGGGCGCCGTAGGCGGTGGCGATGCCGAGGCGCAGGCCCTTGAGCGCGAGGCTCACGTAGTTGCCGTCGACGTTGGTGAGGCAGCTCGAGGTGGCGAACATGCTCTCGTGGAAGATGCCGCCCGGCATGATGCCGAGTTCCTTCCACTTGGCGACGCGCTTCGCCGGGGCCAGCTTCTCGACGAACGGCGACGGGCTCTGGTGGTCCCGGTTGAACTCCCGAAGGATGGCGTCGGCGACGCGCTTCGGCAGCGTGTCGCGCGGCTCGACGGCCTCGTCGACGACGCCGGCGAGCGTCTCGAGCTTGCTCCAGTCCTTGATCTCGAACGTGCCGCCGGGCTTGGCCTGGGCCAGGGTCTTCATGACCTCGGTTGCGTGGTAGGTGTAGGTGGCGGTGCCCATCGTGTTCTGGAGCAGGAAGTTGCGCATCGCCATGCCGTCGGCGTCGATGCCGCAGACGCCGCGCGGGGCCTTCTCGGTGAGCCGGCAGGGCCCCTGCGAACACAGCGAGCAGCGGATGCCCTGCTCACAGAACTTGCAGCGCGTACCCATGGCGTCCATGCGGTCGAACGAGGTGCTCTCGCCGGCCTCCCTGGACTCCTTGAGCATGGTGTGTACGGACTCGTGATAACTGTCTGCCATGGATCCCTCCTGGGGATGGTGGGGAGCGTCAGGCGCCGGGGCGCCGTCAGGGGCTTGTGGTCGGCTGCGGTGAGCGGCTCAGCCGTGGATGAGCGCCGGGAGGCACTTGACGCACACCCAGGCGCTCTCGCCCTTGGTGCGGGCGGGGAAGAGGATGGCCTCGTTCTCGCTGCGGCCGCAGTTCATGCAGGTCTGCTGGATGGTCACGTGGGCGGCGAGCTTCTCCGCGATCTTCTCGGCGGCGGCGTCTTCGTCGAAGTCGGGGGCTTCGCGCTTCTCCACGGTGAGGGCTCCTTCGGGGCAGACGGCGAGGCAGAAGCCGGCGCCGTCGCACAACTCCTCCTTCATGACCTTGGCCTTGCCGTCGATGATCTCGATCGCGCCTTCGGCGCACGGGGTGACGCAGAGGCCGCACCCGGTACAGAGGTCTTCGTCGATCTTCACGATGCTACGCAGGGCCATGCAGTACTCGCTTTCGCGTGGTTTTCACGATGATGACAGTGATTACACTACCAGCGATGAACGGCCGGCCTCATTGACGTGCGTCAAGGGCCGGCGGCCCGCCGCTCGGCGGCCGCGCCCGGCGCCGCAGCGGCGAACGGTTACGCGGGCGCGAGGTGGGGAAGCCGAAGCGTGGGAGGTGGTCAGGGATGGCAGGCGCGACGAGTACGGAGAAACATGACGCCCCGGAGGTCGGAGGCGGCGGCGTCAACGCCTTCCTCTACGACGCCGACGGCGACGACCGCGAGGTGACCCCCGAAAGGACGCTGGTCGAGGGCCTCGAGGACGAAGACCTGCTGTGGATCGACGTCGACTCCTCGGAGGAGGGCGCGATCGCGCTGGTCGCCGGGCTCCTGCCCCTGGAGCCTGAGGTCCTGGAGGCTCGGCCCGGCGCGCGGCCGTACCTCCGGGACTACGGCGACGCGTTCGTGCTCGGCGTGCTGCCGGTGCCGGCCGCTCGCGCGGGGACGGCCTCCGAGACCCTGGTCTGCGCCGTCGGCCGCAACTGGCTGGTGACCCTGCACGAGGGCGACGTCGGCTCCATCCGGGATTTCGCCGACCACCTGCGCGGAGACTCGGCGCTCGGCAAGCTCGACGCGCCGAGCTTCCTCGCGCACGTGCTCGAGTGGGTCATCAACGCGTACTTCGACCGGCTCGACGAGCTCCAGCAGGCCATCGATGAGATCGAGGTGAGCATCCTGCGCGAGCGGACCGGCGAGGGCCTGGTCGAGCGTCTCGTCGGCCTGCGCCACGACGTGGGCCAGCTGCGCCGGCAGCTCTCGCCTCACCGGCAGGTGCTGGCGAGCCTGTCACACCCGAGCTTCGACGTGATCTCGGGCAGCTCCGCCGCGCGGGACTTCGAGGTCCTCGTCGACCGGCTCGAGATGGCCGTGCAGACCGCGGACACGACGCGGGAGATGATCGTCGGCGCGTTCGATGTGTTCATGACGCAGACGGCGCAGCACACCAACGAGATCATGCGCGTGCTCACCACCGTGTCCGTGCTCCTCCTGCCGGCGAGCCTCATCGCCGGGATCTTCGGCATGAACATGCTGCCCAAGGACATGCTGCAGCCCTGGGTGTTCTGGGGCGCGCTGGGACTCATGCTCGCGATCGCCGCGATCCTGCTGCTCGCGCTGCGCGCGCTGTTCTGGCGGCGGTGAGGCGCGGCGAACGTCGCTCGCTCACGGCACGACGCCGGCGAGATCGTCGTCGAGCAACCGGCCGATGAACTCCCTGACGCCGGCGCCGTCCTCCCCGCTGGTCACGTAGTCGGCATGCTCCCGGAGCGCCGGCGGCGCGTTCGCGAGAACTGCTCCGCAGGCGCAGATCTGGAGGAACGCCTGGTCGTTCTCTGCGTCGCCGATGCCGGCCGCGTTGCGCGGCGACAGGTCGAGCTCGATCAGCGCGGCCGTCAGGCCGGAGGCCTTGTCGACGCCTGACGGCAGCACCATGACGGCGCCCTTGTTGCAGATCAGCTGCAGCTCGAGCCCCCGGTCCCGGATGGCCTCGAGTACTCGCTGTCGCTGCGGCTCCAGGGTCGCGATCAGCGCCTCGCCGACCGAGAGCGGCTCGACGCCCTGTGAGCAGAGGGCAGCGACGAGGCCGAGGTCCACTGGCCTTGTCAGGAGGATCCGCTCGCGGGTCTCCGGCCGAAAGAGCACGCCGCCGTTCTCCGCGACGATGCGATCGAAGACGAAGGCGCCGGGAAACGCCTCGAGCAGGTCGTCGAGCTGCCGTCCGGTGACCAGGATCAGCTTGCGGCCGGACTCGCGCACGTCGTGCAGCGCCCGCAGTGTCGCCGCCGCGACCTTCCCGTCGTGGGCGATGGTCCCGTCGTAGTCGCAGGCGAGGGCGAGGAACCTCAAGGCCGGCCTCCTGGGCGGTCGCGCTTCTAGCGCCCGCGCTTGACACGCCCCGCCGTCTCCTCGACGCGGCGCAGGCGAGTCTCGGGCCGTTTGGCCTCGAGGATCCAGTCGATGTACTCGCGGCGGTGCGACGGCGGCAGCCCCGCGAACGCCGCCGCCGCCTCGGGGTCGTCGTGCAGCTCGATCTGCAGGTCGTGAGGGACGGGGATCTCGGCGCGCGGAGCGCGCTCACCCCGTCCCTCATCGTCCCTGCTCACGCGGCTTGCTCGAGGGAAGAGCCTCGTCCGAACCGCTCGCGCGCGTCGTGCACCGTCGCCGACGCCCGCTGCCGGGTCTCGCCGGCGACGCGGACGATGCCCTGGCGGCTGCGCGGGTAGGCGAAGGCCGCGGCGATCGAGAACAGCGCCAGCGCGAGTCCGGCGCCGAGGGCGAACAGCCGGCGTAGCCGGTGGCGCGGGCGCACGTCCTCCCGCACCCTTCCGGCGCTGTCGAGCGCCGACGAGACGATGCCGCGCAGGTCACTCCGGACCCTCTCGTCGGTCGTCACCTCGCGTACGAGGTCGCGGGCCGAGCGCACGAGGTCGCTCACCTCGGCACGCAGTTCGTCGTCCTTGGCCAGCCGCCGTACCTTGGGGGCCGTCGCCGCCGCCACACCGGTCACTCGCCCGATGGTCCGTAGTCTGGGGGTGATTGCCATGATCGCCCACCGTCCTCTCGTGAGGTCGGATGTCAGGGAACACCGGTGATGATTCCCGCCCGCCGCGCCAGTGTCACCGTCGGCGAGTCTCTACTCCTGGGCGAGCCGGTGCAGCTTGACGAAGCTGAGGATCTCGATGAGCCGGTGGTCGCTGCTCATGCGGATCACCTCGGCGCGCTTGAAGCGATCGAAGGTGCGGCTGAGCGTCTCTGGGACGGTCCCGAGACGCGCCGCGAGCTCGCGCTTGCTCACCGGGAGCCGGATGACGCGCGGGCCGTCGGCCGGACCCGCGCCGCCCGTGGCCGCCGGCTCGAGCTGCTCGTCGGCGCGCGCCAGCAGGTACCTGGCGAGGCGCGCCGGCACCGGCAGCAGGAGCTCCTCAACGCGGCGGTTGAGCAGCCCGAGGAGGTGCGCCATGGCCGCCAGCAGGTTGACGGAGAGCTGCGGCTCGGCCAGCAGCAGCGCGAGCGTTGCCTCCTTGTCGAAGCGGTAGACGAGACACTCCGTCAGCGTCTCCGTGCTCGAGGGGTACGCCTCGTGGAACAGCGCCGCCTCGGCGAACGTCTGGCCGGCCTCGACGTGGCGCACCGTGGCCGTCCGCCCGTCACGCAGGAGCTTGAAGACCTTGAGGCGGCCCTCGGCGAGGAGGAAGAACGCCGTCGCCGGGTCGCCTTGAAGGAACAGGGTCTCCTCCGCCGGCAGCCGCCGCGGCTTCGCCAGGGTCGCGAGCCGCTGGAGCTGGTCCCCGTCCATGCGCCGGAAGAGTGGGGCGGCGCGCAGATCGGCGAGCGTGCGGTCGTCGGTGCTCATGGGGCCGTCGTCGGGGCTCATGTCTCGAGTATATCGGGCGTAGACGCGTCAGCCGGCGAGCGGTGCGCCGCCTCCGGCGAGATCCGGGTTCGTCGGCAGGACCACGATCGCCGAGGTGCCCTCGAGCGGGCACTTGTACTCGCAGATGCCGCAGCCGATGCAGCGGCTCGCGATCACCACCGGCCGGGCGAGGTAGTCCTCGCTGCCGTCGGCGCGCGTGATGAGCCGCTGGCCGCGAAGCTCGATCGCCTTGTCCGGCACGGGGCACATCTCCTGGCAGACGATGCAGGGCGTGCCGGCCGCCCACGGCAGGCAGCGGTCCCTGTCGATGACGGCGACGCCGATGACCTGAGCGCGCTTCTTCGCGAGGGAGAGGGGAGGGATCGCTCCCGAGGGGCAGACCTGGCCGCAAGCGTTGCAGGCGTAGTCGCAGTAGCCGAGCCGCGACCGCAGGACGGGCGTCCAGAGGCCCTCGAGGCCGGCCTCCGCCAGCGTCGGCTGGAGGCCGGAGGTCGGGCAGACCTTCATGCACTCGCTGCAGCGCAGGCACCTCGAGAGGAAGCGGCCCTCGTCCTGGGCGCCCGGCGGCCGGATCAGGCCCGGGCGCTTGACCGCGCGAGCGACCCCGGTGCCGAGGAGCACGGCGGCTCCGAGACCGGCGCCGACCGCGAGCACGGCCTCCCGCCGGCCGGGATCGTAGTCGGCCCACGGGCCCGGCCGGGCCGCCCCGAGCGTCATGCCGCCCTCTCGAGGGCAGGCGACGAGGCAGTCGAGGCACATCGTGCACTCGGAGCTCACGACGCTCGGGGACTCAGGCGCACCGCCGACGTCTCCGCGGCCGCCGGCCTCGATCGCCTCGACCCGGCAGGCGGTGGCGCAGGCGCCGCAGGCGCCGCAGCCGTCGCTCATGACCGGGCGCAGCACCTGGATCTTGGAGACCAGGCCGAGCAGCGCCCCGAGCGGGCACAGGTAGCGGCACCAGAAGCGGTCCGCCAGCGCGTTCAGCAGGATCAGGGCGAGGAGCACGAGGAAGAGCGCGATCGCCTGCTCGTACCGCGGCTGGATCGTGGGGAGCACGGAGCCGCGGAAGTGGTCCTCGACCCAGGTGACGAGGCCCACCGTGGGTCCCCAGGTCATCCCCGCGCGCTCCAGCGAGTCCACCAGGTACACGAAGCCGGGGATGGCCGAGGTCGTCATCGTCCGCGTCAGCAGCGAGAGCGGGTCCAGGACGAGCAGCGTGAGGTTGGCGAGCGCGGCCAGCACGACGATGACGCCGAGCAGCACGTACTTGACGCGGCGGAGGGCCGGGGGCATGCGCCCGGCGAGCCGCCGCGCCGAGCGGAAGCGCAGCCAGCCGAGCAGCGTGCCGAGCGGGCAGATCCAGCCGCACCAGACGCGGCCGAGGACGAGCGTGAGCCCGAGCGTGACGAACGCCAGCGCGAACGGGGCGAGCCAGGCGCGGGCGGCGAGCATCGTGGTGAGCGCGACGAGCGGGTCGAAGCGGAAGAAGATGCTCGCGTACGGCAGCGGCCGGAGGCGCTGCAGCCCGGCGAAGAGCAGATAGACGAAGGTGACGAAGGTGACGATCTGGACGGCGCGCCGGACCCATCGAGCGGCCTGCCAGCCGCTCGTGCCGCGCCGCGCCGGTCTCGCCCGCTCCGCGGCAGGCGCCGCGCCCTCTCGTGCCGCTTCGGCGTGCGCCGGCCGCTCCTCGTCCGTCACGGCTGGCTCAGACCTCGTACTTCTTGATCGTCAGGCCGGAGAGGTTCGCCTTGCCCAGGCCCATCCTGGCCGCCGCCGCGATGTACGGCACGTACGCCGGCGTCTTGCCGAACAGCCGCGTCGCGTAGGCGTCGGCTGCGACCCAGTCCTTGCAGGCGATCACGATGTCCTTGCGGCGCACGTCGGCGAGGCTCCCACCGGTGGGGCCGTGCGCCACCAGGATCCGGATCGCGTCGAGCACCGTGAGCTCCGGCTTCAGCTTGGCGTTCAGCTCCGCGATGCTGCGGCTGAGGCCCAGGTTGTGCATGCGCGCGCGGTTGCTCGTGCAGCCCATCAGGTTCTTGCCGGCCAGCGTGAGCCCGGTCGAGCCGTGGACCTTGGCGATCGGCACGTTGATGAGCACGTCGCACTCGATCATGTCGCGGTAGATCGGGTGACGGTCCAGCAGCGTCCCGGGGATGTCGTAGGTCGCATAGCGGGACGCGCTCATCACCTGCATCGAGCCGCCGGCCGCCTTGACCGCGGAGCCGATCCCGCTGGCGGAGTAGCAGGTCGACGGGCTCGAGGAGATGGGGTTGTCCATGACGCGGACGCGGCGGGCGCCGGCGCCGCGCGCCAGCCTGACCAGCGTGGCGACCACCACCGGGTTCGTCGTCGCCGCGTACTTCGGCGCTCGCGCCGCGCAGATGTTGGGCTTGATGACCACGTCGTCGCCGGCGCCGACGAAGCGGCGCATGCCGCCGAGCTTGGCGATCGCCGTCCTCACGTTCGCGTCGACCGGCGTGCCGTGGACGACGGTCATGTAGGGAAGGGCGGCGCTCTTGGCGTCGCCGTTGAGGGCCGCCTCGTCCAGTTCGTCGTCCGCGCCCGCGAGGGCGGCGAGGGCATCCTCGGAGCCCCGCAGGAAGACGATCCCGCCGGCGCCGGCGGCGAGGATCTTGAGGAACTCGGCGCGGGTGAGCGGTTCGCGTGCCATGGTCCACCCCCTGGGGCTCCGGTCTCGCGTCCATGGTACTCCTCGGCCACGGTTTGACCAGAGTCGAGCGATCGGCGTTGCCCGGGGTGATGACGCCCAGGCCCTGCGCCGCGTCCTGCGCCGCGCCGCTTGACCGCCGGGAGGCGCGTCGTCTAGCATCCGGGCGCTTGGAGGTGCCCGCGAGGGCCACAGAGGGAAGCCGGTGCAAGACCGGCGCGGACCCGCCGCTGTGACCGGGGACGACGGACGCGTGAAGCCACTGCCAGCGTGCTGGCGGGAAGGCGCGGCCGAAGGATGATCCGGGAGCCAGAAGACCTGCCTCCGTTCGTGTGTCGACGCGTCTCGCGTGGTGAACGGGACGGCGGCGACGCACGCGGTGGTCTCGAAGACGGGAGGCCCGGGCCCGACGAAGCAGTCGGCCCGGGCTCTTTGCGTGAACGAGTGAGGAGGCGTGCGGTGAGTACAGCTGACGACCGGCCGGATCGCGGCCGGCTCATCCTCGTGACCGGCGGCGCGCGCAGCGGCAAGAGCACGTACGCCGAGCGGCTCGCGGCGCAGCTGGCCGAGCCGCGCGGCGGCCGCGTGACCTACATCGCCACCTCCGAGACGCACGACGCGGAGATGGAACAGCGCGTCAGCGCGCACCAGGCCTCGCGTCCCGCCTCGTGGACGACGGTGGAGTGCGCCGTCGAGGTGCCGGCGGCCGTGCGCGCCGCCGCCGCCGGCTCGGTTATCCTGCTCGACTGCGTCACCCTGTGGGTGACGAATCTGCTCTTCAGCGGCGGCGCCTTCGGCGGGAGCGAGCCGCCGGAGGACGGCTACAACTACGACAAGGACCTGCTGCCGGCGGAGCAGGAGCGCGCCGCCGCGGCGCGCGTCACCGCCGCCGTCACCGACCTGCTCGCCGCCGTCGCCGAGGCCGGCTCCACGCTCGTCGCCGTCACCAACGAGGTCGGGCTCGGCGTGGTGCCCGAGTACCCGCTCGCCCGCCTCTACCGCGACCAGCTCGGCTGGGCCAACCAGCGCCTCGCCCGCGACGCGGACCGCGTGTACTTCCTCGTCTCCGGCTATCCCCTCGACGTCAAGGCGCTGGCCGCCGGCTCGCCCGCGGCCCCCAGCGCCTCGCCCGAGTCATCCCCCGACGATCTCTCGTCACCCCCGAAGGAGCTCCGATGACCGACCTGCTCGACCGCACCATCGCCGCTATCGGCCCGCTCGACGCCGACGCGATGCGCGCCGCGGAGGCGCGCCAGCTGCAACTGACCAAGCCGCCCAAGGCCCTGGGCCGCCTGGAGACCCTGTCGATCCAGCTCGCCGGCATCCAGGGCAGGGAGCAGCCGGTCATCGAGGACAAGGCCATCGCCGTGATGGCCGCCGACCACGGCGTGACCGCCGAGGGCGTCAGCGCGTTCCCGGCTGAGGTGACGCCGGCGATGGTCTTCAACATGGTCGCCGGCGGCGCCGGCATCAACGTGATCGGCCGCCACGTCGGCGCCCGGGTCGTCGTCACCGACGTCGGCGTGAACGCCGACCTCAGCGGCGCCGCGGGCGTGCGCCAGAAGAAGGTCCGCATGGGCACGGCCAACATGGCCCAGGGTCCGGCGATGACGCGAGAAGAAGCGGTGCGCGCCATCGAGATCGGCATCGAGGTCGTCGAGGCGGAGTTGGGGAAGGGCCTCGACATCATCGCCACCGGCGAGGTCGGCATCGGCAACACGACGGCCGCCTCGGCGGTCATCGCCGCCCTCACCGGTGAGCCGCCGGCTAAGGTCACCGGCCGTGGCACGGGCATCACCCAGGACGCCCTGGCCGGCAAGGTGGCCGTCATCGAGAAGGCGCTCGCCGCGAACGCACCGGATCCCACCGACCCGATCGACGTGCTCGCCAAGGTCGGAGGGCTCGACATCGCGGCGATGACCGGCGTCTTCCTCGGCGGCGCGGCGCACCGCGTCCCCGTGGTGATGGACGGGTTCATCAGCGCCGCCGCGGCGCTCGCCGCCGTGCGCCTCTGCCGTGAGTGCGTCGACTACATCCTGCCGAGCCACGTGAGCATCGAGGTCGGGCACCAGGTGGTGCTCGACGAGCTCGGCCTGGTGCCGCTCTTCGACCTGCAGATGCGGCTCGGCGAGGGGACCGGGGCGGCCCTGTCGATGAGCATCATCGAGGCCTCCGCCCGCATCCTCAGCGAGATGGCGACGTTCGCGAGCGCCGGGGTCGCCGGCGACCCGAGCGAGGCCGACGCCGAGCTGACGCGGTAAGGTCGGGGCACCCGACCAGCTGGAGCGATGACAGAACCCGAGGACACCAGGATCGACGAGAACGCCGCGGCGCGAGCGGGGCCGCAAGCTCCGGCGTCTGCGGCGGAGCCGGCGCCTGCCGCGCCGATGGCGGTGCGCCGGCGTCAGGCGACGGCTCCCACGCTCGCCGCTTCACGCTGGCGGTCACCTTCCTGACCGGCATCCCACTCAAGGTCGAGGGTGAGGTCAGTTCCGGCGACCTGTGGGCCAGCATGGGCTGGTACCCGCTCGTCGGGCTGGCCATGGGCGCCGCCGCGTGGGCGGTCTACGCGGGGCTGATCGCCTTCCTGCCCGGCCTGGTCGCCGCGGCGCTGGTCGTCATCCTGCTCGAGCTGCTCACGCGCGGGCTCCACATGGACGGCCTGATGGACACCGCCGACGGCATCCTGAGCGGAGCGCCGCGCGAGCGCGCCCTCGAGATCATGAAGGACCACAACGTCGGCGCCATGGGCGTGGTCGCGGCCGTGCTGCTGCTGGTGCTCAAGGTCGCGGCCCTGGGCGCGCTCGCGCGCGCCGACGCGGCCGCGCCCCTGCTCGCCGGCTGGTGCGCTGCGCGCGCGCTGCCGGCGCTCAACGTGTACTGGTGGCCCTACGCGCGCGCCGCCGGGACCGGCGAGGCGTTCACGCGCGAGCACACGCCGGGGCCGCTGCAGCTGGCCGGCGGCCTGCTGGTGGCCGGCGTCGTGGTCGCCGGGCTGGCCGGCCTCTGGGCCGGCGCGGCCGGCTCCTGGTACGCCGGCTTCGTCGTCGCGGCGCTCTCGATGGCCGTCGCGCTGGGCGTGCAGGCCGCCGTGGCGAAGCGGCTCGGCGGCCTCACCGGCGACGTCTACGGCATGGGCATCGAGCTCGCTGAGGCAGCGGCGCTGGTGGTCGGGTGCGCGATCGTCGGCCTTGCCGCATGATGGAGCCAACATGACCGGGGATCCCGCATGAAGCTGTACCTCGTCCGCCACGGCCAGTCGACCGGCAACGTGGGCGGCACCCTGATGGGGCAGAGCGACCACCTGCTGACGCCGCTCGGCGAGGACCAGGCGCGAGCGGCCGCCGCGCGGCTCGCGCCGTTCGGCCCCATGCCCATCTACTCGAGCGATCTGCCGCGGGCGCGAGCGACTGCGGAGTACATCATCGCGGCGTGGGCATTCGGCGGCGCCGAGGCTCCCGGACCCGAGACGATCGTGCTCGATCCGCGCCTGCGGGAGATCTCGCTCGGCGACTACGAGGGCCGCCCGTGGCAGGAGTTCGAGGCCGACACCGAGCTCACCGCGGCGTTCGCCGCCGACCCTTGGCGCACGGCCCTGCCCAATGGCGAGTCACTGGCGCGCCTCGAGGCTCGGGCACACGCGGCCGTCGTGGACATCCTGCAGCCGTTCGGCGTGGACGACAGCGGCAACTCCTGCGCGAACGCCGTCAGCCAGGGCGACGCGAGCGCGACCGAGCGCAATGCCGCAACCGAGGCCGCGGCCATGAGGGCCGGTGCCGCGGCGGCGGCGCTCGACGCCGCCTCGGCGGCGGAGGTCGCTATCGGCGATGTCTGCCTCCCGGAGACGATGGACGCGAGCGCCGTGGCCACCGGGTTCCTGCCCGTCGAGGACGGCGGCAGCGCCTGCCTCGTGGCCCACGACGGCCCGATCCGCGCGATCCTGAACCACTACCTGGGCGTGCCGCCGCACAAGTGGTGGACGCTGTCCACCACCCACGGCGGCGTCTCGCTGCTCGAGTTCGCCGGCGGGTGCGTCACCATCCGCTTCGTCAACGCGACCGCCCACCTCGCCGGGCTCGAGCCCGACAGGTACGTCCCGTCCGACGACGACTGAGCCGGCGCTCCCTCCGCCCGACCTCCCGTGTTCTTCGTCCCTCACGACTGGCGGCTCGCGCTCGCCACGGTGCTGCTCGCCGGCGTCATCGACGTGACGCTCGGCGAGCCGCCCGAACGCACTCCACCCTGTCGTCTGGATGGGCCGGCTGATCGGCGCCCTGGAGCGGCGCCGGCCGCGCAGCCGGCCCGGCGCCGAGTTCGCCTACGGCGTCCTGATCGTCGTGGTGACGGCCGGAGCGGCCTTCGCCGCCGGCCTCCTCCTGACCCTCGTCCTCGACCGGCTCCCCTGGTGGGTCGCTCTGCCCGCTCGGCGCCTGCGCGCTCAAGACCACCTTCTCGCTCAAGGGGCTCGTGCGCGCCGGCCGCGACGTGCGGCGCGCCCTCGCCTCGGACACCGAAGCGGCGCGCGCCCGCCTCGCCGCCCTCGTCAGCCGCTCGCCCGACCTGGACCCGCCGCTCATCGTCTCCGCGACGATCGAGTCCCTGGCGGAGAACCTCACCGACAGCGTCGTCTCGCCGCTGCTGTACTACGCCCTCCTCGGGCTCCCGGGCGCGCTGGCGTACAGGGCCGTCAACACGATGGACGCGATGCTCGGCTACCGCGACGAGCGCGAGTACGTCGGCAAGGCCGCGGCGCGCAGCGACGACGCGGCCAATTGGGTGCCCACGCGGATCGCCGCGCTGCTGCTGGTCGCGGTCTCCGCCTTCACGGGGACGGCCGGCCGGGCCTGGTGGGCGTTCCGCACGCAGCACCGGCCCGAGTACGGACCGAACAAGACGCTCGCGATCGCGACGATGGCCGGCAGCCTGGGCGTCCAGCTGCGGAAGCCGGGTGCCTACGCCGCTCGGGACGGCCGACCGGCCGCTCACGGCGGACGTGATCGACGACGCGGTATGGCGGGTGTGGGCGGCCGGCGGCGCGACCGTCGCGCTCGCCGCCGGCCTCGCCGCGTTGCTCACCTCGGCCTGGTGGAGATGAGCGCCTCCCGCCGCCTCTGAGCCGGCGCGGGACCGCCGCGGTGATTCACGCCGGACGCGCCCGGGCACTCTCCTCAGCGTCCACCCCGTGCGCCGGGCTGTCACGCCGCCGCGGAAGAGATGAGGTGAGCACTGTGTGCAGGAACATCAAGACGTTGTTCAACTTCGAGCCGCCCGCGACCGACGAGGAGATCCGGGCGGCCGCGCTCCAGTACGTGAGGAAGGTGAGCGGGTTCACCAACCCCTCTGCGGCCAACCGGGAGTCGTTCGACCGGGCGGTCGAACGGGTGGCCGAGGCATCCGCGGCGCTCATGAGGGAGCTGGTCACGACTGCCCCGTCCCGGGACCGCGAGGTCGAAGCCGCCAGGGCGCACGCACGCGCGGTCCGCCGCTTCGGCGCGTGAGCGCGCGATGAGGATCCACCTCGTCGACGGGACCTACGAGCTCTTCCGCAGCCACTTTGGCGCCCCCCCTCGGCGGGATGCCGCCGGCCGCGAGGTCGGTGCGACCGTCGGCCTGATGCGCAGCCTGTGGCTGCTCCTCTCGACGCCGGGCGTCACGCATGTCGCCTGCGCCTTCGACCACGTCATCGAGTCGTTCCGCAACGACCTGTACGCCGGCTACAAGACGAGCGCCGGCGTCGATCCCGATCTGCTGGCGCAGTTCGAGCTCGCCGAGAGGGCCTCCCGGGAGTTCGGCCTGGTGGTGTGGCCCATGGTGGACTTCGAGGCCGACGACGCCCTCGCTGCGGCAGCGGCCCGCTTCCGCGATCTCCCTGGCGTCGACCAGATCGTGCTCTGCTCGCCGGACAAGGACCTCGCGCAGGCGGTGGTGGGCGAGCGTGTCGTCGCCTGGGACCGCCGCCGCGACGTCGTCCTGGACGCAGCCGGCGTGATCCGCAAGTTCGGCGTCCCGCCGGCCTCGATCCCGGACTGGCTGGCGCTCGTCGGCGACGCCGCCGACGGCTTTCCCGGGATACCGGGCTGGGGCGCCAAGTCGGCCGCCGTCGTGCTGGCGAGGTTCGGTCACCTCGACGCCATCCCGGAGGATCCGGCCGAGCTCGGCCTTCCGGCGGCGCGGGCGGCCCGCCTCGTGGAGAGCCTGAGGGCGGGCCGCGACGACGCCCTGCTGTTCCGCCGCCTGGCGACGCTGCGGCTCGACGTGCCTCTCGATGAGGAGGTCGGCGACCTCGAGTGGCGGGGCGTTCGGCCCGGCTTCGCGCGGCTCTGCGCCGAGCTCGGCGACGAGGACCTTCCCCGGCGCATCGAGGCGGCCGGCGGGTTTCGCTGACGGTTCGCCGGCCGCTTGCGGTGGGACAATGGAGGACATGCGACTGACGGTGTCGACATTCCTGACGCTGGACGGCGTCATGCAAGCCCCGGGCGGACGAGACGAGGACCGCAGCGACGGGTTCGAGTTCGGCGGGTGGTCCTTTCCCTTTGCGGACGAGGACTTCGGCAGGCTGGTCAGCGGCTGGTTTGCGCAGGCCGACGCCTTCTTGCTGGGGCGACGGACCTACGAGATCTTCGCCGCGTACTGGCCCTTGGTCACGGATGAGACGGACCCGGTCGCGTCGCGGCTGAACCGTCTGCCCAAGTACGTGGCGTCGAGGACACTTGAGTCCGTGAGCTGGCGGGGCACAGAGTTGTTGTCCGGAGATGTGCCGGAGCAGATCACCCGGCTGAAGGACCGGCCGGGCGGGGAACTGCAGGTCCACGGGAGTGGCGACCTCCTGCAGACGCTGATCGCGCACGACCTCGTGGACGAGTACCGCCTGTTCGTCTATCCGGTCGTGCTCGGCAGCGGCCGGCGCCTCTTCCGGGAAGGCGCAGTGCCCCGATCGCTGAAGCTCCTCGACGCGACGACGACCAGCACCGGGGTCGTCGTCGCGACCTACGAGCGCGGCGGCCCCGTCGTCACGGGAAGCTTCGAGATCCCCGAGCCGTGAGCGTCGGGCGACCGCTGTGCCGGCTTGCCGGTCGGGCGGTCGCCGGGGATGATGCGTGCGTGAGCGGTCTCGCAGGCAAGAGGGCAGTGGTCCTGTCGGCGCTCGGCGCCGACGCCGAGCACGGCGCGGCGACGTGCGCCGCCCTCGAGGCCTCGCTCGTCGAGCGCGGGTGCGACGTCGAGACCATCGACTGCCTGGAAGTCGACGTCATCCCGTGCACCGGCTGCGGAAGCTGCGGTCTCAAGACGCCCGGGACCTGCGTGGTGCAGGACGAGATGCAGGCCATCTTCCGCAAGATCGTGGCGAGCGACGTGCTGGTCCTCGCCACCCCCGTCCGCTTCGGGTCGTACTGCGCCGAGCTCAAGAAGGTCGTCGACCGGTTCCAGCCGCTGATGGTACCCATCTACGTGGTGCGCGGCGGGGAGATGCACTTCCGCGGCCGCTACGACCTGCCGGCGCTGGTGGGCGTCGGGCTGGTCCGCGCCGCGCACGGCGGGGAACGCGTGAAGACCGAGGCGGACGCGTTCCGCTTCCTGATCGGCCGGCTCGCCGCCAACGTCGACGCGCGGTGGGCCGCCGCGGCGTTCACGAGCGCCGACGACCGGGTGCTGCGCGAGGAGCTCGCCGCAGCCTTCGACGCCGTCGCGGCAGTGGCGCCGTGACGATGGTCGTCATCGACGGGAGCCGGCGCGCGCGGTCCAACACCGGCGCCATCGCCAGGGACCTTCAGGCGCGCCTCACGGCCGCAGGCGCGACGGCCGACCTCTGGCGCGTGCCCAGGTGGAGCGCCGGGCCGGAGGCGAGCGACGAGGCGCTGGAGAAGCTCGCCGGCGCGGACGCCGTCCTGCTGGTCGCGCCGCTCTACCTGGACGAACTGCCGACCGTCACCCAGCGCCTGCTCGAGCAGGTATACGAGCGGCGCGCGGAGCTGGACGGCCACGCGCCGCTGTTCTACGGCATCGCCCACTCGGGCTTCCCCGAGCCCATCCAGCGCCGCGCCGAGCTGCACAGCATGCGCTTCTTCGCCGACCAGATGTGCTGGCCTTGGATGGGCGGCGTGGGGTTCGGCGGCACCTCCCCGATCGACGGTCGCCCGCTCGACGAGGCGGGCATGTTCTCCAGGCAGCTGCGCAAGTGCCTGCCGCTGGTGGTCGCCGACGTCGTGGCCGTGCGCCCGTTCTCCGCGGGCACCGTCGCGCGCTGCGACAGGTCGCCGTTCCCGCTGCCGCTCAAGGTCATGATCGCGATGGTGAACGCGCGCACCCGCAAAGCGGCGCGCGACCGGGGCCTCGACCTCGAGACGCGGGTGTACGCGACGGACGCGACGGGGAAAGGCGGCGCATGAGGTACCTCGCCGATCTCTTCGCGCGGAACCGGGCCTGGGCGGAAGGGCACGTCGCCGCCGACCCGGCGTTCTTCGAGCGGCTGCGCGACCTCCAGCGGCCCGAGCTGCTCTGGATCGGCTGCTCCGACAGCCGGGTCCCCGCCAACGAGATCGTCGGCCTCGCGCCCGGCGAGCTCTTCGTGCACCGCAACGTGGCCAACGTGCGTGCCGGTCACGGACCTCAACGCGATGGCGGTGATCGAGTACGCGGTCTCCTCGCTGGGCGTGCGCCACGTGATCGTCTGCGGGCACTACCGCTGCGGCGGCGTGCGTGCGGCGCTCGAGGGCCACCAGGCGGGCGCCGTGGCGCTCTGGCTGCAGCCGCTGCGGCTGCTCGCCGAGGAGCACCGTGAGGAGCTCGACGCGCTGCCCTCGCCCGAGGCGCGCTGGGACCGGCTCTGCGAGCTCAATGTGGCCGCGCAGGTGCACGCCGTGTCCTCCTCCGAGATCGTGCAGTCGGCGTGGGAGCGCGGGGCGGAGCTCGCCGTGCACGGCTGGATCTACGACCTCGAGGACGGGCTGCTCCGCGACCTCGAGGTCACCGTCGGGACCATCGCCGCGGGTGCGTGAGGACGCCGCGAGCAGTGATCGCTCCGCGCGCGAACGGGTAGGATGGCGCCGTGAAGAAGCCCGACCGCAACGCGCTCGTCGCCCTCCCGATCGTCGTGCTGGTGGCCGCCCTGGTGGCGCTGGCCGGCAGCCAGGGCGGCGCCACGGTCGGCGGCTTCCCCGTGTTCGCCCTGTGCGTCGCGCTTGCGTTCGTCATCCAGTGGGTCGCGTTCGTGCCCGCGTACGCGCTCCAGAGCGAGCGCTTCTACGACCTTACCGGCAGCCTCACCTACATGACGGTCACGGTCGCCGCCGTCCTGCTCACGCCGAATCCCGACGCCCGCTCCCTCCTTCTGCTCGTCATGGTCGTCGTCTGGGCCGCGCGCCTGGGCTCCTATCTGTTCCGCCGCGTCCGCAGGGCCGGCGCCGACTCGCGCTTCGACGCCATCAAGCCTTCCTTCCCGCGCTTCCTGAGCACGTGGACCCTGCAGGGGCTCTGGGTGAGCCTCACGCTGGCCGCGGCGCTCGCGGCGATCACGACGACCGACCACGTGAGGCTGGGCACGGTGACGGCCATCGGCCTCATCGTCTGGGTGCTCGGCATCGGCATCGAGGCGACCGCCGATGCCCAGAAGAGCCGTTTCCGCGCCGACCCGGCCAACAAGGGCCGCTTCATCCGCACCGGCGTGTGGGCGTGGTCACGACATCCCAACTACTTCGGCGAGATCCTGCTCTGGGTGGGCGTCGCGATCGTGGCCCTCCCCGTGCTGCGCGGCTGGCAGTGGGTGACGCTCATCTCGCCGCTGTTCGTCTTCCTGCTGCTCACGCGGGTCAGCGGCGTGCCGCTGCTGGAGAAGAGCGCCGACGAGCGCTGGGGCGGCGACCCGGAGTACGAGGCGTACAAGGCGCGCACGCCGGTGCTCGTGCCGCGACCGCCGCAGCGCTGACGCGGCCTCTATCCCGCCGCTCCCCGGCGCACTATGCTGGGAGCAGCGAGACCCGCGGGGAGGGCCGGCATGAGTGACTTCACCTCTATCGCATCGACCTATCGACAGTCGGCGACATTGCAGATGTCGGGCGCCGAGCGTCTGTTCTGGATGCTCGTCATCACGCGCGACGACGACATCCTCGATCTCGGCTGCGGTACGGGACATCTCGCCCAGGAGCTGCGGCTCCTCACCGACGGGCGAGTCGTGGGCATCGACGCCTCCGCGGCGATGATCGACCTCGCGCGGCGGTCGGCGCCGCCCACCATCGAGTTCGTCGTCGGCACCGCCGAAGAGCTGGACATGCCCGGCGCCTTCGACGCCATCTTCTGCAACTCGGCCTTTCAGTGGTTCGTCGACGCCGCGCGGGCGCTGGTGAACTGTCACGCGGCGCTGCGCGCCGGCGGACGCATGGCCATGCAGGCGCCGGCGCACGAGAACTACTGCCCGCTGTTCGTGCGCGCGGTCGCGTCGCTCGCGCGCGATCCGCGTACGCGCGAGACCTTCGCGCACTTCCGCTCCCCGTGGACGTTCCGCGAGACCGGTCAGGAGTACGCGCGGCTGTTCGCCGACGCGGGCTTCTCGGTGGTCTCGTCGGAGATCGAGGAGCTGAAGCAGCGCACGACGCCGGAGAAGGCCCTCGAGATGTTCGACTCGGGAGCGGCGGCCGCCTACCTGAACCCCGGCTGCTACGACGTGCCGCTGCCGGAGGACTACGCGGACGTGGCGCGCGAGCTGATCCTGTCCGACTTCCGGGCCCAGGCCGCCGCCGACGGGCTGCTGGAGGTGGTCATCTACCGCGTCTACGTGCTGGCGCGCAGGGCGTGACGCCGGACGTGGAGCTCGCGGTGCAGACAAGAGGAGGCCGAGGTGTTCACGAGCCGCAGTGACGAAGGGTACGTGGATATGGCGCCCGGCATCCGCCGCAAGACGCTCAGCTTCGGCGGCGCGACCCTCATGTGCGAGTTCCTGCTCGACGCGGGCTCTCCGCTGCCGACGCACGACCACCCGCAGGAGCAGACCGGCTACCTTGTGAGCGGCCGGGTCGCCCTCACGGTCGGCGACGAGACGTTCGTGGCGACGCCCGGCGACAGCTGGTCGATCCCCGGTGGCGTGCCGCACGGCGCCGAGATCGTCGAGGACTCGGTGGCGATCGAGGTCTTCTCGCCCGTGCGCGATGACTTCCTGCCCGCGGGGAAGGAGGGCTGATGCGTCCGGCCGGACGCGCCGATATCGGCGCGCTGCTCGGGCTCATGAGGGACTTCTACGCCGAGTCCGGCTACGAGCTCGACGAGGGCTGCGCCCGCGCCGCGTTCGCGGCTCTGGTCGACGAGCCCAGCCTCGGCCGGGTCTGGCTCGTCGAGCGGGGCGCGGCCGGCTCGACGGCCGCCGATCCGGAAATCGCCGGCTACATCGTCGTGACCTTCGTGTTCGCGATGGAGTACGGCGGCCGCATCGCCGTGGTCGACGACTTCTTCATGCGTCCGGAGATGCGCGGCGAGGGCCTGGGCACGGCCGCCCTCGCCGAGGTCCGCCGAGCCTGCGAGGACCTCGAAATCCGCGCCATGCGCGTGGAGGTCGGCGCGGACAATACCGTCGCGCAGGCGGTGTACCGGAGCGCCGGGTTCGAGGCGGTCGACCACCGCCTCATGATGCTGGCGCTCGCCGCGCCGACCCACCGGGAGTGACGCGGCACCGACTCGCCGACGGCAACGGCGTGTCGGGGCCCCTTGCGGGAACACGGAACGGGGAACACCATGGTGAGGAGCCGCCTTCCGTCACTCGGGAGATGAGCAGCGATGTACGTCCTGCGGATGAACATCAAGTCAACGACTACGACGAGTGGAAGAAGGCGTTCGACAGCGACCCCGTCGGTCGTGAGCGGTCCGGCGTGCGCCGGCATCAGGTGCTGCGGCCGGTCGACGATCCCAACAACGTCATGATCGACCTCGAGTTCGACACCGAGCAGCAGGCCCGCGCCATGCTGGCGGCCCTGCGCGGGGTCTGGAGCCGCATCGAGGACAGGTCATCTTCGAGCCCAAGGCGTGCTTCACCGAAGTCGCCGAGGCGCAGGACTTCGCCGCGGCTCGCGCCGTCGCCTGACAAGGAGGAGCCGTCATGCCACGCGTCATCCACTTCGAGATCCATGCCTCGGACCCGGAGGCGCTGATGGCGTTCTACTCCGGCCTTCTTGGCTGGACGTTCGAGAAGGCCGGACCGATGGACTACTGGCTCATCGGGACCGGCCCGGAGGAAGAGCCCGGCATCGGCGGCGGGCTCGTCCAGAGGCCGCTCCCCGGCCCGGCGGACTCTCCGTCCATGAACGCCTTCGTCTGCACGGTCCAGGTCGAGTCGCTGGACGCGGTGCTGGAGAAGGGCGACGAGCTGGGCGCCGGCGTCGCCCTCCCCAGGATGCCGGTGACCGGCATCGGCTGGATCGCGTACATCAAGGACCCCGACGGCAACGTGCTCGGCCTGCTCGCAGCCGGACCCGGCGGCGGCCTGAGAAGCCGTCGCGCGTCGAGCATGCGCGCGGAAGGTCCGTGAGCTGCTGGAATAGGCTCGCCAGGCTCGGCGCCGTCTGACGTTAGACCCTTCGAGCTCGTCGCCGGCCTCACGCCCAGCCCGGCTCACCAAGGCGCGAACTGGTGGGTCACGTCGCTCCGGACCCGTCGACGAACTCTAGCTCGGACTGTTGAGCAGACCGTCGTCGGCGACGTCGGCGCGGTCGTCGTAGGGAAGGCGTAAGCTCGTGCGCCACTGCGCCGTCGACGCCGCCGCCAGGACCATCGAGCCCATCGAGCGGCGGCGCGACCGTGTCAAGACGTATCTCGGCCGACAACGGCACCGAGTTCCACAGCTACATGCTCGTCGAGCAGGCCACCGGCGGTGCCGTTCTGCTTCGCCACCCCGCACCACTCCTGGGAGCGCGGCACCGACGAGAACACCAACGGGCTGATCCGCCAGTACCTGCCCAAGCGGACGAGCATGGCGAAGACCACCCAGGCCGATCTGGACGCGATCGCCGCCCGGCTCAACGCACGACCGAGGAAGCGTCTCGGCTACCGGACTCCGGAGGAATGCCATGCACGAGCGTAGGAGGTCTCAGAGGAAGAGGTGTTGCACTTCGAACTTGAAGTCAGGCAGACCCAACATCCTCCGGCTCGCCGGGGAGCTGGGCCGAGTGCCAGGCCGCGACTACCCACACCGCGTCGTCCTTGACGCGGTAGAAGAAGCGGTACGGCGCGACCACCACCTCGCGAAAGGGCAGGTCGGGGAACTCGGGCAGGACGCGTCCGGAGTCGGGATACTCGGCGAGACGCGAGAGCGACTCCCGGCACGCTCGCGCAGGCGCCGCGCGGCCGCCGGGTCGTCAGCGGCGATGTAGGCGAGCGCTGCGAGGAACTGCTCGCGGGCCGCAGGCGTGAAGAGAACGCGGCGGCTCACGACCTGCCGAGCAGCTCGTCGGCCTCGGCCAGGACGTCGCCGAGGGCGTGCCCGCTGCCGGCCTCGATCTCCGCCTCGCCGCGGCCAGCAGGCGCAGGATCTCGAGCTCGTGCTGCGTCCGCGCGTAGGCCTGGGCGCTGACGACGACCGCGGCGGCACGGCCACGCTGGGTGATGAACACCGGCTGCTGTGAGGCGGCGGCGCGCTTGATCACGCCAGACGCGTCCTGCCTCAGGTCGGTGATGGGAACGATGTCGGGGACTGTTGCCATTGACGCTACCTCCTGTACTACCAGAAACGGTACCACCAACGTACCCAAGAAGCGAGGGCAGAACGCTGTGACTACAATTCTGCAGTCTGCGTAAGACGCCTGACGGAGCTGTCCGCTTCCGCCTAAGACCATAGCATCGAGTCTTACCCCAGGTCACATCCAGAATGCGTAAGGAGGATGCGTGAACGACGCCCGGATGCGGCGGTCCAGTGCCGGCGCAATCACCCACGCCGCTGATGATCAGCGGCACGCGGGCAACGAAGGTCCGCGGGTCGCGCGACGGGCGCGCCCTCGGGCGCAAGCTATGACTTCTGACGTCCGAAAGCACGTGCAGAGGCGAACTGTCGCGCCGGAGGTCGTGGGTTCCAGGGTGCTGCTGCTTCGGCGGGGTTGACGGTCTTCCGTCCGGTTGATAGCTTTTCTCAACACCGTTGAGAACAGTTCTCAACTGGAGCCCGGGGGCACCCGCGTTGACCGACCCGCAGCCGACGCACGAGATCGAAGCCGTCTTTCACCAGAAGGGCATCCCGTTCACGCGGCAGCGCCGGCTCGTCTGGGACTTCTTCACCGGCGCGGACCGTGCGGTCACCATCGGCGAAGCGGCCGATGCCCTGCGCGGCGACGGTGTCGGCCAGGCCACCGTCTACCGCACGGTCACCCTGCTCAGCGACCTCGGCCTGCTCGCCCGCGTGCAGGACGGTCGCGGCGAGATCTGCTTCATCGCGCCGCCCATCGGGCACAGCCACCCGCTGATCTGCGGCGTCTGTCGCCGCGTCATTCGCTTCGACGGCGACGGCGACCTCAGCGAGCTCGAAGCGCGGCTGGGCGCGGCCACCGGCTTCAGCATCTACGGCCACCACCTCGAGGTGTACGGCATCTGCCCGGAGTGCCGGGCTGCCCGGGAGAGCGGTCATGACGAGTGACGCGCCGCGTACCGGCGTCCCGTCCGCCAACGGCCGGCCCGTTGGCGCGTCACTCGCCGGCCGCCCTTCCGACGACCTCGCCGGCCGCCGCTTCTTCTGCTCGTGGAGCGGCGGCAAGGACGCCTACCTCGCCCTGCAGCGGGCGACGCTGCGCCGCGGCGTCCCGGCCGCCCTCGTCTGCATGCTGCACGAGGACGGCCGCGTGAGCCGCGGCCACGGCCTGCCGCTCGCGTTGCTCGAGGAGCAGGCCGACTCGCTCCGCATACCACTCGTCACCCGGGCGACCACGTGGGACGGTTACGAGGCCACCTTCGTCTCGGTGCTGCACGAGCTTGCTGCGCAGGGCGTGGAGGCCGGCGTGTTCGGCGACATCGACCTGCAGGCCCATCGGGACTGGGCCCTCGGGGTCTGCGGGGTCGCCGGCCTCGGCTGTCACTTGCCGCTCTGGCAGGAGCCGCGCCGCCGGCTGCTCGACGAGTTCCTGGCCGGCGGCTCCCGCGCCACCATCGTCGCCGTCGACTCGTCCAAGCTGGGCGCCGAGTTTCTCGGCCTCGTGCTCGACGACGCCGTCATCGCCCGCCTCGAGGCCGCCGGCGCCGACGCCTGCGGCGAGGAGGGCGAGTACCACACCATGGTCACCGCGGCTCCGCTCTTCTCGCGGCCGGTCCCGCTCGCCTGGGACGGCAGCGAGGAACGCGACGGCCACCACGTCCTGCGCTACGTCCAGCCCGAGCAAGCGGAGACGTCCGCTGCTTCATCCGCACTCGTCTAGTCACGTCTCGAAGGGAGTCACCACCGCCATGACCACCACCCGTATCGGCCGCCTCACTGCGGCGCTTCTCCTGATCGCCGCCCTTGCCGTGGGCGCCGTCGCCCTGAGCGCCTGCGGCTCGGGCACCGACGACACCGCCGCCTCGAGCTCGCCCTCGCCGGCCGCCGCCGGCCCCATCACCGTCACCGACGACGCCGGCGTCGAGGTCACGCTCGACCAGCCGGCCGAGCGCATCGTCAGCCTCGCCCCGGCCAACACGGAGATCGCCTACGCCATCGGCGCCGGCGACAAGATGGTCGCCGGCACGAGCTACGACGACTATCCCGAAGAGGCCAAGAACCTGCCCAAGGTCGGCGACTTCAACAACCCCAACATCGAGAAGACCGCCTCGTACTCGCCCGACCTCGTGCTGGCCGCCGGCGGCATCCAGGCCAAGCTGCGCAGCAAGCTTGAGGGCCTCGGAATGAAGGTCTACGTGGTCGATCCGACCACCTACGACGGCACGATCGCCTCCATCGAGAACGTGGGCAAGCTCGCCGGCGTCGAGGACGGTGCCGTCGCGGTCACCGACGAGATGACCGCCGCCAAGGAAGAGGTCCAGGCGCAGGTTGCCGGGCTCACGCCCGCGACGACCTTCCTCGAGATCTACAGCGAGCCGCTGATGACCGCCGGCGCGGACACCTTCATCGACGACATGATCACTCTCGCCGGCGGCGAGAACATCGGCGCCTCGGCCGGCAGCGGCTTCCCGAACTTCAGCGCCGAGGTTCTGGTGCAGGAAGACCCGCAGGTGTACATCGCCGACTCCGGGTCGATGAGCGACCCCGGCGACATCGAGAAGCGCGCCGGCTTCGCCGCCCTCACGGCGGTCAAGGACGGCACGGTCTACGTGATCGACGACAACCTCATCGCCCGGCCGGGTCCCCGCCTCGCCGAGGGCCTCCGGCAGCTCGCCGGGATGATCCATCCGGAGGCGTCGACCGCGGAATGACCAGGATGGCTCGCACAGGCACGCTGCCGGGGATCCTCCTGGCCGCCGGCATCCTCGCCGTCTGCCTCGTGCTGGGGCTCGCTCTCGGGCCGGTCTCACTGTCGCTGGATCAGCTTTGGCATCTGGTGACGGCGGGACCGGTCCAGGGCGACCTCGAGAACGCCATCTTCTGGGAGATCCGCATGCCGCGCGTGCTGGTCGCCGCACTGGTCGGGGCGGCGCTGGCGGTCGCCGGCGTGATCCTGCAGGACCTCTTCCTCAACCCGCTGACCGACCCCTACGTCACCGGGGTATCGTCGGGCGCCGCGCTCGGCGCCACCATCGGCATCGTGCTCCACTTCGCCAACCTCTCGGTGACGACGGTGCTCGCCATCGTCGGCGGGCTCGGCACGCTCCTCATCGTCTGGATGGCGGCGCGCCGGCGCGGCCGCATCGACATCTTTGTGCTCCTCTTGGCCGGCGTGACCATCTCCTACCTGGCCAGCGCCGTCGTCACCGTGCTCATGATCAAGGCGAACGAGGACATGACGGCGATCATCTACTGGCTCATGGGCAGCTTCTCGGGGAGGGGCTGGTCCGACGTTCGCGTCGCGCTGATCACGCTGCCGTTCATGATCGCGCCGCTGTTCTTCACGCGCGAGATGGACATCCTGCTGCAGGGCGAGAAGCGTGCGCTCGAGCTCGGCGTCGAGGTCGAGCGCACCAAGCGCCTCCTGCTCGTCGCCGCCGGCGTGCTTACCGCGCTGGCCGTCTCGGTGAGCGGCATCATCGCCTTCGTCGGCCTTGTCGTGCCGCACATCGTACGCCTGCTGCTAGGTCCCGGGCACCGCGGCCTGCTGCCGGTCTCGCTGCTCGCCGGCGCCTCGATGATGGTCGCTGCCGACCTGCTCTCGCGCACGGTGATCGCGCCGAACGAGATCCCGGTCGGCGTGGTCACGACCTTTGTCGGCGCGCCGCTGTTCGTGTACCTCCTGCGGCGCGGGAGGCGCGCGTGACGGCCGCGGCGCAGTCGCATCGCTCCGCGGCCGCTGAACGCGGCTCCGCAGCCCGGCTGACGGGCCGCCGCTCCCGGCCGCCCCGCTGGTCGAGCTCAAGGACGTCGACTTCGCCTACGACGAGCGGCCGGTGCTGCGGCGCATCTCGTTCGCGCTCGAGGCCGGCGAGTTCGTCGGCATCGTCGGCCCCAACGGCAGCGGCAAGTCGACGCTGATCGACCTCATCGACGGCCTCCACCAGCCGGCCGCGGGCGAGGTGCGCGTCAACGGCATCGAGACGCGCCGCTACCGGCGCAAGGACATGGCGCGCGAGGTCGCGCTCGTCCCTCAGCACTTCGACCTCGACTTCGACCTCGCCGTGCGCGACGTCGTCGAGATGGGCGCCTACTGCCGCGGCAAGGACCCGGCGGCAAGTGGCGACCCGGAGCAGACGCTGGCGCGTCTCGGGGTCGCCGACCTCGCGGGCCGACGCTTCTCGGAGCTCTCCGGCGGCGAGAAGCAGCTCGTCGTCCTCGCCCAGGCGCTCATGCAGCAGGCGCCGCTCCTGCTGCTCGACGAGCCGGCCTCCGCCCTCGACGTCTCGCACCAGCTGCGGCTCTTCGACCTCCTGCGCGAGCTCAACGCCGACGGGCTCACGGTGCTGTGCATCCTGCACGACCTCAACCTGGCGCTGCACTACTTCGACAAGCTGCTGGTGCTGAGCGACGGGGAGGTCGCGGCGTTCGGGCCGCCCGACGACGTGCTGCGGCCCGAGGTGGTCGAGGCCGTCTACGGCGTGCGCGCCTACCTGCACCGGCACGCCGGGCGCACCTACCTGACCTTCTCGCCGCGGCTGCACGGCGAGCGCCGCGGCCGCGTGCACCTGGTCTGCGGCGGCGGCACCGGCGCCGGGATCATGCGCGAGCTGGCGGACGCCGGGTACGAAGTCTCCGCCGGCGTCCTCAACGCCCTCGACACCGACGAGGAGACCGGCCGCGAGCTCGGCCTGCGCATGGCGGTCGAGGCGCCGTTCTCGCCGGTCGGCGACGAGGCGCACGCCGAGAACCTCGAGCTCATGCGCGCCGCCGACCTCGTGGTGATGAGCGCGGTGCCGATCAGCCACGGCAACGCGCGCAACGTCGAGGCCGCCCGCGAGGCGCTCGCCGGCGGCACGCCCGTCTGGGTGGACGAGGGCGTGCGCACCAACGACTTCGCCGGCGTCGTGGAGGGTCTGGCGGACGCCGGCGCCCAGTTCTTCGCCGGCGAGGAGGCGCTGCTGGCCGCCGTGCGCGCGCGCAAAGCGCCGGCCTCCGGCCGCGCGCCCGTCGTCGGCGCGGCTGCGGCACGTGTGGCCGCTTTCGGCGACGGGCAGCCGAGCGTGCGAGACGGCGCGGGCGGCGGGCCCGCGGCGAGGACGTAGGGAGACGGGGCGGGCGTGGCGCTTCGCGGCGCCCGCCCCGCCTCCCCGCAACACCCGGGGCGCCCTCCAGTACGCGCTCCGGCAGCCGGACGGCGGCCTCCCCGGCCGCGCCGTCCGGCCCCCGGCGAGAGCGACCGCAAGCGCTCTCGCCGACAGGCCGCGTGAGGGCGACCGCAAGCGTCCTCACGAGCGGCACGACGAAGAGCGGGGGGCCGGAAGGCTCTCCGCTCGTCGCGCGCTTCCGGTCCGGGAGTCCGCTGAGAAGGCGGCCGCGGACTCGCGATCCGACCGCCGACGGCGTCCACTGGACCGCCGTCGGCGCTGGCTAGCCGAGCCACTCCCGGAGCTCGGCCGCGGCCGCGCGGTCCTGCTGCGCGCTCTTGCCGAACAGGCGTGCCTGCAGCTCCAGCGTGTCCGCGCACTGCATGGAGAACTCCTCGTGGTAGCGCGCCGCATCCTGCTCGGCCTGGATGAGCTGTTCGACTGCGGCCGGCCAGCTCGTCTCCGGCTCGGCGTCGAGCACGCCGAGGAACGGGCCGCCCTTGAGCGATCCGGCGCTCGCCGAGGCCCTCTCGCCCAGCCGGCCTTGCTGGGCCATCAGCTTCTGCACGCGGTCGTCGTGGGTGCAGACGATCTCCTCGAGCTTGTCCTGCCACTCCTGGTCCGGCGCGACGACGCCGGCCGCCGCCGCGAAGTCGGCGCACGCCTGTTCCGCCTCGAGCGCGAAGCGAAGCGCGGACCCGTAGGCGGTGATCTCGGGGAACTCGTGAGCCACGTCAGTCTCCTTTGGTCGTGTCTTGCCGACGTTCCTACCCGGGGACGGGCGTTTGAACAACGAAAAGGGGCGGAGGGCAGGCAAGCCTGCCCTCCGCCCCCCTCGAGTCTGGGGAAGCGATCGTCTCCCGGCTCAGCGGTTGACGGTGCCCTCCCAGGTGCTGATCTGCTTCTGCTTCTTGTCGGCCTCCGTGAACCAGCGCGTGGTGACGCACTTGGTCTCGGTGAAGAACTGGACGCCATCCTTGCCCAGCACGTGGTTGTCGCCGAAGAAGCTGTCCTTGTGCCCCGAGAACGGGAAGAAGCTCACCGGCACCGGGATGCCGACATTGATGCCGACCATGCCGGCGTGCGTGCGGCGGGCGAACTCGCGCGAGTAGTAGCCGCTCTCGGTGAAGATGCAGGAGCCGTTGGCGAACGCGCTGTGGTTCATGAGCGCGAGGCCCTCTTCGAAGTCGTCGACGCGCTTGACGAAGAGCACGGGGCCGAAGGCTTCTTCCCAGCCGCAGGTCATCTCAGGGGTGACGTGGTCGAAGATGGTCGCGCCGACGAAGTGGCCGCCCTCGAGACCGGGGACGACGAGGTCACGGCCGTCGAGGACCAGCTCCGCGCCCTCTTCGACGCCCTTGTCGATCCAGCGCTTGACCGACGTCTGGTGGCCGGCGGAGACGACCGGGCCGAGCTCCGTCTTGGGGTCGTAGGCGGCGCCGACGACGCGCTCCACGGCGAACTGCTTCATGTAGGCGACGAACTCATCGGCGACGGCGTTCTCGACGACGCAGACGGGGAGCGCCATGCAGCGCATGCCGGCGCAGCCGAACGTCGAGTTGATGATGCCGCGGGCGGCGCGCTCGAGCGAGGCGTCGCGGAGCACGAGGCCGTGGTTCTTGGCCTGCGTCTGCGCCTGGACGCGCTTGCCGTGCGAGGCGGCGATGCCGTAGATGTGCTTGCCGACCGGCGTGGTACCGACGAAGCTGACGCCGCGGACGGCCGGGTGCTTGAGCAGGACTTCGGCCTCTTCCTTCTCGGCGGTCACCATGTTGACGACGCCCTTGGGCAGGCCGGCCTCATACAGCATGTCGAGCAGCATGTGGCTGGTCAGCGGCACGGGGTTGGCGGCCTTGAGCACGAAGGTGTTGCCGGTGGCGATGCAGAGCGGCAGCATCCAGCCGAAGGGGATCATCGCCGGGAAGTTGAACGGCGCGATGCCGGCGAAGACGCCGAGCGGCTCCCGGTAGCTGACCGTGTCGTGACCGGTGGCCACGTTCATCAGGCTCTCGCCCTTCATGAGCATGGGGGCGCCGACGGCGACGTCGATGGCCTCGATGATCTTGATGACCTCGCCGCGGGCCTCGTCGAGGTTCTTGCCGAGCTCGGTCGAGACCAGCGTGGCGATCTCGTCCATCTTCTCGAGGAGCATGGGGCGCCAGGTGAAGAGCACCTCGGTGCGCTTCTGGACCGGCAGGCTGGCCCAGGGGCCGAAGGCGCGGTGGGCCGACTCGATGGCCTCGATGACCTCGGCCTCGGTGCACATCGGCGTGCGCGCGATCACCTCGCCGGTGCTGGAATCGGTGATGTCGACCCAGGTGTCGCTCTGCGACTCGCGCCACTCACCGTCGACCATGTAGCCGAGCGTCTTGACCTCTGTCTTGGTCTCCGCCATCTTCGTTCCTCTCGCTCTCACGGGTTGATTGGTGCGGCTCGAAGGAGTCTAATCAATCGAATGATTAATCTCAACTCCCCGGAGCAGGAATGCGCTCGTCGACCACCCCGCTGAGCGGCGACCCCAGGCAGGGCATGTCCCCGCCCGCGCTCAAGATCCTCGCGGCCGCGCAGCGGGTGCTCGTGGCCAAGGGCTTCTCCGGCCTCACGCTGCGCGCGATCGCGCGGGAGTCCGGCGACAACTCCGCGATGGTGCAGTACTACTTCGGGAACAAGGAAGGCCTCGTCAAGGCGATGATCGACTCGGTCTTCCGCGACGACCAGCAGGACGCGGCCGCCGCCATGAGCGCGGTCACGAGCGATGAGCGGTTGCCGAGGTTCGTGGAGGGGCTGCGGACGATCAGCTCGTCGCGCTCGTTTCGCGTCTTCTTCGACGTCCTCCCCTACGCTCTGCGCAACGAGGGGCTGAGAGGCCGCATGGCCCGGGCCTACGACTGGTACCGGCAGATCAAGATCGACTGGCTGCGCGGCGGGGGACCAGACGTCGCCGTCTGAGCACCAGGCCCTGCTCGGCCTCGCCGAGCTCATGACCGCCGTGGTCGATGGGCTGGCCATCCAGGAAGCCATCGACGACGGGTTCGATATGCGCCGGCCCTACGCGGTGCTGGAGTTCATGCTGCGGCGGTCGCTGCCGGGCCTGCTCGAGACGGAGTTGCGCCAAGGCTCGCTCTCGGACTGAGGACGCGGCTCGGCGGCGCGCCGCCGTCCGCGCGTCCGCAGGCTTCGCGCACGCCTGTTCACTCGTCCGCGGCGGTCCCGTCGCTCGCCAGCAGGAGCAGGGTCACGTCGTCGTCGAAGGGGGACTCCTGCCCCGCCTGCACGCCGTCCACCAGGGCCGCGAGGTCCGCCGCGGTGGTGGCGCGCCGCTCCCAGAGACGCGAGACGGCCGCGCGCAGTCCCGCGACGCCGAGCCGGGCGCGCGAGCCCGGCGCCGTGCGGGCGTCGACGATGCCGTCGCTGTAGAGCAGCAGGCCCCACTCGTCCGGCAGCGTCACTTCGTGCGGCGCCCAGTCGCCGTGCGGCTCGACCCCGAGCATCATGCCGGGGGCGTGCTCGAGCTGGACGACGGTGGGTCCCAGCAGGAGTGGCTGCGGGTGGCCGGCATTGACGAAGCGGGCGCGCCGCCCGGCAGCGTCGATCTCGACCGCGCACACCGTCGCCAGCAGACTCAGGCCGAGCTCGCCCTGCTCGGCGCGGTCGCTCTCGTCCAGCGTCAGGCTGTTCATCGTCCTGACGCTGGCCTGCAGCGACGCGCCGCGGAGGGCGAGCGCCCGCCACGCGGCGCGCAGGCTGGCGCCGAGGGCGGCGGCGTCGGGACCGTGACCGGTGACGTCGCCGATCACCGCCGCGACGGAACCGTTGGGGCGCGTCACCGCGTCGATGAAGTCGCCGCCGAGGAGCATGCGGCCCTCACCCGGCCGGTACAGCGTGGCGACACTGATGCCCGGCGCGTCGACGATCACCGTGGGCGAGAGGCTCGCCTGGAAGCGGCGATACAGCGCCGCCACGTCCTGCTGCGCCTGCGCGCGCTGCGCCTGGGCGAGCGCGACGGCGGCGTGCTCGGCGAAGCGCTGGACGACGCCCAGGTCGCCGCGCTCGGGCACGGGCAGCCGTCGCGACCAGCTCAGCGCGAGCAGCGCGACGGGCTCGTCGTCGAGCAGCACGGGGGCGCGGATCGCGGACACCTGGTCGGGATCGGCGGTGATCGCCCTCGGCATGCGTGGTCCGTCCGAGCTCGCGGACGTCGGCGATGAACCGCGGCACCAGGTTGTGGGCGAGCTCCTGCTGCAGCTCGCGCGAGAGCTCCATGACCAGGCGGTCTCCGGAGTTGGCGAGGAAGGGCGAGCGGGCCAGCAGCCGCAGCCGCTCGCCCTCGATGGCGAAGAGGGCGGCGAGGTCGCAGTCGAAGGTCTCCCGGGCGACGTCGCAGATCGCCCGGGCCACGGACGCGGCGCCGCCCTTGGCGTGGAACAGCGGCGTCGCCTCGACCACCCGGTCGAGGGCGTCGCGCGAGCGGTGCGCCTGGTCGAGGGCGCGCGCGACCTGGCCGCGGTAACGGTCGCCGAGCAGCCCCACGCCGAACCCGGCGACGAGCCAGAGCAGGATGACGGCGATCGAGGTGGCGCCGGAGACGAGCCAGCGGTCGGAGATCGCCAGCACGTCGTAGGCGACGCCGCCGACGACCGCCAGCGCCACGCCCACCCGGGGTCCGCCGGAGACCCCGCCTCCCATGACGATCAGGGAGACGAGGGCCGCCGGAAGCCCGATGAAGTGCTCCTGCCAGTTGACGAACAGGAACGGCACCAGCAACGCGACCGTCAGGACGGCTCCGGCGGCGAAGACGAGCAGTGGGCGCGCACGCAGGTACTCCGCCACGGCCAGGAGCCGGGAGCGGACCGGGCCGAACGTATCTGTCGGGCGTGAGCTTGCCATGACCGTGATCCTTGCGCCCTCCGGCGCTGCCGGGTCAGCTGTACTTGACGCGCGGGTCGAGCCACGTGTACGCGAGGTCGACCACGAAGTTGCTGAGCGTGACGAGCAGGGCCGCGAAGAGCACCGTGCCCATGATGAGCGGCAGGTCCTGCGTCTGGATCGCCTGGTAGGCCTGCCCGCCGATGCCGGGGATGCCGAAGACGATCTCGATGATCAGCACGCCGCCGAGGAACCAGCCCACGTCCATGCCGAGCAGCGTGACGATGGGGCTCCAGGCGTTGCGCATGATGTGCCGCCAGACGACGGTGCGCTCCGGCAGGCCCTTGGCCCGGGCGGCCTTCACGTAGTCGGCGCCGAGGATGTCGAGCATGCTGCTGCGCAGCATCCTCGAGTACCAGGCGGCGCCGCCGAGGCCGATCGTGAGCCCGGGCAGGACGCCGTAGATCGGGTACGCCCAGCCCTCGTAGCCGCCCAGCGGGAAGATCTGCCACTGGAAGGCGAACACGTACATCAGGATCATCCCGAGGAAGAACGCCGGCATGCTCAGGAAGAGGAGGCTGAGCACGGTGAACGAGCGGTCGCGGATGCCGTACTGCTTGAGGGCGCTCGTCATGCCCACGGGGATGCCGATGAGCAGCTCGAAGAAGATGCCGAACGTGGCCACCATCACGGTGGCCGGGAAGCGCTGCAGGATCGCGGTCGCCACCGGGAGCTGGGTCTCGTAGCTGTAGCCCATGTTGCCGTGCACGAGGTGCCACAGGTAGAGGCCGTACTGCTTCCAGATGGGCAGGTCGAGGCCGAGCTCCGTGCGGATGCGCTCGAGCACCTCCGGCGTCGCGTGCGTGCCGGCGATGCTCTTGGCGGGGTCGCCGGGCACGGCGAAGGCGAGCAGGAAGGTGATGAGGCTCACGAAGAAGAGCACCACCACCATCCACAGCAGCCTGCGGACGACGTACTTACCCATCGTCCCTCCTGCTCGCCTTGCGCCGCGCCACGGTCATCGCCTCACTTACCGTCGAGCTTCCACATCTCCTGGAACTGGAGGCTCCAGACGGGGTGGTAGTAGAAGCCGCCGACGTTCTTGCCGTACATCCCGTTGAACACGGGCTGGTACAGGATGGCGGCCGGCGCGTCGGCCATGATGATGTCCTGCATCTGCACGAACATCTCGATCCGCTTGGCGGGGTCGAGCTCCGTGTTGGACGCCTTGTAGAGCGCCTCGACCTCGGGGTTGGTGTAGAAGCTCGAGTTCGACTCCGCCCTCGATCGGGTGCGTGAACAGCGGCCCGATGAAGTCGCTCGGGTCGGGGAAGTCCTGGTACCAGTCGGTCAGGCCGATGGCCGCGTGCGACTGCGGCAGGCTGATGTAGTCCCAGTACGTTGCCTTGTCCATCAGCTTGATGCTGGCGTCGATACCGACGGCCTTGAGGTCGTTCTGCACCGCCTGCGCCAGCTTGGGGAACGGGTCGACGTTGTGGCCGACGAAGGTCACCTTGAACCCGTCGGGGAAGCCGGCCTCGGCGAGGAGCTGCTTCGCCTTCGCCGGGTCGTAGGTGTAGAACTCCGCGTCGGCCTGGTGGCCCGGCATGCCGTCGGGATAGATCTGGTTGAGCGCCTTCGCCTGTCCGGCGAGCAGCTTCTGGATGCGCGCCGTGTCGATGGCGTAGTTGACCGCCTGCCGCACCTTGACGTCCGTGAACGGCTTCTCGTTCACGTTCATGAACACGTAGTACGTGGCGATCTCCGAGGCGTCGTAGGTGTACTTGCTCCAGGTCGGGTCCTGCTTCGTGCGCGCGTAGTCGGCGGCAGGGATGCCGTCACCGAGCACGTCGACCTCGCCGCGTTCGAGTTGCAGCAGTGCGGTGCTCGGGTTGGCGGTGAAGATGAACTTCATGTCGTCGACCCACTGGCCGGTCTCGCCCGTCCAGTTGGGGTTCTTCTCGGCGGTGATGGACTGACCCGGGCGTCCAGTCGGTGATGACGTACGGCCCGGTGCCGAGCGGCTTGCGCTTTATGTCCTTGCCGACCTTCTTGACCCACTCCTTGGGCAGGACCGAGGTGAACGGCATGGTCATGGCCATGAGGAAGGAGCCCTCCGGCTTCTGCAGCGTGATCTGCACGGTGTAGTCGTCGACGACCTTGAAGCCGCTGATCTCCTTGGCCTTGCCGTCCATGAACTCGGTCGCCCCCACGATGCCCTCGTAGAAGAAGGTCGCCGGGGCGAGCGGCTCGACCATCATGCGCTCGAAGCTGTACTTGAAGTCGGCTGCCGTGACCTCACGGTTCACCGGCGGCGCGAACTTGATGCCCTGCTTGAGGTGGAACGTGTACGTCTTGCCGTCGGCGGAGATGCCGCCGTTCTCCGCGCTCGGCACCTCAGTGGCCAGGTCGGGCACGAGCTCGGAGCCCGCCTCGCCCGGCTTGCTCGCGTAGGTGAGGAACGTCTGGTAGGTGAGCCGCTCGATGCCCCACGACGTGACCTCCCAGGCGATCGTCGGATCGAGCTCGGTCGGCTCACCCTGGAAGGTGACGGTCAGCGTGCCGCCCTTGACCGGCGTGCCGCTGCCGGTCGCTGCGCCGCTGGCGCCCTCGTCAGGTGTGGTGCCGCACGCGGCGAGCCCCAGCGCCAGGACGAGGGCGAGCAGCGCCGCCAGCGCCACCACCCTGATCAGCTTGCGTTCCTTCATCTCCTTGCTCCTTTCCTGCCCCACCCTCAGGTCGGATGTCCCCTACTTCTTCCAGTACTGCGTCGGGTCGATCTCGTACACCGGGTGCAGGTAGAAGCCCGCCGGTGGTCTCGGAGCACATCGTCGTCTGGATCGGCTGGTAGCAGGGCACGTAGGGCGCCTGCGTGGCGATGTAGTCCTGCATCTCCGAGAACTTGGCGATGCGCGCGTCGGGATCGGTCATCGCCTGCGCCTCGGTGAACATCGTCTCGAGCTTGGGACTCCACCAGAAGCTCGAGTTCATGCCGCCCGGGACGGCGCTGGCCTTGCTGAACAGCGGCGCGATCCAGTCGCTCGGGTCGGGGAAGTCCATCCACCAGCCGAAGCTGCCGGCGGTGAGCGTCTTGGGCGTGCTCTGCTGCGATGTAGTAGCTGTTGTTGCTCATCGTCTTGAGCTCGGCCTTGACGCCCACCGCGGCGAGGTCGGCCTGCACCGACTGCCAGAGCTTGGGGTTCGGGTCGACGTTGTCGGTGTACAGCATCGTCTTGAAGCCGTCCGGGTAGCCGGCGTCGGCGAGTAGCTGCTTCGCCTTGGCCGGGTCGTAGCCGTAGAAGACCTTGCCCTCCTCGTGGCCGGGCATGCCCTTGGGATAGAACTGCCACAGCGACATCGCCTGGCCGGCCTGCAGCTTCACGAGCTTGTCGCGGTTGATCGCCCAGCTGAGCGCCTGGCGCACCTTGACGTCGTCGAACGGCTTCATGGCCGACGTTCATGAACATGTAGCTGATCGCGACCAGCGGCTGCGTGAAGATCTGCGCCTTCCACTTGGGGTCGGCCTGCACGCGCGGCAGGTCGGCGACCGGGATGCCGTCGCCGAGCACGTCCACCTCGCCGCGCTCGAGCTTGAGCAGCGCCGTCGGCGGGTTGAACGAGAGCTGGTAGTTGACGCCGTCGAGGTACGGCCTGCCGTCCTCCCAGTAGTCCGGGTTGCGCGTCAGCACGATCTCGCGGCCGGGCGTCCACTTCTGGAAGACGAACGGCCCGGTGCCGAGCGGGTTGCGGTTGAACTGCTTGCCCCACTTCTCGACCCACTCCTTGGGCACGACATCGCAGAAGTCCATGGTCACGGCGTTGAGGAAGGAGAGGTCCGGGCTCTTTAGCGTGATCTCCACGGTGTAGTCGTCGACCGCCTTGAAGCCCGTGATCTCGTCAGCCTTGTCCTTCATGAACTCGTCGGCGCCGACGACACCCATGTAGAAGGACGTGGCGGGCGCGCGCGGCTCCTTCATCATGCGCTCGAAGCTGTACTTGAAGTCGGCGGCCGTGACCTCGCGGCTGACGGGCGGCTGGAACTTGACGCCCTCGCGCAGGTGGAAGGTGTACGTCTTGCCGTCCGCCGAGATGCCGCCGTTGTCGGTGCTGGGCACCTCGGTGGCGAGGCAGGGGATGAGCTCCGTGCCGGCCGCGCCCGACTCGTGCGCGTACTGCAGGAAGCCCTGGTAGATGTCGTGCTCGATCTGCCAGTCGATCACGTTCCAGGCGACGGCGGGGTCGAGGCTCGACGGCTCGGTGAGGTACGAGAGCGTCAGCGTGCCGCCCTGCTTCGGCGTATCGGCGGAGGCCGGGCTGCTCGAGTCCTCGGCGGGTGTGCTGCCGCAGGCGGCAAGCCCCACGGCGAGGAGCAGGGCGAGTCCGAGGCCGGCCACCGCCGTCACTGCTCTCCGCTTGTACGTACGACGCTTCATGCGTGCCTCCTTGGTTTCACCGTCTACCGCCGGCGCTGCTGCGGGTCGAACGCGTCCCGCAGCCCGTCGCCGACGAGGTTGAATGCGAGCACCGTGATCATGATGGCGAGGCCGGGATAGATCACGAGGTGCGGGGCCGAGAGGTAGTACGGCTGGCCCTCGCTGATCATCTGGCCCCACGACGGCGTCGGCGGCTGGACGCCGAGGCCGATGTAGCTGAGCGTCGCCTCGAAGAGGATCGTCGTCGCGAGGCCGAGGCTCGTGTAGACGAGGATCACGGCGACGAGGTGCGGCAGGATGTGGCGGCCGAGGATGCGGCCGCTGCTGCAGCCGGTGAGCCGCGCCGCGTCGACGAACTCCTTCTCGCGGATGCTCAGCACCTCGCCGTGGATCACGCGCGTCATCGGCGTCCAGTACACGATGCCGATGACGAGGATGAGGATCCAGATGCTCGGTTTGAGCACGCTGACGAGCGCCACCGCCAGCAGGATGATGGGGAACGCCATCATCACGTCGGTCATGCGCATCAGCAGCGTCTCGACCCCGCCGCGGAAGTAGCCGGCGGTGAGGCCGAAGATGACGCCGAGGACCAAGGCGAAGCCGTTGGCGAGCACGCCGACGACGAGACTGACGCGGGCCCCGTACATGAGGCGGCTGAGCAGGTCGCGGCCGAGCGTGTCGGTGCCGAGCGGGAACTGGGCGGACGACCCGACCGGCATGCCCTGCATCGTGAGGCCCTCGTCGTACTGCTTGGTGGGGTCGTGAGGCGCGATCCAGGGTGCGAGCACGGCGATGAGCACGAGGCAGATGATGACCACCACGCCGATCATCGCGAACTTGTCGCGCCGGAACCGGCGCCAGATCTCGCCCCAGAGCGAGCGGTGCTCGATGAGCAGGGCGTCGGAGCTCCACATGCCGGCGGCGCCGACGCCGGTCGCCATCTCGGAGGCCGGCGCGGACGCGCCGCCGAGCCCGAGGTCGATCTCCGTCTCGGGCTCGAGGCCTCCGTGGTAGCGCTGGTCGCTCACGCCGTCTCACCACCTGCGGCCACGACGGCGAGGTCGTCCTCGCCGGCGCGGATGTGCGGGTAGTCGCTGCCGGTGATGAGGTGGCAGGCGGCCCAGTGGCCGGGGCGTACCTCGAGCAGCGGCGGGTCCTCGACGTCGCAGAGACCTTCCCGGGCCGCCGGGCAGCGCGTGTGGAAGTGGCAGCCGCTCGGCGGCTCGACCGGGCTGGGCACGTCGCCGGTGAGCACCACCGGGCGGCGCAGCTCCTCGGCCGCCGGATCGGGGATCGGCACGGCCGAGAGCAGCGCCTGCGTGTACGGGTGCATCGAGGTCTCGTAGAGGACCGCGTTCTCCGCCAGCTCGACGATGCGGCCGAGGTACATGACGGCCACGCGGTCGCAGATGTGGCGCACGACGCTGAGGTCGTGGGCGATGAACAGGTAGGTGAGCCCGAACTCGCGCTGCAGCTGCCGCAGCAGGTTGATGATCTGCGCCCTGATCGACACGTCGAGGGCGCTGATCGGCTCGTCGCAGACGATGAAGTTGGGCTCGACCGCCAGCGCCCGGGCGATGCCGATGCGCTGGCGCTGGCCGCCGCTGAACTCGTGCGGGTAGCGGTTCAGCGTGTTCGGGTTGATGCCCACCGTCTCGAGGAGCTCGCGGACCTTCGCCTTGCGCTCGCCTCGGGTGCCCATCTTGTGGACCAGCAGGGGCTCGCCGATGATGTCGCCGATGGTCATGCGGCCGTTCAGGCTCGCGTAGGGGTCCTGGAAGATCATCTGCATGCGCTTGCGCTGCTGGCGCAGGCTGCCGCCGCTCAGGTGGGCGAGGTCGCCGCCCTCGTAGAGCACGCGCCCGGTCGTCGGGCGGATGAGCTGCAGGATGGCGCGCCCGGTCGTGCTCTTGCCGCAGCCGCTCTCCCCCACGAGGCCCAGCGTCTCGCCGCGGCGGATGTCGAAGGTGAGCCCGTCGACGGCGTAGACCGCGCCGACCTTGCGCTGGAAGACGATGCCGCTGGTGATCGGGAAGTGGACGCGGAGGTCCTCGACCCTCACCAGCGTGTCGTCGCCCGTGGTCGCGGCGGCGCAGAGCGGTGCGCCTCCGGTGCCCCGCTCGATAGCCTGCCTGCGGCGGCTATTCATGCGTCCACCTGCGCCGCCGCGACCGACCGCAGCTGGTCGCTGTGGAAGCAGGCGGACCGGCGGCCCTCGTCCGTCAACTCCAACTCGGGCACGGCCGCCCAGCACTCGTCGGTCGCGAGGTAGCAGCGCGGCGCGAAGGCGCATCCCGGCGGCAGGTGGGCGAGGTCCGGCGGCAGCCCGGTGATCGTCTGCAGGGTGTCGCGGCGCGGCTCGTTGAGGCGCGGCACGCTCTTGAGGAGACCGACCGTGTAGGGGTGGTGCGGGGTCGCGAAGAGCGGCTTCGCCGGGCCGCTCTCGACGATGCGCCCGGCGTACATCACGAGGATGCGCCGGCACATGCCGGCCACCACGCCGAGGTCGTGCGTGATCACGATGACGGCTGCCTCGTGGTCCCGGGAGAGCTGCTTGAGCAGGCGGAGGATCTGCGCCTGGATGGTCACGTCGAGGGCCGTGGTGGGCTCGTCGGCGAGCAGCAGCCTGGGGTTGCAGGAGAGCGCGATGGCGATCATGACGCGCTGGCGCATGCCGCCGCTGAACTGGTGCGGGTAGTCCCTGATGCGGTTCGCGGCCTTGGGGATGCCGACCTCGCCGAGGAGCTCGATAGAGCGCTTGACGGCGTCCGAGTGGCTGAGACCGAGGTGCAGCTCGAGGCCCTCGGTCATGAGCCGCTCGATGCTGAGCACGGGGTTCAGGCTGGTGACCGGGTCCTGGAAGATCATCGCGATGTCGCGGCCGCGGACGGCGCGCACGTCGGCCTCGGGCAGGGCGAGCAGGTCTCTGCCGTCGAACTCGATGCTGCCGCTCACGGTCGCGTTGGGGACCATGCCGGTGAGACCGATGATGGCGCTGGCGGTGACGCTCTTGCCGCAGCCGCTCTCGCCGACCAGGCCGACGAGCTCGCCCGGCGCGACGCTGAAGCTGACCCGGCTCACGGCGTGGACCGTGCCTTCTTGAGAGGCGAAGTCGACGGTGAGATCGGTCAGACGGAGGAGGGTTGTTCCGTCAACGCTCATGCCGGAGGAGTCTATCGTCACCCCTAGCAACATGCGAGGCTGGGATGAGGCGTCTTCTTTGACGCGCGCACGACCGGCTGGTAAGCATTGGCGCATGCGCAGCGACCCTCTCTCGCCGGCGGACGTCCTCCGCGCCCTCGAGCTCTTCGGCCCCCAGGCCCGCCCCTACAACTTCGACGACTGCTTCGACTGCTGGGGGTTCGTGCGGCGCGTCTTCGACCACCTGGACGACGGCTTCGAGATGGACGAGGAGCTCGGGCCGGCGGGCGACCCGCGCGAAGCCGTCTGGGTCGCCTTCGGAGGGCCCGACGAGCTGGTACCCGGTGATCTGCTGACGACGCACGCGCACGTCAGCGACGCGTTCCACACGGCCTTCTCCTGCGGCCGGGTCGACGGGCTCGACCTCGTCTACGACGCGTCTCCGCGAGCATCCATCCCTCTGTTCGAGCGGCGAGACGGTGCCTGGCGCCTCACGGCTCGCGGGCGATCCACACGCGCTACCTGCGCGCGACGGAGACGACCGACCGCCTGCGCCACGACGGCGGCGCGTACCTGCGCCTGTGGGACGAGCGCGAGCGGTTCTACCACAGGGGCGTGCACGAACGGCTGGTGGCCGGCGGCGCGGCAGAGGGCGGCGCGGCCGGGCGCGACCTCGTCCGCCTGCGCCGCGCCGCCGGCCTCTCCGAGCTGCCGTTCTACTGCCGGCGGCCGCTGCCGCGCGACGCCGCCGGCCGCGAAGTGTACGACAATCTGCTCACGCGGCACCTCGACTACTACGTCCCGGACGGTGCGCCGGTGCCGGACGACGACTACGAGGCGGTCATGGAGGGGGACGGCGCGGACGGACGGGGCGCGGCGCCGGGCGCGCAGCGGCCGCCGGCGCCGCGCCTCACGCGCGCCCCGTTCTGGGTCGTCCGCGACGGACCGGTCGTCGTCGCGTGGGAGTGCCCGGGCGACGCCGCGCCGGGCGACGGCAAGGCGGCGGGCCCGGCCATTGCCGTCACGGGCTGCCGCGTCGAGGTCTGGGAGGAGACCTGGGACCTGTGGAGGCGCAGGCTGCTGCGCCGCGACGTCGACGCCCCGGTCACCTCGTTCACCGTGCCCGAGGACCTGCTCCACGACGACGGCCGCTTCGCCGTCGCGGTCTGGGCGCGAGGGCCGGGCGGCTTCTCGGCGCCGGCGTCGGCGCCGTGCCTGTACCGCCCGGCCTCCGGCAACCCGCTCCTCGCCTACGATCCGATCCGGCCCGAGGGCCTGCATCCGGATGGGCGTATCGTCGTCCCTGCCGGGGAGGATGTGCGGCTCATCTGGCGGATCCGCGAGCCCGAGCTCTCGCAGGCGGGCGCGACGGTGACGGTGTTTGAGGACGCCTGCCTGCTCGACGACGCGACGCCGCTCTTGGTCGTCGAGTTGACCGGCCCCGCGGCAGTCGCCTGCCGGGCGGTCGTCCCCGGCGAGCGCCTGCGCGCCGGCCACAGCTACTCGTGGTACGTCTCCGCCCGCGCCGCCGACGGTCGCACCGCGTTCGCGCCGGCGGAGGGCGTCTTCGCCGTCTCCGGGGAAGGATGAATGGCATGGCTCACGTCTCGACACGCGCGTTCGACCTGCGCACCGCGGCGCCCTTCGGCATATCCCGCTGGACGCACAGCGAGTTTGGGCGCTTCGTGGTGGAACTGCGCGAGGGGGGCTTGATCGGCCTCGGCGAGGGGGCCCCGAACGCGCGTTACGGCGAGGACCGCGAGCGTGACATGGATCTGCTGGCGAGTCTCGCGCCCGAGATCGCCGACCTGCAGGGTCCGGCCGGCGTCGAGGCGTTCTGCGAGGCGCTGGCGGCGGAGGGCGTGCCGGCCCTGCGGGCCGGCCTGAGCGCCGCCGCCTGGGACCTCGCCGGCAAGCAGGCGGGCGAGCCGGTGTGGCGCACGCTGGGGCTCGCCCGGCCGTCGGTGCGGACCTCGTACACCATCGCCATCGGCGCGCCCGAGGAGATGCTGGCGCAGGCGCGCGCCGCCTCGGCGTTCGCCACGCTCAAGGTCAAGCTCGGCTTCGACGGCGACCTCGAGCTGGCCCGCCGCCTCGCGCTCGAGCTTCCAGAGACGACCTTCCGCTACGACGCCAACGAGGGGTGGGACCGCGAGCGGGCGGCGGCCGCACTCGCGGTCCTCGAGGACCTGAACGCGGAGCTCGTCGAGCAGCCGCTGCCCGCGGCCGACGCGGAGGGGATGGCCTGGCTCAGGGAGCGCACGAGTATCCCATTGCTCGCCGACGAGGCGGTCCTGACCCTGGACGATCTCGACGCCGTGGGCGACGCCTACGACGGCGTCGTGGTCAAGCTGGCGAAGGCCGGAGGGATCGCGGCCGCCTTCGCCCTCATCTCGGCGTGCACCGGGCGCGGCCTGCAGGTGCTCCTGGGCTGCATGGTCGAGTCGAGCCTTGGCATCGCCGCCGCTCTGCAGCTCGCCGGCCTCGCCGACTACGTGGACCTCGACGGGGCGCTGCTGCTCGCCGAGGACCCGTTCACCGGCATCGCCGTGGATGGGGACCTGCTAACGGCGTCCGACGAGCCCGGCCTGGGGGTGCGGCCGGCCGCTTGAACGGGGGAGAGTCGGCCGCCTGGGCGCCGGAGCCGGCCGGCTCATCGCGCAGCCCGGCCGCCCGCGCCGCCGCAGCGTGCGCTCAGGATCCGCCCAGCGCCGCGTACAGCGCGGCGCCGGTGCGCGCGACCGTCTCGAACCCGCCCGACCGGTCGGTCATCACGACGACGACGGCGCGCCGGTCGCCCTCACGGATGAGGGCGCAGTCGTGGGCGTACCGATCGACCGGCGAGTCGTCGCCGCACTTGCCGGCGTAGACGGCGCCGGGCGGAAGGTAGCGGGCGATGCCGTCGAGGTGCTCCTGCAGCTCGAGCGACGCCAGGACGCGCTCGCCGACGAACGGCTCGAGCGTCCCGCCACCGGCGAGCGCCTCGAAGAGCCGGGCGAGGTCGCCGGCCGAGGTGAGATTCTCGCGGCCGGCGGCCACGGCCTCCTGGTCGAGCATCAGGCGCTGCATCCGCGTCCGGTACAGGCCGAGCTCGTCCGCCAGGACATTGACGCGCTCGAAGCCGACGCGCGAGGCGACGATGTTGGTGGCGTCGTTGTCGCTCACCACGAGGGCGAGGTGCAGGACGTCGGCCAGGCTGAGCGTCGCGGCGTGCCGCAGCCCGCGCAGCACGCCGCTCCCGCCGACGCAGGAGCCCGGCGCGAATGCGTAGGGCTCGGCCTCGTCGATCTCGCCGCGCTCGACCAGGCGCCAGAAGGCGGCGGCGAGCAGCACCTTGATGGTGGAGTACGAGGGGAGCTGCACGTCCTCATGGGCACTGAGCGTGCGGCCGTTCCCCAGGTCGTTGGCGACGTAGGCGATCATCGCCGCTCAGATCGTCGCGTGCGCACCGGCGTCCACGTGCACGACCTCGCCGGTGATCGCCCGGCTGAGGTCGCTGAGCAGGAACACGGTCGCGTCCGCGACCTCCTCGCTGGTGACGTTGCGGCGCAGCGGCGTGTGGCTCTCGAGCAGTTCGAGCATCCCGCTGAAGTCCTTGATCGTGCGCGCCGCGACGGTGGCGATGGGGCCGGCGGACACCGCGTTCACGCGGATCCCCTCCGGCCCCAGGTCGGCGGCGAGATAGCGCACGGCGCTCTCCAGTGACGCTTTGGCGGGTCCCATCACGTTGTAGTTGGGCACGACGCGCCACGAACCTGCGTAGGTCATGGTGACGATCGCGCCGCCCCTCGTCATGAGGCGGCGCGCCTCGCGCGCGGTCGCGATCAGGGAGTACGAGCTGATGTCGTTGGCCTGGGCGAAGCCGTCGCGCGTGGTCTCGACGAAGTTGCCCTGCAGGTCGTGGGCCGGCGCCCAGGCGATGCTGTGCACGAGACCATCGAGCACCGGCATTTGCTCCGCGAGTTCGTCGACGGCGCGTCGCACGGCCTCGTCGCTGCTGACGTCGAGCTCGATCATCGGGGCGCCGCCCAGCTCGTCGGCCAGCTGGCTCACGCGCCGCTTGAGGCGGTCGGCCTGATACGTGAGCGCGACGGCGCCGCCGTGGCGCTTGACCGCCAGGGCCACCGCCCAGGCGATCGAGCGCGAGTTGGCGGCGCCCGTCACCACGAAGTTCTTGCCCTCGAGGAGTGGAGGGTGCGCCGACGGTGCCCCCTCAGGTGACCCGGCTTCGCTGGTCGATCCGCTCACGGTCCCTCCCGTCGTCAGTCCGGCTTGACGGCGAGGAGCAGGAACTGCCTCGCCCAGTAGTCGCGGAAGATGTAGAGCGACAGGACCAGCGCCGCGCACCTGATCGCCCGATAGCGGGTGAAGTACGGCTCCACGCGGAGCACCGTGAGGCCCGCGCCCTCCAGCAGGCGGACCATGTCGCGCTTGGCGAAGAAGCGCACGTGCGTGCGATCGAAGATCCCCGAGTCGCGCCGCGGCCACGACTTGGCGAGCAGCTGCGCGAACACGTAGACATTGGAGATGTTGGGCAGGGAGATGACGACGGCGCCTCCCGGCCGCAGCCGCGTGAGCGCCTTGGCGAGCACGTCCTCCGGCTCGACGAGATGCTCGAGCACGTCGCTGGCGAGGATGGCGTCGAAGGGCCGGTCACCGAGCTGCGCCGGGTCGAGGTGTGCGAGGTCTCCCTCGACCACGGCGTCGAGCCGCTTACGCGCCTCCTGCGCGGCCCCCGCGTCGAGCTCGATGCCGACGACCTCGCGCGCCCCGGCCTTCTTGAGCAGGGCGCCGTTGTGGCCGCCGCCGCAGCCGAGGTCGAGCACGCGCAGCCCGCGCGGGTCGATCAGCTGCAGAAAGGCGGGCTTGGCGTCGGTGAAGTAACGGGACGGCACGTCCATCGCCGCATCATAGCAGCGCACCGCGGAGCGGGTCAGGGGATCGTGAGGGAGACCGCGGACGGGTCGGTGCCGGCGGGGAGCTCGCGGACCATCGTCGCCTCGCCGAGGTACGTGTAGGCGACGTCGAGCTCTTCGCCGAGGAGGCTGGCCTCGTAGGTGGGTGCTGCGAACGACACCGCCGGTGAGGGTGAGACCGCCACCGAGGGTGACGGACTCGGGGGGGTGCTCTCACGCGCCAGCGGGTCGAGCATGAGCAGGTGGAGACGTCCTCGGTCCGCAGGCTGAGTACCGACCGCGAGCTCGACGAGTTGCGGCGCGTCGCCCTTGAAGATGCGCAGCACGGCGAACTCCTGCAAGGTTCCCTTGGCGGCGCGTGCCCGCGCGAGGACCACGACGGCGAAACGTTCGAGCTGGCTGGAGAGGCGCTCGGCGGCGGTGCCTGAGCCGAGCGCCTTGTCGCCGGTGGTCTCAGGTGCGGCGCCCGAGGCCGCCCGGTCCACCTCCGCGGCCTGGCCGGACAGACTGCTCACGCCGGTCTGCGAGTCGCCGCCGACAGCGACGATGCCGACGACGAGGGCGAGCACGGCGAGCGCCGCGACGGGCGCCGCCACGCGCCACCAGCGGCCGGCGCGGCGCGGTTTCGCGGCGCTCGCCGGCGGCTCGAAATACTCCTTGAGGCCGGTCCAGCGTTCGCCGGCGAGGTCCGCGTAGTCGGCATCCGGCGCCGGCACGGCCGCGGCCACCTGCGCCCCTACGGCCGCGACGTCGGCGCGCATCGCCTCGAGGCGGGCGGCCAGCGCGGCGTCGGCCGCCGCGGCCGCCAGCAGCTCGGGATCGTCGTCGAGCCCGAGCGCGCAGGCGAGCAGGCGGTCGTCGTCGAAGGCGGCGCCCGCCGCGTATCCAGTGATGTTCAGCCCGTCCGTCATCGTCCGTCACCCATCGTGCTCGTAGCCACCTTCGTCCAGAGCGGCGCGGAGCTTCTTGACCGCGCCATGCAGGCGCGACTTGACCGTGCCCACGGGGATGTCCTGGGCGCGGGCGATCTCGTCCAGCGGCAGGTCGGCGAAGAACCGCAGCGCCACGCACTCACGGAGCTCGTCGGGCAGCGTCGCCAGCGCGTCCCTGAGGGCCGGGTCGGCCGGCTCGGAGGGCGGGTCCATACCGGCCGCGGGCGCGATCTGCTGCAGCTTGTCCATGAGCCCGTAGCGCGTCTTGCGCCGGCGCCCGTGGTCGCGCCCGGTGTTCAGGATCACCCGGTAGAACCAGGCGAGGAACACCTCTTCACGCGGGATCTCGGCCCGGTAGACCTTGATGAACACTTCCTGCACGGCGTCGTCGACCTCCTCACAGAACCCCTGGAGGTAGAGGATGCGCCGCACCTGTGGCGCGTAGAGCCGGAAGAGCTCTGCCCGCGCCTCGGGCTGCCCCCTGCGCAAGCGGTCGATCAGACCGTGCGGCAGTTCCTCTATTGCCTTCCTCCTGGGTGAGAGACGCCCGTGCTGCCGGGCGGGTTCGCCGCTCAGGACGCGAGAAGTATAGCGCGGTCGCCGCCGTGGCCGGGCGCGGGTCGGCGCCCGCGGCGCCGACGCCGCCCTCAGTCGAAGCCGAGGCGGCGGACCTCCTCGCTCAACTCGTAGCCGCTCGTCTCGTGCACGCGGCGGACGACCTCCGCGGCGAGCGCCGTGATGTCGTCCGCCGTCGCGCCGGGCTCGGCGACGAGGAAGTTGGCGTGCTTCTCGCTCACGTGCGCGCGCCCGACGCGCAGCCCCTTGAGGCCGGCGGCCTCGATCAGGCGGGCCGCCGGCAGCTCGCGCGAGGGGTTCTTGAAGTAGCTGCCGCAGCTGGCGTACTCGAGCGGGTGCTTGCTCTTGCGCAGCGCGGCGTCGTCGGCGATGCGCCGCAGCAACTGGCTGCGATGGCCGTGGTGGAGGAGGAAGGAAGCCGAGAGCACGACGATGTCCCGGCGCGACTTGAGCAGGGAGGTGCGGTAGCCGAAGCCGAGCCGCTCCGGCTCGACGACGTGCTCCTTGCCCTCCTCGAGCAGATGGACGTCGAGGAGGCAGTCGCTCACCGACTCGCCGTAGGCGCCGGCGTTACCGACGATGGCGCCCCCGACGGAGCCGGGGATGTTCGCGGCGAAGGTGAGGCCGGCGAGACCCTGCCCGGCGAGGTCGGCGACCAGGCCGGGCAGCTCCACGCCGGCCTCGGCCCGCAGGGTGTGACCGTGCAGGGTCGTGGCCTCGTTGCGGGCGAGCACCGTGAGGCCGGCCACACCGGCGTCGCCGACAAGCACGTTGGTGCAGCGGCCGAGCACGGTCACCGGCAAGCCGAGCTCGCGCGCCGTGAGCACGGCGTGCACCAGCACGCCGGTCGTCCCGGCGCGCACCAGGAACTCGGCGGGGCCGCCGACGCCGTACGCGGTCAGCGGCGCGAGGGGGACGGCCTCTTCGAGGCCGGGCAGCTCGCGCCGCAGCGCCTCGCGGACGCTGGGATCGGCGGGCGTCGTCATGGAGCCATGGTAGCAGGCGCGCCGCCGCGGAGGATTGACAGAGCACCGTCGCGGTCATAAAGTCCTAAATCCTAGTGAGAAGTAGGAATTAAACGTGACGTCCCCGGGAGCGACGTGATCCACCTCTCCACCAAGAGCGACTACGCGATCAAAGCCCTGGTCAGGCTCTCCCTGGCCGACGGCACGGCGCCGGTGACCGCCCGCGACATCGTCGCGTTCACCGGCGTGCCGCCCAAGTTCCTCGAGCAGGTCATGCACGACCTGCGTCAGGCGGGCCTGGTGGAGAGCCAGCGCGGCAAGGGCGGCGGCTACGTGATCGCTCGCGACCCGGCGACTATCACCTTCGCCGACGTGATCGACCTCATCGACGGCCGGCGCGCCGACCCCGTCGGCGGGCGCGCCGGCGCACCCGGCTCCAACGGCGGTAAGGGACGAATGCAGGGCGGCGACCAGGCCGAGGCTCTGGTCGCCCCCGTGTGGCGCGCGGTCCGCGAGTGCACGCGCGCCGTCCTCGGCTCGGCCACCATCGCCGACGCCGCCGCCCGGGCCCACGGGGCCCCCATGTACTACATCTGACAGGAGAAGAGACGAGATGAGCGACACCGACACGAAAGCCGCGCAGGGGTTCGAGACCCTCGCGCTGCACGGCGGGCAGGAGCCGGACTCGGCCACGAATTCGCGCGCCGTCCCGATCTACCAGACGACCGCGTATACCTTCGACAGCGCCGACCACGCCGCCGACCTCTTCGGTCTGCGCGAGTTCGGCAACATCTACACGCGGATCATGAACCCGACGAACGACGTCTTCGAGAAGCGCGTCGCCGCGCTCGAGGGCGGCGTCGCGGCGCTCGCCTTCAGCTCGGGCTCCGCCGCCGTGACGTTCAGCATCCTCAACATCGCCGGCGCCGGCGACCACATCGTGAGCGCCAACAGCCTGTACGGCGGCACCTACAACCTCTTCGTGCACACGCTGCCGCGCTTCGGCCTCGACATCGACCTCGTCGATCCGGTCGACCCGGAGAACTTCCGCCGCGCGATCAAGCCGACCACGAAGCTGCTCTACGCCGAGACCGTGGGCAACCCCAAGCTCGACACGCTCGACATCGACGCCGTCGCGGCGATCGCCCACGAGGCCGGCATCCCGCTGATCGTCGACAACACGATGGCGTCCCCGTACCTCATCCGGCCGATCGACCACGGCGCCGACATCGTTGTCCACTCGGCGACCAAGTTCATCGGCGGTCACGGCACGTCCATCGGCGGCGTGGTCGTCGACTCCGGCACGTTCGACTGGGCGCAGAACGACAAGTTCCCCGGCCTCGTCGAGCCGGACGCGAGCTACCATGGGCTCAAGTTCTTCGAGTCGCTCGGCGCCATCACCTACATCGTCAAGCTGCGCGTGAGCCTGCTGCGCGACATCGGCGCCGCGCTCTCGCCCTTCAACGCCTTCCTCTTCCTGCAGGGCCTCGAGACGCTGCACCTGCGCATGGAGCGGCACAGCACCAACGCCTACGGCGTGGCCAGATACCTCGAGGAGCACCCCAAGGTGACGTGGGTCAGCTACCCCGGCCTGAGCTTGCCACCCGACGCACGAGCTCGCGAAGAAGTACCACTACCGCGGGCTCTACGGGGCGATGATCGGCTTCGGGATCGCCGGCGGCCGCGAGGCCGGCCGGCGCTTCGTCGAGAGCACGCAGCTCCTCTCGCACGTGGCCAACATCGGCGACGCCAAGTCGCTCGTCATCCATCCCGCGACGACCACGCACTCGCAGCTGACGGCCGATGAGCAGCTCGAGACGGGAGTGACCGACGACTTCGTGCGGCTCAGCATCGGCATCGAGTCGCTCGAGGACATCGTCGCCGACATCGAGCAGGCGCTGGCGAAGGCCTGACGAAGCGTGTCGCGGAGCGCGGCGGGGCGGGGGCGCAGAGCCTCCGCCCCGCTCGCCCGCGACGCAGCCGTCTTCGCTAGAATCATCGCAGCCATGACCGAGAAGAAGCCCGCAGCGCGCAAGGAGATCGGCGACGTCGCCATGGGGTACGACGACGACGCCGGCAACGCCGGCATCGTCCGCACCAGGAAGGTGACGTTCGACCGGCCCGGCCAGGAGCTCGCCCTCGAAGGGGGCGGCACGCTGGCGCCGTTCACGCTCGCCTACGAGACCTACGGCACGCTGAACGAGCGCAAGGACAACGCGGTCCTCGTCACTCACGCACTCTCCGGGGACGCCCACGTGGCCGGACTGCACAGCGCCAACGACAAGCGCCCGGGCTGGTGGGACATGATGATCGGTCCCGGCAAGGGGCTCGACACCGACAAGTACTTCGTCATCTGCGCCAACGTCATCGGCGGCTGCAGCGGGAGCACCGGGCCGGCCTCGGAGAACCCCGCTACGGGCCGGCCCTACGGCACCGACTTCCCGATCATCACCATCAAGGACATGGTGAACGCGCAGATGCTGCTGCTCGACCACCTCGGCATCGGCAAGCTGCTGGCCGCCGTCGGCGGCTCGATGGGCGGCATGCAGGTGCTGGAGCTGGCGATCTCGCACCCGGACCGCACCCATCTCTGCGTGCCGCTGGCCACGGCGGCGCGCCAGCCCACGATGGCGATCGCCTTCAACGAGGTCGGCCGGCAGGCGATCATGGCCGACCCCAACTGGCGCGGCGGCCACTACTACGGCGGCAAGACGCCGGCCAAGGGCCTGAGCGTCGCGCGCATGGTCGGGCACATCACGTACCTCAGCGACGAGGCGATGGAGGAGAAGTTCGGCCGTCGCCTCCAGGACATCCACGACTACACGTTCACGTTCTCCGCCGACTTCGAGGTGGAGAGCTACCTGCGCCACCAGGGGCTGAGCTTCACCAATCGCTTCGACGCCAACACGTTGCTCTACATCACGCGCGCGCTCGACTACTTCGACCTCACGCGCCAGCACGGCACGCTGGTCAGGGCGTTCGCCGACGTCAAGTCGCGCTTCCTGGTGATGGGGTTCAGCAGCGACTGGCTGCACCCGCCGTACCAGCTCAAGGAGATCGTCAGCGCCCTGCGCGCGACGCACAAGCACGTGAGCTACTACGAGGTGGAGAGCCACTACGGTCACGACGCCTTCCTGCTGGAGCGCGAGAAGATGGAGGGCATCATCGGCGCGTTTCTCTCGAGCGGGGCGAGGACGTTCACGCCGCCGGCGCCGCCCCGCGAGGCGTGAGGCGCGGCGTGTGCGGTCCCCGCACGACGTAGGATAGGCATCGTGCGGCGCATCGACTACAAGCTCATCGAGGACCTGGTGCCCGACGGTGCCACCGTCCTCGACCTCGCCTGCGGTGACGGCGAGCTCCTCGGCGAGCTCATCGCCGAGAAGCACGTGCGCGGCAGCGGCGTCGAGATCGACCAGGCCGCGGTGGAGAAGTGCATCGGCCGCGGCCTCTCCGTGTTCCACGGCGACCTCGACGCCGGCCTCGCCGACTACGGCGACCAGTCGCACGACGTCGTGATCCTGAGCCTCAGCCTTCAGCAGCTGCGGCGGCCGCGGATGATCGTGCGCGAGATGGTCCGCGTCGGTCGCCTGGCCATCGTCAGCTTCCCGAACTTCGCCCACTGGACCCCGCGCTCGCAGCTGCTCCTGCGCGGGCGCATGCCCGTCTCGCGCGACCTTCCCTACCAGTGGTGGGACACGCCCAACATCCACCTGTGCACGATCCAGGACTTCCGCGCCCTGTGCCGCGAGGAGGGGCTCCGCATCGAGCACGAGTTGTACCTGCGCTCCGTCGAGAAGCCGCCGCCGGTCAAGGCGGTGGCCCCGAACCTCCTGGCGCGGATCGCCATCTTCGCGGTCACGCGCTGCTAGCGGCGGCCGGCGGCGACCGCGCCGCCGCCCGACGGCGCCCGGCTTTCGAGGGCCCGCGTTCGCGGGTACACTACCGGTACGTTCTGCGCCTCAGAGACCGGCGCGAGCGGCACAAGGAGCGCCTCCCGTCTTCACCGAGCACCGGCGGCGACGCGTTTCAAGACTAAAGGAGAAAGAAAGTGCCTCAGGGTAAAGTCAAGTGGTTCTCGACGGAGAAGGCCTTCGGCTTCATCGAGCAGGACAACGACAACGACATCTTCGTGCACGTCACCGGCCTGGCCGACGGCGTGACCGCGATCGACAAGGACATGCTCGTGGAGTACGAGGTCGAGCAGGGCCGTAAGGGCCCGCAGGCGACCAACGTGAAGCCCGTGAGCGCCGCCGCGGCGCCGGCTCCGGCGGCCGAAGCCGAGGCAGAGGTCGAGACCGAGGCAGAAGCCGAGACCGAGGCGGAGCGACCGAGGCAGAGGCCGAGGTCGAAGCGCGCGACGAAGAGGCCGAGGCGGACGTCGAGGAAGAGGAAGAGGCCGAGTAGGGCTCCGAGCTCTTGACGGGCCGGCCGCCGGAAGATCGCTCGGGATCCGGCGGCCGGCCCGTCGTGCTTTTGCGGCCCGACGGGCAAGACGCAAGGCGGCGACCATCGCGGGAGGCGACGATGCTTGAGAACATCCACTGGCTCGGCCACGATTCGTTCCGTCTGGACGGCAGCGTGACCGTCTACATCGATCCCTGGAAGCTGCCGGCCGGCCAGCCTCAGGCCGGCATCATCCTCGTCACTCACGACCACTTCGACCATCTCAGCGTCCCGGACATCGAGAAGATCGCCGGGCCGGACACCATGGTCGTCGGTCCGGCCTCCGTGACCGCGCAGCTCGGTGACGTCGCGACGGTCACGCTGGCGCCCGGCGAGAGCGTCGTGGTAGAGGGCGTGGAGGTGGCGGCGGTCCCCGCCTACAACCTCGACAAGTTCCGGGCGCCCGGTCAGCCGTATCACCCGCGCGAAGCCGGAGGGGTGGGCTACGTGGTCGCGCTCGACGACGTGCGCTACTACCACGCCGGCGACACCGACGTCGTGCCGGAGATGTCCGACGTCCACTGCGACGTCGCCCTGCTGCCCGTCGGCGGCAAGTTCACGATGACGGCGGACGAGGCCGCGAGGGCCTGTGAGCTGATCGATGCCGTCGCGGCCGTGCCCATGCACTACGGCGAGGTCATCGGCGGGCGTGCGCGACGCCGAGCGGTTCCGCGACCAGTGCAGCATCCCGGTCACCATCCTGCCCCTGGAGCGCGGGTGACCGCATGAAGGTCGTGCGTGCCGTACCGACCGAGTCCATCTCCGAGCAGCTCAGCGTGCGGCGCCTGAGCGAGGCGCTCGGTGTGCGGCACCTGCGCGCCAACGTGTTCACCCTGGCCGAGGGATCCATGTCGCGGCACATGCACCGCGAGCAGGAAGAGGTCTACCTCGTGCTCGACGGCACGGCGATGATCGACGTGGACGGGGAGCAGCTCAAAGTCGGTGAGCGCGAGGCCCTCGCCGTGCCGGCGCGGGCCTGGCATCGGGTGGCTAACGTCGGCGTGGGGCCGCTGACCTTCTACGTCGTGGCGGCCCCGCCCGTGGACGACGACGCCGAGGTCGCCGGCTGATCGCAGCCGGCCGCTCGGCTCACTCCTCGCTCCACTCCAGGACGACGGCCTCCTCCGGACAAGCCTCCTCGGCACGCGCGACGGCCGCCCACAGCGTCTCGTGGGGCTCCGCCTCGAGCACCTCGGGCAGCCCCTCGTCGTTCATGAAGAAGACCTCGGGGCAGACCTGCTCGCAGGCGCCGACGCCGGTGCAAAGGCCGTAGTCGACGCGCACTCTCAGCTTGCGTGCCATGGACCGAGTGTACAGCTTCACCGGGTGGCGAGCCGGCGTGGCCGCACCCCATCGCCGGCCGTTTCGCCGCGTGACCGGTGGGGCAGGTACGATGCCGAGAGGACTCGCGGTCCCGGGGTCGGCGCCGCGAGTGACCAGCGCACGGGAGGGGTCCATGCTCAAGGAAGGCGACAAGGCGCCGGCGGTCACCGGCGCCTCTTACGACGGAGCCACCTTCGACCTCGGCGCGCCGGGACGGCGCACCGTCCTCTTCTTCTATCCCAAAGCCAATACCGGGGGCTGAACGACCGAAGCCGTTGAGTTCAACGGCCTGCTGGACGAGTTCGCCGCCCTCGACGTGCAGGTGGTCGGCGCGAGCGTCGACAAGCCCGCGGTCAACGAGCGCTGGGCGCAGAAGTACGACCTCAAGATGCCGCTGATCAGCGACTACGGCGAACATGTCGTCGCCGCCGCGTTCGGCGTCGCCCGGCCGATGGTCGGGGTGGCCAAACGCAGCACGTGGCTCATCGACCCCGACGGCACGCTGCGCAGGGTCTACCCCAAGGTGACGCCCAAGGGGCACGCCGCGCAGGTGCTCGCCGACTGCAAGGAGATCTGGGGCTGAACGATCGGCGGGAGCGGGCAGGGCCAAGCCGCCTTGCCCGCTCCCGCCGCGCCTACTCCTCCGGTCCGGCCTCGGGCTCGTCGCGCGGCCCGATGTACGCTGGCGCGTCGATCATGAAGATGCGGCTCGACCAGCGCTCGCCGGCCGGCGTCGCCGCCTCGGCGTCGTCGATGGCGGCGATGCGCGCGGTCATGTCGTCGCAGTAGTGGACGATGACCGCCTCGCGCGTCTGGGGGACGACCGGGCTGCCCTTCTCGCGCATGCCGTGGTGGGACACGATGACGTGGCGGAGGCGCAGGGCGAGGTCGGCCGTGAACTCCGGGTCCTCGTCGATGAGGTCGCGCACCATGTCGTGGCCCATGATGATCTCGCCATGCAGGCGTCCCTCGTCGGTCATCTGCGGGGCGAGGCCGCCGCTCGTGTACGCGAGCGTCTTGCCGATGTCGTGGAGGAGGCTGCCGGCGACGACTAGGTCGCGGTCGACGGAGTCGAACCGCGACGCCACGCCTCCCGCCGCCTCGGCGACGATGATCGAGTGCTCGAGCAGGCCGTGCCGGTAGGCGTGGTGGTTGCGCACCGCAGCCGGCGCGACGGCGAACGTCGCGCCCGGTTCGCGCGAGCCGTCGAAGGCCCGCTCGAGAAGGGACCGCACGTGAGGTTCCTCGACGGAGTCGATGAGGGCGTGCAGGCGCTCGGCGAGCTCGGCGCTGCTCACCGGCGAGACCGGGACGAGGTCGCCGGCGTCGTACTCCTCGGACTCGGCGAGGCGCAGGCGCCGGACCTGCACCTGCGAGCCGTACTGAGGGTGCACGCTGTACGTGCCGCCGACCACGACGACATCGCCGACGATGAGGCCGAGCGCTTCGTCTGAAGGGTCGAAGTGGATGGCGGCGACCTCGCCGCTGGCGTCGCGCAGCTTGAGCCGGAGGTACGCCTTGCCGTTGCGGTCGGTGGCGGCGATCTTTTCGGAGCAGGCGTACGCGCCGGTGACGGTCTGGCCACTCCGAAGGTTGGAGATGCAGATACGGTCGCCGGGGGCGTCCGGGAAGCTGGCTTGATCGTTCATGGGAGTCTCCTTGGTCCGGGACAGGGTACCAGACGTCCCGGACGGGGGACGACGTCGGCGCGGTTCACGTTGTCGAGCGCGCCGGACCGCGCACGCCGGCGTCGGCGATCAGCTGCCCGCCGGCTTGTTCTTGCCCGCCGGCCGGGGGCCGGACGTCGACGGGCGCCCCGACTTCTTCGGCGTCGCGCCCGCGGACGAGCCGGCGCCGCCTCTGGCCGGGCGGGGCCGCTTCTCGGGGGCGGCCGGCGCCGCCGGGGCCGGCGCCTCGGGAGCCGCCGGCTTGCCCGCCGCAGGCTTCTTGGGCGCGGCCCTCTTGGCCGGTACCTTCTTCCCCGCCGGCTTGGCCGCGGGCTTGCGCGCGGGCGCCTTCTTCGCGAGCGGCGGCTCGACGGGCTCCCCGACGGTGATACGACGACCGGCTGGGCCGGCGCGACGACCGGCTGCTCCGGGACGACGGGCTCCGGCGCGTCGGCGACGGTCACGGAGGGTGGTGGCGCGGCCGTCGGCGCCTCGGCGCCGGCCGGCTCATCGGGCGCGGCGCCGCGCAGCGCGGCGATCTCCGCCTCCTTGGCGTGGACCTCGGCCGTCGTGGCGCGCAGTCGAGCGAGCGCCCCGGCCAGCTCGGGATGCTCGAGCTCGCCGCGTTCGACGAGCGCGAACGCCTCCTGTCCGAACGCCCTCTCCGCTTTGCGGAGGTCGTTCTGGAGGACGACGAGCCGGGTCTGTGCGGCGGTCACCTTGCTGGCGCGTCCGGCGTCGGCCGCGAGGGCGCCGGCTCTGTCTTTGACGGTGTCGAAGAACCCCATCGCGGCCTCCTTGCCCTGCGCCGCCCGAAGAGCCGCGCATCTTTCGCCCTGTCGCACTCAGTCTCTCGTCTGCGCGGCCTCGCGTCCAGACCCCCTCCGGCGTCCCGCCCGGCCCGCCTCAGCGTCCCGCCCGACCTTCCCCAGCGTCGCCGCGCTTGAGAACCGAGGCGGCTTGCGCCACTCTTGGGGAACACTCGGGTGATAGCGGGCGCGTGCCGCGCCCGTTGACCCGTTCGGCGAGGAGACGATGACGATGCAGCTCGGCGGTATGGCTCTCAGAGACGGCGTCCTTCTCCAGAGCGACGGCCATTGGGCCGCCGCTGTGCGCGAGGAGGGCGGGGGCATCAAGCTCGTCTCCGGCCCCAAGGTGCGGCTCCCGGCGGGGGAGACGCTGCGGCGCGTGCCGGTCGTCCGCGGCCTCGTCCGGCTCGGCGAGGCGCTCGCCGTGCTGCCGGCGGTGCGTCGCGCGACGGGCGGCCCGGTGCTGCCGCAGGAGGATCCGAGGTTGCTGGCGGCCACCGCGGCGAGCGCGGCCGCGACCGTGGCGCTGCGCGCCTCGCGGCGGGGCTCGCCGTTCCTGCGTGAGGTCGCCGTCGCCGGCGTGAGCCTCGCCCCGGTGCTCTTCGCCTTGCGCGACTCGCGTCTCTCCCGCTACCACGGCGCCGAGCACAAGAGCGTCGCCGCCTACGAGACGGGCGGCGACCCGGCCACGTCCGACAAGGAGCACGCCCGCTGCGGCTCCAACCTGATCGCGCCGATGGTTGCCACCAGCCTGTCCACCAACCTGCTGCTGCGGGCGGCCGGCAAGGAACGGCAGCCGGTGGCGACGTTCGTCGCCGGCCTCGTCAGCATCGGCACGGCGATGGAGCTGTTCGCCTGGATGTCGCACCACCAGGACCACCCGCTGGCGCGTTCGCTGGCGCGTCCGGGGCTCGAGATGCAGCGCCTCTTCACGACCAGCGAACCCAGCGAGGAGCAGCTGGACGTGGCCGACGTGGCGCTGCGTGAGCTGATGCGCCTCGAGGGCGAGGCGCCGGCCGCCTGAGAATCCGTGCGTCGGTGCGCCCGCGGCCGACCGCGGACCAGCGCGGGCGTCAGTCCGCCGGTTCGCGCTCGGCGAGCCGCTTGCGCCGGCGTTCCTGCGCCTCCGCGAACCACTCCTTCTGCTGCTCCGTCTGCGGCACCAGCTGCGGCACCGGAATCGGCTTGCCGCTGTCGCTCAGCGCCACGAACACCAGGTAGGCGGAGTTGGTGTGGGTCGTCATCCCGGTCATCAGGTCCTCTGCCTCCACGCGCACGCCGACCTCGACCGACTTCGTGCCCGCCAAGTTGACGTTGGCCTTGAGCCGGACGAGGTTGCCGATTTGGACCGGGTGGTGGAAGTCGATGCGGTCGATCGCCGCCGTGACGACGCTCGTGCGACAGAAGCGGAAGGCGCACGCACCGGCCGCCTCGTCGATGAGCTTCATAATGATGCCGCCGTGGATGTTGCCCATGTAGTTGGCGTCGGCCGGCTGCGTGAGGTGCGTGAGGACGAGGCTCGTCTCGCTGCCGCGCGGGAGTGGTTCGTTCACGGGGTCACCTGGGCGGGTAGGGGGTCAGACGTCGAAGGAGCCCGGTGCGCGCCGCCGCCGCCGGTCGCGGCTCTGGCGCGCGCCGCCGCCGGACCGGTCGCCGCGGCGCTCGCCGTGGCGGCGGTCCATGATGACCGTCACGTTCGGATTGTCCCGGTAGTGCTCGACGAGGCGCTTGTAGGCGTCCTCCCCGAGCTCCGGAGGTACGACGCAGTAGATCACGGCGGTCTCCCCGTTGCCCGCGGCAACGGTAGCACAAGCCCCCCGCTCGCGTCACCGTCTGGTGGTGGCGCCGGCGACTCCGGAGGGGCGAGAAGGCGTCTCGCCAAGAGAAAGGGCCGGGCCGGCGATCGGCGCCGGTCCGGCCCTCTGAAGGGGGTACCACTAGCGAGTATCGGCAGCAACGGCGAAGGCTTTAGCGATCGCCGTAGCGGCTCAGGGCACGTCTGGTAAGCTACGGCGACACGAGGTTCCGCAGCGACTGGGGGGTCAGCGTGTTCCCGTGCTTCGAGGGGATCGTGGCCGGCGTGCCGGCCCACGACCGATACCTGTGCCTGGGCGAGCTCGAGGAGTCCACCGACCGCCTCGCCGCCGCCCATCCGGAGATCGAGGTGTGGTCGCCGGGCGCGTCCCGCGCCGGGCGGTCGATCCGCTGTCTCGAGATCCCCGGCGGCCCGCTGCAGGCGCTCCTCGTCGGCCTGCCCCACCCCGAGGAGCCGGTCGGGACCCTCGCCCTCGAGTACCTGCTCCCGCTGCTGGCCGACGGCCTGGCCGCGGAACTGGGCTTCAACTTCTCGGTGGTCAAGGCCGGTGACCCCGACGCGACGCTGCTCAACGAGCCGTGGTTCGGCGCGCCCTACGACCTCACCGGGTTCCTGCTGCGCGTATACCGCCCCCCGTTGCACGACCAGTTCGAGTGGACCTTCCCGGTGAGCTACAAGCGCTACGCGTTCACGCGGCCGCTGCCGGAGGCGGCGGCCGTGATGAAGGTGATCGGCCGCCGCCCGCTCGACTTCTACATGCCGTTGCACAACTCCGACTTCAGCGGCGCGTACTTCTATCTCTCGGCCGAGGACGCGGAGCTGCAGCGACAGCTCGCCGGCGTCATGGCGGCGGCCGGACTGCCGCCGCACCGCGGCGAGCCCGAGGTGCCGTACCTGCGGACGCTGGCACCGGGCGTCTTCCGCGCCTTCACCCTCGCCGACGACTACGACTTCTACGAGGCCTACGGCGCGGACCCGGCCGTCGTCCTCACCAGCGGCACCTCGAGCGACGCCTACGCCGAGGCCGTCTGGGACTGCTTCACGTTCGTCGCCGAGGTCCCGTTCTTCACCAGCCCGAGGATCGCCGACACCGGTCCCGCGGGCATGACGCGGCGCGAGGCCAAACTCCGCGGCCTCGAGATCCGGCAGCAACTCGCGGGCTGGCTGCACGAGCGCTACATCCGGGCCGGCTCCCGCCTCACCAGGGAGACTCCCTGGCAGCGCACCGTGCACGCGTACCTCGCCGAGGTGAAGGAGGACCTGCGCGCGGAGCGCGCCCAGGCCGAGAACGATCCGGAGTTCGGCGAGGAGGCCACGGTCGCCCAGCTCTTCGACACGGTGTACCTGCGGGAACTGGACATGCTCGCCCGCGTCGGCCAGTTCGCCGGCATGATCGCGGCCGAGGCGCAGCAGGACGACGTGCTGCGCGAGCTGCACGCGGAGGCCGTCGCCGAGGTGCGCACGCGCGCGGAGCGCCTGGCGACTGCCGGCGGCATCGAGGCGCCGCCGATCCGTGCCCTCGTCCAGTGCCAGGTCGCGGCCCTCCTGTGCGGGCTGGTGGCCGCGCGCGACCGCTACCGTCCCGCGCGCCCGCGCCCCGCGGAGCCCCGGTCGCCGGCGTGAAGCCTCCCGCCGAGAGCGAACGGTTCCGCCTCGCCGTCGAGGCCGGGGCGGAGATCACGCAGGCGCTCGTCCGGGAGGACGCGCCCGCCGTGATCGCCCGGCGCGTCGCCGAGGCGCTGGAGGTCTGGGAGTGCGACCTGTACGAGTACGACGCCGAGAACGGGAGGCTCGTCGGCACCGCGGTCTGGGCGAGGGAGCTCACCGACGCCGACCTGGACTGGGTCGGCGGCAGTTTCTCGCTGGACGAGCGGCCCAGCTATCGCCCCGTCGTCCAGGACGGCGAGTGTCTCGCGTCGAGCCTCGACGACCCCGGCCTCGATGCGACCGATCGCACCCTCATGGAGGAGTGGGGCGAGGTCTCCACGCTCTCGGTGCCACTGCGCTTCCGCGACCGTGGTGTCGTCGGCTGCCTCACGCTCATCGAGAAGCGCAAGCCGCGCGTCTTCACCGACGAGGACCGCGAGCTCGTGACGCTGCTCGCGGGCCCCGCCGCCGTCGCCGTCCGCAACGCGCACCTCTTCCGCGTCCAGGAGGAGAGGAACCGGCACCTCGCGTCCCTGCTTGCCACCGGACGCGCCATCGCCTCCACGGTGACGCTGGAGGACTCCCTCTCCCGCATCTGCCGGACGGCTGCGGAGGCGCTCGCGACGGACGAATGCGTGATCTACGAGTACGATCCCGGTCGCGACGCCATCATCGGCCGGGCGTTCTACGGCACCAAGGGTAAGCCGCCGGCGCTCGACGAGGCCGGGGTCTACCCGCTAGACGACAGCCCGACGGACCGCGACATCCTGCTCCGCGGTGTCGTCGTCCAGGAATCACTCTCCGACCCGGACCTCGCGCCGGACGTGCGCGCCTCGATGGAGGCATGGGGAGAGCAGACGTGCCTCAACGTCCCACTGATCGCCGAGGGGCAGCCGCTCGGGCTGCTGGTGCTCATCGAGGTCGGACGCGAGCGGACGTTCGGCCCCGGTGAGGTGGAGCTGGCCCGCGCTCTCGGGGAGCAGGCGGCGACCGCCATCCGTCACGCCCGGCTGTACCGGCGCGGCGAGCAGCAGAACCGGCGGCTCGCCGCGCTGCTGGAGACGAGCCGCGTCCTCGCCTCGTCGCTCGACGCCGCCGCCGTCCTCGGCGAGGTGCGGCGCGAGGTGGCGGGCCTCTTCGGCGTCACCGGCGACGCTGTCGGCCTGCTGCTCCGCCGCGGCGAGGCGTTCACCCCCTTCGAGCTACGTGACGGCGAGCCGGCGGCCGGCGAGGAGTCGGCGGTCGAGCTCGACGACGAGCTTCACCGCCGGGCCGTCACCAGCCTCGCCCCGGCCCGGTCGGACGACGGCTCCCGGCTGGTGGTCCCGTTCGTGCTCGGCGACGCCGCCGAAGGCCTGCTCGACGTGCGCGCCGCGGACAGTCGCGACTTCGGCGACGACGAGCTGGAGCTCCTGCAGATCCTCGCCAGCCAGGCCGCCGCCGCGCTAGCCAACGCGGCGCTCTACCGCACGCTCGAGCGGCAGGCCATCACCGACGGCCTCACCGGCCTCTACAACCACCGCTACTTCTACGAGCGCCTGAATCAGGAGATCGCCCGCGCCCAGCGGTACGCGCTTCCGTTGTCGCTGCTGATGATCGACATCGACGACTTCAAGCAGTTCAACGATCGTTTCGGCCACCCCGCCGGGGACCTCGTCCTGGTCGAGGTGGGCCGCATCCTCGGGACGCACATCCGCGTCGGCATCGACATCGCCGCACGCTACGGCGGCGAGGAGTTCGCGATCGCGTTGCCCAACACGGCGCAGGACGGCGCGCAGGTCGTCAGCGCGCGCCTCGCCCGGCAGCTCGCCACCCTCCCGGGCGCCCCAGACGTGCCGCCGCCCCACGAAGTCGGCGCCGCCGGCGTGAGCGAGCGCATCCGCGTGTCCGTCGCCGGGTCCACGCTTCCCGGCGTCGACCCGGCCACCAGGATCACCGTCAGCATCGGCGTCGCCGCTTTCCCCGGCGTTGCGGGTGGACCGGCGGAGCTGGTGCGCAACGCCGACAAGGCCCTGTACCTCGCCAAGCGCCTCGGCAAGAACCGCGTGGAGGTGTTCGGTGGCTGAGGATCGCGAGGCCGGCGTGCCGGCCTCCCGGGACCCGTACCGGACGGTGCTCGAGGTAGGTACGACGCTGGCGTCGTCACTCGACCTCGACGAGGTGACCCAGACCATCGCGCGCCAGGTCGGCGAGGCGCTGGACGTACAGTGGTGCGACCTCAACGAGTACGACTCCGCAGCGCGCACCATGACCTACATGGCCGTCTGGTCGAAGAAGCTGCGCGGGGTCGACCTCGACTACGTCGGCACGGTGGTGAGCCTGGACGAGCGGCCGGAGCGCGACGCCGTCATCCGCAAGGGAGACATCCTCGAGCAGTATGTCGACGACGACGACATCGATCCCCTCGAGCGCGAGGTCATGGTCAAGTACGGCGAGATGGCGGTCATGGAGATACCGCTCGAGTTCGGCGGCGAGACCATGGGCGTGCTCGGCGTCACCGACTCGCACCGTGCCCGGCGCTTCACCGATGCCGAGAAGGATCTGCTGCGGCTGCTCGCCCGTCCCGCCGCGACGGCGATCGGCAACGCCCGGCTGTTCCGGAAGCAGGGCGAGCAGACGCGCCGCCTGGCCACGCTGCTGGACGCCAGTCGCACGCTGGCCACGTCGGTGGACCTGGACGAGGTGCTCGCGGGCGTGGCGCGCCTCGCGACCGAGGCCGCCGACGCAGCCTACGCCACCGTCTACGAGTACCGGCCTCACCACGACGCACTGGTCCGCAGGGCGTCGTACGCGGTCGGACCCTCCGCGGCGAACGTCCGCGACGACGCTCTGGGGACGATGTACCCGCTCGTCAAATCGCCCGGCGAGCGGGCGATCCTCGAGGCGCCCGAGGTGGTGCAGGAGCATCTCTCGGACGCCGGCCTGGCCGCCGACCGGCGCCGCACGATGAGTGAACGGCGGCAGAAGACGTGCCTGAGCCTGCCGCTGCGCTCCGGGGGCTTGCCACAGGGCATCCTGCGGCTCACGACCGTCGGCGTCGAGCACCACTACACGGCGGACGAGCTGGAGCTCGTCGAGGCGCTCGGCGAGTCTGCCGGCGCGGCGATCCACAACGCCCGACTCTTCCGTGTGCAGGAGGAGGAGAGCGAGCGGCTGCTCGGGCTCTTCGAGGCCGGCCGCCGCTTCACCTCGGCCTTCGACCGCGACGCCGTGGCGGCGGCGGTCGAGGAGGGGGCGAGCAGGCTCCTCCTCGGCGGGCCCAGCGTCCGCGTGTGGCTGCTCGACGACGACGGACGGCTGGCCCCGGCGACGACGGAGCAGGGCGCGGCGGAGGCGACGGCCGGCGAGCTCGCGATCCAGGCGCTCGCCGGCGCCGAGGCCCGAGAGCTCGTCTCCGACGTGAGCTCGGGCCTCGCCGTCCCGCTCGCCGTCAGGGACAGGGCCGAGGGCGTCATCGTCGTCGAGGCCGAGGGGCACCGCCGCTTCTCCTCGGCCGAGCGGGAGGCGCTGCAGGTGCTCGCCAACCAGGCTGCGGCCGCGCTCGAGAACGAGCGGCTCTACCGGCGCGCCGAGCAGCAGGCCATCCGCGATGGCCTCACCGGCCTGTACAATCACCGCCACTTCCAGGAGCGTCTGCTCCAGGAATGTCGTCGCGCGCGCCGCTACGGCACTCCGCTCACGCTGCTCATGCTCGACCTCGACGACTTCAAGTCGTTCAACGACCAGTTCGGGCATCAGGTCGGCGATGAGGCACTGCGCGAGGTCGGGCAGATCCTGTTCGCGTGCACGCGGCGGGGCATCGACCTTGCGGCGCGCTACGGGGGCGAGGAGTTCGCCGTCATCCTGCCGCACACGACCGTGTCGCTCGTCCCCAGGGAGGGGACCGCGGCGACCGGGCGCGACCCCGAGTCGCCGCCGGCCGGCGCCGGCGCTCTGGTCGTCGCGGAGCGCCTGCGTGCGACCATCTCCGCGCACGCCTTCCCCGGGCACGGCGGGCGACGGTACGCGCACACGACGGCGACCGTCGGGGTGGCCGAGCTCCGCGACGAACAGGAGGCGCCGGACCTCGTCGCGGCCGCCGACGCGGCCCTCTACGAGGGCAAGCGCGCCGGCCGCGACAGGGTGACGGCCCATCGAGAGTGAACCGTCGTCCGGAGGTACGATGGGCCCCGTGAGCGACCGCCACGGACAGACCGACCCTGCGGCGCAGCGGCTGGGCGTGGTGCCCGGCCGCGACATCGCCGATCTGCTGCACGCCGTCGTCGCCGACATCGGCACGTCGATGGACTTCTGGTCGGTCGACCTCTGGACGTTCAGGGGCGACGCGGACACGCTCGCCTGCCGCGCCTATTGGTGCCGCGACTCCGCCGCCGCCGAGGCCGGCAGTTGCGTGGGCGCCGTGGTCGGACTCGACCAGAGCCACGACCTGCGCCGGCTCGTCCTCGCGGCCGAGTCCGTGGAACGTCACGCCGAGGACGACCTCGCGTCGGCCGACGCGGCCGCGCTGGCGCAGGCCGGCTTCGCCACGCGCATCGACGTGCCGCTGCTGGCCGGCGCCGAGGTGGTCGGCGTCTTGAGTCTCGCGGAGAAGCGCGCCGTGCGCCGGCTCACGCCGGAGGAGCGTGCACGACTCGGAGTCCTCGCCCGCCTCGCCGCCGTCGTGCTGCGTGTAGCCGGCATGCATGCGGCCGAGGGAGAGCGGTCGGAGAGGCTCGTGGCGCTGCTGGGTGCGGGCCGCGGCATGACGGCGGTGCAGGGCGCCCAGGCGACCGTGGCCGCCGTGCGCGAGGAGGCGGCGCGCCTGCTCCTGGGAGTGACGTGCGAGGCCGAGGTCGTGCTGCGCCAGGACGACGGCACCTTCGCACGCGTCGCGGCGCCGGGTGCGGAAGCAGCCGGCGCCGGACGATGGCGCGCCGACGCCGTCGCGCGGCAGGCGGCCGAGCTCGGGCGGCCGGAGCAGGCGCGCGCCGGCGACGGGCGCGCGCGCCTCATCCTCCCCTTGGCCGTCGCCGGCCAATCTCTCGGCTATCTCGAGCTCATCGCGCCGCTGCGGCGGCAGTTCCGCGAGCCGGAGATCGAGCTCGCGTCGCTGCTCGCCGAGCAGACGGCGGCCGCGCTCGAGGACGCTCGCGCCTTTCGTGCGCTCGAGAGCCGCTCCGCGACCGACACGGTCACCGGGCTGTACAGCCGCTGGTACTTCTACGAGCGGCTGTACGCCGAGGTGGCCCGCGCTCGCCGCTACCGCCAGCCGCTCGCACTGGTCGTTTGCGAGCTGGACGGGGAGGAAGACCTCGCGCAGTCGCGCGGGCCGGCGTTCCGCGACGCGGTGCTCGCCGCCATGGCCCGGCTCCTCCTGAGCAGCCTGCGCGACAGGGTGGACCTCGCCTGCCGCCTCGGCGGCGGGCGCTTCGCCCTCCTGCTGCCGAACACGGCGGCGGGGCCGGGCGCCGCGGGGCTGGTGGCGGAGCGCGTCCGCACCAGGGTCGCCGAGACGCGCCTCTCCGACGATGAGCACGGCCTGCTGGGGAGCTTCACCATGAGCCTCGGCCTGGCGGGGTACCCGCAGGACGCGGAGGATCCGGACGAGCTGGCGTCCGTGGCCGAGACGATGCTCTCACGGGCGCGGGCGGCGGGCGGCGACCGGATCGAGCCGCCGCTGCCGGAGCCGGAGGAGGACGAGGGGGAGGGCGACGTGCCGGAGGGCGAGCCGGACTGACGCGTCTCCGGCCGCGGCCGGCCTCGACCTTCAGCCGCCGGCCGGTCCGGCGTCCGGGCTCTGTCGCGCCGCGCTCAGCCGGCGGCCAGCGTGGTGAGCGCGTCCAGCACGGATGGGTCGCCGCCGAGGACCTGGGCGGCGGCGCCCTCGACGCGCGCCACCATGGCGGCGACGAAGTACTCAGCCGCCAGCAGCGCTCGCGCGTCGTCCTGGGCCGCCCGCATCAACAGGTAGGCGCAGTTCACGTCGATCGCCATCTCGGTGAGACGGCGGGCGTGGAAGTCGCGGAAGCGGACGTCCTCGAGCTCGCGCACGCGGGCGATCGCCTCGGCGAGCCGGGCGCGCGCACCGCGGACTCGGCCGAGGAGCTCCGGCGTGGCCGAGAAGTCCTCGGCGTCGTACGCGTCGAGGCGCCCGGCGAGCGTACCGCCGAGGATGCCGCCGATCGCCGCCACGACCTGGAGCTGCGTCGTGCCCTCGTAGATGTTGGTGATGCGCGCGTCGCGCGCGTGGCGCTCGACGGCGAAGTCGCGCATGTAGCCCGAGCCGCCGTGCACCTGCAACGAGTCGTAGGTGACCTGGTTGGCCATCTCGGTGCAGCAGGCCTTGGCCAGCGGCGTGTAGAGCGCGGCGAGCCTCGTGTACTGCTTGAGCTCGGCGCGCAGTTCCTTGACGTCGGCGTCGCCGCCGCCGGGGCCGTCCGGCGAAGCCTCGCCGGCCTTCTCCGCCGCCTGCAAGCGGGCGATGCGGTGCTCCAGCACTTCCTTGGTGTCGACGATGAGCGCGGTCTCGTACAGGAGCGCGCGCGCCGCCTCGATGTTCACCCTCATGTCGGCGAGCAGTCCCTTCACGGCGGTGAGCTCACCGATCGGCGCGCCGAACTGGATGCGCTCGGCGGCGTACTTGGCCGCCGCCCGATACGCCGCCTCGGCGATGCCCTGCGCCTGCGCGGCGATGGCGAGGCGGGCGCCGTTCATGAGGCTCATGACGTAGGTCGTGAGGCCGCGCCGGCGCTCGCCGACGAGCAGCGCCGGCGCGTCGTCGAACTGCAGCTCGCAGGTCGGCGAGCCGTGGATGCCGAGCTTGTCCTCGAGCCGGCGGATGCGCATGTGCTCGTCGCGCTCGTAGAGGAACATGCTCAGGCCGCGGGCGTCGGTGGTGCCCTCCTCCGAGCGCGCCAGGACGAGGCTGATCTGGCCGCAGCCGTTGGTGATGAAGCGCTTGACGCCATTGAGCAGCCAGGTGCCGTCCGGCTGCTCTGTCGCCTTGAGCTGGACGTTCTGGAGGTCACTGCCGGCCTCGGGCTCGGTGAGCGCCATGCTGCCGGTGACCTCACCGCTGGCGAAGCGCGGCAGGTAGGCCGTCTTCATCCCCTCGTCGGCGAACTTGTTGACCGTCTCGCTGATGTCCTGGAGGCCGAAGATGTTCATGAGCGCCGGGTCGGCGCGGCTCACCATCTCGACGATCATCACGCTGACCGAGACGGGGAAGTTGAGGCCGCCGTACTTGCGCGGCAGGGTGATGCCCATGAGGTCGGCCTGCTTGAGCCGCGCGAGGCCCTCGGCGATGCCGGGCGCGTAGCAGACCTCGCCCTGGACGAGCTCGCTGCCGGCGCGGTCGACGCCCTCGGCGCGCGGCTCGATGTAGTCGCCGGCGAGCTCACCGACGATCTCGAGCGTACGCTCGTAGGAGTCGACGGCGTCCTCGAAGTCGCTGGGCGCGTAGGCGAAGTCGCGAGCCTGCGCGTAGTCGTCCTCGCGCAGGCGCACGACGCGCGCGAGGTCCAGGCGGCGGAGCGTCTGCCGGAGGTCGGCGTTGTCGCTGAAGAAGTTGCTCACGACGCACCTCCGTCGGCCGTGGCGGTCTGGCCCGGCGCGGGAGCGGCTTCGCCGCCCGCGCCCTTCGTCTTGTACGCCTGGATCAGCAGCGGGATCACCTTGTGCAGGTCGCCGACCACGCCGTAGTGGGCCACGCTGAAGATCGGGGCCAGCGGATCGTCGTTGATGGCGAGGATACGCGCGCTCTGGTCCATGCCGGCGCGGTGCTGCACGGAGCCGCTGATGCCACAGGCGATGTAGAGCTTGGGACGGACCGTCGTACCGGTCTGGCCGACCTGGTGGTCGTGGGCGATCCAGCCCGCATCCACGGCGGCGCGGCTGGCGCCGACGACGCCGCCGAGCGTGCGGGCCAGCTCCTCGACGAGCGCGAAACCCTCGCGCGAGCCGACGCCGACGCCGCCGGAGACGACGATGCGCGCGCCCTTGAGGTCGACGCGCTTCTCCTCCTGCACGCGGCGCACCAGCTTGACCACGAAGTCGGCGTCGGAAAGGGCGACGCCCTCGCGCACGTCTATGGGCTCGGGCGTGCGGGTCACCGGCACGGCGACGATCCTGCCGTCGCGCCGCTCGTCCTCCTCGGGCATGACCATGACACCCTCGCGCACGGTGGCCATCTGCGGCCGGTGCAGGGGGCTGATGATGGTGGCGATGATGTTGCCGCCGAACGCCGGGCGGATCTGGTAGAGCAGGTCCTTGTACTCCTCGCCCTTCATCGTGTGGTCGCCGATGCGCAGGTCGGTGCAGTCGGCGGTGAGACCGGTGCGCAGGGCGCTCGCCACGCGAGGCGCGAGGTCGCGCCCGGTCGTCGTGGCGCCGTAGAGGACGATCTGCGGCGCGTGCTCTCTGACGAGGCTGCAGACGACGGCCGCGTAGGGCTGCGCCAGGTAGTCGGTGAGGTCGCCGTGGGCGACGAAGTACACGGTGTCGGCGCCGCGGGCGACGAGGCCGGTCGCGATGTCCTTGAGCGCGCTGCCGCCGCCGATGAGGACGGCGCCGACCTCCACGCCCAGGCGGTCGGCGAGCTCCCGGGCGCGGCCGAGCAGCTCGAGACTGACCTCGGCCGCGACGCCGTCGTGCTGCTCGACGACGACCCAGACGTCGTTGCGCTTCGCGGGAGCGCCTCCCTCGAGCCTATCCAAGGATGTGCTCCTCGATCAGCTCGTGCACGAGCTCGGCGATGCCGGCCTCGTCCGCGGCGACCATGCGCGCCTCGCTCTGCGCGAGCACGACGCTCTCGATCTCCTTGACGCGCGTGGGCGAGCCGCGCAGGCCGAGCGCCTCGCGGTCGGCGGCCAGCGCCTCGTGGTCCCACTGCACGACCTTGGCGCGACACACGGGCTTGCCGTCGCGCCCGAGCATGCAGACCTCGGCCTCGTCGCTCTCGGGGTCGAGATACGTGTCGTCGTACTCCGGCAGCGCCTCGGCGGCGATGCCCTTGTAGGTCATGACCAGCTTGACGCTCGCCGGCCGCGGGTCGTTGGCCTCGCCGGTGACGGTGAGCAGGCAGGGGAGCGGGCTGGTGAGCGTCTCGAAGCCGCCCTCGATGCTGCGCGTGGCGGTGACGGAGCCCGAGTGGCCGCGCCGGAGCCGGCTTCGCCGCCTGCCGCCGGCGCCGCCAGCTCGTCGATGCGGCTCACGCAGGTGATCTGCGGGTAGCCGAGCTTCTCGGCGGTCTGCGGGCCCACCTGTGCGGTGTCGCCGTCGATCGCCTGGCGGCCGCAGAGCACGAGGTCGGCGCCGCCGAGCTTCTCGGACGGCGAGGGAGAGCGCGTAGCTGGTCGCCAGCGTGTCGGCGCCGGCGAACGCCTTGTCGGTGAGCAGGATGACCTCGTCGGCGCCGCGGTACAGCGACTCGCGCAGCACCTGCACGGCGGCAGGCGGCCCCATCGTCACGACGGTGACGCGCGCGTCGTGCCGGTCCTTGAGGTTGAGCGCCTCTTCCAGCGCGTTCAGGTCCTCGGGGTTGAACACGGCCGGCAGCGCCGCCCGGTTGATGGTGCCGTCCTCTTTCATGGCCTCGCCGGTCACGTTGGCCGTGTCCGGGACCTGCTTGACGAGGACGACGATGCGCAGCTGGGGCATGTCAGGTGTCCAGGGTCGGGGGGCTGGGAGTGTGATGGGGCGCGTACACGGAGCCGGAAGGTTACCAGATGGTCCTCGCGCGCGCACGTTACGCGGTGCCACAGGGTCCGGGCGCGTGACCGTCACCGTCGGCAGGTCACGCTTTACATCCCCTGACGCTCGCGCCGACCGGGGTGACGTGTCCGCGGCGCCCACAGTCAGCGGGCACGGGAGGTCCTCAATGAGAACCGCGTCGGTCGCGTCCACCCCGGCAACGGCTTGAGAGCATGCGGTGGCGCATGAGTGCCACCAGTGCTCGTGGTCGAGGACGAACACAACATCGCCACCGTGGTCCGCATCGCGCTGGAGCGCGACGGACATCGCGTCGTAATGGTGCGCACGCGGCGAGGAGGCGCTTGCCGAGCTGCGCGCGCCACCCGGCTCGGGCTCGTGGTGCTCGACCTCGGGCTGCCCGGCATCGACGGGCTCGAGGTCTGCCGCCGCATCCGCGCCGGGCTCGAGCCTGCCGATCATCATGCTGACGGCGCGCGACGAGGAGGCCGACCGCGTCGCTCGGCCTCGAGCTCGGCGCCGACGACTACGTGCCCAAGCCGTTCAGCCCGCGCGAGCTCGGCGGCGCGCGTCAAGGCGGTGCTGCGGCGCACGCGCCGCGCACCTCCGACGCGCCGACGCTCGGCGGTCGGCGAGCGTCGCCTTGAGCGCGGTCGCGCCACGAGGCTGCGCGTCGGACGACCGCGCCGATCCAGCTCAGCTCCACCGAGTTCAACCTGCTCGCCTTCCTCATGGAGAACGCCGGCCTGGTCTTCTCGCGCGAAGTGCTGCTCGACCGGGTCTGGGGCCTGGAGTTCCCGGGAGGGACGCGCACCGTCGACCAGCACGTCGCGCAGGTGCGCGCCAAGCTCGGCCTCCCGGAGTTCATCGAGACCGTCCGCGGCGCCGGCTACAAGGTGGTGTCGCGATGATCATCATCCCCGCCCTCATCCTGACCGTCGCCGCGATCGTGATCGTCGTGTTGTCGTTCGTCGGCATCCGCGGCTTCCGGCGCGGCTTCCGCCAGGGGTTGCGCGAGGCTGCTCCAGAGCATCCGCCGCTGCGCACCACGCTCTTTCGCACTGTCCTCGTCACGCTGCTCGTGCTCTTCCTGCTGGTGCTCATGATCGTGGACCGGCAGCAGCCGCGCGAGGACCAGTCGCCGGCCAAGGAGGGTCTGGCGAAGCTTCACCGCGCCACGTCCAAGGGCGGCCTCAAGATCGACATCCTCGCCTACGAGACGCTCCGGGAGGCGCTGCTGGACTCCGCCGGTGACAACAGGGGCTCAGCCAGCGGCACCGTGTTTCTGGATCAGCCTATGATCGGCACGGAGCTTCCGGCCGCCGCCGTCGCTCGGCTCAAGGCGAGAGGCTGGGACGTGGGACAGGGCCGTGTCTTTGGCAACGACTGGCACTACGTGGCCTGGCGCACGTCAGAGACGCGCGCCGTGGTCTACGCCTACGACCCGACGCCTTGGTACTGGCAGCTGCCAAGCTACCTCTTCACTCTGCTGTTCGCGGCGGCCCTGGTCTCGCCGTTCGCGGCGGTCGCGGCGTGGTACCTGAACCGCCGCATCGTCGAGCCCGTGCAGCAGGTCGCGCAGGCGAGCGTGGTGCTGGCGGATGGGGGGACGCCGATGGCGATCCCCACGAAGGCGCCACAGGAACTGTCCGTCATGGCGCAGTCGTTCAACCGCATGGCCCGCAAGCTGAAGAAGGCGCAGGACACCGAGCGCGACTTCCTGCTGTCGGTCGGCCACGAGCTCAAGACGCCGCTGACGGCGATCGACGGGTACGCGGAACTGCTCGCGGACGGGGCCGTCGACCCGAAGGACGCTGCGGAGGTGCTCGGCCTCGAGTCGGCGCGGTTGCGGCGCCTGATCGCCGACCTTCTCGACCTGGCGCGCATCGACCGCTCGGAGTTCACCGTCGTCGACGAGCCGGTCGACTTGGCCGGGACCGCACGCGAGGTCGTAGCCCGGTTCGACAGACTCGCCGGGACCCTGGGCGTCGCGCTGGCTGCCGACGCGGCGCAGCCCGCCCCGGCTCGCGGCGACCCCGGGCGGCTGCTGCAGGTCGCCTCGAACCTGGTCGAGAACGCGCTGCGTGCCACGCCCGCCGCGGGGCGGGTGGACGTCGTCGCCCGCCCCGCCCTGCTCAGCGTGAGCGACACCGGCCCGGGTCTGACCGAGGAAGATCTGGACCACGCCTTCGAGCGCTTCTACCTGCACCGCAGGCACAGCGACGGGCCCGAGGTGGGTACCGGCCTCGGATTGGCCATCGTCAAGGACCTCGTGGAGGCGATGGACGGCTCCGTGGAGGCGGCGAGCGAGCCGGGGGCCGGCAGCACCTTCAGCGTGCGCCTGCCGGCCTCGTGACCCACGTTTGACACTCCCCTGACAGAGGGCGTGAGCCGGCCTGACGCTGCCCCCTCATGCTGCTCCTCGACACGCGACGGGGGAGGAGACGATGCCGGTGGCCACGAGCACCCGCCAACGAGCGGGGATTGGTAGCATGAGCGCACATCGCCGCGGGAGGGGAATGGGCGCGACCGTCCTGATCGTCGAAGACGACCGCAACATCGGCAACCTGGTGCGCACCTACCTGGAGCGCGACGGCTACGGCGTCGTCTGGGTGCGCAGCGGCGAGGACGGGCTTGCCGAGCTCGAGCGGCAGGGCCGGAGCCTCGTGGTCCTCGACGTCGGGCTGCCCGGCATCGACGGGTTCGAGGTCTGCCGGCGCGTGCGCGCCCGCTCGAGACGTACCGGTGATCATGCTCACGGCGCGCGACGAGGAGGTCGACCGCGTGCTCGGCCTCGAGCTCGGCGCCGACGACTACGTGCCCAAGCCGTTCAGCCCGCGCGAGCTCGTCGCGCGCGTCAAGGCCGTGTTGCGACGCACGCGGCCGCGCCCGCCGGACGACGTGCTGACGCTCGGCGAGCGTCGAGCTGCGGCGCGGCGCCCGCGAGGCTACGTCCTCGGACGCCGCGCTCGATCTCACGATGAAGGAGTTCGATCTGCTCGCCTGCTTCCTGGACCACGCCGGGTCTCGCGCTCTCGCGCGAACAGCTGCTCGAGCAGGTCTGGGGCCTCGAGTTTCCCGGCGGCACGCGCACCGTCGACCAGCACGTGGCGCAGCTGCGCGCCAAGCTCGGCGAGTGCGCTGCACATCGAGACGCTGCGCGGCGATCGGCTACAAGCTGGTGCGGCCGTGAGCGCCGTGCCGGGCCGGCGCCGCGCCGCCGACCCGGTCGCGTCGTCCGCGCCGGTGGGCGGCGACTTCACCCTCGCCGCGATCGTCGCCCGCGTCGCCGTCTCCTCCTGTTCGCAGCCGTTCTGCATCCTGAGTGCCGCGTCGCGGTCTCTTCTTCGGCTTCGGTCCTTCGCCGAGTATCGTCGTCATCGGCGTGTTCGTCGCCCGGCCGGACTCGTCGCCGCGGCGATCATCGCCATCTCGCCGCGCGGCGTGGCTCGCCGGGCGTTCGGCTGACCGGGACCGCGGAGTCGGCCTCAGGTACGGGACCGGCGCATCGGCGGGCGCTGCGTGATCGCCATCGGAGTCGCGGCGGCTGCTCGTGGCGGTCGTCATCCTCCTGTTCCTCGCGTTCGACTCGCTAGCCTCGAGTACGGCGTGCTCGGCAAGCTGACGCTGCTCGGAGGCGGCCGCCGTGGCCTCGGCCGGCATCGTGGCCGCCCTGATCGCGGTCGCGCGTCGTGCTGCTGCCGGGCCGCGCTACGTCGTTGCGCACGCGCACCTTCGGCGTGATCGTCATCGTCGTGCTTGTCCCGTCATCTGTCTCGCGCTCTCGGCGTATGGGCCTACTACCGCAGCTGGGAGACGGCGACCTGCCTGAGCGAAGGCCAGGCGAGCTACCAGGCCTCGGAGATCGCGACGAGATCGCGTCCGTGCAGCGGCAGCACGAGCGTTTCACGCCGGCCCAGCGAGCGCTGCTCACCGGCGCGATCGCGCAGATGTACGGCGCGAATGGGCACCGCGAGGGCGCGCAGCTGGCGACGCTCGCGCAGATCCGCGAAACCAGCACGCTGCCCGTCTGGGCGCATCGCCAGCCTGGCGAAGACGGGCTATCGCCATAGGCGGTGACCGTGCTCCGGGCGCCTGAAGGGCGCCGACATCGTCGCGTGGCGTGTCGGTCCTCGCGTGGTCCGGTACTACGTCCCTTTGGTCGGCATTCCCAGTGGTCGGGAGGCTCCTCGTTCGCGGCGCCGATGCCCGTCGACCGGCTCCTCTGGATCGGCGTGTCCGGCGTGGTGCTGATCATCGTCCTGGGACTGCTCGGCGCGTGGCTGCTGTCGCGCGGCGTCGTCCGTCCGGTGCGCCGGCTGGCGTTGGCGAGCGGCCGGCTCGCCGAAGGCGAAGCCGGCGTCACCGTGAAGCCGGAAGGCCCTCGCGAGCTGCGCGAGCTGGCGGTCTCCTTCAACGACATGAACGCCAAGCTGACCAAGGCGCAGGAGACCGAGCAGGCATTCCTCCTCTCGGTCAGCCACGAGCTCAAGACGCCGCTCACATCCATCCGCGGCTACGCCGAGGGTATCGGCGACGGGACCGTGAAGCCGGACGACGGCGCCGAAGTGATCGGCGCCGAGTCGAGCAGGCTCGAGCGGCTGGTCGGCGACCTGCTCGAGTCCGGGCGGATGCGCAAGAGCGCGTTCACCGTGCGTCGCGAGGCGGTCGATCTCCCGGCGGTCGCGGAGGACGTCGTGCGCCGCTACGAGGCCACGGCGCGTGACGCCGGCCTCACCCTGCTGGTCAGCACGGAGGCCGGCGGAGGCGCGGTCGCGGACCACGACCGCGTGCTCCAGGTCGTCTCCAACCTGGTCGAGAACGCGATTCGCTGCACCCCGGCGCCGGGCACGGTGACGATCGCCACGGCGCCGGGCAGCATCACGGTCTCGGACACCGGGCGCGGCCTGACGAGCGACGACCTGCCGCGCGCCTTCGAGCGCTTCTATCTGTACAGCCGCTACGGGACCGACCGTCCGGTCGGGACGGGCCTCGGCCTGGCCATCGTGAAGGATCTCACCGAAGCCATGGGCGGCACGGTGAACGTGTCCAGCGCCGTCGGCGTCGGCACGGCGTTCACGGTCGCCCTGCCACTCGGCGACTCGTCTGCCGCCGTCACCGTTGAGACTGCCGCGCCGACCGCGCCCATCGCTCCCGAGACCGCCGCGCCTGCGGTCGCGACCAGGGACGATGCGTCGTGAGGTGGGGCGCCGCCGCATCTATCGCGCTCGCGTCGTGCGGCGGCGCCGGTCCGTGCTCGTCGTCTTTCTGGCGGTCGCGATCGCGGCGGTCGTGGTCGTCACCCAGCAGAGCGGAGGGCGCGCCCGCGAGCGGCTGACCTACGACCGCCGCGCGGCGGTGGCGTACGCCGACGAGTGGGCGCTGAGCGCAAACCCGGGATTCTGGGCGTCGCCGGACAACGACTGCGCCAACTTCGTCTCGCAGTGCCTGGCGGCCGGTGGCCTGCGGCCGCTCTACGAGCCCGGCCGGGAATGGCACGCCAACGGGCCGGAGTTCCCCACGGTCGCCTGGGTGAACTGCGGCGCGCAGAAGCGGGCTCTCTCAGCGCGCGCCGCCTCGCACACCAGGTACATCGTGGGCACCACGCGGACGCGGCCGGCGCGCTGGGCGGCCGGCGACATCGTGTACCTGGGGAACGTGGTCGAGGGCGAGGTGGAGTGGCAGCACGTGATCATCTGCGCCGGCAGGCACGGCGGCGAGTGGATCTACGACAGTCACACCACGGCGTATCGCCGGCGCACCCTGGACGTCTGGTACCCGGCGCACTTCACCGAGATCAGGTACTGCCGCGTCGCGAACGCGGTGAGGTACGAGACGAGCCCATGACGCGAGAGGTCAGAGGGCGAGCGGCCGGCCGGCGCGCCTGCGGCGGCCGGCCCTGCCCTATGCGGGCTCGACCGAGCTGCTCGGCACCCAGCCGGAGACACCGGACTGGGCGCGGCAGAGGTACCAGCCGCCGACCTCGTCAAGCACGTCGAGGATCTCCTTGCGCCCGACGGTGAGCTCGGTGGCGTCGTAGTCGCGCAGGGCGACGGCCTGATGGGCGCCCTTCATCTCGAGGTACTCGTCGGGCACCCACCCCGAACGGCCCGTCTGGTCGGTCGCCCACACGTAGGCCGTCCAGACCTGGTCGTGGTGCCCGACGCCGAGCGTATCGCCGGTGCGAAAACGCACGGGATTGGGGTCGTTCGTCACGTGCGGCTCGATCACGCGCACGCGCTCGGGAAGCTCGCTCATGATTCCTCCACGGTCTCTGCGACGCACGATTCCGGCACCCAGCCCGCGGCTCCCCTGGCGTTGCGGCAGAGCAGGTAGTCGCCCACCTGCTCCAGCACCTCGAGGGTCTCGCCGGTGACGACCGTGAGATGCGTCGAGTCGTAGGCGCGCAGCGCCACCGCGTCACGCCCGCCCGTCATCTCGATGTACTCCTCCGGCACCCAGCCGTGATGCCCGTCCTCGGTGGCGCTCCACACGAAGGTCGGGTGCTGCTGGTTGCGGTGCCCCACCGAGAGGCTGTCGCCCTCGCGGATGCGGATCTCCTGGACCTGCTCGCGGGTGCAGGAGGTCATGACCCGGACCCGCCGGTACTCTGGATTCATCGGTTGCGCCAACTCGTCAGGACTCGTCGGTCCCGGCGTCCTCGAGGATGCTCGCCGGCACCCAGCCCTGGGCCCCGACGGCGTTGCGGCAGAGGACGAAGGCGCCCTGCTGGTCAAGGACGTCGAGCAACTCGCCCTCGATCACGGTCAGCTGCGCCGCGTCGTACTCGCGCTGCGCGACGGCTTCTTTCTCGCTGGTCATCTCGAGGTAGGACTCGGCGACCCAGCCCTGGTGGCCGTCTTCCGAGGCGCACCAGACGAACTCCGGGTACTGCTGGTTGCGGTGCCCGACGCCGAGCACGTCGCCCGGGCGCATGTGGATGGTCACCACGTGGTCGCACGGTCGCGATGTGGTGACGCGTACCTTGTTCGAGAATGTGTTCATCTGGCCATTGTAGTCCGTTTTGACCGTCGCGAAAGCGGTCATGCGATATCATGGGCGACCTATGACCGAGACCCGGCCTCCGCGCGTCCGTTTCGCGCCCTCGCCCACCGGCTATCTGCACTTGGGCAGCGCTCGCACCGGACTCTACAACTTCATCTTCGCCCGTCAACATGGGGGGACGTTCATCCTCCGAATTGAGGATACGGACCTCAGCCGCAGCACGGACGAGGCGATCGCACAGATCCTCTCTTCGATGCAGGAGATGGGCCTGCACTGGGACGAGGGGCCCGGCGTGCCGGGCCCCCACGGGCCGTACCGGCAGACGGAGCGCGACGGCATCTACCACGAGTACGTCGCGCGTCTGCTCGAGACCGGCCACCTCTACCCGTGCTTCTGCACGCCGGAGGAGCTCGAGACCGAACGCACGGCGGCGCAGCGGGAAGGCCGCGGCTGGGTCTACTCGGGCAAGTGCCGGGCGCTGGCCCCGGAAGAGGTCCAGCGCCGTCAGGCGGCCGGAGAGCCGTACACGCTGCGCGTGCTCGTGCCCGCCGGCCGCACCGTCTTCCACGACATCCTCCGCGGCGACGTCGCCTTCGAGAACGACACCATCGGCGACTTCATCGTGCAGCGCTCTGACGGCACCGCCACCTACAACCTCGCCGTCGTCGTCGACGACGTCACCATGGAGATCACGCACATCATCCGCGGCGACGACCACATCAGCAACACGCCCAAGCAGGTGGTGATCTACCAGTCCCTGGACGCCGCGGTGCCCGAGTTCCTGCACATGCCGCTCCTCTTCGGCACCGACAGGAAGAAGCTCAGCAAGCGGCACGGCGCCACCAAGCTCGAGCAGCTCACCGCCGAGGGCTTCCTCGCGTCAGTGGTGCGCAACTACCTGTGCTTCCTCAGCGCCGAGTTCGACGAGACGATGATCACCTGGTCGCTGGACGACCTCGTGCAGAACTTCGACGTGACCAGGCTGGGTACGAGCCCTAGCATCTTCGACCCGGGGAAGCTCCGCTGGATGAACGGCCGCTACGTGCGCGCCATGACCGACGAGTGGCTCGGCGGGCGGCTCGTCGAGTACCTCACGCGGGTCGGGTTCTACGGCGATCCGGCCGTCGTCGGCGAGCTGGCGGCCCAGGGGCTGCAGATCCTCGCCGCCGCCGTCGAGAGCGCCGAGACCGAGAACCTCCCCTCGACCGTGCCCGATGAGGAGCAGGAGGCGCTCACCCGCGCCGTGGCGCCGCTCGTGCACGAGAAGATCGAAGTGCTCGCCGACTTCATCCCGATGGCCGGCTGGTTCTTCCGGCCGCTCGCGTTCGCGCCGGAGGCGCTCGAGCGGCTCCAGGGCACGGCGGGAGCGGCGGAGACCCTGACGGCCGCCGCCGCCGCGCTCCGTGCCCTCGAGCAGTGGGATATGCCGGCCATCGAGACGCTGGTGCGCGAGCTGCCCCAGGTGCTCGAGGTCAAGCCGAAGGCCGTGTTCGCCGCCCTCCGCCTCGGCATGAGCGGCCAGAGCGTCACCCCGGGCCTCTTCGAGAGCCTCTGGGTGCTCGGCCGCGACAACGCCGTCGCGCGGCTCGAGCAGGCCGCCGGGGTACTCTGATTTAATGACAGTCTTTCAGCCGACCCTTCAGAAGGCGGCGCGTGCGCGTCCGCTGACGAGACGCGCCGGACCGGAGTCCGACACGAGGAGACGATGATGCCGTTCTTGGAAGTGAAGCTCTGGGAGGGACGCACGCACGAGCAGAAGGCTGAACTGGCGCGCCGCCTGACCGAAGTGATGGTCGAGGTCGCCAAGTGTCCGCCGGAGTCCGTGACGATCGCCTTCGAGGATTTCGCCAGAAGCGATTGGGCCGAGGCCGGGGAGCTGTGCGACAAGTAGGGCCGCTCCGCATCGAGCCGGGTCGGTGCGGCGCGCTGGGGTCCGCAGGGCTGCGCGCCGAGCACGACGCATGGTCCCGTGCGTTGCGTGCCGGCGCCTCGAGAGACGCCGGTCCACGGGAGGTGTCGTCATGAAGACGGCGGTCTTCACGGGACACGCCAGGGCCTCTTCTCACTCGGTGACGGGTCAGCGGTCCAAGGTGATCCAAGTCGTGCTGGAGATCGACAAGACCACCGGCACGATCGTCTCGGCGGACGTCAACGTCGCCTCGCCGGTGTCCCGGCAGTATCTCGTCAGCCTGATGGTGGGGCGCAGCGTGATGGGCGATCTGGCGGAGATCTCAAAGGAGATCGAGCAGGACTACCACTCGACATCGCAGAAGGCCATCCTTCAGGCGCTCCACGACCTGTCCCAGCAGTACATGGCCTACTACCTCAAGGTCATGTCGACGCCGTTCGGACACCTCGACGAGTAGCGCCCGCTCGTCTGAGTCGCCCTTCGTCGAGCGCAGCCTTCCGCTTGTCCTGCCGGGGCAACGCCCCCCTGTCAGCCCTCAGGCCAGGCTCGGATCACGCTCCATCCGCAGGGCTCGGCCCGCGTGCAACCGTCTCCGGGTAAAAGGGTTGACAAACGGGTAGGAGTGTCTTGCCACAGCGGTAAAGCCCGTTGGGCCAAGCGTTCAGACCTACGTCGGCGAGAGGGTCAGGGTACTCGGTCGCGAGTGTCGCGGCATACCCCTTCCCGGTCGATGCAGCTGGACTCTCCACGTTGGACCTCTGCTTGCCGGAGTGACTCGTCGAGATGCTGCCTGCCAGGAACACTGCCCTCTTCACCCCCCCTCCGGGCCAGGTGACTCGGCGCCTTGGTCGGGGCCCCACGCTCAGCTCACTCCCTCCCTCCGCGCCGGCGCTTCCGGCGACCTTTGATGCCGACCACGGGGACGCTCGCGCAGTTCGGCGGTCACCCCTGTCTCCACTTCTGCGGCCGAGAGGAGGTGAGCCACGAGACACTGTCGTCGGGAAGCTCGAGATCGCTTCCCGGTCACGTACCTAGTCAAGGAGGCCTATCGCCCATGGCTGGCAAGTACGATGCGGTGATCGAGAAGGTTCCACAGGAGGACTCGCGACCCGAGGTCCTGTTCCGGCAGGCCGGTGACGGGTTCATCCAGATGGAATACTTCGCCACCCCGCGGTTCGACATGGTGGACTCGTTCCGGATCCAGACCATCGACAAGATGGTCAAGGAGGACGCTCCGGATGGGCTCATCGAGACGGTGCCGTCGCTGCGCGCGAACCTGTTCCACTTCGATCCGGAAGTGCTCGATCGGCGCCGCCTCATCGACGTGATCAAGGACGCCGAGCGGAGCCTCGAGCACGTCGAGGACATCGAGTTCGAGTCGCGTCTCATCAAGCTCCCCATCGCCTTCGAGGACAGCGAGACCAAGAAGGCCGTCGCGAAGTACGAGAAGGAAGTGCGGCCCGGCGCCCCCAACGTCATCAACGGCTACAACATCGAGTACATGGCGCTGGTGAACGGCTGCTCGGTGCAGACCGTCAAGGACGCCGTCACCAACACCGACTGGTACAACAGCGGCAACGGCTTCTGGCCGGGCGGCGGCTTCTTCTGGCCACTCGACCCGCGCTACGCCCTCGTCGTGCCCAAGTACAACCCGCCGCGCACCTGGACCCCGGAGGGCACGGTCGGCATCGGCGGCCCCTGCCTGTTCGTGTACACGACCCCGACCGGCGGCGGCTACCAGCTCTTCGGCCGCAGCATCCCGGTCTTCCAGTTCGCCCAGAAGCATCCGATGTTCAAGGACGGGCCGACGATGTTCCGCGCCGGCGACCGACTGAAGTTCCACGAGGCCCCCGAAGAAGAGGTCGTCGAGATCTACTCGCACGTCCACGGCCCGCAGTTCGACTACGAGTACGACATCACCGAGGACGTGTTCAAGGTCAGGGACTACCTCAAGTTCCGCAACCAGCCCGAGGTGCAGGAGGGCGCGAAGAAGTTCCAGGAGGACCAGGCCGAGGCGGTCAAGACCGCGCCGAAGCTGTGATCGTCAACCTGATGATCGGAGGATGAAGCGATGCTGAAAGTCATCAAGGGAGGCGTGGAGAGCGTCGTCGAGGACTGGCCGGGTCGCGTGGGCTACCTCGACAACGGCATGGCCTCCTCGGGTGCGTTCGACCCGGTCGCGCTCGGGCTCGGCAACGTCTGCGTCGGCAACGCGCCCGGCGAGGCCGGCATCGAGATCGCCGGCGGCTACTTCGAGGGCGAGTTCACCGACGACCACGTCATCGCCGTCACCGGCACCGACATGTCGGCCACCGTCAACGACGAACCCGTTCCCATGTACGAGGCCGTGAAGGTCAAGGCGGGCGACGCGATCAAGTTCTCGCACTTCGGCGACGTCGGCTTCCGCGGGTACCTCACCGTCGCCGGCGGCATCGACGTGCCCGTCTATCTCGGCAGCAAGTCGACCTGCATCTTCGGCAGCTACGGCGGCTTCGACGGCCGTAAGCTGATGCCGGACGACGAGATCAAGATCGGCACGCCGTCGGCGGGCCTCGACGCGCTGGTCGGCCGCAAGATCAGAGACGACAAGCGGCCGAAGATGGAGCGCGAGTGGCAGCTGCGGTCCGTTCCCGGCCCGCAGGCCGCTCCCGACTACGCGACCGACGAGGGCATGGAGCAGCTCTTCTCCGAGCCCTTCAAGGTGTCCCTGACCTCGAACCGTTCCGCGTACCGTGTGAGCGAGATCGATCCGGAGAAGTTCTTCGCCCGTCCGGACGGCGGCGTCGGCGGGAGCCACCCGTCGAACATCCTCGACAACGCCTACGCGATCCGCGGCGCGATGAACGTGTGCGGCAACACGCCCATCCTGCTGATCGCCGACGGCCCCACGCTGGGCGGCTACATGAACCCCCTCCAGGTGATCCAGGCCGACCTCTGGAAGATCGGTCAGGGCACGCCGGGGCGCGACTTCTTCCGGTTCATCTACACCACACCCGAGGAGGCCGTCGAGGCGCGCAAGGAGATGAAGGCGTGGTTGAGCGAGGAGTCTCTCGCCTGAGCCGCGAGCCCCAGCCCTTCGACCCAAGAGGGGAGAATATGGACATCAACGTCGACATGGGAGAGAGCTTCGGCCGCTACACCCTCGGCGACGACGAGGGCATCATGAAGGCCGGTGCCACCTCCGCCAACATCGCCACCTGCTTCCACGCGGGAGACCCGAACGTGCTGCTGCGCACCGTGAAGTGGGCCAAGCAGTACGGCCTCAACGTCGGCGTGCACACCGGCCTGCCGGACATGCAGGGGTTCGGCCGCCGGCAGATGAACCTCACGGCCGACGAGCTGTACTCGGACACGCTCTACCAGATCGGCGCCATCGCGGCGGTCTGCAAGGTCGTCGAGGCGCCGCTCGTGCACGTCAAGGCGCACGGCATCCTCTACCGCATGGTCGGTGAGATGGAGCAGTACACCGACGCCTTCCTCAAGGCCGTGGGCGACTACGACCCGAGCCTCTGGATCATGTGCCAGCAGGGCGACCCCATCTACGAGAAGGGCGAGGCCATGGGCCTCAGCATGGCCGCCGAGGCGCTCATTGACCTGGGCTACGACGATGAGGGCCACTGGGTCATCGAGCGCGTCAAGAAGGAACGCTCGGTCGAGGAGGTCGGCGCCCGCGCCGTTCAGGTCGCGAACGAAGGCAAGATCGAGACCACAAGCGGGGGCACCGTCCCTCTCGAGGCCGTGACCGTGTGCTGTCACGGCGATGCGCCCAACGCGGTCGCGGAGGTCGCGGCGGTGGCCACGGCCCTCAAGGCTGCCGGCGTCCCGGTGGCTCCGCTCGGCACGTGATCTCGTCCGCCCATCGAAAGGAGACAGCAAGTGGATGCAACCATCGCTGCCCACATGCCCGGCCTCGTCGCCAGGGTCGTCGTGGAGCCAGGTCAGAAAGTCAGCAAGGGCGAGGAAGTCGCCGTCATCAACTGCATGAAGGCGGAGCTGTCCGTCGAGTCCCACGTGGACGGGACCGTGAAGGAGATCCTCGTCAAGGAGTGGGACGAGATGGAGGTCGGCGTCCCGATGGTCGTCGTCGACACCGCGTGAGCGTGTGGCGGTCCCTTCGATGATCAAGAAGGTTTTGATCGCCAACAGAGGCGAGATCGTGCGCAGGGTCGTGCGAGCCTGCAACGACCTCGGGCTGCAGACGGCGTCGGTCTACTCCGACGCCGACGCCGGGGCGTCCTTCACGCGGCAGGCCGAGGAGGCCATCCGCATCGGCGAGGGGAACCCCGTGAAGAGCTACCTCAACATCGAGGCGCTTGTCGGGGCCATCAAGGAGTCGGGGGCGGACGCGGTGCACCCCGGCTACGGGTTCCTCTCCGAGAACGCCGATTTCGCGGATGCGGTGGAGCGGGCCGGCGCCATCTGGATCGGCCCGCCGGCCAAGATCCTGCGGGCCATCGAGTCCAAGTGCTACTGCCGCCAGATAGCGACCGCAGCCGGCGTCCCGGTCGTGCCCGGCTCGACCGAGGTCCTGGCGACGGCGGACGAGGTGCGCGAAGCGGGGCGCATGGTCAACTACCCGATCCTCCTCAAGCTCGATCGCGGCGGCGGGGGCAAGGGCATCGAAAAGGTCGAGACCCCCGACCAGATCGACGCGGTCTTCGAGCGGGTCCAGCGGATCGGGACGATGGCCTTCGGCAACCCTGACGTCTACCTCGAGCAGGCCATCCCCGACCCACGGCACATCGAGGTGCAGTTCCTCGCCGACCGCGACGGCAACGTGGTATGCCTCGGCGAGCGCGAGTGTTCGATCCAGCGGCGACATCAGAAGATCATCGAGGAGTCGCCGTCACCGGTCGTGACGCCGGCCCAGAGGAGACAGCTGACGGAGTTCGCCACGAAGCTCGCGCAAGACATGGGCTACGTCGGCGCCGGGACCATGGAGTTCCTGAGGTCGGGCACCGGCAACTTCTACTTCATGGAGGTCAACGCGCGGCTCCAGGTCGAGCACCCCGTCTCCGAGTTCGTGACGGGGCACGACATCGTCCAGTGGCAGCTGCGTATCGCCGGTGGCGAGCGCCTCACGTTCACCCAGGACGACGTCGAGATCACGGGACACTCCATCGAGGCGCGCTGCTACGCCGAGGAGCCGGGCACCTTCCGGCCGTCTCCCGGTACCATCACCGGCCTGCACCTGCCGGGTATGGGAAGACACGTCCGCGTGGATCACGCGCTGGAGGTAGGCGGCACCGTGCCGCCCTACTACGACCCGCTCATCGCCAAGGTCATCTCCTGGGACACCCACAGGGCGGGGGCAGTCGATCATCTGAGGCGGGCGCTGCTGGAGTTCTGGGTGGAGGGCATCGCCACCACGATACCGGTCAACCTGCTCATCCTGGAGAGCGACGCCTACAACCTCGGACGTCTCCACACGGGCTTCATGGACGAGCTCTTCGCCCAGGACGTCGACTGGGACGCCTACACGCCGAAGAGGTTCACCGACGAGTCGTAGGGCTCGGAGCAGGGCCTCGGGGCACTGAGCAAGGGGGAAACAAATGGCAGACGAGACACCGAAGATCGCCGACGCCGGCGCTGCCGGTTGGGTCGGCTACACGATCGCCGTGGTGATGGCGTGGGTGTACCTCGCCGGCTACGTCGATGCGACCGCCGGGATCTACATGGCCGGCATCTCCGTGGCCTGCCTGATCGCGTACACCTACGCCGCCGTCACGCAGTTGAAGCTGGGTAATCTCGCCGGCGGAGTCACATGGGCGTACTTCGGCGCCTTCTTCGCCGGCGCATCGGCGTTCAACTACCTCATCGGCTGGATGGCCGCCAAGTACGCCTGGGAGGCCGACGGCAGGATCCAGGGGTGGATGTGGATCGTCCTCGGGATCGTCCTGATCATCGAGACGCCGATCTTCATGAAGTACTCGAACGCGGCCGCCTGGATCTCGATCATCGCCGCCGATGTCGGCATCGTCACCCTGTCCTTCGTCTTCTGGGGCAAGGGCGGCAGCGCCATGGTCGACATCAGCGCCTGGTCGTTCTTCATCGCGGGCGTGGGCGGGGTGCTCAACGCCGGCGACGGGATCCTCCAGGGCGTGGGCTGGAAGCTCCCGCTCGGGCCGCCGATCATCCCGACAAAGGCGCCGCCCACAGAATAGAAGGCGGCACCGACAGAACGCAGGGAACCGGCGGCGCGGCCCGTCAGGCCGCGCCGCCGGGGACAGGACGTCACCTCCGAGACGACCACGCGAGGCAGGGAGGTTGCCGTGAGCACGGCCTTTGAAGCAGAGAAGCGGCACGTGCCGCCCGTCATCGGGCACATGAAAGACATCATCGTCGATCGTGCCGCCGGCAGCTGGGTCTACGACACCGACGGCGAGAAGTACATCGACTTCACCTCCGGTGTCGCGGTCACGAACACCGGTTACTGCCATCCCAAGGTCGTCGCCGCCGCTCAGGCTCAGACCGCGAGACTGATCCACGGCTTCCAGAACGCCTACTGGCATCAGCCGATGCTCGAGCTCACGGGCAAGCTGATGCAGCTGGTGCCGGACGGCCTCGACCGCGTCATCTACTCCAACACCGGCGCAGAAGCGACAGAAGGAGCGGTCAAGCTCGCGAAACAGGTCACCGGTCGCACTGCCATCATCTGCTTCGAGGGCGCCTATCACGGACGCACGCATCTGACCATGCCCATGACGTGCTGCAAGGTCCACTTCAGGGGGCACTACGATCCGCTCGTCGGCAGCGTCTATCACGTGCCCTTCCCGTATCCCTTCCGCATGCCCGGTGTCGACGCGACCGAGTGGTGTCTTTCGCGGCTGGACCTCCTGTTCCGGCGCGAGGTCTACCCGGACGACGTGGCCGCCATCGTGGTCGAGCCCGTTCAAGGCGAGGGCGGCTCGCTCGTCGCCCCGCCCGCGTTCATACGCGGCCTCCGCCAGGTGTGCGACGAGCACGGCATCGTGCTCGTCTTCTGCGAGCAGCAGACGGGCTACGGCCGCACCGGCGTCTTCTTCGCCAGCGAGCGCTACGACGTGACGCCCGACGTGATCACCCTGGCCAAGGCCATGGCGTCCGGCTTTCCGCTCTCGGCGGTGGTGGGGCGGGCCTCGCTGATGGACCTATGGGCCAAGGGGAGCCACGGCGGCGTGTTCAACGGCAACGCCGTCTCGTGCGCCGCCGGCGTCGCCACCATCGACGCCATCATCGAAGACGGCATGCTCGCCAACTGCGAGCGGCAGGGCGAGCGGTTCCGGGCCTTCCTCCGCGAGCTGCAGGAGGACTATCCGGTCATCGGGGAAGTCCGTGGGCTCGGGCTCATGAACGTCGTCGAGCTCGTGAAGCCCGGCGCGGACCGGCAGCCCGATACCGACGCGCAGAAGCGGTTCACCGCCGGCATGCTCCAGCGCGGCATGCTGGTCATGGGGGTTGGCACCTACGAGAACATGGTCCGCTTCCTGCCGCCGATCAACATCAACGACGAGGACATGGCCGTCGCCATGGAGATCATCTCGGCGGCTGCGGGCGAGGCGTTCCCGCAGCGAAGACCCGCTACGCCGTGACAGTCCGTTCGAAAGGATCGAGGAATGTCTGAGCGGTTGTCCACACGTGATCTCGCGCTCGCCGCGATGTTCGCGGCGCTCACCGCGGTCGGGGCGCTGTTCGCCATCCCCTTCTTCGGCCCGATCCCGTTCACGCTGCAGGTGTTCTTCGTCCTGCTCGCCGGTCTGGTGCTCGGACCCAGGCTGGCCGCGATGAGCATGCTGGCCTACATCGGCGTCGGTCTCTTCGCGCCCGTCTACGCCGGTGGCGCCTCCGGCGTCGGCATCTTGATCGGGCCGACGGGGGGCTACATCTGGGGCTTCGTGCTCGGAGCCGTTCTCGTCGGCTATCTCGCGCAGAGGCTCGCACAACCGCGCGTCGTGAGCCTCGCCTGTGTGGCCGCTGCGGGTCTGGTCCCCATCTACGCGCTTGGCGCGACGTGGCTGGCGGTCAGCCTTCCGGCACTCAGTTTCCAGTTCGTCCTGTGGGGAGGCGCGCTGCAGTTCCTTCCCATGGACCTGTTCAAGGCCGTGCTGGCCGCGTTTGCGGTCGTGGCGCTGGTGGCAACCCCCGCCCGGCTGCCGATCTCGGCCCTGCGCGAGGGCCGTTTCGCGCGGCGATCGGTCGCCTGATCGAGGGCGCAGGGAGTCACGACATGACCGAGGAGGAGCAAACATGAGCTCACAGGCCGCTGCCGCGTCCTTCACCGTCGGCCGGACGCTGCTGATCACGCTTCAGAGGGGACGCGATCTCCTCGAGGAGATCGAGCGCCTCGTCGCCGAGAACGACATCGCCTTCTGCAGGATCGAGGGGGTCGGCAGCCTCGCCCGCGCGAGCATGACCTACTACGACCAGTCGATCCAGGAAGACCGGGACATCGAGGTGGACCGTCCGGTGATGCTCGTGACCATGACCGGGACAGCCCTCAGATCGGACGAGGGCGTCGAAGTCCACTGCCACCTCGTCCTGGGAGATGCGCTGGGCGCGGCCTCCGGAGGAGACCTCTCGCCCGGCTGCACGGTCTTCTCCTGTGAGCTGATCCTCCAGGAGCTCGTCGGCCCGAGGATGGCCCGGGCGCTCGACGAGGCCACCGGGCTGTCTCACCTGCAGTCCGTGTAGTCGACACCCGTCGTGCGGTGGGAACCCGTCCCGAAGCACCTGAGCGCCTGAGCCTGCGGAACGAGGGTGGCTCTGAGCGCCCCGAAGTCCTCGCCACAACGCCGCTGTCACGTTCGTGTGTGGGAACACTCAGATATCTGACCAAGCTACCGTGCTTTACGAGACTGGGTGAATGTCATGACGATCGACATGGGCGCCGTGTACGTGGTCGGCGCCGCCGGACAGCAGGGCGACGCGGCAGTCCGCCACCTGCGCGCGCGCGGCCTCGAGGCGCACGCGCTCTTCGACGCGCGGGATGCGCGCCGCCTGCGCGATCCACGATGGGCGGAGCCCAAGACGCGCGTCGCGAGCTTCGACGACCCTGTCGCGCTCGAGCGCGCCCTGCGCGGCGCCGGCGCGCTTTTCCTCGCCCTCGACCATCCGGACACCGGTCCGGCCGAGCGGCTGCGCCACGGCCGGGCCATCGGCGAGGCGGCGGCCCGCGCCGGCGTCGGCCACATCGTGTTCGCCGCCGCGACCGGCCCCGACCACCATCGGGTCTCCTGTGACGTCAGCTCCGAAGTCGAGCGGTACCTGCACGAGCTGGACGTGCCCACGACGGTCCTGCGCCCGGCCACCTTCATGGAGGAGGTGCCGTGGTACTGGCTGAGCCGGTTCGGGCGGCAGTTGACCTTGGCGACCCCGTTCGTGGCCACCAATCACCTGCCGCTGATCGCTCTCGAGGACGTCGGCGCGCTGGGCGCGCTGGCTCTGGCCAGCCCCGGCGAGTTCGCCGGGCGCACCATCGAGGTCGCCGGCGATATCGTGACCCCGCTCGACATCGTCGAGCGGCTCAGCGCCGGACTTGGCGAGCCGGTGCGCTACGAGGAGGTCCAGGTCGAGGGCGTCTTCGTCTACCAGGAGGCCTCGACCCCGGTGCACGACATCGAGCGGCTGCGCTGCCTGTATCCGCCGCTCCACACCTTTGCCGGCTGGCTGGAGCACGGCGGCGGGCTTGAGCTCTGCCGCCGTGCGATCGCCCGGCGCGCGAGGGAACCGCTGGGAAGCGCGGCGTAGAGTCAGTCGCGGCGCGCGGCTGCCTGCGGCGTGCGACCCTCCGGGCGGCCCGGCTGCTCAGTCGACGAGGACGAGGGCGAAGTAGCGGTATTCGTCGCTCTCGTCTCGCACCACGTCGATCGTGCGGCCGGCGTTGCGCACGGTCGCAAACACGTCGATGCCGCACCCCTCCATGGACGGCCGGGCCTTCTCGGGCGTCGGGCACTCCCTGCCCTTGGCGCACGCGTCGCACAGGTCGCACGGGCCGGCGCCCATCATCCACGCCTTGTAGTGGCCGGCGAGGAAGAGGTCGCGCTCGAGCGCCAGCGCCGCGTCGTTGAGGCGGCGCGACTCCGGGTCGCTGGACTCCGTGCCGACGATGGGCCCGACCTCGAGGAGCACGCCGCGGCGGTACTCGGACAGCAGGCGCTGCGTCACGGCGACGGGCTGCAGGTTCGGCGGGCAGGTCTTGTGCACGCCGGGCTCGTCGCAGCCGAAGATGCACTTCATGCGCACCCACTCGGCGGCGACGACGGCGTCGGCGTCGACCGGCGTCGCCGCATCGGCGCCGAGCTGGAGGGCGCGGCGGCACCAGAGCTCTGGGCGGGACAGTTCCATGGCTACCTCCCGGTGGCGGGTCCGGCCGGCGGATCGGTCGCGGCCTCGCCGGCCGCGCTCGTGAGCGGGATCGCCGCGGCGGCGGAGGCCGCCGCGTTCTCGGCCGCCGTCTCCGCCCGCAGGGCGGTGGTGGCGGACTCGGCCTCCGCGGCGGCGGCCGCTGCCGCGGCGGCCTCGCGCTGCTTCCGCGAGCGCTTCTCGGGAGTCACCCCGGCAAGGCGGTCGACGGCGGCAGGCAGGTCGGCGAGCTTGCGGACCACGGCGTCCGGCGGCGGCGCCCCGTCCGGGAACCGCCGCTTGGTCGGGTTGTACCAGATCGTGCGCATGCCGGCGCGCCGGGCGCCGGCGATGTCGTTGGTGGTGCCGTCGCCGACCATGACGGTCCGGCGCGGGTCGAGCGGCAAGCCGCCGTCGCCCTCGCGGAGCAGCGCCGCTCGGAAGAAGGCGTAGTTCGGCTTGTGGTCGCCGACGTCCGCGGAGGAGACGACGTCGTCGACGAGGTCGTCCAGGCCGACGCGGGCCAGCGCCATGCGCACGTGGCTCCCCGGTGAGTCCTCGGCGTTGGTCGCGACGACGAGGCGGTAGCGGGCGCGCAGGCGGGTGAGCGCCTCCTGCGCGCCGGCCTCCGCCTCGACCTTCTCCCAGTCCTTCATCGGCCCCTCGCGCATGCCGTTGTCGACCATGAGCGTGTTGCCCCAGTCGAGGAAGACCACGTCGATGCCCTTGTCGCCCGGACCGGGGCCGCCCGTCGCGCCGCGCCCGCCTGCGGCCGGCGCGGCGCTTCCGCCTTCCGCCTGCGCCGCCGCGGACTCTTCGAGGGTCGGCCACGGCAGCAGGGCGCGCACAACCATGGCGATTGTGAACCCGAGCGCGAGGCCGCCGAGGACGTCGGAGGGCCAGTGCACGCCGAGGTACACGCGCGACCAGGCCATGGCTAGCGGGAACAAGACGGCGGCCACGACCACCGGCCAACGCCAGCGCGTGGGCCAGGCGATCACGGCGATGGAAGTTGCGATCGCCGTCGCCGTCGTGGTGTGGCCGCTCGGGAACGCGGTGCTCGAGGCGGCCACGAGCGCGTCGCTCGCGGGTCGCGGGCGCTCGAACACGAGCTTGAGGAGCGGGTTGAGGACGAGCGCCGCGGCGCCCGTCACGCCGAGGTACACCGCCTGTACCATCCTCCCCGACCACCACAACGCGCCGAGAAGCACGGCGATGATGATCGTCAGCAGCCACCAGGTGTCGAGCTTGTCAAGCGTCTCCGCGATTCCGGTGAGCGGCTGCCGCCGATGCTCCGCAAAGAAGTTGACTACGGCGGCGTCCCAGGCGTCGAGGGCCCCGGTGCGCATGAGTACCGCCACCAGGATGAAGGCAGCCGCGCCGGCGGCCGCGGCGAGCAGGAAGGACCGGCGCCGGCGAAGGCCGCTGCTTGTCTCGTCAGCAGCCGGCACAGATGAGGCTGCCGAGGGCCTGTGGCAGCTCGTCGAAGTGGCGGACCATGACGTCGGCGGTCGAGCGGCCGGCGTCGGCGTTGTTGGCGCCGATGAAGTGCACGGCCGCCATGCCGGCGGCCTGCGCGCCGGCGACGTCGGTGCGCTGGATGTCGCCGACGTGGGCCGCCTCGGCCGGGCGCACCCCGAGCTCCTCGAGCGTGTGCACGAAGACGCGCGTGTCGGGCTTGCTCATGCCGTGCTCGTTGGAGAAGTACGTGTACTCGAAGTGGGCGAGCAGGCCGTGCCGCTCGAGCAGCTCCCTGAGCACGGTCCCCGGCGAGTACCCGGTGTCGCAGATGATGGCGAGCCGGTAGTGCTCGGCCAGCTTCGGCATGGTGTAGACGGCGCTCGGCATCGGCTCGGGCGGCAGCTCGAGGACGAGCCGCTCGAAGCGGGCCACGAGCTCGTCGAACAGCTGCGGAGGGAGGTGCGCCCCCAGGGACGCGAGGATCGCCTCGATGAGCTCCGCGCAGAGCGGCGTGCGGTGCTCGCTCAGCCAGACGGCGTCGAAGTAGTCCCAGCTGCCGCGCAGCGCGTCGTCCAGCGCGTGCTGCGACGCCTCGAGGCCGGCGGAGCGCAGCGCGTCGCCCAGGATCGCGGCGCGCCGGCCCTCCCGCTCGCGCCCGCGGGCGTCGGCGAACAGGGTGCTCCAGAAGTCGAACGTGACGGCTCTCAGCATGAGCTTAGGGTACCAGACGCCAGGTCGCGGCCGCGCCGCCCGCCGGCCCGGCGGGAGCGCGGCGCGGGCTTCAGGGCGTCAGGCGGCGTCGGTCCTGCGAGGCGACCACCTGTCGCCGGCCGGCGCGCCCTCGCGGGCGCTCATGACGGCGGGACGCGGTCGCATGACCTGCATGACGTTGAGGTCGATGCTCCCGCACGCCGGGCACATGAGCGTCCGTGCGTCGGGAGCCACACCTACGGGTGTGCGGAACCTGTGGCGGCACTCGCCACATTCGTACTCGGTGCCGGGCATCGCGGATACCCCCTTCAGGCGGCCACGTACTAGGTTCTTACCCGCAACCGCGGATTCCTCTCTCAGGTGAAGACCCGGTGAGCACGAAGAACTGCAGTAGACTTGCCAGATGGCAGCCGAATCCAAGAAGGCTGTGGTGGCCGCGATCATCGGCAACCTGGCGATCGCGGTCATCAAGTTCATCGCCGGGGCCATGACCGGCAGCTCGGCGATGATCAGCGAGGGCATCCACTCGGTGGTCGACACCGGCAACGGCGGCCTGCTCTATCTACGGCCTCAACCGGGGCGCCAGACCGGCCGACGACCATCACCCCTTCGGCCACGGCATGGAGGTCTACTTCTGGAGCCTGATCGTCGCCGTGAGCATCTTCGGCATCGGCGGCGGCATGTCGATCTACGAGGGCATCATCCACATCCAGAACCCGGCGCCGCTGGAGAACCCGACCATCAACTACGTCGTCCTGGCGCTGGCGGTGGTGTTCGAGAGCCTTTCGTTCAGCGTCGCCTGGCGCGCGTTCCGTGGCTCGCGGCGCGGGCGGACCACCATCGCCGCCATCCACCACGGCAAGGACCCCAGCCTCTTCACCGTGCTCTTCGAGGACACCGCCGCCCTGCTCGGCCTCGCGGTCGCGTTCGTCGGCGTGTTCCTCAGTCACCAGCTGGACGCACCCGTCCTCGACGGCCTCGCCTCGATCGTCATCGGCTGCATCCTCGTCCTGGCGGCGCTCTGGCTCGCCTACGAGAGCCGGAGCCTGCTCGTGGGCGAGGCGGCGGACCCCCAGATGGTCGCGGACATCCGCCGCATCGTGCTCGACGATCCGGCCGTGACCGGCCTCGGCGTGGTGCTGACGATGCACCTCGGCCCGGACGACGTGCTCCTCAACATCGAGGTCAAGTTCACGCCCGGTCTGCCCGCCGAGGAGATGCACGCGGTCGTGCACCGCATCGAGGAGCGTATCGCCGAGCCGTACCCCGAGGTCAGCCGCATCTTCATCGAGGTGGAGGCGCTGGCCGTCGCGCGCGAGGTGTCGGACCCCGGACCGCGGGGAACAATTCAAGCGTAGGAACGGGCGAACGATGACCAGCTACTGGCGCCCGCCCGTCCCGGAAGCATCGAGAACGTGACGGCCGCTGCGGCAGCAGTGGCCGTCACTGCGTACTGGGACAGCAGGATGGCGGTACCTACGTGCGCAGTCACCGTCCCGGCGAAGCGAGGCGCTCGCTCGTGACGCGCCGCTTGCAGACGTCGCAGAACTCGGCGCCCTTCACCCGCTGGTCCGCCGCTACGGCCATCACCTTGGCGTGCGCTTCTGTCGTGATCGGCCTGCCGCAGCGCTCGCAGGCGAGGAGGTCGAAGGTGCGGCCCCAGATGGTGCGCGTGGTGGCTGAGTCCGCCATGGCGATGCACTCAGTGGGGCATGCCTCAGTGCAGGAGCCGCAGCCCACGCAGTCCTCGCCGCCGTCTGCCCGAAGGGCGGACCTATCCGCTTGGTGGCTCCGCGACCGATCGCCGCGAGCGCGTTGTAGCCCAGGCTTGAGCACACGCGCACGCACAGCTCGCACAGGATGCAGTCGGGCAGCGGCGCGTCGGTGACGGGCGCGAACCGAGGCTCCGTCAGCGCGAGTTGCGACGCGAGCCGATGGAGGACCGGAGCATCGGGGGCACGTCGCAGGAGAAGCTCCAGATTCATGGCGCGGTGGCTGCGGATGCGAGGTGAGTCCGTCACCACGACGAGGCCGTCCGACACGGGGTAGTCGCAGGAGGTCGTCAGCTGTACCCAGTCGCGGCCGGGCCGCCGCACCTCAATGAGACACAGGCGGCAGGAGGCGATGGCCGGCACGGCCTCGTGGTGACAGAGCGCCGGGACGTCCCAGCCGGCGCGGCGGGCGGCGTCGAGGACGCTCATGCCCTCCGCGGCGGTCACCTGTACGTCGTCGATGGCGAGTCCAACGTCCACCGGGGCCTCCTACCGGACCAGCACGGCGTCGCGGTTGCACACGTCCCTGCAGATGCCGCACTTGATGCAGCGCTCCTGCGTGATCATGTGCGGCTGCTTCTTCTCGCCCACGACCGCGTCCTGGGGGCAGCGCACGGCGCAGAGAGTACAGCCGTTGCAGCGCTCCGCGTCGATGCTGAAGCTGATGAGCGCCTTGCACACCCCCGCCGGGCAGCGCTTGTCGTCGACGTGCGCGAGGTACTCGTCGCGGAAGTAGCGCAGCGTGGACAGCACCGGGTTGACCGCGCTCGTGCCGAGCGCGCAGAGCGAGGTGGCCTCCACCGTGTCGGCGAGCTCCTCGACGAGGGCGATGGTCTCCCGCGTCCCGCGTCCCTCGGTGATGTCGCCGAGCAGGTCGTGCAGGATGGCGAGCCCGTCGCGGCACGAGGTGCAGTTGCCGCACGACTCGGAGGCCAGGAAGCGCAGGAAGTACTTGGCGACGTCCACCATGCAGGTGTCCTCGTCCATGACGATCATGCCGCCGGACCCCATCATGGAGCCTTCGGCCACGAGCGTGTCGAAGTCCACCGGCACGTCGAGCTTGTCCGCCGGCAGGCAGCCCCCGGACGGACCGCCGGTCTGGACGGCCTTGAACGCCTTGCCGTTCGGGACGCCTCCGCCGGCGCCGAAGACGATCGCGCGCAAGGTCGTGCCCATCGGCACCTCGACGAGGCCGGTGTTGGTCACCTTGCCGACGAGGGAGAAGATCTTGGTGCCCGTAGAGCCCTCGGTGCCGATGGAGGAGAACCAGTCGGCGCCCTCGAGCACGATGTGGGGCACGTTCGCCCACGTCTCGACGTTGTTGAGGTTGGTGGGTCGGCCCCACAAGCCCTTCTCCGACAGGTGGATGAGCCGCCGGCGCGGCACGCCGCGCCGGCCTTCGAGCGAGGCCATCATGGCGCTGGCCTCGCCGCAGACGAACGCACCGCCGCCGCGGCTGACCGCACGTCGAAGCACAGCTCGCTGCCGAGGATGACCTCGCCCAGCAGGCCGAGCTCGCGTGCCTGCTCGATGGCGCGCGTGATGCGCTCGACGGCGACCGGATACTCCTGGCGCACGTACACGTGACCCTCTCGTGCGCCCATCGCGAGGGCGCCGATGATCATGCCCTCGAGCACGCTGTGCGGGTTGCCCTCGAGCAGGGCGTCGTCCATGAAGGCTCCGGGGTCGCCTTCGTCGGCGTTGCAGACCACGTACTTGAGTTCTCCTTCGGCGTTGCGGCACGCCTCCCACTTGCGGCCCGTGGGGAAGCCGGCGCCGCCACGCCCGCGCAGGCCGGAGCGTTTGACCTCCTCGAGCACCGCCTCGGGCCCCATGTCGAGGGCCTTGCTCAGGGCCGAGTAGCCGCCGAGCGCGATGTAGGCGTCGATGGAGGTCGGGTCGAGGAGGCCGTTGTCCCGCAGCAGCACGCGCTGCTGATGGCGGTAGAAGGGAATCTCCTCCTCCCTGCGGCACTGCAGCTCCGTCTCGGGTCCACGTAGAGCAGCCGTTCGATGATCTCGCTGCCGAGCGCCGTCCTCTCGACGATCTCGGGCACGTCCTTGACTCCCACGTGCTGGTAGACGATGCCCTCGGGAAACAGCAGGAGCATCGGGCCGCCCTGGCAGAACCCCAGGCAGCCGGTGGCCCTCGCCTCGACCCGGCGGCCGGCGCCTCGCGCCTGCACCTCGGCCCGCAGCGCCTCGTACACGGCGATAGCCCCGTTCGCCCGGCATCCCGTGCCGACGCAGACGGCGATGACACCGTGCGCAGGGCTCTCGGCGGTGCGCAGGGCCTCTCGACGGCGGGCGAGTGCCTCCGGATCGGCGAGCCTCACGGTCATTGCTGCTCCCGCTTCTCGAGGAGCTTGCCGATCCTGCGGGAGAGGTCGTCGGCCGTCATGTGACCGTGGATGTCGCCGTCGATGATGACGAGGGGGCCGATGGCGCACGCGCCCACGCAGCCGACTTCTTCGAGGTTCAGCGACAAATCCGGCGTCGTCCCGCCCGCGGCGATCCCGGTGTCTCGCTCGAGCTGCTCGAGGAGTCGCGGCGCGCCGCGCACGTGGCAGGCGGTACCCACGCACACGGTGCAGGTGTGCTCGCCGCGCGGCTCGGTGTGGAAGCCGTGGTAGAAGCTGGCCACCCCGTACACTTGCGCGCGCGGCAGCCTCAGGTAGGACGCCGTCTCCCGCAACGCCGCCTCGGTGAGGTAGCGGAACTCGGCCTGCAGGTCGTGCAGGATGTTGACGAGGTCGCCCGGGTCGCGGCGCGCGTAGCGAGCCAGGACGGTCGCCACACGGCTGGTCTCGTTGGCCTGGCTCTCACTCACGGTCGCATCCTCCCTGCCCATCTCCGCGGGTCATCCGCCGGCCACCATGGGGAAGATCGAGACCTCGTCGTCCGCGGCCAGCGGTGCTTGCAGGCGTCCCGAGTAGACGACGTTGCGCCCGTTCACCAGGATGATGATCTCGGGACTGAGCTCGTCGCCGGTGAACACGGCGCGCCGGAACGACGCGCCGTAGCGCGCCGCCAGCGTCTCGAGTAGTGGCCCGAGCGTGACCGGCGGGTCGTCGACGCGTCGTTCGTTTTCGCCCGTGTAGCTCCGGACGGTCGCGAAGTACTTGACGATCATCGTAGGTGCTCCACTGCGGGGGCGCCGGGCGGCCTGCGGAGCTGCTGCGCAGCTCGTCTGCCGCCCGGCGCGGCCCCCTCAGTGCAGAGCCAGTTCCTTGAGCTTCGCCTTGGTGGGCACCCCGGCCTCGTCCCAGCCGCGGAGCGCGTAGTACTCCGGCAGCATCTCGTCGAGGTGGCTGATCTCACCCTTGGACGGGCCGGTCTTGATCGGGTCAGTGAGGAGACGCTGCGGCAGCGTGTCGTCCGCCTTGGTGAAGCCGGCCTTGAGGTTCCACAGCCGCTCCTGGTTCCAGATACGTGCGCCGATGAGCATGAACTCGTCGAGCGTGTAGTCGACGCCGGTGAGGGCGGCGAGCATCTCGACGAGCTCGGCGCCACCGATGCCGAAGGTCGCGAACAGGCAGGCGCCGCTGGAGTCCAGCGCCGCGGTGAGGTCCTGGAAGGTGATGTCCAGCCCGGCCTTGCCCTCGGTGACGTGCGGGTCCATGACGGCGCCGTTCTGCAGCACCTCGATGGCGATGGTGTACCCGCGCACGTGGCAGCCGCCGCGGTTGCCGGTCGCGTAGTTGAGGCCGATGCCCTGCACGCCGCGCGGGTCGTAGGCGGGCATCTCCTGCTTCTTGCAGGTCATCGAGTACTCCGGATGACCGTAGCTCTCCGCGAGACGGTACGAGCCCTGCGCCAGCTTGGCGCCGAAGCCTTCGCCCTCGCCTGCTTTGCGCACCATCTCGACCATCGCGGCGGCGTTGCCGAAGGTGAGCTGCACGCCGTCCGTGTCCTTGGCGGTGATGATGCCGCGCTCGAAGAGCTCCATCGCGCAGGCCACGGTCGTGCCCATGGAGATCGCGTCGAGCCCGTATTCGTTGCACAGATAGGACGCCTTCGTGATGGCGTCGAGGTCGTCGACGCCGCAGTCGGCGCCGAACGCCCAGGCAGGTTCGTACTCGGGGCCTTCGCCGGAACCCGCGTAGGCCGGGTTGTCGACCTTCGTCACCCGGCCGCAGCTGATGATGCAGCTGAAGCAGCCCTTGGGGCGGATCAGCTGCTTCGCCGCCAGCGACTCGCCGCCGATCTTGTCGGCGGTGGGGAAGTAGCCGTCCTGGAAGTTACGCGTCGGCAGGGCGCCGGTCTGGTTGAGGATGTTGATCAGCACGTCGGTGCCGTAGGCCTTGAGACCGGCTCCGCCGACGGGGTGCGCCTGGATCATCTGACGGGACTTCATCACCGCGGCCTTGAAGCCCTCGGGGTCGGCGACCTTGACGGCGCCGCTGCCGGACACGGCGACGGCCTTGAGGTTCTTGGCGCCCATCACCGCGCCGACGCCGGTGCGGCCGGCCGCCCGGTGCATCTCGTTCATGATGTTGGCGATGAGCGAGAGGTGCTCGCCGGCCGGACCGATGCAGGACACCTTCGCCTCCTCGTCGGTCTCGGCGCGCACGAGGTCGGTCGTGTCGGCGGTGTCGTGGCCCCAGATCGCGGCCGCGTCGCGGATCTCGACCTGGTCATCCTTGATCCACAGGTAGACGGGCTTGGCCGCCTTGCCCTCGATCACGATCGCGTCGTAGCCCGCGTACTTCACCTCCGGGCCGAACGTGCCACCCGAGTTGGAGCCGGCGAGCGTGTCGTTGAGCGGGCCCTTGGTGCAGACGTCGAAGCGCCCGGCCGACGGCGCGAAGGTGCCGGTCAGCGGCCCCGGTGCGAAGACGAGCTTGTTGTCGGGGCCGAGGGCGTCGGCGTTGGGGTCGACCTCGGAGCGGATGATGTGGCCGCCGAGGCCGCGGGCGCCCAGGAAGTCGCGGGCGATCTTCGGATCAGTGGCTTCTCGTGAGACCTTCCCCTTGGTGAGGTCGACGCGGAGGATCGTGCCGGTCCAGCCGAACATCTCAGCTCACCTCCTGGAAGGCGTCCTTGAACTTGGCCGCGTAGGCCTTCTTGCGCGAGCGCACGTGCTGCTCGTCGTCGACGAACTCGAGCGCTCCGTTGGGGCAGAAGGTCACGCACTCGGGCGCCCCCTGGCAGTTGTCGCACTTGAAGATGCTGCTCGAGGAGGCGTCGTAGCGCGCGTTGCCGAAGGGACAGGCGATGGTGCACATCTTGCAGCGGATGCAGGTGTTCGCGTCCCAGTCGACGAGGTTCGCCATCGCGGTGCTGTAGTGCATCGCCCCGGTAGGACAGACGGTGACGCACGCCGCGTCGTCGCACTGCTGGCACATCATCGGCACCGACATACCCTCGCGCTCCCAGGTGTAGGCCTGCACGCGCGATGCGCCCGGGCGGAACTGCTTCTCGTGCTCGAAGGAGCAGGCGAGCTCGCAGTTCCGGCAGCCGGTGCACTTGTCTGGATGGATCATCAGTACCTTGGCCATGGCCTCTCCTCGGTTGACGGGTGCGGGGAACGAGGCGGCGCTGCCTGGCGGCGGCGACCGTCGGGGGATGGCGGCGGAGGGAGGGCAAAGAGCGCGCAGTCGCCGGGGACCGCGCCTGTGACGGCAGACGGTCCTCGAACGGCGATGCGCACCGGCGGTGCCGGATACCCGCGCCCATTCATCCGGGTGTCCACGGGGTCCTCTCGTCGTCGGCACGTCAGAGACGCCACGTGCCATGAGGCTTGTCCTCATTCTACTCAGTTGCGGCGTGGCGTCGACTGCGTTGGAGGCGGCCGGTCCGCGCCCGGGCGCGACCGCGGGAGACCCGGAGGAGACTACAATGCGGGAAGGCGGAAGGAGGAGCCATGATGAGAGCGCTGGTGCCGATGGCGGTGGGCTGTGGTCTGGTGGCCGCCGTGGCTGCCGTACTGCTCGTGATCGGTTGGGACTGGACCTGGTTCGCAATCGCCAACGGGGCGGTCGCCGGCCTGCTGCTCGTACTGTTCAGGGGTTCGGTGACCGGCGCCGACGAGCGGCGGCCACCCGGCCGGGCGCGCGTCTCCGCCGCACGCTGGGCGGGGCCGCTCGATCCCGAGAAGCTCGCTGCGCAGGAGAGCGCCTTTGAGCCGGATGCGGACATGGCCGCCGAGGCCCGTGCCGAGGATCTCGCGGCCGGCTTCGCCTTCCTCTGGGCCGCCGCGCCGCCGGCGATCGCGGCGGCGGTCGCGATCATCTTCTACCTGTAGCCGGCCGGGAGCGGTCGGAGGGTGGCCGGCCGGGAAGCGGTGGCCGGGCAGGTCACCGGCCCCGACGAGAGGGCCGACCGCTTCCTCGACGTCGACGGCGGCTCTCCCCGAGGCCGTCGCAGGGCGCGGGGCGACGCGGCGGCCTCGCGCGTGTACACTGGATAGACCGCCCGGCCGGCGCAGTCCCGCCGGGCGTTCGGACGTCAGACGGCAGCCTTCGAGCCGCCGCGCCCCGCCAGCAGCCACCCCGACAGAGAGATATGACCGTGCACGCCGCGTCCACGATCCGCAACCTCGCCATCATCGCCCACATCGACCACGGCAAGACGACGCTGATCGACAGCATCTTCCGCGCCGCGCACGTGTTCCGCGAGAACGCGCACGTCGACGAGCGCGTGATGGACAGCAACGACCTCGAGCGCGAGCGCGGCATCACCATCCGCTCCAAGCACTGCACGGTGGAGTGGAAGGACTACCTCATCAACATCATCGACACCCCCGGCCACGCCGACTTCAGTGGCGAGGTCGAGCGGGTGCTCAGCATGGTGGACTCGGTGCTGCTCCTGGTGGACGCGAATGAGGGCCCGATGCCCCAGACGCGCTACGTGCTCATGCGAGCTCTGAGCTTCGGGCTGCGGCCGATCGTCATCGTCAACAAGGCCGACCGGCCCAACGCCGACCCGTCCGGCGCCCTGGACAAGACCTTCGACCTCTTCGTCGAGCTCGGGGCGAACAACGAGCAGCTCGACTTCCCCGTGCTCTACGGCTCGGGCCTCGAGGGCTGGATCGTCAGCGATCTCGACGAGTACCAGAAGGAAGAGCGCGAGCGTGAGGAGCACCTGGCCGACGGGGGGACGCTCTCGCCGGCGCTGCTCAAGGAGCTGGCCGACGCGAGCATGAACGACCTCTTCGAGACGATCGTCTCCGAGGTGCCGGCGCCGCAGGTCGATCAGAACGCGCCGTTCCTGATGCAGGTCAGCACCCTCGCCTGGAGCGACTATATCGGCCGCATCGGCTGCGGGCGCGTGCTCGCCGGTGGCCTCAAGGTCGGCGACGAGGTGCAGCGCATCACCACGCGCCACCTCGAGATCGGCGACCCGGACGCCGGCTGGGAGTTCACCGGCGCGCAGGCCGCGCGCGTGACGCACCTCTGGGTCACGCGCGGCCTCGAGAACCGCGAAGTCGAAGAGGCCTCCGCCGGCGACATCGTCTGGCTCGCGGGCCCCGACGACATCACCCTCGGCGATACGCTCGCCTCGCCCGAGCTGGAGGCGTCCGCCGCGGCGCTCCCGCCGCTCGAGATCGAGGAGCCCACGGTCAGCATGTTCTTCCTCGTCAACAACGGCCCGTTCGCCGGCCAGGACGGCCGCGCGGCGACGCTGCGCCAGATCAAGGACCGGCTGGAGCGCGAGCTGCGCGTCAACGTCGCACTCCGCGTCGAGGACCTCGGCCGCCCCGACGGCGTCAAGGTGAGCGGCCGCGGCGAGCTGCACCTCGCCATCCTCATCGAGGAGATGCGCCGCGAGGGCCTCGAGCTCTGCGTCAGCCGCCCCGAGGTCATCACCCACCGGGACAACCACGGCAAGCTCCTCGAGCCGATGGAGCAGCTGATCATCGACGTCCCCGAGGAGTACCAGGGCACGGTCATCCAGGAGCTCAGCCTGCGCAAGGGCGAGCTGGTGGGCGTCGAGTCGACCGGGACCGGCCTCGTGCGCCTCGAGTTCACCATCTCCACCCGCGGCCTGATCGGCTACCGCAACGACTTCCTCACCGAGACGCGCGGCCTCGGCGTGATGAGCTCGCGCTTCACGGGCTACGGCCCGTGGCGGGGCGAGCTCCCCGGCCGCGAGCGCGGCTCGCTCGTCAGCCAGACCGGCGGCGAGGCCGCCGGCTACTCGCTCGAGAACCTCCAGCAGCGCGCGACGCTGTTCGTCGGCAACATGACCCCGGTCTACGAGGGCATGATCGTCGGCGAGAACTCGCGCAGCGACGACATGCTCTGCAACCCCACCAAGCGCAAGCAGCTCGGCAACTACCGCTCGTCCACCAAGGAGATCGACGCCGGCCTCAAGGTGCCTCGCCCGATCACCCTGGAGAGCGCGCTCGAGTGGATCGCCGACGACGAGCTCGTCGAGGTGACGCCGAAGACCGTGCGCGTGCGCAAGCACATCCTGAGCACCGAGCAGCGCAAGAAGTTCGAGAAACGCGGGGCGCTCGAGGCCTGACGCCGCGACCCGCGAAGGCCCTGACGAGCGCCGCGGCGAGCCCTCGGCCTCCCACCTCCCGACGCGGACGACCGGTGTATACTCCGTTCATGGTCGGGATCGACTTCGCCACCGGACTAATCCCGCTCCTCGTTCTCGTGGGCGTGGTGCTCATCGGCGCGGCTTGGTGGGTGCTGACTCATGTCTTCGGCGGTACGCGTGCCGGTCGCCACGCGGCGCACTTCCTCGACGTCGGCGATGCGGACATGTCGCCGGAAGACCGGGTGAAGTACACCAACCAGCACCCGGGCGCCGGCGGGAACGGCTGACGCGGGAACGGAGCGCCGGACCCGGCAAGGGCTGACGTCCGCCGCGGTCGGGAACAACTGAAGTATGGCCATCGACGTACCCATCCTCCTCGTCTACCCGGCGACGTTCGTTGCCGTCAGCGTCGTCGTCTGGCTGCTGTTCAGCCTCGTCTGGTACCTCGGCGGACGCATCGGCCGGGCGACCGGCGCCAGTGCCAATGTCGACCAGATCCTCGACACCGACGGTCTTGTGCTGCCCGACGAAGTGCGCATCATGGACGACGGCGGGTTTCGAGGTGGGATCGGTGGACCCTGACGCTCGGCGTCGCCGTCGCGCCGGTTCCGCTCACACGGCGAGCAGCACCACTCCCGCGAAGACGGCGGCGAACCCAGTCCACTGCCGCGGCGTCAGCCGCTCGCGCAGCAGCACCTGGGCGTAGGCGGTCACGACCACCGGCGAGAGCGACCCGAGGATGGCGACGATGCTCAGGTCGCCGCGGCCCGCCGCCAGGGTGAAGAGGATGTTGGCGGCGGTCAGCAGCAGGCCGACGAGGGCGAGCGCGGGCAGGTTCTGCCCCGCAAGAGGCAGGCCTCGCCCGGTGGCGAGCACGTACAGCACCAGGACGACGGCGGACGCGATCCGCGCGTCGAACACGGCCCAGTACGGGCTGTCCTCTCCGCTGATGCCGAAGGCGAGGAGCAGGAACCCCCAGCACGCCGCGGCGAGGACGGCCAGCAGGACGGCCGACAGGTGGACGCGATCGCCTCTGCCGCGCCGCGCCCACGAGACGAGGATCACTCCGCCGACGGTGAGGCTCATGCCGGCGTAGGCGGGCAGGCCGGGGCGCTCGCCTTGCAGGAGCCCGGCAGTGACCGGGATCAGCACCTCGCGCGGCGATGATGGGGGACACGACGCTCATGGTGCCGATGGCCAGCGCCCGGTAGAAGGCGACGAGGCCGACCGCCGCGAGGACACCGGCGCTGACCAGCACGCCGACGTCCCACGCGTTCGGAGGGGCCTGCCCGGCGACGACCACCACGACGCCGGCCGCCGCCGCCCCCACGATCTGGCTCAGCGCCGTCACGTGCCAGACCGAGCGGCGGCGACTCTCGACGCCGGCGAGGTAGTTGGACGTCCCCCACGAGAAGCTGGCCGCGAGGGAGAGGAGCGCCGCCAGCATCGCGGCGGTCAGCCGAGGTCCGCGAGCACCAGCTCGACGTCCTCGCGTGTCGTCAGGGGGTTGACGAAGCAGAGGCGCAGGACGGTCTCGCCGCGGTGCTTGGTCGGCATGACCATGGCCACGCCCCGTCGGAGGGCGTCGGCGCACCACGCGGCGTACTCGTCGGCGGACCAGCCGAGCCGGCGCACCAGGAGCACCGTGAACGCCGGCTCGATCACGAGCTCGAGCGCCTCCGCCGCTTCGACCAGGCCGGCGGCGTACCCCGTCATCTCGACGCAGTGGTCGACGGCGGCGGCGTAGGCGTCGGTGCCGTAGGCGAGGACCGACGCCCACAGGGGCAGGCCGCGCACCCGCCGCGTCAGGTGCACGGCGAGGTCCGACGGATTACCTGTCACCTCGTCTCCGATGGGGTCGAGGTAGTCGGCCGTCTGGGTGAGGGCGCGCCGCGCTGCGCTGCAGTCGCGGTAGACCAGCGCGGCGCAGTCGAACGGCGTGTAGAGCATCTTGTGCGGGTCGACGATGAACGAGTCGGCGCGCTCGATGCCGTCCAGCAGGGGCCGGGTACGGGGCGAGAGAAGCGCGCCGCCGCCGTAGGCGCCGTCCACGTGGAGCCAGAGGCCGTGCGCGGCACACACGCCGGCGACGCCCTCGAGGTCGTCGAAGGCGCCGGTGTTCGTCGCCCCGGCGGTGGCGACGACGGCGACGACGCCGTCGGGGTCCAGGCCGGCGAGCGCCGCCTCCAGGACGGCACCGGTGAGGCGCCCGTGCTCGTCGGCGGCGGGCGCCGTGATCAGGTCGCAGCCCATGATGTGGGCGGCGGCGGCCATCGACGAGTGCGCCGAGGCGCCGGCGACGATGAAGCGCCGGCTCGGCGCCCCGCCGCGCGCCGCCACCAGGGCACTCAGATTGGCGATCGAGCCGCCGCTCACGAAGGTGCCGCCGGCGCCGGCGGGGAAGCCGGCGGCGTCCGCCAGCCAGCGCAGCACGGCGTCCTCCGCCTCGACGGCCGCGCCGGCCTCGAGGCGGCTGCCGCCGTAGATCATCGCCGCGGACAGCGCCATGTCGCCGAGCGCCGCGGCGACCGTCGGCGTGCCCGGCACGAAGGCGAAGTAGCGCGGGTGGTCCGGAGGGATCGCCGTCGGGATGACGGCGTCGCGCAGGACGTGCCAGGCCGCCTCGGTGCCGATCCCCTCGGCGGCGAGTGACGGCAGCGGGCCGGTGGCCGCCGCGGGCGGGAGGATGCCCCTGCGGTCGCCGAGGCGAGCGAGCGCCCACTCCATCAGCTCGCGTCCCGCCGCCGCGTCCCGTTCCGTGGGCTCGTGCATGCTCACCGGCGCGATCCTCCCCTCACCGCTCGCCGTCGTAGTAGTCGACCTCGTTCTCTCGGCGGACGAGGAAGCCGGGGTGGCCGTCGCCGGGCCACACCCCGTACTTCTCGCTGTCGGGGTAGTAGCTGATGTCGACCTCCGGCATGGTGGAGAGCATGAGGATGCGGACCGCCTCGTCACTGCCGTTGGTCACCTTGTGCGCGCCGGCAGGGCCGGGCGGGAAGCAGACGGTGTCGCCCGGCTCCAGCGCCTCCTCGAGCTCGCCGCCCTCGGCGGCCCGGCGCAGCGTCGGCCGCCCCGCGAGCACCAGGAGCCACTCCTCTGAGCCGAACTCGAAGTGATACGGGCACACGGACTCGCCCGGCGCAAGCACGTAGACGCTCCCGCCGAGCATGGCGGCGCCGATCATCGGTCCCAGCCTGGCGCGCGGCGCCACGTACCCCGGCGGGTCCTCCGGATCGGTCTCGGTCTTGACGGTGAACACGTTGACCGGATTCATCGCTCCTCCTGAGGTGAGGGCCTGGGAGTCCTCGGGCATCTGTAGTCTATGACCCGCGACGAGCAGAAGCGTGCCGCCGCCGAGGCGGCGATCGGCTACGTGACGCCGGGCATGACCATCGGCGTCGGGACGGGGACCACGGCCGCCGCCTTCATCGAGGCGCTGGCGGCGCGCCCCGGCCTGGTGACGACCGCCGTCGCGAGCTCGGAAGCCTCGGCGGCGTCTTTGCGCGCAGCCGGCATCGCGGTCGCCGGTCTGGAGCGCGCCCCGTCGCTGCCCCTCTACGTCGACGGCGCCGACGCGGTCGACCCGGAGCTGCGCCTGATAAAGGGCGCCGGGGGGGCGCTCGCCCGCGAGAAGGTGGTGGCGAGCGCCGCCGCGCTCTTCGTCTGCATCGTCGACGAGACCAAGCTGGTGGCGCGCCTGGGCGGCGGCCCGGCCGGCGGCAGGTCCGACGTCCCGGCCGGCGACCCGGCCCCGGTGCCCCTCGCCGTGCTGCCGATGGCGACGGCGCTCGTGGCCGGGCGCGTGCGCGCACTGGGCGGCAGCCCCGCCGCCCGCCCCGGCTACCTCACCGACGACGGCGCCGCGGTGCTCGACGTGACCGGCCTCGACCTGAGCGACCCGGAACGGCTCGAGGCCGAGCTCGAGGCGATCCCCGGCGTCGTCGCGTGCGGGATCTTCGCCTTTCGCCGGGCGGACGTCGCGCTGGTGGGCGGCGCGGAGGGCGTGCGCGAGCTCAGATCCCAGCGCTGACCCGAGCTCAGACCTGCTTGAAGACCATGATGCTGCCCGTGTAGCAGCAGAGCCACACACTCCTGGTCGGCGCGTCGTAGGTGATCCCGATGGGCCGGGCGTTGGTGTTCAGCGTGTCGAGCACCTTCATATCGCTGGTGCGGACCATGCTCATCGTGCTCGAGTCGTAGTTGACCACGAACAGCGACTTGCCGTCGGGCGCGATCGCCATGCTGCGCGGCTGCGCCCCTGTTGCTACCTTGTCCACGACCTCGCGCTTCTGGGGATCGATCTTCGCGACGCTGCCCTCGTTGTTGAGCGTCGCGTAAAGGTACTTGCCGTTGGGGGCCATGCAGAGATGCCGCGGGCCGCTGCCGACGCCGCGGATCCACGAGAGCGAGAAGTCCCCGAGGTCGACGACGGCGATGTCCGAGCTTCCCATCACCGCCACGTAGGCGGTCGTCGAGTCCGGCGATACGGCGATGCCGCGCGGGTACGGGCCCAGGGAGACGGCCCTGATCTGCTTGCTGGTTCGGATGTCGACCACGCTCAGGCTGTACGAGCACCAGTTGCTCACCAGCAGGTACTTCTGGTCGGGCGCCACGGCGAGGCACTTGGGGACGGCGCCGACCGGGATCACCTTGTCCACCACGAGGGTGTCGAGCGGTACGCGGTAGACGTAGCTCTTGTCGGTGCCGTCGCCCGGCGAGCAGACGTCCTGGCCCTCCGCGTAGCCGTCTCCGAACATCGAGTACTGCGAGACGTACATGAAGCGCCCGTCTGGCATGGCGGCGGCCTCGACGGGCGCCCCCTGGACGGTGCCGCCGTGCCCGCGGATGTGGAACCTACCGGCGTCGATCTCGTCCGGGATCGTCTCGACCAGCTTCAGGGTCGCGGCGTCGTACACCGTCATCGTGTGCTGGTACATCATGTTCTGGGCGAAGACGTAGCCGGTGCCGGTGCTCACCACCGACTTGGGCGAGATGTCGGCGCTCACGATCGTCTTGCGCAGCTTGAGGTCGAGCGAGGAGGACGGCGGCCCGGTCCAGGCGGTGGCGCTCGGCGAGGGCGCCAGCTTGGCGTCGGCGGAGCCCGAGGTCTTGCCGGGACCGCTCGCCGAGCCGTCCTGCGAGTCGCCGCCGCAGCCGGCGAAGGCCGCCCACAACAGGCCGGCCAGAACGCCAAAGAGAACGATGACGACGATGAGGGCGACGATGCGCCGGCGCCGGTACACGCGCGCCGTGTGCGCGCGGCGGATGCGCCGGCGGGGCGGCCGGGCACTGCTGCTGGGGCTGCTCATCATGCGGCAGTGTAGCATCCGGCTCCGCCGGGCCGCGGCACGGACGGCGCCCGCGGGCCACGCGGCCAGCCGGCCGCGGAAGGGCCGTCAGGCGAGGGCCGTGGCGAGGCGGCGGAGCGCCTCGTCCAGGGTCTCGCGGCGGCAGCCGAAGTTGAGGCGCAGGTAGGCCGGGTCGCCGAAGGCGGCCCCGGCCGAGAGCGCCACCCCGGCGGCCCGGCATGCCGCCGACGGGTCGTCGAGGCCCAGGGCGCGCACGTCGAGCCAGGCGAGATAGGTGGCCTCGACGTGCGTCATGCCGACGCGCGGAAGCTCCGCTGCGACGAAGGCCTCGAGCGCGTCGCGGTTGCCGCGCAGGTAGTCGAGCAGGCCGGCGTGCCAGGCGCCGCCCTCGCGGTAGGCCGCCTCGGCGGCCGTGACGGCGAAGCAGCCGGGGAAGGGGAGCAGCCCCTCGCCCGGCTTGACGAACCGCCGCCGCAGCTCCTCGTCCTCGACGATCGCGAAGGCGAAGTTGAGGCCCGGCAGGTTGAAGGTCTTGCTCGGCGACATCAGCGTCACGATGCGGCCGGCGTCACGGGGGCAGGCGAGCGCGGCCGGCACGTGCGCGAGGTCGTCGAGGATCAGGTCGCAGTGGATCTCGTCGCTCACGAGCACGAGGTCGTGCCCGCGACAGAAGTCCGCGACGGTCTCGATCTCCTCGCGTCGCCACACGCGCCCGAGCGGGTTGTGCGGGTGGCACAGGAGCAGCACGCGCGCGTCGCGGGTCACCGCCGCCTCGAGGCCCTCCAGCGGCAGCTCCCAGCGCCCGTCTCTGAGCTCGGCCGGCACGGTGACCAGCCGCCGGCCGCGCCCGCCGGGCGCCTCCAGGAACGGCGGGTAGACCGGCGTGACGGTGAGCACGGCCTCGCCGGGCGCGGCGAAGGCGTCGCAGGCGAGGTTCAGCCCCGGTACGACGCTGGGCAGCCACACGATCCATTCGCCGTCGATGCGCCAGCCGTAGCGCCGCTCGAGGTGGGCGACGATCGCCTCGATCAGGGGTCGGGGACCAGCGAGTAGCCGAAGACGCCGTGCGCGGCGCGGGCCTCGAGCGCCTCGACCACCTGCGGCGGCGAGGCGAAGTCCATGTCGGCGACCCAGAGCGGCAGCGCGTCGCCGGGATAGAGGTCCCACTTGAAGCTCGCCGTGCCGCGGCGTTCGATAGGTGCGTCGAAGTCGAAGTCCACCTGCGTAGGCTAGCAGACGGGAGCCTGAGTACGGCGAGCGCGGCTGCGAGAGACAGGACTGTTTAAGTCCGGTATACTGGAGCGGTTGCGCCGTTTTGCCGTAATGGTCCAGACTTGAACGTACCCTGACGTATGCCACCCCCCCGTGTGAGGACGCCCCCAGCATGAAGATCCGCCTGATAGAACCCATCTCCCCGAGCCGTCACCTCTGGTCGAAATCGTACTTCGTCCGCCTTGGGCTGCCGATGATCGGGGCGGCGCTCGTCGAGGCGGGTCACGACGTGCGCATCTTCAACCCGCAGCTCGCGCCGGTCGACTGGGCCGACGTGTTCAGCTCGGACCTCGTCGGTATCTCGAGCACCACCTCGACCATCCCCGAGGCGTACCGCATCGCCGACGAGCTGCGCCGGCGAGGCATCCCGGTCATCATCGGCGGGTCACACGTGACCTTCATGGTGGACGAGGCGCTGCAGCACGCGGACTACGTGGCGCGCGGCGAGGGTGGCGAGGTGATCATGGTCGAGCTCGCCGAGGTGCTGGCCGGCGACCGCGAGCTCGGCTCGATCGACGGCATCTCGTACTTCGGCGAGGACGGCAGGAGAGTGGATGCCCCGCAGCACGAGGCCTGCCCCGATCTCGACCTGCTCCCCTTCCCCGACATCACGCTCATCGACGGGCACGAGCGCATCACCAACACGCCGATCATGACCAGCTGGGGCTGCCCCTTCGACTGCACCTTCTGCTCGGTGACCGCGATGTTCGGCAAGAAGTACCGCTTCCGCAGCGCCGAGAGCGTCGTCGCCGAGATCAAGGAGAAGCAGCCCGAGAGGATCTTCTTCTACGACGACAACATGGCCGCCAACAGGAAGCGCCTCAAGCGGCTCCTCCAGCTGATGATCGACGAAGGCATCACCGTGCCCTGGGGCGCTCAGGTGCGCACCGACGTCGTGCGCGATCCCGAGCTGCTCGAGCTCATGCGGGCCTCGGGAGCGGAGTTCGTCGCCCTCGGCCTCGAGTCCGTGAACCAGGACACGCTCGACAGCTTCGAGAAGTCGCAGACCGTCGGCGACATCGAGCACGCCATCAAGGTGCTCCACGACTACGGCATCCGCAGCCACGGCATGTTCGTGCTCGGCGCCGACCACGATACCGAGCGAACGCTTCGCGACACCCTGCGCTTCGCGCTGAAGAACAAGATCGACACGGTGATGCTCAACATCCTCACGCCCCTGCCCGGCACGCAGCAGTTCGCCGAGCTCGAGGCCGAGGGTCGCATCATCGAGCGCGACTGGTCGTTCTACGACGCCCAGCACGTCGTCTTCCGCCCGCGCCAGATGACGCCGCTCCACCTGCTGCAGGAGACGATCCGCGCCAACAAGAAGTTCTACGCCACCTGGCGTCCGGTCGCGAAGTTCCACCACTGGTTCTGGCATCGCGACCAGGCGAGCTGGGACCGCATGCTCGAGTACGGCTGGCTCTGGTACTACTCGCGCACCTGGTGGACTGCCGCCAAGAACCGCGCCCAGCGTCGCCACCTCAAGGATCTGAGCCGCCCGCGGTCGGCGACCCGGGTCGGCGCGGCGGAGAAGACGCCGCTCACGTAGTCTCTCCGGCGCCGGGCGTGCCTCCGGCGCGCGCGGGGAACAGTCGTCTTGCAGGGCGCGCCGCCGGGAGCGGCGCGCGCCACCCGCGACGACAGGACGGACCCATGGCCACCGCCACCTTTGCCGCCGGCTGCTTCTGGGGCGTCGAGCAGCGCTTCGCCGGGCTGCCGGGCGTCACCAGCACCGAGGTCGGCTACACGGGCGGCACCACGCCGCACCCCAGCTACGAGCAGGTCTGCTCGCACACGACCGGTCACGCCGAAGCCGTGCGCCTCGAGTACGATCCCGGACTGGTCAGCTACGAGGAGCTCCTCGCGGCCTTCTTCGGCATGCACGACCCGACGCAACTCGACCGCCAGGGGCCGGACGTCGGCGACCAGTACCGCTCGGCCGTCTTCTTCCACACGCCCGAGCAGGAGCAGTCGGCGCGCGCGGCCGTCGAACAGCTCACGGAGAGCCGCGTCTTCAAGCGGCCGATCGTGACGCAGATCGCCGCCGCGCCCGAGTGGTGGCGTGCCGAGGAGTACCACCAGAAGTACTTCGAGAAGCACGCGCACTTCAGCTGCCGCGTCTGACGCGACGTCGCCGGCCGACGTCTCGAGAAACCCACTCCGGTCAGCCTAGCCCCAGAGGTGCTCGACGAGGATCTTGACGCCGATCCCGATGAGGATGAGGCCGCCGACGACCTCCATGCGGCGGCCGAGCAGCGAGCCGAAGCGGCAACCGAGCTCGAGGCCGACCACGGTCAGGACGCCGGCGACGACGCCGATCACCAGCGCGGGGTACCAGATGTCGACGCCGAGCACGGCCAGGGAGAGGCCCACGGCCAGCGCGTCGATGCTCGTGGCGACGGAGAGCATGACGAGTCTCCAGCCCTTGGTCGGGTCGCACCGGTCCACGTCTTCTTCCTGATGCTTGAGCGCCTCGTAGATCATCTTGCCGCCGATGATCGCAAGCAGGCCGAAGGCGATCCAGTGATCGACCGGGGCGATGTAGTCGACCAGCGTCAGGCCCGCCAGCCAGCCGATGATGGGCATGAACGCCTGGAACAGGCCGAAGTGCCAGGCCATGCGGAAGGTCTGGCGTTTGGTGACGCTGCAGAGCTGGAGGCCGGCGCCGATGGCCACGGCGAAGGCGTCCATGGCGAGGCCGATCGCGATCCCGAGGAGCGTCAGGGTCGACACGGCGGCAGTCCCTTGAGTCCGTCGCCGCGGCTGCGGCGGACGCGGATGGGAAGGATACCGGCCGTCGGCGCGCTCTGGGAGCTGCCGATGATCGCCGTGTTGCGCGACAGCTCGAAGAGCATCGGCTTCATGCCGCGCGTCTGGCAGACTTTGATGAGCGTCGAGAGGACGGCGGCGCTGGTCGTGAAGTTGCGCCTGTAGATCGGGTAGCGGACGATGCGGCGGCGGACGGCCATGGACTTCCTCCCGGGCGTGAGCTGAGACTCTAGCACGGTGCGGCCGGTGCGCGTTCGCCCCGGTCGGATGTAGGGTTGCCGGGCAGTCCGTGAGCCGCCAGGAGGTCACCGCCTTGAAGTACCGCCGCATGCCGATCGAGGAGGAGTCTCCCGAGCAGTTCGGCTACGACCGCATCGGGCCCGGGCACTGGTTCGAACAGGACAGGCGCCACATGCGCATCGGCTACGCGTGGCCGCTGCCCGAGGAGCTGGAGGGCGGCTTGACCGCCATCTCCGCTTCGATCCGGGCCGCGCTCACGAAGTGACGACATGAGCGCGGCTGCCTCTACCCCCCGTCACACGTCGGCCCAGTTTCAGGGGGCCGCCGGCGTGCTCCTGCACCTGCAGGCCTGGCTGCCGGCCGGCCCGGATCTCGAGCAGTTCGTGGAGCCGGCGGCCGTGATCGCCCTCGTCCATGGGTACGGCGACCACGGCGGCCGCCACACCTGGTTCGGGGAGGACATGGCCGCGCGCGGCTATGCTGTCTACGCCTACGACCTGCGCGGGCACGGCCTATCGACCGGCACGCGCGGCCAGATCAAGCGGTTCGACGACTACCTCGATGACACCGCGCTCTTTCTGGACGAGGTGCGCCGCCGCCAGCCCGGCACGCCCGTGGTGCTGCTCGGGCACAGCCTCGGCGGGCTCATCTGCGCGCGCTTCGCGGAGGAGCGCCACTGCGACTTCATGGCGCTCATCCTTTCCTCGCCGTTCTTCGCCCTGACCGTGCAGCCGGAGCCGGTCAAGCTGCTCGGTGCCAAGGCGCTCTCCGCCGTCTGGCCGGGCCGCGACATCGGCAATACCGTGCTCGCGAAGGACCTCTCGCACGATCGGGCGGTGGTCGAGGCCTATGTCACCGATCCGCTCGTGCACCACGTGGCGCCGGCGCGCTGGGCGGCCGAGACCCTGAGCGCCCAGGATGCGGCGCTCACCGCCGCACCGCGCGTCACGCTGCCGCTGCTGCTGCTGTACGGCAAGGAGGACGCGGTCGCCGATCCGGCGTTCGCGGAGGCCTTCTTCGCCACAGCCGGGTCGGCTGATAAGAAGCTCGTGCCCTACGAGGACTTCTACCACGAGCTCTTCAACGAGACGGGCCGCGACCGGGTCTTCGACGACGTCGCGGCCTGGCTCGCGGAGCGCGTCGGCGGTGCGGGCTCCCCGGGCGAGGACCCGCCGACGCCTCGCGACTGACGCTGGCCTCTGGCTGAGGCAGGCGCCTGCGCGACCGTCGCCGGTACCGTCGTGGCACCACTGGTGAGCTCACTCCCCGGCCGGACGCGGCCCCGTCACTCGACCAGCGGGCGCCCCACGGTGCTCATGTAGACGACCGGCTCGAGGTCGGGGTCGACGCCGAGCAGGCCGGCCGCCTCCTCGTCGAAGAAGGCGGCGATCTGGCAGCTGCCCAGGCCGAGAGCGGTCGCCGCCAGGGCGACGTTCCCGGCGATGTGGCCGGCGTCGAGCAGCACGTAGCGCACGAAGCGCTCGCCGTACTTCCAGCGCGAACGCTCGAGCACCGCCGTCCACACGAAGACGGCCTGGGCGTCGGCGGCGATGTGCTGGTCGAGCGCGGCGTGGGCGACGGGCAGCCGCAGGTCTCCTGCGTGCAGCCGTTCGAGCGCGCGGCCGAGGACGTCGTAGTGGTACAGGCCGGGCTCGAGCCCGTCGACGCTGTTCGCGACCACGTAGTGCTCGATGGGGTAGAGGCCGCCGGCCGACGGCGCGGTGCGGAAGGCGAAGCCCTCCTGCCGCGCCGTGACGCCGGCGGCCGCCCACAGCAACGCCGCGAGCTCGCCGAGCGCGAGCGGCGGCGGCGCGTACGCGCGCAGGCTCCGCCGCCGGGCGAGGGCGTCGAAGAGGCCGCTGTCGTCGAGCGCGAGGTCGGGAAGCGGCACGCGCGGCGCGTCCGGGTAGGTCGTGAACCAGCTGGGCTGGTGGGACCAGTCCATGCGCCCGCCCACGAGGTGCGCGCGGCTGTGCCGCGTCTCCCTGAGATAGCGCTGCCCTGCGTCGTCCGTCATCGTCCGTCTTCCCCGCTGCGCCCGCGCGTGCGGTACGGCGTGGGGATGAACTCCACCGACGGCCGCCGCTGGCTGCGCCGCGGGTATAGCGTCATGAGGTCGTAGACGAGCTCGGGCACGGCGTCGGAGACGGGCAGCCCGAGCGCCCGCGCCTCGTCCAGGCGGATCGGGTAGTCGTGGGTCCAGCGCCCTTCGCTGAGCAGGGCCGCGAGGCGCTCCGCCTCGGCGTCGTCCACGCGGCCCGAGAGCAGCTCGCGCACCGTCTCGCGCACCTGGTCGATCGCCTTGCGCGCGACGTCGCCGAGGATCAGCGTCTCGTCGTCGCGGTTGGGGTTGTCCTGCTCCAAGGCCTTGAGGATCGACGCCGCCGGCCACGACCCGCGCGGCAGGCTGCCGAGCTGCGGGTCGACAGGGCCGAGCACCGCGTCGGGGTCCATGAGGATCTGGTCGGCGGCCAGGGCCACGAGCGTGCCGCCGGACATCGCGTAGTGCGGCACGATGACCGTGACCCTGCCGGCGTGCCGCTTGAGCGCATAGGCGATCTGGTCGCTGGCGAGCACCAGCCCGCCCGGCGTGTGCACGACGAGGTCGATGGGCATCTCCGCCGGGGTGAGGCGGATGGCGCGGAGCAGCTGCTCGGAGTCGTCGATGTCGATGTAACGGCCGAACGGCAGGCCCAGGATGCTCACCGTCTCCTGGCGGTGGATCAGCGTGATGACGCGCGAGCTGCGCTGCTGCTCCAGCTGCCGGATGACGTCGCGCCGGTGGCGGTCCCGTCGCCGGCGCAGCAGTGGCGGCAGCCCCAGCAGCAGCGCCACCGCGATCACGATCGCGAGGAGGATCCAGGAGCCCACCGCCGTCACCGTCGCGGTGGGTCGACGTGGAACCAGGTGAACTGGTTGCGCAGCGCGGCCTGCCCGCGGAGCTCGCCGGTCGACGCCAGCGCTCGCCGACGCCGCCAGTGCCGGCTCGCGGCGTTCTCCTCAGGCGGGTCTGGCGGCGGCGTGCGTACGCCGACCACGCGCCCGTCACGGTCGGTCACGAGCGGGTCGTACTCGGGTGGTCTCGGTCTGCGCCGGTGGAGCATGTTCCATTGATACCCGGCGCCCGCGGCCGCGTCACCCCCGGGCGCCCCTCCCGGCTCCTAGAGCAGGTGGCTGAAGTCGCCCGTGCCCCAGGGCGAGGCGCCGACGGCCGCGGCCACGGCCGACGCGTCGTTGCCGCGGCGCAGCGCCTCGATGATGGCGCCGTAGTAGCCGTTCTTCAGCGTCTTCACGGTCGCCTCGAGGCCCTGCCTCCAGCTCGTGTACGCCTTGACGCCCACGGAGTTGAACACGGTCGCGCCCGGCATGCTCTGCGTCGTGTTGAGCGGGTTGTAGTAGGCGGTGTTGTACCAGTGGCCGCCCTCGGCCATCTCCCAGGCGGTGACGGCGGCGACGTTGTCGGCGGTCACGGGGAGGCGCATGGCGACGAGCAGTGCCTGTGCCCAGGTGAACTGGGTGAACTGTCCGTTCCGGGCCATCCTGAGCGCCGCGCCAAGGCCGCCGCTGGCGAGTATCTTCTTGATGCGCTGGGTGACGTCCTGGAGGATCGCCGTGCGCTCGGCCAGCTTCTGGTCGAGCTCGATCTTCTGGTTCTGGACCTCCCGCTCGGCGGCGATGGCCTCCCCGTGCTCACTCTCCACGCGGCGTTCGAGGCGACGCGCCTCGCGGGCCAGGCGCTGGGCTTCGTTCTCGGCGCGCCGGTCCTGGTCGGCGATGGCGCGCAGCAGCGACTGCAGCGTGTCGATGTCGGCGAGGCTCTGGATGCTGGAGATGATGTCGAACCAGTTGAGGTCGCCGGTCTTGTACATCGTCGCCGCCCGTTCCGCGAGGATCTCGCGCTGCAGGTCCAGGGAGTCCTCGGAGCGGGCGAGCTCGCGGCGTGAGAGCTGCAGGCGCTGGTTGACCTCGTCGAGCTTCACCTGAGCGTCGGCCAGGCGCTGGCCGACGGTCTGCAGCTCCGCCTGCAGGCCCTCCATCTCCGCGCGCGTCCGCTTGGCCTCGCGCTGCAGGTCGTACAGCGACGGCGCCGCCGCCGCCGGCGGAGCCGCTGCGGCGGCCGCGAGGACGAGCGTCGCAAAGACCACGGCGACGAGGGCCGCGCCCGCCGCGAGGGCGCGGCGCGCCGTCATCGTGCGCCTGTCTGTGGGGGGAATGGACCTGTCTCCGGCCATGTCATTGCTCGCGTGCACTCTCTTCGGGTATCGGCCCGACGGGGCACTCCTTGACCGCTGGACAGGCCGGCGCTCCGCGCCGGCCTGTATCCGGGGGCTTCGCGCCGAGGGCGTGAATCCCTCCGCCCCGAGGGTAGCCGCTCCGGGCCTCCCGGCGCCACCGCACGAGGATCGCACCTGGGTCAGAGGGCGGCGGCCTTCTGCAATGCCGCCCAGATGCCCTCGACGTGTTCGCGCTCGGTGGGCTGGGCGCCGACGGAGACACGCATGATGAGCATGTCCTTGAGCAGCGACGTGCCGAAGTAGTACGCGCCGGCGGCGTTGATGCGCTCGACGATGGCGGCGTTGTGCGCGGCGAGCGCGTCCTCGTCCCCGGCGAGCGCCGGGGGGACGTGCCGCAGGCAGACGGTCTGGAGCGGCGCCGGGGCCAGGCGTTCCCACTCCGGCGCCGCGTCCACCTGTGCGGCCAGCCACGCGGCGTTGGCGATGTCGCGGCGGATGCGCGCCTGCAGGCCCTCGACGCCTGCCTCGCGGAGCAGGAACCACAGCTTGAGCGCGCGGAAGCGGCGGCCCAGCGGGATGCCCCAGTCGCGCAGGTTACGCACGAGGCCGTCCTGGGCCGTGCGCAGGTAACTCGGGTTGGTGCTCATCACGCGCACCAGATGATCGGGGTCGCGGATGTAGTAGGCGGAGAGGTCGAACCCGGTGCCCATCCACTTGTGCGGGTTGAAGACGACGGAGTCGGCGCGCTCCACGCCCTCCCACATCCAGCGGTACTCGGGGCAGATCATCGCGCTGCCGGCGAGCGCCGCGTCGACGTGCAGCCAGAGGCCGTGCCGCTCGCAGAGGTCCGCGATGCCGGCCACCGGGTCGAGGGCCGTGGTCGCGGTCGTACCGACCGCGGCGACCACGGCGCAGGGGCGGCGGCCGGCGGCGAGGTCGGCCGCGATCGCCTCCTCGAGCAGGTCGAGGCGCAGCGCGTGCTCGTCGTCGGTGCCGATGTGGCGCAGGTGCTCGGCGCCGAAGCCGGCGAGGAGCGCCGCCTTGGGCACCGAGCTGTGCGCCTGGTCGCTCGCGTAGACGACGAGCGGCGCCTCCTCGGCCTGCAGGCCGCCGCGGTTCTGCGAGAAGGAGGAGGTGCGCTCCCGGGCGCAGAGCAGGGCGGTGAAGGTCGAGGTGCTGGCCGTGTCCTCGATCACCCCGGTGAAGGTCGCCGGAAGGCCGACCATCGCGCGCAGCCACTCCATGACGACGTCCTCGACCTCCGTCGCGGCGGGGCTCGACTGCCAGCTCATGCCGTTGGACCCGAGGCCGGAGCAGACGAGGTCGGCGAGCACGGACGAGAGGTCGCTGTTGCTGGGGAAGTAGGCGAAGAAGCCGGGGTGGTTCCAGTGGGTGATGCCGGGCATCACGATGCGCTCCAGGTCGGCGACGATGTCGCCGAGCCCCTCGCCCCGCTGCGGGGGGTCTGCGGGCAGCTGGGCCGCAACCTCGCCCGGCTGCACCCGGCTCATCACAGGGTAGTCGCCGATGCCCTCGCGGTAGTCGGCGACCCAGTCGATCAGCTCGTGGCCGAGCTTGCGGAACTCGCGTGCGTCCATCGCTCTCACCCCCTCCTCAGTCGGACGCAAGCCTACACGTGCTCAGCGGCGTGCGGCGACCAGGACGTCGGAGCTAAGGAACCAGTCCGTGACGCTGAAGCCGGCGCGCACCTCCCACTCCCGCGGATCGAGCAAGCTGCGGAGCGAGAGCGGGCGGCAGCCGCCGAGGAGGGCAGGGTTCAGCCGCCAGAGCGCCTGCCAGAGAGCAGTGACGAGGCGCGCCGGCGTCGTGCGGCCCGGGGCGAGGCTCGCGAGAGCGAGCAGCCCCCCGGGCCGCAGCACCCGGCGCGCCTCGCCGACGAACGCCGCCGCGTCGGCCGGGCTGAGCAGGTCGAGCACGTAGGTGCTCACGACGCGGTCGCAGGACGCGTCCGCGACGGGCAGGTGGATCGCGCCGTCGGTGAGCTCGACTCGCGCGCGAGCGGCCCACGGCGCCACGGCCGCGCCCGCCAGCTCGACCATCCGCGGACTCACGTCGAGGCCGAGATAGGTCGCGTCGCCTGGGAGCTGCTCGCGCAGCAGCCGGGCGGCGAAGCGCCCCGTTCCGCAGCCGAACTCGACCAAGGCCGCGGCGTGCGCGAAGTCGCCGTGCGCCGCGAGCGCGTCGAGCGCGCGGCGTTCGGAGACCGGCCGCGCGTCCTGGGCGCGGCCCATGCGGTCGTAGAACCGCCGCGCCTGCGCGTGGGTGATGAACCGTGGCGACATGCTACCGTCCATCCTACTCGCGCCCCGTAACGGCGTGGGGCCTTCTCGCGGCCCTGTGGCTGCGCGTTCTCTGAGTCCCCGTCACTCCGGGTGAGGTGCGTCGCGCCTGCCCTCCGCCGCTTGCCGCCGCGCGCCGCCCGGTGCAGGATGCGGGCACGATTCCGGCCGGCGCGAGCCGGCCGGCACCCGAGGACCGGAGGCTCGCGTGCGCATCGAACCGTTCTTCGTCGAGCAGTGGATGAACGCCCACGAGACGACGGCCACCTGGAACATCGCCGAGACCTGCGTGCACTCGCTCACCCTCGATGAGCTGCTGAAGCTGAGCGGCGACGCAGACGGCGTCGTCCGTGGCCTCAAAGGGACCTGGCTCGGCTACGGGGACATCGTCGGCTCGCCGCGGCTGCGCGCCGCCATCGCGGCGCTGTACGGCGAGCGCATCGGCCCGGACGAGGTGCTCACGGCCAACGGCGCGATCGGCGCCAACTTCCTCGCCCTGTACGCGCTCGTCGAACCGGGCTCGACCGTCGTGAGCGTGCAGCCCACCTACCAGCAGCTCTACTCGGTCCCGGAGTCTCTGGGCGCCGAGGTCCGCACGCTGAGGCTTCGCGAAGAGGACGGCTACCTGCCGGACGTGGCGGCGTTGCGCGCTCTGACCGACGACCGCACCCGGCTCATCGTGCTCAACAACCCCAACAACCCCACCGGCGCGCTCATTGACGAGTCGCTGCTGCGGGAGATCGTCGCCGTCGCCAGCGAGCGCGACGCGTGGCTATTCTGCGACGAGGTGTACCGCAAGCTGGAGCACGAGCCGGGGACGACGGCCCCGTCGGTCGCCGACCTGTACGAGAAGGGCGTCAGCAGCGGCAGCATGAGCAAGACCTACTCGCTCGCCGGCCTACGCACCGGCTGGGTGGTCGGCCCGCCCGAGGTGATCCAGCGCTGCCTCGACGTGCGCGACTACACGACGATCAGCGCCGGCGTGCTCGACGACGCCCTCGCCGCTGTGGCGCTCGAGCACATCGACGCGGTGCTCGAGCGCAGCCTCGCGATCGTGCGCGGCAACCTCGCGATCGTCGACGACTGGATCGGGAGCGAACCGCGGCTGCGCTACGTGCTCCCGCGCGCCGGCACCATCGCGCTCGTCCGCTACGACTACGACGTGCCCTCGGTCGACTTCTGCCAGAGCATGTTCGACCTCAACGGCGCCTTCGTCATGCCGGGCGTCGCCTTCGGCGAAGAGCATGCCGTCCGCCTCGGCTACGCGTGCGCCCGCGACGTGCTCGAGGGCGGGCTGGCGGCCGTCTCGGACTATCTCAGGACGCTCGAGGGCTAAGCCGGGGAGGCCGGCGAGCGTTCAGCCGTCGGCGCCTCGGAGCGCGCCACTTCTCGCGCCCGTCTGGCCGCCGCGGAGCGTCGTCACCAGCACAGCGGCGACCGAGACCGCGGCGAGGAACGCCATCGAGGCCCGCAGACCCTGACCCGGTGAGGAGACGAGTCCGTAGACCAGCCCGGTGAGCGCGAGCCCCAGGGCCGTCCCCATGCCTCGAGTCATGTTGAGCACGCCCGAGGCCGTCCCTGATTCCCGCTTCGGAGCCGACGACATGATCGCGGCGTTGTTGGGCGGAGTGAAGAGCCCAAGGCCGATGCCCACGAGTGCCAATCCGGCCACGATCATGACCTGGCCCGGCCGCGACACGGCGAGGACGCTCAGCGTGACCGCTACGATGACCATGCCCGCCAAGGTGAGCGGCCGCGCCCCGAGCCTGTCGGCAAGACGGCCGGCAAACGGTGCGACCAGGCCGAAGAAGACGGGCATGACGGCCAGCTCCAGGCCCGTGCGCCCCGAGCCCACGCCGAGTCCGCGTTCAAGGAAGAACGGGGTCACGAGCAGCACCCCGAACATGACCAGATACGAGAGAAGACCGCTGGCCACGCCGGCCGAGAACGACGCGCTGCGAAACAGACGCGTGTCGAGCAAGGGGGCCGACGTCCGGCGCTCGCGAAGGATGAAACCGGCGGCGAGCAGGCTCCCGGCGACTATGGCTCCCATCAGGGCGGCGGAGGTCCAGCCGACGTCGTTGCCCAGCGACACGGCGCCGAGCAGCGCGACGACCGCGGGCACGAAGAGCAGGAGGCCGATCCAGTCGAAGCGCGCGCGACCTGCGAGGTCGCGGCTGCGAGGGATGAGCAGCAGGCCTGCAGCCATCCCCACGAGACCGAACGGCACGTTGATGAGAAAGAGAAGACGCCAGCCGCCGGCGGCGAGGAGGAGACCGCCGACCGCCGGCCCGAGGGCGAGGCCGATGGCCTGCGCGGCGCCCTGGATGCCGATCGCACGTCCGAGCGACCTACGGGGCACCGCCAGGAAGATGATCGCGACGCTGTTGGCCTGCAGCATGGCGGCGCCGACGGCCTGAAGCACACGGAAGCCGTCCAGCGCGGGCAGGCTAGGAGCGAGGCCGCAGAGGGCGGAGCCGACGATGAACACGGCGAAGCCGTAGGTGTACAGGAGCTTGCGCCCGACCATATCTGCCAGGCGGCCCATGGCGGCGACTGTCGCCACGAGGACGAGCAGGTAACTCAGGCCGACCCAGGTGACCGCTCCAAGTGAGGCGTGGAAATCGTGCTGCAGCGTCGGGAAGGCGAGCGCCACGATACTGGCGTCCAACTGGCCCATGAAGGCGCCGACGCAGACCGTGGCGACGACGAACCAGGGGGCTTGGCGGTGCGTGGCGATCGTCGAGGGCCGCCGGGGTTCCACGAGCAGGCGCCGCCATCCGCTCGGGGCTGTGTCGCTCGTGCGCTGCAGGTCCGTGGACACACCGTCTCCGTTTCTGGCCGCACTGCCATGGTCACCTCTATGGTCGGGCTGGACGACCTAGATGTCGAATACCGAGTTTGCCTCATAGGTATATGATTTGTTGATGGATCTGAGGCGGCTCACCTACTTCCTGGCGGTGGTCGACCACGGCGGCTTCACCAAGGCCGCGAAGGCCATCTTCGTGTCGCAGCCCGCGTTGTCCCTCGCCGTCAGAGAACTCGAGGAGGAAGTGGGGACCGAGCTGCTGTACCGGCTCGGTCGAGGCGTGCGTCTCACTGCGGCTGGAGAAGCCTTCGCTGGTCCGGCTCGGCAGGCACTCCGCGATGTCGAGGTCGCGCGGGCATCCGCGGCGTCGATCGCCGGGCTTGAGACCGGGTCCCTCGCCCTGGGTTCCCTGCCCACGCTCGCCGCGGACCCGCTGGCCGACCTTGTGGGCCGGTTCCGCGCGGCGCATCCGGGTGTGATCGTGGATCTCGCCGCTCCCGAGGACACGGCCGATCTGGTGGCTCTGCTGCGGGATGGCCGCTGTGAGATCGGACTCGCGGAACCGGTCGCGCTGCCGGAGCCGCTCGCGACCCACGAGCTCGGCGACCAGCGCCTGCTTGTCATCCTCCCACCGGGGACGCGGCGCAGCCGGCGCGCGCTGTCGGTGGAGGAACTGGAGCAGGTGCCCTTCATCGCTACGCCCGAGGGGACTTCCAGCCGCCGGCTTCTCGACGAGGCCTTCGCCGGGGTGGGGCTCACGCCCAACATCGTAGTGGTCGCCGCGCAGAGAGAGGCGATCCTCCCTCTGGTGGCGGCCGGCGCGGGGGCGGCCATGGTCCCGGAAGCACTCGCGCACCGTGCGTCGCGCCTCGGTGCCGTGGTCGCGACGACGCGTCCGCGGATCACGCGCCGCGTGGTGCTCGTCCACAGGCCGGGCCCTCTTGCCCCGGCGGCCCGGCGCTTTCTCGAGTTGGCGCTCCAGAGACCCCACGGCCGGTGACGGGACCGGGGAGGCAATCGACTAGGATGGTGGAGACATGGAGTCTCAAGATCCCTCTTCCGTGACGGGCGAGCCCGCCGATGTCACCAGCGACGGCCTCAAGGGCACGGACTCCGCGCCGCGGCGCACGTGGCTGGCGGCCGAGCGGACCTATCTTGCCTGGCTCCGGACCGGGCTGGGTGCGCTGGGCCTCGCCCTTGCTGTGGGGCGACTCATCCCGGCGCTTGTCGACGTGTCGCACGTCGAGTTCGGGCTCCTCGGGAGCGGGTACGGCGTCCTCGGCATCTACCTCTTCGTCATGGGCGCCTATCGCGCCGGCCAGGTGCGTGCAGCCCTCACCGCGCAGCGTCCGCTGCCGAGCGACGCCCGGGCGATGTGGGTGCTGACGATCATGAGCAGCGTGCTCGCGGCGTTGACCATCGTCCTCATCTTGGTGGAGGTGTGAGTCGGTGAACCACGACGACCCTTACCGGACTCTTCTCGAGATGCACAAGCGCCTGCGTCCGCTCTACCCACGCCGCAAGCGCGACGGACGGGGGGCGATGTGAGCGTCCGGGCGGAGGAGCGGGAGCGACTGGCGGTCGAGCGCGGCTACCGGGTGTACGGCTACCGCTGGGTCGTCCTCGGCGTGTTCATGCTCGTGAACATCTCCATCCAGGTGCTGTGGATCAGCTACGCGCCGATCACCAGCCTCGCCTCGGAGTTCTACGGCGTCTCGGAGCTCGCCATCGGCATCCTCTCGATGTCCTTCATGATCGCCTTCATCCCGCTGTCGCTGCCGGCCGCGTGGCTGATCGACACGCGCGGCTTCCGTGTCGCCGTCGGCTTCGGCGTCGTGATGATGGCCGTGTTCGGCGTCGCTCGCGGCCTCGCCGGCGACAACTACACGCTCGTCCTCCTGTGCACGATCGGTATCGCCGTCGCGCAGCCGTTCCTGCTCGACGCCTGGACCAAGGTGCCGGCCAACTGGTTCGCGCCGGGCGAGCGGGCGACGGCGGTCGGCCTGGTCACGCTCGCCAGCATGCTCGGCGTCGCGCTGGGGATGGCGCTCACCCCGGTCCTCGCAGAGGTCATGTCGATCGCCACGCTGCAGCTTGTCTACGGCGCCGTCGCGGCGGCCAGCGCCGTCGCCTTTCTGGCCTTGGCGCGCGAGCGCCCGGAGACCCCGCCCTGCCCGCCGGGCCACGACGAGCGCGCGCTCATGCTCGACGGCCTCAAGCACGCGCTGCACGTGAGGCCGTTCCTCGTGATGCTCGGCGTCGCCTTCATCGTCATGGGCGCCTTCAACGGCGTCACCACCTGGGTCGAGCAGATCATCGAGCCTCGGGGGTTCAGCCCCACGGACGCCGGCGTCATGGGCGCGATCACGCTCCTCGCCGGCATCATCGGCGCCGTCGTGCTCTCGGCGTTCTCGGACCGCCAGGGCAAGCGCGTGCGCTTCATGGTCCTGGCCCTGGCCTTGACGATCCCCGGCATGCTCGGCATCACGTTCGCCACCTCGATATGGGCGCTCTTCGCCTTCAGCTTCCTCCTCGGCTTCTTCCTCGTCGCCGTGCTGCCGATCGGCATGCAGTACGCGGCGGAGATCACCTACCCGACCCCGGAGGGGACGTCCAACGGGCTCATCCAGCTGTGCGGTCAGGTCTCCGTGGCGTTCGTCTACGTGATGGCGGCGCTGCGCACGGCCGACGGCTCGTTCACGGTCTCGCTGTTGCTCTCCGCGGGGTTGCTGCTCCTCGCGGCCGTCGCCGTCTCGCGCCTGCACGACGCGGCGCCGGCCGGCGGCGGTGCACTGCTGACGCAGCCGGCCACGGAAGTGGCCTCGGCGCCGGATGCGCCGCCGATCCCGGATGCGCCGCGCCCGCCCGCTCCGGTAGGCTAGCCGGCACCACTGGCGAGCGGCCTGGGGGGGTCCGCGTGAGCATCATGTCCAGCCCAGGCACGTATCTCGTTGCGGGCCCCGCGCTCGGGGCTCTGGATGGAGCCGGTGACGCGACTGCGGAAGGCGGCGTGAACGGAGGCGCCGGCAACGGCGGGCCCGCGACGCCCGCCCGCGTCCCCGGCCCTCGCGAACGGCGCCTGCTCCTGGTCTGCACGGGCGCCATCGTTGCCTACCTCGTGCTCGACTACCTCGTCTTCGTGCGCCCCGGCGTGTCGCGCGTGGACCACGTCCTCGCCGTGTTCCTCTCGGTGGCCCTGCTCGGCCTGGCCGCCGACCTCTGGCCGCAGTTGCCGGCCGGGCTGCGCGCCTCGCTCTCACTGGTCGTTGGCACGGTCGCCCTCGTGTCCGGCGCCATGTGCGCCGCCCGCGCGCGCGTCGAAGGGCTCTCCCCCGCCAGCCTGAGCGGCGTCCTGCCGCTCGTCGCCGGCGTAGTGCTCGTCGGGCTGGGGGTGTGGCTCGTCTGGACGTCCCGCAAGCGCGGCGGCGAGCTCGGGTGGACGCTCGTGCGCCGGGCCCTCATCGCGCTCGGGGCGCTGCTCTTCGTCTACTGGGTCGTCCTGCCCCTGAGCATGGCGATCGTCGCCACGGAGCTGCCGCGGCGGCCCGTCGAGGCCGTAGACCTAGGTCGCCCCTACGAGACGGTGACGCTGACCACGCGCGACGGCCTCGAGCTGGCGGCGTGGTACGTGCCCTCGCTGAACCGCGGGGCCGTGATCACGTTCCCGCGCGCCTGGACCGTCGAGCAGGCGCGCATGCTGGTGAGGAACGGTTACGGCGTGCTCATGGTCGACCCGCGCGGCTACGGCGAGAGCCAGGGCGACCCCAACGCGTACGGCTGGGGCTCGGTCAAGGACATCGACGCGGCCGTGGCGTGGCTGCGCCGCCGGCCCGACGTGCAGAGGCGGCGCATCGGCGGGCTCGGCCTCTCTATGGGCGGCGAGCAGATGATCGAGGCCGCCGCCCGCAACCTCGGCCTCAAGGCCGTGGTCAGCGAGGGAGCGGGCATCCGGTCTGTGCTCGAGTCGTTCGCGCGCCGCGGGCCGAGCGCGCTGGAGAAGGCGCTGCAGTTCCCGCAGGACCTCGCGCAGACGGTCTCAGTCTGGCTGCTGGGCAACGAGGCGGTGCCGCCGGCGCTCCAGGACGCTGCAGCGGGTATCTCACCGCGGCCCGTCTTCTTCATCTACGGCGAGGATGGCCAGGAGGTCGAGAAGGCCGTGAACCCGGTGTACTACGACGCGGCCCTGCCGCCCAAGGCGATCTGGGAGGTGCCGGGCTCTGGGCACACCGGCGGCATCGAGGCCCAGCCGGTGGAGTACGAGCAGCGCGTCATCGACTTCTTCGATAGGACGCTGCTCGAACGGCAGTAGTCGCGCGCCGCCGCCGGTCAGGCGGACGGGGTCTTCGGGCCGGCCGGGCGTTCGCCGCCGGCCGTCAGGACGCCTCGTCGAGCGCCTCCTCGAACTGGCTCGCGTAGAGGTCGTAGTAGAAGCCGCGGGCGGCCATCAGCTCCTCGTGGCTGCCCTGCTCGATGATGGCGCCCTTGTCCATGACGAGGATGATGTCGGCGCCGCGGATCGTGCTGAGCCGGTGGGCGATGACGAAGCTGGTGCGGTCCTTCATGAGCTCCACCATCGCCTCCTGGATGAGCACCTCGGTGCGCGTGTCCACGGAGCTGGTCGCCTCGTCGAGGATGAGAACGTCCGGGTCGGAGAGGAAGGCGCGGGCGATGGTGAGCAGCTGCTTCTCGCCCGCGGACACGTTGGTCGCGTCGTCGTCGAGCACCGTGTCGTAGCCGTCGGGCAGGGCGCGCACGAAGTGGTCGACGCGCGCCGCCCCGGCGGCGGCGCGGATCTCGTCCTCGCTCGCGCCCTCGCGCCCGTAGGCGATGTTCTCGCGGATGGTGCCGCTGAACAGCCAGGTGTCCTGCAGCACCATGCCGAAGAGCCGGCGCAGGTCGCTGCGCGTGATGTGGCGCGTGTCGACGCCGTCCACCAGGATGCGGCCGCCGTCGATCTCGTAGAAGCGGAGCAGCAGGTTGACGAGGGTCGTCTTGCCGGCGCCGGTCGGCCCCACGATCGCCACCGTCTCGCCCGGCTCCACGTCCAGGGTCAGGCCGCTGATGAGCGGGGCGTCGGGCAGGTAGCGGAACGACACGTCCTCCAGCTCGATGTGGCCGCGGGTCTTCTCGAAGACGACGCACTCGGCGGCGTCGGGCTGTTCCTCGGGCTCGTCCAGCAGCTCGAACACGCGCTCGGCCGAGGCCGCCGTGCTCTGCAGGACGTTCATGATGCCGGCGACCTGGGTGATCGGCATCGTGAACTGGCGCGAGTACTGGATGAACGCCTGGACGTCGCCGAGCGAGATGCGGCCGGTCGCCACCATCAGGCCGCCGATGACGGCGATGGCGACGTAGTTGAGGTTCATGACGAAGTTCATCACGGGCATGATGATCCCGGAGATGAACTGGGCCTTGAAGCTCGCCTGGTACAGCGTCTCGTTCTGCTCGTCGAACGTCTCGATGGCGGCTTGCTGGCGGCCGAACACCTTGACCACGTTGTGGCCGGTGAACATCTCCTCCACGTGGCCGTTGAGGTCGCCGGTGGTCTCCCACTGCGCCGCGAACTGCTTCTGCGAGCGCTTGGCGATGATCATCGTGATCACCACCGAGACCGGCACGACCAGCACCGAGATGAGCGCCAGCAGCCAGCTGATGGTGAGCATCATGATGAGCACGCCGACGATCGTCAGCGTCGACGTGATGATCTGTGTCAGGCTCTGCTGCAGCGACTGGGAGATGTTGTCGATGTCGTTGGTCATGCGGCTGAGGACGTCACCGCGAGGGTGGTCATCGAAGTACTTGAGCGGCAGGCGCGCCAGCTTCTCGTCGGCCTGCCGCCGCAACCGGTAGATGGTGCGCTGCGCCACGCCCGCCATGATGTACGCCTGCAGCCAGGCGAAGGCGGCGCTGATCACGTAGACGGCGACCAGCAGCAGCAGGGTGCGCGCGAGGGCGTCGAAATCGACGCCGCTGCCCGGGTGCAGCGTCATGCTGGAGAGCATGTCGGCCATGCGGTCCTGCCCCTTGGCGCGCAGGCCGGCGACGGCCTGCGCCTGGGTCACGCCGGCGGGGATCTGCTTGCTGACGACACCCTCGAAGAGGATGTTGGTGGCGTTGCCGAGGATCTTGGGGCCGACGACGGCGAAGGCCACGCTGACGACGGCGAGCAGCACCACGAGGATGAGGAGCACGCGCTCGGCCTTGAGCAGGCGGGCGAGCCGGCGCATGGTGCCCCTGAAGTCCTTGGCCTTGGCCGTCGGCGTCACCAGGGCGTGCCCGCCCGGCCCGCCGGGACCGGGTCCCTGGGGGCCGCGAGGGCGCGGCGGCGGTGCGTCGGCGCGGCTGCTCACGCGGCCCCCTCCACGCCGAGCTGCGAGGTGACGATCTCGCGGTACGTCTCGCTCGTCTCGAGCAGCTGCTCGTGCGTGCCGATGCCGGCGATGGTGCCGTCGTCGTCGAGCACGACGATCTGGTCGGCGTGCATGATCGTGCCGACGCGCTGCGCGACGATGATGACGGTCGCGTCGGCGGTGTGCTTGCGCAGCGCCGCGCGCAGCCGCGCGTCGGTCGTGACGTCGAGCGCCGAGAAGCTGTCGTCGTAGATCTGGATCCTGGCCTGCTTGGCCAGCGCGCGCGCGATGGCCAGGCGCTGGCGCTGCCCGCCGGAGACGCTGGCGCCGCCCTGAGCCACCGGCGCTTCGAGCTGCTCGGGCATGGCCTCCACGAACTCCCTGCCCTGGGCGATCTCGAGGTAGCGCCAGAGCTGGTCGTCGGCCGCCTGCTCGTCGCCGAGGCGCAGGTTGCTCGCCACCGTGCCGCCGAAGAGGAACGACTTCTGCGGCACGAGGCCGATCCTGTGCCACAGGTCCTGCTGCGCGAGCTCGCGCACGTCGACGCCGTCCACCAGCACGCTGCCGCTGGTGACCTCGTAGAAGCGCGGGATCAGGCTGATGAGCGTGGTCTTGCCGCTGCCGGTGCTGCCGACGATGGCCGTGGTCTCACCCGGCCGCGCCGTGAAGCTGATGCCGCTGAGCACCGGCTCTTCCGCCCCGGGGTAGCGGAACTCGACGTCGCGGAACTCGACGACGCCGGCTTCGGCGACGTCCTCGGCCGGGCGCTCGGGGTCGGCGATGGTCGGCTCGGTGTCGAGGACCTCCATGATGCGCTGGGCGGAGACCGCGGCGCGCGGAACCATGACGAACATGATGGTGGCCATGAGCACCGCGAACAGGATCTGGATGATGTAGGTGAGGAAGGCGGTGAGGTCGCCGATCGGCATGCTGCCGTCGGCGATCAGCTTGCCGCCGAACCACATGATGGCGACCGTCGAGAGGTTCAGGATGATGGTGAGCACCGGGAACATGAGCGCGAACAGGCGCCCGACCTTGAGCGTCGTCGTCGTCAGATCCTCGTTGGCGACGTCGAAACGCTGCTCCTCGTAGACGGTGCGGTCGAAGGCGCGGATGACGCGCACGCCGCTCAGGAACTCGCGGGTGACCTGGTTGATGCGGTCGATCTTCTTCTGCATCGACATGAAGAGCGGAATCGCCCTGGTCATCACGAGGCCGATGAAGACGCCCATGATGGGGATCGCGACGAGGATGACGGCGGAGAGGGGCACGTTGAGGCGCAGCGCCATGATGATGCCGCCGATCGCCGTGATCGGCGCCGCCAGCACGACGTTGAGCATCATGAGCACCACCATCTGCACCTGCTGCACGTCGTTGGTGGTGCGCGTGATCAGTGAGGGTGCCCCGAAGCGGTTGACCTCTGCCTGCGAGAAGCGCTGCACGCGGCGGAACAGCGAGCCGCGCGTGTCGCGGCCGAGTCCCATGGAGGTCTTCGATCCCCAGTAGACGGCGGCGATCGACGCCAGGGCGTAGACGAGCGTGATGCCGAGCATCAGGGCGCCGACCTTGATGATGTAGGCGGTGTCGCCGGTGATGACACCGTTGTTGATGATGTCGGCGTTCAGCGTCGGCAGGTAGAGGTTGGCGATCACCTGGACCAGGACCAGCGCCATCACCAGGACGATCTGCCGCCAGTAGGGGCGAAGCCCGCTGCGCAGGAGGCGGATCACGGGCGTCCTGTGGCCGGGGACGCCGCCCTCGGCCGGCGCTCGCGCTTCGTGGCCGGGCGCCTGCCTCGCGCGCGGCGGACGCGCGCTCGATGCTCGCGCCGAGCGCCTCGAGCAGCCGCGCCAGCTCGCGACGGTCGTCCGCCGGCAGCGCGCCGACGGTGGCGTTCACGTAGTCGCCGGCGACCGCCTGCATTCGCTGCTGCTCCGCGCGGCCGGCGCCGGTGAGCTCGACCCTGGTGAGCCGGGCGTCCTCGGCGTCGGGACGACGCCGCACCAGCCCGGCCTTCTCCATGGAGTGCAGCATCTTGGTCACCGTCGGCGGCGCCACGTGCAGTGCTCTGGCGAGGTCGCGCTGGGTGATGCCCTCGTTGGCGATCAGCAGCCGCAAGCACATTGCCTGGCCGTGATGGATGCCGCGGTCGGCCAGCGCTTGCGTCATGAGGCGGCGGTGCAGGCGCAGCGCGCTGAGGAAGGCGCGAAAGACGCGCGACGAGAGTTCGTCGACGCCGTCGAGCGATTCGGGCATCGCGGGCAGGACGGGTTCGGTCACGGTACTCCTGGCGAGCGGTGGGCCGGTGAAGGTTAGCACGCAAACGATTAGCAGGCAAACGGTCTTCGAACGAGGCCCCCGAGGCCGCCTCCGCGGGGCGCTCCCGTCGGCGCGCGCCGCGGTTTCGTCCCAGGAACCCACCTGCCGGCCCCCGCGGGAGCAGCGGGACCAGCGCGCGCATCCCGCACCGCCAGGGGGACCGGCCAGTAGCGAGCGACCTCTTGTACCGCCGCTGGTACCGCCAGTTGTACAGCCAGTTGTACAACAGGCAGACATCCACTACCTGCCGCCCCCGGCGACCGCCTTGCCCTGCTCTCATGGGGCATTGCCACCCTCCCCGTGCCGGGATCCGGACGGTACCATCTCCCGGGATGGACTCGGTTCCCGACATGATTACGATCTCCGAGCACTGGATGCAGGGTCCCGTCGGTCCCCGAGGAATCTCGACGTACACTGGACCGATGGCTGCGACAGTGGTGACAGACCGGGCCGAGGCCCGCAGGAGGCGGCGGCGCGCGGCCCGCGTGCTGGCGCTTCGCCTCACCCTCATCTACGCCGTGGCCGCCGCCGCCTGGATCATCCTCTCGGACCGTGCCCTCGCCTGGCTCGGCCTTCCGCACGACCTCGAGCTCGCCCTCGCCTCAGTCAAGGGCATGCTCTTCGTCCTCGTCACGGCGACGTTGCTGATGGCGCTCGCCCTGCGCTACTTCCGCAATCTTGAGGCGTCGCAGGAGAGCTACACCCGGCTCTTCGAGAACGCGGTCGAGGGGATCACGGTCTTCACGGTCATGCGCGATCGTGAGGGCCAGATCACCGACCTCGAGCTCGCGGATCTGAATCCGGTCCAGCTGGCGCGCACCGGCTTGCGGCGGGACGAGGCCGTCGGCACGCGGCTTAGCCGGCCCGACGGCCTCGACGAACGCACGCGCTCGTACCTGGAGGTCGTGGCCAGCGCCGCCGACTCCGGCATGCCGGCCCGTTCGGAGCTCCACATCGAGAGCGAGGACGCCTACGAGCTCCTCGAGGCCTATCCGGTCGGCCACGATCGCTGGGCGCTCGCCGCCGAGGACATCACCGGCGTGCGTCATGCCGAGCAGGCGCTCAGGCGGCAGGAGGAGAACATCCGCCGGGCCTACGTCGACGTGCTCGACGCGGTCACCGGCGGCAAGCTCATCCTGCTCACCGACGAGGAGCTCGCCGGCCAGCTGGGCACGCCGCTCACGGAACCGGCGCAGGTCACGGCGCCGCGCGAGCTCTCACCGGCGCGGACTGCCGTCGCACGCGCGGCGGCCGAGAGATTCCCCGAGTGGGCGCCGCGCACGGACGTCCGCCTCCCGGTCTGCGAGGCGCTCGTCAACGCGCTCAACCACGCCGGCGGCGGCACGTATCAGCTCTTCGCCCGGGACGAGAGGCTCCAGGTGCTCGTCCGCGACGAGGGCCCAGGCATCGACTTCCGCAGCTTGCCGAGGGCCACGCTGGTCAGCGGGTTCTCCAGCGTGTCCAGCCTCGGGATGGGCTTCACGATCATGCTGCAGGGTTGCGGGCGCGTCCTGCTGAGCACGCGCCCGGGGAGGACGTCCGTGGTCCTCGAGTTTACGTCGCGTGACGCCGAGGAGGCGGAGGCCGAGGCGTCGTAGCCTGCGCGGACGGACCGGCGACGGCCGGCCGCGTCAGGCCGCTGCGGTCACTTCTTCGACGAACTCGCGGAAGGCGGCGAGGTAGGCCGCGACGTCGTCGCCGCTCGCGGCCACCGACATCGCCGGGCCCGCCGTGCTGATCGCCTCCCACACGCCGCGGTTGGCGAGGTACAGCCGGAGCAGCGCGTTGAGCTCCGGTTGCTCGTCGGCGTCGGCCTCGCTCGCGTCGCGGGCGAGGCGCCCGCTGAAGCTGATGCCCGAGCGCGGATACAGACGCTGCACCTTCCAGGGGAGACCGGCCTCGTCCACCGCGGTCTCGAGGCCGTCGGCCAGGGCGGCGCCGAGCGCGGCGGCGTGCTCGTAGGCCTCCGCCGTCAGCACCTCCGTGAGCGCCGCGCGCGCCGCCGCCATGCCGAGCGCGTTGGCGAACATCGTGCCGCCGGTGGCCAGCTCGCCGGGCTCGCCGGTGAGGCTCTCGCCGCGCTCGAAGGCGGCGGAGAGCTCGGCGCTCATGCCGTAGGCGCCGAGCGGCAGGCCGCCGCCGATCGCCTTCCCGACGACGACCAGGTCGGGCTCCAGGCCCCACTTCTCCGTCAGCCCGCCCGGCGCGCAGATGAGCGTGTGCGTCTCGTCGAACGAGAGCAGCGTGCCGGTCTCGCGCGTGAGCCGCCGCAACTCGTCGTGGAACCCGGGGTCGGGCAGCACGACGCCCTCGTTGGTGAGCGCCGGCTCTGTGAACACGCAGGCGTAGTGGCCGCCGGCGAGGGCGTGCTCGAGGGCGCCGGCGTCGTTGAACGGGATCACGTCGATGTCGCGGTCCGCCATGGGAGCGAGGCCGAGATACGAGAGGCGCCCGTCGCCGGCAAACGCCGTGAGCATCTCGTCGCCGTGGCCGCCGTAGTTGCCGGTGAAGCTGAGGACCTTGCGCCGGCCGGTCGCGTGCCGCGCCAGGCGAAGCGCCTCGGTGTTGGCCTGCGAGGCCGAGAGCGTGAACTGCCAGGCGGGGAGGCCCCAGCGGCGCGCGAGCTCGCCGGCGACGACGATCGCGTCGTCGGTCGGGAGCATGAACTGGGAGCCGGCGGCCACGCGCCGCTGCACGGCGCGTACCACCGGCTCCGGATCGATGCCGCAGAAGGTGCTCTTGTCGCCGACGTTGGTGTCCAGGAAGCGGCGCCCGTCGGCGCAGGTGAAGTGGGCGCCGTGGCCCTCGTCCACCCACACCGGCGGATGGGCGAAGTAGCTGGCCATCCAGCTCATGGGGACGCCGTGCGGCATGTGCGCACGGGCGCGCTCGCGAAGCTCGAGGCAGCGCGGGTGCTCGCGCGCGAAGCGCGCGCTCTCGCGCTGCCACAGGGCGGCCACGCGCCCGGAATCGACTCCTGCCCGCTCGTCCATCCGCGCGATGATAGCAGGAGGCGGGCCGCCCGGCGGCCGCCGGGCGGGCGCGCTCGCCGCGCGTCAGGCGGCCCGCATGCGGTTGTTGCGCGCCTCGTGTTCGACCTCGGCCAGGCCGAGCGCCTCGAGCACCGGCGGCACGTAGTTGGCGAAGCGCCCGCGCAGTCCCTTCTTCAGCCCGTACCATCCGCCGACGGGATTGTCGGGCGAGCGACCCCAGGCCTCGACGGTGCCCTCCGCCGCGGGCTTCTGCTCGTCGGCGCTGCCCAGCGGCACCCAGTCGCCGGTCGCCTTCAGCATGGCGTGGAGGTCGTCGATGCAGCGCACCTGGTACCGCAGCTCGGTCTTGCCCACGACCACGACGAGCGCCGGCGGGTCGGCGGCCTCGTCGCGGTAGGCCAGGTACTCCGACTTGCCGGGCGGGGTGGTGAGGATCCAGGGGTCCTCCCTGGTACCCGCCCCTCGTGTCTCTGTGGATGTCATGGCCGCTCCAGTGTCATGCGGCCGGCCCGGCGGCGAGCGCCGCGTCGCCGGCCGCTGCCCGGGGTGTTCCCCCGGGTCGGGCGACTCACGCCTCGAGCGCCGGGGTCCTGCCGCACGTGCTGCGATGGAGCCCGCGGCGTACTGGTGCCCGGACCGGGGAAGGTAGCCGGCATGATGCTCACGCTGAGTCGCGCCGGCACACGCACGGCCCTCGCGCGGTCGCGGGCCGCGGGGGCCGTGTCGGTCATGGTCGCGTTCCTGGTCATCCTCGCGGCCTGCGGTGGCCGGGTCGACGCCCCGCCGTCGGCGCCGTCGGCGAGCGCCGGCCCGACCTCTCCGGCCGCCGTGCCGACGACGCCGACGGTCGTCGCCCCGACCGCCGCGCCCGCACCTTCGGCGCGCCGCCGCGACCACTGCCACGCTCTCACGCCAGTTCCCCGGCCCCGCCGGGCCGCTCCACCTTAGGGTGACGAGCACCGGCCGCTGGGACGGCGTCCCGGTCCTGCACGTGACCTACAGCAGCGACGGCGCCGTCGTGACCGGCGTGCTCTCCGTACCGTCCGGCGCCGGCCCGATCCCCGCCGTGCTCTATGCCCCTGGCGTCGGCTGCAGGGCGGAGATGTTCGAGGACGACGTCGCCGCGCTGCAGCGTGACGGCCTCGCGGCGCTGGTCATCGACCCGCCCGACGCCCGCGACCCGTTCGTGGAACCCATCTCCCTCGATGCACGCTCGGTCGCCGAGGCGCACGTCCGGTACGTGACCGACCTGCGCCGCGGGCTCGACGTCCTGCGGTCGCTGCCGAAGATCGACCGTGACCGCCTCGGCTACGTGGGCTACAGCTGGGGAGGCTTCGTCGGCGGCTATCTGGCCGGCCTGCGGACGCCGGTCCGGGCCTACGTGCTGACCTACGCCGGCGCCGACTGGGTCGGGGTCGACCCGACCGAGGTCGCCGGCTTCGCCGACCCCGCCGCGGCGGTCGCCGCCGGCCGCGGCGGCGCCTACCTCTTCCAGGCCGGCGTGGACGACCCGCTCTTCTCGCGTGAGAGCGTCACGCGCTATTTCGACGCGGCGCCGGGGCGCAAGCGCCTCGTCTGGTTCCCCGGTGGTCACGGCGACCTGTGGGCGATGCCGGAGGGCGCGGCGGTCGAGTCGCACCGCGCCTGGCTCGAGAAGAACCTCTGAGCGGTCGTCTGCCGCGCAGGCAATGCTGGTCGTGGGACGAAAACGGGAGTACCGTTCGACAACGCCACAGGGGATCGGGTCATGCCGCGGAGCGCCTCCGGCGCCGCGGCCGCCCGCCACCGACAAGGGGGAGCCATGAGGAAGTCCGCAGTCGCGCGAGTGCTCGTCCTCGTCCTGATCGTTGCCGTCATCGCCGGAGCGGCCGCCGCTCTGGGAGGCGCGGCGCAAGGCGCCGGCGGAGCAGGCCGGCCCGGCGAAGGCGGCCACGCACTGGTGCAACTTCGTCCTCGCCGGCAAGAACGCGACCACCGACGGCTCGGTGCTGATGGGCTACAACAACGACTGGTCGGCCAACAACTACGTCTACCTGCAGGCCGTGCCGGGCGACGCCACCCACTTCCAGTACCTCAAGCTCTACACGTGGGGGGGCGTGCCCGAGGGCGGCATCAACGTCAAGCAGCTCGGCGCCCTCTATGGGACCGCGACGGACCTGGACAAGAGTGTCCTCGCGGCCGACCCGTACGTGAGGAAGGGCTACGGCGGCGAGATCTGGGACCTCATCCTCCAGCAGTGCTCGACGGCGCGCCAGGCGATCGACCTGCTCGCCCAGATGGCGCAGACTGGGTTCACCTCCGGCGCCGCCGGCAGCTTCGCCGTCGGCGACCCCGGCGAGGCCTGGGTCTTCGAGCTGCTCGGCGGCCACCACTGGGTCGCGCAGCGCGTGCCCGACAACGCCTTCCTCGCCCACCCCAACATGGTGACCGTCCGCCAGGTGAACCTCGCCGACACCGCCAACTTCCGCGGCTCGGCCGACCTGCAGTCGTTCGCCCAGAGCATCGGGCGCTGGAGCCCGGCCGACGGGCCCTTCGACGTCGCCTGGGCCTACGGCGACCGCGCCGACCTCCAGTCCTACTACAACACCAACCGGATGTGGGGCGCGTTCGACACCGTCGCCCCGTCGCTCGGCCTCACGGCCACCCTGCCCTACGCGACGCGTCCGGTGTACGTGGTGCCGGACCGCAAGATCAGCCGGCAGCAGGTCCAGAGCATCAGCCGCTACCACTACGAGGGCACGACGCTCGACCAGACGCAGGACTACGCGCTGATGAGCCCGCACGCGCAGACCAACCGGCCGATCTGCTACTCGACCACCGACTACAGCGCCGTGTGGCAGTTGCGCTCGCGGCTGCCGAACGACATCGGCGGCGTCATGTGGGTCGCCCCGAGCCGCCCTTGCTCGAGCGCTTACGTGCCCTTCTACGACTCGGTGACCAGCGTGCCCGCGGCGTGGACCAACAAGACCGCCTTCAACGTCTTCCGCGCCGTGGCCGACAGCCTCGACAAGAACGGCACCGTGGCGGGTGAGCTCCGCTACAGGCACTACATCCCGCTGGTGCAGAGCGTGTACGGCGGATTCGAGACCGAGTGCGCCACCGCCCAGGCGAGCACGGAGTCGACGGCCGCCGGCCTGACCGGCGCGGCGCGGATCACGTACCTGACGACCTACTCCTCGCAGCGCGCGACCCAGGCGCAGAACCTGGCGGCCGGGTTGCCGGCGCAGATGCCGTAGTCGTCAGCGGGCTGCCAGCACCCGCTTGCGGATGCCGCGGAACATCACGCTCACGTTGAGCAGGTCGCCGATCCCGATGACCCCGTCGACGATCGGCAACGCCCAGAGCGGCGCGTAGCTGACTCGGGCACGGATCACGAACCTCGTGCCGCCCTCGGGCGTCGGCAGCAGCACGAAGACCCAGCTGAAGTCGGAGCTCTTGATCGGCGGGAAGACGTGCCGCCTCGAGTGCAGCAGCACGTGGTGTGGCGGCTCGCACCGCGACGACGTCGTAGTAGATCGAGTAGTCCTCGCTGTCCGGGACGGTGTCGCCGGCCTTGAGGTCCTGCAGCTCCGGCACGATACGGTCGGCGCTCCGCGGGCGGTCGCCCCACATCGCCACGTCGAGCCAGTGCGGCGTGTACCAGCCGGCGCGATGTGGAGGGAAGCCCATCTGCACGACCCACGGCCAGACCTCCTCGGGAGGGGCGTCGATGGTGAAGGCCCTCGTCGACGCCCAGAGCGGTCTCGGCACGATGTCGTCGCCGGGCAGTGACTGCGCGCCTCTTCCCGCGTCGCGCCCGAACGCCGTCCGAGCCGCTCCACGACGCACGCGGCGGCGGCCGTCACGCCGAGGGCCGCGATGACCCCTGTCTTCAGACTGCGTGCCCTCCGGGCCATCGTCTGGTCCTCCCTCCGCTGGTGACTGCGCGGCGGTGCACGCGGGAGTGTACAACGACCCGGTGGTACGGTTGACGCCCCGCCCGGAGGAGACGCCGTGAACGAGACGATCCAGTTGCTCGACGCCCGATGTTCGACCCGCGCCTACGATCCGGCTCCGCCGACCGACGAGGAGAAGCGAGCGGTGCTGCACGCGGCGATGCGCGCCCCGACCGCCGGCAACCTCATGCTGTACTCGATCCTCGAGATCGAGGACCAGGCGCTCAAGGACCGGCTGGCGGTGACCTGCGACGACCAGCCGTTCATCGCCCGGGCGCCGTGGGTCCTGCTCTTCGTCGCCGACTTCCAGAAGTGGATGGACCTGTTCGCCGCCTGCGGATGCGACGACCTGCCCGGCGTGCCGCACGGCGTCACGCCGGGCCTCGGCGACCTGATGATGGCCTGCGGCGACGCCCTCATCGCGGCGCAGAACGCGGTCGTGGCGGCTGAGTCGCTGGGCATCGGCTCGTGCTACATCGGCGACATCATGGAGCTCGGCGAGACGCACGCCGAGCTCCTGCGCCTGCCGCCGTACACCTTCCCCGCGGCGATGCTCTGCCTCGGCCGCCCGAAGACGCGCGCGCATCGGACGGAGCGCTACGAGAAGCACGTCGTGCACAAGAACGGCTACCGAGCGGCTCACGTCGGCCGAGCTACGCGAGGTCTCGGAGGAACTCGACGAGCTTGCACGGCGCGAGAAGTCCCCGGCCGGGGATCACCGGCTGCGTCCAGGACGTCTACGCGCGCAAGTTCACGGCCGGCTACGCCGCCGAGATGAACCGGTCGGTGGCGTGGTGGCTGGAGCGCTGGGGCTCAGGGGGCCGGAGTACGACCTGACGGCGGCCGGCTCACCAGCCCCACGTGCCCGACGCCACGCACCACGCGGGCACGGCGAAGGTCACGAGGGCGATCACGGCGACCAGCGCCACCGCCGTCCAGCGGCGCGTCATCCAGTATCTGACGATCATGGGCGCCTCTCGGAGCGAAAGTGGTACGGGCAGAGTGTACCCCGGCGGCGCGAAGGCGTTTCCGGCGGGGAAGACTGCTGTGGTAGCAACACCCGACGGGGGACGATGATGGCTGAGGAAGTCTGGCCGCGAACGCAGCCGCTGCACGAAGACGAGATCGCCGCCGCAGCTGCGGCGACCGCCGAGCGAGCGGCCGCCGCCCAGGCGCCGGGGCGCATGCCGGCTCTGTACCTGAGCCACGGCGCCCCGCCCCTGCTGGACGACCCGCTGTGGATGGCGGAGCTCGCCGCCTGGGCGCGCGCGCTGCCCCGTCCCAGCGCGGTGCTCATGGTCTCGGCGCACTGGACCCAGGCGCCGCTCACGCTCGGTACGACGCGGGCCGGCGTGCCGCTGGTCTACGACTTCTACGGCTTCCCGGAGAAGTACTACCGCACCACGTATCCCTCGCCGCCGGCGCCCGGCCTGGCGAAGCGGGTCGAGGAGCTCTCCGGCGGCGCCGGCACGGTCGCGAACGAGACCGGTCGCGGCCTCGACCACGGCGCCTACGTGCCGCTGGTCGCCATGTATCCCGAGGCCGACGTGCCGGTGCTGCAGATCGCCCTGCCGGCGCTGGACCCGGAGCGGCTGCTCGAGCTCGGGAGGAGCTTGCGGCCGCTGCGCGACGAGGGCGTGCTCATCATCGGCAGCGGCTTCATGACGCACGGGCTGCCGTTCCTGAGCGACTTCTCCTCGGACGCGCCGCCGCCGGACTGGTCGACGGAGTTCGACCAGTGGGTCGCGGCGGCGCTCGAGCGGCGCGACGTGCGCGGTCTCGCCGCCTTCCGCGACGTCCGGTCGGCGCGGTACGCCCACCCGACGGTCGAGCACTTCGTCCCCCTGTTCGTGACGCTGGGCGCGGCGGACCCGGACGCCGCCATGGCGACGCCGATCGCCGGCTACTTCCTCGGGTTGTCGAAGCGGTCGGTGCAGTTCGCCTGACGTGCCGAGCGGGACCTCGTGCGCGGTACGATGCGTCTGGCGCACCGAACGAGGAGGGGCATGAGAGTGCAAGACCCCGACGAACACAGCCCCGTCAAAGCCCAGGCGATCCTGATCGATCCGCGGTCGATGACGGTCCTGTGGGCGAACGAGGCGGCCTCGGAGTCGCTCCCGGACCGAGGCCGCGACTCCGTGCCCGGCGCCTCCGTCGAGCAGGTGTTCCCGATGGCCGAGGAGCTGGGCGTGCCCGAGGCTCTCCGGGCCGTCGCCGAGACGGGAGCCGTGCAGCACCTTCGCGCCGACGTGGTCGCCATGTCGCGGCGGAGCGTGTCCCTCGTGGTCTCGATCTACCGCCTGCCGGACGGCACCTTGCTGCTGCTGGCGGAACACGCGCTGCGCGGGCGTGAGGCCGCCGGCGGCAGCGCTACCCGGCGCTCGAGGCCGCGCTGATGCGCCGGGCCGGCGCCCAAGAGGGACTCGAGGAGTGACGGCTCGCCGGCGATGCACGACGATCTGACCGACTGGCAGCACGGCCACTCCTTCGGCCAGGAGGTCAGAAGGCCGGGCGAGCGTCGTACCCTGCTGGTGATCGCCATCACGGCGACCATGATGGTCGTGGAGATCCTCGCCGGGCTCGCGTTCGCCTCCATGGCGCTGCTGGCCGACGGCCTGCACATGGCCTCGCACACGGCGGCGCTCGGTATCACCGCGTTCGCCTACGTCTACGCGCGGCGCCACGCCCACGACCCCAGGTACAGCTTCGGGACGGGCAAGGTCAACGCGCTCGGCGGCTTCACCGGCGCGGTCCTCCTCGCCGCCTTCGCGATCCTCATGGCCGCCGGCAGCGTCGAGCGGCTCATCAACCCCGCCACGATCGCCATCGACTACGCGATCATGGTCGCGGTGCTCGGGCTCGTCGTGAACGGCGTGTGCGTGGTCATCCTCAACGCCAGGGATGGCGGCCACGACCATGGCGGGCACGATCATGCCGGCCACGACCATCCTGGCGAGACCGACCGCGAGCACCATGCCCAGCACGATCACAACCTGCGGTCGGCATACCTCCACGTGCTCGCGGACGCCCTGACCTCCGTGCTCGCGATCGTCGCCCTGCTCAGCGCCAAGTACCTCGGCCTCACCTGGATGGATCCCGTCATGGGCATCGTCGGCGCGGTGCTGGTCGCCCGCTGGTCGATCGGCCTGCTGCGCGCGAGCGGTGGCGTGCTCCTCGACCGGCGGGGGCCGCGACGCCTCCGTGAGCGCGTCGTCGCGAGCATCGAGGCCGACGGCGACAGCCGGGTCGCCGACCTCCACCTCTGGTCGATCGGTCCGGGCGTCTACGCCGCCGAGGTATGCGTGGTCGGCCGCGACCCGGCGACGGTGGCCGAGTACAAGGCACGCCTCCCCAAAGAGTTCGGCCTGGGACACGTGACCGTCGAGACACACACCGCCGCACAGTCAGGAGCCAGATGAGCCACGCCCACGCACAGACCTCCAGCATCCTCATCCACCGCAGCCGCGCCTACGACCTCGTCTTCGGGTGGCTGATTCGGAGGACCGACTCGGGCGTGCTCGCGCACGCGGGCGTCGGTCCCGGCGACCGCGTTCTCGACGTGGGTACCGGGCCGGGCTATCTGGCCCTGGCCGCGGCCAGACTCGTGGGGCCCGACGGCGCGGCCGTCGGTATCGACGCCTCAGCGGAGATGGTCGACCGCGCCCGCGCGCGGGCCGCGCGCGACGGTTCAAAGGCGGAGTACCGGGTCGCCTCCGCGGAGGCGCTGCCCTTCGAGGACGGCTCCTTCGACGTCGTCGTCAGCCGCCTCGTCCTCCATCACCTGCCCGCCGACGTGAAGCCGAGGGCGCTGGCCGAGATGAAGCGGGTGCTTGCCCCCGGAGGCCGAGTCCTCATCGCGGACCTCGCGTCGCCCGCGGCGCAGAGCGCCCACCACGTCGCGGCTCACGTGCTGGGCAGCCGGCCGGGCACGGACGACGCGCTCGAGCGGCTGCTCTGGGACGCCGGCTTCAGGGAGATCACCTCCGGCCGGCTCCTGCACGGCATGCTCACGGGAGCGCGCGGCGAGACGCCCTGAGGGTGTGCGGCCCTGTGCTATCCTCGGCGCCGTGAGCACCGAGACGCCATCCTCGCCCGAGCGCGGCGACTTCATCCGCGAGATCGTCGCCGCCGACCTGCGCGAGGGCAGGCACGCTACCGTGGTCACCCGCTTCCCGCCCGAGCCGAACGGCTACCTCCATATCGGCCACGCCAAGTCGATCGGCCTCAACTTCGGCATCCCGCGGGAGTTCGGTGGTCGCTGCCACCTGCGCTTCGACGACACCAACCCGATGAAGGAAGAGCAGGAGTACATCGATTCCATCGAGGCCGACGTGCGCTGGCTGGGGTTCGACTGGGGCGAGCACCTGTACTTCGCCTCGGACTACTTCGAGCAGCTCTACGAGTGGGCCGTCGAGCTCATCAAGGCCGGTAGGGCCTACGTGGACGACCTGAGCGCCGACGAGATCCGCGAGCACCGCGGCACATTCACCGAGCCCGGCCGGGAGAGCCCTTGGCGGGACCGGCCGGCCGAGGAGAGCCTCGACCTCTTCGCGCGCATGCGCGCCGGGGAGTTCCCCGACGGCGCGCGGGTGCTGCGCGCGCGCATCGACATGGCGGCAGCCAATATCAACCTGCGCGACCCGGTCCTGTACCGCATCCTCCACGCGGAGCATCCGCGGACGGGCGACGCCTGGTGCGTCTACCCGACCTACGACTTCGCCCACGGACAGTCCGACGCGATCGAGGGCATCACCCACTCCCTCTGCACCCTGGAGTTCGAAGGCCACCGGCCGCTCTACGACTGGCTCATCGACAACCTGCCGGTGCCCTCGCGGCCGCGCCAGATCGAGTTCGCGCGGCTCAACCTCACCCACACCGTCCTCTCCAAGCGCGTCCTCCTGCGCCTCGTCAACGAGGGCCACGTGCGCGGCTGGGACGACCCCCGGATGCCCACCATGTCCGGCCTCCGCCGGCGCGGCTTTCCCGCTGAGGGGATCCGCGACTTCGTGACGATGGTCGGCGTGGCCAAGACCGACAGCGTGGTCGAGGTGGGCATGCTGGAGCACGCGGTGCGCGGCGTCCTCAACCGGACGGCGCCCCGCCGCTTCGCCGTGCTCGACCCCCTCAAGGTGATCATCGAGGACTACCCCGAGGGGCAGGTCGAGGAGATGGAGGTGCCCAACAACCCCGAGGACCCGTCTGCCGGCAGCCGGCGCGTGCCGTTCAGCCGCGAGCTGTGGATCGAGCGCGACGACTTCATGGAGGAGCCGGTGCGGAAGTTCTTCCGCCTGGCGCCGGGCCGCGAGGTGCGGCTGCGGTCGGCGTACTTCGTCACCTGCCGGAAGGTCGTCAAGGATGGGGCAGGCCGGGTCGTGGAGCTGCGCTGCACGCACGACCCGGGCACGCGCGGCGGCGACGCTCCCGACGGCCGCCGCCCCAAGGCGACCCTCCACTGGGTGTCGGCCGCGCACGCGGTGCCGGCGGAGGTGCGGCTCTACGACCACCTCTTCACGAGCCCGCACCCCGGGGCCGACGGTCGCGACCTCTTCGATGACCTGAACCCGGACTCCGAGACCGTGCTCGGGGGCTGCTTCGTCGAGTCGTCGCTCGCCGACGTGTCGGTCGGCGAGACCGTGCAGTTCGAGCGGCTCGGCTACTTCTGCCCCGATCCCGACTCGGCGCCTGGGGCGCTCGTGTTCGACCGGACGCTCACCCTGCGGGACACCTGGGCGAAGCTGCAGAAGCAGGGACGGCAGAACACGGCGTGATGGCGAGGTCCGGCCGCGCCGGGCCCATCTTGCCCCCCGCTCCTCACCCGCCTCACGCTTGAGGAGGGTGCCGTCGCGCGGTACACTCTGCCTGCCCTTCGGGCAGCGCTGGCGAGTGGCCTAATTGGCAAGGCACCTGACTCTGGATCAGGGGATTGAAGGTTCGAGTCCTTCCTCGCCAGCCATTCCTCTCCTTCCTCGCCCCGCCGCCGAACCGCGGAAGCCCGGCACCGTCGCCGCGGACGGACGTCCGGTCATGGTCCCATGACCAGAGGCCCGCGCCCTCACGGGCAGCGGGCCTCTGCGCAGGTCGGGCGGGCCGACAACATCACCTTCAGCATCAAGGTTCCGGGCTCACGGGCGGTGCCACGGTGAAGGAGAACACGATGAGGTCGCTCGTGTACGGCCTGGCGTGAGTCCACTCCCAGAACCGCGGCGCCGGATTGCCCTCGTCATCGTAGTAGGCCTCAAGGGTGGTGAACGGTCTTATCACGCGCTCCGTGTAGTTCACGGTGTAGGTCCCGGGGGGGAGTTTCTTCTCGACCGTGAGGTTGCCGGCGAGGCCACTCTCGCCGGTCAGCGGCGCCAGCCATGTATCGGCGTAGGGCTGGGCCCCGATCTTCGGGTTGAAGCCCAGAATCGCGAGCCCGGTGGCGTCGACCCAGTACTGGTCCCAAAGGTGCAGGTTCCAGTAGGCCTTCGACTGCTGGTAGGAGAGGTCCGCGCCCGCTTCCGGGATGCTCAGGCTGATGAGGAACTTCTTCGGCAGATTCTGGACCTGGCCGCGGGGGATGAACTTGATACTCACTTGCATGACGATGTCGTAGTCGGCGGGGATCGGGTCGGCGGGGGCGATGAAGCTGCCGTCGTTGTCGTCGTAGGTCGTCCAGTGCCCGACGAACGAGAATGGGTCGGCGACGTCGGTGACCTCAAACCAGGAGCCGTCCCCGTACGACGAAGATGTACGCCGTCTTCTCTGAGAGGCGGAAATCGGCAATGGGCGTCGTCGCGAGAGCCGGCGCCGCCAGCAGGCCCAGCAGGGCGGCGGCGAGCACGAGGATCAGAACAAGCTTCTTCATGACACGGGTCCTTTCGAAGAAAAGCGGCTGCGGCGCCCGCCGGCCTGCCGGCCGCGCGCGCCTCCTCCTCGACTGCTCCATAGGCCCTCCCGAGTCCCCGGACTCACCGTCGATGCCCTTTGGATGCACCGAAGAGGGGGATGAATCGGAAGCGGCTCAGCGGAAGGGCATGCGATCCTTCGCGCAGTACAGGGTCTGGCGGGCGACCTTGCCGTCCCTGATCTCGAGGACGGTCAGGCCCGTTGCTCCTTCGTAGCCGAGCGACTCGCTGACGACCGTCCACCTGACGACCGCCCATCCGGGCCCCCAGAACGCCCGCGTGCGGCTGAAGTGGAGGTCGGCCGGGAAGGCGAACATGCGCTCGTACCGGCGCAGCAGCGCCGTGCGCCGGCCGTGATCGCCGTAGCCCACGTCGAGGAACGAGACGTCCCGGGCGCTCATGCCTGCGAGCCTGCCCGCGTCCTTGGCCCGCAGCCCCGCGACGTAGGCGAGGGCGACGCGCCGGGCAACCGACGGAGGTGTCGGAGGGGCCGAGCGACGTGCGCAGCCGGACGGGGTGTGGACTCACGTCGCCGGCCCTGCGGCTCGGCCCCCCGACCCAGAAGAACTCCTCACGCGCGATTCTCTCGCCGCGCACCGTGACCACCTCGGCGACCGCCTCGGGGGTGTACCACCCGCCGACGCTGACGTAGTCGCCCGGCCAGGCCTCCCACAGCGCCGCCCCTCGGCCGACGAAGGTCGAGACGGTGTCTCCGGAGACGAGGTAGTCCGTCATCTCGCTGTTGCGGATCAATGCGTCCTTCATGTCTTGCGGGGAGTAGACGGTCGAGTCGATCCGGACCCCGCGGGCATAGAGATCGCTCAATGCGCTCACGTCGTAGGACTTCGTGGCCTCGGCGTAGGCGCGGAAGACCCCCTGCGTCCGCCACACGCTGTACATCTCCAGCGACTCGGCGACGGCCAGGAGGTCACGTCGCGCGACGTCACCAGCCACAGTCACGAGCAGGCCTTCCTGAAGCGCCCAGAGTCGCGGCAACTCGAGGGGGCGGACGCTCAGACGGGCAGTCGCGCCCGCCAGGCCGCCGGCGGTCAGGACGACCCGATCCGCCTTGGCCGTCCCCCGCGACGGGGACCGGAGGAACGGGTCGCTCACTTGCTGAGGGAGGTCGCCGGCGAAGGAGCGCGTGGTGACGACGATGCTGCGAAAACCCTTCCGGTAGACCAGCGACGCCACAGTCGACTCGTTGGAGAGCCACGGCTTCTGGAGCGTGCGCTCCGGGGTCCTGACAGTGGACAGCGAAAGGGCGAAACCGTCGGGCAACGTGACGGGTACGAAGAGACGCCCGTGGACGGCGGCGCTCGCCTTCCCCAGGGAGAGGCGACGGAATCCCTCGTCTCTACCCGTGATGAGCTCGGCGCTGCTGGGGAGCTGGACGGAGAAGTCCGAGGCGAGGAGCGGCGCGTCGAGGTGCACGTCGCGCAGTCCCCAGCTCTCCACCACCGTTCCCCTGTAGGTGCGGACGACGCGGACCGGCAGCCAGGTGGCTCGGTCGACGATCATGGAGACCTCGTCGAAGCGCGGTGACGATGACGGTGTCTCCTCAGAGCGACGCGCCGAGGTTCGGCCGGCGGGGGCGCTCACGACGAGCACGCGCCGGCCCTCGTAGGTCGAGGAGGACACCTTCGCGCCGGCGATGGCCAGGGCGCTCATCTGCCCGGTGTACTCCATGGGGAAGAGGCCGCTTCCCAAGGCGTCCGGCGGCCCGGGCGCGAGGTTGACGGTGCGTGCGACGGTCAGACCAATCTCGGAGTTCCACGCCTCCGTCCGCGTCCCGTCGGGCAGGCTGCTGACCTCGATGTGAAGCCCCGGCGTGTCCGAGAGCGTCGCGCTCACGGGCGGGAGCCGCCAGGAGCCATCCGGTTCGGCGATCGCCGCCGTCCGCACGCGACCGTCGCTGGCGACGAGGACGCGTGCCCGGAAGGGAGTGGCGCCGGTCCGCTGGTAGGTGAAGATCGCGCTCAGGGAGCGGCAGGAGTCAAGGCGCAGCCTGACGTTCTGGATGACCTGGGCCACCGCTGGGGGCGGACCCACGACCAGCCCCGCGTCCCGGCTCGAAGGCCAGCCGACGAGCGAGACCGCGACCCACACCGCGACGGCGGCCGCGGCGAGTGCCACGGCGGCGAGCCGCGGCCTCCGGAACGGCCGGCGTCGCGTGGGTCGCGTGACGGGCATGGCCTCCGCGGCGTCGATCCTCTCCCAGAGCCGCTCGTGGACGTGCCCCTTGTCCGCCGGCGCCTCGAGCGACCCCAGCAGGCGTTCCAGAGCTTGGTCGCGTTCCGGCCTGTCGTTCATGCCCTCTCCTCGACGGCCGGTGACGAGGGGTTCGATCGCTGTGTCTGGGGCAGGGTCTGCGCCGCGGTCAGCGCCCCGCGGAGGGTCGCCCGTGCCGCGACCAGGCGGGAGCAGACCGTCCCCTTCGGGACGTCGAGCACCTCGGCGACGGAGCGGTAATCGAAGCCGTCGCGGTCGACGAGCAGCACGACCACGCGCTGCTCGGGGCTCAGACACGCCAGGGCCGCCGTCAGCTCACTGTGGGTGACGTAGGCGTCGGCCGGGTCGGAGCCCGCCCCGATGGCCTCCTCCGCCTCCTCGTAGCTGACGCCGCCTCCGTGCGCCCGCCGCAGGTAGCCCATGCACACCGTGTAGGTGATGCGGTAGAGCCACGTGCCGAGCGACGAACGGCGGTGGAACGCCGGCAGGCCGCGGTACGCGTTGAAGAAGGTGTCCTGCAGGGCGTCGTCCGCCAGGTCGGCGTCGCGCAGCAGGTGGAAGGCCAGCAGACGCAGACGTTCGTCGTAGAGGTCGACGATCGCGTCGAACGCCGCGCGGTCACCGTGCTGGGCGGCGTCCAGCGTGAAGGGGTCTATCTCACGCCACCTGTCGCCCACCGTACCCCCAGAGGTGGCGGCCGCCCCCGGCCACCAGGTCGGCCGGCGGTCGCACTCGATGCTCGCCGGCAGCGCCACTGCTGCAGCTCCTCGCTTCGCCTGTCCTTGAGATGCGCGGCGACGGCGAGAGGATCAGTCGCCCGTCGGCCTCACCCACACCTTCCACATGTCGATGACCCCCGTCGGGTCGTAGGCTTGTCCCTGGACCCGGTTGTTGGAGACGCGGAAGGCGCGCCAGAAGTAGAGGGGGATCACGGGCGCGGCGGCGAGGATCTTCCTCTCGGCCTGCGCGTACAGGTCGAGGCGCCGTCCCTCGTCCAGGGTGCCCCGGGCTTCGTCGAGCAGGCGGTCGACCTCCGAGTCTTTGTAGAAGGTGGCCAGGCTCTCGGCTCCGGACGACCGGCTGTGGAAGAGCAGGTGGAGGAAGATGTCGGGCGAGGGGTAGTCGGCGACCCAGCCGGTGACGAACAGGTCCCCCTCCGTCCCCTTGCTCACCTCACGCATCCACGAGTTGAACTCGTAGCCCTTGCGCACGACCTCGATGCCGGCCGCCTTCCATCCTGCGAGGAGGGCGTCGTCGCTGCTGCCCAGGCCTTTGGTCGACTCGGTCGACACCCCGAACGAGAGGTAGCGGAGGGCGGAAAGCGGAGTGATCCCCGCGGCGAGCTGTCTGGCCTTCTCCGCGTCGTGCGGATAGGCGAGGCCGCCGGCGTCGTCGTGCAGGATGCCGTCCGGGACGAGCCCCGTGGCTGGGGTACTGACGGCGTCCTTGGCAGCGATCACCGCCGCACGGTCGACGGCGTAGCTCAGGGCCTGACGGAGTGGGAGGTTCGGGGGGCCGCCGACAAGGGGGCTCTTCTGGCTCATCCCGACCGCGATGAGGCACAACGTCGGCCACGCTCGCGCCTGCCACGTACCGTCCCGGACCTTGGCGTGGTCCTGCGCCGCCGCCACCTGCTCCGGCGGGACGGCGGCGAAGTCGATGGTCCCCTTCTGGAACTCCTCCCACTGGGTCGTGACGTCCATGATCGGCAGGTGGATCCTGTCGACGTGGCCCGCGTGCTCCGGGTCCCAGTAGTCGGGGTTCTTCACGAGGTCGATGTACTCGCCGTGGACCCAGCGGTCGACCATGTACGGCCCCGTGCCGACCGGTCTCTTGCGGAAGGCCTCCCGACCGACCTTCCTCATGTAGTCGACCGGCCAGACGCGCGTCCCGGGCTGACCGAGCAACAGGGGGAAGTCGGCGAACGGGAACTTCAAGGTGACCTGCAGGGTGTACCGGTCGAGTGCCTTCAGCCCGGTCAGGCCCTTGGCGGCGTACCCGGTCGCGTCGGCCCCCCGGATGGCCCCCAGCGTGTACTGCACGGCCGACTCGTTCGCCGGGTCCGTCACGTAGTTCCAGTCGGCGACGACATCGCGCGCCGTCACCTCGCGGCCGACCGGCGGCTGGAACCTGACGCCCTTCTTCAGCCTGAACGTCCAGACGGTGGCGTCGTCGCTCGCGCTCCAGCTCTCGGCGAGACCGGGCACCCCCCGGACGATGCCGTCGCTCCCGGTCTCCCAGCGCACCAGGCCCTGAAAGACCTGGTTGTTGACCATGACGCTTTCCGAGTCGTAGGTGTTCAGAGGCTCGATGGAAGGCGGGTCCCACTGCAGTGGAACGACGTAGGTGCCACCGGGGACGGGGGTAGGCTCTTGACCTGCCGCGCGGCTCACGTCACCGCAGCCGGCGGTCGTGACCAGCAGGATCAAGACCGCGGCCAGCGCGGCAAGGGACGCGAGCGGTGTCCGAGCGAGTGTCATGCCGCCCCCCTGAGAAGGCCCACCTTCAGCCATAGTAGACCCGCAGACGGCGCACGCCACCGTTTGGGGAAGTCAGAGCAGGAAGAACCCCTGCAAATGAGGTGGTAGCGCATACGGGATTCGAACCCGTGTTACCGCCGTGAGAGGGCGCCCCGGGAACCTGCCGATAGGGACCAGAGAGGTGCGTCTGGTCACAGGCAGTCACAAGAACTGTGGCCATTTCCAGGGAAAATCAGCGCACCCCTTCCCAACGCATCCCAACGAAGGCAATCGCGGACCGGGCATTTGGGTTGCAGAATGCTTGCAGACTCGGGTGTCAGCCACGTGACACGCGCCGCAGGAGGGTGCCGCCGCGAAGATCGACGCGGGACTCAGAGCTGCACTGGCCGACTGAGGGTCGAGACCCCCGGGCTCTCCCACGAAGGACCGGGGAGGTGCGTCAACTCATAGGTATACGGTCGAGCCTTTCATGATGACTGGGGCTCACGCCTCAAAGGGCAATTGCAGAAACTCCAGTGCGCCGCGCTCCTTGGCCCAGCGCTCTAGACATCATGGATGTGGTCGGCACCTGCGGCGTGTGGCGTCGCGGGTTGCCGAAGGGCCTTTCCGCAATACACGTTTCGGAGGTACCGACCATGTCCCATTCTACGGGGTGCTCCCTGCCGGTGGCAGGGCTCGACGTTCATGCCGCCTCGGTCAGCGTGGCGGTGGTGCACGGCGACGAGCTGCTTGCCGAGGCCCGTTTGCCGCACGACGCCGAGCTGGTCTGCCGTGAGCTGCGACGCTGCGGCGTCGCGCGAGCCTGCCACGAGGCGGGACCGAGCGGGTTCGGCCTGGCGAGACACTTGCGCAAGGCCGGCCTGGAGTGCGACGTCGTCGCCCCGGGGCTCGTGCCGAAGTGCGTTGGCAACCGGGTCAAGACCGACCGGCGCGACGCCCGCAAGCTCGCCCTGCTCTACCAGGGCGGCATGCTGACCCCGGTCTGGGTGCCGAGCCCCGAGCAGGAGGCGGTGCGCGACCTGCTGCGCGCCCGCGAGGACGCCCGCATCGACCGCGGCCGCGCCCGGCAGCGGCTCACCAAGCTGCTGCTGCGCTGCGGCCGCCGCGCGGCCGGCGCAAGCTGGAGCCTCGAGAGGAGGCAGTGGCTCGGCAGGCAGGCCTTCGAGCACCCCGCCCAGCAGGCGGCCTTCGACGACTACCTGCTGGCCTGCGACCTCGCCGATCGTCGCATCGAGGCGCTCGAGGGCCGGATTGCGGAGTGGGCCGAGCATGAGGAGCTGCGTGCGCTTGTCGGTCGCCTGCGCTGCCTGCGCGGCGTCGACACGCTGACGGCGCCCGGCCTCGTCGCCTCGTCGAATCGGCTTGGCATCCGGTCGGCGCCCTTCAGTTCTCGACTCAAACCCGCAGGCTCCAGACGGTCTCGGGCGGAGCGGCCGCCGGTCGCGGCAGCAGGGACGCAAATGCCGCTACTACGACCGGCATCGCCGCAGTCGCATAGATGACCGAGGCCGACCCCGCTGCGTCGCCGAGCAGCCCGAGCGCGACCACGATGAGACCGCCGACCCCGCTGCAGAGGCCGACCAAGAGCCCGGAAGCGAGACCCATGCGTGCCGGGAGATATTCCTGCGCTAGCACAAGCGCAACACTGACGTTCGCGTTCATGGCGATCCCGATGATGATGAGCAAGGGGACCATGGCCGCGTAGCCCACGCTGGGCACGAGTGCGATCGCCGGCACCAGCACGAACTGCGGAGCGAGCAGCACGAGGCGACGTCCAAAACGCTGGGCAGCAATGCCGCCTAGCAGCGTGCCGCCTACTGCGGCGGCGAGCAGTAGGCTCGCCATGACATTGCCTGCCGCAGGGCTCGCGTTCCGGGCTTCGATCAGGTACAGGGGCACGAAGCTAAGCAGTCCGGTGGTGACTCCGCTGACGACCGCGAACATCGCCACCAGGCAAGAGAATGGCCACCACTCCGGGTCGAGCAGTTGCACCTGCTGGCGTGGCCCGTGCTGGATCAAGGGCCGCTTGCGGAAACGCCGCAGGGCCACCGTCACGGCGCCAGCGGCCGCGAAGGGAACGAGCGCGATGACCACGGTCCCCTTCAGACCCAAGGGGGAGAGTACCGCAGCCACCAGCAAGGGGCCGAGAGCATACCCCACCGGGCCGCCCAGAGAGAAGACGCTCATGTTCGCGGTCACGCGGCCGCCAGCGGCTCGCCGCGCCCAGCGGGCGCCTTCAGGGTGATAGATTGCGACTCCTGTGGTGCACGCCGCGACGGCTAGGAGCGTGAGGGGGTAACTGGTCATCACACCCACGGCGGCGATCCCCAGACCAGCGAGGACGAGACCGAACGACAGCAGCCAGCGCGCCTCCCCGCGATCGCCGTGGGCTCCGGCGAGGGGCTGTACTAGGGCATGGGCCAGACCCGCTGCAAGCGCGAACACGCCGACGGCTGCGTAGCTGTAGTGTCGTTCCACCACCAAGAAGGGCAGCAAGGCGAACAGCGCGCCTGAGCAGAGGTCGGCGCAGCTGTGCCCCAGAGACAGTGCGAACAGCGTGGCACGTGATGCGGGTCGAAGCTCAGTGGCCCCGCTCATGAGGCGCTGAAGCGGGGGGCGCAACAGCGCATCCGGCCATCAGGTCCGTCGGTTCGCGGTGCATCGGGTCACTTGAGAGCGTAGCATGCCAGAGCTCCGAAAGACCGCGGACTTGCTGTACAGCACTCGACACGGGTCGCATGGTCAGACGAGCGGACGCCCAGGCCGCTGGCGCCGCGTTCTGGCCCAGCCGTTGGCGCGACGGTCCAGCCTGGCAGCTCCCCCAGACGGCCGGCGAAGCGCCGGGCGGGGCGCCGATCATTGCCGGCGGGCTGTTGCTCGTCGGTCCACATCACCACCCTCCGACGCCACGTTGACAATTCGACGTCTTCCTCGGCGCAAGCGCCACGTACCTGGAGGTCCTGCTGGCACCAGTTGTGCTATCGGCTCAACCGCCGCGACTGGCGAGTCGACACCTTCCGCCGCCTTCGGCTGAATCCTGCCCACGCCCCGGCCGCACACTTCAGCTGGCTTCGCTTCGTCAGCGAGTGGCGTCAGGCAGGCAGACGACGTCTGGAGCCCGCGGACATCCTCGATTGGCCGCTGCACCATTCCGCCGTCGTCTCCATCAACGGCCCCTCCGTGTCGAGGAACGGGCCAAATCGAGACCGCGCTCGACGATCTGGGCAGCGCCTAAGCCGCGGCCCAGAGATGACTCGTAGGCAGAACCGCGACACTCCCGCACCATCCGCCGATGGGACGATGGCCGCCTGAGCAACCTGCACTGACTCTGGGTCCGGTGCTCGGCGAACTGGCGCCCTCAACCGAGTCGCTCCTCTCACAGGTATGGCCACTGCTCGTCCACCCCCGGCGGGACAGCCTTGGCGTACCACTCCCGCTTGAGCGGCGTGGTGGCGTCTAAGCCCCGAGCTGGTAGCGGTCCATCCTCCCGTGAGCATCGCCGCGTCGGCAGGATGACATCCGTCCTGGAGACATCTCGCCACCCCTACCCAGGCCCACCAACATCGCAGCCGTGATCATAGACATCCATATCGCCGCGCCCACCACGATCACGCAGCTGATGGTCAAATAGTGCGACAGCAGTGTGTGGATCACGTCTGATCCGGCGCGCTCGCTCCATTTATGGATGGAGACCACCAAGCAGTGCGGCGCGGCGGCCTGGCTGAAGGTCACCGCCTTTACGTATTCGGGCGAGGGAGCCAGACCGCTCACCACTCGGTAGGCAGCCGCTGCAAGGGCCCACTTCTCCAGGTAATGGTCCGACCGTTGACGGCATACCACAGGCGATGGCCTGAAAGATGGGGTCCCTTCTCATCGTGATGGCGGTGATATCTACCACATAGGCGTTGGCGCCCGTTGTGCCATCGGAATCCGCATACATCCCCTTGTACTCACCGAACGGGCCGTCCAGCACTCGCTCGCCGGGTACCGTCACGCCCTCGATGACGACCTCTGCATGGGCCGGCACGTCGACATCGATGGTTTCGCACCTCACCATCTCCAGAGGCTCACCGCGGATGGCACCGGCGATCTCCGTCTCGTCAACACCCAAAGGTACCCTGAATTGGCTGGCGATGCTCAGCTCAGGTGGAGCTCCCAAAACGGTGGCGACACCCACCCCCTCGCCTCGTTCCTCTCCGGCGGCGATGATGATTCCCATGTGTTTCGGCGGCCTACCAACCAGCGCTGTCCTTGTCTTGCCCAACACCATTCTTCTGTCTATGGTGACGTTCTGAATGCCTGTTTCCGGGTGTCTTGCGATGTCGGCTGCCGGAATGAAGTAGCGGCCGCCGTCCTTCTCCGAGTAGGTCAGAACTGGAGCTTGCCCAGGTCAACGTCCTGCCCCTCGAGGACCACTTCCTTCACCGGTCCGGAGACACGATCTTCGGCTTCCACCCTCTCTTGGTGACAGTCGAAGCAGCGTTCGCAGAAGCTGGCGTTGCTGGCTCCGTACTCCAAGGCCAGAGCTACGAGCTCCTCGTGGTGAACAGTCCGCCCGCCACCCTCCGAACCTGGGTAACCCTTGACGTTCTCCGACAGCAATGCCGGCCCGTCGGTGTCAGAAACCTTGCGAATCCCGGCCGCGGATCCACGTCTACATCGACCTCTTGCTTGACCCTGATATATCTTCCCGTTTCTTCTAGATAGTCCAAGTACCCTCGGAAATCCTTGGGCAGCATCCTGTGGCTCCTTTGACGGTCAGCTTGAATGGTCTTGCATCACTGGGCAAGGCATGACCGCCACCGCAAAGGCGAAGGCTGCACTGCCATGGCACTCTCTCCCCCCGCATCAGCTCGATCACTGGTCACTGGGTACGCACTCGGAGGCTTGCCGCCTCGCACCCACCAGAAAGCCCACGCGCCTGCCTGCGCGCTCCGGTCACTCGCCGTCACCAGGAGGAGTGCGCACATGGTGCGTGCACCGGGCCAGCGGCCCGCGACGGGCTGCAGCTCTGGCGTCGAGGTACAGCCTCGCGTTGCGAACGCGTTTGTTGCCCGCCGCCTGGCCGTCGGCGATGCTGCAGTCAACCATCACGCCGGCCTGCGGCGACATCAAGAGGCCCGAGGCTGAGTCCGGCCGACGGGACGGCTTTTCGGAGCTGGCCCAGCGCATCGCGGGTCTGGTCGGCCTCCAGGTCCCACGTGGCTTCGCCGGCAGCGTCAAGGCGCTCTACGCAGTGGCACGAGCTGGCATCATTCGTTCCGACAACGACGCGCTGGCCTTCGAGGTCTTGGAAAGCCTGACCCTCAAGGCGTCTGCCGGTGCTCACCACGTGGCCGGTGATCGGCACGCCGATCACGCCGCCGGTGGTCGTCACCAGGAGTCGCGACGGCGGCCGTAACGCGGGCGACTACCGGCTCCGGGTGTTCGACCCGCAGACGACCGACGTGCACTGGCACATGCACCACGACGGCGCCGCCAACTTCCGGGAGGGGCGCTTGGAGGTCGCGGTGGCGCTCGGCACCGACCCTTCGGTTGCGTATGCCGCCACTGCGCCGCTGCCGACCGGCGTCGACGAGTTCGCGTTCGCCGGCTTCTACGCGGCGAGCCGGTGGAGCTGGCGCCGTGCGAGACAGTGGCGCTGGAGCTGCCTGACGCGGAGATCGTCCTGGAGGACTACGTGGAGCGTGACGAGGAGCGCGACGAGGGTCCGTGCGGTGATCACACCGGCCACTATTCGGTGATCGGTCGCTAACCGACCTTCCACGTGACCGCGATTCGTCATCGCCGCGATGCCATTTATCCCAGGCGACCCTCGTCGGCAAGCCGCCGATGGAAGACTGCTTCCTGGGCAAGGCCACGGAGCGTCTCTTCTTCGCTGCTCAAGCTGGCGCCGCCGGAGCTCGTCGACCCAGAACTGCCGATCGAGGGCGTGTTTCACGGTTGCGCCATCGTCGCCATTCGCAAAGCCTACGCCGGCGACGCTTTCAGGGTAATGAACGCGATCTGGGGAGAGGATGAGGTCGACGAAGTTCATTGTCGTGGTCGACGAGCACGTCGGTATGCGTGGACCACCGAAGCGAGGTGGCGTGGCGGGTGACGCCCGGGCGCGGCCGACGTTGGCGCCGGAGTTCGCGCGGCGGTGCGCCTGGGACATGCCGCTGACCGCACCCAGCATCTGGCGGACGCTCAGGCGAGCGTGGAATCCCCTCGAGGCGTCGCCGGGGCCATTCAACGCCCTCGCTTGAGACGGTGCGCCCTGCCCAGCAATTGGCCGCGCTCATGCAGCAGCATCCGCCATGGGCGTCCAGCGGCCCGTCCGGCAGCGCGTCCGGCCGGCCGGCACCCGACTCGGTTGCTCACGCAATCGCCGAACGCGTCATCGGCACGCCGACAAGCATCCGCATGGACACCTGGAGGTTGTATCGGCTGGATCTATCGGCGGCTGGCGAGACGGGAGGCACTGTTCCGGTGGTTGTTCGCCCTGCAACGAATTGGCGCTTCGTACATTGAGCGAACGGGGGTTTCACGCTCATGAAGGCACCACAGTCCGGAAGTCAGTCCTGGGGCTCGCATCGGGGACTCGGCCAGCCTGGTGATCGGACGTCCCCGCTGCTCGTCCTGCAGCGGGCCGTGAGTCGTCGCGGCCGGGTGCGGCAACGGGCAGCAGTAGCGCCAGCCCCACCTCCAACTCTGCGGGAACGCCCCAGTCCGGCGGAACCCTGAACGTCGGCATGCAGCCCGGCCTCGGCCAGCGTGACCCGATTCTCTTGGACGCCGTGGGCGACATGATTGTCAGCTACCAGGTCCAGGAGGCCCTCGTTAGCCTCGGCCAGGGCATGAGTCTCGAGCCCGTTCTGGCAAAGGAGTGGAGCACCGCCGACAGCGGCAAGACGTGGAAGATCACGCTGCAGGACGGCGTGAAGTTCACCAACGGCCAGCCCTTCACCGCGGACGATGTGGTCTACTCGATCGACCGCATGCGCAACAAGGCGCTCGGCTCGCCGCTGGTCGAGGTTCTTTCGGGTATCACAAGCGTGGTCGCCGACGATGCCACGCACGTGACTATCAACCTCGAGTCCGCCAACTCGGAGTTCATTGGGCTACTCGACCGACACCCGCGCCAAAATGCTCTGCAAGAGCGTCAGTGATCCAGCCAAGGAGTTCGTCGGCACCGGCCCGTTCATGCTGAAGTCATATGCCGCTGAGGACCGGGCCATCCTCGTGAAGAACCCGGACTATTGGGGCAAGGACGCCCAGCGCAACCAGCTGCCATACCTCGATGAGGTCGACGCTCATCGATCCGCCGAGCACCGCCGGTCAGTTGGAGGGCCTCCAGGGTGGTTCCCTCAACTGGATCGGTGGCATCACCGCGGAGCGAAGCAGGCGGTAGAGGCCAACCCGAACCTCAAGACGATCAGCGGCGACACCAACTACTGCTTCGAGGTGAATATCCGCACTGATGTCGGTCCTGGTAAGCAGCTCGCGTTCCGGCAGGCGTTGATGGCCGCAAACGGACCGTCAGGCGTCGATACATCTGGCCGATCCAGGGTGTCGACGACGATGCCAGGCGAACGGCACCGTGGTGGGCCCTGGATATGGAGCAGACTATCTCGATGCAAGCGTGCCCTACGATCCGACCAAGGCGAAGGAGTTGCTCGCTCAGGCCGGGTACGCCAACGGCGTCAAGATCAACTTGGTGGCCCAGGCGGCCGACCCCGTCCCAGCCCTGGCGACGGTGTGGCAGGCGCAGATGAAGGAGCTCGGTGTCGACGTCTCCATCCAGCAAGTCCCCACGGACGTCTACTACGCGGAAAACGGGCCCGACAAGCTGGGGTGAAGCACCGTTCGGCGTCCTCGACTGGGGCACCCGCGCGGTGCCGTCCATGTACTTCAACCTGGCTCTCACCACCAAGGCGCCGTGGAACTGGGCGCGCTGGCACACCCCGGAGTTCGACAACCTGACGGAAGAAACTGCGACGACGGATCCAGCCAGAGGAAGCCAACTCTACCACCAAGCGCAGCAGATACTGCAGGATCAAGTCCCGATGCTCAACTTCGGCGTTATGGTCGGTATGTCCGCCGTGTCGGCGAACGTCAACGGTATCGTGCAGCCGCCGGACTGGGAGAGGCACGCTCTTCAAGGACGGCCTATTTTTCCAAGTAGTGGTTCACGGAGGCCGAGCCCCCGAGCGATAGTGGCGCACTGGTGATCGCCGACGGCTTGGCGGGCTGCACCCCGCGAACACCCTCGCGTCGGCACCGCGTTCGAGGTGTGAAGAGACGCATGCTCGGTGATCCGAGGTCTCCAGTGAGATTCGGTCACGACGGGTCGAGGCCGACGGGAGGTCTGGCGTCCCAGAAAACGGGGTTGGAGTGATGGTCGAACCGAGCGTGCGGAGGGAGTTGTGAGCGAGCCGTTCGACACTGTCGTCGAGCGGGACGCCGCCGCGGGTTGTCGCCAGCACTCCCAGCTGGGCGCCCGAAGACCTGGCGGCTCGATCGGCGCCGCCTCCGGGAAGCGTCCGGCGGCGCTGGTGGGCACGATCATCTTCTGTGTCTTCCTCTTTCTGGCCGTCTTCGGGCCGTGGATTGCTCCCTACGAATATGGGAAGCAGAACGTCAAGGTCCGTCTTGACTCGCCGACAGCGAGTCATCCCTTCGGCACCGACCGATACGGCCGCGACATTCTCAGCCGAGTCATCGTGGGCACCCGCAATATCTTCCTGCTCGGTGGGACCGGACGCTCCTGGCAGTCGTCTTCGCGCACTGCTATCGGTCTTGCCTCCGGCTACGTGGGAGGTATGACCGACGAGGTGGTAATGCAACGACTCGATGCGGCGCAGGCCTTCCCGTCACTTCTCTTGGCCCTGGTGCTGCTGAGTACGGTCGGGCCGTCGAGCGCCAATCTCGTCTTCGTGGTGGCCGCCGTATACACGCCGAAGGTAGCCCGCGTCGCACGCAGCACGGTCCTGGACCTCAAGAGCAGAGAGTTCGTGGAAGCGGCGCGCGGGAACGCGGCGGCAGCAAGCGTTCCTACGTGCTCTTCCGCGAGATACTGCCCAACTCGCTGCCTCCGCTGCTTGTTGAAGGCTCCATGAGACTCTCATACTCGATCTTCTTGGTCGCCTCTCTGGGCTTCCTGGGGCTCGGCGTGCAGCCTCCCTCCCCCGACTGGCGGCACGATGAGTGCGCAGAGACTTCTTCGCCATCGCTCCGTGGGTGCTGCTCTTCCCCGCATGCACCATCGCGGCACTGGTCATCTCCACGAACCTGATGTCGGACGGCCTGCGCCAAGTGATTCTGCCCGGCGGCGGAACGAGCTGAGATGGGACTTCTACCTCCACCCCGACAGTGGTCCCCTCGACGACCACCGCTCCACGTCCGGTCTTCGAGGTCGAGGGCCTGCACGTCGACTACAGCACGGAGCTCGGATCGCTGCACGCCGTGCGCAACGTCTCCCGACTGTGCACGAGCACGAGAGCTTCGGCTCGTCGGCGAGTCCGGGTCAGGGAGTTCCACCCTGGCCATGGGCGCCATTCGCTACCTCGCCCGCAACGGGCGCGTCACAGACGGCAGCATCCGGCTCAACGGAGTCGAGCTGCTGAGCCTTTCGCCCAAGGAGTTGCGGGGACTCTGGGGCTCGCGCATCGGTGTGATTTACCAGAACCCTCTGGGCGCCCTCAATCCGTCCATCGTCATCGGCAGACAGCTCGCCGAAGTGGCCCGCCAGCATCTGGGGATGGACGGTGCCGCTGCGCCGGTGCAGGTGGAAGAGATGCTCACCAAGGTCGCAATGCCCGACATCGAGGCCGTGATGCAGCGCTATCCGCATCGACTCTCAGGCGGTATGCTGCAACGCTGTGTTATCGCCATGGCGCTGATGACCAACCCGT
>CAVQXS010000002.1:0-161471 GCA_963717965.1 uncultured Thermoleophilia bacterium | reverse complement strand
GTACCGCTACGGCCTGCTCGACAAGGACAAGGTGCACACGATCGTCGTCAATCACCTCGTCGGCGGCACCCCCGTCGAGGCGTACCTCATCAAGACCTGAGAGCGAGTGATCCGACTATGGCTGACGTGAGAAGTCACTTCCTGATCTGCACCGGCGGCGGCTGCATCGCCTCCGGCGCCCTCGACGTGAGCGAGGCGGTGCGCGCCGAGCTCAAGGCGCGCGAGCTCGCCGGCGAGATCGACGTCGTCGAGACCGGCTGCCTCGGCCCCTGCGTGCAGGGCCCGGTGGCGCTGGTCTACCCGGACGGCGTCTTCTACCAGAACATCAAGGTCGACGACGTGCCCGAGATCGTCGAGGAGCACCTCCTCAAGGGCCGCGTGGTCGAGCGCCTCGTGAGTCACGCGCCCGGCACCGACCGGACCCAGGCGGAGATGGACGACATCCCGTTCTTCAACCGCCAGGTCAAGATCGTCCTGCGCAACTCCGGCATCATCGACCCGCTCAACATCGACGAGTACATCGCCCGCGACGGCTACGAGGCCCTCGCCAAGGTGCTCACCGAGATGACCCCCGAAGCAGGTCATCGACGAGGTCCTCGCCTCCGGCCTGCGCGGCCGCGGCGGCGCCGGCTTCCCCACCGGGATGAAGTGGCGCTTCGCCCAGCAGCAGGACAACGACGCCAAGTACATCCTCTGCAACGCCGACGAGGGCGACCCCGGCGCGTTCATGGACCGCTCGGTGCTCGAGGGCGACCCGCACTCGCTCATCGAGGGCATGGTCATCGGCGCCTACGCCATCGGCGCGCACCAGGGCTACGTGTACGTGCGCGCCGAGTACCCGCTGGCCATCGAGCGCCTCGAGCTCGCCCTCGGGCAGGCGCGCGAGTACGGCCTGCTCGGCAAGGACATCCTCGGCACCGGCTTCGCCTTCGACCTCGAGATCCGCATGGGCTCCGGCGCCTTCGTCTGCGGCGAGGAGACCGCGCTGATGACCTCCATCGAGGGCAAGCGCGGCGAGCCGAGGCCGCGCCCGCCGTTCCCGGCGGTCTCGGGCCTCTGGGGCAAGCCCACGTGCTCAACAACGTCGAGACCTTCGCCAACATCCCGCCGATCATCCTCAAGGGCGGCGAATGGTTCGCCAGCATCGGCACGGAGAAGAGCAAGGGCACCAAGGTGTTCGCCCTGGCCGGCAAGGTGCAGCACACCGGCCTCGTCGAGGTGCCGATGGGCACGACGCTCGGCGAGATCGTCTTCGAAATCGGCGGCGGCATCCCGAACGGCAAGAGTTCAAGGCGGTGCAGACGCGGCGGACCTTCCGGCGGCTGCCTCCCGGGCAGATCTCAACTGCCGGTCGACTACGACTCCCTGCAGGAGCTCGGCTCCATCATGGGCTCCGGCGGAATGATCGTCATCGACGAGGACACCTGCATGGTCGACATCGCCAAGTTCTTCCTCGAATTCACCCAGGAGAGAGTCCTGCGGCAAGTGCACGCCGTGCCGCGAAGGCACAAAGCGAATGCTGGAGATCTTCAGCCGCATCTGCCACGGTGACGCGGCGAAGATGTACCGCTACGGCCTGCTGGACAAGAGCAAGGTCCACACGATCGTCGTCAACCACCTCGTCGGCGGCACCCCCGTCGAGGCGTACCTCATCAAGACCTGAGAGCGAGTGAACCGACTATGGCTGACGTGAGAAGTCACTTCCTGATCTGCACCGGCGGCGGTTGCATCGCCTCCGGCGCCCTCGACGTGAGCGAGGCCGTGCGCGCCGAGCTCAAGGAGCGCGAGCTCGCCGGCGAGATCGACGTCGTCGAGACCGGCTGCCTCGGCCCCTGCGTGCAGGGCCCCGTGGCGCTGGTCTACCCGGACGGCGTCTTCTACCAGAACATCAAGGTCGAGGACGTGCCCGAGATCGTCGAGGAGCACCTCCTCAAGGGCCGCATCGTCGAGCGCCTCGTGAGTCACGCGCCCGGCACCGACCGCACCCAGGCGGAGATGGACGACATCCCGTTCTTCAACCGCCAGGTCAAGATCGTCCTGCGCAACTCGGGCATCATCGACCCGCTCAACATCGACGAGTACATCGCCCGCGACGGCTACCAGGCCCTCGCCAAGGTGCTCACCGCGATGACCCCCGAGCAGGTCGTCGAAGAGGTCCTCGCCTCCGGCCTGCGCGGCCGCGGCGGCGCCGGCTTCCCCACCGGGATGAAGTGGCGCTTCGCCCAGCAGCAGGACAACGACATCAAGTACATCCTCTGCAACGCGGACGAGGGCGACCCCGGCGCGTTCATGGACCGCTCGGTGCTCGAGGGCGACCCGCACTCGCTCATCGAGGGCATGGTCATCGGCGCCTTCGCGATCGGCGCGCACCAGGGCTACGTGTACGTGCGCGCCGAGTACCCGCTCGCCGTCGAGCGCCTCGAGCACGCGCTCGGGCAGGCGCGCGAGTACGGCCTGCTCGGCAACGACATCATGGGCAGCGGCTACGACTTCGACCTCGAGATCCGCATGGGCTCCGGCGCCTTCGTCTGCGGCGAGGAGACCGCGCTCATGACCTCGATCGAGGGTCACCGCGGCGAGCCGCGCCCGCGCCCGCCGTTCCCGGCGGTCTCGGGCCTCTGGGGCAAGCCCAGCGTGCTCAACAACGTCGAGACCTTCGCCAACATCGCGCCGATCATCCTCAAGGGCGCGGAGTGGTACGCCAGCACCGGTACCGAGAGCAGCAAGGGCACCAAGGTGTTCGCCCTCGGCGGCAACGTGCAGCACACCGGCCTCGTCGAGGTCCCGATCGGCATGCAGCTCGGCGAGCTCATCTACGAGGTCGGCGGCGGCATCCCGAACGGCAAGGCGTACAAGGCCGCCCAGCTCGGCGGTCCCTCGGGCGGCTGCATCCCCAAGGAGCACCTCAACGTGCCCGTCGACTACGCCACCCTGCAGGAGCTCGGCGCGATCATGGGCTCCGGCGGCGTCATCGTCATGGACGAGGACACCTGCATGGTCGACATCGCCCGCTTCTTCCTCGAGTTCACCCAGGAAGAGAGCTGCGGCAAGTGCCCGCCGTGCCGCGTCGGCACCAAGCGCATGCTCGAGATCGTCGAGCGCATCTGCCAGGGCGAGGGCGAAGAGGGCGACATCGAGCGCCTCGTCGCCCTCGGCGAGTCCATCAGCCAGACCGCGCTCTGCGGCCTCGGCCAGACGGCCGCCAACCCCGTGCTCAGCACCATCCGCCACTTCCGCCACGAGTACGAGGCCCACATCAAGGACAAGTACTGCGAGGCCGGCGTCTGCTCGACGATGTTCAAGGCGCGCTGCTCCAACGCGTGCCCGGCCAGCGTCAACATCCCCGGCTTCGTGAGCCTCGTCGGCGAGCAGCGCTACGAGCGAGGCGCTCAAGCTGCACCGCGAGCGCAACCCGCTGGCCAGCATCTGCGCCCGCGTCTGCTTCCACCCCTGCGAGAGCAAGTGCATGCGCTCGAGCCTCGACGGCGCCCTCGCGATCCGTCACGTCAAGCGCTTCATGGTCGAGCAGGAGAAGGACCCGCAGCTGCCGGAGATCCTGGTGAACGCCGAGAACGCCGCGCGCAAGGTCGCCGTCGTCGGCTCCGGGCCCGCCGGCCTCTCCGCGGCCTACTTCCTCGCCCGGCTGGGCTACAAGCCGGTCGTGTTCGAGGCCGAGCCCAAGGCCGGCGGCATGCTCGTCCAGGCCATCCCGGCCTACCGCCTGCCGCGTCCCGGAGCTCGAGCGCGAAGTCAGGATGATCGAGGCCATGGGCGCCCGCTTCGAGTACGGCAAGGCGCTCGGCAAGGACTTCACGCTCCAGAGCCTCAAGGACGAGGGCTACGAGGCCGTCTTCGTGGCCGTCGGCGCCCCGCAGGGCACCGGCATCGGCATCCCGGGCGAAGACGGCCCGGACGTGTACGACGGCCTCTCCTTCCTCAAGGAGTACAACGTCAGCGGCAAGGGCGAGGTGGGCAAGAACGTCGCCGTCATCGGCGGCGGCAACGCGGCCATCGACGCCGCCCGCACCGCCCTGCGCCTCGGCGCCGAGAGCGTCAAGATCCTCTACCGCCGCACGCGCGCGCAGATGCCGGCGTGGGGCGAGGAGATCGACGCCGCCGACCTCGAGGGCATCGACATCATGACGCTCGTCGCCCCGGAGGAGATCCTCCGCGACGCGAGCGGCAAGGTCACCGGCGTGCGCTGCAAGGAGATGGCGCTGGGCGACTACGACCGCAGCGGCCGTCGCCGTCCGGTGGCCGGCCACAACCCCGACTTCGTGGTCGAGGCCGACACCGTCATCGCCGCGATCGGGCAGAAGCTCGACGCGCCGGCCGTCCTCGACGGCACCCCCGTCGAGCTCAACCGCTGGGGCTACCTCGCCGCCGACCCGAACACCGGCCAGACCTCGGTCGACTGGGTGTTCACGGGCGGCGACGCCGCCACCGGCCCGTCGTCGGTCGTCGAGGCGATCGGCGCCGGCGAGAAGGCGGCCGCCGCGCATGGACGAGTTCCTGACCGGCGCCAACCACGCCTTCTGGCGCCGTGACATCGAGCCGCCGACGTTCTTCGACCCCGACGCCGACCCCGAAGCGGTCGAGCGCCACCGGGTCGAGGAGCTGGCGGTCGCCGGACGCGTCACCAACTTCGACGAGGTCGAGCTGGGCTGGGCCGCAGAGGTCGCGATCGCTGAGGCGAAGCGCTGCCTGCGCTGCGACTACGGCAAGTACTGCTCGTGAGCAAGGAGAGCGCGAAGATGCCTACCCTGACCATTGATGGGATCACGCGTCGAGGTCCCCGAGGGCACGACGGTGCTTCAGGCGGCCCGCCAGGCCGGCGTGAAGATCCCGACCCTCTGCTACCTCGAAGACGTCCAGTCCATCGGCGCCTGTCGCGTGTGCCTCGTGGAAGTCGAGGGCGCACGCACCCTGGTCGCCTCGTGCAGCCAGCCGGCGACCGACGGCATGGTCGTCAAGACCAACACCGGCAAGGTGCGCGACGGCCGCCAGATGGTGGTCGAGCTGCTGCTCTCCGAGCACGACGGCGACTGCCAGGTCTGCGGCCGGTCCGCCGACTGCGAGCTGCGCAACCTCGCCAACGACCTCGGTATCGGCGAGCTCCGCTACGAGGGCGCCAAGACCTTCAAGATGATCGACGACAGCACGCCGGCGCTGATCCGCGACACGGGCAAGTGCGTCGCCTGCCGCCGCTGCGTCACGGTGTGCAACGAGGTCCAGGAAGTGGGCGGCCTGTTCGCCCAGGGCCGCGGCTTCGCCACCCTGATCGGCCCGGCGTTCTCCCAGAACCTGAGCGACGTCGTCTGCGTGCAGTGCGGCCAGTGCGCCGCCGTGTGCCCGGTCGGCGCCATCCAGGAGCGCAACCAGATCGAAGAGGTCTGGGACGCGCTCGACGATCCCGACCAAGACCGTGATCGTGCAGACCGCGCCGGCGATCCGCGCCGCCCTCGGCGAGTGCTTCGACTACCCGGCCGGCACGCTGGTGACCGGCAAGATGATCGCCGCCCTGCGCCGCTGGGCTTCGACGCCGTGTTCGACACCGACTTCACCGCCGACCTCACGATCATGGAGGAAGGCACCGAGCTGCTCGTGCGCCTCAAGAAGGCGCTCGTCGACGGCGAGTCGGTGGCCCTGCCGCAGTTCTCCAGCTGCTCCCCGGGCTGGATCAACTACATGGAGCACTTCAACCCCGACATGCTCGCCAACCTGAGCACCTGCAAGAGCCCGCAGCAGATGTTCGGCGCGCTGGCCAAGACCTACTACGCCGAGAAGATCGGCGTGAAGCCCGAGGACATGGTCGTCGTCTCGGTCATGCCCTGCACCGCCAAGAAGTACGAGGCGGCGCGCCCGGAGATGAACGACAGCGGCGTCCAGGACGTCGACATCGTGCTCACCACGCGTGAGCTCGGCGCGTTCATCAAGCAGGCCGGCATCGACTTCCGCAGCCTGCCGGACGAGAAGATGGACGCGCCGCTGGGCATCAGCACCGGCGCCGCCGACATCTTCGCCAACACCGGCGGCGTCATGGAGGCGGCCCTGCGCACGGCGTGGGAGATCGTCACCGAGACGCCGTTCCCGTTCCCCAACCTGCACGTCGAGCCCATCGAGGGCCTCGAGGGCGTGAAGGTCGCGTCCGTCAAGGTCGAGGGCGCCAAGGGCGACTGGGCGTTCCTCGAGGGCGCCGAGCTCAAGGTCGCCGTGGCCCACGGGCTCGGCAACGCGCAGAAGGTCATCGACCAGGTCAAGAACGGCGAGGCCGAGTACCACTTCGTCGAGGTCATGACCTGCCCCGGCGGCTGCATCGGCGGCGGCGGGCAGCCGCGCTTCACGACCAACGAGGTGCGCAAGACGCGCATCGACGCGATCTACCGTGAGGACGAGGGCCGCGAGATGCGCAAGTCGCACGAGAACCCCGCCGTGTGCGCCCTCTACGAGGAGTACCTCGGGGCGCCGTGCGGCGAGATCTCGCACCACCTCCTGCACACCCACTACTTCGAGCACGACCGCGTCTGAGACGCGGCGCACGCAAGACGACGGCCGGGCGCGTGGGCGGCGCGCCCGAGAGGCGGCCCCGGGAGACCGGGGCCGCCTCCGTGGCCGTCGCCGGAGCCCGGCGACCGAGCCGGTATACTGAGGGCGGACCATGAGCGCAGAGCAGGCCCTGATACTCATCGTCGACGACGACTTCGACTTCCTCGAGATCAACCGCATCATCCTCGAGGGGGCCGGCCACCGCGTCGTCACCGCGACCAACCCCGCCGAGGCGCTCGCGCGCGTCGACGCCGAGGCGCCCGACCTCGTCATCACCGACCTGATGATGACGAGCATCGACGCGGGCTTCGCCTTCGCCGCCCAGCTCAAGGGCGACCCGCGCACGGCCGAGGTGCCGATCATCATCAGCACGTCGGTGAGCAGCGCCCTGGGGCTGAACTTCCGCCCCGACTCGGCCGAGGACCTCGCCACGATGAACGTCGACGCCTACTTCGACAAGCCCATCGACGCGCAGGCGCTGCTCGCCAAAGTGGCCGAGCTGCTCGGGCGTGACTGACTCCCGCGAGGCGCCGGCGATGAACGAAGACAAGGTCCCGTACCTCCAGCTCGTCACGACCATCCGCGAGAAGTGCCGGCGGTGCTACACCTGCGTGCGCGAGTGCCCCGCCAAGGCGATCCAGATCCTCGACGGGCAGGCCAGCGTCATCCAGACGCGCTGCATCGGCTGCGGCAACTGCGTGACCGTGTGCAGCCAGAACGCCAAGCAGGTGCTCAGCGGCATCGAGGCCACCGAGGACCTGCTGGCCGGCGACGCGCCGGTCGCGGCGATCGTGGCGCCGAGCTACCCGGCCGAGTTCACGGAGTGCAGCACGGCCGGGCTGGTCGGCGCCCTCCGCGACCTCGGCTTCGCCGGCGTCCACGAGGTCAGCTTCGGCGCCGACCTGGTCGCCGAGGAGTACGTGCGCCTGCTCGGCGAGCACGACGGCCGCCACATCGCCACCACCTGCCCCGCCGTGGTCAGCTACGTGCGCAAGTACCATCCGGACATCCTCGACCGCCTCGCGCCCATCGTCTCGCCGATGCTGGCGATCGCGCGCGTGCTGCACAAGAAGTACGGGCCCGAGCTCAGGATCGTCTTCGTCGGGCCCTGCATCGCCAAGAAGGGCGAGGCGCGCTACGAGCAGTTCGAGGGCGAGGTCCACGCGGCGCTCACCTACGTCGAGCTCCGCGCCCTGCTCGCCGCGCGCGGCGTGAGCCTGAACGGCCGTGACGACTCCCGAGACGACTTCGACCCCCCGCACGGCAGCCTCGGCGCCCTCTTCCCCATCACCCGCGGGATGCTGCAGGCGGCGAACCTCGACGAGGACCTCGCTGAGCGGCGACATCGTGAGCGCCGACGGGCGCGCCAACCTCGTGGACGCCATCACCGACTTCGAGCACGGCGACACCGAGGCGCGCCTGCTCGACATCCTCTGCTGCGAGGGCTGCATCATGGGCGCCGGCTTCAGCTGCGAGGAGCCGGTCTTCAAGCGCCGCTCGGACGTCAGCGGCGAGACCCGCGCCCGCCAGGCCGGCTTCGACCAGGCAGCCTGGGAGGCCGCGGTCGCCGAGTTCGCCGACGTCGACCTCTCGCGCACCTTCGCGCCGTTCGACCAGCGCTTCGACGACATGCCGACGCCGGAGGAGCTCCAGGAGATCCTCGCGCGCATGAACAAGTACGGCCCCGAGGACGAGCTCGACTGCGGGGCCTGCGGCTACGACTCCTGCCGTCACCACGCCGTCGCCATCTGGCAGGGCCTGGCCGAGGTCGAGATGTGCCTGCCGTACTCCGTCGAGGAGCTGCGCAAGACGGTCGACGAGCTGCAGCAGTCCAACCTCTCCCTGGAGACGACCAAGGAGGCGCTGGTCAAGAGCGAGAAGCTCGCCAGCATGGGCCAGCTCGCCGCCGGCATCGCCCACGAGGTCAACAACCCGCTGGGCATCCTCCTGCTGCACGCCAACCTGCTGCTCGAGGACTGCGAGGACGACCCGGACGTGTCCGCCGACGTCAAGCTCATCGTCGACCAGGCGAACCGCTGCAAGAAGATCATCTCCGGCCTCCTCAACTTCGCCCGCCAGAGCCGGGTCGTGCGCCAGCCGACCGACCTCACCGACCTGGTGGCCGAGGTCCTGCGCACGATCCCCATCGCCGAGGGCATCTCCGTGGAGGTCGTCGACCACCTCGACGACCCCGTGGCCGAGCTCGACGGCGACCAGATCGTCCAGGTGCTCACCAACCTCCTCACCAACGCCCAGCACGCGATGCCCGAGGGCGGGGCGATCGCCGTGACGCTCGACGGGACCGACGAGAACGTCATCGTCACCGTCGAGGACGAGGGCACGGGCATCCCCCCGGAGAACCTCGACAAGCTGTTCAGCCCGTTCTTCACGACCAAGCAGGTCGGCAAGGGAACGGGCCTCGGCCTCGCCGTCACGCACGGGATCGTCAAGATGCACCGCGGCCAGATCACCGTCGAGTCGAACGCCGACCCCGCGGCCGGCGCGACGGGCACGAAGTTCACCATCTCGCTGCCGCGCCTCGAGGGAGAGACCACGGCGCCGGCGAGCCTGCAGGAGATCACGGAGGGCTGAGCCACGACCGTCGAGCCGACAGCTCGCGAGAGCCTCATGGACCCGCAGCAGGTCACGCTGCAGGTGGTGATGGTCGACGACGAGGAGGCGCTCTGCCTCGGCGTGCGCCGCATCATCCAGAAGTACCGCGTGCACGTCCCCGACGTGCTCGTCGACGCCGACTACGAGTTCCGCTACTTCACCACCGGTGAGGACTACCTCGCCTACCTGGATGCCGGCGGCGAGGTGGACCTGCTGCTGCTCGACCTCAAGCTTCCCGGCGTCGGCGGGATGGACGTCCTCGATGCCATGAGCTCGCAGGGGCGCGAGGTGCTCACCATCATGATCACGGCCTACGCGACCTTCGAGACTGCCGTCAAGGCGACCAAGCTCGGCGCCTACGACTTCCTCGCCAAGCCGTTCACGCCGGAGGAGCTCCGCTACGCGCTGCGCAAGGCCACCAGCCAGCTGATCCTCAGCAAGCAGGCGCGCAAGCTGGCCGAGGAGAAGCGCGAGATCCGCTTCAACTTCATCTCCGTGCTGGCGCACGAGCTCAAGGCCCCGCTCAACGCCGTCGAGGGCTACCTGAACATCCTGCGCACGACGGAGGCCGACCAGAACCTGCAGATGGTCGAGCGCAGCATCGTGCGCGTCGACGGCATGAAGAAGCTCATCATGGACCTGCTCGACCTGACGCGCATCGAGTCCGGCCAGCGGGAGCGCGTCATCAGGCGCGTGGACCTGCGCGAGCTCGCCAAGGCGTCGATGGAGCTCTTCGTCGTCGACGCCGAGCGCCGCGGCATCAGCGTGAAGCTCGAGGACGGCGGCGACGTCGAGCTCCTGGCCGACCCCGGCGAGGTGGAGATCGTCTTCAACAACCTCGTCTCGAACGCCGTCAAGTACAACCGCGACGGCGGCTCGGTGTCCGTGCGGCTCGGGCGCAAGGGCGACGCCGTCACCATCACCGTCACCGACACCGGCATCGGCCTCACGCCCGAGGAAGCCGGCAAGCTGTTCAACGAGTTCCAGCGCATCAAGAACGAGCAGACGGTCAAGATCCTCGGCAGCGGCCTCGGCCTGAGCACGGTGCGCAAGATCGCCAACATGTACGACGGCGAGGCGCGCGTCTCGAGCGAGCCGGGCGTCGGCAGCACCTTCGCGGTGACGCTGCGCGACGCGCCGCCGGCGGGATCGGTGCCCGCGCCCGGGCCGGTCGCGGAGGTCGCCGCCGCGGCGGCGCCCCAGCTCTGAGCGGGCGCGACCCCGGTCCTCACGGACGCCGCCGCGCGCCCGCCGAACGTCGATTTCGCGCGTGTGCGAAGATGTGCGATACTAACCGCAGACGCTCGTGACCCCTTGCACAAGCGGCCACGATGCGTTAGAAACCGAGCGTAGCTGAGGCCAAGTCGAACGTGGATCCTGTGGAGTGAGCGGCCAGCACCGATCGTCGCCTCTGTCGTCCCCGCCCTGCCCTGCCCACTCCTGCCGTGGGCCGGCGCCGCGGGGCCGGGACCGACCTCGAGCTGCCGCGATGGCGTGCCGCCCGGCACCGCCAGGGGGAACGGAAACGACCGAAGGAGTGCGTGGTGCCCAAGATTCTGATCGTTGACGACGACCCGGACATCGTCGATGCCGGCCGCCTGGTCCTCGAGCGTGAGGGCTACGAGGTCGTGGGCGCGCCCAACCGCGCCGAAGGGATGAAGCAGCTCGAGGAGATCAAGCCCGACCTCCTCATCCTCGACGTCATGATGGAGGAGCCGGACGACGGCCTCCGCATGGCCCGCGAGATCCGCAAGAACGGCAACGACGTGCCGATCATCATGCTCACCAGCGTCAACGCCGCCATGGGCCTCAACATCGACAAGGACGGCGAGATCGTCCCCGTCGACGAGTTCCAGCCCAAGCCGGTGGAGCCCCAGACGCTGGTGGCCAAGGTCAAGAAGCTCCTCGAGCAGTGAGAGAGGACTCCAGATGCCAGTGACCCAGCAAGAGCAGCTTCGCGCCGACGTCACCGCCCTGGTCGAGAAGCTCGGCCCCGGCAGAAGCTCGCTCATCCCGATCCTCACGGATGTCAAGAGGCGCTTCCACGAAGTCGACACCGAGTCGATGCAGACCATCGCCGACGTGCTCGACATCCACCCCGTGGAGGTCTACAGCGTCGCCTCCTTCTACGCCTTCCTGCACGGCGCCCCCGAGGGGCGCTTCGTGATCCGGCTCTGCGGCACGCTCTCGTGCGACTTCGCCGGCAAGGACGCCGTCGCCGACGCCCTCAAAGACGAACTCGGTCTCGGCTTCGCCGAGACCACCGACGACGGCCTGTTCACGCTCGAGTGGGCGAGCTGCGTCGGCATGTGCGACCAGGGCCCGGCCCTGCTCGTCAACGACGAGGTCCACACGCGGGTCACCCCGGAGACGGCGCGCGAGATCGTCGCCGCCTGCCGGTCCGCCGCCGCGACCGAGGAGGGCTGAGCAGTGGCCACGATCATCGAGAGCCAGCGCAACGCCTTCACCTACGAGACGATAGAGGCCGAGGCCGGGCTCAAGGCCGCGCTGGCCATGAGCCGCGCCGACCTCGTCGACATGCTCCGCGACAGCGACCTCAAGGGCCGCGGCGGCGCCGGCTTCCCGACCGGTCTGAAGTGGGGCTTCTGCGCGGCGGAGAAGGCCGACCAGAAGTACATCATCTGCAACGCCGACGAGGGCGAGCCCGGCACCTTCAAGGACCGCGTCATCCTCACGCGCTTCGCCGACCTCGTCGTCGAAGGCATGACCATCGGCGGCCGCGCCATCGGCGCGACGCTCGGCATCATCTACCTGCGCGCCGAGTACACGTACCTGCGCCCGCACCTCAACGAGGTCATCCAGAAGCGCCGCGGCCAGGGCCTGCTCGGCCGCAACATCATGGGCGTCGAGGGCTTCGACTTCGACATCCTCGTCGCCATGGGCGCCGGCGCCTACGTCTGCGGCGAGGAGACGGCACTCATCGAGAGCCTCGAGGGCTTCCGCGGCGAGCCGCGCAACCGGCCGCCGTTCCCCGTCGTCGCCGGCCTCCTGAACAACCCGACGGTCGTGAACAACGTCGAGACGCTCGCCTCGGTGGCGGCGATCTTCGCCAGGGGCACCGAGTGGTTCAAGACCTTCGGCACCGACAAGTCGACCGGCTACAAGCTCTTCAGCATCAGCGGCGACTGCGAGAAGCCCGGGGTCTACGAGTTCCCGTGGGGCATCACCGTGGCCCGCCTGCTCGAAGAGGTGGGCGGGACCGGCGCCAAGGCCGTCCAGATCGGCGGCGCCAGCGGCGTGTGCGTGCCGGCCAAGGACTTCGCCCGCGCGCTGGCGTTCGAGGACATCCCGACCGGCGGCTCGGTGATGGTCATCGGGCCCGGCCGCGACATCCTCGACGTGGCCGAGAACTTCCTCGACTTCTTCGTCGAGGAAAGCTGCGGCCAGTGCACGCCCTGCCGTCTGGGCAACGCCCAGATGCTCAAGGCGGTCAAGCTGCTCAAGAAGGGTGCGTGCCCGCCCGAGTTCCTCGCCGACGTCAAAGCGCTCGGCGCCACCATGCAGGTCGCCTCGAAGTGTGGCCTCGGGCAGACCAGCCCGAGCGCCTTCCTCTCGATCCTCGAGGGCTTCGGCGACGAGATCGCAAACCGCGCCCCGAGCGCCTGACGAGAGCGAGGGAGTGAGCATGAGCAATCCCACCACCCCGATCCATCGCGCGCCGCTCTCGCAGCAGCACCGGCGCGTCATCACCACCACCAGCCCGGATGCCATCGGCGCCGAGGTCAGCATCACCATCGACGGCGTCGAGGCCAAGGTGCCGTTCGGCGTCACGATCCTCGAGGCCGCCAGGAACGCCGGGGTCAAGATCCCGACGCTCTGCGACCACCCGGACCTCGACGTCGCCGGCGTGTGCCGCATGTGCGTCGTAGAAGTCGAGGGCCAGCGCACGCTGCAGCCCGCCTGCACCTTCCCGGTCGTCAACCAGATGAAGGTGAACACGCACAGCCGCAAGGTGCGCATGGCCCGCAAGCACGTGCTCGAGCTGCTCCTCAGCGAGCACTACGGCGAGTGCTACAGCTGCGTGCGCAACGGTAACTGCGAGCTCCAGAGCCTGGCCGAGGAGTACGGCATCACCGCCTTCCCCTTCGGCCACCCCGAGGAGTCGCTCGCCGACCCCGACTACTCCAGCTACAGCGTGATGCGCGACATGAACAAGTGCATCCGCTGCCGCCGCTGCGTGCGCACCTGCATCGACATCCAGGAAGTCGGCGTGCTCGAGGCCGTCGGCCGCAGCAACAACGTCACCATCGAGACCTTCGAGGACATGCCGCTCGGCTCCGTGGTCTGCATCAACTGCGGCCAGTGCGTCAACCGCTGCCCCGTCGGCGCCCTGTACGCCAAGGACGAGACCGACGAGGTGTGGGCCGCCATCGACGACCCCGACAAGCACGTCGTCATCCAGACCGCCCCGGCCCCGCGTTCGGCCATGGGCGAGCTGTTCGGCCTCGAGCCCGGCACCCCGGTGACGTTCGAGATGAACACCGCCCTCCGCCGCGCCGGCTTCGACCGCGTCTTCGACACCAACTTCACCGCCGACCTCACCATCATCGAGGAGGGCACCGAGCTCATCCTGCGCCTCTACAAGGCGCTGGTGCAGGGCGACAAAGAGGTGGCCCTGCCGCAGTTCACCAGCTGCTCGCCGGGGTGGGTCAAGTACCTCGAGCACTTCTACCCCGAGTACCTGCCCAACGCCTCGAGCGCCAAGAGCCCGCAGCAGATGTTCGGCGCGCTCATCAAGACCTACTACGCCGACAAGCTCGGGGTCGACCCCGAGAAGATCGTGAGCGTCGCGCTCATGCCGTGTTCGGCCAAGAAGTACGAGTGCAACCGGCCGGAGATGCACGACTCGGGCTTCAAGGACGTCGACTACGGGCTCACCACCCGCGAGCTCGGCAAGATGTTCAAGGAGGCCGGCCTGCACGTGCCGAGCCTGCCGAAGAGCGACTTCGACGACCCGTTCGGGTCGGCCACCGGTTCCGGCGTCATCTTCGGCGCGACCGGCGGCGTCATGGAGGCCGCCCTGCGCACCGTGCTCGAGATGGTCACCGGCGAGAAGGTGGAGAGCATCTACGAGCACGGCGACATCATGCCCGTGCGCGGCTTCGAGGGCGTCAAGTACGCCGAGATCACCGTCCCCAAGGTCGGCCCCGTGCCCGACATCGTGGCGCACCTCGTGCCGAACTGGGACTGGCTGAACGGCGCGACCCTCAAGGTCGCCGTGGCGCACGGCACCGCCAACGCCAAGAAGGTCATGGACGACATCAAGGCCGGCGGTCACTTCAGCGAGTGCCACTTCATCGAGTTCATGGCTTGCCCGGGCGGCTGCCTGGGCGGCGGCGGCCAGCCGATCCCGACCAGCGCGGACATCCGCGCCGCGCGGGCCAAGGCCATCTACTCCGAGGACTCCGCCTACGCGGTGCGCAAGTCGCACGAGAACCCCGCCGTCCTGGCCACCTACGGCGAGTTCCTCACGGACGGTCCCTGCGGCCACAAGAGCCATCAGCTCCTGCACACCGAGTACACCGCCCGCGGCAAGCACATACCGCAGGACTGACCTTCTCTCCGGGCGGCCGGGCTGAGCAGCTTCACAGCGGCCCGGCCGCCCGCAATCGGGTTAGACTTGAGGCAGGCAGCAGACCGGCCCCGCGTCTCGCGGCCGGCCGGACGACACAGACACGCCGTGAGGCGCCGGCCAAACGAGGCCTGATGGGCAACGAACAGCAGCAGCCACGACCCGCCGTCACCTACGTCGACCCGTTCCGCGACGCCGGGGCCCTCAAGCCCATCGGCCCCGAAGTGCGCACGCTGCTGCGCACCGTGAACCAGAAGATCGCCGCTCGCCCCTCCCTGCGCGCGATCGTCGACTACCTCTTCGAGAACACCCAGGAGCTCATCCCGTGCGACCGCATGGGCCTCGCCTTCATCGACGAGCACACCGAGTACGTCACGAGCTACTACAACCGCGCCTCCTACGACCGCCTGCGCATCGACCAGGGGTACCGCGAGGTGCTGCGCGGGAGCACGCTGTCGGACGTCATCAGCAGCGGGATGCCGCGCATCATCAACGACCTCGAGGCCTACGTGCGCGACCATGCCCGCAGCCGCTCCTCCAAGCTGCTGATCCGGGAGGGCGTGCGCTCCAGCCTCACCTGCCCGCTCAGCGTCGAGGGCCGGGTCGTCGGGTTCATCTTCCGCAGCTCGCGCACGCCATACACGTACGGGCCCAACCACATCGAGCTGCAGATGGCGATCACCGAGCGCCTGAGCCAGGCGGTCGAGAAGGCCTGGCGCATCGAGCAGCTCGAGGAGGCCAACTACGCCTACACGCAGATGCTGGGGTTCGTCAGCCACGAGCTCAAGAGCCCGGTCGCCTCGATGGTGACCGACGCCCAGATCCTCGCCCAGGGCTATCTGGGCGACCTGACACCCGAGCAGCGTGCCAAGGTCGAGAGCATGGAGCGCAAGGGACAGTACCTGCTCGGCCTCGTGCGCGAGTACCTCGACCTCGCGCGGGTGGAGGGCGGCGAGCTCAGGCTCACGCCCCGGTCCCGCGTCGACGTCATGCAGGAGGTGCTGGAGGAGGCGGTCGACCTCGTGCGCGCGCAGGCCGACGCGCACGGCATCCACCTCATGGTCTGCATGCCCTCGCCGGCGCTGCCGTCCGTGTGCTGCGACTCCACGCTCCTGCGCATCGTGCTCGTCAACTTGCTCGACAACGCGGTCAAGTACGGCAACGAGGGCGGCGACATCCGCGTGAAGGCGGAGGTCACGGAGGAAGAGAAGGGCGGCCAGCGCCTCCGCATCAGCGTGTGGAACTCGGGGCCGGGCTTCAGCCAGGCGCAGCAGAACAAGCTCTTCCGCAGGTTCTCGCGCCTGGACGACCCGGCGCTCAAGAGCCGCCGCGGCACGGGCGTCGGCCTGTACAACTCGTGGCGCATCGTCCAGCTGCACAAAGGCCGCATCACCGCCGAGTCGCAGCAGGGCGAGTGGGCCGAATTCAGTTTCGAGATCCCGGCGACGGCCGACTGCGTCGAGCCGGTAGCTGTGGACCGAGGGAGTAGCACATGACGGCCGTTGCAGAGACAGGAGCGTTCATCGACGAGGGGGCCATCGAGGAGGCGATGCGCTCGGCGGCCACCAAGGACGCCGCCCGCGTGCGCGAGATCCTCGCCAAGGCGACCGAGCTCAAGGGGCTCGCGATGGACGAGGTCGCGGTGCTCTCGTCCATCAGCGACCCGGAGCTGCTGGCGGAGCTGTTCGAGACGGCGCGCGCGGCCAAGGAGGCCATCTACGGCGCGCGCCTCGTGCTCTTCGCGCCGCTCTACATCAGCAACCTGTGCAACAACGACTGCCTCTACTGTGCGTTTCGCGTGCGCAACAAAGAGCTCCACCGTCGCGCGCTTACGCAGGAGGAGATCCGCCACGAGGTGGAGGTGCTGGTCGACCAGGGGCACAAGCGCATCCTGCTCGTGGCCGGCGAGTCGTACCCCAAGGACGGCGGCTTCCAGTACGTGCTCGACAGCGTCGCGACGATCTACAGCGTCAAGCGCGGCAACGGTGAGATCCGCCGGGTCAACGTCAACGTGGCCCCGCTCCCCGTGGACCAGTTCAGGGAGCTCAAGGCGAGCGGCATCGGGACGTTCCAACTGTTCCAGGAGACGTACCACCGGCCCACGTACAAGGCCGTGCACGTCGGCGGCAAGAAGAAGGACTTCGACTGGCGCGTCACCGGCATGCACCGCGCCATGGAGGCCGGCATCGACGACGTCGGCATCGGCGTGCTCTTCGGCCTCGCCGACTGGCGCTACGAGATCCTCGCCATGCTGCAGCACATCCGCGAGCTGGAGCGCGCCTACGGCGTCGGCCCGCACACCATCAGCGTGCCGAGGCTCGAGCCGGCCAGCGGGTCGGACATGGCCAGCCATCCGCCGCAGCCGGTGAGTGACGTCGACTTCCGCAAGCTCGTCGCCATCTTGCGGCTTGCCGTGCCGTACACGGGCATGATCCTGAGCACCCGCGAGACCGCCAACCTGCGGCATGAGACCTTCGCCCTCGGCATCAGCCAGATCAGCGCCGGCAGCCGCACCAACCCGGGCGGCTACGAGGAGGACGAGGAGTTCGACGCGGCGCAGTTCCAGCTCGGCGACCACCGCTCGCTCGACGAGGTCATCCGCGACATCGCGGGACTCGGCTTCGTGCCCAGCTTCTGCACGGCCTGCTACCGCCTCGGCCGCACCGGCATGGACTTCATGGACCTCGCCAAGCCCGGCGACATCAAGCACCACTGCGATCCCAACGCGCTCAGCACGTTCGAGGAGTACCTGCTCGACTACGGCAGCGAGGCGACGCGCGTCGAAGGCGAGGCGCTCATCGAGCGCAAGGTCGCGGAGATGGACCCGGTCCGCCGCGCCCACACCGAGAAGATGCTCGCGCAGGTGCGCGGCGGCCAGCGCGACGTCCTCTGCTGACGGCGCCGGACCGCCGGCGCCAGACCATCATCACCAGACGAAGGGACCACCCATGAGCGACGCGCACATCATCCTCGGCATCCACGTCTCCGACCGCCTCAAGAACGCCGTCGACGTGCAGAAGGTCTTCACCGAGTACGGCTGCAACATCAAGACGCGCATCGGGCTCCACGACGTGGACGAGAACGTGTGCTCGCCGAGCGGCGTCGTCCTCATCGAGTTCTTCGGCACGGACGACGAGGCCTCGGCGATGATGGCCAAGCTGAACGAGGTCGAGGGCGTACAGGTCCAGAAGATGGTATTCGGCCACTGACGCGCCGGCGACACTCGGACCGATGACCGACGACGTGCGCATTGAGCGCGACCTGCTCGGCGAGGTCGCCGTGCCGGCGGGCAGCCTGCACGGCGCACACACCGAGCGGGCGCTCGAGAACTTTCCGCTCGCCGGACGCCCGGTCCACGTGGAGCTGGCCCGGGCCTACGGCGTCGTCAAGCTCGCCTGCGCGCGCACCAACCGCGCGCTCGGCGTCTGGGCCGGCGACGGGGGCGACGCCAAGGCGGACGCCATCGAGCGCGCCTGCCGCGAGCTGGCCGACGGCCTCCTCGACGAGCACATCGTCGCCGACCGGCTGCAGGGCGGCGCCGGGACGAGCACCAACATGAACGTGAACGAGGTGCTCGCCAACCGCGCCCTGCAGCTCCTCGGCGCGGCGCCCGGCGACTACGCCCGCGTCTCGCCGCTCGACGACCTCAACCTCCACCAGAGCACCAACGACACCTACCCCACGGCCCTGCGCCTGGCGGCGATCGAGCTCCTCCACCGCCTCGAGGAGCAGGTGGTCTCGCTCCAGGAGGCGTTCCAGGCCAAGGAGCAGGCGTTCGCCCACATCGTCAAGGTGGGTCGCACGCAGTACCAGGACGCCGTGCTCACCACGCTCGGCCGCGAGATGGGCGCCTACGCCGAGGCGCTCAACCGCGACCGCTGGCGCATCTACAAGTGCGAGGAGCGCCTGCGCGTCGTCAACCTCGGAGGGACGGCCGTCGGCACCGGGTTCGCCGCGCCGCGGCAGTACATCTTCCGCGTCGTCGACACGCTGCGCGAGCTCACCAGCATCGGCTTCGCGCGCGCCGAGAACCTCACCGAGGCGACGCAGAACACCGACGTCTTCGTCGAGGTCTCCGGCATCCTCAAGGCGCACGCCGCGACGCTGCTCAAGATCAGCGGCGACCTCCGCCTCTTGAGCTCCGGCCCGGAGGCCGGGCTCGGCGAGATCCGGCTGCCGCGGCGGCAGGCCGGCTCCAGCATCATGCCCGGCAAGGTCAACCCGGTGATCCCCGAGGCCGTGAGCCAGGTGGCGCTGCTCGTGTTCGGCTACGACGCGACCATCGCCACCGCCGCCGGCCTCGGCAGCCTCGAGCTCAACGCCTTCCTGCCGCTGATCGCCGATTGCCTGCTCGAGAGCCTGCGCCTGCTGGCGAGCGCCGACGAGGTCCTGCGCCGCTCCTGCGTCGAGGGCATCGAGGCCGACGAGGAGCGCTGCGCCGCGCACGTGCGCGCCTCCAGCGCGGCGGCGACGGCACTCGTGCCCGAGATCGGCTACGACGCCGCCTGCACGGTCGTCCGCGAGGCGCAGGAGCGCGGAGCGACGATCCGCGACGTCGTCGTCGCCGACGGCCTGCTCACCGCCGACCAGTACGACGAGCTGCTGACCGCCGAGGCCGTCTGCCGGCTGGGCACGCCCCAGGCGCGCGGCCGCGGCGTGGAAGACTGAAGGGGGGCGCGGCCGTGAGCCTGATGGAAGCGCCGAAGGGCATGCGCCTGCACGTCGGCATCTTCGGTCGCCGCAACGTCGGCAAGTCGAGCCTGCTCAACGCGATCACGCGGCAGGACGTGAGCATCGTCAGCGACTTCGCCGGCACGACCACCGACCCGGTCGAGAAGCCGATGGAGCTCCTGCCGCTCGGCCCGGTGCTGTTCATCGACACCGCCGGCATCGACGACGTCGGCGTGCTCGGCGAGCTGCGCGCCAAGAAGACCACCCAGGTGTTCGACCGCACCGACCTCGGCGTGCTCGTCACCGAGTCCGGCAGCTGGGGCGAGTACGAGGACGGCATCCTCGACGAGTTCCTCGAGCGCAAGACGCCGATCGTGGTCGTCTTCAACAAGAGCGACCTGGTGAGCAAGCCGGCGCCCGTCAAGCGGCTGCAGGAGCTCAAGATCACGCCCGTGATGACCGCCGCCAGCGAGGGCCGCGGCGTGCTCGACTTCCGCCAGGCGCTCCTCGATGCTGCGCCCCCGGATTTCATCGACAACCCGTCGATCCTCGGTGACCTCGTGAACAGCGGCGAGCTCGCCGTGCTCGTCGTGCCGATCGACAAGGAGGCGCCGCGCGGGCGCCTGATCCTGCCGCAGGTGCAGAGCATCCGCGACCTCATGGACAGCGACGCGATGGCGCTCGTGGTGAAGGAGCGCGAGCTCCGCAACGCCATCGAGCGCCTCAACCGCCCGCCACGGCTCGTGGTCACCGACTCCCAGGCCTTCCTCAAGGTGGCGGCCGACACGCCCCTCGAGGTGCCGATGACGAGCTTCAGCATCCTCTTCAGCCGCTTCAAGGGCGACCTCGTCAGCCAGGTGGAGGGCACGCTCGCCGTCGACGACCTGAAGAGCGGCGCCAGGGTGCTCATCGCCGAGGCCTGCAGCCATCACCCCATCGCCGAGGACATCGGCCGGGTCAAGATCCCGCGCTGGCTCACGCAGTACGTGGGCGGCAAGCTCGAGATCGAGCACATGCAGGGCCACGACTTCCCCGAGGACCTCTCGGGATGGGACCTCGTCATCCACTGCGGCGCCTGCACCTTCAACCGGCGGGCGATGCTGGGGCGGATCCTGCGCTGCAAGCAGCAGAACGTGCCGATCACCAACTACGGCCTCGTGATCGCCTTCAGCCTGGGGATCTTCGAGCGCGCCCTGCAGCCGTTCCCCGCCGCCCTCGAAGCGATGCGGGCGGCGCAGGCGCGGCGGGCCGGGCACGCACCGGCGCAGCCGGTGACCGCCGGCCTGCCCGAGGGCGCCGCCGTCGACGACCTCTGCTGACGCAGCCTCCTCCCCGCCCCTCGGCGTCGCCGACGCCCTCTCGCGCGAGGCGATCGAGTACTGGCTGCGCGAGACCGACGAGGCGCGGCTCGAGAGGCTGTGGGCCGCGGCGGACGAGACGCGTCGCCGCTACGTCGGCGACGCCGTCCACCTCCGCGGCCTCGTCGAGGTGAGCAACTACTGCGTGCGCGGCTGCACCTACTGCGGCATCCGCGCCGCCAACCGCGGCGTCGAGCGCTACCGGGTCTCCGAGGACGTCGTTCTCGACTGCGCGCGCAAGGCGGTCGCAGTTCGGCTACGGCACGCTGGTGATGCAGTCCGGCGAGGACTACGGCATCACCGCGGAGTGGATGGCCGGCGTCCTGCGGCGCATCCGCGCGGAGACGTACGATCTCGGCGATCACGCTGAGCCTGGGCGAGCGGCCGGACGAGGACCTCGCCGCCTGGCGCGAGGCCGGCGCCGACCGCTACCTGCTGCGCTTCGAGACCTCCGACGACGAGCTGTACCGGCGCATCCACCCCGACCTCCCCGGCAAGGTGAGCGACCGCATGGCGATCCTGCGCCGGCTCCAGGAGCTCGGCTACGAGGCGGGGACCGGCATCATGGTCGGCATCCCCGGGCAGACGCACGCGAGCATCGCCGCCGACATCGAGCTCTTCCGCGGCATGGACATGGACATGATCGGGATCGGGCCGTACCTGCCGCACCCGGCCACGCCGCTGGGGCAGGAGTTCGAGCGACGGCTGGGCGCAGGACGACTGGCCGCCGGACCAGGCGCCGAACAGCGAGCTCATGACCTGCAAGGTGGTCGCGCTCACGCGCCTGGCGCGCCCGACGCCAACCTCCCGGCCACCACCGCGCTCTCGCTGGTGAACAAAGCCGGGGGCCGCGCCCACGGGCTGCAGCGCGGCGGCAACGTCGTGATGCCGAACCTCACGCCGCTCGAGGAGCGCGAGCGCTACGAGATCTACCCCGAGAAGGCCGCCGTGCACGAGACGGCCGACGCCATCAACGAGAGCATCATGAAGCTGCTCTCGTCGCTCGGCCGCACCGTCGGCACCGGCGCCGGCGGGCGCGGCGCCTGACGGCTGAGTCGCCGACGGCGCCCGTTCGCGTCGCACGCACGAAGAAGGCCGGGGCGCGCGATTGCGCCCCCGGCCGTCTGCGTCAGCCCATCTCGATCCGGTCTTCTTGGCGCCTGAGATCGGGAGGTGATAGGCCGTGCCATCCATGCCAGGCGGGCAATGCCCACGGCCTTGAGGACGGTCGGCATGAGGTCGACGAGCGGAATCCCGCCTTGCTGCGTCCCTGTGCGCATGCCCGGCATGTAGAAGGCCATCGGGATGCGCTGCACGTCCTTCTGTGCGCCGCCGTGATCGCCGTAGACCGCGTACACGGTCCTGTTGGCGAGCAGACCGACGACGTCCGCCGCGCCCTCGAACGCCATGGTGTCGACAAGATGCTTGCCGTCGCCACTCCACCAGGACCTCCCTGGGGGTCATTCATCTCGCCGGTACGAATCGTAGCGGTAGCTGATCGCCGACCTTGCCTTGGCATAGGTGGCGATGACGCCGGGAGAGCCTTCATGACGCGGCCACGAACCTGTCGCCCCGGCCACATTGCCCATCCTTCAGCCAGCTCTCGATGGCGGTGGACTGATAGCTGAACGCGACCGTTGCCAGTGTGCATGAGCGGCTTGCAGAGCGGCCGGACCGTTGCCGTTGTTGGGATTGTCGTCGGCTTGGTGTAGGACGGCCACCAGGTGCCCGCGTACCAGCCGCCGTCCACGCCGAGTATTGGCGCCGTCGTCCACATTGGTTCCGTAGAATCGCCTTGCCGCCGTAGGTCGACCCGTGGTCGGCGGTGACGATGATGAGCGTCTCGTCGTACTGGCCGCTCCGCCTTGAGCTTCGTGATGAGTCGCCCAGTTGGTCGTCGGCGGTCTTGGCCGCCCACGGCATGTGGACTTCCCGAAGAGGAGTCGGGTCCCGCTGTAGTTGGCGAGCGTGTCGACGGCGCCGCCGCCCCACATGTGGCCGACCTTGTCGATGGCGCTGAAGGTCACCCAGAGGCCCGACCACTTCTCGTTGTCCATGATGTTGAGGGCGGCGTCGGCGACCCAGATGTCACCGCTCTCGTGGTCGGGGTACACGCCCTTCACGTAGCGTCCGTCCTCGGGGTACAGGCAGGATGGCCAGTCGATCCTTGGTGCCGTAGTAGTCGTTCGGCGTCCGAGAGGACTGGCGTTGCCAACGCTGACGACGCTCCCTGGAAGCGCGGGTCGTTCGCAATGTAGCTGCGGCGGGTTACCCCCCGCGCCACGGTACGTCCCGGTCCACGGCACGATGGCGGGACTGAATGGCGGCCAGGTCGACGTGGTCTTCTTGCTGCCCATGCGCACCCAGTAGTCGGAGCTGTTGGTGGGGCTGATGGCGGCCATGGACTCGACCTGGTAGCCCTTCTCTCCGACGTTGGCGACGATCGTGCCTGGGAACTTGGCCTTCAGGTAGTCGCCAAGCTTCGGGTAAGGTCCGTCATGGGCGATCAGCTTGGCGTAGTCGGCGGTGCCGAGGTCGCCTACGGTCACGATCGCGTTCGCCCCGTAGCCGAGGACGTTGTCGACGTCACGGATGGCCTCGTCCGACCATCCCATGTGCTGGGGGAACAGACCGCTGACCATCACGTTGTGGCTCACAACGGTCTCGGAGGCCATGTCGCCGACATAGGCCCTCTTGAAGTTGACGCCGCTGGTCCTGCAGGAAGAGTACGTTCTTCATGTCATACTGCTGGGCGTACCCAGGCTGCATCTGGTCCATCACCACGATCATCACACGCTTCGGCGTCTTGCCGAAAGCTGCGCCTGCAGCGACTAGCAGTACGAGTAAGATGATAAGGACGAGCAGCAGCGCCTTGCGTACGGTATTCATAGAGTCCCCCTTCTGATGCGGTACCCCACCAGGCCCAGGACCCGGAAGGCATCAATAAGGGCAGGCTATGGACCGTGTGCGCGGCGTGTCAAGGACAGGAGGCGTTCGTCGTCAATCCTGACAACGGGGATGTGAGGTCCAAGGCGGCGGCCCGCGTCGCGCCGAGCCGGTCGCGGGATCGGCGCAGTCCTTGGTAGCACCACCGCGCCGCTTCCGCTAGAATCCGTTTCCGCGTCGGGGTGTGGCTCAGCTTGGTAGAGCGCTCGGTTCGGGACCGAGAGGTCGGCGGTTCAAATCCGCCCACCCCGACCAGCTTCAGCCCTCTTCCCCACCCGTCGCCGGCTCCGCTTCGGCCTCGCTCGGCAGCCCCAGCAGGCGCGCGTACGCGTCCGGGTTGTAGCCGATGATGAAGTCGGTCTCGCCGAACTTCACGTAGGGGAAGGCGGAGGCGCCACGGGCCAGCATCTCCTCCTGGATGTGCGCCTGCATGCCGCCGTCGGCGAGGTCGTAGTCCACGTAGTCGAAGGCGACGTGCTTGTCGTGCAGCCACGCCTTGGCGTTCCGGCTCCAGGGGCACGTGCTCAGCGTGTACAGTTCAACCTTGATCGTCTGGCCTGCCACTCCGTGTCTCCTCGGTCCGCTCGTCTCCCGGCTCAGGCGCCGCGCAGGAGCCTGTCGTAGGCGGCCGGGTCGTAGCCCTTGACCACCCGGCCGCCGATGCGCACGAACGGGAACCCGTCCGCCCTCTCCTTCTGCATCTCGGCGGAGATCTTGCGCTGCAGGTCCGGCCCCGCGGTGTCGTATTCGATGACGAACGCCTTGATGCCTCGCTGCTTGAAGTACTCCTTGGCCTTGCGGCTCCAGCCGCACGTCGTCTGCGAGTAGATCGTCACCGGTGGCGTCTTGCTCATGGTCGTCCTCCGCGCGCGGGCCGGGCCGCGCGGTCGTCGGGTCTCGTCCTCCGCCAGAGGGTTATACCCGCAACTACACGCCGAGCAGCCCCGCGAGCCGCTCGACGACGTTCCAGAGGCGCCCCTGCGTCGCCCCCCTCGGAAGCCCACACGCGCCGCGGTTGGCCGCGGCCGCGGACGGTCATACTGCATCATGACGCGGCCGCGCGGGCCGCGGTTCGCGCGAGGAGGGGCCCTGCGCCGAAAGGCGCCGGCCCGACGACCAGAGGAGCCCCGGACGACCGACACGCCGACCATCCTGTGGCTGCGCCGCGACCTGCGGCTCGGCGACAACCCCGCCCTGCTCGCCGCCGCCGAAGAGGCGCGTGAGCGCGGCGGCGGCCTGCTGCCCGTCTACGTCTGGGAGCCGCGCGAGCGCCGCGCCTGGGCTCCTGGCGGCGCGGCGCGCTGGTGGCTCTGGCACTCGCTGCGGAGCCTCGACGCTGGACCTCCGCCGGATCGGCTCCCGTCTGCTGCTCGAGCGCGGCGACCCCGTGTCCGTCGTCGCCGCCCTCGCCGCGACGACCCGCGCCGGCGCCGTGGTATGGGCGCGCGGCCTGGAGCCCGACGAGCTCGCCGACGACCGCGCCCTCGAGGCCGCCCTGCACGCCGGCGGCGTCGAGGTCGTGGTCGTCCCGCAGGCCAACCTGCTCGCCGACCCGCTGGCCGTCCGGACCCGCGACGGCCGTCCGTACACCGTGTTCACGCCGTTCTGGCGGGCCCGCGCTGGCCGGGCCGGAGCCGGAGGCGCCGCTGGCCGCGCCGGAGGCGCTGCCGGCGGCGCCGCAGTCCCCGCCCGGCCTCGCGCTCGCCGATCTGCGGGCCGAGGCCGTCCGCCCCTGGGCCGCCGGGTTCGCCGAGGTCTGGCGCCCGGGCGAGCGCGGCGCGCACGAGCGGCTCGCGGCCTTCCTCGACGGACCGCTCGGCGTCGTACGCCGCCGACCGCGACCGGCCCGACCTCGAGGGCAGCTCGCGCCTCTCGCCGCACCTGCGCTGGGGCGAGCTGACGGCGCGCCAGGTGTGGTCCGCCGTCGCCGGCGCGCTCGCGGAGTCGGGCCTCGACCTCGAGGCTGCCGTCGGCCCGCCCAGCTGGGACGAGGAGCAGGCGCCGGGTCTGCGGCGCTCCACCGGCGCCTATCTCCGCCAGCTCGGCTGGCGCGAGTTCGGTCACCATCTGCTGGCCGCCTTCCCGGAGACCGTGGGGCGGCCCCTGCACGAGCGCTTCGCGGCCTTCCCCTGGCGCGACGACCCGGCCGCGCTCGAGGCCTGGCGCCGCGGCCGCACCGGCTACCCGATCGTCGACGCGGCGATGAGGGAGCTGTGGGCGACCGGGTGGATGCACAACCGCACGCGCCTGCTGGCCGGCTCGTTCCTGGTCAAGGACCTCCTGCTCCCCTGGCAGGACGGCGCCGCCTGGTTCTGGGACACGCTTGTGGACGCCGACCTCGCCAACAACACGCTCGGCTGGCAGTGGGTGGCCGGCTGCGGCGCCGACGCGGCGCCGTACTTCCGCGTGTTCAACCCGGTGACGCAGGGACGGCGCTTCGACCCGGACGGCGCCTACGTGCGCCGCTGGGCGCCGGAGCTGACCGGCCTGCCGGCGGAGCAGGTGCAGGCACCCTGGCTCGCGCCGGAGGGCGCTCTCGGGGTGGCCGGCGTGACGCTCGGCGAGACCTACCCGGAGCCGATCGTCGACCACGGCGAGGCCCGCTTGCGCGCGCTCGCCGCCTACGAGCACATGCGGGCGCGCTGACGCGCGGGCGCGACCCGCGCCCGCAGGCGCCCGTAGCTGCGCTCAGTCCAGCGAGACGATCTCCGGCGCCGGGCGCCCGTCCGCCGCGACGGTGACTCGCGCGAAGGTGCGCGGCAGGCCGAACCGGGCCTTGCCGGCCGCGCCCGGATTGAGGAACAGCGTGTGCTCGCGCCACTCCACGGCCGCCTTGTGGCTGTGGCCGCTGACGACCAGGTCGAAGCCCTCGGCCACAGGGTCGTGGCGGCCCATGAGGCTCTTGCCGATGTGGCACACGAGGATGCGCAGCCCGAGCGCCTCGGCCTCCGCCTCCCACGGGAGGTCGGCCTCCCAGAACGGCAGGTCGGTGTTGCCGAGCACGGCGGTCACCGGGGCGATCGCGCGCAGGCGCGCGAGCACGTCGACGGTGCCGATGTCGCCGGCGTGAATGATGCGCTCCGCGCCGGCGAGCAGGTCGTCCAGCTGTTCGTCGTAGTAGCCGTGCGTGTCGCTGACGACGGCGATGAAGGGCGTGCGCGCTTCTCCCATACGGATAGGATACAGGCAGGGATGGACGGCTGAGGAGGGCACGATGAAGGGTCTTGCCGGCAAGAAAGTAATCATCACCGGAGGCACCAGCGGCATCGGCGCCGCGACCGCCCAGCGGTTCCGCGAGGAGGGCTGCGAGGTCGTGATCCTCGCGCGCAGCCCCGGCCCGGGCGTCATCCAGTGCGACGTCGGCGACCACGCGCAGGTCGACCGCGCCTTCGCGCAGATCGGTTCCCTCGACGTGCTCATCGCCAACGCCGGCGTCAGCATCCGCAGCCCGGCCGTCGACATCGGCGCCGACCAGTGGGACCAGGTCATGGCGACCAACCTCAGCGGCGCCTTCTGGGTGGCGCAGGCCGCCGCCCGGACGATGCTGCTCGGAGGCGGCGGGGTCATCCTCTTCACGGCCTCGACCAACGCCCTCGTCGGCTACCGCTACTACGCCGACTACAACGCGACCAAGGCCGGCCTCGTCGCCCTCGCCAAGTCGCTGGCGCTCGAGTGGGCGCCGACGATCCGCGTCAACGCCGTCTGCCCCGGCTACGTGCTCACGCCGATGCAGGAGGCCGAGTACACGCCCGAGATGCTCGCCGAGGTGAACCGGCGCATCCCGCTCGGGCGTCACGCGACGCCCGAGGAGCTCGCCGGCCTCTTCGCCTACCTCGCCTGCGACGAGGCCGCCTACTTCACCGGCTCGGTGCTCGTCATGGACGGCGGCGAGACCGCCGGCAGCGTCGTCAGCGGTCCCGGCGGTCCGGGAGCGTAGCCGGAGCTGACAAGGAGGTTCCTCATGCACGCAGTCGTGATCGACGGAGGCCAGCTGCTCTGGGAGCAACGGCCCGACCCCGAGGCAGATGACCACGGGTTGCTCGTCGCCGTTCGGGCGGCCGGCGTCAACGGCGCCGATCTCGCACAGCGCGAGGGGCGCTACCCGGCGCCGCCAGGCTGGCCGCCGGACATCCCCGGCCTCGAGATGGCCGGAGAGGTCGTGAGCGTGGGGCAGCGGGTGACCCGATTCGCGCCTGGCGACCGCGTGATGGCTCTCGTCGGCGGCGGCGCTCAGGCCACCCTGGCCACGGTCGACGAGGCGGACGCCCTGGCGGTCCCCGCCGGCCTGTCGTGGCCCGAGGCCGGCGGGTTCATGGAGGTCTTCGCCACCGCCTTCGACGCGCTCTTCAACCAGGCGCGCGTCACCCTCGGCGAACGCGTGCTCATCACGGGCGCGGCCGGGGGCGTCGGCTCCGCGGGCGTGCAACTTGCAGCTCGGGCAGGCGCACACGTCGTCGCCTCGGTGCGCGACCGTGCCCGGCACGAGGCCGTCGCGGAACTGGGTGCGGCCGAGGTCATCGAGCCTGCCGGCGTCGGCGACCGCGGCCCCTACGACGTCGTCCTCGAGCTCATCGGCGCTCCCAGTCTCCCCTCAGCGCTGGAGGCTCTGGCGACGACCGGCCGCGTGGTCGTGATCGGCGTGGGTGGCGGCGCCGGGCTGGACGTCGACCTTCTGGCGCTGATGAGCCGCCGGGCTCGCCTGTTCGCCTCGACCCTGCGTTCGCGCCGCCGTGACGAGAAGGCCGGCCTCATCGCCACCCTCGGCGCCCGGGTCCTGCCGCTGCTGGCCACCGGAGCCCTGCGCGTGCCTGTGGACGAGACCTTCGCCATGCGGGACGCCGCGGCTGCGTACGAACGCTTCGCCGCCGGCCGGAAGCTCGGCAAGATCGTGCTCACCGCCTGAGCGGCCTCGGCAGAACGCAGGGGCCGCGGGGGCAAGCCGTTCCCACGTCCAGCCTCGCTTAGAATGGCGTCAGCCGATTCCCGGCGCAGTCGAAAGGTGGCAACCACGATGGAGTACAAGTCCATGATACGCGTGAGGATGAGCTCACATGACGCCCACTACGGGGGCGATCTCGTGGACGGAGCCCGTATGCTCGAGCTCTTCGGCGACATCGCGACCGAGCTGCTGATCCGGATGGACGGCGATGAGGGTCTCTTTGCGGGATACGAACGCATCACGTTCAAGGCGCCGGTCCATGTCGGGGACTACATCGAGGCGACCGGCGAGATCGTGAGCGTCGGCAATCGCTCGCGCAAGATGTCGTTCGTCGCGCAGAGGGTGATCGCCGGGCGCCCCGACATCAGCGCGTCGGCCGCCGACTTCCTCGAGGAGCCGGTCCTCGTCTGCACAGCGCGCGGCACCTGCGTGCGCGGCCCCGAACGGTGAGCGCGACGGCGAGAACGAGCGATGGTCAGATCGCCAGAGGTTGAGAACGGAGGTGCCACAAGAGAGGTGGTAGCGGCGGTAGGACTCGAACCTACGACACGCGGATTATGATTCCGCTGCTCTGACCAGCTGAGCTACGCCGCCACGGCGGATGCTTACGGTACCACAGCCTCCAGAGGCGCTCAATCCGCCAGAACTGAGTCATCTCCCTGGAGCACGGGCGGCGCTGAGCGTAGAGACCGCTGGACAATCCGTACAAGTCCGTACTCGCGGATTCGTCCGCCAAGCGGTTGCCCGCGCCCGTATTTCGGATAGAATGCGCATGTCATCACAAGCGCCGCGGGCCGGGACCCCCTCCCACCGCCGGCCGCCATGATGACCGCGAGTCCCACGTGACCGCCCGCTTCCCCTGGCCGGGCGGCACGGCCTTTCCGGCCGGGGTCGTCATCCCCCTGACGACCCCGGCCTCCTTCTTCCCCATCACGGTCATCGCCGGCCTCTCTCACAGCCTCGCGCCCGGTTGAAAGCGCCCGGGCTTTCGGCTACGATTCCACGGCTCCCGGGGGAGTGCCCGAGTGGTTAAAGGGGGCGGACTGTAAATCCGTTGGCGCAGCCTACCCAGGTTCAAATCCTGGCTCCCCCACCAAGCCCGGTTAGCTCAGTCGGCAGAGCACCTCCATGGTAAGGAGGGGGTCCGCGGTTCGAATCCGCGACCGGGCTCCAGTCTCTCTCCCCCGCTTCGCCCCAGACCTCAGCAGATCCGCGGCAGCAGTTCCCCGATCGGCATGTCGAGGACGCGGCGCGTGCCGAACGGCGTGCGCAGGGCGACGCGGCCGGGGTGGGCGGCGGTGACGAAGCCGATCCGCCGCGCCTCGCGCCCGTACTCCGTCGCCCGGACGGCGGCGACCACGGCGTCGGCCGCCTCCGCCGCCGTCACCAGCACCATCTTGCCCTCGTTGGCGAGCGTCAGCGGGTCGTAGCCGAGCAGGTCGCAGACCGAGCGCACCGCCGGCGAGACCGGGATCGCCTCCTCCTCGACCTCGATTCCCGAGACCGGACTCCTCGGCCAGCTCGGCGAGCACCGTGGTCAGGCCGCCGCGCGTCGGGTCGCGGAGAAAGCGCACGGCCTCTTCCCCGCCGCTCGCGCGCGCCGCCGTCACGGCGGCCTCGACGAGGCCCCAGAGCGGCGCACAGTCGCTCTTCACGTCGGCGCGGAAGTCGAACTCCCCGCGCGCCGCGACGATGGCGACGGCGTGGTCGCCGATGCCGCCGCTGAGGATGACGGCGTCGCCGTCGCGCACCGCGGCAGAGCCGAGTTCGTGGGCGACGACGATCTCCCCCACCCCCGTCGTCGTGATGAAGAGCCCGTCGGCGGCGCCCCGCTCCACCACCTTGGTGTCGCCGGTGACGATCGGCACGCCGGCCTCGCGCGCCGTGGCGGCCATGCTGGCGCAGACGGCGCGCAGCTCGTCGAGGGCGAAGCCCTCCTCGATGACGAAGGCGGCGGCGAGCGCCAGCGGCCGCGCCGCCGCCGTCGCCAGGTCGTTGACCGTGCCGGCCACCGAGAGGCGGCCGATGTCGCCGCCGGGGAAGGTGAGCGGCTGCACCACGTGGGCGTCGGTGGTGAAGGCGATGCGGCCGGAGGGCGCGAGCGTGGCCGCGTCGTCGAGCCGCTCGAGGATCGGGTTGGCGAACGCCCGCACGAAGACGTCCTTGACGAGGTCGCGGTAGAGCTTGCCGCCGCTGCCGTGGCCGAGCAGGACGCGGTCGCCGAGCGATGCCGACTACTCATCGATGCCCCGGTAGCGGTAGCGCGCGGCGCAGGCGCCCTCGCTGCTGACCATGCAGGCGCCGACGGGGTCCTCCGGCGTGCAGCGCGCGCCGAACAGGGCACAGTCCGCCGGGTCGGTGACGCCGCGCAGCACCTCGCCGCAGCGGCACCCGGGCGGCTCCAGCGAGGGGCCCGGATCGACGGCGAAGCGGCGCGCGGCGTCGGCGTCGGCGAACTCCTCGCGCAGCGCGAGGCCCGAGCCGGGGATCACGCCGAGGCCGCGCCAGTCGGCGTCGCCCGGCTTGAACACCTGCTCCAGCAGGCGCTGCGCGACCACGTTGCCCTCCGGCCGCACCGCCCGCGTGTACTGGATCGCCACCTCAGGGCTCTCCTGGCGCACGAGCATGAGCAGCGCCTCGAGGACGTCGCGCGCCTCGAAGCCGGCGACGACGCCGGCGATCCCGTACTCCCGCGCCAGGAAGTCGTAGCATGCGGTGCCGGTGATCACGCTCACGTGACCGGGCAGCAGGAAGCCGCTGATGGGGGTCTCCCCGAGGTCGAGCAGGGCGCGCAGCGGCAGCGGCATGGTCTTGTGCAGGCTGAGGAGGCTGAAGTTGGCGAGGCCGTTCTTGCGGGCCTCGAGGAGGGCGGCGGCCGTGGTCGGCGCCGTGGTCTCGAAGCCGATCCCGGCGAAGACCACCTCGCGGTCGGGCTCCTCGGCGGCGACGCGCACGGCGTCGCGCGGCGAGTAGACGACGCGCACGTCGGCGCCGGCGGCGCGCTCGGCGGCGAGCGTGCCGCGCGACGCGGGCACGCGGATGAGGTCGCCGAAGGTCACGAGCGTCACCTCGGGCAGGCGGGCGAGCGCGAGCACGCGGTCGAGGTCGGCCATGGCGGTGACGCACACCGGGCAGCCCGGCCCGCTGACGAGGCGCATGCCCTCGGGCAGGAGCTGGCGCAGCCCGTAGCGGGCGATCGCCATGGTGTGGGTACCGCAGACCTCCATGAAGGTGAGGCCGGGCCGGGCCTCCTCGCGCAACTCGGCGGCGAGTCGGCCGAGGTCGTCAGCGGTCGTCATCGCCGGGCGGGCGCGGCGGTTTCGCCGGCCGCGTCCTCGCCCTCGTCCTCGCCGGCCTCGTCGAATCCAGCTATCTCCCGCAGGAGGTCGATGGTCTCCTGGGCCTCGGACTCGTCGAGAACGCTGATGGCGAAGCCGGCGTGCACCAGGACGTAGTCGCCCACGCCGGCGTCCGGCACCAGCATGATGCTGCACTGCTGCTCGAGGCCCGCGGCGGCGATCGTCGCCTGGGCGCCGTCCACGGCGGTGATGCGCATGGGAAGGGCGAGGCACATGTGGCGGTCCTGTCGCGGTCTCGATCCGGGTGACTGACGGGTCTGCGGACGCCCGCGCCGCGGTCAGCCCAGCTCCCCTCGGCGCTGGAGCACAGTATAGCCCGCGACCGCCGCCTGCCCCAGCGAGACGCCGCCGTCGTTCACGGGGACGAGGCCGGACCCGAGCACCTGGAAACCGTCGCCGGCCAGCCGGTCCGAGCACAGATCGGCGAGCAGCCGGTTCTGGAAGACGCCGCCGGAGAGGGCGACCGCCGAGAGCCCAGACGCGGCGCGGACGCGGCGGCACAGGTCGAGCACCATCGCGGCGACGGTGACGTGGAGCCGCGCCCCGACGACGCCGGGCGAGGCGCCCGCCTCCAGGTCGGCGAGCACGCCGGCCACGAGCGGCGCGAGGCGCACCACGGCCGGCGCGGGGTCGAGGGCGACCGGCGGCACGAGGTAGAGGTCGCCGGCCGTGCCGCGAGCCGCGGCGCCGCGGGCCGCGACCCACGCCGCCGCGCCCGTCCGGGGAGCCCGGGCGGCGTCCCCGGGCTCGCCGTCCAGCGACCACTCGTACGCCGCCGCGTCCAGCGCGCGTATCGCCGTGCCGGATGCCATCATCTCGAGCTCGATCGCCGCCTGGCCCTCGTAGGAGATCGTGTGCCGCACGCCGGCGAGGGCGGCGACCGCGTCGAAGAGCCGCCCGCAGCTCGTCGTGAGCGGCACGTTGACGCCGCCCTCGATCTGGCGCACGACCGCCGCTCGCTCCTCGTCGGCCGGCCCGGCCGCCCCCCGCCCGAGCAGGCGGGTCGCGCGCGCGAGGCCCTCCTCGCCGAGGAGCGCGTAGCTCCATCCGAGGGCGGTCCGCCACGGGTTGGCGATGGCTGCGGCGCCTCCCGCCAGCGGCAGCTCCTCGAGGTGCGCGACCCGGCGGTAGCCGGTGAGGTCGCACACGAGCACCTCGCCGCCCCAGAGGCGCCCGTCGTCACCGTAGCCGAGGCCGTCCATGCTGACGCCGATCACGGCCTCCTCGCGGCCGTGCTCGACCAGCCGCGCGGCGATGTGCGCGTGGTGATGCTGCACCGCTACCTTCTCCGGCTGCGGCAGTGCCAGCGCGTACTTCGTCGCCAGGTACTCCGGGTGCAGGTCGTAGGCGACCACCTCGGGATCGATGCGGAACAGCCGCCGGTAGACCTCGATGCTCTGCTCGTAGTGCTCCAGCGTCTCCAGGTTCTCGAGGTCGCCGATGTGCTGGCTGAGGAAGGCGTTGGCGTCGCGCGTGAGGCAGAAGGTGTTCTTGAGCTCCGCGCCGGCGGCGAGCGTCTGCGGGAGCGGCCGCGGCAGCGCTACCGGGAAGGGGGCGTAGCCCCGCGACCGGCGGATCAGCCGCGGCCGTCCTCCGCGCACCTGTGCGACCGAGTCGTCGTAGCGCACGGCGATCTCCCGGTCGTGGACCAGGTAGGCGTCGGCGACCGGCGTCAGGCGGCCGATCTCCTCCCAGCCCTTGACGATGGGCTCCTCGGCGAGGTTGCCGCTGGTCATCACCAGCGGCCGGCCTGCGGCGCGCAGCAGCAGGATGTGCAGCGGCGTGTAGGGCAGCATCGCCCCGAGATACCGCTGGCGGACGGCGACCTCGGGGTCGACCGGCGCTTCCTCGTCGGCGAAGGCGTCCAGCTGGGGCCGGCCGCCGGCGCCGAGCTCCGGCCCCGGCTCGCCGTCCGGGCCGATCTCGCGCCACTCGAGCAGGACGATGGGGTGCTCCGGCGAGGCCAGCAGCGCCTCCTCCGCCGCGCTCACGCGGCAGTGGGCGCGGAGCTCGTCGAGGCCGGCGAACATCACCGCGAGCGGCTTGTCGGGGCGCCGCTTGCGCAGCTTCAGGCGGCGCACCACTTCACCGTCGGTGGCGTCGCAGGCGAGGTGGAAGCCGCCGAGCCCCTTGACGGCGAGGATCTCGCCGGCGCGCAGCAGCTCCGCGGCCGCGCGGATGGGGGCCGCCGGGTCGCCTTCGGCGCCGGCGGCCAGCTCCGTCACCTCGCCGGCGGCCGGCTCCGCCACCGCGCCAGCGCCGCCCCGCGCCGGGTCCTCGAGCCTGAGCAGCCGCACGCGCGGCCCGCACACGGGACACGCGTTCGGCTCGGCGTGAAAGCGCCGGTCGCCCGGGTCCTCGTACTCACGCCGGCAGGCCGGGCAGAGCGGGAAGTGCCGCATGGTGGTCCGCTCGCGGTCGTAGGGCAGGCCCTCGATGATGGTGAACCGCGGGCCGCAGTTGGTGCAGTTGGTGAAGGGATAGTCGTGGCGCCGGTCGGCCGGGTCGAGCAGCTCGCGGCGGCAGTCGTCGCAGGTGGCGATGTCCGGCGAGACCAGCTGGTAGGCGTCCGGGTCGGCGGCGCTCTCGAGGATCACGAACGACTCGCCGGCCGCCGGGCCGTCCGCGGCGGCGCCCGGCGGCACCTCTCGGACCTCGAAGGCCGCGATGTGGCTGCGCGGCGGCGCCTCCACGGGAAGCGCGTCGGCGAACCGCGTCACGGCATCGGCGGCGCCTTCAGCAAGTACCTCCACGCCCGCCGACGTGTTGCGCACCCAGCCGCGCACCTCACAACGCTGCGCGAGCGAGTAGACGAAGGGCCGGAAGCCGACGCCCTGCACGACCCCGCGGACACTGATGCGCACGGCGGCGAGATTCACGCGACCGCGTCCTCCAGTGAGGGACGCCCGTTCGGCGCCCCCCTCGTTGAACCCGCTTCGTCGTTCAATCCGGGCAGCGGAACTGGTAGTCGTCCGTGTAGTGAAGCTCGCCGCACGCCATGCAGCGCAGCTCGTACCAGAAGCCGATCGCGACCTGATGACGTTCGCAGAAGCGGATGCGGGCGGCGAGGACCTCTTCCTCCGACCCACCGCACGCCAGGCAGGTGAGGAGCACATCGTCGCCGAGGTCGTAGGCCTGCTCCAGCCGCTGCATGGCGCCGGTGGCGCCCTCATGCTGCGGAAGCTCGGCCTCGAGGACGCCGGCTTCGGCGGCGTGCGTCGCCGCGGAGATGCCCAGCGTGGTCACGAGTCCCGGCAAGAAGGCGAGGCGGCGGCCGGCGTCGCGCAGGTAACCCTGGAAGCGGCAGCCGTTGGACTGCTCGCCCATGAGCTCGCACTCGTGCCGCTCGACGAGGTCGCGCCTGGTCACGAAGCAGCGCATGTCGAGGTGATCGACCTCGATGGGCTCCACATTGACCGTCCGCGGCCGTCCGCGGCCGCGGTGATAGTCGCTTGGCGGGACCAGCGAGAGACAGCCGAGCTTCGGATCCTCCTCGAGCGCCGAGATCGCACGCTCGAGCCAGCCGGGCTGAAACGCGAGCGTGTCGTCCACTCGGGCCAGGTAGTCACCGTGGACGAGCTGATACGCGCGGTCGAGGCCGCAATGGCCGCCGCGAGCGCGCGCGTGCTCGAACTGCAGCGCGTGGATGCGCCCGCGCAGGTGCTGACGGAGCAGGTAGGTGGCGTCGTAGTCTTCGGGGCCGCTCGCCACCACGGCGAGCTCCGCGGCCTGGGGCGCGGTCTCGCTGATCCCGCGCAGCGCCGTCCGCAGCTCCGGCAGCCCGCGTGAGACGAAGGCGACGATCCCGGCGCTGGTCACGCGGCCCCGAGCTCCTCGCGCACCAGGGCCAGGACGCGCTCGGCCGCGGCCGCGACCGGCGGCGAGAGCGCCTCGCCGAAGGTCTCGACGTCCTCGGCCTCGATGGCGAACACGACGACCTCCTCGGGCATGTCGTAGCCGAGCCGGTGGCCGATCTCGAGCGCCGTGCCGAGGCCGATGGAGTGAGCGGATCCGTAGCGGTGTCCGCTCTTGAAGTCCTCGGCCTCGTAGCGCACAATCGCGCCCGGCTCGCGTCCCGCCTCGGCGGGACTCTTCAGTGCATCAATAATAATAACGCGGGTGAATCCGCGCACAAGTTCGAGCAGGCGAAGACCTGACCCGCGACCTCGCTCTGCCGCACATCCACGTCGTCGCACGGCGGCTCAGCGGCGAGCGGAGCGGAGACGAGCAACCCGACCCCGTCGTCAGACAACTGCCTGGCTGATACTCGAGCCCCGCATCCCCGCAAGGAGCCTGAGCGCAACCGCCAGGATGGACAAGGGCGCCGGCGAAGCGGCGCGCCCGCTCCCGAGAGGTCAGTCCAGCCCGACCAGCCCCTCGCGGATCGCGTACTTCACGAGGTCGGTGACCTTGTGCAGGTCCAGCTTGTCCATGATGTTGCCGCGGTGCGTCTCGACCGTCTTGCGGCTGAGGCACAGCAACTCGGCGATGTCCTGATTGGTGTTGCCCTCGGCGATCAACTTGAGGACCTCGCGCTCGCGTGCGGTGAGCTCGGCGGCGTACGGGCGCGCCGAGGGCTCGCGCACGCGCTGGAGGTAGTCGGCCATCACGGCCTCCAGCGCCGTGGGTTGCAGCACGCGGCCGCCGCCGACCACGGCGCGCACGGCGGCCACCAGGTCGGCCCTGTCGACCGTCTTGAGCAGGTAGCCGCCGGCCCCGGCCTGCACCAGGCGCAGCACGCAGTCCTCGCGTTCGTTGCGCGTGAGCACCAGCACCTTGAGGTCCGGGTACCGGCGCAGCAGCTGGCCGGTCAGCTCGAGGCCGTTCATGCGCGGCATGATCGTCTCGGTGATGACGACGTCCGGGTGACAGGAGCCGACGAGGGGGAGCGCCTCGAGGCCGTCACCGGCTTCGCCGACGACGCAGATGTCGGGCTGGACGTCGAGGAGGGAGCGCACGCCCTGACGCTCGATGGCGTGGTCGTCGACGAGCAGGACGCGGATCTCGGCTATCGGGCCGTCCACAGGTCACACCCCTCCGCCAGGCCACGGGTGCAGGCTTCACCCGCCCCGGTCTGGTGCTCCATACGACCAGATTCTAAGGTCTCCACCTGAGGCCGACAATGGGACGCGCGCACCGGCGCGGCCGAGCCCGAGGCTGCGCGCAGGACAGGACGGCCTGCTCGGGTGCCGCCGGCGGGGCCGATGTGGCCCCGGCGGCACGCCGGTTGCAGGGGCAGCCGGCGGCGGCCGCGGCTCGCCCACCGCGGGCGCCGCCGCGACGTGACAAAGCGAAGGGGCAGGCGGCGCTCCCTGACGAAGCGTCGCCTGCCCCTTCAGCCGCACGGCCCGCGGAGGGCCGATGCACTGCGCGCCGCAGCGCGCGGCCGCGCTTACAGCACGCTCACCGTCTTCGTGGCCGACGGGTTCGAAGCGCCGGAGTGGGTGACCCGAACGCGGATCTTGTACTTGCCCTTGGTGGACGGCGCCTTCCACTTCAGCGAGTAGGCGCCGGACGTGAGGTTCGCCGACGCGCCGTTCAGCCATCTCGTGGAGGTCGCCTTGCGGTACTGAAGCGTCGCTTTCACGGGGTGGTCCGGCGTCCGGGCCTCGCGGCCGGTCACGGTGATGGTCCTCCCCGCCTTCACGCTCGTTGGAGCCTTGATCGAGAGTGTCGTGGTGTGGCACAGCGATGTCGTCGCGCTCGTCTTCGGCGCGGTGATGCCGGCGAACGCCATCACCGCGACGGCGAGCGCAAGGATACCGATCGTGAGTGCCTTCCTCATGGTCCTCCTTCGTCGACCTGCGGATCGCGCGGCTGTGACAGCCCCGCGGCGCGACGGGCGGACCGCCGCTACTCCATCGCACACGGAGTTCGAAGCAGTTTAGCGGACCCGCACAGTCCAAACGTTGCGCCCGTGTTGCGCTCGCATGAGGAATGGCACTCTTGCCAGCGCCCGGCGTGACCTGCTAGGGTCGAACATGCGTTCGTCTACGACCCCGGGAGGCCCGCCATGGAACTGCTGATCAGCTCGCTCGACTTCGTCGCCGTGCCGTCCACGGACGCCACCCGCTCGCGGGCGTTTTACGTCAACACGCTCGGCCTGCGCCCCGACGACGGCGCTAAGTTCGAGTTCTGGGTCGGCGAGACGTGCTTCGGTATCTGGGAGCCCGCGGCCATGGGCATGCCGTTCGCTCCGCTGATCGCCGGCCACATCGCCCTGCACGTCGACGACGTGGCCGCCGCCAGAGCCGTGCTGGAGGAGAAGGGCATCGAGTTCATGGGTGACACCTTCGACACCGGCGTCTGTCACATGGCGCTGTTTGCCGATCCGGACGGCAACGGCCTCATGCTGCACCACCGGTACGCGCCACGCACCTGAGCGGCGGCGTGGGCAAGGCCCGGCGGTCGCTGTCGCGTTTTGCGCCCGCGACCGACGTGACCTAGAATGCCAAGGCTTGATCTTGGGCCGACGTAGCTCAGCTGGCAGAGCACATCACTCGTAATGATGGGGTCCCCGGTTCGATTCCGGGCGTCGGCTCCACAGACTCGCTGGAATGCGCGGGTTTCCCGTCTTCCCCATCCCTACCAGGGATGCGGGCTTGCCATCTCGCGGGCCCGGAGGGTGATCGTCGTCATAGGCGCCGCCCCACATCCAGATGAAGTCCACGGGCGCGTGGCGCTCGCCGGCGGATGAGGGCAGCAGCCAATCGACGCTGACATCACCGGCCACCGCGATGGTGCGTGGGACTGTGGACAGAGTACGTGCGCTTGCAGACAAGAGGGCCTCCGCATCTCGAGAACGCTCGTCTCGCTAGCGTACCCACGAGGGACCGGGGCGACGCAGGCGCTGCAAGCCGCGTGACTCAGGCGAGGCGGTCGGCTACTCCGTGCAGTCTCCACGGTCTGCGGACGGCGCCAGTCTGGGGTCTGCCCAGAACCCCTGCAGCATGCCCCCATCCACGCGGATGGTGACACCGTTCACGTAGGAGGAATCGTCGGAGGCGAGGAAGAGGACCACCGATGCCTGCTCCTCGGGCATGGCATACCGCCGCATGGGGATCACGCTCATGTACTGCTCGTAGATCGCCTGGTCGCTGGTGTTGTCCATCATCGGCGTCATCGTGAAGCCGGGTGCGACGCCGTTGCAGCGAATGCCGAGATGCGCGAGCTCGAAGGCCATGCTTCTGGTCAGCGCCACGAGCCCGGCCTTGGAGGCGTTGTAGTCCGCGAACGGCGACTCGGCGATGAACGCATCGACCGAGCTGATGTTGACGATGCTGCCGCCACCCTGCTCTACCATGTGCCGGGCGACCGCCTGACTCATGAAGAAGGCTCCGCTGAGATTTGTCGCAATGATGTCGTCCCACTGCTCGACGGATATCTCCAGCACAGGGACCTCGTAGGCGATCCCGGCGCAGTTCACGAGCACGTGGAGGCGTCCGAGACGCTTGATCGCCTCGCGCACGCACCGCCCGATGGCCGGCACGTCGCGCAGGTCCAGTACGGCCGTGGACAGGCGCTGATCGGCGAGCTCCGCGGAGAGCGCTCCCAGCTTCGCCTCGTCGGTGCCGAGAGCCAGCACCCGTCCGCCCTCGTTGAGCAGTCCGGTCACGATCGCCCGCCCGATGCCGCCTGAAGCGCCTGTGACCACGATCGTCTTGCCCTCGAAACGATGCACGTTCCCCCCTTTCTTTGTCCCGGTCGCGCAACGGTAGTACGTGTGCCGCTCCGCCTCAACGTTCTCCCTGCCGAGAACGCTGACAGCGACCGCCTTTGTTCGCTAGAGTTGGCCGCGTGGTGACCCGATGAGCGAGACAGTCCTCACGCTGACCCTGCCTCAGCGCGTGGAGTGGGGCCCCGGCGCCGTGACGCGCGTCGCCGACGCCGTGAGCGCCATGGGCGCGGCGAGGGTCTTCGTGGTCAGCGACGAGGCGGTCGCCGCGGCGGGCCACGTCGAGCGGCTGCTGGCCGTCCTGCCCCCGTCTGTCCACGCCACCGTGTACGACCGCGTCGAATCCGAGCCCACCGTGGACGCGGTCGGGCAGGCGGCGGACGCGCTCGGCGCCGCCATGGAGTGCGACGTGCTCGTCTCACTCGGCGGCGGCAGCGTCATCGACACGGCCAAGAACGCCGTCGTCCTGGCCCTCAACGGCGGCGCTCTCAGCGACTACGAAGACGGCGCCGACCCGGCGCGCGCCATCGCCCATGTGCTGCCGCACATCGCCGTTCCCACCACCGCCGGCACCGGCAGTGAAGCCACCGCCTGGGCCGTCTTCGTCGACCCGGGCCGGCGCATCAAGAACGCGGTCTACGACCCCCGACTCGTCCCCGCCGTGGCGGTCCTCGACCCGGAGCTCACCGTCAGCGTGCCGCCCGCAGTCACTGCCGGCACAGGCATGGACGCGCTCACCCATGCGATGGAGGCGTTCGTCTCGCGACTCGCGAACCCGGTGACGGACGCCCTGGCCCTGCAGGCCGTCGAGCTGGTGGCGCTGCGCCTGAGGCGCGCGGTGACGGAGGGCGCCGACCTGGAAGCTCGCGCCGGCATGCTGCTGGCGAGCTTCCTGGCCGGCGCCGCCTTCTCCAACTCCTCCTGCGGCCTGGTGCACACGCTGTCGGAGGCGCTGGGCGGCTTCTACCGCCTGCCGCACGGGATCACCAACGGCGTGCTCCTGGCGCCCGTCATGGAGTTCAACGCGCCCTCGTGCGCGGCGCGCTCCGCGCGGCTGGGCGCCGCGCTCGCCGGCGTGCCCGACGCCGGCGCCGGCGCGGCCGTGCGCAGCCTCGCCGCCGACATCGGGCTGCCGCGCTCGCTCGCCGAGCTGGGCGTCCCTCGCGTCGACCTGCCGGCGCTGGCCGACGCCGCCTTCGAGTGGGCCAACGACGCCGGCAACCCGCGTGACGTGACCCTCGACCAGGTCCGCGGGCTCCTCGAGAGAGCCCTCGACCCGAGAACGGAGAGAGCATGACCAGGTACACGCCCGGCCCGCCGAAGCACACCTGGGCGATCGCCGGCCAGGACGTCCCAGCCTTCGAGCGCGACATGGAGGAGCTGCGCGCGGCCGCGCTCGCCAAGGGCGCCGACTTCGCCGAGCTCATCGAGGCCGACAAGGTCGCGGTGGACGAGCGCGTGACGCTCAAGTGCCGGATCCCGCCGTGCGAGTGCTACGGCCAGTGCCTCATGGACCCGCCCTTCTCGCCGACCGCCGAGGAGACCGCCAAGGTGGTCGCCAAGTACCGGTACGCGATCCTCACCGAGGTGGCGATGGAGCTGCCGCAGGAGTACTGGGACCTGATCCAGGGCGACGAGCCGCTCTGCCGCCTGCAGTACGACGAACGCGCGCTCGAGTACGACCGCACCGTGCAGCAGCCCCTCTGGTTCAAGCTGCACGAGGTCGTCATGGAGCTGGAGCGGCGGGCGCACAACCTCGGCTATTTCTTCGCCGCCGGCTACGTGGCGTCGACGTGCTACCTCTGCTACACCGCCGATGACCCGGTCGGCTACTGCGACACGACCCGTCCGTGCCGGCACCCCTACGAGGCGAGGCCCTCGATGGAGGCCGCCGGCATGGACGTGTTCAGCACCTACTGGAACGTGGGCCGGGAGCTCAACCTGGGCTCGAGGGAGAAGTTCTCCTGGAGCGGGCTGGTGCTGATCGTCTAGGCCTCAGCGCGTCTTCCAGGCCTCAGCGCGCCGCTTCACTCCTCGAGCGCCCGCGCCCTGCTCCGCCGCACCAGCCACAGGGCGAGGACGATCACCGCGACCGCGACGACCGCGGCCACGATGATGATCACCGTGCTCGAGGCGCCGGCGGCAGGCTCTGCGGCGATCGGATGCAGCTTCATGTAGTTCCACGGGAACGTGGCCGAGAGAAACGCCGGGCCCTTGCCGTGCAGCGCGCGCGTCCAGCCCCCCCACGTGTCCGTCCGGTAGGCGGCCAGCTTGTACGGGAAGGCGGTGACGATGTTGGGGGCGTCCGCGTACATCACCGCCTGCATCTGCTTGATGAGCTCGGCGCGCTTGTACACGTCGAGCGTCTGGTTCTGTTCCTCGTCGAGCGCGTCGAACTCCGCGTTCGACCAGGCGAACTCGTTCCAGCCCTCGATCTGTGCGGTGGTGAAGCAGTCCAGCGTCTGCCCGGGGTCGTGATAGCCGTCCCACTGCCAGATGTAGGCGTCGAAGTCTGGCATGAAGGTGTCGCCCTTGTAGTTCCAGATCTTGTCGAAGTAGACGGCCTCGTCGACCACCTGGTACTTCACGTCGATGCCGACGGCCTTCCAGGAGGCGGCGACGAGCTTGCCCGACTTCTGCGACTCAGGGGAGCGCGTGCTGCCCAGCAGGCGCAGCGTGATGGGCTTGCCCTTGTACTCCCGGATACCGTCGCCGTCCGTGTCCTTGAAGCCCGCGTCATCTAGGGTCTTCTTGGCCAGCTCGGGGTCGTAGTCGCGGCGCACGCTGTCGTCCGGCGCCCAGTGGTAGTCCGGGTCCTCCCAGCTGCCCGGAGGCATGAAGCTCCAGCCGGGCAGCGCCTTGCCGCCGTAGGCCTGAGTGACGATGACGTCGCGATCGATGGCGTACTCCATCGCCACGCGGAAGCGCTGGTCGAGCAGCGCGGGACTCCCCGTCGACGGACCGTCGTACACGTTGAAGCCGATGTAGTCCCAGTTGCGCCACGTGTAGGCCGTGACGGCCACGCCGGGGGTCTTCTCGAGGGAGTTGTACTGCGCCGGCGGGAAGAGATACGCGGCGTCGATGGTGCCGGCCTTCAGGTCCTCCACCATGGTGTCCGCGTTCGTGTACGACTCGTAGATGATCTCGTCGATGAGCGGACGGCCGAGATAGAAATCGTCGTACACCTTCATGCGCAGGTACTGGCCGCGCTTCCACTCGACCGTCTGGAAGGGGCCGCTGCCCACGATCGGCGGGTCGTTGGGGTAGCTGTTCATGACCTTCTTCGGGTCGAGCTTGCCCCAGATGTGCTCGGGCAGGATCGGGATGTCCAGGTCGAGGAGGTTGGCCTTGGGCTTGCTGCAGTAGAAGACGGCCGTCAGGTCGTCGGGCGTCTCGACCCGGTCGATGCCGCCGACGAAGGAGATGAACGCGGGGGCCTGGTTCTCGATCGTGAAGTTGTAGGTCCAGGCCACGTCCTTGCTGGTGATGGGCTCACCGTCGTGCCACGTGAGACCCTCGTTGAGATGGAAGGTCCAGGTCTTGCCGTCCGCCGAGGTCTCCCAGCTCTTGGCGACGCCGTTGCTCCCGGGCTTGAGCGTCTCGAGGTCCGAATCGACGAGCTTGAGGTACTCGTTGGCGTAGATCTCGTAGACCTCGTTGGTCCAGCCGATGAACGGGTTCATGTTGTCGAGGTCGCCCATCCAGCCGATGCGAAGGATGACCTTGCTGTCGGCGGCCGGGCTGGCCGTCCCGTCGCTGGCCTGCGCGACATGGGCGGCCAAGGCGCCGGCCACGCCGACGAGCACAAGTGCGACAGCGCCCATCAGCAGCCATCGCGATCGCTTCGTTCTCGCCATCTCTGTGCCCCCTTGGCTTCTCGTGTCGTCCGACCGAACGAGCCTGGGCCGGCTCTACCTGGGCCGCGCGCGCCAGAGCTCCTGCCTCACCGCGCGCTGTGTGAACGGGCAGACCGCCTGGCGTACGCCGCAGGTGCCGGGCCGACCGTGGCTACTACGCCCCCCGGCCACAAGCCAACCCGGCTGCCGTTAGGTGCCTCGCGGCACACTGAAGATAGTGACGATGATTGCACGCGGGGCGGACGAGAGGCAAGGACGAGCCGGTGGGCCGCAGGGGAGTCGAAGCTCGTCCATCTCACTTCCGCTGCGGATCGTCCTGCGGGCTGAGCACGAACGCGGCGGGACCCATCTGGGCCAGCCGCGCCGAGCTCTCCGCCTCCAGATCGCGGTCGTACTTCATGCAGCGGCAGGCCTCGGCGGCCACCTGCTCCCTGGTCAGCCCGCCGGCGATCTCGGCGAAGCTGGTCCGGCGGTCGGCTGCCGGCGCGAGAGGCGCCCGCGGTCGCGCGGACCCCTCGGGCGGCGCGAGCTCGGCGACGTCCCTGAAGGCTGTCGGACGTCGCATGGGCACGAACGGCGCGTAGCCACGGTCACGGTCGCGGAGCCGGCCGCGGCCGGCGGACGCGCGCGCCGACAGGTACCCGTCGATGGCCTCGGCGGCCATCCGGCCGGCGGCCATGGCGTCGGTCACCGTACCGCCGCTGCCGTCCACGTCGCCGCCCGAGAACACCCAGTCCTCGGCCGGCGCCTCCGCCTCGTCCGGCCGCTGGCCGATGGCGACGATGACCTGATCGGCCTCGACGACCTCCGTCTCGGTCTCGCAGAACGCCGGGTCGAACGCTCCCCAGTCGTCGAACACCGACTCGCAGCGGACCAGCTCCACGGCGTTCACGGACGCCTCGCCCACGATGCGCCAAGGCCCCCAGCCGGGCTTGAGCCGGACGCCCTCCTCGACCGCGTTCTCGACCTCCTCACGATAGGCGGGCATCTCGTCGCGCGGCTCCAGAGAGGCCAACGTGACCTGGCGGGCCCCCAGACGCAGCGCCGCCATGGCGGCGTCGACGGCCACGTTGCCGCCGCCGACGACGACCACGCGATCGCCCACGGCCGGCTGCCTCCCGAGGTTCAGCTCCCGCAGAAAGTCGACGCCCTGCACCACGCCCGGCAGGGCGGCCCCGGGGACGTCGAGCTCCATGCCGCGCGGGGCGCCGAGCGCGAGGAACACGCTCGCGTAGCCCTCCTCGCGCAGCTCGGCGAGCCCGAAGTCGCGACCGAAGGCGCGTCCCGTGCGCACCTCGACCCCCGCGCTGCGCACGTAGGCGACGTCAGCCTGCACGACCTCGGGCGGCAGGCGGAAGGCGGGGATGCCCCAGGCGAGCACGCCGCCGGCCACGTCCTCCCTCTCGAAGACGGTGGGCCGGTAGCCCATGCGCGCCAGATAGAAGGCGCAGGTGAGCCCCGCCGGCCCCGACCCGATCACGGCCACTTTGTCGCGCCGCTGGGGCTGCGCCGGCGGCGCCTTGGTGGCCACGCCGTTGGCCAGGCCCCAGTCGGTGACGTACCGCTTCACCGCGCGCAGGGTGAGCGGCTCGCCGTTCTTGCCCCGGCAGGCCGTCTCGCACGGCGCGTGGCACACGCGCGCCGTCGAGTTCGCCAGCGGGTTGTCGGCCTTGATGACCGCCAAAGCGCCGGCCAGGTCGCCGTCCGCGATGCGCGCGAGCATGGCCGGGTTGTCCTGGTCGATGGGGCAGGTCATGCGGCAGTCGCCGGGGTAGAAGCGCTCGCACTGCACCGACCCCTTGGCGAGCTTCGAGAGGCAAAGGTTGCAGAGTTGCGCGCCCGAGACGCATTTTGCAGTGCGCAGGTCGCCCGCCTGGATCCGGCGCGCCAGGTCGGGCTCGCAGAGCCAGGGCCGCGCCATCGAGATGAGGTCGATGCCCTGCTCGCGGAGCCCGGCCATGACGGCCGGCGTGCGGATGCCGCCGACGGCGGCGAGGGCCACGCCGGTGCCCTCGAGGGCGCGGCGGAACGGCTCGACCGCCTCCCAGAAGTAGTACTCGCGCTCGCCGGCTCGCTCCAGCAACGCCTGGCGCAGCTCGATCATGAAGCCCATGCCGCCGCTCATCTCAATGAGGTCGACGCCGGCCTCGGCCAGCAGCCGCGCGATCCGCGCGGTCTCCTCGTACCAGTGCCCGCCGGGCAGGTAATCGGCCGTGTTCATCTTGATTCCGAGCGGGTAGTCCGAGCCCACCTGGGCGCGCACCGCGGCGACGATCTCGAGGGCGAACCGCGCCCGACGCTCGACGCTGCCGCCCCACGCGTCCGTGCGTCGGTTGATCGCGGGAGAGAGGAACTGGGAGATGAGGTAGCCGTGGCCGCCGTGCAGGTGCACCCCGTCGAAGCCGGCCTCCCGTACGCGGCGAGCCGCCTGGCCGAAGGCGTCGACGATCCCGAGGATCTGCTCTTCGCCGAGCGAGGTCACGTCGAGCCCGGCGTCCTCCTGCCCGTACGAGTAGCCCCAGGAGTGGGCCCCCTCCGAGAAGATCTGCGCGAAGAAGGCGCAGCCGTCACCGTGGGCGTGGACGGTGTCGACGAGGCGCGCCAGGCCCGGCACCTGGGCGTCGTCCCACACGCCGAGCTGCTGCATGGTCATGCGCGCCTCGGCGTTGACGGCCATGCAGCCGGTGCAAGCCAAGCCGACGCCACCCTCAGCAACGACGCGGTAGTAGTCGAGCAGATCGTCGGTCACGGTGCCGTCGGGCGCCGCCATGGCGACGACCATGGGCGAGCGCATGAAACGATTCTTGATCGTCAGACCCTTGAGCTCGTAGGGCACGAAGAGGCTGGCGATCTCGGGCTGCCGTGCGGCGGCTGTCATCTGTCCCCCTGGCGAGTCGATGGGTCGACCGGCGACCCAACCATATGCACCGTGTCGCCGACGCACAACGCAGCCCGCTCGATCACCGTGTCCGCTTCCGAAACGCGCTGGCCCAAGTTCGGTCAACGCTGGTATTTCAGCAGCACCGTCTGCCCGCAGTCGCCGCTCGCGTTTGCCTTTCCTGTGACGTAGACGCCTCCGCTCGTGCCCAGCGCCAGGCCGTAGGATTCGTCGTTGTGGGGTCCACCGCCGGACCATCCCTTCAGCCACTTGCGCGCGCCGGTCGGGCTGTACTTCATCGTCAGGATGTCGCGGTCACCGGCGAACGTCTGGCGGATGCCAGACACATAGACGTTGCCGAGGCCGTCGAGGGCGACGAGGTCACCGTTGGCGTACCTGCCGGCCGGCTGGTACTGCTCCTTCCAGACCACCCTCGTGAGCGTCGCGTTGAGCTTCATCGTGATGGCCTGGTTGGTGCCGGTGCCCCTGACCAGCCACTGATCGCCGGTCACGAAGGCGTTGCCCTTGCCGTCGAGCGCCACCCCGCTGAAGAACTCGCCGCGGCCGTCGTCGGCACCCCATTCCATCCAGCCCTTCTCAACGCCGCCCAGGCTGTACTTGACGATCAGGGCGTCCCTCTCGTTGTCGGCCGACCTCTCGGTCGAACCGGTGATGACCACCGACGAGCCGCGCAGGGTCATGTGGTCCGCATACGAGCCCGGGTTGTGCCGCGCCTCGTAGACCTGGCCCCACTTCTTGGCACCGTCGGCCGCCCCGAACTTGAGGGTGATCGCGCTGTTGGTCCACGTGCCCGACACGTTGTACTCCGACCAGCCCGCCACGTAGGCGTTGCCGTTGGCGTCGACGGCCAGCCCCTTGCAGTAGATCCCTCCGGCGTTGGCGTCGCCCGGGTCGGAGTCGTAGCGCGCCGCCTGCGGCCAGGCGGGGTCGCCGTTGGGCCGGTACTTGAGCACGACGACGCCGACCCGCCCGTTGACGGCGTAGCTCCGCCCGGCGACGAGCACGTTGCCGCTCCGGTCGACGGCGATCGCCTCCGCCCAGTCGTCGCCGGCCGCCGGTCCGTCGTAGGAGCGCTTCCACTTCAGGCGGCCGGCGGGCATCGTACTTGAGCAGCCCGATGTTCTCGTCCGCCCCATAGAAGGTCGCCGCCACATAGACGTTGCCGCCGCGGTCGCAGGCGACCGCCTCGGCCCCACTGCCGATCGCGGCGTACGTCTTGAACCACGCGCGCCTGCCGGTGACGGTGTACTTGGCGACGATCGTGGCGATGCCCGCCGGCACGGAGGAGTCCTCCCGCCAGCCGGCGATCACGGTCGCCCCGTTCGGCGCCGCGGCCACCGCTACGGAGCTCGCCGGGCTCGTGCTGCTGCCGATCCGCTTCGCGAAGATCAGCTGCCCGGGCGCGTAGGCCTGCGCCTCGGCCGCGACGATCAGCAGGACGACGAGGACGAAGAGTGCGGTGACGGCCGCGCGCCGAGGCCCGTATCGTTGGACTCCGCCCGCGCCCCCTTTATCCCGATGACAGGTACGAATGGCATCCATGGCGATCGCCCTCCGGCTCACTCGCCCGCGTGCCACACTCGGACTGCGCGTGCGCGCCCCCAGCGCAGCACTTGCTCAGACTTTCACTGTAGTGCGCGGGTCGCCTATGACAAACGTTGGGCCCGGTTGGCTGAGGACAGAACGCTTCCGTCGCCACGTGCCCTCTCGCGTCCCCGTCGTCATACAATGGACGCGTGCGCCACCCGGCGCGCGGGAGAGGGTGGTTCGGTGGGGGGATCGTGAGCGAGATCGGTTCGGCGGCGGCGCAGCACCTCGGGCTCCGAGCAGTTCCGCGAGGGCGACGCGGCCGTCGTCAGGCACCGGCTCGATCTGACGCAAGCGGTGACCGAGCTCCTGTCGATCGTCGCCTACGTCACCGGCGACGACGGGCCGCTGCAGGCCCTGCCCGGTTCCGCCGGTGGCCTGTCCCCCTGGCAGCGGCCGCTGCTGCTCAAGGCCGATGAGCGGCTGGACGTCATCGACGCGCACCTCAGAGGCCGTGTCGCCTTCCTCGTCGCCGGCAAGGACCACGGCTACCACACGTTCGAGGGGGAGCTGGAGCTTGCCGGCGCGGCGCTCGACACCTGCCGCGCCGCGACGTCGGTCGTCCAGGCCCTGCTCGCGGAACGTCCCCCGACCGAGCGGGAGTTCGAGACGATGAGCGTCACGGCGCTGAGGGTGTACCCGGCCCTGGAGGCGATGCGCGACGGATTGGATAGAATCCGAGGCGGAGAATCCACAACCCCCTGAAGGAGACCTTCCATGGCGTACGCAGAGGATTTCGAGAAAGCCCTCCAGGTGGGCCGTCCTCCCAACATCACGTCCCTGTTCCCGAACTCGAAGGCGCTGATCGTCAGCGGCAAGGTCGTCGACCGCGCGATGCGGGCCAAGGGCAAGGCCATCGCCATGGCCGCGAACGGGCGCAACTCCTTCGTCATCCGCGGCGCTCTGCGGGCGGCGCAGCGGGCCAACGCCGCCCTCATCATCGAGATCGCCAAGTCCGAAGGCGGGCAGAAGGCCTACTGCGCGGTCAACTACTGGAACATGGCGCGCATCGTCGACTCCCTGTGCAACGAAATGGGCATCACCATCCCCGTGGCCATCCACGCCGATCACTACGGCATGAAGAACGAGAAGGACCTCGCCCAGGCCCTGGTCGAGATCCCCACCATGTTCGAGGCGGGCATCACGTCCATCGCCATCGACGCGTCCCACCAGCCCAACGACCAGAACCTGCTCGCGAACCTCGCCGTCAACTCGAAGATCCCGGCGTGGGCCGGGCTGGAGACCGAGATCGGCGAGATCAAGGGCTCGACGGGGCTCTCCACGCCGGACGAGGCGCTGTTCCTCATCCAGGGGCTCAACGCGCACGACATCTTCGCCGACTGGATCGCGCTGAACAACGGGACCACGCACGGGATCGAGGCGTCCGACGCCGGCATCCAGGTCGGGCTGACCACCGCGGTCCACGAGGCCCTCACGCCCTACAGCGTCAGCGGCGCCCAGCACGGGACCTCGGGCAACAGCTCGGACCGGCTCCGCGAGATCGCGGCCAAGACGCACACCACCAAAGCCAACGTGGCCACCGCCCTCCAGATGATCTCCTGGGGGCTCGAGGTGAACGACTACGGCAACGCGCAGCTCGACGCCGACGGCGGGTTCATCAAGGTCGAGGGCGAGGGGGTGACCGAGGAGATGTGGGCCGAGGTGGTCGCCTACGCCGACGACAAGGGCTGGAAGAAGGGCGACTACAAGAACCTCAACCTCCCGTTCGAGAGCAAGTTCCTCGCCCAACCCGCGGAGATCCGCGAGCGGATGGTCCAGCGGGTCGAGGACTTCGTCTACAAGATGCTGACCGAGGTCCTCAATACGGGGGACACCGCGCCGCTCGCCGTCGAGGCGATCCTCGCCGCCGGGTCCTACGACCTGGGGCCCAAGGTCGGCCGCATCGAGGATCCCGCCGACTGGACCGACGAGAAGATTGTCGAGAAGGCCAAGACGCTGGACAGCGACAAGGGCGCCGAGGGGCACTTCGACGACTAATGCCCGTAGGCTGCGCAGCTGCCGTAGTGGAATTGAGCGGCTCGCGGCCCGTCAGGGCTGCGCGCGAGACGGACTGACCGACGTAGTCACGTCAACGTGAGGTGCGCCGTTAGGTGCACCTCACACTAATCGCCTTCTCTAGGCGCCTCTTGCGAAGATCGGGCGGCGCGGCCGCCACCGTCCTCGACCAGCGCGCCGTAGGTCTCGGGCCGCCGGCACTGGCTCCCCCACACCTCCCGCCGGCGCCACTCGCGCAGCGCGTCGAGGTCGAGGCGGACGACGCGGACGTCTTCCGCCTCCCCGGCCTCGAAGACGCGCGTGTCGCGGCTGCCACCGTCCGCGTCGAAGGCGATCGGGTCGACGACCGTCGAGTGACCGTTCTCCTGCGGCGCGGCGTAGTTGGCCACCGCCACGGCGACCATGTTCTCGAAGGCTCGCGCCCGTACCTGGCCGAGCCGGTTCGCCTCGAGCTCGCAGGCGTTGGGCACGAGGAGCAGCTCGGCCCCGCCCAGCGCGAGCACGCGCGCGGCCTCCGGGAACTCGCGGTCGAAGCAGATCATGGCCCCGACCACGACGGGACCCGCGTGCGTCTCCAGCCGGGCGACCGGGAACGCCGCCCCCGGCGCCAGCGCCTGCTCCGGCAGGTCGAAACTGCAGGTGTGCACCTTGGCGTAGGTGAACGCCTCGTGCCCGCGCCGATCGAAGAGCGTGACGGCGTTGCGCGGCCCAGCGGGCGACCGTTCGAGGTACGTCGCGGCGATCGCCATGCCGAGCTCCGCGGCGAGGTCCGCGTGGGCGACGACCCACGGGTCTCCGTGCGCGATCGCCTGCGCTCGCCAGCGCCCGAGGTCGCCGTCGGGGAACGCGTAGCCGGTGCTCCACAGCTCCGGGAAGAGCGCGACGTCGGCGCCGGCCGCGGCGGCACGGCGGCAGGCGGCGAGACCACGCTCGAGGCTCGCTTCGCGGTCGTAGCCCGAGCCGGCGAGCTGCAGGAGCGCGATGCGGAGCTCGGTCGCGCTCACTCCCGCGCCGCCTCCCCGGCCGACGTGCCCGGCGCGAACACCGTCGTCTCGCCGGGCTTCAGGACACGCACGTCGACGTCCGGAGCGAGGTGCGCGGCGTACCGGGCGAAAGCGTGCGGCCACTCCGCCCACTTGGCGTTGAACTCCGGCGGCAGCCACGGCGGGTAGATCGTTCCCCAGTGGACGGGCACGCACGCTGCCGGCCGCAGCAGCTGCAGCGCCTTGGCCGCCGACAGCGGGTTCAGATGGTCGCTGGGCAGCCGCGGACCCCAGCCGCCGACGGGCAGCACGGCCACGTCCAGCGGCGCCAGGTCGCGCATGTCCTCGTACAGGCCGGTGTCGCCGGCGAAGTAGGCGCTGAGCCCGCCGGCGACGACGTAGCCCAGGGCGGGCGACTCCACTGCAAGCGGATAGCGGGTGCCTGCGTGGTCCGCGGGGACGGCCCTCACGCGCACGCGCGCGAAGCCGGAAGATCCGGTCGCGCGCGCCGGGCCGATCTCCACCTCGTCCCCCACGTCCATCTCAAGCGGCACGAACCCGAGCCGCCGCAACAAGGATCCCACGCCGCGCGGGGCGACGATGGGGGTGCGTCGGTCGATGAGCCGCAGCGACGGCACGTCCAGGTGGTCGAGGTGCGCGTGCGAGATGAGCACGGCGTCGAGGTCGCGGCGTACAGCCGGCGGCGGGACAGGGCTGCGCCGGATCAGGACGCCGATGCGCTTGCGCAGCAGCGGGTCGGTGAGCAGCCGGACGCCGTCCATCTCGAGGAGCACCGTCGCGTGCCCCGCGAACGTCACCGAGAGTGTGGAGGTCGCCGCCCGCGCGCTCATGACGTCACTCTACCCGAGACGGCGACGGTGGTCGGCGCATCCCCGTCGCCGTACCACCCCCCCGTCGTTGACTCGCCGCCCGGCTCACGGGGTACTGAGCAAAGTGGCACGTAGTGCCGCAGGCCGAGACACGGTTCCGGCATCACCGGTCGTCCACCGACGGAGGCGAGAAGAATGGCAGACAGAGTCAAGGAGATACTGAGCTGGTACGCAGCGGACAACCCGGGCACGCTCACCAACCTGTACCGCATGCTCAACCACGGTACGCTCGCGGGCACCGGTAAGATGGTCATCCTGCCGGTCGACCAGGGCTTCGAGCACGGCCCGGCGCGCAGCTTCGCGCCCAACCCCGCCGGCTACGATCCGCGCTATCACTTCCAGCTTGCCGTCGACGCCGGCTGCAACGCCTACGCCGCTCCCCTGGGCTTCATCGAGGCGGGCGCCGCCGAGTACGCCGGCCGGGTGCCGCTGATCCTCAAGGCCAACAGCTCCGACTCGCTCTACGGCGGCTCGGACCCGATCCCGGCCGTCACCGCGTCGGTCGAGGACGCGCTGCGCCTCGGCTGCGTGGCGGTCGGCTTCACCATCTACCCCGCCTCGTCAGCCCGCAACGACATGTACGAGGAGCTGCGCGAGCTGATCGCCGAGGCGAAGGCCGCCGGCCTCGTCGCCGTCGTCTGGAGCTACCCGCGCGGCTCGGGCATCAGCAAGCAGGGCGAGACGGCCATCGACGTGTGCGCCTACGCGGCGCAGATCGCCGCCCAGCTCGGCGCCCACATCATCAAGGTCAAGCCGCCGACCGCGCACATCGAGCAGGACGCCGCGCGCAAGGTCTACGAGGCGCAGGCGATCAAGGTCGACACCATGGCCGACCGCGTCAAGCACGTCATCCAGAGCGCCTTCGGCGGCCGCCGCATCGTCATCTTCTCCGGCGGCGAGGCCAAGGGCACCGAGGCCGTGCTCGAGGAGAACCGGCAGACCGCCCTCGGCGGCGGCTTCGGCACGATCATGGGCCGCAACTCGTTCCAGCGCGAGCACGACGAGGCCGTCAAGCTGCTCCACGACGTCATGGAGATCCACCGCACGACCTGGCCAGGCTGACAGGGGCCGCACGGAGACCGGTCCGCGCCGCGAGCTGAGTCTGAGCGCTCGCGCGATGCGTACGCGCGGAAGCACGCGCGGACCTACACTCGTACGGTCAGACGTACGCCTAGGCACACGCGTCCGCGAGGCAGCACAGGCCGGCGGGCACGTCGGCCCAGGCGGAGCAGTTGGGGCCGCCGGCGAGGTCAGCCGAGGCCGAGCGCCCGGCGGATGTTCGCCTTGGCCTCCTGCGGGCTCGGGTCGAGCGGGTGCGTCGTCTCGGCCTCGAAGACGCGGCCGAGACGGAGCTCGCCGCGCACCTCGTGCAGCACGAGCGGGTCGGCGAGGTCGCCGACGCTCACGCCGAGCCCGTCCGCCACGGTTCGCTTGGCCTCCGTCAGCCGCATGCCCTTCGCCATCTCGAGGCGCGCCACCAGGTCTCCAGCGGCGCGCAGCCCGTTCATCCCCGAGGCGACGGCGTGCGCGACCGGCATGCCGAAGATGTCCCCGGAGCCCACCTACAAGCCGTCGACCCTGAGGATGTCGACGCAGGCGCGAGAGCAGCGCGAGACCGCGTCGATGGGACTGAAGGCGTACATCGGCACACCGCCCACCCCCATGCCCACGTTGGCGTGGACGGGGATGCGGGCCACGTCCATGCACGGCTTCATGAACGTCAGCGCACGGGCGACGTTCCAGGCGACCGTGCGGCTCGTGTTGACGTTGACGGCGGGCCCGAAGATGGTGGCGCCCGCCTCCTGCGCGACGCGGCACTGCCCCTCCGGCTTGAGGCCGGCGAGACGCGTGCCGCGGAAGGTGAGCTCGGCGTGCGTGCCGAGCACGACCTCCCCGGCCATGCCGACCATGATCCCCATGCCGGGGTACGCGGCACGGAGACGCTCGACCGCGAGCAGCGTGGCCAGCAGGTCCGCGTCGCCGCCGGCGCCGGCGGTGTCGAAGTTGATGCCGTCGGCGCCGGCCTCCCACAGCTCGCCGGCCACGTGGACCATGTCCCGGACGGCGAGCTCGACCGCCTCCTCCTGGGCCGCGCGCGCCTCGTCGATGCGCATCGCCGGCAGCAGCTCCGACCAGTTGCCGCACGGCCCGTCCGGCCGCGAGTAGCGGCCGAGGTCGGGCTGGGCGCCGTAGTGCACCGGGATGGTGACGCGCTCCTGCGCCTCCTTCATCGCCTGCTGCTCGGCGCCGACGATGGTCTTGACCGCCTTGTACGAGTAGTCGATGTGATAGAGCTCGCAGGAGTCCGCCGCCAGGCACTGCTCGTACTGCAGCAGGGCGTCCACGCGGCTGCCCTGCTGCGGAGTCCCCGTGCCGTCGAAGCTGAGGACGACCTCGTCCCCGATGTCGACGGCGGTGAAGCGGGCGCGGCTGGCGAAGATCTCCAGCAGGTGGTCGAGCTCGTCCGCGCGCAGTTCGGGCGCGCGCGCCCGGGCGGCGGCGGCGCGCGTGCCCTCTTCGAGCTCGCGCTCTGAGCTCGCTGCGCGTCAGCGCGACGGCGGAGCCGTCCCCCTGACGCGTCACGATCCGAGGTTCCACGCTGCCCCCTGCCTGTCGGGCGGCGCCCCGTCTCCCCCGCGCCGCGTCCTGCGCTCCCCCGATGCTATGCACGGCCGGTGACGGGCGCAACGGCCGAGATTTGGGGCGAGCGTGGCAGAACGGCGCACGACCCCCGGCGCCGCAGCGGAAGAACGGCCCCGCCGCGCGGGACTACCCCGCCTTGACACCCAGGCGACGACGCCGCTATCGTCGGACCACCTTCAGTTAGTTATACGACTAACTAATCTGACCGACCCGGCAGCGCCGGGACGACGGGAGGGCCCATGGCACAGCGCGTCCCGACCAGGCTCGGCGACGGCTCGCTCGTCCAGATGACCCGGGCGGAGGTCGAGGCCGACCTGCACGCCGGTTCGGAGGCGGCGGTCAAGCGGGCGAAGGTCGAGCCCCTCGCCCAGGACGAGCTCGACCACCTGCTCGACATCTTCACCTCCTCGGCCAAGTTCAGCGCCGTCGACTACGGGGACGAGGTGGTGCTCAGCTTCGACGGCTCGGGCAACTCCGACATCGCCGCGCCGGTGCTCGAGCAGGTCGTCTACCAGAACCACCACGGCGCCGACATGATCGAGCTGTGGCACCACGACTACTCGTACAAGGCCGTGCGCACCGTGCTCTCGTTCCAGACGCAGCTGCTCAAGGACGCCCAGCTGCAGACGGTCGTGCCGCTCAACTACGGGGCGATGCCGGACCTGGGCCGCTACTCGCAGCCCGACGGCCCGGCGCCCAACTGGTCCGAGCTCATGCCGCTGGGCAGGATCGACGAGGCGCGCGCCGCGCAGATGGAGGCGGTGGAGCACCTCGAGCACGACATGTGGCTGGTGGCCGAGGCGATGGTGGCCGCCGGCGCCGACGGGCTCGACTTCGACACCGCCGGCGCGGCCGGCGACGCCGATCTGCTGGCCACGCTGCGCACGGCCCGCAGGGTCCGCGACGCGTGGCCCGACATCGGCGTCGAGATCGGCCAGGCCGCCGAGCTCGTGCTGGGCATGCACGGCGAGCTCGAGTTCGAGGGTGTCCGGCTGGCCGGCCAGTGGCCGCTCGGCCAGCTCCGCGCCTGCACCGCCGCCGGCGCCACGATCTTCGGGCCGGCGGTGAACGTGAACACGACCAGGTCGCTCGCCTGGAACACGGCGCGCGCCTGCGCCCTCGTGAAACCGGTGACCGCCGAGGCCACCATCCCCGTGCACATGAACGCGGGGATGGGCGTCGGCGGCGTCCCGATGACTCCCTACCCGCCGGCCGACGCCACCTCTCGCGCCTCGCGCGCGCTGGTCGACATCCTCAAGCTGGACGGCTTGTAGGTCGGGATCGGGGATCCCCTCGGGATGGCCTCGACGCACGCGCTCGCCTCGGGCATGGGCGGGATGCGGACCGCCGGAGATCTGGTGGCCCGCATGCAGATGACCCGGGGCATGCGCCTTCCGCAGGCAAAGCAGTACGTCGCCGACAAGCTCGGCTGCTCGGTGCTCGATCTCAGCGACACCGTGGCGATGCACGACCTGCGCCGCGACCTCGGCCTCGGCCGCATTCAGGTGCAGGACCTGACCTACGCCGGCCACCCGGGAGCGATGGAGGCGAAGTTCCACATCGCGGAGGTCCTCGACATCCCCATCAACTCGGTGGAACGGTTCAAGGCGCACGCCGGCCTGGCCTGACTCGGACGGGCGGAGGAGAGACATGGCTTCGCAGCTCGATCTGACCCGTCGCCAGCCGCTGCTTCCGCTCGGCTCGGACTTCGCGGTGCACTTCTACGACGAGGCGAAGCTGGGCCGCTATCGCGAGGCGGTGCTCGCCGTCCTCGAGCGCACCGGCGTCAGGTTCGGCTCGGCGAAGGCGCTCCAGATCCTCGCGGAGCACGGCGCCGAGGTGGACCGCGCGTCCGGTGTCGTGCGCTTCGCGCCCGACCTCGTGACGGCCGCGCTCGCCAGGGCGCCGCGCACCTTCTGGCTCGGGTCCCGCGACGGGTTACTCGACCTCGACCTCGCGAGCGGCGAGACCTACAACACGACCAACGGCTGCGGCACCGAGGTGGTCGACTGGCGCAGCGGCGTGCGCCGGCCGCCGACCAAGGACGACCTCGCCGCGATCACGCGCATGACCGACTACCTGGGCTCCGTGCAGTTCTGGTGGCCGATCGTCGTCGCCGCCGACTGCGGCGACACGCACACGCTGCACGAGCTCGACGCCGCCTGGAACAACACCGCCAAGCACCTGCAGGGCATGGTGCAGGGCGAGCGCGAGGCCCGCTACTCGGTCGAGATGGCGACGGTGATCGCGGGCGGGGCGGAGCAGCTGCGCCGCCGCCCCCCGATGAGCAACCTCATCGGCACGGTGCAGCCGCTCGTGAACGACAAGGACGGCATCGAGGCGGCGCTTGTTTTCGCCGAGGCCGGCATCCCGGTGTGCTTCGTGACCATGCCGTCTTTCGGCACGACGGCGCCGGCCACCAAGGCCGGCGCCTACGTGATGGGCTTCGCCGAGCTGATCAGCGCGACGGTGTGCGTACAGCTCGCGCACCCGGGCGCGCCGGTGATCCTCTTCCCCTTGCCGGTGCACGCCGACCCGCGCACGGCCGCGCTCACGACGGCCCCGCTCAACCATCGCGGCCTGTTCCTGCCCTCAGAGCTCGGGCACTCCTTCGGCCTGCCGGCGATGACCGGCTACGCCGGAACCGACGACGACCTCCCCGGCACCTGGCTCGCGGCCGCCGAGACGGCGCACACGGTGATGCTCGCCGGCATCGTCGGCTCGGAGCTGATGACGACCATCGGGCTGACCAACCGCTACCAGCTGTTCACGCCCGAGCACCTGCTGCTCGACGACGACCTCTACCGGCGCGCCGCCAGTGCCTTCCGCGACGTCGAGCTCGACGAGGAGACGCTGGCGCTCGACGTCATCCACGCGGTCGGGCCCGGCGGGCACTTCCTGGCGCAACCGCACACCCGCCGGCACATGCAGGAGACGATCGAGCGCTCCATCGGCCAGGAGATCGGCGCGGACGGCACGCACCTGCGCGACCCCGTCGAGGTCGCGCGCGAGCGCGGGCTCGACATCCTCGAGCACTACGTGCCGGAGCCGCTTGACGCGGAGAAGGCGGCGGCGCTCACGCGGATCCTCGCCGCCGCCGATGCCGAGCTTCGCGGCTGAGGCCGCGGCCGCCGCGCCCGCGTCAGTCCTGCTTGCCGCCCGACTCGATGTAGCCGAGCACGAGGCGGCGCCAGAGGTCGAAGGCGGGGCCGACGTCGAGGTCCGGGTCGGCCAGCTTCTGCAGCGCGACGCCGTCGGCGATGGCCACCGTGAGCAGCGCCATCGGGGCGATGTGCGAGGCGGGGACTTTGTCAACCGCCTCCTTGAGCGCCCACGCGTCGAGGCGGCGGTACCACTCGAAGAGGTCGCGCAGGTGCGGCTGGAGCTCCTCGTCCCGCAGGATGTGTGGGATGAGCTCGAAGAACATGCGGTAGGCGTCGCGGTCCTCCGGGAGGCCCTCGTGGAGCCGCAGGAGCTGAGCGCGGCGCTCGTCGCCCGCCGGCACCGCCGTCAGCTGCTCGATGAGCTCGACGCTCTCCTGGTACATGACGGCGTCCACCAGCGCCGTGAGCAGCCCGGCCTTGCTGCCGAAGTGGTAGCGGATGAGGGCCGGGTTCTCCCCCGCTTCGCGAGCGATCGTCTCGAAGGTGAGGGCGCGGAACCCCTCGCGGGAGAGTACGCGCTTGGCTGCGACCAGGATACGCGCCGCCGTCGGCGACAGGTCGGGCGTGGGATCGCTGATCGGCAGTTCGTATCTCGACACGACTCGCTCCTCTCGTCATCGCCTCTGCGGCGCCTCGCCGTCGCCCGGCGGCCGCCGGCGACGCTTGACTCCCCCGCCGCGTCTGCTAGTCTACCGCAACCTTAGTTAGGTGACTAACTAATCGTACCTTCGTCAAGGGGGGTGCCGGTTGGACAGGCGTGTACGCACGCGGCTGGGCGACGGTTCGCTGGTCGAGATGACGCCCGGCGAGATCCGCGAGGACCTGCTCGCCGGCACGGAGATCGGCGCCCGGCGCGCCAAGGCGCCGCCGCTCTCCGAGGCCGAGCTCGACCACCTGCTCGACATCTTCGTGAGCGAGGCCAAGTTCAGCGCCGTGGACATGGGCGACGAGGTGTGCCTCAGCTTCGACGGCTCCGGCAACCTCGACTCGGGCTCGCGCGTCGATGAGCTCTACAGCTACCAGAGCCACCGCGGCGCCGACATGCTCGAGCTCTTCTCCATCGACTACTCGTACAAGGCGATCAAGACGATCCTGAGCTACGAGGCGCAGGCGATGAAGACGGCCCAGCTCAACCTCATCGCCCCGCTCCAGTACGGGGCGATGCCCGACCTGGGCCGCTACTCCATGCCCGACGGACCGATCCCGAACTGGTCCGAGCTCATGCCGCTGGGGCGCATCGACGAGGCGAGGGACGCGCAGGTGGCCGCCATCGGCCACGCCGTCGACGACATGGTGTTCGTCGCCGAAGGCATGTGGGAGGCGGGCGCCGACGGCATGGACTTCGACACCGCCGGCGCCGCCGGCGACGGCGACTTCCTCGCCACCCTCACGGCGGTCGAGACGATCAAGGCGAAGCACCCAGACTGCGGCATCGAGCTGGGCATGGCCAGCGAGTGCGTGCTCGGCATGCACGGCCAGCTCACCTACAGGGGCAAGCGGCTCGCCGGCATGTGGCCCAAGGCGCAGCTCGAGGTCGCCCAGGAGGCCGGCGCCACGATGTTCGGGCCGGCCGTCAACGTCAACACGACGAAGTCGATCGCCTGGAACGTCGCCCGCGCCTGCACCCTCATCAAGCCGTGCATGGACGTCGCCGAGATCCCCGTGCACCCCAACGTGGGCATGGGCGTCGGCGGCGTGCCGATGAGCCCTCACCCCCCCGCCGACGCGGTCTCGCGCGTCTCACGCGCCCTGGTCGACGTCCTCAGGTGCGACGGGTTGTAGGTGGGCGTCGGCGACCCCCTCGGCATGGCGTGCACGCACGCGCTGGCCTCGGGCATGGGCGGGATGCGGACCGCTGGAGATCTGGTGGGCCGCATGCAGATGACCCGGGGCATGCGCCTCAAGGACGCGAAGGCCTACGTGGCAGGCAAGCTCGGTTGCGCCGTCGCCGACCTCGCCGACCCCATCGCCATGCACGACCTGCGCCGCGACCTCGGCTTCGGCCGGATCCCGGTGCAGGAGCTCACGTACCCGACCCACGCCGGCGCCATGGAGGCGAAGTTCCGCATCGCCGAGATGCTGGACGTGCCGATCAACAGCGTGGCGCGCTTCCAGGAGCACGCCGGCCTGCGCGCCCCATGACTCGTCGATCCATCCAAGGAGGAGCGGTGTGAAGCGGAACCTGCACGCCGGCGGCGCACGGAGCCGCGGGCTGAGCGTCAACGTGTTCACCGAGTCCGAGCTCGACGACGTCCATCTCGCGACCCTCGAGGTGCTCGAGCGGACGGGCGTGTTCGTCGAGGCGGACGACGCGCTCGATATCTTCAAGGACGGCGGCTGCACCGTCGACCGCGAGCAGCGCCTCGTGCGCATCCCGCCGCACGTGGTGGAGGACGCGATCGGCTCGTCGCCGAGCAAGTACGTGCTCTGCGGCCGCGACCCGAAGAACGACTTCCTCATGGAGCCCGGCCGGGTCGCGTTCACCAACTTCAGCGAGGGCATCCGCGTCATCGACGTGGAGACCGGCGCGTATCGCGAGCCGACGCGCGAGGACGTCGCCGCCATCGCCCGCCTCAACGACTACCTCAGCGAGATGGACACGCACGAGAGCTCCGTGGGGGCCCGTGAGGTCCCGCCGGAGACAGCGGCCGTGCACAACAGCGAGATGCAGCTGCTGAACACGACCAAGCCCATCGGCATCGGGCCGCTCTCGGGCCTGGAGTGCCGGGCGATCTTCCGCATGGCGGCCGAGATCGTCGGCGGCGAGGACGCGCTGCGCGCGCGGCCCATCCTCTACAGCGGGGTCTGCCCCGTCAGCCCGCTGAAGCTCCCGCGCGACGCCACCGAGGTGATCATCGAGTCGTCGCGCTGGTGGATCCCCGACAACATCCTGAGCATGGCGATGGCCGGCGGCTCCAGCCCCGTCACGCTCGCCGGCACCCTGGTCACGCACAACGCCGAGGTGCTCGCCGGCATCACGCTGGCGCAGCTCACCGAGCGCGGCTCCCCCGTGATGTACGGCAGCTCGACGACGGCGATGGACCTCAAGCTCGCGGCGGCCTCCGTCGGCTCGCCCGAGATCTCACTGATCAGCGCCGCGGTGGCGCAGATGGCGCGGCGCTACCTGATCCCGAGCTTCGTCGCCGGGTTGTAGGCGGACGCCAAGCTCGGTGACGCGCAGACCGGTCACGAGAAGACCCTCACCGGACTCACGGCAGCGTTGGCAGGCGCCAACCTGATCTACGGGGCGGGGATGATCGAATCGGGCGTCACCTTCGACAGCGCGCAGTTCGTCATGGACAACGAGATCGCGCGCATGATCAAGCACGTCGTCGGCGGCATCCGCGTCGACGACGAGTCCCTCGCGGTGGACGACATCGCCGCGGTCGGCGCCTTCGGCGACTTCCTCAGCCTGGACGCGACCATGCGTCACATGCGCGAGCTGAGCCAGCCCAAGGTCCTCGACCGCCGCGTGCGCGAGGACTGGGAGGCGCGCGGGTCCACCGACCTGTACGCGCGCTGCCAGGCCGAGGCGCGCGACGTGCTCGCCGAGTACCACCCGGAACCAGTGCCGGACGACGTCGCGGCGCGCATCCACGCCATCGTCGAAGAGACCGACCGCGCCGCCGGCGTCGTCTGAAGGAGAGGGAGATGAAGGACCAACTCAAGCAAGCGATCATCGACGGCAACGAGGGCGTGGCCACGGCCATGACGCAGGCGCTGCTCGCCGGCGGCGCCTCCGCCCGCGAGATCTTAGACGAGGCCCTGCTCCCGGGCATGGAGGTGGTCGGGGCGCGCATGCGCGAGGGCGAGTGCTTCATCCCCGAGGTGCTGCTGTCCGCCCGCGTCATGCAGGCCTGCCTCGACCTGCTGCGCCCGCACATGGCCGCCGGCGAGTCGGCGGGCATGGGCACGGTCGTGATCGGCACCGTCGAGGGCGACCTGCACGACATCGGCAAGAACCTCGTCTCCATGCTCCTCCAGGGCGCCGGCTTCACGGTCGTCAACCTCGGCACCGGCGTCTCGGCGTCCGCCTTCGTCGCCGCGGCGCGCGAGCACGAGGCGGACGTCGTCGGCATGAGCGCCCTGCTCACGACGACGCTGCCGCACATGGCCGAGACCATCGCCCTGCTCAAGGCCGAGGGCCTGCGCGAGCAGGTGAAGGTGATGGTCGGCGGCGCCCCCGTGACCGCCGCCTACGCCGACGAGATCGGCGCCGACGGCTACGGCGCCAACGCCGGCATGGCGGTCGAGCGCGCCAAGGAGCTGATGGGGTGATGGCGGGCGCCGGACCGCGGCGCCAGCCCCTGGCGCCAATCCGCTCCGACTTCCCTTGGCAGTTCCACGACGAGGCGCAGCTGGAGCCGCTGCACGACGCGACCCTGCGGCTCCTCGAGACCACGGGCATGCGCTTCGAGTCGCCCAAGGCGCTCGCGATCCTGAAGAGGGCCGGCGCGAAGGTGGACGAGGGCTCGGACCTCGTCCGCCTGCCCCGCCGGCTCGTCGAGGAGGCGCTCGCTTTGGCGCCGCGGGAGTTCACCCTCGGCGCCCGAGACGCCGCCTGTGACCTGCGCGTGGGCTCCGGCTTCATCTACGGCACGACCGACGGCTGCGGCGTCGAGGTCGTCGACTGGCGGACCGGGGAGCGCCGGTCGTCCACCAAGGCCGACCTCGCCGCCGTCACGCGCATGCAGGACTACCTCGGCTCCATCTGCTACTGGTGGCCGACGGTCAGCGCCGGCGACTGCGGCGAGACCGCGCAGGTCCACGAGATCGAGACGGGCTGGAACAACACGAGCAAGCACCTGATGGGCATGGTGCAGGGCGAGACGCTCGCCAGGGCCGCCGTCGAGATGGCCACCGCCGTGGCCGGCGGGGCCGAAGAGCTCCGCCGCCGGCCGCTCATGAGCGACCTCATCGGCACGGTCTCGCCGCTCCTGCACGACAAGGACGGCATCGAGGCCGGCCTGGTCTTCGCGGAGGCCGGCATCCCCGTCTGCTACGTGACCATGCCGAACCTGGGCACCACGGCCCCGGCCACCAAGGCCGGCGCCTTCGTGCTGGGCGCCGCCGAGATGGTCGCCGCGGCGGTGCTCCACGAGCTCGCCGCGCCGGGCAGCCCGGTGCTGGGCTCGATCATGCAGATCTACGCCGACCCGCGCACGGCGCTGACGATGACGTCGCCGCTCGACGACCGCGGCCGCTTCATCCCCACGGAGCTGCTGCACAGCTTCGGGCTGCCGGCGCTCGGGGCGTTCGGTGGCACCGACGCGGAGAGCTCGGGCACGTGGCTCGCCGGCGCCGAGACCATGCTCCAGCTCCTGCAGCTGCCGCTCGACGGCTGCGAGCTGTACTCCGGCATCGGCCTGACGGCCACCTACAAGCTCTTCTCACCCGAGAACCTGATCCTCGACGACGACCTGTACCATCGCGCCCGGCACGCGTTCCTCGACATCCCGATGGACGAGGAGTCGCTGGCGCTCGACGTGATCGAGGCCGTCGGCCCCGGGGGGCACTTCCTCGCCCAGGCGCACACGCGCCGCCACATGCGCGAGGCGGTGGTGCGCACCGTCAGCCAGGAGATCGCCGAGGATGGGCAGCACTACCGCGACCCGGCCTCGGTCGCCCGCGAGCGCGCCCTCGACATCCTCGAGCACTACCGGCCGGAGCCGTTGCCGGACGACGTCCGCGACGAGCTGCGCCGCATCGTCGACGCGGCGGACATGACGGTCAAAGGCTAGCCCGCGCACCCGGTCGCCGGCGAGGCCGGCCGGGTCACTCCGCCGCGCCGGCCCCAGGAGAGACCTCGGGCGCCGGCGAGGCGGCGGCCTCCGCTTCATCCGCCGCCGCCGCCGGCGTGAAGACGATCAGCTCGACCGTGCCCAGCTTGACGCCGTCAGCGCTGTAGACCGCCGTGCCCACCACCTTCCCGTCCGGCGGCTGCTGCACGAACTGGCCCGGAAGCGTCAGCGCGCAGCGGACGGTCGCGGCGCTGCGCACGACCCGCGTCAGCGTCGTCCGCGCGGCCACGTGGACCTCCCCGCCGCCGGCGAGCGGCACCAGCGCCACCTCGTCGCCGGCGGTGACCACTGTCGTGTCCTCGTACAGCGTAGAGGCCCACTCGAAGAGCGCCACGTGGTCGCGCACGTCCTGGTCGCGGTTCGGGGCCTTCAGAGTCGCCGTGATGAGCGGCCGCAGCCCCGGCTGGCCCGAGCCGACCAGGCAGTATCCGGCCGCCCCGGAGAAGCCGCACTTGATGCCGTCCGCCCAGTCGTTGAACAGGAGCAGGTTGTTGGCGCGGACGGCGAGCTCGCGGCCGGCGCCCCAGTGGATGACGGCACGATCGAGCCTGACGATGTCGCGAAAGCGCGCGTTGCGCATCGCGTAGCGGCCCAGCTTCGCGAGGTCGAAGACCGAGGAGTGGTGGCTGGGGTCGCGGAAGCTGCCACTGGCGTTCGAGTAGTGGGTGTCGCGCAGGGCCAGGCCGCGCGCCTTGTTGTTCATCCATCCGACGAAGGCGGGCTCGCTGCCGGCCATCGCCGTGGCCAGGGTAACACCACAGTCGTTGGCGCTCTTCACCATGAGGCCGAGGAGCGCCTGCCTGATGGTGATGCGCTCGCCCGGCTCGAGGCCGATGCCACTGCAGTACGCCACCGCCACCGGCGCCGTGATCGTCCTCGTGAGATCGTGTGCCCGCTGTAGCACGAGGAGCCCCGTCATGATCTTGGTGGTCGACGCCATCGGGCGCTGGTGGTGGATGTCCCGGCCGTAGAGCACGCGGCCGGTGACGCGGTCGATGATGATGGATGAAGCCGCGTGCATCGCGGGCGGCGCGGCGGGGGTCGGATCGGAAGCCGCGGCCGGCTGCGCCGACGCGGCCACCAGCAGCGCCGCCGCCGGCAGCGCCGCCAGGCAGGCGACACGGAATCGCCGCCACAGGCGCGACCGCGGGCCCCGGCCGCGCGTCGTCTCCCCCATGGTCCTCATGCTTCGAGTATAGCCGAGCCCTCCAAGGGCGCATCGGCCGGTCCGCCGACGTCGCGAACGTCCAGCGGGATGGGAGGGTGCAGGAACCGGGGAGGCGGCGGAACGCGCGCGCCGCCGGCCGTCAGGTGTCGAGCAGCATGCGGTCGACGGCGAACGCCTCGCCGGCGACCTCGTGGAACTTCTCGATGAGGTCGGTGACCCGAAGCTCCTGCTTCTGCTCCTGCCTGAGATCGAGCACGATGCGGCCGGCGTGCATCATGATCAGCCGGTCGCCGTGGCGTAGCGCCAGCTCCATGTTGTGCGTGACCATCAGCGTGGTGAGCCCGCGCTCGATGACGAGCGCGGCGGTGAGCTCCATGATCGTCGCCGCCACCTTCGGGTCGAGCGCCGCCGTGTGTTCGTCGAGCAGCAGGAGGCTGGGTTCCGCGATGGTGGCCATGAGCAGGGACATCGCCTGCCGCTGCCCGCCCGAGAGCTTGTTGACGCCGGCCTTGAGGCGCCCCTCGAGCCCCATGCCCAGTCGCGAGAGCTGCGTGCGCATCACGTCGCGCCGCTTGTGCGTGACGCCGAGGCGCAAGCCGCTGCGCTTGGAGCGCATGAGCGACAAGGCGAGGTTCTCCTCGATGGTCATCGACGGCGCCGTGCCGGCGCGCGGGTCCTGGAAGACCCGGCCGATCGAGCGGCTGCGCACGTGCTCGGCCTGCCTGGTGACGTCGTGGCCGCCGAGGAGCACCTGACCCGTCGTGACCGGGAAGGTGCCGGCCACGGCGTTGAGCAGCGTCGACTTGCCCGATCCGTTGGAGCCGATGACGGTCACGAACTGGCCGGCCGGGATATCCAGGTCGATGCCGCGCAGCGCCACGACCTCGTTGGCGGTGCCCGGGAAGAAGACCTTACCCAGACCGGTGAGCTTGAGCTCGGCCGGGGCGCTCACAGCCGCACGACCTTCTTGCGCACCGTCGGGATGGACAGGGCGACCACGACGAGGACGGCGGTCAGCAGCTTGAGGTCGGTGGGCGCGATGCCGAGCCGCAGGCTGACGGCGATGAGCAGCCGGTAGACGATCGAGCCGCCGATGACGCTGAACAGCACCCAGCTGATGCTGCGCACGCCGAAGATGACCTCGCCCATGATCACGCCGGCGAGGCCGGCGACGATCGTGCCGATGCCCATGCCCACGTCGGCGAAGCCCTGCTGCTGGGCGACGAGCGAGCCGGTGAGCGCGACGAGCCCGTTGGCCACCGCGAGGCCGACGATGCGTGTGAAGTTCGTGTTGGTGCCGAGCGCGCGGATCATCTGCTCGTTGTCGCCGGTGGCCTGCAGCGTGAGACCGAACTCGGTGTGCAGCAGCCAGTCGAGGACGTACTTGACCACGACCGCCAGAACGGCCAGCGCGATGATGATGTTCCAGCCGATCATGGAGACCGAGAGGAGGTCGCCGATCTTGTCGAAGATCACCTTGACGCCGAGCAGCGGCGTGTTGCTCCGTCCCATGATCCGCAGGTTGACGGTGTACAGCGCCGTCATGGTGAGGATGCCTGCGAGGAGCTTCGGCCCGTAGTTGGTCGAGTCGCTGTCGCCCGACTTGAGCAGCACGTGGAGGAGCCCGGTGACGAGGCCGGCGCACAGACCCGCGCCCACGCCGGCCACAGTCGCCATCAACGGTGATTGCCCGTTGACGATGAGCGCGCCGGTCACGGCCGCGCCCAGCGGCAGGCTGCCGTCGACGGTGAGGTCGGGGAAGTCGAGCACCCGGAACGTCAGGAACACGCCCAGCACCATGAAGCTGTAGACCAGCCCTTGGAGCAGTGCGCTCTGGATGGTGACGATCACGTACCGATACCTCTCGTGCTCGGGGCCGGGGCCGCAAACCGCGGCCCCGGCCCCGCAGAGTCTATCGCGGCGCCGCTAGGCGTCGCGAGCGGGACTCAATACTTGTTGACGGCCTTGTCGATGAGGTCCTGCGGGAGGGTCACGCCCTGGGCGGCCGCGGCCTTCTCGTTGACGGAGAGCTGCAGGTTCTTGGCGAACTCGACGGGGATGTCCGCGATTGGCGTGCCGCCGAGGACCAGGGCGGCCATGGCGCCCGTCTGCTTGCCGAGGTCGTAGTAGTCGAACCCGTAGGCCGCGACGGCGCCGCGCTTGACGCTGTCGGGGTCGCCGGCGACCAGCGGCATCTGGTTCTGCTCGGCCACCTTGATGATGGACTCGAGCGCCGAGACGGCGGTGTTGTCGCCGATCACCATGATGGCGTCGGCGCGGCCGATGAGCGACTGCGCCGCGGCCTGGACCTCAGCCGAGGTACCCGCGGGCGCCTTGACGATCGTGAGGCCCATCGACGCCGCGTCCTTCTCGGCCTGCTTCACGAGGAAGACCGAGTTGGACTCGCCGGCGTTGTACACCATGCCCACGGCCTTGGCGTCGGGACGGAAGGTCTGGACGAGCTCGAGGATCGGCTTGACCGGCTGCATGTCGCTGACGCCGGTCACGTTGGCCGACGGCGCGTTGGGATCCTGCACGAGGCCCGCGCCCACCGGGTCGGTGACGGCGGTGAAGAGGACCGGCTTGTCGGTGATCGCCTTGGCGAGCGCCTGGGCCGTAGGAGTGGCCACGCCCAAAATCAAGTCGAGGTTATCGCCCGCGAACTTCTGGGCGATGCTCGCCGTGGTGGCCATGTCACCCTCGGCGTTCTGCAGGTCATACGTGACGTTGGTGTAACCCGCCTCGGCGAGCGCGTCCTTGAAGCCGTTGACGGTCGCATCGAGGGCCGGATGCGTGACGATCTGGCTGATCCCGATCTTGTAGGCCTTGCTGGTGTCGGCGCTTGGGCTCGCACTGCTGGCGGTGTCATCCGAGCTGCTGCCGCACCCGGCGACCACGCCGACGACGGCGAGCAAGAGCACGAGCGCCAGGGGCAGAGCCAGTTTGAATGCGCGGGGCATTGTTCTCCTTTCGAGTGTCAAAACGAGTGGTGCATTCTAGTTCGCCGGCGGCTGCCTGACAAGCACGTTGCGTATCACTATGCAGCTTCTACGCGACGCGGCCGGGGCCGGCGAAGGCGGCAGCGGCGAGGGAATCCGCCCGGGACACCGCCGGGACGCAAGTCTGCTCACCCGCGAAGACGCCCCGCCGGGGGCAAGACGAGGGCGGCGGGCCGTGGGCCCGCCGCCCTCGAGACGGACGGTACGGAGTCGCGGTCACCGGCCGGCGCGCCGGGGGCGGGCCTCCCGCCCCTCCCCGCACCGGCCGTGCCGTCAGCGGTTCGTCCGCTCCTTGAAGCGCTCGACGCAGTTGATCGGGATGTCGAGCAGCTTGCTGATGTTGAACTTGGCCTCCATCATGCCCGGCTCTCCAGGGTGCGTGGCGGAGGTCATCGTCAGGAGGCCGAGGCCGTGCTCCTGCCGCAGCAACTCCATGGCGACCGGGTCGGAGAGGTCGCGCGTGGTGCAGCCGAGCTTGCCGGCCACGTACTCCTTGGCTTCCTTGAGACGCATACGCCTGGTCATCTGCATCCGAGCGACGAGGTCTCCCGCCGCCCGCATACCGCCCATGCCGGACGCCTGCGCGTGCGCCCCCTCCATGCCGAGGGGATCGCCGGTGCCCGCCTAGTAGCCGTCGATCTTGAGGATCTCGACGAAGGCCTTGCTCGCCCGGCTGGTGGCGTCGGCGGGCGGGAACAGGCAGGTCGGGACGCCGCCGACGCCCATGCCCACGTTCACGTGGACGGGGATCGTGGCGACCTCGGCGGCCGGCTTGATGAAGGTGATCGCCCGGGCGATGTTCCAGGCGGTCGAGCGCCCGGTGTTGATGTTGACGGCCGGGCCGTAGATGCTGGCGCCGGCCGCGGTGACCATCTCGAGCTGCTTCTTGGGCCACATGCCGGCGAGGCGCTCGCCGTCGAACTCGATCTGCCCGTGCATGCCGAGCACGAACTCGCTCGCCATGCCGATCTCGATGCCCAGATGCGGGTACTTCTCGCGCAGCATGCGGCAGGCGGTGAGGGCGGCGAGGAAGTCGGCGTCGCCCGCCGCCCCGGTCGTGTCCATGTCGATGCCGTCGGCGCCGGCCTCGATCATCGCGTCGGCGACGAAGTTGATGTCCTCGACGAGCATCTCGCAGGCCTCGAGCTGGGCGCTGCGCGCCTCGTCGATCTTGCCCATCGGCAGCAGCTCGGACCAGTTGGGGATGGGGCCGTCCGGCTTGGAGTAGCGGCCGAGGTCGGGCATCGCCCCGTACTGCACCGGGTTGGTGAGCAGCGCCTGGGCGATCTTCATGCTCTGGCCCTCGTGGGCGACGTTGGTCTTGACCGCCTTGTAGGAGTAGTCGGCCTGCCAGAGCTCGACCATGTCGACGCCGAGCAGGGTCTCGAAGCTCTGCAGGTCCTGCACGCGGTTGCCGATGTGCTTGGTCCCGGTGCCGTCGTTGCTGAGGATGACCTCGTCACCGATGTCGACCGCGGTGAAGCGCGCCGGCGAGGCGTAGATGTCGAGCAGGTGGTCGAGCTCGTCCTGCGTGAGCTCGGGGACCTTGGCCTTCTTGGCCGAGACCCGGGTGCCCTCCTCGAGATCGGCCTCGATCTCGGAACGGGTCATCTCGACGAGCGACCCGTCACCCATGCGCGTGGGGATCTTGGGCTCCAACAGCATCACCTCCGTGCTTTCGTCCGGGTCGACCGCTCGCGGCGTGGCGCCGGCGAGATCCGCGAGCGACCACGCTTGAGTGCGACGCGACGAGACCGCCGTCTGGCGGGTCTCCGCGCGCCACTCTACAGCAGCCCGCCGAGGGCGCGCCACCGCTCCGGGACGGCCCCGGGGCCGGTGGTTCGGGCGGCCGCCGCAAGCGCCGGCGCGGCCGCCCCGGTCAACTCACGGGATGGCGGCGACGACCTTGGCGAACTCCTCCGGGGTGAACCCCTTGAGGGTCGTCGTCGTCACCCGGCCCTGGCTGGCGAGTGCGAGCGCGAAGGCGGCCGCCGCCTCGTCGCTGGGACCGTCGCCCACGGCGACGTAGTCGTACTCTCCGAAGGTGACGTGGAAGCTCGACACCTTCCCGCCCATCGCCTCCCAGCCCTTGATGCCATCAGCGATGTGCTGGGGCATGGCTTTGACGTCCTTGACGCCCGCTTCAGTGAGCTTCATGAGCAGGATGTAGTGCATGGTGGACCCCCTTCAGGTTCCGTATCCATGCGTTGCGGGTCGCGCGATCTGAGGTGCCCGGGGCCGTCCCCCGGTTCGTACCCTGAGACCCGCCGGGGACACCGTTATGGTGAGGCAGCAGACTGGTCGAACGGCCCGGCGCTTGGCGAGCTGACGCGGGACGTGCTCTTCCCGCCGGGCGTCGCTACTGGCTCGGCGGCGAACGGCCACGCCGGCAGACGCCACGCGGAGTCCTCCGCCGGGACGCTGCGTCCCGCCCCGTCCCGCCCGCTGCCGAGCGACACCGTGAGGCTCTGCAGGTCCTCGGGCGCCACCGGCGCGGCGAGATGCAGCACGACGCGGTCGGGAGGGACCACGAGCGCGTCGGTCACGAGCACCGGCTGGCCGGCCGCGTCGACGACGATGCCCTCGGCGGGGCCGGGCGCCAGCGCGCCGGCAACGACGCTCAAGGTCAACGTGATCGTGGTCGCCCCGTCGTAGGCCGCCCCAGTGAGACGGGGCGACTGATGGCTCTCGGCGCCGAGGACCCCGGTCCGGATCGCGGCCGTCCAGCGCCGGGCCACCGCCGCCGACTGGGCGTCCGTGATCGGATGCCATCCGGGCGCGAGGTCGATGTCGTAGAGCGCGGGGCCGGTCGCGACGGCGTTCTCCGCGGCCGCTGGAGTCAGCATCACGTCCTCCTGGGCCATGCGGATGGCGTCGACGCCCTCGGCCGTCCACCGCTGAAACGTGAAGTCGCCCATCTGCGCGGGCACCACCGGAGCGCCCGTCGCCGCCTTCACGTCGGCAGCGAACCGCACCAGGCTGGCCGCGTAGGTGTCCCTGGGCACCAGCATGCGCGCGTCGAGCTCGCCCTGCCAGAACAGGATCGCCCGCACACGGCCACCGACGGCACGCACGCGCCGGACCATGGATCCGAAGAGCGTCGCCGGCGACGCGGGGGCCGATGGGTCCATCTGCCACTCAGCGATACTCGTCGATCCCGAGGCACACGGGACGAACGCCACCGGCACCGCCTCGCGGGCCATCACCCGGGTCGCGACCAGCGGCCACACCGATCCCGCCGCGTCGATATCCTTGCTCACCCGATCGACCTGGCGCACCGGACTGTCCGTGGGGTCCACCAAGGGACCCCATGCATCGTCGTTGCCGAACAGGGCCGCACTGAGTGTGGGATTCCGGGCGCGGTTGAGGCGCTCACCGCGACCGCTGGCGTTGCTCTGCCCGGCGATCACGTAGATGTCGCCGACGCCGACGAGCGGCACCTTGGCCGCCACGTCGTGTCTGCGCGCCGCCCGGACGACGACCGTCGCCTGGCCGGCCGCGAGATCCGGGAGCCTGACCTTGAAGCGCCCGGTGCCGGAACAGCTGGCCCTCACCCATCCGCCCGTGCCCCAGCGCACCTCGACCGGCCCCTCGATGCCCAACCGTCGACCGACTACCGTGATCGCGGCGCGACCGGCGGCGTCACGCTGGACCACCTGATACCGATGCGGCGAGATGATGACGATGCGCGCCAGCGCCCGCGCTGAGGGCGGGAGCGCCGTTGCGGCCACGCACGCCAGCGTCACCAGGAGCGCGCTGACGACTACGGCCCGCACGTGATGCCGCCGCCAGAAGCGTGCTGCCCCGCCGGCAGCGCTGCTCATCGAGCGTCCCACTCGCACTCCCCTATCCCGCGGTCGCGATCGCCGCGCGCCACCGATGCACCTGGAGCCGGCGGGCGGAATCGAACCGCCGACCTGCCGCTTACAAGGCGGCTGCTCTGCCAGCTGAGCTACGCCGGCCCGCGAGTGTGCCCGGCAAGTCTACCCAGTCCCGCACGAAGCGGGTACTGCTCAGTGGGGTATGCTAGTTCTATGGAGGACTCGAAGCCCACGCGCACGTCGTCCGCGCGCGCCCGCCGGGCCGGGGTGGTGGCGCTCGCAGCGCTGCTCCTCATAGCGCTCGCGGTCGCAGTGGCGGTCGTCCACGACCCGGGATCCGGTGCGAAGGCGGCCACGACGGCGACGACGGCCACGGCCGCTCCTGCGGTCCAGGCATGGTCGTCGATCGTGATGGACCGGGCCACCGGCTTTGTCCTCTATTCCAAGGCTCCCGACCGTCACCTCAAACCCGCCTCGTGCACCAAGATCATGACCGCGCTGCTCGTCTACGAGCATGTGCGCGACCTCAACCAGTACGTCACCGTCCCGCGGGCGGCCATGAACCAAGGTGGCGCCACACTCGGCCTGCGCACCGGGGACCGGATCACGGTGCGCAACGCGCTGCTGGGCCTCTTCGTGCGCAGTGCCACGGACTGCGCCGTGACACTGGCCACGCGGGTCTCCGGCAGTGAGCCCAAGTTCGCCGCGCTCATGAACAAGAGAGCCGCCCAGCTCGGCCTCAGGAACACGCACTTCGTCAATTCGTCGGGTCAAGTCGTGCCCGGGCACTACAGCAGTGCGCGTGACCTCGCTGAGCTGGGCCGGGTGGCGATGCGCGATGCGCGCTTTCGCGACCTCGCATGGCGCGTGTACGCGACGGTCAAGTGGCCACCCAGTCACGTCGTGCGCCTGCACTCCCACAACATCTTCAACGAGACGTTCGACTGGGTGAACGGCATCAAGACCGGCGCCACCAGAGGCGCGGGATGCGTGCTCGTGGCCTCGGGCACGTACCACAACCGGAGCCTGATCGTCGTCACCATGCATGAGCCGACCCGACAGCAGGAGTTCAACGACGCGCTGGCGCTCTACAAGTACGCCGACGCGCTCTACGCCCGACGGACGATCGTCAGCGCCGGCGACGCCGTGACGACCGTTCCTCTCGACGGCGGCGGCACCGTCACGGTCGCGGCGCGCACGACCCTCAGCCGCGTGGTCCGCACGGCAGCGACCGTCAAGGTGACGCCCTCGCTGCCGACCTCGCTGTCTTCACCCGACGCCGGCCAGATCGTCGGCAGCGTCTCCTACGAGGCGGACGGCCTCAAGCTCGGCACGGTCGACCTCGTTACCGCCGACGTGCCGCCACCGGCTGCCTCACCCTAAGCGCCCGACCCGGGATCGCCGGCGCCGCCTGACCGTGCCGCGACCTCGGCGCCGGCGCCGGTACGCTCTCGGAACCTCTCGACCGACCTGATCGGGATCCCGAGCAGCCGGGAGATGTTGTACTTCGCTTCGAGCGCGAGCGCGTCCTCGACCGACGCGGTGTCCTCGGTCGGGATCGTCCCCAGGCCGAGATCACGGCGCACGTCCCACATCAGTACGGGGTCGCTGAGGTCGGCCGGCGTGACTCCGAGCTTGTCCGCCACGGCGGCCTTCGCCTCGGGGAGCCTCATCCTTCGCGTCAGCTGCATGCGGGCCACCAGATCTCCGGCGGCCCGCAGTCCGCCCATCCCCGACGCGACACCGTGGCCGATCCCCTGGCTGTGGTTGTCGCCGGCGCCGATCTACAAGCCGTCGAGCCGCAGGATGTCTACGCACGCACGGGAGGCGCGCGACACGGCGTCGACCGGCGGCAGCGGGTGCATCGGCACCCCACCGACCCCCATGCCCCCGTTCATGTGCACTGGAATCTCGCTCTCGCGCGCGCACGGCTTGACGATGGTGCAGGCGCGGGCGACGTTCCACGCCACGGACTTGCCCGTGTTGACGTTGATGGCCGGTCCGTAGACCGACGCGCCGGCCTTCGCCGCCAGCCGCATCTGGCCGGCGGGCCACAGTCCGGCGAGGCGCACGCCGTCGTACTCGAGCTCACCGTGCATCCCGAGCACGAACTCGCTGGCCATGCCGATCTGGATGCCCCAGTCCGGGTGCTTCGCGCGGATGCGCTCGATGGCGAGGAGGGCGGCCAGGAAGTCCGCGTCGCCGGCCGCCCCCGCCGTGTCCAGGTTGACGCCGTCGGCTCCGGCCTCGTACATGCCCTCGGCGACGTAGACGATGTCGTTCGCGGCGAGCTGCACGGCCTCCTCCTGGGCGGCACGGGCTTCGTCGATGCGGCCCAGCGGCAGGAGCTCGGACCAGTTGGGCAGAGGTCCGTCGGGCACGGTGTAGCGACCCAGGTCGGGCATGGCGCCGTAGTTGCAGGGGATCGTGAGCAGGAGCTGCGCCTGGCGCATGATCTCCTGCTCGAACGCAAGCACGGGCTTGATCGCCTTGAAGGAGTAGTCGTGGTGGTAGAGCTCGACGGTGTCCGTGCACACCGTCTGCTCGAAGGTCTGCAGATCGTTGATGCGCGACCCCGCGTCCTGGCTGCCGACGCCGTCAGACGTCAGGATCACCTCGTCGCCGATGTCGACGGCGCTGAAGCGCGCCGGGCTCGCGAAGATGTCGAGCAGGTGCGCCAGCTCGTCCCCGTCCAGGGGGTCGACCTTGGCGCGCGCGGCGCCGGCCTCGGCGCCGGCGTGGATGTCCGCCTCGAGCTGCGCCCGGCTCATCCGCACCAGCGACCCGTCGCCCATGCGCGTCGGGATGGGACCGTCCATCGTCGCCCCCCGTCAGTCTCGTCGGTTGCCGGCCGTGGGAGGCATCGCTCTGCCTCCGGCGTCCGCGAATGACGGGGTCGAGGCTACAGGTCCGCCGCCCTTCTGTCAGCGGCGGATACTTCGGCAAAGTTCACGGCGGCGCGGGTCGGGGGAGCGAGACTCCAGAAAGGGGCGAGGCCCCGTGGGGGGACGGGGCCTCGTACAAGGGCTTTGGGGCAAACCCTCGTGGTGGGGGGGTCTTCGCTTGCCAGCGAAAGGAGCCGCAATCATCATGCCCCGGCAATGTTGCGCGCGCGTGAAGCGGCGCGAACGCGCGCGAAGGATGCATTGCCCGCCGATTACGAGCAGGCGCGGAGCCGGAGGTAGGACGGGGTCCGCGCCCGAAGGTGGCCGAAGGCCGGCGAGCCGGGCCGCACTGGGGCGGCCGCCTCGCCGGCCCTCAGGCCGTGGTTCGCCCGGGGCCGGGGCGAACCAAGAGAAGATGGGAGATACCGGCTTGGCGCCGGCAGCGGGCTTCTCCGAGACGGGAAGCCTCGCACGCCGCACTCTAGGTGCGCCGTGCGAAGGAAGCGTTAACCGATCATTAACGGATATGAAGCGAGCAGCCCCTTTCGGCTGCTCGCCATCCGGCGATCCAGGTAGCTTCGCGACCGTCTTCACCGCGGCAGCGGTCGTGAGAGCGTCTCTCAGGCGAGAGCCGGCTGGTCGCCGGGGCCGCCGCCGATCAGTTCGAGAAGCCCGGCCTCGTCGACGACCGTGACGCCCAGCGCCCTGGCCTTGTCGAGCTTGGAGCCCGGGTCGTCGCCGGCGACCACGTAGTCGGTCGCCCGGCTCACCGACCCGCTCACCCGGCCGCCGGCGGCCTCGATGAGCGCCTGCGCCTCGCCGCGCGTGAGGCCCGCGAGCTTGCCGGTGAGCACGAAGGTCGAGCCGCTGAGCCGGCCTTCCGCCCTGCCCGGGGCCTCCTCGACGAGACGGACCCCGGCGGCGCGCAGCTTCTCGATGGTCTCGCGGTTGTGCTCGTCGCCGAGGAACTGCTCGACCGCTTCGGCGACCACGGGGCCGACACCCGGAACCTCGGCGAGATCGGCGGCGTCGGCCGCGAGCAGCGCGTCCATGCTCGGGTAGCGCTCGACCAGCGCCTGCGCCGTCACCGACCCGACGTGACGGATGCCGAGCGCGAAGAGGACGCGGGCGAACGGCCGCTGCTTGGACATCTCGATGGCGGCCAGCGTCTTGTCGGCGCGCTTCGCCTCGACGATCTCCAGGGCGCCGTCCTCTCCCTTGCGTGTCTTGGCGCCGAACAGGGGCAGGGCGACGATGGCGTCGTCCTCGACACGCACAAAGTGCTCGCGCCTGAGGTCGTACAGGTCGGCGACGTTGCCGATCAGCCCCTGCTCGTGGAGCAGCACGACCGTCTCCTCGCCGATGCCCTCGATGTCCATGGCGCCCTTGCTCACGAAGTGCTTGATGCTCTCGACGAGCTGCGCCGGGCACGAGCGGTTGGGACAGCGCACGGCGACCTCGCCGGTCTCGCGCACGGTCTCCGAGCCGCAAGCCGGGCAGGCGCGCGGCATCGCCCACTCGGGCAGGGCGATGTGCCGCTGCCTCGCGGTCCACCGACCGCCCCTCGGCGTCGGCGGTCTCGCCCGTCGTCACCGGCCCGACGACCTGCGGGATGACGTCGCCGGCGCGCTGGAGGATCACGTCGTCGCCGGGACGGATGTCCTTGCGCCGGATGTCGTCCTCGTTGTGCAGCGTCGCGCGCTCCACGGTGACGCCGCCGACGAACACCGGCGCAAGCACGGCGAACGGCGTGAGCACGCCGGTCCTCCCCACGTTGACCTCGATGCTCTGCAGCCGCGTCGTCACCGTCGTCGGCGCGAACTTGAAGGCGATCGCCCAGCGGGGATCGTGCGCGACGCTCCCCAAGGCGCGCTGCAGCGCGAACGAGTCGACCTTGACCACGGCCCCATCGATGTCGTAGTCGAGGTCGCCGCGGCGCTCCTCCCAGGCGCGGCACGCGGCGGCGACCTGCTCGATGCCGTCCACGATCACGATCTGCGGATTCACCTTGAAGCCGGCCGACCGCAGCCAGTCGAGCGCGCTGTGGTGGTCGGGCAGGTCCAGTCCCTCGGAGTAGCCGATCGGCGTAGCACCAGACGTCGAGGGGCCGCGAGGCCGCCACCGTCGGATCGAGCTGGCGGATGGACCCGGCGGCGGCGTTGCGCGGATTCACGAAGGCACTGAGGCCGGCCTCGAGCCGCTGCTCGTTGAGGCGGGCGAACGCGGCGAGCGGCAGGTAGACCTCGCCGCGCACCTCGACCACCGGAGGCGGGTCGCTCGACGCGCAGGCGCAGGGGCACGGAGCCGATCGTGCGCAGGTTGGCGGTGACGTCCTCCCCCACCGCCCCGTTGCCGCGCGTCGCGCCCACGCAGAACACGCCGTCGCGGTAGGTCAGCGAGATGGCGAGGCCGTCGATCTTGGGCTCGACGACGTAGCGCAGCGGCGCGTCGTCGAGCTCCCGTGGCCTCGAGCAGCCGCCGGTTGCGCTGGTCCCACGCCAGCAGCTCGTCCTCGTTGCGCGCGTTCGCGAGCGAGAGCATCGGCTCGAGATGACGCACCTGCGTGAACCCCTCGAGCGGCCCGGCGCCGACGCGCTGCGTCGGCGAGTCCGGCGCGCGCAGCTCCGGGTACTCCTGCTCGAGGGCCTGGAGCTCGCGGTAGAGGGCGTCGTACTCGGCGTCGTCGATCTCCGGCCGGTCGAGGACGTAGTAGAGGTGCGCGTGCCGGTTTATCGTCGCGCGCAGCTCGGCCGCCCGGGCCGCCGCCTCAGCCTCGCTCACCGGTCCCCCCTCTTTCGCTCACGCGCCGCCCCTCGCCGCGCAGGCACAGGTCGAGCAGCTCGCGCGGCTCGCCCAGCCAGAAGTCCGGACCGGCGGCGAGCAACGCCTCGCGGCCGAACACGCCCCAGGCGACGGCCGCCGTGGCCATGCCGGCGGCGCGGCCGGCCTCGATGTCCACGGGGCTGTCCCCCACGTACAGCGACCCTTCGGCCGGCGCCCCGAAGCGCTCGAGACACAGGCGCAGCGGCGCCGGCGAGGGTTTGTGCTCCGTCGTGTCGCTCGCCGTGACGACGACGTCGAAGCGCTCGCCTCAGGCCGACCGCCCGGAACGCCATCGCGGTCGTGTCCGCGCTCTTGCTGGTGACGATGCCGAGCCGGCGGCCGGCGGAGCGCAGGGCGTCGAGCACGTCGGGGATGCCCTCGTAGCCGCGGATGAGCTCGTCGTGCCGACGGTGGTTGTACTCCCGGTAGACGTCGTAGAGCTCCCGGGCGTGCTCGGCGGAGAGACGCTCCATCTGCACCATCAGCGGCTGCCCGACGCCGGCGGTGATCACCTCGTCCGGGAGCACCCTGCCGAGCACCGTCCGGGTGGCGTAGCGGAACGAGTCGACGATCAGCTCGACGGTGTCGACGACGGTGCCGTCGAGGTCGAACACGACGGGGTCGAAGCCGCCCGCGTCAGGCACGAAGGCGCTCCAGGTCGAGGTCCCAGCCGGCGAGGTCGGCGAGCAGCTCCGGGTCGAGCAGGTCGTAGCGCAGGGGCGTGACGGCGACCGCGCCGGAGGCGACGACGTCGAAGTCCGTCTCCACCCACTCGCCCGAGGCCGGATGGTCACACGGCAGGTAGTGCTCCGCAGGCGCGGCGCCGTCGTCCCCGGCGAGCATGACGAAGTCATAGGCGCTCGCGCCTCCGAGCCGCGCCGGGCGGATGCCCGTGATCCCGGCGAGCGGCCGGTCAGGGAGGTTGACGTTGAGCATGCTGTGGCGCGGCAGCCCGCGCTCGATGACGTGGCCGACCATCGCGCGCAGGATCGGCACGGCCTCGTCGAGCCAGCCGGGCTCGAGCTGCTCGACCGAGAACGCGGCCGCCGGGTGCCCGCGAAGAGCGGCCTCGAAGGCGGCGCCGACGGTGCCGGAGTACGTAACATCGGCGCCCATGTTGCCGCCGGCGTTCACGCCGGACACCACGAGATCGGGCATGGGGCAGCGCAGGCCGAGCAGGGCGATGCGCACACAGTCCGACGGCGTGCCGTCGACGGCGAAGCCGTCGTAGCCGCCACCGAAGCTGCGCGGCCGCATCGAGAGTGGCCGGCGCACGGTGATGCCCCGCGCCACCGCGCTCGTGTTGCGGTCGGGGGCGATCGTCGTGACGTCGCCGAGGCCCTCGAGGGCGCGGCGCAGCACGGCGATGCCGGGAGCGTCGATGCCGTCGTCGTTGGTGAGGAGGATCTGCACGGTCACGCGCCGATTCTAGCGGAAGGGCGGGTAGCCGTTCGCGGCGGGCGCTTCGCCGCCGGGCAGGCTCCACCGTAGCCTCGGGCGGCGACGGAGCGCAGGGGCGCGAGCCGCAGGATTGCCCCGGCGTCCGTCGTAGGAGTGCCCGGCAAGGCTGAGAAGGAGCTGCGTGACCCCAGCGACGCACGACTCGAGCGGCAGCGACGACAGACGTCTCGTCGTGCGGCGCGGCGCGGCCCTCGTCGCCGCGCTCGTCGCGGTCTCCGCCCTGGTCACCGTCGTCGGTCCCGCCTACCTCTGGCCGCTGTTCCTCTTCCCCCTCGTCCTCGCCGCCGTGTTCTTCTTCGAGCTCGGCAGCCTGGCGGTGACGGTCTGGCTGGGCAACTTCTTCGTCCTCTACTACAGCTTCCTCGCCGCCGCCACAGCGGCGGTCGTCAAGCAGGCGCTCCTCGGGACGGCGCTGTTCTTCCTCGCCGGGCTCCTGCTCGGGCGGGTCCAGCGCCGGCACCGCGACACCCAGTGCATGCTGGCCGCCTCGACGCTCACCGACCGGCTCACCGGCCTGTACAACTACGGGACCTTCGTCGACTACCTGCACAACGAGGTGACCAAGGTCGACCGGTACGGCGGCGAGCTCGCCCTCCTCATGCTCGACCTCGACCACTTCAAGCAGTTCAACGACCGGCACGGGCACGAGGCGGGCAACGAGCTGCTGCGGCGCGTCGGCGCCACCGTCGGCGCGATGGTCCGCGACGCCGACGTCGCCGCGAGGTACGGCGGCGAGGAGTTCGCCGTGCTCATCCGCGGCGACGAGTCGCAGGGCTACGAGCTGGCGGAGCGGCTCCGCCGCGCCGTCGAGACGGTGACCGTCTCGCTGCGCGGCGGAGAGCTGGTGTGCACCACGATCTCGGCGGGCATCGCCACCTATCCGGCGGGAGCCGCCGACGAGGCCGAGCTCATCGAGTCCGCGGACGCCGCGCTCTACGAGTCCAAGCGGCGCGGCCGCAATCGCGTCACCATCTTCACGGGCATCGCCGGAGAGCGGGCGGCGCCCGCGAGCCTCAGCGCCTGAGGGCCGGGCGGCCGCGCCGGCGAAGCGGCGCGCGGCCGTTCACCTCACTCGGGGAACGTCACCTCGGGCAGGCGCGTGTCCGCCCGCGCGAACGCCTCGCCGCAGAACAGCTCGACGCCGTTGCGCGCCAGCAGCTGCTGCTGCTCCGCGTCGCGCACGCCGGTCGCGATGAGCTGCCCGCCGACGCGGCCGGCGAAGCGCACGAGCAGCTGGACCACCTCGATCGGCGTGGGGTCGCCGCCGAGGTTGGCGACCAGCATGGGATCGAGGCACAGGAAGTCGGGGTGCGCTTCGGCGATGAGCTCCAGCGTCGTGAACTGGGCGCCGAGACCGGAGACGCAGAGCAGGAAGCCGAGGTCGCGCACATCGGCCAGCGTCCTCAGCGTCGACGCCGTGTTGCGCGCGAGGTCGTCGGCGTCGATCTCGAACACGACGTGCTGGGGCACCAGCGCCTGGTTGAGCGAGTAGAACTCGCTCACGGCGACGACGGCGGCGTTGGGGAACTCGCCGGCGGCGCAGCCGAGGAACAGCAGGTCGTCCGGCTCGAGGCCGGCGGCGGCCGAGACCGTGGCCTCGCGGGCGACGACGCCGTAGGCGCCGAGCACCTGCGAGCGGCGGGCGACGTCGAGCAGGACGTCGGGCAGCCTGAGCGGCGAGTAGAACGGGCCGCGCACGCTGCTGCGATAGCCGATCACGGTGCGCGCCGCCGGGTCGACGACGGGCTCGAACAGCGGCTCGAGCTCTGCCCGGGACACGCAGTCCGCCAAGGTCGTCTCGAGCTCATCGTCGTACAGGGAGGCCTGCTCCTCCGCCGCCTGCATCGCCAGGGCCAGGCCACGCTGGAGGTTCTGCTCGAAGGTCGCCGTGCCGTCCGCGGCGAGGACGGCGGCGCCGACCGATGGGTGCACGCGGTCGTACACGCCCGCGGCGAGGTCGTTGAGCAGCAGCGACTGGAGTCGTTCGTACACCCGCCTGGTCACGGCCGCGAGGTCGTCGTCGGCGATCACGGAGGCGGACCGCGGCGGCGAGAGCAGCACGATGAAGGCGTCGTCGGTGAGGGTGAAGTCGCTGACTACGTCGAGCCGGCGCAGGGTGCTGCCCACCATGCCTTCCAGGTTCCCGGCGACGGCGTCGAGGATCTGGCCGACGATGCGCCAGCCGAAGGCGGACTCCAGGCGCCCGTACCGCCCGAGGCTGACGTAGAGCAGCGCGACCTGCCCCGACTTCTCCAGCTCGAGGCGGATGGAGTCGGCGACGAGGTTGAGGGACGGCAGGTGCGACGGTCCGTCGCTGACGAGCCCGCGCATCGTGGTCTGCGCCTTGCGCAGGGCCTCGTCGCTCGGTCGCTCCACGCGCATCACCCCCCGGCGGGTCAGGTGGCCTTCTGCGTCTCCTTGGCCTTGCCGTCCGCTGCTGCAGGCTTCTTCTCGGTCTTGGCGGAGTCGCCGTCGCCCGAGGAACTCTCACCGGCGCCCGAGGAACTCTCACCGGCGCTCGAGGACTCGGCCGACCCAGCGTCCTTGCCCCCGGCACGCCTGCCCGAGCCCTTGCCGTAGTCGGTCGTGTAGAAGCCGGATCCCTTGAAGTGGATGGCGACCGGATGCATCACCTTGCGCAGCGGGCCGCCGCACTTCTCGCACTCGACGAGCGGGTCGTCGCTCATCTTCTGGAAGACCTCGAACAAGGCCCCGCAGTCGTCACACCGGTATTCGTAGATAGGCACGCGGAAGTCTCCCGGGCGTGGTCAAGAGGGCCTGAGTGTAGCACAGCCCGGTCGCGGGCAGCCCCAGGCCGCGGCCGGGCTCACGGCGCGAACGGGGGCAGGTGCCCGGCGACGATGAGCGCCGGGTCCCAGGCGCGGATGCGGCGCCATGAGGCGAGCAGCCTGTCCGCGACCGGGCCGGTCGGCGCCATCGCGTCGAACTCGTCCCGGCCGGGGCCGATCGTGTCGCCGCAGAGCACGACCGGCCCGGCGGCCGTCTCGACGGCCAAACTGATGTGCCCGTCGCAGTGGCCCGGCGTGAGCGCCCACTCGACGCCGGGCGCCACCTCCCCGCCGTCGCCCTGCAGGCGCTCGAGCGGAAGCAGCTCGAGCAGGCCGCCGACGAGCACCCAGTACGGCGCCGTCGTCTCCAGCTCGTGGACGGCGACGGGCGCCATGACGTCGGCGCAGCCGCCGGCGTGGTCGAGGTGGGCGTGCGTGAGCACGACCAGGTCCACGTCGGCGGCCGACAGCCCGCGCGCCTCGAGCGCCCGCAGCACCGGCTCGTTCTGCAGCGGCAGCCCCGGGTCGACGAGGATCGTGCGCGGGCCGCGCAGCAGCACGGTGTTGGGGAAGGTCGTCATCCCGACCACGGGGCGCCGCTCGCGCAGCAGCCGGTACTGGGCGAACGCCTCGGGCGAGCGGTGCTCGGCGAGCACGTCCACGGCATCGCCCTCGACGCTGAACACGAAGCGGGCCGTCGGGATGAGGATGTCGAGCTCGTAGGGCATGCGTGCGGTCTGCCCGCGAGGCGCCGGCCTCAGCCTTCCGCCTCGGCCTCGACCTCGGCCTCCTCGCGGGCGTAGAGGAAGTCGGCCTTGTCCAGGTTCAGGATGACGAAGGGGGCGGTGTCGACGAGGTCCCTCGAGCCCTTCGCGTAAATGCGCACCTTGGAGAGCGTCAGCCGGGAGTCGCTGAAGGCGCGGATGTAGTCCGAGGGTCGCCTTGAGCTCGCGCGCTGGCCGACGCCGAAATGGGCGATGCCGACGATCTTGAACTCGCCGATGTAGGCCACCACCTCGAGCTCCTTGAACCCGCTCTCGGCGCGCGCGGAGTCGAACCCGGCGCGACGCTCATCCACCATCGTCTCCTCCTCCCGTCGCGGCCGGAGCCGCACCGGCAGCGCCCGAGGCGCCGCCATGAACGAATGCTGAGCCGCGAGCTTCCGCCGCGCACGGCGTGCCCTCGAAGGCGCGGAGCGCGCCCCTGCCGGGGCGCGCCGCCAGCCGCAGACGGCCGAGGGCCTCGCGCCGCGACTCTCCGTGGCGCGGCGCGAGCACGACGCCGACGGCGGCGCCGATCACGCCTCCGAGCACCACACTTCGAGCCTTACCCATGCGGGCACTATAGCTACGCTAGGTGGTGAACACCAGGTGGCCGTCGGCCACGCTCGCCCGGATGGTGTCGCCCTTGGCGAAGGTCCCCAGGAGAAGCTCCCTCGACAGGGGGTTCTCGATGAGCCTCTGGATGGCACGCTTGAGTGGCCGCGCCCCGAACTGCGGGTCGTAGCCGGCCTCGGCCACGAAGCGGCGCGCCTCCTCGGACACCTCGAGCGCCATGCCCTGGCCCTCGACCTGCCGGCGCACGTGCGCGAGCAGCAGGTCGACGATCTGCTCGAGCTCGGCCCTACTCAGCCCGTGGAACACGATGGTCTCGTCGATGCGGTTGAGGAACTCGGGCCGGAAGGTCTGCTGAAGCGCGCCCATCAGGCGCGCCTCCACCGCGTCGTACTCCTTCTCCATCGTCTCCGCGTCGGGGATCAGCTCGGCGCCGACGTTGCTGGTCATGATGACGACCGTGTTCTTGAAGTCCACGGTGCGGCCCTTGTTGTCGGTGAGGCGGCCGTCGTCGAGCACCTGGAGGAGGATGTTGAACACGTCCGGGTGCGCCTTCTCGATCTCGTCGAAGAGCACGACGCTGTAGGGGTGCCGGCGGACGGCCTCGGTGAGCTGGCCGCCCTCCTCGTAGCCCACGTAGCCGGGCGGCGAGCCGACGAGACGGGACACGGAGAACTTCTCCATGTACTCGCTCATGTCGAGCCGCACCATCGCGGCCTCGTCGTCGAAGAGGAACTCGGCGAGCGCCCGGGCGAGCTCGGTCTTGCCGACGCCCGTGGGGCCGAGGAAGAGGAAGGAGCCGATGGGCCGCTTGGGGTCCTTGAGGCCGGCCCGGGCGCGCCGGACGGCCTCGGACACGGCGACGACCGCCTTGTCCTGGCCGATCACGCGCCCGTGGAGGCGCTCCTCCATCTTGAGCAGCTTCTCCGCCTCCTCCTCCTTCATGCGCTGCACCGGGATGCCGGTCCAGGCGCTGACGATGCCGGCGATGTCGTCGCCGCCGATCGTCGCCTCGGCGATGCCCTTGTCGGCCAGCCACGCCTCCTTGGCGGTGACGAAGGTCTGCTGGATCTTGTCGGTCTGCTCCTTGAGCTGGGCGGCGCGCTCGTAGTCCTGCGCCTGCACCGCGGCGGCGCCCTCGCGGGTCAGCTCCTGGAGGCGGCGCTCCATGTCGCGCAGGTCGGGCGGCAGCATGGTCGCCTCGATGCGCATCTTGCTCGCCGCCTCGTCGAGCAGGTCGATCGCCTTGTCGGGCAGGAAGCGCTCGCCGATGTAGCGGTCGCTCAGGACCGCGGCCTCGCGGATGGCCTCGTCGGTGATCTTGACCTTGTGGTGGGCCTCGTACTTGTCGCGCAGCCCCTCGAGGATCGCGATCGTCTCCTCGACCGTCGGCTCGCCGATGAGGATCGGCTGGAAGCGGCGCTCGAGCGCGGCGTCCTTCTCGATGTTCTCGCGATACTCGTCCAGCGTCGTCGCGCCCACGCACTGCAGCTCGCCGCGGGCGAGCATCGGCTTCATCATGTTGGACGCGTCCATCGCGCCTTCGGCCGCGCCGGCGCCCACCACGGTGTGCAGCTCGTCGATGAAGAGGATGACGTCCTTGGAGCGCTGGATCTCGTCGAGCGCGCCCTTGAGCCGCTCCTCGAACTCGCCGCGGTACTTGGCTCCGGCGATCATGCCTCCGAGGTCGAGGGCGAGCACGCGCTTGCCGCGCAGCGACTCGGGGACGTCCCCGTCCACGACCTTCTGCGCGAGCCCTTCGGCGATCGCCGTCTTGCCGACCCCCGGCTCGCCGATGACGACCGGGTTGTTCTTGGTGCGCCGGCTGAGCACCTGGATGACACGTTTGATCTCCTCGTCGCGGCCGATGACGGGATCGAGCCTGTCGTCGGCGGCGAGCGCCGTCAGGTCGCGCGTGTACTTGCCGAGCATGCTCTCGCCGGTGGCCTGGCCCTCGTAGTCGACGCCGGTGGCGCGGATCTGCTGGAGCGCCTTCATGACGCCTTCTTCGGTGAGGCCGAGGTCGCGCAGCGTCGCCCCGCCGGGGCCGTCGCCCTCCAGCATGATGCCGAGCAGGAGGTGCTCGGTGCCGACGAAGGCGTCGCCCATCGCCTGCGCCTTCTGGCCGGCGATGTCGAGCGCGGCCTTCGCGCGCGGCGTCAGGTAGAGCTGGTCGGCGTCGCCGCCGGGGCCGCCCACGCGGCCTGCCCCGGCGGTCTGCAGATAGTGGTTGGCGCGCGCCATCGCCGTGCCCTTGTCGACGCCGAGCAGGTTGAAGACCTGCTCGACCACGCCGCCCGGCAGGCTGAGCACGCCGATCAGCAGGTGCTCGGTGCCGAGCTGGTTGCCCGGGCCGCGGCGCACGACCCCCTGCGCCGTCTCGAGCGCCTCACGCGCTCGCTCGGAGAACCTGTTCATGTCCATTGCGTCCCTCACTGTGAATCGGTACGTCAGGCGTGTCGCCGACGGCGGCCCAGGCGCACGACCTGGGCGCGGGCGACCGGCACCAGGTCGAGGCGGTGCGAGCGCTCCACGCGCTCGACCTCGCGGCGCATGGCCTGGGCGGCCTCGTCGAGCCGCGCCCTCAGCGACAGCATCTCTCGCCGCAACGCGTCGAGCTGCGCCTCCATGGCCAGCACACGCTCCACGCCGGCGAGGTTGAGCCCCAGCTCGGTGAGCTCCTGGATCCGCTGCAGCCGCTCCACGTCGCGGCGCGAGTAACGGCGCGTGTTCTTGGCCGTGCGCTGCGGGTGCAGGAGCCCACGCCGCTCGTAGAGGCGGAGCGTCTGCGGGTGCATGCCGGCGAGCTCCGCCGCCACGGAGATCATGAAGAGCGGCCTGTCTCTGTCGTCGTCCATTCTCATGACCGGATCTCCGCCGTCGGTCTCCGCGCCCGTCAGTCGGCCGTCGAGCGCGGGTCGGCGAACGTCGCCGCGAGCTTCTCGAACAGCTGCTTCTGCTCCTTGGTCAGCTTGCCGGGGATGAGCACCCGGAGTTTGACCAGGAGGTTGCCGTGCCCGCCCTTGAGCTTGGGCATGCCCTTGCCGCGCACGCGCAGCGTGCGCGCGTCCTGGCTGCCGGCCGGCACCTTGAGCGATACCCAGCCGCCGCCCGGCGTCGGGACCTTGACCGACGCGCCCAGCGCCGCCTCCGAGACCGTGACCGGCACCTCGACCACCAGGTCGTCGCCGCGCCGCTCGAAGAGGTCGTCGGACTCGACGCGCACGCGCACGTAGAGGTCGCCGGCCGGGCCGCCGCGGAGGCCGGCCTCCCCCTTGCCCTTGATGCGGATCTTGCTGCCGTCCTTGACGCCGGCCGGGATCTTGACCGCGTACCGGCGGGTCTTGTGCTCGACGCCCGTGCCGTGACACGTGGGGCACGGGTCCTCGATGATCGTGCCCTGGCCGTGACAGCGCGGGCACGGCTCGGACAGCGCGAAGGGTCCCTGGTTGCGCGCGACGATGCCGCGCCCCTGGCACTCGGGGCAGACCTTGGGGGTCGTGCCCGGCTTGGCGCCGCTGCCATGACAGGTCTCGCAGGTGTCGGGCTTGTCGACAGGGACGCGCGCGGTGACGCCGTGCAGGGCGTCGTCGAACGACACGGTGACGTCAGTCTGCAGGTCGGCGCCACGCTCGGCGGCCCGGCGGCGGCCGCGGGCGCCGCCGGCCGCGCCCCCGAACAGGTTGCCGAGGATGTCGCCGAGGTCGCCCACGTCGAACTGGACGTTGCCCTGGCCGAACATGCTCGGGTCGAAGCCCTGGAACCCGCCGGCGCCGGGGCGGAAGCCGCCGGCGCCGCCGGCGCCGGGGCCGAAGGCGCCGAGCCGGCTCAGCTCGTCGTACTGCTTGCGCTTCTCGGCGTCGGAGAGCGTCTCGTAGGCGGTGCTGACCTCCTTGAACTTCTCCTCCGCCGCCTTGTTGCCCGGGTTCTTGTCCGGGTGGTTCTCGCGCGCGAGCTTGCGGAACGCCTTCTTGATCTCGTCCTGCGAGGCGTTCTTGGAGACGCCCAGTGTCTGGTAGTAGTCAGCCATCTCCGCCCGCTACCTGGCCACGATGACCTTGGCCGGCCGCAGCAGCTTGCCGTGCAGCAGATAGCCGCGCTCCAGCACCTGGGTCACCGTGCCTTCGTCGAAGTCGTCGGAGGGCTGGGCGACGATGGCCTCGTGGTACTCGGGGTCGAAGATCGTGCCCGGCTCGACCTGGATCTCCTCCAAGCCGTGGCCGGCGAGCGTGCCGCGCAGCTGGCCGGCGACGAGGGTGAGACCGGCCAGCAGTTGGCCCTCCTCGTGGTTGTCGCCCGCCTCGAGCGCACGCCTGAGGTTGTCCATAACCGGCAGCAAGGACTCGACGACCGTCTCGGCGGCGCGCAGGCGCAGCTCCTCGTGGTCGCGCTGGACGCGCCTGCGGTAGTTGTCGAACTCCGCCTTGAGGCGGCGAAGATGGTCGAGGTAGTCGTCGCGCTCGCGCGTCACGGCGGCGAGATCCACGAGCTCGTCGCTCGCGTTGGTGTCCCCGGCCTGCGGCTCGGTCACCTCGGCGGCGACCTCGGCAGCCGGCGCCGCGTCCGGTGCCTCAGCAGCCGGCGCCGCGTCCTCGGCCGCCGCCTTCGCGGCCTGCTCCCGCGCGGCCGCGCCGCGCGCGGCGCGCCTCTGGTCCTGTGTCGGGTGCTTCCTGTCTGTCATGTCCGTTCTCAGTCTCGTCTCGTGTGCGGCCGGTGGCCGTCCCATCTCGCCCGAGAAAGCCCCGGCGGGCGGAACCCTGTCCCGGATCCCGCCCGCCGGCCTGATCGGGCGCGTCTCAGCCGTCCGCCGTGGTGGCTTCGACCGTCTTCTGGGCCTCGACCGTCTTCTTGGCCTTGACCTCGATGCGCTGCGGCTTCTCCTCGTCGGCCTTCGGTACGGTGACCGTGAGGATGCCGTCCTCGTAGCCGGCCTGGATCTCGGTCGGCTTGACGCCCTGCGGCAGAGCGAGGCTCCGCTGGAAGCTGCCGAAGCGGCGCTCGACGCGGTAGTAGCGCTCGTCCTCGACCTCTTCCTCGAACTTGCGCTCGCCCTTGATGGTGAGCACGTTGTCCTCGACCTCGATCTCGATGTCGCCGGGGTCCATGCCGGCGAGCTCGGCCTTGAGCACGACGGCGTCCTTCCTGTCGTAGACGTCGACCGCCGGCAGCCAGCTCTCCTGGCGGCCTCCCCAGACCTGGTCGACCAGCCGGTTGAACTGGCTCTGGACCTGGGTCATCTCGCGGAACGGGTCCCATCTGATGATCGCCATGGTGAAACCTCCTCCTTCTTACTTGTTCTCGTCTTCGTCGATGACCTCGTAGTCGGCCTCTTCGACGTTCTCGTCCTCGGACGCCGAGCCGGACCCGCCGTCCGAGCTCGCCGCCTGCTCCTGCTGCGCCTGCTGGTAGACGGCCTCGGCGAGCTTGTGCGAGGCCTGCATCAGCGCGTCGGTCTTGGCGCGGATCGCGTCCATGTCGTCGCCGTCGAGGGCGGTCTTGAGCTCGCCGGCCGCGGCCTCGATCTCGGCTTTCGTCGACGCCTCGACCTTGTCGCCCATGTCGCGCAGCGACTTCTCGGTGCTATAGAGCAGGTTCTCGGCGTTGTTCTTGACGTCGGCCATCTCGCGCGCCTGCTTGTCCTCGTCGGCGTGGGACTCTGCGTCCTTCATCATCTGCTCGATGTCCTGCTCGCTGAGGCCGCTGGAGGCGGTGATGGTGATCTTCTGCTCGTTGCCGGTGCCGAGGTCCTTAGCGCGCACGTGCACGATGCCGTTGGCGTCGATGTCGAACGTGACCTCGATCTGCGGGATGCCGCGAGGCGCCGTCGGGATGCCGACGAGCTGGAACTTGCCCAGCGTCTTGTTGTAGGCCGCCATGTCCCGCTCGCCCTGGAGCACGTGGATCTCGACGCTCGTCTGGTTGTCGTCCGCGGTGCTGAAGATCTCGCTCTTCTTGGTCGGGATCGTGGTGTTGCGGTCGATCAGCCGGGTGAAGACGCCGCCCTTGGTCTCGATGCCGAGGCTCAGTGGGGTGACGTCGAGCAGCAGCACGTCCTTGACCTCGCCGGCGAGCACGCCGCCCTGGATGGCCGCGCCGACGGCGACGACCTCGTCGGGGTTGACGCCCTTGTGCGGGTCCTTGCCGATGAGCTCCTTGACCCTCTCCTGCACGGCCGGCACGCGGGTCATGCCGCCCACGAGGATCACGTCGTGGATCTCGCCCTTGCTGAGGCCGGCGTCCTTGATGGCGGCGTTCACCGGCGCCACGACGCGCTCGACCAGGTCGTGGGTGAGCTCGTCGAACTTCGCGCGGGTCAAGGTGAGGTCGAGGTGCTTCGGCCCGTTCTCGTCGGCGGTGATGAACGGCAGGTTGATGGCCGAGCTCATCGTCGTCGAGACCTCGATCTTGGCCTTCTCCGCCGCCTCGTACAGCCGCTGGAGGGCCATCTTGTCGGCGCTCAGGTCGATGCCCTGGCTCTGCTTGAACTCCGCGACCATCCAGTCGACGACGGCCTTGTCGAAGTTGTCGCCGCCGAGGTGCGTGTCGCCGTTGGTGGAGCGGACCTCGAACACGCCCTCGCCGAGGTCGAGGATGGAGACGTCGAACGTGCCGCCGCCGAGGTCGAACACGAGGATCGTCTGGTCGTGCTCCTTGTCGAGGCCGTAGGCGAGCGCGGCCGCGGTGGGCTCGTTGATGATGCGCTTGACGTCGAGCCCGGCGATCTTGCCGGCGTCCTTGGTGGCCTGACGCTGCGAATCGTTGAAGTACGCCGGCACGGTGACGACCGCCTCGGTGACCTTCTCGCCCAGGTACTCCTCGGCGTCCCGCTTGAGCTTCTGCAGGATCATCGCGGAGATCTCCGGCGGCGAGTACGTCTTGCCGCCGATGTCCACGGAGGCGTCGCCGTTGGAGGCCTTGATGACCTTGTACGGCACGATCTTCATCTCCTCGGAGACGTCGCCGTACTTGCGGCCCATGAAGCGCTTGATCGAGAACACGGTGTTCTCTGGGTTGGTGACCGCCTGACGACGGGCGACGCTGCCGACGAGGCGCTCGCCGCTCTTCGAGAACGCGACCACTGACGGCGTGGTGCGACCGCCCTCGCTGTTGGGGATGACGGTCGGCTCGCCGCCTTCGAGCACGGCCATCGCGCTGTTGGTCGTGCCCAGGTCGATGCCGATGACTTTGGCCATGGAACTTCCTCCTTGGGGGACTACTCTGGATGAAGCATAAAATCTGAGTCTCTTGTTGTCAACTTTGTTCCCGGCGATGCGGGCCCCGAAACCCGCCGCGTGAGGCGCCGCGGGCAGGCTTTCGCCATCGCGGCGCCGAAACCAGACGGCGGAGGTGAGACCGCCGATGGCGACCCGACCCGAACGCGCTCCAGGCCGCATCTACGTGCCCCGCTGGGTACAGCTGGCCACGCTGCCGGCGCTCCTCATCATCGGCTGGTTCGTGCTGGGCGCGATCGGGCAGGTCATCTTCATCTTCCTGGTGGCCGCCCTGGTCGCGCTGGTGCTGAACCCGCTCGTCCGCGGCCTCGAGCGCGCGCACGTGCCGCGTTACGCGGGGGTCTTCCTCGTCTACCTGGCGTTCGTGGCGGTGATCGTGCTCATCGCGGCACTCGTCTGGCCGCCCGTGGTGCAGCAGCTGCGCAACCTCACCTCCGCGCTGCCTGGGATGGGCGACCAGGCCGGCGAGACCCTCGCCCGCCTGCAGAGGCTGAGCGACCGCGCCGGCCTCGGCATCGACGTCTCCTCCCAGATCCGCAGGACGCTCACGGCCATCGCCGACCGTATCCCGCAGTTCACCGGCAACGTTGTCGACGTAGGCGTGACCGTCGTGCGGCAGGCCACGATCTTCATCATCGTCGTCGTGCTCTCGATCTACATGCTGCTGGACGGACGGCGCATCGGGTCGTTCATCGCCCGCCACTTCCCCACGAGCAGCGAGGCCGACGGCGAGGAGTACGTCAAGAGCGCCAAGACGGCCGTCGTCGACTACGTCAAGGCGCAGGTGCTCCTCTCCGCGATCCTGGGCGCCAGCGTCGGCGTGGCGATGTGGATCCTCAGCCTGGTGGGGGCGTTCCCGTCCGGAGGCCGCTACGCGCTCTTCTTCGGCGTCTGGGCGGGGCTCATGGAGGCGATCCCCTATCTCGGGCCGGTCCTCGCCGCGGTCCCGCCGAGCATCGTCGCCGTCTTCGACTCGCCGCTCTCGGCGCTGTGGGTGATCATCACCTTCGTGCTCATCCAGGAGGTCGAGGGACACATCCTCGTGCCGGTGATCATGGGCAGCCGGTTCCGGGTGCACCCGCTGGTGGTGATCTTCGCCATCCTCGCCGGCGGGGAGATCCACGGCATCACCGGCATGCTCATCGCCATCCCGCTGATCCCGCTGCTCAAGGAGACGTGGATGTTCTTCCGGCCGCGCCTGCAGTTCGAGGGCTGGTGCGCGGCCGTCACCGGCGCGACGGGCGCATCCTCGGGCGGCACGGTGACGCCGACGGCGACGCCGGCGTGCCCGACGCCTGAGCTGAAGCGGCCGGCCTCTCCTCCTTCTCCTCTGCGGCCAACGGTTTTCCCGCGCGCGTGGGTGGGCAGGCACCCTCGTGGAGGAGGACCGCGGGTACAGGATGGGCGGCGTTCGCCTGGACGAACGAGCAGCGTCGCAACATTGCTCAATGTTTGCTAACACCCACGAAATCCTGTATACCACCACGGGTAGGCTGGCATACCCCCCCGGGTGAGCCGGCCTGCGGGCCACATGGGGAACTGGAGCACCGACATCACATCGACTCGCATGTGCTTCTCGGCACAAGCCGTGATCGGCGTCGCCCTGCCTTCTCCCTGCCTGCTTGCGAATACCGCCTTGCGTCGCCCGGGCTTCGTGAGGCGTGTTCGATCCATCGATCCGCTTCTGGAGGGGAGGTGATTCTGTGAGAGCGGACAGGAGAAATCGTATCGTCAACACATCCAGGGAGGTGACCATGTTCAAACGCGTGACCATCGTTGCGCTCGTTGTGGCCGCCTTCGTGTTGATGCTGGCGGTCCCCGCCCTTGCCTTCAACGGCTTCCGGGCCGACTACACGATGACCCAGGCGTGTGCGAGCTGCCACACGACCGGCAGCTTCGGCGCACCGATCGTCTACAAGGACTTCACGACGACCAAGCACTTCATCAACGAGGAGGGTCCCAACGCTCTTGAGGAACTTCCCCGTGGCTCAGTGTGTGCCGGGTGCCATTCGGGGAACTACTCGCCCGCTAAGGTGATCATCTCCCGCTCGGTTGAGTGGATGCGTCGCCCTCGCCACAGCCCCGAATGGGTGGCCTCGAACGGCCTCCCGGCGGGTACTCAGCAGGACGGCACCTCTGCCGCCTCGGAGACCTTCATTGGCTGCTCGTCGTGCCATTACGGCGCCAGCGCCGGGCGTTTCGCCGCTGGACGGGCAGCGACGTGAACGACACGGCGCACTCGGTTCCATTCGCGAACATGGCCGACGCCCAGATCTGCGGCGCCTGCCACTCGCGCTACTCGTACACGAAGAACCCCATCGAGGTGCAGGCGATACCGACTACCCCGAGTCCGGGTCCGGAATCGTCTCCCCTGTTCATCCAGCCGCAGATGGCGATCGGCTATCCGATGCTCGGTTCGCCGTCACCGGCTCCGGCCTGGAGCCCCAACCTGGCTGACTATCTCACCGTGCAGCAGCCGGGCTGGACGCCCACACCCACCGCCACTTCTGCCGCCGGTCTCATGACCTACTGGCGGATGCCGATCCCGGACGCCACGGCGTCCCCGTTCGCAGCCGACACCATGTGGCAGAACAAGGGTCACGACGGTAGTGCCGCTCAGTATCCTGAGTGGAAGAGCGAGGGTCACGCCGCAGCGCTCGACGACCTCAAGGCGCATCGGGCAGGGCAACAATCCTCAGTGCCTCGAGTGCCACTCGGCCGACTACCGCATCATGAAGGAGTCGGGCAAGAGCGTCGCGGGCTTCACCGCCAAGTACGGCATCACCTGCGTCGGCTGTCATGCTCCGCATAATGGCGGCACCGTCAAGGGTGTGTGGGACGAGGCGTTCGACGCCCAGCTCAAGGGCGACGCCGACCTCGCCGGCAACGGCAGCAACCTCTGCGTCGAGTGCCACAACGGGGAGCTCCCCGAAGGCACCACCGCTTCGCCCGGCGCCGAGATCCATCATCCGATGAAGGAGATGATGGACGGCTACGGAGCCATCGACGTCTCGGCGTTCCCGAGCGTCCATAAGGGTAAGTGCGTCCAGTGCCACATGCCGCCGACGAGCATCGCCGCGGCGACGTGCAGCTGGGCGGCAACCACACGTTCAACATCATCATGCCGGAAGTCGCCCTCGAAGCGTCACCGATCCCGGTCGCGACCGCGACCGCCACGAGCGCGCCTGATGCAGATACAGGCATGATCACGAAGACACTCACGATCACCAAGGACTCGATGCCGTACTCCGCGTGCAGCACGTGCCACGCCAACAACAACGGCGTCAAGGCCACCCCGCTTCCGACTGCTTCGGCCACGGCCGCCGTGGACGCCACGCATCAGACCGTGACGATCACGCAGCTCGCGAATCAGTCCTCCTGGGGCAACATGTCCGGGGCGACAGGGCTGCCTGGCTGCAGGACACCATCGACCAGCGTCAGAGTTGGACGAAGGACAAGGTCGCTGCGATCTGGGTCGCGCTCGACACAGCCGCCGTCAATCCTGGGCTACGCCAGCCGGACGCGGCTCACACCGCGCTCATCGCCAAGGCTGTCGAACACCTGGACCACCGCCGAGCGTGCCTTCCTGAGCGGCTGGCACGAACGTCGAGTTCGTGCAGAGTGAGGGGAGCTTACGGCCTCCACAACTGGGACTACTCGAGGGCGATCGTCAATCGGCCATGTTCAGGCGAAGATCGCCCAGACGGGCGTCATCGTCAGGACGCCGTGGGTCGTGACCCTCAAGATGTCCAAGTCGAACGTGCGTTGCGGGTACACTCGTCAAGTTCACGGGCAACGTCAAGACCAACAAGGGCGTCGCTGGAGCTGGCACCGTCAGGATCATGAGGCGGATCAGCGGCACCTGGCAGGTATGGCTCAAGGGCAAGCTCAACTCGTCGGGCAACTACTCGATCTCGCAGAAGCTGCACGAGGAGAGGGCACGTTCCGTATTCGCGCCGTTATGCAGGCCAACTCCACGAACCTCGGCGCGTACAGCTCGCCGAGTCTCAAGCTGATCGTGCGCTAAGACCGTCTGATACGAGCTCACCGCGAGCTCACATCTGACAACCGCGAAGGGCGGCCCCCGATCCTGGGGGCCGCCCTTCGCACGTGCGGGGGCCTGTCCGGACGGACGCCGCCTCCGACGTTCACGGTGCCGGTTCTTGCCGATTCGGCTGCCGAAACGGCCAAATCGTTGCCGAACCCTACACTTCTTGCGCGAAAGGCTGTACACTTTCACGCGCGAGCATCAGCGCTCGCATACCACTCCATCGTGCCGGGCCGGCACGACTCCCGGGGGCACAGGCTCCCACATCTCAGGGGGACGAGATACGCACCGTGGGGTGATACGCAGACCGACGTGATCGCGCTACCAACCAGCTGCGCCGCGCGCCGCCCTCACCCATGGACCACCAGGGCGGCGCGCTATCCGGAAGCGTTCAAACGTCGTCGCCGAGGCCGCGCCCGGCCCCGCGACAGAAGCCCGACAAGGAGTGGACCGACCATGGCAGAGTGCGTACCGAACCGCCAGCTCATCGCCGAACTCACGGCCAAAGAGGAGAAGATCCTCGAGGAGCGGACCCCGAAGTCCTACGAGCTCTATCAGCGCGCCATCAAGTCGATGCCGATGGGCGTCGCCTCCTCCTATCAGGCGCGCGACCCGTACCCCGTGTACTTCACCGTCGGTAAGGGCCCGCACATCTGGACCGTCGACGGACAGGAGATCGTCGACTTCCACAACGGCTTCGGCTGCATGGTGCAGGGACACGGCTCACCCCGCATCGTCGAGGCCATCCAGAAGCGCGCCCCCTGGGCACGCAGTTCGCCCTGCCGACCGAAGACTCCATCATCATGGCCGAGCACCTCGCCGGCGCCTTCAAGCTGCCCAAGTGGCGCTTCGTGAACTCGGGCTCCGAGGCCACGATGGACGCCATCCGCGTGGCCCGCGCCTTCACCGGCCGTGAGCCCATCGTCAAGATGTTCGGTTCCTACCACGGCCATCACGACTACGTCATGGTGAGCATCGGCGCCCTCGACTACGGCAAGATCGGCCCGCGCGACAACTATGCCTCGCTCCGCTACGGTGCCGGCATCCCGCAGAGCTCGATCGACCTCACCGTCCCGGTGCCGTTCAACGACCTCGAGAACATGACCAAGCGCATCGAGCGCATGGTCGCACGAGGGCAACGCGCCGGCCTGCGTCATCATGGAAGCGGCGATGATGAACCTCGGCGTCGTACTGCCCGAGCCGGGCTTCCTCGAGGGCGTCCGCGCGCTCACCAAGAAGCACGGCATCGTGCTCATCTTCGACGACGTCAAGGTCGGCATCTGCACCGCCCGCGGCGGCTCGGTCGAGCGCTTCGGCGTCGTGCCCGACATGGTCACCCTCGGCAAGGCGCTCGCCGGCGGCACGCCGTGCGGCGCCATCGGCGGCGCCGACGAGGTCATGGCGGTCGTCAACGACGGCACCGTCTTCCAGGTCGGCACCTACAGCGGCAACCCGCTGGGCATGGCGGCGGCGCGCGCCAGCTTCGAGAAGGTCATGACCGACGACGCCTACAAGCACCTCAACCACCTGAACGACAGGCTCATCGCCGGCTGCGACGCGGTCTGCACCAAGTACGACTTCCCCGGCTACACGGTCGGCATCTCCTCCAAGGGCTGCGTCAACTTCGCCCTCGACAAGATCACCGACTACGAGTCGTTCATCAAGACCCAGGACCACGAGCTCGTCGCCCTGGCGTGGCTCTACAACATCAACCGCGGCATCATCATCGCCCCCGGCCGCGAGGAGGAGTGGACGCTCTCCATCACTCACACCGACGCCGACATCGACCTCTACATCAGCGCGTTCGAGGACCTCGTCCGCGACGTGACCGCCTGAGGCGGGTCGCGGACGGGCCGGCCGCCGGGAGCGGCGCCGGCCGATGAGGCGGAAAAGGGGCGGGCGGCCTTCGGGCCGCCCGCCCCTTTCGTCGTTCCGGCCGTCCGGCCGGCGCCTCAGAGCAGGGCCGCGCCGGCGTCATCCGGCGGCGGGTCGCCGGCCTCGCCGGCGCCTCCCGCGCCGGCGACGCCACCTCCACGATGTCGTCGAGGAGGTGGCTGACCTCGGCCCACACGCTGTCGCGGTGCGCGCGCAGCTCGGAGGCGTCCTCGGCGCGGGACTGTCGCTCGGCCTTCACGAGCAGGACGCCGGCGTCCGCGAGCTTGGCGAGGATGTTGACCACGGTGATCTCCTCGAGCCGGCTCGCGGCGGTGATCTCCGTGACCGTGCGCTGGCCGTCGACCTGGAGCAGCACGACGAACTCGTCGCGTCGCCATCGGGAGCGGGTTGCGAGGGAGCGTCTTGTAGTCGCCGTTGCGCATGAGCACGGTCGCCGGCTGGCCCAGCATCTCCACGGCCAGGCAGTACTCCCCGCCGACGGCGGAGATGTCGAGCAGCACGGACTGCGTGTCGACCGTGATGCAGTCGGCCGCCTGCGGCTCGGCGTCGACGACGAAGACGAACGAGCCCGCCGCCTCCAAGCCTCGTGGCCACGAGCGTGTTGGCGATCTGGCGGGAGAGCACCTCGCGCAGCGAGTCCCTCGGCCACGGCGCCGTGGTCGACGAGGATGGTCCCGACCGGCCGCGGCCGCGCTTCCTGCTCCTTGAGGGCGACCGCCAGCTGCTGGTCGTTCACCAGCGAGCGCTTGAGCAGCTGGCTGCCGATGACGGTGTCGGCGGCGACGCGCGTCGAATCGCGCGTCTCGGCGATGCGGCCCTTGGCGAAGTGGACGTCGACGAGGCGCTGCGGGCACTCGATGTGCAGCGTGCCCGAGCGGCGCATCCTGCCCAGCATCTGCAGGATCTCGACGACCCCGAAGGTATCCAGTGTGCCCTGCATGGTGCCACGAAGTCTATAATCGGGCTCGATGAACGTCGACCTGCACACGCACACCTATCCGGCCTCGGACTGCTCCCGCATCACCTACCGGGACTACATCGCCTGGTGCGTCGACCAGCACGTCGAGGCCGTGGCGCTCACCAACCACGGTGACATCTCGGACAACCTTCGGCTCCGACCTGCGCTGGCGGCCGAGGGGGTGCTGCTCATCGACGGTGTCGAGATCAGCACCCTGTTCGGCGACTTCGTGATCTTCTCGCCGGACCTCGACTACCTCGCGACCCTGAAGAGCGTCCAGGACGCCCCAAGGCCGGGCGAGGTCCCGGAGCACGCCGCCGTCGTCTGGGTCCACCCGGGGGCCGGCGGCGGGCGCAGCGGCTCCGCCTACTACCCCGGCATCGAGCGCATGGTCGCCGGCGTCGTCGACGCCGTCGAGGTGTACAACGGCTCGTGGCTCGGCGAACGCTACGTGGCCGCCGCCGAGCAGATCGCCGCCGACCTCGGCGCCGCGCGCACCGGCGGGAGCGACGCCCACGATCCCGCGCACCTCATGACCTGCTACACGGCCCTGCCCGACCCCATCCTCTCGACCGCCGACGTGGTCGAGGCGCTGCGCCGCCGGAGCGCCGTCCCCCACCGGCGGCGAGGGGCGCGCAACGCCCGGCGCCGGTTCGGACTTTTCTAGGAGGCACCATGTGGACGTTCGAGGTCCAGACCAGACGCCGCGTAGAGCTTCGTCGACGTCACGCGTGACGTGGCCGCGCTCGTGCGCGACGCCGGCGACGGCGTCGCCGTCGTCTACGTCCCGCACACCACGGCCGGCGTCACGATCAACGAGGACGCCGACCCGTCGGTGCGCGACGACATCGAGATGGCTCTCGATCGCCTCGTCCCGCACGACCTCCCCTTCACCCATCTCGAGGGCAACGCCGACGCGCACGTCAAGGCGAGCCTGATGGGCAGCAGCGTCATGGTGCCGGTCGTCGGCGGCGCCCTGCAGCAGGGCACCTGGCAGGGCGTGTACTTCGCCGAGTTCGACGGGCCGCGGCGGCGGCGCGTGCTCGTGACCTTCCTGCCGGCCTGACCCCGGCCCGCGCCCGGTCAGCGGCCGAGCACCTGCTCGAACAGGTGCCGCAGCGGGTCGGTGTTGAGCCTGCCGCCGCCGTACCGCAGGAGCAGCCGCTCCGCGGTGAGGTGCTGGCCCTGCTCCCAGAGCCCGCGCAGCCAGTCGCCGGCCTCCTGCGACGCGAACCACGCCATGCCGAACCGTTCCTGCAGCATCAGCCGCAGCGCCCCCTCGAGCATCCAGGCGCGCAGGTAGCTGGCGCTGTAGAAGCCGTCGTCGACGTCGGCGAGGTAGTTCTGCTCCGGCACGTGGACGAGCGTCGCGTCGCTGAGCCGGCGGCTGTACTCCGCCGGCATCGCGTCGAGAGCGCCCGTTTGCGCGTGCAGCGTGGTCTCGTAGGCGAGCTTCGCCGCGTAGCGGCGCATGAAGTACAGGTCGTTGACGGCGGCGAAGCGCACGTAGTCGCCGCTGTCGTCGAAGTCGAGGATCCGGGACAGCCACTCGCGGTTGAGCAGCAGGTGGTCGAACGTGAAGGCGAAGCCCTCGGTGACGGCGTTGTCGCCGAGGTGCCGGTACTCGAAGGCGAGCTCCGGGCGCACGTGGGCGAAGTGCTCGGTGTGCCCGGCCTCGTGGAGCAGCATGCCATAGTCGTCCTGTCCGCCGTGCGGGAGCACGACCAGGTAGATCTCGTCGGGCACGCGAACGGGGGAGCAGAACGCGCGCGGTGACTTGAGCTTCCGGATCTCGGTGTCGAGGTGCACGTTGGGCTGCGCGTCGAGGTCGATGCCCATGCCGCGCAGGGTCCGCCGCAGCGACGGGATGAGGGCGTCGGCCTTGAAGACCCCGTCGAAGCCCTCGGCGCGCCACAGGTAGGGCAGGTCGGCGAAGGTGAGCTCCTTGAGCGTGAACCCGAGCCGCTCGCGGACCAGGCGGTCCATGACACGCTCGTAGAGGCCGGCCGTGTCGGCGAGGAACCCCTCGAGCTCGGCGCGCAGGTGGTCGTAGTCGAGCCCGCGGACGGTGCCGTAGAGCTCCTTGTAGTCCGGGTAGCCGAGCTCGAGAGCCAGGTCGTGGCACCGCCTCCACAAGGTCTCGAGAAGCGGGTTGATGCGCTCCGCCGTCGCGGCGAGGCGCGCCGCCTGGATGCGGGCGCGGCGCGCCCGGTCTGGCTCGTTGCCCTGGGTGACGCTCGCCTGCCGCAGGCCGATCGGCTCGCCGTCGACCTCGATGGTCGTCTCGCCTTCGGTGTTGGCGACCTCGTCGCCGAGGTGCTTGGTCTGCTCGCCCATGAAGCCGTCGACGGCGAACGCGAGCAGGTACGCGAGGCGGAGCTTCTCATCGTCGACGGCGACCGCGTAGAGCTCCTCGAGACCGTCGATCGCCTCGCGGGTGAAGAGCTCGGGGTAGCGGTCGTACACCGCCGCCGTGTCGCACCGCGCCTTGCGCCCGGAGAAGTGCTCGTAGTACTCGAGGTCGAGCGCGCCGACGAACTCCTCCGCGCGGCGGCGATAGCGCTCCAGGTCGAGGTCGCTCACGGGCAGACTCCTTTCGCGGGCCGGCGGCGGACCGGGCGGTCCGCGAGCGACTCTACCAGCGCCCGCCGGGTCCGACACCCCCGCCGGGGACTCATGAGGTGGACGATCGCGAGGCCGCCCCGCGCGGGCGGCCGGCATCGCGACCCTGCCTGGGCCGAGTCCGATCCTCCGGGCGGTGGTCACGCTTTGGAGGCTGGCCCGGTGTCAGCTCAAGCTCACACCGGGCCAGCCTCCGCGCTGGGTGCCGCTCTGTCGCCGCGGCGGCACGCCGACCGGTTCGCGGCCTCCCGGCCCAGCGGGTACACTGGCTGACCATGCCGCCCCGCCCCGGAGACACCGTCGAACTCGACGTCACGACGCTCGCCTACGGCGGGCAAGGGGTCGCCCGGCTCGACGACTTCGTGGTCTTCGTGCGCGGCGCCGTGCCCGGCGACCGCGTGCTCGCCCGCGTCACCAAACGCCGCCGCTCGCACGCCGAGGCGCGGGCGCTCGAGGTCCTCTCCCCCTCCCCGCGCCGCGTCGCCGCCCGCTGCCGCCACGCGAAGGACTGCGGCGGCTGCGAGTGGCAGACGCTCGCCTACGCCGCGCAGCTCGAGTTCAAGCAGCAGCAGGTCGTCGACTCGCTGCAGCGACTCGCCCACCTCACCGACTACCGCCTCGAGCCGATCCGCGGCATGGACGACCCCTGGCGCTACCGCAACAAGATGGAGTTCTCCTTCGGCGCATCCGAGACCGGCGAGCTCGTGCTCGGGCTGCACCGGCGCGGGTCGTGGAAGGAGATCGTCGACGTCGTCGACTGCGAGCTCGCCTCCGAGCGCATGAACCGCGCCCGGCTCGCGGTGGCGAGCACCTGCCGCGATCTCGGCCTCGCGCCGTACTCCCGTGACGGGCACGGCGGCCTGCTCCGGCACCTCGTCGTGCGTGAGGGGCGCTCCAGCGGCGACCTCCTGCTCAATCTCTTCGTCGCGGCGCGCTTTCCCGAGGAGGCCGAGCTGGCCGCGCGCGTGACCGCGGAGAGCGGCTGCACGTCGTTCGCGGTGACGGTGAACGAATCGCCGTCCGACGCCGCGGTGGGAGACGGCCCGCACATGCTGACCGGGCCGGCGTACCTGCGAGAGCGCCTCGCCGGCGTCGACTTGCGGGTGCCGGCGACGGCCTTCCTGCAGACCAACACCGCCATGTGCGAGGTGCTCTACGAGACCGCGCTGCGCTTCGCGGCGCCGGAGGCCACCAGGCCGTCGGTGGACCTCTACTGCGGCATCGGCTCGCTCAGCCTCCCGCTCGCGCGGGCCTCGCGTGAAGTCCACGCCATCGAGATCCAGGAGGAGGCGATCGCAGCCGCGCGCGTCAACGCGGAGCTCGCGCACGTCGACAACGCCTCGTTCTACGCCGCCGACGTGCGGCCGCTGCTGCGCTTCCCGCCGCACTCGGTGCTCGACCACGAGCGCCCGGACGACGCCGACCGTCCGGCGGTCGTGATCACCGACCCGCCGCGGGCGGGCATGGCCCGCAAGGCCTTGCAGAGAGCCGCGGCCCTCGGCGCCGACCGCTTCGTGTACGTCTCGTGTAACCCCACCACGCTGGCCGGCAACGCCGCCGAGCTCGGCGAGCTGGGCTACCGCCTCACCACGGTGGCGCCGGTGGACATGTTCCCGCACACGCACCACATCGAGACGGTCGCGCTGTTCGAGCGCGCCGGCTGACGCCTGCAGCCGGGGCTCACGGCGACGGCAGCTCGCCCTTAGCGGGCCGGAGACGCCGCCACAGCAGGTCGGCGTTCACGACGAGGAAGGCCACCGAGAGCAGCGGCAGCGCCGGCAGCGCGGTCCACCACATGGCCACGGCGATGGTGGCCAGGAACGATGCCACCATGGCCACGGCGCTCCGGCCCGTGCGCAGCCCGAACCGGCGCGCCGCGCCCAGATACAGCGCGAAGAAGATGACGTCGCTGACGCCGAGTCCCGTGAACGCCTCGGCGTAGGTGTAGCCGGCCCACGTGACCGCCACCGTGAAGTAGCCGACCACCACGGGCCCCTTCTCGAGGATCGCCTTGGTCGGCCCGGCGGCCACGCTGACGATGTCCACCGTGGCCGACACCGCGGCCACCACGACGACCCAGCTCACGCGCTCCAGCTCCCCGGCGATCCAGAGGCCGAGGGCGCCGGCGAAGACCACCTTGGCGACGTTCGCCGGCGGCACCCAGCCGAGCCAGACGAAGAGCACGGCGAACGGGAGGGCGGCGACGGCGACCAGCGGGAGTCGCCGGCCCAACGCGCGCAGCGGCAGCATGCCCCACACGAGCGCGGCCATCGCCGTGAGCACCACCGCCGACGAGACCATGATGTCGGCGCGCACCGGTAGCGCGGGAAGGGCGCTGCTCGCGAAGCCCCAGCCGAGGAGGACGGCGACGGCGGCGGCGGGAAGGGCGAACTGCTTCATGAGGCGGTCGCGCCCGGTATCGTCCGTGCGGACGCGCCGAGGGTCCACGACCGAGGTGCGCCCGTCAGTAGGGCGGGATGTTGTCGTACCACTCCCCGAGCCGGCGGAAGGCACGCCAGAAGCCGGCCTTGAGCCGCTGTTCGTCCAGCGAGACGTCGATGTCCGGGGTGACGAGGACCTCGGTGCCCGGCGTGAAGTCGACGATCTCGCCGGGCACGTAGTCGAGCTCCCGCGCCAGCGGCACCTTGGCCGTGTTCAGCGCGGCGACCGTCTCCTCGCCCATGGCGACGATGAGCTTGGGGTTCACGATGACGAGCTCGCGGCGAAGGTGGTCGAGGCACTTCGCCTCGGGGTGCGCCTCACGGACCTCACCGCACTTGATCACGTTGGTCCCGTAGAGCTGCAGCGGGTCGATCTTCAGGCGCTGGCAGCTCTTCATGAGCGCCGTGCCGGCGCGGCCGAAGAAGGCGACGCCCTCGTGCAGCTCGGACGGCCGCGCCTGGTACTTGAGCAGGAAGATGTCGGCCATGGGGTGGCCCGAGCCGATCACCGGCATCGTGCGCGCGTGGCTGCACCTGGAGCACCTGAGGATCTCGCCCGTCAGCTCGTTGATCTCGCTGATGGCCCGGGTCAGGTACTTGTCGTAGATCTCGTTGGGTTGCGCCAAGCGGATACCTCTCTCAAGGGGTGCTGGCTAGGTAGTTCGCGTCACCGTCGCGAAGTCCTCGCACCGCCCCGGCAAAAGCGGGACCACCCCGATTATCCGCGCGTTATGCAGGGGAATCCACCTGCCCCTCCTCCTTCGACGCGCCTCCCATCGTGGTCTGCAGGAGCTTGAGCGATTGCAGGTAGATGCGGCTGCGCGGCCGGCGCACGATGCGGCTCTCGGCGAGGGCCCGGACGAAGTCGCCGGGCCCGCTGAAGTCGTCGATGCCGCACAGCGTCGTCCCGATGCCGGGCAGCACGTGGGAGTCGCTGCCGCCGGCCGCCGGCAGCCGGTACCGCTGGGCGAAGCGCTCGGCGAGCTCGTTGAAGCCGGGGAAGGCGAGGCGCGAGTTGAAGACCTCGACCACGTCGATGTCGGCGACGTTGGCGCGGAGCACGGCCGGGCTCGGGATCCTGTGCAGCCGGTCGAAGGGGTGCGGCACGTAGACGATGCCCCCCTGCTCCCTGATCGCGGCGATCGACTCGGCGAAGGTCATGCCCCCGGGGATGGTGCGCTCGAGGAAGAGACCGATGACCTCGCCCTCGCTGCTCTTGACCTCCTCGCCGACGATGACGCGCACGCCGTAGCGGTCGGCGAGCTCCCTGGCCTCGAGGCCGCCCGCCGCGCTGTCGTGGTCGGTGATGGCGACGACGTCGAGGCCGACCTCGCGGGCGCGCTCGAGGATGTCGGCGACCGGCATCACGCAGTCCTTGCTGTGGTGCGAGTGGATGTGGAAGTCGGCGAAGAGCTCACGCTGCTGGCGGCGGCGGCGCGGCAGCGGGTGCCGCCGCCGGCGCGCCACCTCCCCGTAGACGTCCTCGACCTCGCCGGTCACCCGTGCCCAATCGTACCTGCGCGCGGCGCGCAGCGCCTGCTCCGAGAGCCGCCGGCGCAGCTCGTCGTCGCCGAGCACCCGGGACAGCGCCGCCGCGAACCCGCGCACGTGGCGCGGTGGCACGAGAAGGCCGTTGGCGTCGCTCCGGACCACCTCGTCGTAGCCGCGGATCTGGGAGGCGACGACCACCGCCCCGGAGGCCATCGCCTCGAGCAGGGCGACGGCGGCGGTCTCGGGTCCGAACGAGGGCGCGCAGTAGACGTCGGCCGCGCGCAGCAGCTCCGCGACGTCGGCGCGCGGCAGGCGGCCGTGAAAGCGCACGCGGTCCTGCCAAGCGGGCGGTACGAGGCGTGCGTAGCGCCGCTCCTGCGCCTCGCCGCCGCACACGTCGACGACGACGTCCGCGTGCTCGTCGCCGAGGTGGCGCAGCGCGCGGAGCAGGACGCCGAGCCCCTTGCGACGCTCCGCGCCGCCGCTGAAGACCACGCGCAGCGGGCCCGGCGCCCGGACCTCGGCCGGCCGGAAGGTCTCGAGGTCGACGCCCGGCGGGATCACGCGATAGGCGCCGGGGAACGTCACCGCGGCGGCGTCGCGAACGGCGGCAGACGAGGCGATCGCCGCGTCCAGCGAATCGAAGAGGCGGCGCAGCTGCGGCCGCGTCGACCAGAACGGCCGCATCCGTTCGGGGTTGGCGTGGAAGGTCGCGACCAGCGGGCAGGCGGCGTGACGCAGAGCCGACCAGCCCAGCCCCGGCACGAAGGGCTCGTTGAGGTGCAGGAGGTCGAAGTCCTCGGCGCCGAGCAGCACGTCGATGTTGGCGATGAGGTCGGCCGGCGCGGCGATGAGCTTCAGCGAACGGCTCTCGCGCACGGCGTAGGTCGCCCCGGCGAAGAAGAAGCGCGGGTACGGCTCGCCGGGCAGGAACACCGTGTCGCGCTCGCCGGTCAGGACAGCCTGCACGCGGCGCTGGGCCTCGTCGACCGCGGAGCGGTCGGCGCTCGGCGCGATCACCGTCACCCGGTGGCCGGCGAGCGTCAGCCGCTCCGCCAGCGCCCGCACCTGGTCGTTGACGGCCGACGGCGTCGACCACAGGAACGGGGTGAGGATGCCCAGCTTGAGTCCCATCGGCACCATGCTACCGCACCGCCGCCGCGCCGCGAGCTGCGGCGGCGGCGGAGGCCGGCAGGTGAGCCCGGAAACGGCGGCGGGGCCGGGGCCTCACGGCCCCGGCCCCGCCGGGTCGAGCGTTCTGAGCCGCCGCTGAGGGTGAGCCTAGCCTTGGCAGACGGCGTTCGCAGCGGGGCCGTCGCCGCTGATGAACTCGTCGGTCATGCGCCGGCACTGGTCGTCGGGGTGCTGCACCGGCGGCGACTTCATGAAGTAGCTGCTGGGGCCCTCGAGCGACCCGGCAAGACCGCGGTCGAGGCCGATCTTGGCGCAGCGCACGGCGTCGATGACGATGCCGGCGCTGTTCGGCGAGTCGACCACCTCGAGCTTGAGCTCGATGTTGAGCGGCACGTCGCCGAAGGTGCGGCCCTCCATGCGGATGTACGCCCACTTGCGGTCGTCGAGCCACTTGACGTAGTCGCTGGGCCCGATGTGCACGTTGTCGGCGCCCATGTCGTAGTCGAGCTGGCTGGTGACGGCGTTGGTCTTGCTGATCTTCTTGGACTCGAGACGCTCGCGCTCCAGCATGTTGAGGAAATCGGTGTTGCCGCCCACGTTGAGCTGGCTCGTGCGCTCGAGCTTCACGCCGCGCTCGCGCATGAGGCGCGTGAGCACGCGGTGCACGATGGTGGCGCCGACCTGGCTCTTGATGTCGTCGCCGATGACCGGCACGCCGGCCTCGACGAAGCGCTTCTGCCAGTAGGGCTCACGGGCGATGAACACGGGGATGCAGTTCACCATGGCGCAGCCGGCGGTGAGGATCTGCTCCGTGTACCACTTGGTCGCCTCTTCGCTGCCCACCGGCAGGTAGTTGACGACCACGTCGGCCTGCGTCTCCTTGAGGATGCCGACGATGTCCGCGGTGGCGCCCGGCGCCTTCTCGATGATCTGCGAGAGGTACTTGCCGAGGCCGTCGTGGGTCATGCCGCGCACGACCTTGACGTCCTTCTTCGGCACGTCGGCGAACTGCAGCGTGTTGTTGGGCTTGGTGAAGACGGCCTCGCTGAGGTCCTTGCCGACCTTGTTCTTGTCGACGTCGATGGCGGCCACGAACTCGATGTCGCGGATGTGATAGCCGCCGAGGACCGGATGCATGAGGCCCGGCACGAAGTCGGTCTTCTTGGCGTTCTTGTAGAACTCCACGCCCTGCACGAACGACGAGGCGCAGTTGCCCACGCCGATGATCGCAACGCGTACTGGATTGCCCAAGTTCGGTCTACCTCCATAGGCTGCGGCCGCCCCCGGCGGCCGCGTCGATCGGAGCCGGGCTTCAGGGCGCGCAAAGGCGTTCCCGAACGGCTCGAGATAACGCGCGCGAGTATATCACGCGGGCGTCGGCCCGCCCCGGCGGCGCCCGCCCCGGCGGCCGGCTCAGTACCTGCGGCCGCCGGGGCCGGAGGTCTCGGGCCACAACTCGTCGCCCATGCCGTCGGCAGCGGCCGAAGGCTCGTCGAGCGCCGGCGTCGGCTCGGCGAGGCGCAGCTTGCGCATCACGTGCACCATGCGGTGCACGACGGTGATGGTCGTGAGCAGCGCGAGCAGATACAGCCACCAGACAAGGAAGCTGGTGCCGCCCGGCTCCCACCACGAGAAGAGGAACGCGAGGCCGAGGCCGACCAGGCGTTCCGGCCGCGACATGAAGCCGACCTTGCAGTCGACGCCGAGGGCCTCGGCGCGGGCGCGTGTGTACGAGACCATCTGTGCGGCGCCCATGAACACGAGGACGGCCACGATCGGGCCCCACTCGGGGCCCTCGCGCACGAAGTAGACGACGAGGGCCGCGGCCACCATGAGCTCCGAGACACGGTCCAGCGTGGAGTCGAGGAAGGCGCCCGCCTTCGTGGAGCCCGCCCCGGCGCGTGCCACGGCGCCGTCAAGGGCGTCGCAGAGCGCGGCGATGATGCCGACGATCAGCGCCCAAACGAAGTGGCCGGTGATGATGAGCGGCAGGCCCAGGACCTGCAGCAGCAGGCCGATGTACGTCATCATGTCGGCGGTGAACCCGCGGCGCGCGAGTACGACGCCGGCGCGGAAGAAGCCGCGGCGGGCGCCGTCGGTATAGCGGGACTTCAGGTTCGCCACGTCAGCCGTCGCGCTCGCGCACGCGCACCGTGATCGCGGACGACTGAGGCACGGAGCTCGGCTGCACGTTGACAGCGAAGGCCCACGCCGCCAGCACGACGAGAGCGCCGGCCAGCGCGTCGATGATGAAGTGGTTGCCGGTCGCGACGATCGCGACGAGGACGACGACCGCGTAGACGAAGCCACCGTAGCGCAGCCAGCGTTGACGCCCAAGCGTGTACAGCATGATGGCGATGAAGAGGGCGTAGCCGAAGTGCAGGCTCGGCATGGCCGCGAACGGGTTGGCGAGCAGCCCGTTCTCGAGGATCTGCGTGCGTATGCCGTGCAGGAAGTTGATGTCGGCGACGCCCGACGTGAAGATCATCCGCGGCGGCGCCGTCGGCAGCAGGGCGAACACGAGGACGGCGATGAAGTTCATGGCGAGGAACCAGTTGCGGTACAGCGTCCAGCGGCTGCGCCGCTGGGTGAACACCCACACCATGGCGCCGATGATGATCGGCAGGTGCGCGTACTGGTAGGCCCACACGAGGAACGTCATGAGCGGCTCGAACGTGCTCACGCGGCCCTGGACCCAAGGCTCCCACCAGATGCCCAGGGCCTTCTCGAGGTTCATGAAGAAGATGCCGTTGGCGAGCGCGATCGCCTCGCGACCCTGCGCGAGCGCCCGGGAGACGTCGTACGCGGCGTAGCACGCCATCATGATCATGGCCTGGCGAAGGACGTCGTCTCCCCCACTCGGGGCGAAGGAGAACCTGGCGTCGTTGAGGAGCCGGCCGACCGTGGGCCTGAGGTGCGCGCTCACCCTCTTCGACCTCCCGTCAGGTGGACGTCACGGGCTGGCGCCCGTATCCAATGAACGATAGCAGAGCCGCGAACCGGCGGGCAACATAAGACGGCGGCCGGCGTGAGCGGACGGAGCGATGGTGGGCCGTGAAGGATTCGAACCTTCGACCTTGGGATTAAGAGTCCCCTGCTCTACCAACTAAGCTAACGGCCCAGCGCGCGTGCGAGGCGATATGGTACCAGCCCGTCACGCGCTTGCCAAACGGGTCGGGTCAGGCGCCGAAGACGTGGCGACCGGCGACGTCGTACCCCTCGCCGGCGACCGTCTCCTCGATCATCTCGAGCGTCACGGCGTCGGCGTCGAAGTCGACGGTCACGGTCTTCTCGGCGACGTCGACGGTCACTTCGCCGACGCCGTCTACGGCGCCGACGGCGTTCTCGATCGCCATCTTGCAGTGGTTGCACGACACGGTCGGCACGTTGAGCACGACGTGAGTCTCAGCCACGGTCACTCCCTTCCTGAAGAAGCCGGCTCCCCGAGCTCGTCGAGCTTGAAGGTCGCCGACCGGCCCTCGCCGAGGTCGACGGTCACGCTGTCGACCGGCGCCAGCAGATCCGTGACCTTACCTTCCCCGGCTGGGGTGCGAACGATCGCTCCGCGCTTGGGCGCGCGCTTGCGGAACGAGACGTACACCTGGTGTTCGTACTTGAGGCAGCACATGAGACGCCCGCAGCAGCCCGAGATCTTGGTCGGGTTGAGGGGCAGGTTCTGATCCTTCGCCATGCGGATGGAGACCGGCTCCTGGTCGCCGGCGAAGGTGGCGCAGCAGAGGCTGCGGCCGCAGGGGCCGTAGCCGCCGACGATGCGCGACTCGTCGCGCGCGCTCACCTGCTTGAGCTCGACGCGGCGGCCGAGGCGGTCGCCGAGCCGGTTCGAGAGGTCGCGCACGTCGGTGCGCTCCTCGGCGAAGAACGTGATGGTGAGCTTGGGGCTGTCGAAGGCCTGCCGCGCTTCGACGACCTTGAGGTCGAGCTTGAGCTCGGCGGCGAGGCGGCGGCACTCGGCCTTGCCCTCGAGCTCCGCCGCGCGATGCGAGGCGATGACCTCGAGATCCTGGGCGGTCGCCCTGCGCATCACCCTGCGGAGGCCGCGGGGGGCGTTGTCGGCGGCGACCTCGTCGGGGCCCTTGACGACCCGCCCGAAGTCGGAGCCGCGGGTCGTGTCGACCACGACGCCGTCGCCGCGGGCGAGCTCGAGGTCGCCCGCGCTGAACTGATAGACCCTGCCGCCGCCGCGGAACACGACGCTGGCGATCCTAGGCACTGGTGGAGACCTCCTCGAAGCGCGCGAACATGGCCTGCAGCGCGAGCTTCTGGTCGATATTGAGATACAGGTCTTTGCGAGTCTTGGCGGCGACGCCGAGGAGGCGAGCGTAGTGGTCCGGCGTCGCCACGACCGCCTCGACGAGCGCGTCGCGGTGGTCGCTGTTCCAGAGTACATCGGATGCCCCGGAGGCGACCACCCAGAGGTCGCGCACCCAGGAGACGAGCAGGTCGAGCGCGTCCTGAGCGGCGAGCCGCCGGCGACGCGCCTCCTCGCGCTTGGCGCGTTCCTCGGCTCTGTCCGTGTACCATTTCAGGTCTTGCTTGTCCTGGAACTGGCCCTCGAGCTCAGCGGTGCGCGCGGTCAGCTCCGCGTGCAGCGCGTCGGTGATCCTGGCCTGCTGCTGCGCCAGCGCTCCGAGGAACGCGGCCGCCGGCTCGGGACCCTCGGTCGCGCGCGCGCCGGAGACGATCTGGGCGGCGTACTTGAGGTACTGCTCGCGGAGCCGGGGCCCGGCGGCGTCCTCGACCAGACGCTCGGCGCGCTCGACGGAGCCCAGCGACAGCCTGGCCAGGGACTCGGCCGCGGCCGCGGCCAGCCCGTGCCGCTCGACGAGGTAGGCGCTCACCTCGGTGTCGCTGAGCGGGCGGAACTCGACCGTCTGACAGCGCGAGACGATGGTCGGCAGCACCCGTTCGAGCCGGTCGGTGACGAGGATGAACACGACGTAGGACGGCGGCTCCTCGATGCTCTTGAGCAGCTTGTTGGCGGCCGCGGGGTGCAGGTACTCTACCTCGGGGATGACCCACACGCGGTGCGCAGCCACGAAGGGCTTCAGGCTGAGCTCCGCGATGACCGGCCTGATCTGCTCGAAGCGGATCAGGTCGCCTTCGCGCTCGAGGACGTGCAGGTCCGGGTGCACGCCGCTGCGCGCGCGCTCGCAGTCGGCGCACGCCCCGCAGCCCCCGCAAGGGGTGACGAGTGCGGCGCCCAGCTCGCGCGCGAAGGCCGTCTTGGCGAGTCCCGGCGGCCCGGCGAGCAGGTAGGCGTGGCTCAGGGTGCCGTCGCGCACGACACGCTCGAAGAATGCCTTGGCCCCTCGCTGCCCGGGGATGCCGGAGAACATCGCGGGCTCCTTTAGTCGCCGAGCCGCAGGCCGGCGTCGGCAACGGCCTCGAGGGCGGCCGCCTCGACGTCGGCGGCGACGAGGTCGACGTCGCGGAAGCCGTCGATCAGGCGGATCCGCTCGGGGAAGCGGCGCGCGAGGACGGCGAAGCCGGCGGCCACGCGCTGCTGGAACTCCAGTCCCTCGGCCTCGATCCGGTCGCCGCCACCGCCCGCGCGCGCGAGGCCGACGACGGGATCCACATCCAGCACGAGCGTCACGTCGGGCAGGACGCCGCGCAGTGCCGGCCGGTTGACGGCGAGGACCTCGTCGACGCCGAGCTTGCGGGCGAAGCCCTGATAGGCCAGCGACGAGTCCACGAAGCGGTCGAGGACGAGCACGCGGCCGGCCGCGAGCTCGGGCAGCAGCACCGTCTCGACGAGCTCGGCGCGGGCGGCGGCGTAGAGCAGCGTCTCGGTCCACGGCGCCAGGGACGACGGGCCGTGGAGCAGGACGTTGCGGATGGCCTCGCCGGCCGGCGTGGCCCCGGGCTCGCGGATGGCCGAGCCCGGCGCGGACGCCGGCCCCACCGGCAGGCCACAGGCGGCCAGGCGCGCGCAGAGCAGGGCCGCCTGGGTACTCTTGCCGCACCCGTCGCAGCCTTCGAGGCTGATGAGGACGCCACCGCGCTCGCCCATGCCTCTCCCCCGCCGGCTCAGCCGGCTTTCTTCCGCGCCTTGTACTTGTCTTTGCTCGGACAGTCGATGTCGATGCAGAGGACCCACGGACGCCCGCGCCCGCCGCCGCCGACGACCTTGATCTCCGGCCAGCCGCACTCGGCGCAGACCTTGCCGGTGGGCACGATCGTGCCGCGCTGCGGCAGCGGGAACGTCTGGCCGCAGCCGCGCCGCGGGCGCTCGCCCTCGGCGGCCGGCGCCGGCTCTTCGCCCTCCTTGCCGACGCAGGCGGCGAAGCGCTTGCCCGTCTTCCCGCGCAGCACGCGAAGCTGCCCGCCGCAGTTCTTGCAGACGCCCAGCGTGAGGTCCTCGCGCACGCCGCTCTTGATGCGGTCGCGGATGTCGTCGACGTGGGCGTCGAGCAACTTCCACGCCTGCTCGAGCATGTCCTGGCTCTCGCGGACGACCTCGTCGCGGCGCAGCTCACCCTCGCTGATCCGGTCCATCTGCCGCTCGAGGGTCGCCGTCATCGCGCTGGAGGAGATGTCGACCGGCGCCTGCTCCATGGCGGCGTCGAACGCCGCAATGAGCGCCACGCCGAGCTCCGTCGGCTCGACCGGGTTGTCGCGCACGTAGTTGCGGTCGTAGAGGTGCTGGATGATGTCGGCGCGCGTCGCCTTGGTGCCGAGGCCGAGCTCCTCCATCTTCTCGATGAGCTTGCCCTGCCCGTAGCGGCCGGGCGGCTGCGTCTCCTTGGCCTCCGAGCGCAGATCCAGCACTTTGAGCGTGTCGCCGGGCTGCAACGGAGGCAGCGGCCGGTCGCGCTTGGCCGCGTACTTCTCGTACACCTCGAGGTAGCCGAGGGAGGCCACGCGCGCCCCGTAGGCCAGGAACGGCTCCGCGCCAAGGCTGATGTCGACGCGCTGGCGCTCGATCACGGCCGCCGGCAGCAGCGTGGCGAGGAAGCGCCTCGCGACCAGGTCGTAGACCTTGGCCTGGTCGCCGCTCAGCTCCTTCTTGGGCACGCCGACCGGGTAGATCGGCGGGTGGTCGGTCGTGCGCTTCTTGCCGCGCGTCGCGGTGAGCTTGTCCTGCCCGGCCAGCCGGGAGGCGGTGGCGGCCACCGGCTGCCAGCGCGACAGCTCCTGCAAGCTCCCGCGCAGATCGAGCGACGGCGGGTACACCGTGTTGTCGGTGCGCGGGTAGCTGATGAGGCCGTCGAGGTACAGCGACTCCGCGGCGCGCATCGCCCTGGCCGGCGTCATGCCCGAGCCCGAGGCCGCGCTCATGAGCGCCGTGGTGTTGAACGGCGCCGGCGGCTTGTCCTGGCGCGGCTCGGCCTTGTAGGCGGTCACCTCGGCGGTCTCGACCCCGGCGCGCTCCAGCGCCGTCTCCATCGCCTTCTGCGTGTCGAAGCGACCCTTGGCGTGCGCCACCTCGAAGGGCTCGCCATCGTACTCGAGCGTCGCCTTGATCTCCCAGTAGGGCACCGGGACGAAGGCGCGACGCTCCAGTTCCCGGTCGACCACCAGCCGGAGCGTCGGCGACTGGACGCGCCCGACCGAGAGGTAGTCGGAGCCATAGCGGTAGGAAGCCAGCGACATGAAGCGGGTGAGCACGGCGCCCCAGATGAGGTCGATGTCCTGGCGCGAGTGCGCCGCCTCGGCGAGGTTGAAGTCGACCGTGGTCGGCTTGGCGAACGCGCGCCTGCACCTCCTCCGGCGTCAGGGCGGAGTAGCGGACGCGGATGTGCCGGTCGACGACGGCCGCCGGCAGCATCGGCTTGACGTGCGGATCGCCGGGGGCGGCGTCCGGCGCCGGAGCCGCCTTGGCGCGCGCCCCGGCGCCGTCCTTGGCCGCCGCCGGCGCGCGCTTCTTCTTCTCCGGCTTGTCGCCGGGATTGTGCTTGAGGGCGTCGCCGCGCAGGATCTCGAGGGCCTCGTGGCCGATGAGCTCTCCCTCGCGGTCGTAGTCGGTCGCGATCACGAGCTCCGTCGCCCCCTTCGCCGCCGTGCGCAGCGCGGCGAGCGTGCCCGCTGCCCCGCCCTCCACGACCCAGGCGAGACCGGGGCTCTCGATCATGTCGCCGAGGTACTTGAGGCTCCAGCGCTTGTAGGTGTTGGGGAACACCGTCTCCATGACGTGGCCGCGCAGCCCGATGGCCACGGCGTCGCCGCCGTCCTGGGTGAAGTGGTAGGACCTCACCTTCTGGCGGCCGCGGCCGTGCTCCTTGACGGACACCTTGCCGCCGAGGATCTCCGCGATCTTGCGGGCGGCTGAGTCCTTTTCTGTGACGATGAGCTTCACGGCGACCTCATGAGGACGTGAGAGGAACGACGAGGACTGCGGGGGTTAATACCACCCGGCAAACCTCGCCGTCGAGATGACGTTGGCCGACGGCCCGGTCAGGCGAGCGCTTCGAGAGCTTCTGCGCGCGTGGGGTACATCGAGAACACGCGGTCGAGGCCCGTCACGGTCAGCACGCGCTCGACGGGCCGGGTGGCGACGACGATCGTCATCGCCCCGCCGGCGCCGTGCACGCGGCGCACGCCGCCGATGAGGACGCCGAGCGCCGTCGAGTCGATGAAGGTGACCTCGGCGAGGTCGATCACGAGGCGCCGCACGCCGGAGTCGAGCAGGTCGACCAGGCACTCCTTGAACTGCGGCGCCGTGAAGATGTCGACCTCGCCGCCGAGGATGACCACCCCGAGGTCGTCGCCCTGACGCTCGCAGGAGACGCTGAACAGGTCGCTCATTGTCCGGACCCCTTGGTCGGCGATGGAGAGGCAGAGGGCGCGTTCTGCTGCATCCAGTCCTTGACCGCCGGGGCGTCCGGGGACGTCGGGTCGAGCTCGAGGAACCTGGTGAACGCGAGCAGCGCCGTCTTCGTGTCGCCGGCGTTGATGGCGACCGTGGCCATGTCGAAGAACGACTGCGCGTCCTTGGGCCGCAGTCCCGTGATCTCGCCGTAGGTGGTCACCGCGGCCTGATAGTCCTGCAGGTAGAGGTGGACCCCGACGAGCTGCTCGAGCGTGTCGAGGCGCTGCTGCTTGGCGGCGGCGCCCTTCTGCTTCGCGAGCAGCTTGTCGGCGCGGCCGTAGGCGATCACCGCCTGCCGCCAGTCGGCGGTCTGGGCGTCCGAGCCCTGGGCCTGCTGGTTGGCGCGCAAGACGTAGTTCTCGGCGAGGCTCGTCCAGGCCGCCACGTCCTTGCGGTCGGTCTTGACGGCCGCCGTGTACTTGGCGATCTGCTGGTCGAGCTGATCGGTGGCCGACGACTGGGAGCCCCCGAAGTTGCAGCCGTTGAGCACTCCGGAGTACCCGAAGATGAGGAAGCTGGCCATGAGGACGGCCATGGCCCCGAAGACGATCTTCTGCCAGAACTTGACCCTGCGGCGATCGAGCAGCACTTAGGCGGTCTCCTCTCGGTAGGCGAGCGTCTGCCACCAGCCGGAGCCGGCGCCGCCGACCTCGACGTCGCCGGTGCGGACGCGGTCCTGCAGCTTCTCGCGCACGGCGACGGCGCTGGAGCGGATCGCGTCCGCGTCGACGCCGACGTGGGCGCGGTCGCGGTAGAGCACGCGGCCGCCGACGACGGTGAGCATGACGTCGTCCTGGTTGGCGCCGTAGACGAGCGCCGAGTACGGGTCGGCGATGGGCGCGAAGTGCGAGCGCGAGACGTCGACGGCGATGAGATCGGCGCACTTGCCCGGCTCGAGGCTGCCGACGTCGGCCTCCATGCCCAGCGCCTCGGCGCCCCCGAGCGTGGCGATGCGCACGCACTTCTGCGCGTCGAGCACGCTCACGTCGCGCTCGACGGCGCGATGCAGGAACAGCATCGTCCGCATCTCGTCGAACATGTCCATGATGTTGCTCGACGCCGGGCTGTCGGTGCCGAGACCGACGCGCACGCCCTCGTGCAGCAGGTCGGCCAGCGGCGCGACGCCGCAGCCGAGCTTGGCGTTGCTCTTGGGGCAGTGCGCCACCGCGACGTCCTTGGTCTTCAGGATGCGGATGTCGTCGCGCGTGAGGTTGACGCAGTGCACGGCGAGGAAGTCGCGGGTCGAAGCACGTCCCACTGCTGCAGGTACTTGATCGGCGTGACGCCGTAGGGCTGGACCAGCATGCGCTCCCAGCCCATCTTCTCGCGGTAGTCGTGGGCGAACTTGCCCGAGCCCGAGCGGATGTAGGTGATCTCGTCCTTGCTCTCGGCGACGTGGCTCATCACCTTGAGGCCGCGCTCCCGGGCGAGGGCCGAGACCGCCTGGTAGAGGCGGCTCGAGACGGTGTACGGGGCGTGCGGCGCGAGGCCCACCTCGATGCCCTCCGGGGCGGCGGCCTGCGCCTGCGTGAGCCGCCGCTCGACGTCGGCTATGGTCTCGTCGAAGTGGGCGTCGTCGACGCCGAAGACCTCGAGATAGACGCGGCCGCGAAGGCCCGCCGACCCCGCGACCTCGAGCGTCGCGGCGCCGTAGCTCGTGTCGGCGACCGTGGTGATGCCCGACGACACTGCCTCCATCGCCCCGAGCCGGGCGCTGACGAGGTACTCCTCGGGGGTCAGCGACGCCTTGACGTCGATGAGGCTGATGATCCAGTCGCCGAACTCCGAGTCGTCGAGGATACCGCGGAACGAGGTGTACTCGATGTGGCTGTGGCAGTTGACGAAGCCGGGCATGATGATCGACCGGCCCGCGTCGACGTAGGCCGCGCCGGGATGCTCGGCGACCAGGCGCGGCGCCGGACCCACCGCGACGATGCGCCCGCCGGCGATCGCGACGCCGCCGTCGGGCAGCACGGGCGCGGCCACCGGGAGGACCCAGTCGGCACGGTAGATCGTGATGTCGCGGTCGGTGTCGGTCACGTGGCCTCTCACGGCGCACAGGAGTCACTGGAGGCCCCCACACTCGAGGCCCCCACGTTGCAGGAGTATAGGGGAGCCTCGCGCGGAGTAGCAAACAGACGCCGCCGCTCACGACGAGCGCTCCGGCGGCGGTATACTGCCGCCACCAGCGACGGGAGGGCCGCAGCGTGCATCAGGGACAAGGACCGAGTATCTCGCCGGACGTCATCTCCAGCGCCGTCTGGGACGCCGTCAAGGAACTGCCGGGGGTCTGCGACCTCTACCGCAACCCGCTGCAGACGCTGGGCGAGCGCGTCCACTTCGAGCGCCACGGCCCGGTGCGCCTGGACGTCGACGACGAAGGCCCGCTGCTGGAGATCCACCTCATCGCCTACGCGGGCGCCGACCTGATGGCGGTGGGCGACGCGGTCGCCCGCGCCGGGGCGACCTATCTCACGCGCACCACGGGCAACCCCATCACCCGCGTCGAGGTCCACATCGACGACATCGCCGACCCGCCGGCGTGAGAGCGATCGACCTGAACGCGGCGACCAGGGACCTGCTGGCTCCCTGCTGCGCGACCTGCACGTGGTGGCTGACCCGGCCCGGCATCGAAGCGGGCCCGGGCCTGCGCGCCGAGTGGGAGCGTCGAGGCCGAGGGCGACGCCGGCTTCTTCGGGCGCGCGCTGCTCGACGGCGACGCGGTCATCGGCTGGATGCACGTCGCCGCGACGCGGCTCACGCCGCGCGCCCGCACCCTGCCGGCCGGCCCCCCGTCGGCCGACGCGTACCTGCTCACCTGCGCGTACTTCTACGACGAGGAGTTCCTGCACGGCTTCCGCCTCCTGCTGCAGGAGCTCGAGGCGGCGCTCAAGCATCGCAAGGTCGCGGCGCTCGAGGCCTTCGGCCTGCGCCACGCCCGAGGCGAAGACGCCTTTCGCGGGTACGAGCGCGACCTCAATCTCTTCAACCCGGACGTCCTCGAGGGCGGCGGGTTCCGCCGCGTGCAGGAGAAGGGCGAAGTCGCGCGCTTCCGCCTCGACCTGGCCGCACTGATCGAGGCGCCGCGGTACAGCGCTGCCTGGGGCCGCGTGAAGGCGCCGGCCGGCACGCAACCGGTCTGACGAAGGTCCCGCGAGCCCCGGCCGCGGGGCGACGCCCCTAGCGATAGAGCCGCGGCAGTCGCTGCTTCCAGTCGTCGGGGACGACGGCCTCGAGGGCGTCGTCGAGCGTGACGATGCCGAGCAGATGCCGCTCGTCGTCGACCACCGGCAGGGCGAGCAGGTCGTACTTGGTCATCACGCGGCCGACCGCCTCTTCGTCCATGTCGGCCGTGACCTGGACGACGTCGTCCTCCATGAACGTCGTCATCTGGTCGTCGGGCGCGGCGAGGACGAGGTCGCGGAGGCTCACCACGCCGACGAGCCGCTCCTCCTGATCGACGACGTAGAGATAGGTCATCATGTGCTGCTCGGGACGCTCGCGGCGGATCCAGTCCAGCGCCTTCCCGGCGGTGGCCTTGCGCGGCAGCATGACGAAGTCGGTGGTCATGAGAGAGCCGGCCGTGTGCTCCGGATGGCTGGCGAGCCGGCGCAGGTCCTGCTCGCGCTTGTCGGGCAGCAGCGCGAGGAGCTCCTGCGCCAGGGAGTCGGGCAGCTCGCTGAGGATGTCGGCGGCCTCGTCGGCCTCGATGCGCTCGAGCACCTGGGCCGCGCGCGCCAGCGGCATCTCCTGCAGGGCGGCGCTACGCAGGTCCTCCTCCATCTCCTGGAGCGTGTCGGCGGCGAGGTCCGCGTTGAGGGCGGCGAGCACCGCCCCCCGCTCGCGCGGGCCCACCTGGCCGATGATGTCGGCGATGTCGGCCGGGTGCAGCTCGGCGAGCTCGCCGAAGGCCTCAACGAAGTTGAGCCGCGAGAGACGCAGGGCGATGAGATTGACGTCGCTCCAGGGCACGAAGTCGCCGCTCTTCTTCGGGAGGCGGCGCGACAGGAACCCGAGACCGAAGCGCTTGGCCAGCGCGGCGGAGCTCGCGTCGACGCCGGCGACGGCGAGATGGTCCTCGACCGGCTCGAGCACGACGTCCTGGACGCGGACGAACATGCGCCGGCGGATGTCGAGCACCTGATTGTCGAGGAGCGCGTCGACGAGCGACAGCTCGTCCGGCCGCAGCGAGGCGGCCTTGACGGCCTCGAGCCCGACGCCGAGCAGCAGCCGCTCGCCGTCGACGTCGATCTCGCCGACCTGCGCCCACGAGGCGGCGAGCTGCCCCTCACCGTGCTCGATGAAGAACGCCGTGACGACCGGCGGGTCGAGCGCGGTGCTCGCCACCACGTCGATCAGCTCGCCGACCTCGACGCCGGCGGCGTCGACGACCTTCATGCCGTCGAGCTCGGAGAGCGCGAGCGATCCGGGGATCTCGTCCATGAGGGGGTGCACGTCCTTTCCCGAACGGGGGCCCAGCGAGAATACTCACGCGGGCGCGCGACCGTCAATCGGGCCGCCGTCGGGACGCCGCCATGAGGGCCGGGACGTCGGCCGAGGAAGACCTGACAACGATGGTGTTCGGAGGCCGCCCGTAGGATATGCTCTCGCGGTCGAAACTCCCATCCATCGACCCCGAAGGAGGACGAGGTCTCAATGCAAGCGGCAGACGCCGGCTCGGGCAACGCGTTCGAGCGGTTCTTCAAGTTCAAAGAGTGGGACACGTCGCTCAAACGCGACACGCTGGCCGGGCTCGCGACCTTCATGGTCATGGCCTACATCATCTTCGTGAACCCGACCATCCTGGGCCTCGGCGGCGACCCCAAGGGTCTCCCCTTCGCCGCCGCGCTCACCTCGACGTGTCTCGTGGCCGGCGTCATGACCATCCTCATGGGTCTGGTCACCAACCGCGCCTACGCGATCGCCCCGGGCATGGGACTCAACGCCGTCGTGGCGTTCAGCCTCGTCCTCGGGCAGGGGCTCACGATGAAGGAGGCGATGGGCCTCATCGTGCTCGAGGGCCTCGCCATCACCATCCTCGTCCTCACCGGCTTCCGTGAGGCGATCTTCAAGGCGATCCCGATCGAGCTCAAGAAGGCGATCGTCGTCGGCATCGGCTTCTTCATCCTGTTCATCGGGCTCGTCGACGGCGGCCTGATCAACGTCAACGGCGGCACGCCGGTCGGCCTCGTCGAGCTCGGCACCGTCCCCATGGTGCCGCTGGCCGTCACCGTGTTCGGCCTCGCCGTGACCATCATCATGCTGGCCCTTCGCTGGCGTGCGGCGATCCTGCTCGGCATCGTCTTCGCGACCATCTTCGCCATCATCATGAACTACGCCTGGGGCAAGGACGCGGGGTTCCTCACGGGGCAGGCGATCATCCCGACCGACATCGTCGCGTCGCCCGACTTCAGCCTCGTCGGCGCCTTCGACTTCGGCGCCTTCGCCAAGCTCGGCGTCACCGCGGCCGTCCTCTGGATCTTCAGCCTCATGCTGAGCGACTTCTTCGACACCATGGGCACGCTCGTCGGCGTGGGCGGCGAGGCCGGCTACCTCGACAAGAAGGGCGACCTGCCGCAGGTCAATCGCCCGCTGCTGGTCGACTCGGTCGCTGCCATGGCCGGTGGCGCCGTGAGCGCCTCGTCGGCCACCACCTACATCGAGTCAGGCGCGGGCGTGGCCCAGGGTGGCCGGACCGGCTGGGTGGCGATCATCGTCGGTGTCCTCTTCCTGGTCGCCATGTTCTTCTCGCCGATCTTCGGCGTCGTGCCGGGCCAGGCGACGGCGGCCGCGCTCGTCGTCGTGGGCTACCTCATGATGGCCACGCTGACGAAGGCCGAGAGCGAGGCGGACCACGACACCACCGAGCCCAGGGCCGGCATCAACTTCGGCAACCTCGCCTTCGGCCTGCCGGCCGTGCTGATCATCACGATCATGCCGCTCACGTACAGCATCACCAACGGCATCGGCGCGGGCTTCATCGCCTACACGCTGATCCGGGTGGTGCAGGGCAAGGCGCGCGAGGTGAGCTGGATGCTCTGGGTCTCCTCGTTCGCCTTCATCCTCTACTTCATCTTCCCCTGGCTCCAGGCGCAGGGATGGGTCTGAGACAGGGCACTCGGCCGCGCACCGCGGCCTGAGGAAGACGCCTGAGGAAGACGAAGGGGGCGGGAGCCGAACGGCTCCCGCCCCCTTCGCACGTCTTGCGCGGCACCTGACCGCGCTACTTGGCGATCGTCGAGCACCACCGTCGACCCCTCCGGGACGACGGTGCCCGCGTCCGGCTTGATGCTCACGACGGTGCCGGGCTCCTGGCCGGTCCCGCCCTTCTGCCGGAAGTCCGCGACGAGGCCGGCGGCGCTCACCTGCGCCGCCGCCGTCGTCGCGTCCATCCCGTAGACGTTGGGCACCTCGACGCCGGCAGGGCTCGGGCTGGCCGTCGGCGACGGCGAGCCGCTGGAGACGACGATGTTCACCGCCGAGCCCCTGGCGACCTTCTCGCCCGCCGGCGGATCCTGCCTGATGACGGAGCCGGTCGGCACGGTGGCGCTCGGCTCCGTCGTCACCGACGCCGAGCACGAGGCCGGCGTCTGCGAGCTTCAGCTCCGCGTCGGCCTGCGTCAGGTTCGCGAGGTCGGGCACGGTCGACTGCGGCTTCCCGGTGCTCACCCAGTAGGTCACCGTGTCGCCGCGCCTCACGTCGGCCCCGGCGAGCGGGTCCTGTCTGAACACCTGTCCCTGCTCGACCTCGGCGGACTTGCCCTTCTTCGGCGCGCCCTGCAGGTCGTTCTGCGAGAGCTAGTCGTCGACCTCCCCGGCGGTCAGGCCCGTGAAGTCCTGGAGCGTCACCATCTCGCTGCCCTTGCTCACCCAGATGTCGACGGTGGTGCCCTCGCGCAGCTTGGTGCCGGCGGTCGGGGCCTGGCGGCTCACGTAGCCCGCGGCCACGCGGTCGGAGTACTCCTGCTGGACGCCGGCCTTGAAGCCCTTGTTCTCCAGCGTCCTCACGGCCGCCGCCCTGCTCTGGCCGACCACGCCCGGCACGGTCGCCTTGGCGCCGCTCATCGTCCACCACAGCGCGACGGCGACGGCGGCGATGACCAGGAGCAGCACGATGATGAGCACGAGCGGCCACCGGGAGCGCTTGCGGCGCGGTGGCATCGGCTGGTCGAGCACCGACGTCGTCCCGGCCGCCGTGGCCGCACCCATCACGCGCGTACGCTCGCCGCCGGCGTCGAAGGCGGCCGCCTGCACCGGGCCGCCCTCCCGGGCGGCGCGCAGGTCGCGGGCGAACTCGGCCGCGGTCTGGTAGCGGTCGGCCGGGCCCTTGGCCATCGCCTTGAGGACGATCTGGTTGAGCGCGTAGGGCATGCCGGGCACGAGCTCGGCGGGCTCCGGCGGGACCTCGTTCACGTGCTTGAGCGCGACGGTGACGGCGCTGTCGCCCTTGAACGGCACGGTGCCGGTGAGCATCTCGTAGAGCACGACGCCGACGGAGTAGAGGTCCGAGCGCTCGTCGACCGGGTGACCCTTCGCCTGCTCCGGCGCGAGGTACTGCGCGGTGCCGAGGATCGAGCCGGCCTCCGTCATCCCGGAGTCGCCGGCGCGGGCGATCCCGAAGTCCATCACCTTGATGGTGCCGGAGCGGTCGATCATCACGTTCTGCGGCTTGATGTCGCGGTGCACGATGCCGCTGCGGTGGGCGAACTCGACCGCGGCGAGCAGCTGCAGCCCGACGGCGACGGACTCGTTGCCGCTCAGCCGGCCGCGACGGCGGATGTAGTCCTTGAGGGTCTCGCCCTCGACGTACTCCATGGCGATGTAGTAGGTCCCGTCGACCTCGCCCCAGTCGTAGATGCTGACGAGGTTCTGCTGGTTCAGGCCGGCGGCCGCCTTGGCCTCGCGGCGGAACCGCTCCACGAAGGTCGGGTCGTCGAGGTAGCGCTGGAGGAGGACCTTGATGGCGACGTGCCGGCCCAGGGTGAGGTCCTCGCAGAGGTACACGTCGGCCATGCCGCCGCCGCCGAGCTTGCGCACCACGCGGTAGCGGCCACCCACCACCTGCTCTGGCTGGAACACGTCAGTCACGTCCGCCTACCCTTCTCTTCCGTCCCTTGTGGTACGACCACGGGCGCACGGTCCCTGCCCGTCAGGGCAGGGAGGCATGCGCCAGCGCGCTCTTGATCACGGCGGCGGCGAGCGGCGCCGCCGCCTCGCCGCCGGTCGACTGCGTGTCCTCGATGACGACGGCGACGGCGATCCGGGGGTCCTCCGCCGGGGCGAAGCCGATGAACCAGGCCAGGTTGCTGCCGTCGCCCTTCTCGGCGGTGCCGGTCTTGCCGGCGACCTGGATGCCCTCGAGCGCGGCGGCCGTGCCGGTGCCGGAGTTCACGACCCGCTGCATCATCAGGTTGAGCTCGCTCGCCGTCTGCGGCTTCATCGCCACGAGCCACTGCTCCGGCTGCGACTGGCTCACGACCTGGCCGGCGGGCGTGACGATCTCCTGCAGGTAGTAGGGCTTCATGACGCGGCCGCCGTTGGCCACGCCCCCGGCGACCAGCGCCATCTGCAGCGGTGTCGCCAGCACCTTCTCCTGACCGCACGCCGCCCACGCCACGTCGAGCGGGTCCATGAACGCGTCCGGCGAGAGCAGACCCTTCTTGCCATAGCGGCCGCTCGGCACGATCTCTCCGGCCGGCAGCGGCAGCGGCGGCGTCTGGTAGAAGCCGTACCGCTCCATGCCGGCGATGAGGCGCCGGCGCCCGAGCAGGTTGCCGACCTTGGCGAAGGTCGTGTTGATCGAGAGGGTGAGCGCCGTCGTGAAGTCGTTGGGGCCGTAGACGGCGCCGCCGTAGTTGGTGACCTTGCCGCCGAAGATGACGTAGGTGCCGGTATCGACGAACTCGGTGTCGGGCGTGACCTTGCCGGTGTCGAGCCCAGCCGACGCGGTGACCGGCTTGAAGGCCGAGCCGGGCACGTAGAGGCCCTGCGTCGGCCGGTTCAGGAGCGGCGCCGACGCGTCGACGCTCAGGCGCGACCACTGGGCCTCGAGCTTGGCCGGGTCGTAGGTCGGCGCCGAGGCCGAGGCGATCAGCGCGCCCGTCGTGGGGTCGAGCGCGACGATCGCCCCCTTCAGCCCCTGGAGCTCCTCCTGGGCGATCTTCTGGACCGCGGGCACGAGCGTGAGCTTCACGTTCGCGCCCTTCGGCCGGCGGCCGAGCAGCCTGTCGACCCACGACTGCACGCCGAGGTAGGTGGCCTGGCCGGTGAGCTCGTCGTTGAGTTGCGCCTCGATCCCCGAACGGCCGTAGCGCACCGAGTCGTAGCCGAGGAGCTGCGGCGCCAGCGTGCCGTTCGGATACGCGCGCTCGTAGTAGCCGGAGCGGCGCTTCGTGCCCGCCATCACCGAGCCGTCGAAGCCGAGGATGTCGCCGCGCTTGATCTTCATCTCCTTGGCGATCTTGCGCTTGTTCTCCGGCCGGTCCTGGTACCACTGCGCGCGCACGGCCATGATCACCGTGAGGTTGACGACGAGCGCGACGAACAGCACGACGGTGACGAGGAAGACCTTGGACATCGCCCTGTTCACGCGCTACCCCTCTCCGCCAGTCGCCGCCGCTCGAGCTCGGTGCCGCCGCGGATGATGTTGGTCCGGTTGGACACCATGAGCAGCAGTGCCACGAGGATGAGGTTCGCAGTGATCGAGCTGCCGCCGTAGCTCACGAACGGGAGCGTGATGCCGGTGAGCGGGATCAGCCGCGTCACGCCGCCGATGATGATGAACGTCTGGAGGGCGAACGCCGTCGCGAGGCCGGCGGCCAGGAGCTTGGAGAAGCCGTCCGGCGCGTAGACCGCGATGCGAAAGCCGCGCCAGACGAAGAGCAGGTAGACGAGGACGATGCCGGCGGCGCCGAGGAGACCGATCTCGTTGGCGATGGCCGTGAAGATGAAGTCCGTCTGCAGGTCGGGGACGACCGGCTGGCGGCTGGCGTAGAGCAGGTAGCCGCGCCCGAAGCCGGCACCGAGCACGCCGCCGTCGGCGATCGTGAACAGCGACTGGAGCAGCTGGTAGCCGGTCGTCGCCGCGTGCGGCCACGGGTCCAGCCACACGGTGAAGCGGTCCTGGACGTGCGGGACGATGGTCAGGGCGATGGCGCCGGCGGCGGCGAAGAGCGCTGCGCCGGCGACGACGTAGACCACCCGTGCCGTGGCCATGTACATCAGCGCCACGAAGATCGACATGAAGAGCAGCGCCATGCCGAAGTCCTTCATGAAGACGAGCATCGCCAGCGAAAGCACCCACATGATGAGCAGCGGCCCGAAGTACTTGGAGGCCGGCAGCGGGCACGCCGAGCACGTGGCGCGTGCGGGACCGAGAGCAGGACCTTCTTGTCGTCGAGGTAGCCGGCGAGGAAGATCACGATCGCCAGCTTGGCGAACTCCGACGGCTGGATGCTGAAGCCGAACGCGTGGATCCACAGCTTGGCGCCGTTCACGGTCGTGCCCGCGACGATGGTGGCCACGAGCAGCACGAGGCCGACGGCGCCGATGAGGTAGCGGTAGCGGTCGAGCTTCATGTGGTCGCGGACGAGCACCACCGTGAGCACGAAGAGACCGGCGCCGACCAGCAGCCACTGGCCCTGCGTGAGCGCCAGCGCCGGCCTGATGCGGAAGATCTCGGTGAGGCCGACGGCCGCGAGCAGCGCGGTGATCGGCAACAGGAAGGAGTCGGCCTGCGGCAGGAACAGGCGCTCGACCACGTGCAGCAGCAGGAAGATGCCGACGAAGATGAGCCCGTACACGATCGACACGCTGTTGATCTCGCGAAAGCGCCCGGCGTAGACCGACACGTACGCCATCGTGCTGACCGCGCCGGCCAGCACGAGGAAGACCAGCTCGAGGTTGCGCCGGCTCATCGCCACATCCCGAGCCGATCGGAGACGTCGAGGACGTTGCCCTTGCCGCGGAGCCCCTGCTCGTCGACCAGCGTGCGCGCCGCCGGCGACAGCGAGTCGTAGGCGACGACGCTGCGCCGGTACACGGCGTGCAGCGGGATCGGCCCGATCTCGACCGGCACGCCGCTGTAGATGGCGAGGCGGCCGCCGTCGACACCGATGAAGAAGACGGTGCTGAGGAAGAACGCGCCGGCCGCGGCGACCACCGTGAGCAGCGCGAGGACGGCCGCGACCACGCCCAGGCGGCGCACGGAGCGCCGGCGGCGGGCCGCGTCCGGCGCGACCGACGCGGCGGGTGCGGCAGGCGCGGCGGCCGGCCTCCTCCGCGTACAAGGTGGCGGCCGTCGCCGCCAGGGCGTCGGCGGCGTCCCCGCCGGCCTCCCCGTCGTCCTCCTGGTCGGCGGCGACGACCGGGAGATCCTCGGTGTCCGCGCCCGGCTCGTCGCCGGCGACCGCGACGAGCGTGTCCTCGTCGTCCTCGCCGGCGGCGATGGCCTCATCGACGCGCACGACGACCGCGGTGATGTTGTCCGGACCGCCCTGCCGCCGGGCCTCGAGGACGAGGCGCTCCGCCGCCGCCTGGGGGTCGCTGCGCGTGAGCGCCAGGCGGATCGCGTCGGCGGCGACCGGGCCGCTCAGCCCGTCGCTGCAGAGGAGCAGCACGTCGCCGGGCAGCAGGTCGACGGAGAACTCGTCGATGCGCGCGCGCCCCTCCGTCCCCAGCGCGCGGCTGAGGATGCTGCGGTGCGGGTGGACGGCCGCCTCCTCTTCGGTCAGGCGGCCGTCGCGGACCATCTCGCCGACCAGCGAGTGGTCGTCGCTCACCTGGTCGAGCGCGCCGTCCCGAAGCAGGTAGGCGCGGCTGTCGCCGATGTGGACGAAGTGAGCCGTGCGGCCATCGAGCACGAAGGCGGTGAGCGTCGTGCCCATGCCCGTCTGCTCGACGTCGTCGTTGGCGCGCTGGAAGACGGCCGCATTGGCGGCCTCCGCCGCCTCGAGCAGCGGCCGTCCGGCGGCCACCCCGGCGGCGAGCGTCTCGGCGGCAAGGCCGCTGGCGACCTCGCCGGCGTTGGCGCCGCCCATGCCGTCGCAGACGCCGTAGAGAGGAGGCCGCACGACGAAGGTGTCCTCGTTCGTCTTGCGATGGAGCCCGATGTCGGTGAGGGCGCCGTGTCTGGCGACGAGCGTCACCGGGCGCTCACTCCTCGTAGCGGAAGGTCGTCTCGCCGATGCGCAGCCGGCTGTCCAGCTTGAGCTGCGCCTCCCCCATCACCTGCTTCTCATTGACGAAGGTCCCGTTGGTGCTGCCGAGGTCCTCGACGTAGAAGAACTGGCCGCGGGGCACGAGGCGCGCGTGCGTGCTCGAGACGAACTGCTCGTCGAGCACGATGTCGCTGTTCGCGGCGCGGCCGACCGTGATCCACCCCTCGAGCGGGAAGATGACGCCGACGGGCACGATGGGGCTCTCCTCGACGACGAGCCGCGGGTTGATGATCGCGGTGAAGTCCATCTTCTGGCCGTCCATGGTGCGCTCGACGTCGCGGTCCTCGCGGCGCTGCTCGCGCTCCGCCGGCGTGAAGACCGGCGCGAGCCGGTCGCCGGCCGGCAGGGCCACGTCCGGGGCCGCGGCCGCGGGCGAGGCTGCGCCGCCGCCGCGCACGGTCTGCACGGCGGTCTTCACGACCTGCCAGATGAACAGATAGAGCAGGACGAGGATGCCGATCTTGAGGACGAGCAGGACGATGTCGATCATGGGACTCTCCCGCACCGCGCGCCCGCGGGGGCGGCCGGCGCCGTGGTCACCGGGGCCGCCCGGTCAGGGCTGCCTCTCGAACAAGAGCTCCGTGGTACCGAGCTCGATGCGGTCGCCGTGCTGGAGCACGACCTGTTTGACGTCGCGCCGGTTGACGCGCGTGCCGTTGGTGGAGCCGAGGTCGAGCAGCATGAAGCCGTCGTCCTGACGGCGGATCTCGGCGTGCTGCCGCGAGACGTTGGGGTCGGTGAGCACGATGTCGCAGCGGCGGCTGCGCCCGATGACGGTGACCGCCGCGCCCACGGTGTAGTCGCCCTGGCGGCCGCGCAGCACGGCGCGCCCGGGAGAGGGGCGCGCGGGGGCCGCGACGGGCGCGGCCGTGGCGGGCCCCTGGTAGAGGACCGTCTGGTCGATGACCGGACCCGGCGCGGCGGCGGCGGCCGGCGGCGGCGCCGAGGCAGCGGCGGCCGCGACCTCCGCGGGCGCCCCCATGGTGCGCGTGGCGATGCCGAACTCGCCGACGCGCAGGTCCTCATCGCTGTGCAGGTCGATGCGCGGCGGCGCGACGAGGGTCCAGCCCTCGCGCCGCGCGAACGCGGTCACGTAGTTGGAGAGCTCGGTCTTGAGCGAGTCCTCGAAGGAGACGAGGTGGTCGTAGTCGTCCTTGCCCAGGTAGACGTCGAACTCGTTGGGAACGTACACGTTGGAGACGCCGACCGTCTTGTGGTCGCCCATCTCCTTGGCGAGCTTGTGCGCGAGCTCGACCGGCTGCACGCTCGACTTGAAGGCGCGCCCGAACCCGCCCTCGACCAGGCCCTCGAGCTTCTTATTCGCCTTCCTGAAGATCCCCATCGTCGCCTTCCTCCGGCCCTTCTCTGGTGGTCAGGACCAGCGGCAAGAGTATCACGGCTGCAGGCACGGCCACACTCCAGATCAGGGGCCAGAGGCGCGCCGGATAGTCCCACACGACGACCGGGACGATGCGGTAGGCGGCGAACACCACAGCGAAGGCGACGGCCCAGATCCAGAGGCGCGTCTCGAGGCGCCGACGCGTGAGCGCGAAGCCGAGCGCCGCCGCCAATCCGGCCCACAAGGCGGCCTGCAGCAGCGTCGGCGCAGCCAGTCCGTGCACCAGCAGGCGGCCGGCCGCCGTGAACGGGTCCCCGGCCGCAGCGAGGCTCTCGCTCAGCCTCCAGCGCGGCTGCTCGAGGGTGAAGGGGCCGCGCGGCGCTCTCGTGAGCAGCAGGAAGAGGACGGTCCCGACGCCGGCCCAGGCGGCCGTGAGCGGGCCGCGCACGCGGCCCAGCACGGCCGCGGCCGCCGGCGCGAGCAGCGTCAGATACGCGGGCGTGAGCACGAGGGCGAACGCCGGCCACAACGCCACGACCGGCCGTGCGCGCGTGAGGAGGAAGAGCGCGACGGCGAACGCCAGGTAGGCGACGCCCAGGCTGAGCGAGACGTTGAAGACCGGGAAGGCGAGCATGCCGAGCAGCCAGGCGAGTCCCGCCTGGGGCACCACGGCCCATACGGCGGCGCTCACCGCCACGAGCGGCAGCGTCCAGCTCTGCGGATAGGCGGGCAGGGCGCCGAGCACGACCCCGCTGGTGACGGCGGCGAGGGCCGCCCCCCCGGCGCGCTCGACGACCTCGGCGGCCCTGCCCAGCGGACGCACCAGGCGCTGCGCCTTCTGCAGGCGGCGTGCCTGCAGGCGGCCACTGCGCAGCAGGTCCTCGAAGGCCTCGCTGAGGTACGCCGCCGTCGGGCGATCGGCCGGCCGTGGGGCGCAGGCGCCGTCGATCAGCGTCACGAGGTCGTCGGGCAGGTCGGGCCGCAGCTCGGCGAGCGACGGCAGGCGGGCGGCGGCGACGTTGGAGAGCGTCTCGGCGGGGGTGTCCCCGCGCAGCGGGTGGGCCCCCGCCAGCAGTTCGTACAGCACCATGCCCGCCGAGTAGACGTCGCTGGGCGGCTGCACACGACGCCCGGCCGCCTGCTCCGGCGACATGTAGGCGACGGTGCCGATCACGTCGCCCTCGCCGGTCAGCGTGTCGGAGCCCATGAGCCGGGCGATGCCGAAATCCATCACCTTGACGTGCCCCTCGTCGTTCAGCATCACGTTCTGCGGCTTCACGTCGCGGTGCACGATGCCCTGGCTGTGGGCGAAGGCGAGGGCGTCGAGGAGCTCGGCGCCGACGGCGGCGACGTCCCCGTCGCCGAGCTCCTCGCCGAGCTTGTCGAGCGACTCGCCGCGCACGAGCTCCCAGACGAGGATGCTGCGCTCGCCGTCGGCGAACCAGTCGTAGAGCGCGACGATGTTGGGGTGGGAGAGCGCCGCGGCGGCCTCGGCCTCGCGCACGATACGCGCCGATATCGCGCGGCCGTCGGCGACGATCTTGAGCGCCACCGGCTCGTCCAGCGTGAGGTCGAGCGCCTCGTAGACCTCGGCGAAACCGCCGCTGCCGATCCGGCCGACCAGCTCGTAGCGGTCGCGCCAGTCTGCGTAATAGGGTGCGGTGCTTTGAGCGGCGACGGACATGGGGACTCGCTTCGCGTCCTCGTTTGGCACGGTATTCGGTATGGTACAATCCGAACCCTGTAAGAGCGGCTGGGCGAGTGGCGGAATTGGCAGACGCGCTAGGTTCAGGGTCTAGTGCACTTACGTGCGTGCGGGTTCAAGTCCCGCCTCGCCCACCAATCGCCTGACGAACGGGGGTCCGCGGGGTGTCTTTCTTCGACGACGACGAGACCGGCCCGGCGCCAGCCGACGCAGGCGGTCCGCCCTCCGCTCCCTCGTCTCGCCGCCGTCCCGACCGCCGCCGCACCCGTATCCAGCGCCTCATCATCCTGGCGCTGATCCTCTTCATCGTCGTCTTCGCGATCGCCTGGTGGGCGCGCAGCTGCCAGCAGAACCGCAAGGTCAGCAGCTATCGCACCTACTTCGAGGGCGTCGCCGTCGCGATCAAGGATTCCGACGCCCTGGGCAAGCAGGTCAGCGCCGTCATGAAGGACCCCACCAAGCTCTCGCGCAAGGAGCTCATCGCCAAGCTCGAGCAGCTCACCGCCCAGCAGGACGAGATCGCCGTGCGCGCCGGGCAGTTCGAGCCGCCGGGCACGCTCGAGAGCGAGCAGGCGGCCTTCTCCACCGGCATGAACGTCCGCGCCAGCGGCTTCCGCCTGCTGCGGACGGCGATGCTGGGGGCCCTGACCAACAAGAAGGTGGGCCCCGCCAAGATCGCCGCCCTCGACGGCTACTTCAGCGGCCCCGACGCCTACTACATGGACCTCGTCTACCTGCCGGCGCGCACCGCGATGAGCGAGGACGGCGTCACCGACGTGGTCGTGCCCACGTCGACCTACTACCTCACCTGGAAGGCGCTCGACTCCCTCACGGTCACGACCGCGCTCGAGAGCGTGGGCAAGTCGTCCAAGCTCACCGGCATCCACGGCGTCGGCCTGCTCAACGTCACGGCCAAGGGCAGCTCGGGCGACGTCAAGCTGGTCAAGGGCAAGACGACCGACGTCCCGGCGTCTCCCGACCTCGCCTTCGTCGCCCAGGTCCACAACCAGGGCAGCGTGACCGAGAACAATGTGCCGGTCACCGCGACGCTCACGCTCCCCGGCGGCGAGACCCGCAAGCAGGAGGCCTCCATCGCCGCCATCGAGGCCGGCAAGATCCAGGAAGTCACGATCACCGGCTTCGCCATCCCGGAGGAGGCGCTGAGCAAGGTCCTCACGCTCAAGGTCGTCGCCGGCCCGGTCGAGGGCGAGCGCGTCGAGACCAACAACAGCGCCCAGTTCAAACTCGTGCTGCAGCTCAAGTAGGGTAGCGGCATGCAGACCCTGCGCGACATCGCCCCGTACGTGGCGCTGGGGAGCGCCGTCCTCTCGCTGGTCCTGCTGATCCTGGTCGTCGTGCTCCTCGTGCGCATCGGCCGCGTCCGACGCGCCCAGACCGTCATCCTCGGCAGCCACGAGCAGCGCGACATCGTCGAGCACGTGGGGAGCCTCGACTCGCAGGTGCGCAACCTGCGCGAGGCGGTCGAGATCCTCACCGACCAGCTCGACGAGCAGAAGCGCCACCTCGACCGCGCGCTCACCAACCGCGCCATCGTCCGCTACGACGCCTTCCGCGACGCCGGCGGCGAGCAGAGCGCCTCGTTCGCGCTGCTCGACGAGTACCGGTCCGGCGTCGTCTTCAGCGCCATCGCCGCGCGTGATTTCGCGCGCATCTACGTCAAGCACATCAAGGAGGGCGTCGCCGACCGCGACCTCTCGCCCGAGGAGGAGCAGGTCATCGCCGCGGCCGTGCCGCGGCCGCTCCGCTCCGGCGAAGAGGGCCCGCGCGCAGCGCGGGCCCCCATGCCCGAGAGCGCTCCGCCGGCCCGCGGCCGCGGCGCGGACGACCACGAGTCGCCCGGGGACGAGCCCGCCGCTCCGCCCGCCGCGACCGCCGCGCCCGCCGAGGCGACGGCCGCCTTCGAGGCGCTCCGCGACGCGGCCGGCCCCGGCGAGCCCCCGGCGGCCGAGCCCGCCGCCGAGCCCGCCCCGGACGACACCGCCGACTTCACCTGGGAGCCACCGCGGGAACGGCCGCCCCAGGGCGGGGGCCGCGCCGGTCGCTGACGCCGCGCCCGGCCGCACCCGCGTCCACTGCCGCCTCCTCCCCGCGTCACCCTCGCCGTCGCCGGCGCCGCCTCGCCTCTCCCCCGGCGCGCAGCCGCGACCGCCCCGCGTGGTCTGATAGCCTAGCGGGTACCAGCCCAGCACAGGATCGGGAGGAGATGCCGGCGTGGCACAGGGCGGCGACAGGGTGGCCTTTCTGGGGCCCGAGGGCACGTTCACCGAGGAGGCGCTGCTCGCCAACATGCCCGGCGGCGGCCTGCACCCCTTCCCCTACCCTTCCATCCGCGACGTCCTCAAGGCCGTGCAGAGCGGCGAGGTCCCGCTGGGGATCGTCGCCATCGAGAACGCCCTCGAGGGCTCCGTGCCGGTGACGCTCGACAGCCTCGCGTGGGGCTTCGACGAGCTGCGGATCGTGCGCGAGATCACGCATCCCGTGCACCAGATGCTGGTCACGAAGTCGCCGATCGCCCTCAACGAGATCACCAAGGTCATCAGCATCCCGCACGCCTACGGCCAGTGCCGCGACTTCATCCGCGAGCACCTCGGCAACGTGGAGCATGAAGCGACCGACTCGACCGCCGAGGCGGTCCGCCGCGTCAGCCGCGTGAACCGCCCGTGGGCGGCCGTGGGCACGCGGCTCGCCGCCGAGATGTATGAGTGTCACATCGCCGCCGAGGACATCGAGGACGCCGAGGACAACCGCACGCGCTTCGTCTTCGTCGCTCGGGAGCCGGCGCCCCAGGACCTGGACGCGCCGTACAAGACGAGCATCGTCTGCGGCATCGACCAGGACGAGCCGGGCAGCCTGCTGCTCATCCTCAGCGAGTTCGCCTACCGGCACGTCAATCTCAACAAGGTGGAGTCGCGACCGTCCAAGCAGGCGCTCGGGCACTACGTCTTCTTCATCGACATCGACGGGAGCATCGAGGACCAGCCGGTCGCGCAGGCGCTCAAGTGCCTGGCCTGCAAGCTGCCGTGGCTCAAGGTCCTCGGCTCGTACCCGGCCTAAGAGAGCGTTCCGCGCAGGGGGCGCGCTCGGAGCAGTAGACAGGCGCGCCAGGGACAGCTTTCACGGAGGTGCACATGCAGCGCATCAAGTGTGAGATCCGAGAGGCGGACCAGAACGACCGCGGGATGCTGGTGCTGCTGGCCGAGGAGACCCTGCATCCGCTCGCCGAGGGCGCCGGGCACCCGGAGCGCTATCACGCCGGCGACATCGTCGGGCTGTTCGACCGGGCGCAGGTCTACGTCGCCGAGTGTGAAGCCCAGCCCGCGGGCTTCGTCGCGCTCGAGACCGACGAGGACGCGCTGGCCGTGCGCTGCATCTGCGTGAATCCCGGCTTCGAGGCCCGGGGAGTGGCCAACCAACTGCTCGACTGGGCCGAGGGCCTGGCGATCGACCGCCGCCTCTCCCGCCTGGTGGCCTTCGTGCCGGCCGCGGACGCGCCGTCGCTGCACCTCTACCGCGGCCACGGCTTCACCGGCGAGAGCGCCGACGCGGAGACGCTGGCGCTCGAGAAGCGGCTGCCGGCGCCTCCCGACTGAAGGGCGCCGTGCGCATCTCGCTCATCGCCGTCCCCTACGACCTCGGCCGCGCCGACGTCGGCAGCGGGCTCGGCCCGGGCGCGTACCTCAAGGCCGGCGCCGCGGAGGCGCTGCGCGCTCGCGGCCACGACGTGGAGGTCGTGACGGTGCGGCGCGTCGCCCCCTTCACCGACGAGCTGCACGCCGTACTCGCCGTCGACCAGGCGGTCGCGGCGGTCGTCGAGGACGCGCTCGGCCGCGACGCCTTCCCGCTGGTCGTGGCCGGCAACTGCAACGCCGCGCTCGGCGTGCGCGCCGGACTGAGGCAGGGCGGGGGCGCGGACGCCGCCCTCGTGTGGCTCGACGCCCACGGCGACTTCAACACGCCAGCCACCAGCGAGACCGGCTACCTGGACGGCATGCCGCTGGCGATGCTGTGCGGACGGGCCTATCGGGACGCCGTGGAGGGCGAGCTGGGCGCGATCGAGCTCGAGGAGGCGGTCGTCGTGCACGCCGGCGGGCGAGAGCTCGACCGCGAGGAGGCGGCGTCGCTCGCGGCCTCGCGGGTGCGCGTGGTGGACGGGGGCGAGCTGCGCGGCCGGGGACCGGCCGAGGTACTCGCCCCCGCGCTCGACGCCCTCGCCGCCGAGCGCCAGGCCGCGACCGGGGCGAGCCCGGACGAGCCGGCGCCGGTGCACCTGCACGTCGACATCGACGTGCTCGACCCCTCGGCCGCGCCGGGCGTGACCTTCCCCTCGCCGCGGGGGCTCACGGCCGGGCAGTTGCTGGAGTGCATCGACCTCGTCAACCGGCGGTTCGCGCTCGCCGCAGTCACCGTGGCGTCGTTCACCCCAGCCCGCGACGACGACGCCGGGACCACCCTGGCCGCCGGCCTTGCCGTGCTGCAGCGGGTGACGACGGAGCCGCCGGACCACTCGTAGCGGGGACGGCGGAACGCGGGGCGCTCGAGCGGCGCGCCTCGCGGCGACGAGCTCGACCGGCGCGGCGCGCTTGACTGGCGCGGCGCGCTCGACCGGAGCGCCGCGACGCAGGCGGCTCAGTGGTAGATGGAGAGCGCCTCGCCCACGAACGAGTTGTCGTAGACCCAGTAGCAGGCCCAGATCGGCTCGCGGATGCAGCCGTGGCTCGCCGGGTACGGCGGCACCGGCGCGTAGCCGTGGATGGCGAAGTCACCGATGAACCCCATGGTGCGCACGAGGATGCCGCCGTAGCCGGAGGTCGTGAACGGGTGCTTCTGCTGGATGTTGAAGCTCCCCTCCGGGGTGTTGCCGGTGGCGCCGGTGGAGACGCAGATGATGCCGACGGCCTTGCCGCCCTTGACGACCATGAGGATCTGACGGGTCTTGTCGACCTCGAGATGCGTCGACGGGCTGGAGTAGCGCGGCTTGACCGGCTTGGCGGCGTCGAGCTTGCGCCAGCACTCGGTGTTGAACACGTACGTCCGCGGCAGGCGATAGGCCTTCTGGAACGCCATCACCGAGTCCTTGACCTCGGTCGAGAAGCGACTGCCGATACCGGGCACGCGGAAGCGCAGGCTGTTCAGGCCGGTGAGCATGCCCTTGACCAGCGAGCCGGTGGACCCCGCCGAGAGGGTGCGCCACTTGGCCTGTACCCTTGACTCCAGGGTGCGGCCGGCGAGCCTGTCGCCAGCGGGGAGCGTGAACATGAGCCTGAACCCCTCGATGCCGCGCAGCGGGATCAGGAAGGTCGCGCGGCCGTCGCGCACGCGGGCGCGGTAGCGGCCGACGACGACGCCACGGTGCACGACCCTGACGGTGACCACGCCGTCGTAGGCCGTGGGAGCGACCTTCACGACGAAACGGGCCTTGAGGAACGGCACGATGGTGCCGTGGGAGACGCTCGCCTTGAGCTTGACGGTGACCGCCTGCGGCTCGCTCACGATGGCGGGGTCGGCGGCGAGGCTCGCGACGACGCTGCCGCTGCGCCGCGAGGTGATCGTGAGCGCGTAGGCGCCGGTCGCGTCGGTGACGGGCCTGCCGACCTCGACGCCGTCGAGCGTGACGACGACCTCCTGGGCCTCGGCAGCCGGTTCGAGTACGCCGGTGACGGTGACGCTGTTGCCGAACACCACGGTGGCCTGGGAGAGCACACAAGTGAGAAGGGTCGGAATGGGCTCCGCCGCCGGCGAAGCGGCTGCGGCGGTCGCGGCTGCGGGCTCCGGCGAGGAGGCGAAGGCCGGCGCGGCGAACGCCAGCAGGCAGACCGCGACGGTCAGCAGCGCGAGCGCCCAGACCCGTGGATGGGCACGACCGGTGACGACTCCGCGCATTGCCTGCTCCCTCCGTGACGTTGGCCTTGCGAGCTTGCTCCCGCCGGCAGCGTAGCACGGCGTCTCGCCGCCGGTCGAGCGGCGGCGGCCTGCCGCCGGTCGCCTCCGCGGCGGCCGTGGACCGGCCGGTGCGATACCATGAGCGGCGCCGACCGAGACGACCGCGAGGAGTGACGATGCTCGACGTGAAGATGGTGCGCGCCAACCCGGACGAGGTCCGCAGGGCCCTGGAACGGCGGGGCGAGCCCACGTCGTCGCTCGACGCCTTCCTCGCCGTCGAGGAGCGCCGCCGTCAGCTGCTGACCGAGGTCGAGAGCCGGCGCGCCGAGCGCAAGCGCGCGAGCGACAAGATCGCCGCCGTCAAGAAGGCCGGCGGCGACGCCGACGAGGCGATCGCCGCCATGCGCGCGCTCGGCGACCAGATCAAGGAGCACGAGGCGACGCTCGCCGAGACGGAGGAGCGCCTCAGCACGATGCTCCTCGAGCTGCCCAACATCCCGCTCCCCGGCGTGCCGGACGGCGGCGAGGAGGACTCCGTCGTGCTGCGCACGGTGGGCACGCCGCGCCAGTTCGACTTCGAGCCCAAGGACCACCTCGACCTTGGACTCCCCCTCGACCTCATCGACATGGAGCGGGGAGCGAAAGTGAGCGGCTCGCGCTTCGCCTATCTCGAAGGGCGACCTCGTGCTGCTGCAGTTCGCCCTCGTGCGCTACGCGCTCGACGTCGTCCAGGCCAAGGGCTTCCGTCCCGTGATCCCCCCCGTGCTGGTGCGTGAAGAGGCCATGTACGGCACCGGCTTCTTCCCCACCGACCGCGCCCAGGTCTACGAGACGGTGGACGGCGACTGCCTCGTCGGCACCAGCGAGGTCCCGCTGGCGGCGATGCACATGGAGGAGTTCCTCGACGAGGCCGCCATGCCGATCCGTTACGCCGGCTACTCGAGTTGCTTCCGTCGCGAGGCCGGCGCCGCCGGGCGCGATACGCGCGGCATCCTCCGCGTGCACCAGTTCGACAAGGTCGAGATGTTCAGCTTCTGCACGCCGGAGCAGTCGGACGCCGAGCACCTGCTGATCCTCTCGGCCGAAGAGGAGATCCTGCAGGGCCTCGGCATCCCCTACCAGGTGGTCAACATCGCCGCCGGCGACCTCGGCGCCCCGGCGGCGCAGAAGTTCGACTGCGAGGCGTGGCTTCCGGGCCAGCAGCGCTACCGCGAGCTCACCAGCTGCAGCAACTGCACCGACTACCAGGCGCGGCGGCTCAACTGCCGCTTCCGGACCGAGAAGGGGCCGCGCTTCGTGCACACCCTGAACGGCACCGGCGTGGCCGTCGGCCGCTCGCTCATCGCCATCATGGAGAACTACCAGCAGGCGGACGGCAGCATCGAGGTGCCCGAGGTGCTGCGCCCGCTGCTCGGCAAGGACGTGATCGGGCGCTAACGCAGCCGATCGCCGGCCGCGGCGAGCACGGCGTCGATCATCTTGCGCTGGTTCTCGCGCGTCATGTGAGTGGCGTCGAAGAAGCCTGCGGGGTCGCCGCCGAACGCCGACACGCTGGTCATGTCGACGACCGCGAAGTCGTACTGCTCTTGCAGGCTCCAGAGCTGACGCATGAGCTCGGCGTGGCGCACTCGCCAGCCGGCCTTCTCCACGGCCGTGAGCACGTCCGGTTGCGTCGGCGTCAGCACGATCGACGCCGGTGCCGCCCCACGACGTCGAACAGCTCGAGGGTCTTCCCGACGTAAGTCTCCGCCTCCGGGTCGAGCCGCACGAACGACCGGTACTGCGCGACCTCCTCGTCACTCCACCTGCGCAGCTTCTTGGTCGTCACCCTCGCGTCGCTCGACGCCGACGTCTTGACGGTGCCGTCGCCCGCGATGCGCTTCCGCCAGCTGGCCCGGACCTTGGCCCACGTCGGGTGCTTCTGCCACACCCCGAGGACGCCTGCAGGCCCTTCCACGACGCGAGCCAGCCGAGCTCGTCGAGCTGCGCCGCCGCCTTCGTCCCGCCAGGGCAGGTAGCGGCTGAAGCGCGAGTCCGCCAGCAGCGAGGGCGGCACCGGACCGCGCAGGAACGCCTCCACGTCGAGCAGCCAGAGGTAGTCGGGCGTCGCCTCCGGCCACGTCTCGTGCACGACCTCGGTGAAGACGTAGGCGTCGGCCGGGCGGCCGGCGGTGACGGCGGCGTTGAAGGTGCGCAGCCCCGTCGCCTCCTCGACGCGCTTCGCCTCGATGGTCCAGGCGCGCGAGGAGCCGTAGATGATCAGCTCCGGCGGCTGCGCCAACCCGGTGAGCAGGTCGGCCTTGGTCGAGCGGTCCTGGTTGACCTGCGGCGGGAAGATCCCGATGCCGAACACGCCCCATGGGTCGGTGAGCAGGTTGAAGGCGACGATGACGCCGACGAGGACGGCCGCGGCGAGCAGCGCGCCGGCGACGAAGCGGCCCCAGCGCGCCCGGTCCGGCGCCGGCCGCATGACGTCGGCCTCGGCGGCCGGCGGCTCTCCGGACGCCGGCGCCCAGCCCGCGGCGTCCTGCGACTGAGCCGCATCCGGCCCGGCGACGTCCGCAGCGACCGGCGACGAGGCGTCCGGCCCTGCCGCGGGTCCGTGCGGGTCCTGTGGAGGCGTCGTCGAGTCATGAGGATGAGCGCGCCGCCGCCCTGGTGACGGGGCCCGCTCCCGCAGGATACCAACGCCGGAGCGGCCGCCCAAACGGCGCCGGGGCGCCGGCCGGCGTCACTCGACCGCGGTCGCCGGCCCGTAGGCGGCGCTGTCCCCGTCCTCGCGCCACGGGATCACGTAGCAGCGCACGTCGACGCCCGAGAGGGTGGTCTCGAGCAACGTCTTCACCCGAAGCAGATCGCGCTCGAGCAGCTCCTGCTGGTCGAAGCCGAGGCCGCCGAGGGCGCGCTCGTAGGCGGCGCACTCCTGGTGCGAGACCAGGAAGATCGTGCGCACGTCGTGCACGTCCACGATCTCGCGCACACACTCGAGCGCCACGCGTCGCTCCGCCCCGGGGCGCGTGAGCACGAGCGGCCCTCCCGGGACGATGAGCCGGTTGGCGTCGGGCGCTCCCTCCGCCGCCAGCAAGGCGGCGAGCGGCGCGGCGACGCGACCGTCGGAACAACCGATGAGCAGCGCGTTCATGGCCGCAGAGTATGTCAGACGCGCGGACCGGTTGCTACACTGGGCCCTGCCGGAGGGGTGGCCGAGAGGTCGAAGGCAGCGGTCTTGAAAACCGCCAACGGGGTGACTCGTTCGTGGGTTCGAATCCCACCCCCTCCGCCACTTCTGCGGGCAGTTTGTGCCTGGTAACGCCCTCCAAGCCCACGGAATGGACGTGGTCGTGATGAACGAGTTCGCGTCGCTGCTCTCAGCGAAGGCCAGTTCCCTGGCGACTGAACAGCCGCTCCTCTGGGAGTATCGGCTCTACGCCCAAGTGCTCATCGACGAGATCGACCGCAACAGGGCCCTGCCGTTCGCGCCGGCGAGCGCGGCCGTCCACCTTCCTCGCTTTGAAGACGGCACGGCATGGCTGGGTGCGCACCTGGACCACCTGCAGCGCATCGTCGAGCATGCCACAGAGCTCATCAACTCCGATCACGAGGACGCATGGGGAGCTCCGGGCCAGGCGGGCAACGTCGAGGCCACCGTCCGCTTCGCTTTGCAGATGGCAGCCTTCCACAGGCAGGCCCTGGAGTGGAGTGACGTGGCCCGTCAGGCAGATCTCCACCCGCTGCTTCGGCCATGCGCCTACGAGGCATCCCTCTTCGCCGATGCCGCCTTGCGTCCCATCGAGGACCAGGGGCCAAGCATCCTCCGGCAGTGCGACGCCATTGTCGCTGCGCCCCCCGGCACGCCGGCTACCCTCGACGCGTCCATCGTCTTCGAGGAGTTCGACAGGACTCGATTCTCTGCGGCGTGCGCCGCCGCGGCGTCGGCCCTTGGCCGTGGGTGAGTTCGTCGCCGCTAGGGAAGCCGGCGGTAGCTCGCCAGGCCGCGGCGAGCCCGATCAGGGAGTGCCCTTGACGCCCTTCTTGATCGCGATGATGAGGTCGGCAAGACCGTTGGCGGCCCGGTTCATGCTCTTCCTCGTGATGGAGACGACCGTGGCGTTCATGCCGCCGCTGTTGTAGCCCTTCACCAGGGCCGCGTAGTACTTGTGGCTGATGGACGCCGTACCCCTGGTGAAGCGGGCGACGTTGGTCCTCGCCCGGTAGCCGTTGAAGGTGACCCAGGAGCGGTTCTCCCCGGGCGCGTCGGTGTAGCGCTGGGCGGCGGACTCGTAGGCCGAGTGCATGCGCTCCTCGGCTCGGCTCTGGTCGGTGTGCAGGGGGTTGCAGATGTCGGCGTAGTAGTGCGCCATGATGCCGACCCACTTGCTGGCGGCGCGCCAGTCGCCGGCCTTGCGCGCCGCGAGTGCCTTGCCGTAGTAGAGGGCGACCTTCCTGGGGGCGTTCCCGTACCTGCTGCCCCAGACGTCGTAGACGTGGTAGTAGAAGTCGTGGAAGACGGTGTCGGGGTTGTCGGTCTTCGGCAGGGCGACGCTGAGGCGCACCCAGCCGGCGCTCCTCGTGGCCGCCAGGCGGTTGGCCTCCTTGAGCACCCAGTCGTGCGTGCCGAAGCCGTTGGCGCCGCTCGGGCCGTTGCTCCAGGCGAGGGCGCCGACGGGAAGCATGAGCAGGACGAGCGTAGCGACGACGACGGCAATGACAATGCGGAAGCGCACGGCCCCTCCCCTGAGGCTGCTAACCGGTTGACGATCACCCTACACGACACCGGGGACGGAGGCTTTGCCGTCAGGGCGGGCACTTGCCGCAGATCGACCTCGTAGAGAAACGACCCCCGGGGGAAGCAACCGTCCGCTCCGGGGGTCGTGCAGACCATATCTTCCCCGCCGGATGGTACTTTGGCTACCGTCAGGCGTTGTCAGTTCGGCAGACTACTCTCAGGCAGGAGGAGCTCGATGGCCAGGAAGATCCTCTACGTCGACATGGACGGCGTGCTGGTGGACTTCCGCTCTGCCCTGCCGCACGTGCCGGACGACCTCATCGAGGACTACCACGACCACCTCGACGACATTCCCGGCATCTACTCGCTCATGGACCCGATGCCGGGCGCGCTGGTCGCGTTCGCCGAGCTGTCGGCGCTCTTCGACACCTACATCCTCTCGACGTCGCCCTGGGAGAACCCCTCCTCCTGGTCGGACAAGCTCTGCTGGGTGAAGGTGTATCTCGGGAAGCCCGCCTACAAGCGGCTGATCCTGAGCCATCACAAGGACCTCAACCGCGGCGACTTCCTCATCGACGACCGCAAGAAGCACGGCGCCGGCCGCTTCCACGGCGAGCACATCCAGTTCGGGACCAGGAAGTACCCCGACTGGCCCGCGGTGATGGCGCACCTGCGGCCCCTGGCGGTCCAGCGGGTCTAGCCAAGAGGGAGCGATCGCGCCGGGTGGGACGCGGAGCGGCCCCGTACGCGCGACGGCGCCGGGAGGCGACGAGGCAGCAGCCTCGCCTCCCGGCGCCGTGACGACCGACTCAGATCAGGTCGCGGGCGTGTCCGCGGGCGCGTCCGCCGGCGTCTCCGCGGGCGTGTCTTCCGCCGGCGGGGTGTAGCTGCTCCAGGGGTCGGTGTTGTCGCCGCCCCAGCCGCAGCAGCTTCCGTCGCCCTTCAGCATCTTCCAGGCGAAGTAGGCGCCGACGCCGACCGTGACGAGCAGCATGATGAAGACGATCTTCCTCAAAGGTTCCCTCCTCCGATTCGCTGCGACCATAGTACCCCATGCCGGCCAGGACTAGCCGCCTTCAGCCATAACGGAAATCGAGCGTTGCATTCCGCGCGACCTGGAGTACGCTGCGCGCAACGCCGCCGCTCCGGCGTGGGCGGACGACGTGGTCCGGCAGCCGATCACGGAGGCGTGCCCATGCAGGAGATGTCTGCGTTCCCGGGGGTGACCCGACGGGACTTCCTCAAGATCTGCGGGGGACTGGCGGCGCTGATCGGCCTGGGGCAGGCCGGCGCCGCGGACGTCGCCCAGGCCCTCGAGGCCATCGCCAAGCGCCCCAACGTCATCTGGTCGGACTTCCAGGAGTGCCTGGGCTGCTCGGTGAACCTGCTGCAGAGCCGCACCCCGCAGGTGGCGACCCTGATCCTGCAGCAGATCTCCCTCAACTACCACGAGGCCGTGATGGCGCCCGCAGGGAACGAGGCCGAGAAGAGCTTCTCCGACACGGTGGCCTCCGGGGACTTCTACTGGGTCGTTGAGGGCGCGATCGCCACCAAGATGCCGGGCGCGATGACCGTCCACGGCAGGACGTCGATGGACATCGCCAAGGAGACCTACGCCAAGGCCAAGGCGACCATCGCAATCGGCACGTGCGCCACCTACGGCGGCGTCCAGGCCGCGATCCCCAACCCGACCGGCGCCAAGGGCCTCGCCGCCTTCCTCAAGGAGGACGCCGGCGTCGCGAACCCGGTGGTCATCAACATGTCGCGCTGCCCCGGCAACGCCGAGGACCTGCTGACGGCCCTCACCTACGTGCTCGTCTACAAGAAGCTGCCCGAGCTCGACTCCGTCGGGCGGCCGACGTTCCTCTACGGCGAGCTCGTCCACGACAACTGCGAGCGCCGCGCCCACTTCGAGAACGGCGAGTACATCGAGGCCTTCGGCGACGAGCACACCGCCGACGAGTGGTGCTGGTTCAAGATGGGCTGCAAGGGCCCGGTCACCTACGCCCCGTGCCCCGTGACGCGCTGGAACGGCCATCAGAGCTGGTGCGTCAAGGTGGGCCCGTGCATCGGCTGCTCGGAGCCGAAGTTCTGGGACACGATGGCGCCGTTCTACTCGCCGACGCCGAACATCGACGCGCCCGGCATCGGCGGCGTCTCCGACAGGACGTTCACCGGCATCCTCGTCGGCGCCACCGCCGTGGCGATCGGCGCCCACCTCGTCGGGACCGTCGCCACGCACCGTCTTCACGGCGGCGGACCGATGGACGAGCCGCCGGAGGCCGCGGCGCCGGCCGCGGTCGCGACAGCGACCGAGGAGCCGCCGGCCGCGGACACGAGCGCGGACGGAGGGGGTGAGTGATGGCGAAGACCAAGGTGGTGATCGACCCGATCACCCGCATCGAGGGGCACCTGCGCGTCACCTGCGTCGTCGAGAACGGCAAGGTCACCGACGCCTGGAACACCTGCACCCTCTTCCGCGGCTTCGAGATCTTCATGAAGGACCGGGACCCGCGCGAGATCTGGCACTACACGATGCGCATCTGCGGCGTCTGCCCCACCCCCCACGGCTGGAACGGCGTGCGCGCCACCGAGATGGCGATGGGCGTCGACAAGATGGACGACAACACGCGCCTCATCCGCAACATGATGGAGGCGAGCCAGCTCGCCTACGACCACATCCTGTGGTTCTACATCCTCAACGCGTTCGACTACGTCAACGTGCCGAACGCGCTCAGCGCCAACCCGACGACCCCGACTCTCAAGGCCGTCCAGGACCAGCTCAAGGCCTTCGTCGCCTCCGGGCAGCTCGGCTTTCTCGCCAACATGTACTGGGACCACCCCGGCTACAAGCTGCCGCCGGACCTCGACCTGGAGCTGACCGCGCACTACCTCCAGTCGATCGAGATGCAGCAGATCGCCAACGACGCCGGCGGCGTCTTCCTCGGCGGCAAGTACCCGATGATCATGAACTACGCCCCGGGCGGCTGCACGCAGCTCCCGAGGCTCGAGGACGTGATCACCTACAAGCAGCGCATGGAGACGGTGCGGGGCTTCGTCGACACCGTCGTCGTCCCCGACCTCCTGGCCATCGCGCCCTACTACCTCGACCTCGCCACGGTCGGGAAGGGCGTCGGCAACTTCCTGAGCTGGGGGGTCCTCGACGAGAAGAGCCAGGACCCCTACGACCGCGTCTTCCCGCGCGGCGGCATCTTCGGCGGCAAGCTGACCCCGGAGAAGGTCGACCCCAACGAGACCAGGATGTACACGAAGTCGTCGTTCTTCCCGGACTCGCTCGGCGGCGGCAAGCACCCGCTCGACGTGGGCCAGGAGCCGCAGGAGTACGTCGACCTGGCCCCCATCGACGGCGCCAAGCTGCCCGAACGACAAGTACGACTGGACCCAGGCCGTCCGCTACGGCGCCCAGGAGGCGCCGATGGAGGTCGGCCCGCTCGCCCAGATGCTGATGGCCTACACCGCCGGACGGCCCCAGGCGGTGCAGCTGGTCGACAGCACGTTGGCCGCGGTCGGAGCGGCCGGCCACCCCGAGATCCTCATCTCGGCGCTCGGCCGCATCGCCGCCCGCGTGCTCAAGCTCAAGATCAACATGGACAACGCGCAGCGCTGGGCAGACGACCTGCTCGCCAACCTGTCCGCGGGCGACACGGCGGTGAACTCGATGCCCGAGGTGCCCGACTCGGGCGAGGGCTACGGCGGCTGGGACGCGCCGCGCGGCGCCCTCTGCCACTACGTGCGCATCAAGAACGGCAAGATCGGCTCGTTCGCGGCGGTGCCGGCGAGCAACTGGAACTTCTCGCCGCGCGACGACAAGGGGGTGAGAGGCCCGGTCGAAGAGGCGCTGGTCGGCCTGCCGGTGGAAGACGCCGCCAAGCCGCTGGAGATCCTGCGGCTGGTGCACACCTTCGACCCCTGAATGGCCTGTGCGGTTCACGTGATTGAACCGACGAGCAACCAGGTCCTCAAGTTCCGGGTCCGCTGAAGGCGGGGTGACGGACGATGGCCAAGAAGACGAACCGGGCCGAGCACCCGCTCAGCACCGTCATCACCCACTGGATCCACATCGTCGCCCTGTTCGTGCTGATCTTCACGGGGCTCTGGATCCACGATCCGTTCACCGGCTGGTCGTTCCACACGGTGCGCTACGTGCACCTCTTCGCCGCGTTCTTCCTCGTGGGCACGGGCATCTTCCGCGTCTACTGGGGGTTCTTCGGCACCGGCTCCTCCGACGTGGGGAGCACGAAGAAGATCAGGGACTGGCACTTCTTCTTCCCGCAGAAGGAGAACCGGGGCACGTTCTGGCCGATGGTCGCGTACTACCTCTTCCTGCGGAAGACCCACCCCTGCACGGCCAAGTACAACCCGCTGCAGAAGCTGGCCTACGGCGCCCTGCTGTTCGCCATCATCCTGGACGCCTTCACCGGGCTCGCGATGTGGCACGTCACGCAGCCGTTCTTCGAGCCCATGACCTACTTCCTCGGCGGCACCCAGGCGATACGCCAGATGCACTACGTCGCGATGTGGCTGTTCATCGTGATCACCGCGGCGCACATCTACATCGTCGCCATCGAGGCGCCGTGGGAGCTGCCCCTGATGTTCTGGTGGAAGGAGGGGCGGCCCGTGCGCATGGAGTGCGTCGACGTGCGCGACCGGCGGCGGCTCGCCGGCGCGAAGCCGGGAACGGCGGCGAAGGAACCGACGCGTACGGCGACCGGCGAAGGAAGCTGAGCTGACGCCGGCGGACGAGAGAACGGCGGGAGGCGGCGGCGGGCCGGAGGCCCGCCGCCGCCTCACCGTGATCGGCGTCGGCAACACGCTCATGGGCGACGACGGCGTCGGCGTGGCCGTCGTGAGGCGGCTGCTCGCCGACGCCGGCCACGACGTGACGCCGCCGCACGGCGGTCCCATCGCCGCCGGCGTCGGGCGCCACATCCCCGGCGCCTTCGGGCCCGGCGTCGACGCCGTCCTCGGCGAGACCGCCGGCCTCGCGCTCGTCGGGCACTTCCGGGCGTCGCAGATGGTCATCGTCATCGACGCCCTCGACGCCGCCGGCCAGGGCGCGGAGCCCGGACAGGTCTTCCGCTTCAACCCCGACGAGGCCGGCATCGCCGACCTGCGCTCCAACAACATCCACGGCATGGGCGTGCCCCACCTCGTCGCGAACGCGCGGCTGGCCGGGGCCGACCCGGACGTCGTCGTGTACGCGATCCAGGTCGGCGACGTCCGGCCGCGGCCCGACGAGCTCACGCCCGCGGTGGCGGAGGCGGTCCCCGCGGTCGTCGCCATGGTGCGTGACGACATCGGCCGCGCATAGACTCATGTGGGTCACCACACACGTCCTCGCCGGCCTCGCCATCGCCGCCGCCCTCGGCGGTCCCTGGTGGCTCATCCTCGTGCTCGTCGTGCTCGCGCACGTGCTCATGGACCTGATCCCGCACTGGGACTACACGGTGTCGCGGCATCCCATCCTCTACGGCTGGTGCGACTTCCTTGCCTCGTTCGCGGCGTTCTGGATCGCGTGGCTGGCGCTCGGCTATCCGTGGTGGATCGCCTTCATGGGCCTCGTCTCGGGGGCGCCGGACTGGGACGTGCTCATCTGGATCGCACGCGGCGAGAAGGGGCACAAGATCTTCCCGAGCCACTGGGACAGCTTCCCCCACGGCCGCTCCGGCAAGGCGTGGGGCATCTCCGTCCAGGTCGTGATCATGGCGACGAGCGTGGGAGTCGTGCTCGCGCAGCGACCCTGACGCCGACCAAGGAGGAGCCATGGCGCCGTTCGACATCGTCAAGCTGCACAAGCCGCTGTACTCGCCGTCGGCGAAGCACCCCGCGATCGTGGAGGTGCCCGAGCTCGCCTTCCTGATGATCGACGGGCGCGGCGACCCCGGCGCCTCGGAGGCCTATCAAGAGGCGTTGCAGGCCCTCTACGGCGTCGCCTACACGCTCAAGTTCGCGCTGAAGAAGGAGGACGCGGAGCGCGACTTCAAGGTCGCGCCGCTCGAGGGGCTCTGGTGGGCCGACGACGAAGCGCCCGCCATGGCCGAGCTGCAGCGCGACCGCGACGCCTGGAACTGGACGATGATGATCGCGCTGCCGGACGCGGTGACGGCCGCCGAGGTCGCCGCCGCCGCGGACGCCGCGGCGCGGCGGCGGGAGCTCCCGGCGGCCCCGCGCATCCGCCTCGAGCGCTTCGCCGAGGGCCTCGCCGCGCAGATCATGCACGTCGGCCCCTACGCCGAAGAAGCCCCGACCATCGAGCGCCTGCACGCCTTCGTCGCCGAGCAGGGCTACGAGCTGCGGGGTCGCCACCACGAGATCTACCTGGGAGACCCCCGCCGCACCGCCCCGGAGCGGCTCAAGACGGTGCTGCGCCACCCGGTGCGCCGAGGCCGGCCGCCTCGACGGGCGCCGGCGTGCGGGGGCGACCGAACGATTCCGCGGGTCCGCAGGCCCGCCGGGTGGGTCCGCGAGCCGCCGGGCTTTCCACAGGCGTGGGCGATATGGTGTCACTCGCTCGTGGTGCCGCAGGAGGTACCGCTCGGTGGTACCGCGAGGTACCGGATGTGGTACCGCGAACGGATCCATTGGCGGTACCTGCCGGTACCGAAAGCGGTACCGCTCGTGGTACCGACCCGGTCGCATGATCTGTCGTGCTCGTCGCTCCCGCACTGGCCACTCGCGATCCGGCGCCAGTTCGAGCGCGTGGTCGGCGAAGAGCCAGGATCCGCAGACCCGACAACGGTGACGCACCACGTCGCCGCCCCTCTGGAGTATTCTCGCGAGAAGGGAGCCGGCGGCGACGCCGGCAGGGAGCCAGGAGGTGCGTTATGAGACCACGCTCGTTCGCCCCGCGACTGCTACTCGTGATCGCGCTGACGGCCGGTGTGCTGCTCGCCGCCGTCGCCGCGCCCGCTTCCGCGCCGGCGGCCAGATACGCAGTCTTCGCCGTCAACGATCTCGGCATGCACTGTTACCAGCGCAGCTACGCCGGCTTCATGATCCTGCCGCCGGCGAACAACCTGAAGGTCCAGATCTTCCGCAAGGGCGCCGAGGATGCGCACCTCGTCACGGGAGGCGTCCGGGTCAGCTACCGCATCCTCAACAACACGAGATCGGCCAACAAGACGGACTTCTGGCGCTACGCCTCGAGCTACGGCTTCGTGGGTCTCAGGCCCAACGTCGGCATCACCGGCAGCCGCCTCAGCGGGCGCATGAAGCTCGCCCCCGGCAAGCGGTACTGGCAGGCGACCGCCATCCCCATCACGCCGTACACCGACGACCTCTCCTTCAACCCGTTGCAGGTCGCCCGCGTCACGGTGCGCAACGCGCGCACCGGCAAGCTGATCGCCGTCCAGCCCAAGGTGGTCGTGCCCGTCTCGGACGAGATGCGCTGCGACCTCTGTCACGGACCGGCGGACACCGGCGGCAACATCCTGCAGGCGCACGACGCCGCCAACGGCACCACGCTCTACGCGGACCTGCAGGCCGGCACGCGCCACGCCTGCAGCGCATGTCACAAGGACAACGCGCTCGGCGCCGCCGGCGCGCCCGGCCTGCCGCCGCTCTCGCAGGCGATCCACGGCGCCCACGCCGACAAGATGGACGTGCCCGCGGTCGCCGCCCTCGGGACCCCGTGCTACGCGTGCCACCCCGGCGCCCAGACCAAGTGCCTGCGCGGCCGCATGGCGCAGGCGGGGTTCACCTGCACGAGCGCCGGCTGCCACGGCGACATGGCGGCGGTCGCGGACAGCCAGGGCCCGCCCCAGAACCGTGAGGCCTGGCTGCAGGAGCCGACCTGCGGCGGCTGCCACGGCGCCACCTACGCCGAGAACCCGGGGAAGCTCTACCGCAACTCGTACCTGGCAAACGGCCCCGAGGGCATGAACGGCGGGCTCATCCAGTGCGAGTCATGTCACGGGAGCCCGCACGCCGAGTGGCGGTCGACCAAGTCGATCGACAACCAGGTGCCGCTGCAGCTGCAGGGTCTTGCGACCTTCATCAAGCGCTGCAGCGCCTGCCACGGCGATGCCAGCGGCCGCATCCACGGGGCCGCCGGGGACTGAGCTGGCTGAGGAGGAGGACACATGGACTACGAGATCAGCGAGAAGCAACTGGCGCCCCAGCTGGCGCTCACCCACCGCATGCGCGTGACCATGCCGACGATCGGCGAGAAGATCGGCGCCGGGTTCGGCGTGCTCATGGAGCACGCCGCGAAGACCGGCGCCCAGTGGGCCGGCCCGCCCTTCATCATGTACCCGGAGGTCTGCGACGACGAGTTCGAGGCCGTCATCTGCATGCCCGTGGTCCCGGGCGCGACGGGCGGCGACGGCGTAGACGTGGAGGAGATCCCCGGCGGCAGGGTCGCGACCACCGTGCACGCGGGCCCCTACCGCGAGATCGGCAAGGCCTACACGGCGCTGCAGAAGTGGATGACCGACAACGGCTGCCGGCCGGCCGGGATGGTGCGCGAGATCTACCTCAACGATCCCGGCGAGGTGGCCGAGAGCGAACTGCTGACCGAGGTGGACTGGCCGGTCGCCTGAGCGCGGGTCGCTCGCCGCCGCCGCGGCGACGTGCGCCGGCGTGCCCGCGCCGCGCGTCTACCGCGTTCGCCGCCAGAGGACGGCCGCGAGGACGTAGCTCGCCACGGCCACGACGGCCATGAACACCGCGAGCGGCGTGACGCCGAGCGCGTAGAGCAGCACGGCCACGAAGAGGTCGAGCGTGGCCCCGATCGCCAGCAGCAGGTGCGGCTTGCCGCTCACCTGAGCACCTCGAGCGCGACCCGCTCCGCGAACAGCGCCTGGAAGGCGAGGTCGCGGACGAGGATGCGCTCGTCCTTGTTGTGGTAGCGCGGGGTGACCTCGTCGTAGCCCTCGATGAGGTGCGGGGCGAAGTTGTAGGCCACGGTGTCCGGGTAGGCGGCGCGGAACCAGTTGGAGTCGGTGAAGCCGACCGAGTGACTGCTGGCGAGCAGGGCGCCGGGGACGTGCCGCTCGAGCGTCGTGAGGATCGCCTCCGAGAGCCGCGTCGGGTACGGCGACGAGTTGCCGCGCACGACGGGCCCAACCCACTCCATCTCCCAGTCGGCGTCGACGCCGTCCAGCGCCGTGCGCACCTCGAGGGCGACCTCGTCCTCCCGGCGGCCGGCGAGCATGCGGCAGTCGACGCTCACCTCGGCGCGCGTCGGGAAGACGTTCACGGCGACGCTGTTGCTGCTCACGATGGTCGGCGAGAAGGCGAAGCCGTAGAGCGGCTCGATGAGGTCGGCGAGCTGGACGTCGCGGCGCGCGAGCTCCGCGAGCGCCTCGCGCGCCCTGGCCGGGTCGCGCAGCCGCTCCCGCAACGCGGGAGAGTCGACGAGCAGGCGCACGAGCTCCCCCGAAGAGGGGTCGATGACCACCGGCAGCTTGTGCGCGACGAGCGCGTCGATGACGCGGGCGGCGCCGACGACGGCGTTGCCGCTGCGCAGCGGCACCGAGGCGTGGCCCGCCTCGCCGCGCACGATCACGCGGAACTGCGCCGTGCCCTTCTCGCCGTTCTCGATGAGGTAGACGCGCCTGCCGCCCCGCTCGAGGAACTGCCCGCCGCCCTCGTTGATCACGTAGTCGGTGCGCACCAGGTCGGGGCGGTGCTCGACGAGCCAGCGGGCGCCGCCGACCGAACCCTCCTCCTCGTCGGCGGTGCAGGCGTAGACGAGCGTACCCGCGAAGTCGGCCCCGGACGCGGCGACGCGCGCCGTGGCCACCGCGTGGGCGGCGACCAGGTTCTTGATGTCGACGGCGCCGCGGCCCCAGACGTAGCCGTCCTTGACGAGGCCGGAGAAGGGCGGCACCTGCCAGTCCTCGGCGCTCGCCGGGACGACGTCCTCGTGGGCGAGGAGCAGCAGGATGGTGCCGGGGCGGCGACCCTCGAGGCGGAGCACGAAGCTGCGCCGCTCCGCGGGTTCGCCGACGACCTCACCCTGCAGGCCGCGGGCGGCGAACCAGGCGGCCATGAACTCGGCGACCCTGGTCTCGTCACCGGGCGGGTTGCTGGTGTCGATCCGGATGAGCTCACTGAGAAGCTCGCTGGTCTCGCGCTCGACCTCGGCGACGACTGCTGGTTCGATCCCGGCGATTGCCACGCTTGCCTCCGTTCGCTCCCCTTCGCGGGCCCCGCCCGCCCGCGGCAATGATACCTGCTCGAGCCGCGCCGGCGAGCCCGGCGGGCTCGCACGCGGGCGGCGTTCAGGGCCGCCGCGGCGGTTCACGCAGGCGCGGGTCATGGGGTACACTAGGCGCCCGCGCGGAGAAGTGGCCGAGTGGCTGAAGGCAACCGCCTGCTAAGCGGTTAAGGGGTGTCAAACTCCTTCCCGGGTTCGAATCCCGGCTTCTCCGCCAGTCTTCTGCGACTCAGGGGAGCCCCTTGACCGTCACCGTCGAGCTCACCGACGTCACCGCCGAGAACTGGCGCGACTGCGCCGACCTCGAGGTCTCCGAGGAGCAGCGCGCGTTCGTCGCCCCCGTCGCCCGCTACCTCTGCCTGTGCCACTACGGCGGCCTGTGGCGCCCGCTCGCCGTCACCGCCGGGGGCGAGGTCGTCGGCTTCGCGATGTGGGCCGTCGACCCCGAGGACAAGAGCGGCTGGATCGGCGGCCTGGTGATCGGCCGCGAGCACCAGCGCCGCGGGTACGGGCGGGCCGCCGTGCTCGCCCTGCTAGAGCGGCTGCGCCGCGAGCAGGGCTGTGCCTCGGCGGCCCTCAGCTACGCCGAGGAGAACGCCGCGGCCCGCTCCCTCTATCGCGCGCTCGGCTTCGTCGAGACCGGCGAGCGCGAGGACGACGAGCTCGTCGCGCGGCTCCCCTTCCCCGCCGGCTGAACGCCGCCCCCCAGGGAGCTCGCCACCCAACGCACGTTTCCCCGCCCCGGGGTTTCGGGGTATACTCTCGGTCCGCGTGCGCACGTAGCTCAGTTGGATCAGAGCGTCGGTCTACGGAACCGAAGGCCGCAGGTTCGAGTCCTGCCGTGCGCACCACTTAACTCCCTGCTAATCCCCGCTTTCTGCTTCTGGCGTGGTGCGTGCGCACAGCCCGAAAACGGCCAAATGACCGCATTTTGACCGCATCGGCTTTCGGCAACCGATCGGAAGCGGCCGCTGACCGCATCTCTGACCGCATCGGGCGTGATCACGGGGGCGGTCACGAGAGCAGCACGCCGATCTTGGCGGCAGCCTCTTCCTGCATCCCCGGCATGAGGTGCGAGTGGCGGTCCATGGTGACGCCGATGGAGGCGTGCCCGAGACGCTCCTGCACGACTTTCGGATGGACACCGGCCTTGAGCAGGTGGCTGGCGTGGGTGTGACGCGGGTCATGCAGGCGGATGTGCGGCACCGCCACACCCCTCTGCGCGATCGCGAACAACTTCGTGATCCGGTCGGGATGGTAGGGCAGCCCGTCCTCGCGCGTGAACACGTAGCCGCTGTTCGACGCCGACGCCGCTCCGAGCGACTGACCACGAGAGGCGCGGGAGGGCGGCTACCTCTCCGGCGTCCCGGTGCAGCCGCCCTCCAAGTGACCGGCCACCGTTTCGGGGACTGCGCCCACCGCACTGAACACCGACTGCGATCTGTCACGTTCACCGGCACCCACAAATCACCGGATTCCGGTGATGACAAAGCCGCTCACCTGTGTTCCCGTGGAGACAGAAGGGAGGTGACATACATGAAACGCAAGATCGTTCTGGTAATCGTCCTGTGTATGGCCGTTGCCACACTCGGAATCTGGGCTGCGCCAGCGTTGGCTGCAGACGGCTGCAGCTGCCACACCGCGGTGCCGCCGACGGCCGTGGCGGCGCACGCGCCCTTCGTGGCCAGCGTGACCGACTGCACCGTCTGCCACGTCGACTGGACGGTGCCCCATCCGAGTGCAGCTCGGGAATCGTTTGTCCGTCTCCGGGGACGTTCTTCCGATGCAGACTACAAGCTAGGCGGCCGGGTCGGCTTCGCTACTCCGATGGTCCTCATTGGTCACCCTGACGTGGTCGTCTACCTGCAGCAGCGGCTGTGGGGCGCGACCGCGTTCACCGACCTGACGCAGGTGACCACCGGCGCCAAGGGCGGCTTCACCTTCACGGTGGCCTCACCGCCGCCCTTCGCGACCTACCGTGCCATCGCCGAGGGCCATGTCGCCACACTCAGCGGTGGCGGTACTAGCATCTTCATGCCGAAGAAGACGACGCTGCTGCCGACACCGGAACTGACGATCATGATCCGGGGGTTCGACGTCGGGCCGATTACGCCGGCGAGCGTCAAGCTCGGCCGCACCCTCAGGGTTGGCGGCACCGTGGCACCGGCTGACCTGGGAGGCAAGGTCACCATCCGCGTCCAGAAGCGCATCGACCACAGATGGGTGACGCGAATCACGGTGAAGCGCGCCATCAGCGCGACCGGCACCTATGGCTGGAAGTTCACGCCGAAGAGCCGCGGCGCGTACCGTGTGGACGCCAGGATCCCGGCTACTGCAGCCCACAGAGGCGTTGTGACGCGCTGGACGAAAGGCCCCTGGCCCACCTTCCGGGTGTACTGATCTGGGAAGCAACGCCGGAAGCAGCACCCGAGCACGTCGGGCTCTAGCAGGCCGGGAGGGGAGCGGCCCGGACACCCGGTGGCCGGGTCCGGGCTGCTCGCCTTGCGGAGAGGCCCGCCACCCGTGAGGGCAGCGGGCATCTCTCCTGTCCGCATTTCTGACCGCATGACGCGGTTTACCGACTCATATTCCAGCGAGACAGGAGTTACCGGACTCACGAGCGTGAGCAGGTATTTCTGAGATAAGTGCTATCCCAGCGAGACAGCGCTGGACGGCATTTCGAGAACTACGGAACCGAAGGCCGCAGGTTCGAGTCCTGCCGTGCGCACCATCTCTTCCCCCGCTAATCGCCCCTTGTACGTACAGAGACCTCAGCCTGTGCCGGGGTCTCTTTCGCTGAAGGCACGCGAAAGCAGGCGTTCTGCAGTCAGCGCGCCTTGTACCCCGGGCCGTGGTCGCCGTCGTGCGGCTGCGCATGGTCGAAATCGCCTGCCGAGATATCCAGGGGAATCCCCGGCCACCCCGGGAAGGCGCCACAGGTTGACCACCCGGCGTCCGTCAGCAGCGGGTCGATGTGTCCGGGCGGATCGACGATCACCACGAGGACGACGGGCACCCAACGGCGCGAAGCCTTCGGCAAGCGGGAATGCGCCGTGCATACGGGACTCCCGAGACAGACAGCAGCGCACAGGAGGCTGTGATCCGCCGGCGGCATGTATGCGGCCACCAGACACCGGCGGGGAGCCACTGGTGAAACCGGCCTGAGGGCCGGTCTTCGTGCTTCTCGGGGCCGGCGCCCGGGAGCCAAGGGGCAAGTGAGGGAGGGAGCCATGAGACGTTCGCTGGTGATCGTGACCCTGGTCGTCGCGCTGGTGCTGGTTCTGCCCGCGGCGGCCTGGCCGAGAGCGGCGGCGTATCCCGCGCCTTGCCTCAGCGGTCGTCTACGCGACCCAGGATCTGGGCGACGGGTCGACCGCGGCGCTCCTCGTCCAGGCAGCCGACCTGGGCCGGGGCTCGGCCTGCGAGGTCTGGTATCTCATCTACACGGGGGAGGCCGAGGACAGTCAGCTTTCCTTCATGGCCGCGGGAGATGACCGGCCTCAGCGCGCCTGCCTTCAGGGCCACCGGCGGCGCCCTCCGCCTCGCGACGCTGACGGCGACCGTGCCGATGAGGCACGTTCGACGTCCAGGCCGACCCGCCCGATGAGGCCGGCACGCCGTGGGGGAACGCGACGGTGAAGCTCGGCTGGGTCGGTACCGGCCCGATCAGCGCCGACCGGCAGCGCTCCACGCTGATCGACGAGGACACCGGGCTGCCCTTCACGATCATCTCCTGGGGGCGCATGAGGGACGCGACCGTCACGGGGACGGCCCTTCTGCCTGACGAGATCAGCTGGACGCTCAGCGGTGAGAGCGGCAACCTGGCAGCGACCCACGAGGTCAACATCAGCTACAGGCACTGAGGGCGCTCGACCATCAACGCCTGAAGGAGGCCCGCCGTCCGTGGGCGGCGGGCCCCTTTAGCGACCGGCTGCCGTTTCGGGGACTTCGCCCACACGCACAGCCTGGCTGTCTTGTCGCGCTCTGGGTCGCCCGCATTGCCCGACCGTTGCTGACGACCGGCCACCGTCTCCGGGACTGCGCCCAGCGAACGATGAGATCTGCCCTCCGTCATTCGGTCGCGCTCGGTCACCATCAGAGTCGCCCAAGAATCACCGGATTCCGGTGAAGACAAGGGCGCGTCAGGCGGGAATAGTCAGAGTTGGGGAGCGTTGATCCGTCGGCGTACGAGTGCGGCCACCGCAGTCCGGCGGGGAGCCACTGGTGAGACCGGCCCGATGGGCCGGTCTTCGCGGTTCTTGGAGCCCGCACGGAGCCGGGATCACTGGAAGAGGGGAGGTCGCCATGGAGATGATCGCTTGTCCGAACTGCGGCATGCAGGTGAACGCCGACGCTGCGGGGTGCCAGAACTGCGGCGCCGACCCGCAGACGGGCGTGGTACCGGAGTGGGTCGAGGCCCACGGCGCCCAGTTCGCCGAGCACGACGCACGGCCTGAGCACGATGAGGCCAAGAGGAGCCACTTCTTCGCGTTGCCGGCGACGTTGCTCGGTCGCGTATCGGCTGGTCTGTTTCTGGGGCTGCTCGTAGCCTTCGTCGCGAGCATCATCTTCGACGCCACCGGCAACGACTTCTCGCTCACGATCGGCTCCGTCAATGTCGTCCTGCCGATCGTCGTCGGGGCTGCGTGCGCAATGATCATCACGGGTGCCGTGGCGCTGATCTGGTATCACGAACGCTCGTGGGCGGTCTGGGTCTCGACGCTGCTCCTCGTCCTGCTCATGGGAGCCGAGATGACTGCGGCGGCGCTCGGGGGGTGAGAACCACGGCGGCCGCCCATGGAAGGGCGGCCGGGGGCGCCGGGCTATGCAGCTGCCGGCGCGGTGCTCAGGTTCCGACATCAACCATAGCACCACGCAAACGGCCCCGCGGGCGGGGCCGTTGCGAGGGCACCTGATCGGTTGCAGCTTCAGAAGGGGACAGACGAGCCGGACCTCTTCGCCGCTCCTAGCGCCATCCGTCAGCTGTACCTCCTGTTGTCGGTGCGTCGCGCCGTCCCCTTTAGCTCTGTGACACGGGTACGGGCGTCGCCGCTGCTGGCGACGCAGAAGCGGCCCCGCCACCGTCCAAGCTTGGAGGGCAGAGACGTGTCGCCAGGCAAGCCAGGCGAGTCATCAGGCAGGGCCGCAGTCACAGCCTAGGCCCGAAGAGAGGCCGCACAAAGCCGTTGCCGTCGCCCAGCGTGGCAACGGCCCTTGCCAGAACGGCGACCGGTGTGATGATGTGTCATCCGTCATGGCAGTGGGTTATCGGGGAGGGTCTGAATGCTCGCAGTACTCGTCGCGGCGTTGGCATGGTTCTGGTGGATGATCTTCGTCTTCCTGTGGGTGATCTTCATCTACTTCACGTTCGCCCTCGCCGCCAGCAAGGGTCGCAGCCCGTTCCTCTGGGTGATCCTGGCGCTCTTCTTGCCGCTGATAACGATCATCCTCCTGCTGGTGCTGCCGGATCGCTCCAGGCAATAGCGCCCTGACAGGACGCAGTCCAGGATGGGCTGCTTACCGTCGCAGAGGCCCGCCGCCCGTGAGGGCGGCGGGCCTCTTCTGCGACCGGCTACCGTCGCCCGCGAGCCGTGCTGTGGCGTGCCGCCGCAAAGGGTTCCAGCGCCACGCCCCGTCGTCGCCGTTGCCAGCACAGACAACGGCCGCGTGGCCGGCTCTCACGCCGTCACCGGAGGCCGGGGACGGCCAGATCATCCTCGTGGCTGGTGGTACCGTTCGTGGTGCCGAAGTCGATGCCGCGTAGGGTCGAGCTCGATGCCGGAAGCGGTACCGAACTCGACCCTACCCGGTACCGAACTCGGTGCCGCAAGTGATGCCGAGATGATCGCTGCACCACGACGCTCCTCGTCGAGTATCCTCCCGCGCCGCGACCGCGAAGATGCCCGCGATGACGGCGACGAAGACCAGGGTGATGGCGCCCGCCAGCAGCACGACCCTCAGCAGCCGGGATGAAGCTCCCGCGCCACTGCTCTACCATGGGGAGCGATCCATGATGCGCGAGAGGACACGCGGAACGACCTCGGCATTCGTGCGCGCGGCGGCAGCGTCCGCGCTCGTCGTCTCCCTCGCCGCCGTGCTCGCCGCCTGCGGCGGCGCGGCCACGGCGGCCTCGTCCACGCCGCCCCCCGTGCGCATCGGCGCGATCTACAACCTCACCGGCGACCAGTCCTGGCTCGACGCCCCGTCACTCGACGGCGCCCGGCTGGCGGTCGACCGCATCAACGCCAGCGGCGGGCTGATGGGCCGTCGCGTCGAGCTCTTGGAGCGCGACGGCCAGACCGACGCCGATGAAGTGAAACGGGCGGCCGCCGGCCTCGTGGCCTCAGGCGTCTCCGCGATCGTGGGACTCTCGGACACCGATCAGGTCCTGGCTGCCGCGCCGATCGCGGCGCGCGCCGGCGTGCCCTTCGTGACCAGCGGCGCGACGTCGCCGCGGCTCACCGAACAGGTGCCCGACTGGCTCTTCCTGGCCTGCTTCGGCGACAACGCCCAGGCAGCGGCGGGCGCCCAGTACGCGGCCGAACGGCTCGGCGCGCGCACGGCCGCCGTCGTCTACGACCGCGAGATGGACTACACGCGCCTGCTGGCGAAGTACTTCGAGAAGTCGTTCCGCGTGCAGGGCGGCACGGTGCTCGCCTCAGAGGAGTTCGGCGACGCCGACCACGTCGTCGCCCTGCTGCGCCGCACCGGCGGAGCGGAGGATGCCGACGTGCTCTTCGTCGCCGCCGGCCCCGAGGCCGCGGGGCCGCTCGTGCGCAGCCTGCGCGCCGCCGGCTATCTCCAGCCCATCCTGGGCGGCGACAGCTTCGACTCGAGCGCGCTGGTCGCCGCCGCGAAGGACACCGGCGGCGGCGTCTACTACACGACCCACGCCGCCGTCGGCATGAACTCGGCGAGCCCCGCGGTGCGCCGCTTCCGCGCGTCCTTCGAGGCGGCCTACGGGCGGCCTCCCCAGAACGCGTTCGCCTGCCTCGGTTACGACGCCGTCGGTCTCGTCGCGGCGGCCGTCGCGCGCGCCGACTCCGTGAAACCGGCCAAGGTCCGCGACGCCATCCAGGCGACGCGCAGCTTCCCCGGCATCACCGGCACCCTGAGCTACGACGGCGAGAATCGCGTGCCGCGCAAGAAGGTCACCGTGGTCTACGTCGGGCGGGAGCCCGTCGTCGTGGCGCAGTTCGTGCCGCGCTACGTGCCGGGGCCTTAGCCCGGCCCAGGCCTCCCCAGCCCGGCCCCGCGCCTCCGCCAGCCCGGCCCGCGCCTCAGTTCCGGCCGAAGATCGCCAGGAAGTACATGAGCTGGGCGATCGACGCCAGCGCGCCGGCGACGTAGGTCATGGCGGCGGCCGTGAGCGTCTTGCGTGCGCCGACCGCCTCCGTCTCCGTCACCAGCCGGTACTCACTGATCTGCGCCAGTGCCCGACGCGAGGCGTTGAACTCGACCGGCAGCGTCACCAGCTGGAAGATGATCACCGCGGCGAAGACGACGAGCGCGATCTGGACGAGCCCGAACGCCTGAAAGATCACCCCGAGGATCAGGATCATGAACCACGCCCGCGAGCCGAAGGCGGCGACCGGCCAGATGGCCGAGCGGACCGTCATCGGCACGTAGCCCTTGGCGTGCTGGATCGCATGGCCCACCTCGTGCGCCGCCACGGCGGTGGCGGCGATGGACCTGCCGGCGAACACCGGCTCGGAGAGGAACACCCCGCGCGTGCGCGGGTCGTAGTGGTCGCTGAGCGGGCCGGCCTTCGATGGATTCACCGGCACGCCCTGGAGGCCGTTGCGGTCGAGGATCTCACGGGCGACGTCGGCGCCGGTCTTGCCGCTGGCGACCGCTATCTTGCTGTTCCTGGCGAAGGTGCTCTTGAGCCAGCCCTGGACGGCCAAGCCGATGACGAGCGGGATGATGAAGCAGACGAGGTAGAGAGTGAAGTTGTCCATCGGGCGGATTCACCTCGCGCGCGAGTGGTGGTCACGGTCAGCGCTACTATACCGCGCGCCGCCGGGTGAGTGACCCGGCTGAGCGACGGAAGGGCGGCGGGGGCGGCCCTGCCGGCCTCCCCCGCCGCCCTCCGCGAGCCGCCGCTTCAGTCCTGCCGGAGCACGGCCTCGACCTCGATGGCGATCCTGATCTCCTTGCCGACGAGCCACCCGCCGGACTCGAGCGCCTGGTTCCACGTGAGGCCCCAGTCCTCGCGCTCGATCCTCGTCTCGGCCGAGAAGAAGGCGCGCGTGCCGCCCCACGGGTCGGTCGTCTGGCCGTTGTACTCCGTCTCGAGCGTCACCGGGCGGGTCACGCCGTGGATCGTGAGCTCGCCCTCGAGGGACCAGTCGCTCCCGCCTTCGTGCACGAACGAGCTGGAGAGGAAGCTGAGCTCGGGGTACGCGTCGACATCGAGGAAGTCGGGCGAGCGCAGGTGGTCGTCGCGCTGCTGCACGCCGGTGTCGATCGTCCTCGCGTCGATGCGGACCTCCGCCCTTGACTGCGACGGGTCGTCGGCGATGACGAGGGTCCCCTCGGGCCCGGCGAAGCGGCCCTTCACCTTGGCGACCATGAGGTGCTTGGCCTGGAACTCGACGCTGGTGTGGGCCGGGTCGAGCGCCCAGGTCCCGGCGGTGGGGAACTCGACGCCGGTGTCGGTGCGGGTGGTGCCTTCGTTTACGGTCGCTGCTGCCATGGTGGATACCTCCAGTGCGGGCCGGGGCGGCTCGGACCGCCGACCCAACTACTTGCGTGTACAACAATCACGGTCGTTCTTCCCACACGGCGAGGTTCTCACACACCCCGCATTGGGGGATGATGCGGCCATGAGCGACGCGCACCTTCTTCCGGGATCAGTACTTCATGCGCCTGGCGCTGCGCGAGGCGGAGCGGGCGGCGACGCACGGGGACGTCCCCATCGGCGCCGTCGTCGTGCTCGACAACGCCGTGATCGCCGCCGCCGGCAACGAGCGCGAGCTGCGCAAGAGCCCGGTCGCCCACGCGGAGATGATCGCCATCGAGGAGGCCGCGGCGCACATGGGCAGCTGGCGCCTCCTCAACACCGTCCTCTACGTCACCCTCGAGCCGTGCCCGATGTGCGCCGGCGCGATCGTGCAGGCGCGCATGCCGCGCCTCGTGTACGGCGCCACCGACGAGAAGGCGGGCGCCGCCGGCACGCTCTACAACGTCTGCCAGGACGAGCGCCTCAACCACTGCCTCGAGATCACGAGCGGCGTGCTCGCGGACGAGTCGGCGGCGCTGCTGCGTGAGTTCTTCCAGGCGCGGCGCTAGGTCGTGTTCCACCTCCGCGCCTACGTCCCCCCCGAGCAGGTCGAGTACGTCACGCGCGCCTTGCGCGAGCGGGAGGGCGCGCGGCACATCGTCCTCTCCGGCGTCACCGCCGACTCCGGCGCCGCGCTGATCACCGCGGAGCTCGACGACTCCGCCGCCGACGACGCCCTCGCGCGACCTCACCGCGCTCGGGGTGGACGCGAGGGACCTCTCCATCTCCCGCGTCGAGGTCGCCCGCCCCTTCACCGCCGAGGGCGCCGGCACCGAGGTCGCGGACAGGAGCGACGCGCTCGTCTGGACGGAGGTGAGCGACGAGGCGCTCGAGTCCGTCGGCCTGCGCCCCAGCTACCTCGCCTACATGGCCGTGGCCGGCGTCATCGCCGCGTTCGGCGTGCTCGAGCACAGCGCCGTGCTCATCGTCGGCGCGATGGCCGCGAGCCCGGACCTGCTGCCGCTCACGGCCGCGGCGGTGGCCATCGTGGCGCGACGGCGGCGGCTGTTCGGCCGGGCGCTCGGCACGCTCGTGCCCGGCCTCGTCACCGCCGTGGCGACGGCCTGGCTGGTGACGCTCCTCCTGCGCGCCTTCGGCACGGTCGCCGCGGACGCGGACATCTACGGCGGCGTCGTCTACAACCTCGCTCACGTGAGCGTCGCGACCGTGTGCGTGGCCCTCGCCGCCGGGGTCGCCGCCATGCTCAGCTTCGAGACGCGCGCCAGCTTCGCCGTCGGCGTCGCGATCTCGGTGACGACGATCCCGGCGGCCGCCTACATGGGCGTCGCCGCCGGGCTGGGCGAGTGGCGCGGCGCGCTGGGCGCGCTCGCCGTGCTCGCCGTCAACCTGGCCATGCTGCTGCTGGCCGGCACGACCACACTGACCCTCCAGGCGGCCGTGGAGCGCCGCCGGGGGAGCTGACCCCACCGACGAGGAGCTGCCGATGACCGCCGACGAGCTGCCGGACCGCCGACTGCGCGAAGACGAAGTCCCTGATGCCCCGCCTGCGGACCGACCTCGAGCGGCTGGTGCGGTTGCCGAGCATCGCCTTCCCCGGCTTCCCGGACGAGCCGCTGCGGCAGGCCGGCGCGGCGGTCGCGCAGCTCCTCAGGGACGCCGGCCTGCCCGAGGTGCGCCTGCTGGACGTGCCGCAGTCGCCCCAGGCGGTGTTCGGGCAGCGCCCGGCGCAGCCGGGCGCGCCCACCGTCCTGCTGTACGGACACTACGACGTGCAGCCGGCGGGCGACGAGTCGCTGTGGACGAGCCCGCCGTTCGAACCGACGGAACGGGACGGCCGCCTGTACGGCCGCGGCGCCGCCGACGACAAGAGCGGCATCGTCATGCACGCCGGCGCGCTCCTCGCCCTCGGCGAGGACTCCCCCGTCGGCGTCAAGGTGCTCGTCGAGGGCAGCGAGGAGTGCGGCGGGGGCGGCATCGAGGACTTCGTGCGCGCCCACGCCGAGCTGCTCCGGGCGGACGTGGTCGTGATCGCCGACCTCGGCAACTTCGCCCTCGGCGTGCCCACGCTGACGACCTCGCTGCGCGGCATGGCCGCCTGCGACGTGGAGGTGGAGACCCTGGAGGGCGCCGTGCACAGCGGCAAGTTCGGCGGCCCGGCCCCGGACGCGCTCGTCGCCCTCTGCCGCATGATCGCGACCCTGCACGACGAGGCCGGCGACGTCGCCGTCGCCGGGCTCGAGGCGCTCGCCTACGACGGCGCCGACTACGCCGAGGACGCCTACCGCGCCGACGCCGGCGTGCTGCCCGGCGTCGGCCTCATCGGCGGCGGCAGCATCGCCGAGCGGCTCTACACCCGGCCGTCGATCAACGTGATCGGCATCGACGCCCCCGCCGTGGACGGCGCCCTGAACGCGCTGGTCCCGAGGGCACGGGCGCGCGTCAGCGTGCGTCTCGCGCCCGGGCAGGACCCGGCGAGCGCCCTGGCCGCCGTCCGGCGCCACCTCGAGGCGGTGGCGCCGTGGCAGGTGCGCGTCACGGTGACGCCGGGGACCGTCGGGGAGGGCTTCCTCGCCAGGACCGACGGGCCGGCCTACGCGGCGGCGACGGCGGCGATGGCCGCCGCCTACGACGCGCCGGTCGTCCACGACGGCGAGGGGGGCTCCATCCCCCTCGTCGCGACCTTCCTGGAGGCGCTCCCGGCGGCCGAGATCATCCTCTGGGGTCCCGAGGAGCCCCGCTGCGCGATCCACGCCCCCAACGAGAGCGTCGACCTCGGCGAGCTGGAGCGCTGCGTGCTCGCGGAGGCGCTCTTCCTGGCCGACCTCGCGGCGAAGAAGTGAGCCGGCGGCGCGGGGCCGCGGGCGGTACCTCCTCCCCGCGCCCTGTCGTATACTGTTCGTCCGCTCTCAGGGCGCACGCCGCGAGGCACCACGGAGAGGTGTCCGAGTTGGCTTAAGGAGCGCGACTGGAAATCGCGTGGGCGGGGTTACCTGCCTCGAGGGTTCGAATCCCTCCCTCTCCGCCATCACCCCCTCCCGGGGCCGGCGGCGGGCCCGCGGCGAGGCCGGCACGTCGGCCCGCGACCCTGAGAATCGCCTCGCGGAGAGGTGGCAGAGCGGTTGAATGCGGCGGTCTCGAAAACCGTTAGACGTCCTTAGGCGTCTCGAGGGTTCGAATC
>CAVQXS010000001.1:0-74289 GCA_963717965.1 uncultured Thermoleophilia bacterium | reverse complement strand
TGCTCAGGAAGAGGAGGCCGCCGGGCTGCACAACGGCGGCGAGCGCCGCCGCGAACTCCCGGCGGCCGATCGGCCCCAGCAGGTGGTAGACGTTGCAGACGAAGACGACGTCGTAGGGGCCGGCGTGGTCCGGGTCGCTCGCGAGCGACCCGAGGTCGCCGGCCACGTACTCCACCTCGAGGCCGGCCGAGCGCGCCTTGCGCGCCGCGGCGATCGCCGCGGGCGACGGGTCGAGGCCGAGCGCCCGGCAGCCGAGCTCGGCCGCGAGGTAGCGCGTGTCGCGGCCGTAGGCGCAGCCGACGTCGAGGATCGAGAGCTCCGGCGACGCGTACGGGCGCAGGCGGGCGACGGCGAGGCGAGCCAGCTCGCTGGGCCCGTCGCCCCAGATGCGCCCGTCGGCCGCGTACCGCCGGTCCCAGTAGAGCGCCGCCTGCGGGATGTCGGGGACGGGGCGGCGGAAGGGGTCCCGGCTCACGACTTCGTCAGGCGGCGCCAGGCCTCCAGGTACTTCTCGGAGGTCCTGGCGGCCACCTCGGGCGGCAGCTCGGGACCGGGCGCCGTCTTGTCCCAGTCGAGCGTCTCGAGGTAGTCGCGCACGTACTGCTTGTCGTAGCTCGGCTGGCTCTTGCCGGCCTCGTAGCCGTCGGCCGGCCAGAAGCGCGAGGAGTCCGGCGTCATGATCTCGTCGATGAGGATGAGGTCGCCGTCGAGCACGCCGAACTCGAACTTGGTGTCGGCGATGATGATGCCGCGCTCGAGCGCGTACCCGGCGCCGAACCGGTACAGCTCGAGGGCGACATCGCGGACCTTCTCCGCCATCTCCCTGCCGATGAGATCGACGGTCGTGTCGAAGGAGATGTTCTCGTCGTGGTCGCCGATCGCCGCCTTGGTCGACGGCGTGTAGATCGGCTCGGGCAGCCGGCTCGCTTCGACGAGGCCGGCCGGCAGCCCGATGCCGCAGACGGCGCCGGTCTTCTCGTAATCCTTGCGCCCGGAGCCGGTCAGGTAGCCGCGCACGATCGCCTCGACGGGCAGCGCCTCGGCCTTGTGCACCACGATCGAGCGGCCGGCGAGATGCCTGCGTCCCGCGTCGGTGCTGAAGGGGTCGGGGTCGACGAGGTGGTTGGGGATGATCCGGTCGGTCTGCTCGAACCAGAAGTTGGCGATCTGCGTGAGAACGACGCCCTTGTCCGAGATCGGCGTCGGCAGGACGACGTCGAAGGCCGAGAGCCGGTCGCTGGTGACGATGAGTATCTGGTTGGGCGCGTACTCGTAGACGTCGCGCACCTTGCCGCGGCTGAGGAGGTTCCAGGCGGTCTCGTTGGACTCGTACAGCGTCGTCATGATCGGCTCGCTCCTTTCGAGGCGATGAGGTCGAGGAGGGCTTCGGCGGCGGCGCGGGGGCCGGCGGACTCCCTGCCGGGCAGCCCCAGCTGCGTGCGCAGCTGCCCGACGAACACGCCGGCCCGGAACGCCGCCGCGAACGTCGCGGCGGCCAGCGCCTCGTGCTGCTCCCGGCGCTGGGCCGGGCCGAACGGGTTGGCGAAGTAGCTGTGGGTGAGGCCGACCTCGGTGGTCGTGCCCTTGCTCATGGCGGCGCCGTCACGAAAGACGTCCAGCGCCGCCGCTCTCGTCCGTGAGGCGGTCGACCACGGGGTGATCGTCGTCGACCGCCTCGTGGTTGTTGGCGTACAGGAGAAGGTCCACGGGGTAGCCGCGCAGCACGTCCTCGAGCGTGGTGACCGGGAGCACGACGCGGGCGTTGACACGGTTCGGGCTCATGATGATCGAGCGGTCGAGCTGACCGAAGGCGTAGCCCTGCTGCAGGTCGTCGAGGCGCACGAAGGCGCCGATCTCGGTGCCGAAGCCGAGCAGCTCGCCGCCGGGGCCGACCTCGAGGGAGCCCATGTCGTCGGCGATGATGCGCACCTCGCGGATGCGCCCGTCGCCGGCCACGCGCAGCGCCTCCAGCGTCTCGCTCTTGCCGGTCGCGGTGTCACCGATGAGGAGCACCGTGGCGCGGGTGCCGTCGTCGAGGGTCAGTCGCGCGTAGGCGCCGTGGAACGGCATCACGCCGCGGTCCATGGCGGCGACGTTGTGCAGCGTGAGCACCATCTTCTTGAGGTAGCCGAAGTAGCCGAAGCGGTCCTCCAGCGGGACCGCCGCCACCAGCAGGCGGCCGCGGCGGTCGTCGTGGAACACGGTGGGCAGGTCACCGAAGCGGGCGAGCGCCGCCGGCGGGACGCCGTAGAGATACACGGCGTCGGGGCCGGCGGCGATCTCCTCGTCCGAGGCGACCTCGAACAGGTTGGCGAGACTCAGCCCCAGTCCCATGAAGCGGCGGTGGAAGTAGACGAAGACGACCGTCCGCCCCACGAGCGCCGGGTAGCAGAGCCAGTCCTCGCGCTCGAGCTTGAGCCCGTCGAGCGGGTTCTCCTCGACCTCGGTGAACTGCCCGGTGCGCGTGTTCGTCGGCGGGTCGAGCAGCAGCGGCGGGTAGAGCAGCAGGTCGCGGACGAAGGGGATGCCGGTGAGCAGCTCGCGGTAGCGCGCGGGGGCCGGCCACTTGTGGCGCACGGCGTACACGCCGACCTCGGCGCCGGCGGCGACCTGGCGCAGCACGCGCGGCCGCGTGCCGGTGACGTTCTCGGCGACGTCGCGGTACAGGGCGCGCACCAGCCGCGCCAGCGACTCGACCGTCTCGGTGAAGCCGCGCAGCGGGCGCTTGTCCCCCGGCGCCGGCGGCACCTCGGCGCCGACGACGAGGAAGCGGTCCCAGCGGCGCCAGAAGTCGTAGAGGCCCTCGACGAACTCGTGCAGCAGCTCGCGACGCGCGAGCAGGTCGCCGGGCTCGGCGACCGTCGGCGCGACCCGCTCGAGCGGGTTGTTGGCGAGGAGCCGGAGCAGGTCGAGAAGGCGCGCGCGGCGCGGGTCGGGGGCGGCGCCGGCGCCGGCGCCCGCAGCCGCGCCGTCACCCAGCCCGAGCTCGTCGAGCGCCTGCGGGTTGTGCGCCTCGAGGTGGTCCACGTAGAGGCCGAGCACGCGCGCGAACGACGCGCTCTCGACGAGCTCCTGCGTGCTCGCGCACACGGGGCCCTCCGAGTACATGACCGCCTGGCGGTCGTCGAGGTCGAGTCGTTGCAGTGACATCCGGCTGCTGGCCTCCCGGCTCAGGCGCGTTCCCGAAGGGAGAACATACCAGATGGAGGGCCCGCCGCGGCGCGCCGATGGCGCGCCGCGGCGGGCCCGGAGCCGCGCGCGTCCCGGCCGGGACGCGCGGGCACGTTCGGGACTTCCGCGCTCAGAGCGTCAGCTCGTGGCGGCGCCCAGCTCGCTCGTGCAGTGCGGGCACCGCGTCGCGCCGACCGGGATCTCGCTGAGGCAGTGCGGGCACTCCTTCGTCGTCGGGTCCTGGCCCTTGGCGCGCCTCTCCGCGAGCTTGTTCATGGGCATGACGACGATGAAGTAGATCGCGGCTGCGACAAGCAGGAACGTGATCAAGGCGTTGAGGAAGGCGCCGTACTTGATCACACCCTGGCCGAGCTTGAACGACAGAGTGCCGAAATCGGGTTGCCCGCCGATCGCAGCGATGATCTGCATCAGGACGTCGTTCACGAACGACGTGACCACGGCGCCGAACGCGGCGCCGATGACCAAGGCGACCGCCAGGTCGATGACGTTTCCTCGCAGGATGAACTCCTTGAAGCCCTTTATCATTTCCCGCCCCTCTCGTTTGCCTTTCGGAACCACTCTCCACTTCGACCGGAGCCGGCCGGAGTCCTACCCGCCCCACCTCGCGGAAACAGCGCGTCGGCGCGTCGCCCGCCGCCGTACGCAGAACGGGCCGGCGGGCGCGTTCACGCGCCCGCCGGCCCTGCTCGCGCTCTCTACTTCGCGTTCGCGAGGTTCGCGTTCGCGAAGTCCCAGTTGACCAGCTTGTCGAAGAACGCCTGGACGTAGACCGGCCGCAGGTTCTGGTAGTCGAGGTAGTAGGCGTGCTCCCACACGTCGACCACGAGCAGCGGCGTGACGCCGGGGGCCGCCGGCATCTCGGCGTTCGGCGTGCTCACGATCTTGAGCTCGCCGTTATCCGCGACGAGCCAGGCCCAGCCGGAGCCGAAGCGGCCCACGCCGGCGGCCTTGAAGGCCTCGACGAACTGGTCCCACTCGCCGAAGGTCGCGGCGATCTTCTCGGCGATGGGGCCCGTCGGCGCGCCACCGCCGCCCGGCTTCATGCCGTTCCAGAAGAAGGTGTGGTTCCACACCTGTGCCGCGTTGTTGAAGACCGGCTGCTTGTCCGGCTTGCCGGCCACGGCCATGATCACGTCCTCGAGGCTCTTGCCCTCGAGGTCGGTGCCGGCCACCAGCTTGTTCAGCGTGTCGACGTACGTCTTGTGGTGCTTCCCGTAGTGAAAGCTGATCGTCCGCGCCGAGTAGTCGGGCTCCAGCGCGTCGTCCGCGTACGGGAGCGGCGGCAGTTCGAACGCCATCGTTCCTCCTTGCCTCGAGTGGGATGTCTACCGTGCTACGGCCCCGGGGGGCCGGGTGGTGGCGGTCACACGTCGACTTCGATGGCGCCGTCTCGCACGCGCACCTCGTAGGTGTGCAGGTCGTGCACCCTGGTCTTCCATTCCAAGCGCTTCTGCAGCCTGAACCAGCGCTTGACCGGCTCGGGAATGTTCTCCTGCGGACCCATGTCGTGATCGATGGGCCAGCTGAGGTTCGTGCCGCTGCGGATGTCGAACTGGGCGTTGTGATGCGGGCACGTGATGATCCAGCCCTCGAGCGCGCCCTCGTTGAGCGGCGCGTTCTCGTGGCCGCAGCGACGGCTCACGGCGAAGATGGAGCCGTCGTACTCGCAGAGGCAGATCTCACGGTCGTCCGCGCCGGCGCGCACGTACTTCGTGCCGCCGGGGGCGATGTCGTCGAGCTTCGCTACTTCGTGCCACATGGTCAGACCTCGTCCGGCGGGAACTGGGGCAGGCTGTCCGGGTCGGTCACGTCCTGATGGACGAAGAGGCCGCACCAGCAGCGCTTCATCTTGTCGAAGTGCTCGCGGTGGAACGGGATGCACGGGCAGCAGATCTGCATGTCCTCGGCGCGCACGCCGCTCCGCCCCTGGCAGGGGCAGAAGGGCGCGCCGAGGTCCTGCTCGGTCTTGACCTCCGCCTCGAGCAGCTCGTCGACGAGCTCCTCGTCGGGCGAGAACTTGTAGCCGAGCGGCTGCACCACGCGGTCGAACAGGTAGCGGAGGGATTCCTTGCGCGCTTCGCTGCCCATGCTCACACTCCCTTGAGGTGCTCGAGGAACTTGTCCGGGCTGTAGCCCACGATGACCTCGCCGTTGATGACGACGACCGGGAAGCGCCGGCCGCCGCTGAGCTCGTAGGCCTTGTCGGCGGCGGCGTCCTGCTCCTCGTCGGGCAGCGTGTCGACGTCGACACACTCGTAGGGGATGTTGATGTCGTCGAACCACTTCTTGGTCTTGCGGCACCAGGGGCAGGTGCTGAGAGCGTAGACGAAGATCTCGTCGCTCATGTCACGCCACCTGGATCTCGACGTGGACCTTGCCCTCTTCGACCTTGACCGGGTAGGTCGCGATCGCGAGCTCGGGCGCGTCCAGGAAGACGCCGGTGCGCACGTCGAAGCGCCAGTCGTGGCACGGGCAGGTGAGGACCGGCCCCTCGAGCTTGCCGCCCTCGAGCGGGCAGCCCATGTGCGCGCACTTGTTGGCGACGGCGAACAGATCTCCGTCGATGCGTGCGAGGAGCACCCCGAGGCCTTTGGGATAGACGGCGACGTAGGCGCCGTCACGGACTTTTGCGTCGTCGATGGTCGGGACCCAGGAAGGTCCTGTCACGGCTCACCCCTTGCTCCGGCTGTGGCATACGACATGTCGACCCGTGGGGCGGAGCCTGTCTCGCCGGCGCCGGGCCGGAGGGCGGCACCCGCCGCATCACGGGTCGGATGCGAAAGGTACCCGCGGCGGGGCCGGGGCAAACAGTATGGCCGGCGGCGGCGGGCCGGGGCGCAGGCCGCCCGCCCTACCATCGCTCGGCGTGGACGCGGGCCGCGTCGTAGCGGTCGGCCGGCTCCTTGCGCTCCGCCGGCCAGCCGACCGCGACGATGGCCAACGGGACGATGCCGTCGGGGATGCCGAGCAGGGCGCGGACGCCCTCGACGCGCTCCACGAGAGGATGGACGCCGAGCCACACGGCCCCCAGGCCGAGGTGCTCGGCCTCGATCAGCAGGTTCTCGGTCGCCGCCGAGCAGTCCTGTTCCCACATCTGCGGCCACTTGCCGGAGCTCGGGTCGCCGCAGACGAGCACGGCGACGGGCGCGTCCGGCAGCATGCGCGCGTAGGGGTGGAATCCCGTGATCGCGCGCCGCGTCTCCCGGTCGCGCAGCACGACGAAGTGCCAGGGCTGCTGGTTGCCGGCCGACGGCGCCGCCATGGCCGCCCGGAGCAGTCGCTCGACGGTCGCGTCGTCGACGGGCTCCTCGGTGTACTTGCGGATGCTGCGCCGGCTGAGGACCGGGTCGTCCATGCTCACCTCACCATCGAAATCATGTGCGCTGGCAGGCTACCCGCCGGGAGGCCCGGCGACAAGACGGGAACGGGCGGGCGGCTCTTCCGGCCGCCCGCCCCGCCTCGTTCCCGCCCCCCGCCGCGCCGGCGCGCCCCCGTGCGGCGCGGCGATCCTCGCGGCCTCGGCGGCGCGCCTACTCGAGCGTCCGGACGGTGACCACGAGGTCCGGCTGCGCGTCCGGCGACGGCGTCTCCCAGGCGCGCGCGTAGGTGCCGGTGAGCTGGGACTCGCCCGCCTTCGTCACCCTGATCGTCACGACCTGGGTACCGCCCTTGCCGGCCAGCTGCTCGGGGTTCTCGTCCGGCACGTACTCGCTCTTCTCGATGGTGAACGTGTCGCCGGCGGCCAAGGACCACGAGTAGCCGGTCGTCGCGTTGGCGTCGAGGCTCACGACGACCGTGTCGCCGACTCGGACCTCGACGGTGGTGGTCCCGCCCGGCTCGGGCGAGACGCGCAGCGCCGCCCCCGAGCCGGATCCGCCCGCCTCGCCACTCCCGCCGCAGGCGACGAGCAGCGCGGCGCCCAGCGCGGCCAGCGCCAGCACCGCCGCGCCCGCCGCGAGCCTTCTCGTCGTCCTTGCCTCCATCTCGTCCTCCGTCCTCCCCCGGGGCGAGCGTTCGGCCCGCACCTTGTTCCGGTCTTCGAGACGCGTCACGTTTGTCAGGCGTTCGCCGCGCCGCTATCATCCCGGCAAGGGAACTACCTGACGCCCTTCCACCGACCTCCCCCTCAGTCTGCCATGGATGCTGCACGCTCCCACTACGACGTGATCGTCGTCGGCGCCGGCCCCGCCGGTATCTTCGCTGCACTCGAGCTGGTGCGCCGCAACGGCGCCAAGGTGCTCCTCATCGAGCGCGGCCCCGACATCAGCCGTCGCGGCTGCCCGGCGCGCAAGAGCGGCGTCTGCGCCGGTTGCGAGCCCTGCGACATCACCTGCGGCTGGGGCGGCGCCGGCGCCTTCAGCGACGGCAAGCTCACCCTGACGCCGAACGTCGGCGGCTGGCTGGACCGCTTCGTCGGCAGGGACCGCCTGACCGAGCTCATCGAGTACGTCGACGGCGTCTGGCTCGAGTACGGCGCGCCGGAGGAGGTCCACGGCGGCGGCAAGAAGTTCGACCGCATCCGCCGCGAGGCCCTGCTCCACGGCATGACCCTCGTCGAATCCCCGGTGCGGCACATGGGCACCGAGCGCTCCTATGACATCCTCACGCGCATGCGCGCGGAGCTCGAGAAGCAGGTCGAGGTGCTCACTGACAGCCGCGTCGAGCGCATCCTCGCCGAGAAGCCCGCCGGCGAGAGCGACCTGCGCGCCACCGGCGTCGTCCTCGAGGACGGCACGCGGCTGACGGCCGACGCCGTCGTGGCGGCGCCCGGGCGCGACGGCGCCGCTTGGCTGGTCGAAGAGTGCAAGCGGCTGCACATCGTGATGCGCACCAACCCGGTCGACATCGGCGTGCGCGTCGAGACCTCGGCGGCGATCATGGAGCCGCTCACCAGCGCGCTCTACGAGAGCAAGCTCATCTACTACACGCCGAGCTTTGACGACCCCGTGCGCACCTTCTGCATGAACCCCTACGGCGCCGTCTCGCTCGAAAACTACGGCGACGTCGTCACCGTGAACGGGCACAGCTACGCCGACTTCAAGACCGACCGCACCAACTTCGCGCTGCTCGTGAGCACCGACTTCACGGAGCCGTTCGACGACCCCATCGCCTACGGCAAGAGCATCGCGCGGCTGGCCAACCTCCTCGGCGAGGACATCATCGTGCAGCGGCTGGGAGACCTGCATCAGGGTCACCGCAGCACCATGGACCGCATCCGCCGCGGCACCGTGCAGCCCACGCTGCAGGGCGCCACGGCCGGCGACCTCGCCTTTGTGCTCCCGTACCGCCACCTCACCGACATCCTCGAGTTCCTCGCCGCCATGGACAAGCTCGCCCCGGGCGTCAACGGGCGCGACACGCTGCTCTACGGGGTCGAGGTCAAGTTCTACTCGGCGCGGCCGGAGCTCGACGAGGGCCTGCAGACGCCGGTGAAGAACCTCTACGCCGTCGGCGACGGCGCCGGCATCACCCGCGGCCTCGTGCAGGCCTCGGCGGCCGGCGTGATCGCCGCGCGCAGCATCCTGAACGGCGGGCGGCCCGCCGCCTGACGGCGCGGGCGGCGCGGCGCAGCGGACGACGGCCGCTCGCCCGCGGCGGCAGGACGTCGGTGACCGGCCGCCCCAGAAGCCGCTCGACGCGGCCCAGCACCCCCAACGCCTCGTGTTTGCGGGCCTCGGCACCGGCCAGCGCCGCCGGGTAGCGGGCGAGCCGCTCGAGGCGCGCCGCGAAGCGCTCGTCCAGTCCGACGAGCCGCTCCTCCTCGACGAGCTTGTCCGCCAGATACACGAGCTGGGCCTCGCCGACGTCGTCACCGTCATCGTCGAGGCCCATGTGCCGGCGCACGACGGCGGCGACGCGCGCATGGCCGAGGCGCTCCAGCACGTCCGCCCCCGCCTCGGCATGCCGCGGCTGGTCCCTGGCCACGTCGTGCAGCAGGCCGGCGGCCGCGACGAGCGGCTCGCAAAGGTACTGGCGCCGCTCGTTCAGGGCGGCGGCGAGCGCAGCCGCCACCGCCGCCACCGCCCGGGAGTGCGCGATGATCGCGTCCGAGGCGCCGCGCTCCCGGAGGAGCTCGAGGCAGCGCGCCTCCGAGGGCAGGTCTTCGCCCGCCGCCCGCTCGCGGATGCGGGCGAGATCGTCGGGCGTGTCGGCGTCGAGCAGCACGCCCGGGTCGTCGACCTCGACCAGCGCCGATCCGGCGGCGTGCGAGAGGAGCAGCTCGCGCAGGCCACCGGGCGGCTCGGCGGCGAGGATCTCGTCGCGCAGAGACGCGGCGATGAGCGGCGGGTGGCCCGCGTCGCCGCGCACGGCAGGGTAGACGACGTCGGCTGTGCCGGTACCGCCCGCGCCTCGCGCCGTGGCTCCCTCGCGGGCGAGACGCCCGACCGTCTCCGGCCGCACCAGCGGCACGTCGGCCGGGAGCAGGAAGAAGTGGGAGACGCCGGGGTCCAGCGCCGCCACCCCGGCCTGCACCGACGAGAACATGCCCCGCTCGTGTCGCGGGTTCGGCGCGACGCGAGCGCCGGCCCGCGCGGCGACCGCCGCGACCTCATCGCCGCGGTGCCCGGTCACGACGATGACGCCGATCCCCACCGCGGAGAAGGCGCCGACGGCGCGCTCCAGCAGCGTGCGTCCCTCGACCTCGAGGAGCGGCTTGAAGGCATGCATGCGCGACGAACGGCCGGCCGCGAGGACGATCGCCTCCAATCGCTCCATGACTCAGGCGCCCGTGCTCGAGCGCACCTGGACCATCTCGGCGGCGATGCTGATCGCGAGCTCCGCCGGGGTCTCGGCGCCGATGTCCAGGCCGATCGGCGAGTGGATCCGCCCGATGGCGTCGTCGCCGAAGCCGACTTCGCCGAGCGCCGTCTGCATGCGCGCGCGCTTGGAGCGACTCGCCATGAGGCCCACGTAGCGGGCGCCGGCGCGCAGGGCCTGCTCGAGCACGTCCATGTCGTGCACGTGACCGCGGGTCACGATGACGACGTAGGCGTGCTCGTCCACGCTCAACTCGGCGAGGGCGCCGGCGAAGGGCAGCGCCCGCACCTCGGCGCCGGGGAACCGGGCGGGCGCGGCGAACTCCTCGCGGTCGTCGATCACGACGACGCGAAAGCCGAGCCCGAGCAGCACCGGCGCGAGCGCCTGCCCGACGTGGCCGGCGCCGCAGACGACGGCGAGCGCCGGCGGGTCCAGGCGCTCGACCACCGCGGAGCGGCCGTCCGGGAGCGTCGCGGAGCCGTGCAGGGCGGCCCCCGCCGCCAGCGCGCGCGCCTCGGTGGCGGCGCACACCGCCGCCCCCGTGCGGCGCCCGTCGGCGAAGAGCGCGCAGTGGTCGACGCCGCCGTCCTCGGCGCCGCCGTCCTCTCCGCCGGGCAGCGCGGTGACGTACCAGGCGCGGCGTCCCGAGGCTCGCGCCTCGCGCAGCGCCGCGCACACGTCGAGCAGCCCGGCGTCGCCGGGCGGCACGTAGGTGATCAGCACCTCAGCCGCGCCGCCGCAGAGCATCTTCTCGGCGCTGCGCACGTCGGTGCCGCTGAGCTCCGCGCGCGCCCGGCGCGAGCGCCGTTCGCCCAGCGCCTGCGCGGCGGCCCGCATCATGCTGTGCTCGAGCAGGCCGCCGCCGATCGTCCCGGCGATGGACCCGTCGTCGCGCACCAGCATCTCGGCGCCGGCGGCGCGCGGCGTCGAGCCCTGGTCGGCGACCAGGGTGACCAGGGCGAACGCGCGCCCGGCCTCGAGCATCGCGATCGTCTCGTCGAGGATCTCGTTCATCGCTGACCTCCCGCGGGCGATTGTACAGGCGCGCCCGTGGCCCAGCGCGCCCGACGGCCGCTCGATTGTCAAAGCGCGGCCGCTTTCCTATGATGTCGAAAAGGGAACGTCCTTTTTCTTCACCAACCCCCGGCCGCCTCTGGGCACCCGCGCGTCCACTCACGCAGCCCAGGCGGCCGATGCAGTCAAAGCGAAGACGGAGGGAGGCCACCGTGCCCGGTACCGTCGTTGTCGGCGCCCAGTGGGGCGACGAGGGCAAAGGCAAGATCACCGACCTGCTGGCCGAGAAGGCAGACGTGGTCGCGCGCTTTCAGGGCGGCAACAACGCCGGCCACACGATCGTCCGGGACGGCGAAGAGTTCAAGTTCCACCTCATCCCCTCGGGCATCCTGTACGAGGCCAAGACCTGCATCATCGGTAACGGCGTCGTCATCGACCCGCACATCCTCTTCGGCGAGATCGAGGCCCTGCGCGGGCGCGGAATCGACTGCGACAACCTGCGCGTCAGCGGCAACGCCCACCTCATCATGCCGTACCACCTGCTGCTGGACGGCGCCAGCGAGCAGCAACTCGGCAAGTACAAGATCGGCACTACCGGCCGCGGCATCGGCCCCTGCTACGTGGACAAGTACACGCGCATCGGTATCCGCGTGCAGGACCTGCTGGACGAGAAGATCCTGCGGCGCAAGGTGAAGACGGCGCTGCAGGAGAAGAACTTCCTGCTGCAGCGCTACGACATCGGCGTGCTCGACGCCGGCCAGGTGACCGACGAGCTGCTCGGCTACCGCGAGCGCTTCGAGCCCTTCATCTGCGACGCCAGCCTGCTCGTGAACACGGCCCTCGACCAGGACAAGCACGTCCTCTTCGAGGGCGCCCAGGGCGCCCTCCTCGACATCGACTTCGGCTCTTACCCCTTCGTCACCAGCAGCAACACGATCGCCGGCGCGGCGTGCACCGGCGCCGGCGCTGGGCCCTACACGCATCGACCATGTCATCGGCGTCGCCAAGACGTACACCACGCGCGTCGGAGAGGGACCCTTCCCCACCGAGCTCTTCGACGAGGTCGGCACGACGATGCGTGACGTGGGCCACGAGTTCGGCACCACCACCGGACGCGAGCGCCGCTGCGGCTGGCTCGACCTGGTGGCGCTCAAGTACGCCGTGCGCCTCAGCGGCATCACCCACCTCGCGCTCACCAAGCTCGACGTCCTCACCGGCCTGCCCGCGCTCAGTGTGTGTACCCGGTACAAGGCCGGGCGCCGGGCGCTCGACGAGTTCCCGCTGCTGCAGACCGACTTCCACCACGCCAGGCCGCTCTACGAGGAACTGCCCGGCTGGACCGAGGACATCCGCGAGTGCGAGACGTGGCAGGATCTGCCGCAGGCGGCCCGCGACTACGTCCAGTACATCGCGGAGTTCACAAAGACGCGCGTCAAGTTCATCGCCGTCGGCCCCGGCCGCGACGAGACGATCATCCTGCCGCGGAGCATCGGCCGCGGCGGCGCCGTCTGACGGCGCGCCGCCGCGCCATCGAGCCGGGCGCCGAAGCAGCGCCGCTCAGGAGCTCCGGCTACTGCACCCACACGGGCAGCCGGCCCCTGCCCAGGTCCGTGACCGAGGTGAGGTCGCCCGGCAGCACGAGGTTGTGCCGGGCGCCGGCCGCCCCGAAGGTGTTGGCGACGAACCGCCCCGATGGCGACCACGCGAGCGAGTCGATCATGGCAGAGGGATCAGGCCGCGCGCCGTGCGCGTCAGCGAGCCCGCGATCGTGTCGTACACCCAGACGCACGCGATGGAGTCGCCGATCGCGTCGGTCACGCCGGCGAAGGCCGTCCGCCCCCCCGCGGCGTCCCAGCCGGCGCCCGCCTGGAGCGCCGGCGAGAAGAGCTTCAGCAGCGGGTAGCCGTATCGATCGCGGATCGCATAGGTGACCCGCACGTCACTGCCCGTCTCGCCCGTGAGGAACCACGTGGCGTCGGGTGAGACCTGTGGCTGCGAGAAGGCGCGGTAGGCCGCGAACAGCTGATACTGCTCCGCCCATACCGTGCGTCCCGAGCCGGTGTGGCTCAGGCTGAGCACCTTGAGGCTCTCGCGAACCGTCGCCCCTCTGCCGCTCGTTCCCGCCGCCAGCGTCGTGATCCTCACGTACGCGACCTTGCCGACGGCCGCGGCGGCGCTCGGCTCGATCCCGAGGAGATCGCGGAACGAGCGGACCTTGCCGGTCGCGGCGTTCACCAGGAAGAGCCGGCCGCTGTAGTAGCCGGCGCTCGCCCTGGTCACGCCGGAGACCAGCAGCCGGTTGGCGTCGATCCAGCAGAAGGAGTAGGCGCGCTTCACACCGGCGGGGACCAGCTAGATCGTCCTCGGCGCGAGCGGCCCGTGTCCGATCCAGACCCGCGGGCCGCCGTTCTCCGGCAGGTAGGCGACGTTCTGCCCGTCGGGCGAGACGGCGACGGAACCGGCGAAGCCGGGCAGGTCGCCGGCGGCCGTCGGCGTCCCGTCGACCGGTGAGAGGAGCCAGAGAGCGTCGTGGTCGACGGCGCGGCGCACGACGAGTACGGACTCAGTCGCGGCCCGCTTCGCAGCCACCGGCGACGCCTCTGCCGCCGCCGTGCCGTCGGCGATGAACGCTACGGCCGCCGCACAGACGGCGGCAGCGACCACTGCGGCGATGAGGACGAGCCGACGTTGACGAATGATTGACGCGTCCATGACTCCTCCTGTCCGAGACCCGGTGCGCTTCATCCTCAAGGTACTCCGAGGGTCGCCGTCACACCAGTCCCGGCGAACGCCCGGTCGCCGTCGCGGGCAACGGCGTGAGACGTGGTGGCACCGGGAAGCCGAAAACCATGTGGGCGGGGAATTCCCCGCCCACGTTCGCGCGAGGGCGGGGGGTCCACCGCAGAATCTCCGAGCAGGGAGGTGCGGCATGACCGGCCGCCTCCACAACTCAAAGACCTCCGCGGCGGCGCTCGCCGCGCTGCTCGCCGTACTGCTGCTCCTGGGCATCCTGGCGTTGGCGGCGCCCGCGCCGGCGGCGACCGCTCCCCAGCAGTCGGTGGGCAACATCGTCGAGTTCAACAAGGACATCACGGTCCCGCCCGGGACGACCGCGAACAGCGTGGTCGCCTTCGGCGGGAGCATCACCGTCGCCGGCAGCGTGCGCTACACGGTCGCCGGCATCGGCGCCGATGTGACGCTGCTGCCGTCGGCGCGCCTCGGGACCGCCGCGAGCGCGGGCGACTCGTCGCTCATCGTCATCGGCGGGGATCTGACCTCGGCGCCGGGCGCCACCGTGGTCGGCAAGACGACGACGGAGACGCTGTCGTCGGTGCGCAACGCCTTTACGTCCGGCTTCTGGCGGCCTATCGCGTCCCCCTTCGCCGGGCTTTCGCTGATCGGCTGGGCGGGCTCCACCGTCCTGCTCGTGCTGGTCGGCCTGCTTGTCGCCGCGGTGCTGCCGCGGCAGACGCGCGCATCCGAAGAACGGCTCGCGCGGCACTTCGGCTCGTCCCTGGGCTGGGGAGCGCTTACGGCATTCGTGATCGTGCCCCTGGTCACGCTGGCGCTCATCGTGACCATCGTCGGCATCCTCCTGGCCATTCCATGGGTGCTGATCGTCGTCCCGGCGGTGTTCCTCTTCGGCTTCATCGCCATGGGAGCGTTCATCGGCGAGCGCCTGCTGGCGCTCGTGGGTTATCACGGCGACAGCCTGCTGCCGGCGGTGACCGTCGGCGTCATCGCATCGCAGCTGGTGCGGCTGATCCCGTACGCCGGCGCGCCGATCGTGGCCGTCCTCTGGATCATCGGCGGCGGAGCGGCGATCGCCGCGTTCTTCGCGTGGCGGCGGAGACGCAAGCAGGCACCGGCCGTCCCGGCCGACGAGGCCGAGGGCGACGAGCGGCGGCTGCGGGCCGCCTGAGGGCCACCCTCGAGCGCGACGCGGCGGCCGGAGTGGACAAACCGCTCCGGCCGCCGCTCGAGGTCAGACGGTCGTGACCGTGACCTGGCTCGCACCGCCGGTGAAGCGGATCTCGTAGCGGTCGGCGGCGTCGGCGAAACCGCCGGAGGCGAGGACGGTCCGGCCGCCGACGGCGCCGAGCCGCTGATCGTCGAAGACGAGCTGGGTCGCGCCGCCGCTGACCTCCGCGCGAGCCTCGGCGCCCGTGGGGCGGCGCAGGACGACCTTGCTGGCGCCGCCCGATACGCGCACCGGCACCGTACCGGCCGGGGCGGGCAGCGTGATCGCGATGTCACTGGCGCCGCCCGCGACCTCCAGGGAGGTGACCCGCAGGGCGCTGAGGTCGGCGGTCAGCTTCCACATGCCGCCGCGCAGCGAGATGTCCCAGGGCACCGCGGTCGAGAGCCTGAAGGCGGCCGACTGGGCGCGCCAGTCGAAGGGGCGAAAGCGGCGGCGCTGCTGCACCGTCACGACGCCGCCGTTCACGGTGATCTCGGGGACGGGGCCCTCAAAGCTCGCCCGGTACAGGCCGTCGATGGCGGCGTCGCCGCGCAGGTCCACCTTGGCGGCGCCCTTGGTGAACTCGAGCCGCCCGGCGGTCACATCGCCGAGCGGCGCGGAGCTCTCTCCGGGCCGGGCCTTGCCCCCGGCGCCGAGGACGAGCCCCACGGTCAGGCCGCGCGCCTCCCGCTGCACTCGCTCCGGGCGCCGCCTCCGCCGTCAGCGCGGCGATCTGTGCCTCGTACACGCCGCGCGTGCCGCGCAGGTAGTCGCGGATCGCGGTCAGCTCCCCGGCCTCCCGGCCATCGAGCAGGCTCCTGGTCGCCAACTCGACCTCACCCTGGATCCGCGCGCCGATCTCGCGCGTCGCGACGGTGGAGACGACCAGGACGCGGCGCCGGTCGCTCGGGTCGGCGACCCGGTTGGCATAGCCGCCGCGCTCGAGGCGGTCCAGCACCGTCGTGATCGCCGCCGGCGTCAGGCCGCTCTCCTCCGCCAGCTCGCCCGCCGTGACGCGGCCGCGCCGGTACAGGATGCCGAGGCAGCGCACATCGGTGCGGTTGAGCCCGAACTGCAGAGCCACGGCTTCGTCGAGCTGGTCGCCGGCGCGGCGCAGTTCGTCGAGCTCGACGCCGACCTCGTCGACGAGCGCCGCATGCTGGGCTTCGTCCTTCTTCATCTCTCCTCCCGGCGATAGGCGGGAACGCTCTCTCATCGGCCGCGGACCGCAGCCCACAGTGTTCGTTCACGCAAGATATGGTACCACACACTTATCATTTGACAATCTAACAATCAGACTGGTTGCTGGTCTGACGCTCGTGTGCGAATGGCCGCCGACCGCCGCCTTCCGCGTCTACCGGAGGTCGATCTGACGGTGACGGGGCGGGCCGCAAGGCCCGCCCCACGGCCCTTCCCCGGCGTGCCCGGCCCGAGTAGACTTGCGGGCGTCGGGCCGGGCCGGCGGCAGCGCCGCCCGGCGCCAGCGAGACGTCCTTCGGAGGCCTCATGCGCGTGCTCGTGGTGGGCGGCGGCGGCAGAGAGCACGCCCTCGTCCATTCCTTCGCCCAGTCCCCGCTCGCGGAGCGCATCTTCTGCGCCCCGGGCAACGCCGGCACCGCGGCTGAGGCCGACAACATCCCGATCGCCGCCGACGACCTCCCGGCGTTGCTCGACTTCGCCAGCCGCGAGGAGGTCGACCTCACGGTGATCGGCCCCGAGGCGCCGCTGGTCGTGGGCCTCACCGATCTGTTCGAGGAGCACGGCCTCGCCGTCTTCGGCCCCAACAAGGAGGCCGCGCGGCTGGAGGGCAGCAAGGCGTTCGCCAAGGAGATCATGGCCGCCGGCGGCGTCCCCACGGGCGCGTACCGGCGGCACGAGCGGCTCGAGCCGGCGCTCGCCGACGTCGAGAGCCGCGACGACTACCCGCTGGTGGTCAAGGCCGACGGCCTCGCCGCCGGCAAGGGCGTGCTCATCTGCAAGGACAAGGGCGAGGCGCGCGCCGCCGTGCACGCCTGCTTCGTCGCACGCGAGTTCGGCGCCGCCGGCGACGTGCTCATCACCGAGGAGTACCTCACCGGCTCCGAGGTCTCGCTGCTCGTGCTCTGCGACGGCGCCGACGCGGTGCCGCTCGCGCCGGCCCAGGACTACAAGCGCATCTTCGCCGGCGACCAGGGGCCGAACACCGGCGGCATGGGCAGCTACTGCCCGGTGCCGGGGTTCGAGCAGAAGGCGATCGACGCGGCCATGGAGCAGGTGGTGGAGCCGGTCGTCGCGGCGCTGCGCCGGCGGGGCATCCCGTATCGCGGCGTGCTGTACGCCGGCCTGATCGTGACGGAGGCCGGCGTCAAGGTGCTCGAGTTCAACTGCCGCTTCGGCGACCCCGAGACGCAGGCGGTGCTGCCGCGCCTCGACTGCGACCTGCTCGAGCTCTGCGCCGCCGCCGCCAACGGCGAGCTCGGCGGCTCCAAGGTGCTCTGGAGGCCGCAGGACTGCGTCACCGTCGTGCTCGCCTCCGGCGGCTACCCGGCGAGCAGCCACAAGGGCGACGTGATCGACGGGCTCGACGCGGCCGCCGCGCTGGAAGATGTGACCGTCTATCACGCCGGCACGGCGCTCCGGGACGGTCAGGTCGTCACCGCCGGCGGCCGCGTGCTCGCGGTGAGCGCGCTCGGCGACGGCTTCGCCGCCGCCCGCGAGCGCGCCTACGAGGCCGTCGGCAAGATCGGCTTCGACGGCATGCAGGTGCGTCCCGACATCGCCGAGCGCGCCGTCAAGGCGCGCGCCGGCGAGCTCGATCTGTTCCCGGCCGGGTTCGCCGGCTGAAGGCCTGGGCGGCGCGGGCGCGCTGTGCCGCCGCGCCGCCGTCAAAGGAGAGGTGACGTGGAAGAGACCAGGACCGAGGTCGAGACGATCCTCCAGGGCATCGAGATGGACCCTGTGCTGGTCGGCATCGTCATGGGCAGCGAGAGCGACCGCGAGGTGATGGAGAAGGCCGCGGCCGAGCTCGACGAGCGCAAGATCAAGTACGAGCTCAGCGTGCTCTCGGCGCACCGCGACCCGGAGAAGGTGGCGCACTACGCGAAGACGGCGCAGAGCCGCGGGCTCAAGGTGCTCATCGGCGGCGCCGGCAAGGCGGCGGCCCTGCCCGGCGTGCTGGCCGCCTACACCGACCTGCCGGTGATCGGCGTGCCCATCAAGACCAGCGACCTCGGCGGCCTCGACTCGCTGCTCAGCATCGTGCAGATGCCGCCGGGCGTGCCGGTGGCCTGCGTGGCCATCAACGGCGCGCGCAACGCCGCGATCCTCGCGGCGAAGATCCTCGATCTCTGAGCCGCGCCGGCGCGGCCGCCGTGCCCCTTTGCGCCGGAGTGGGGAACACTCGGCCCATGAGCAGGCACGCGATCAGGTCGAGCATGGCGCCGCCGCCCTTCGGCGCCGCCTCTCCCGGCATCTCCGCCGGGCACCTCGTCTTCGTCTCGGCGCAGCTGCCGCTCGACGCGCGCGGCGAGCTCGAGGGCGCGACCGCCGCCGAGCAGGCCGGTCGCGCCCTCGACAACCTCGCCCACCAGCTGCGCTCCACAGGCCTCTCGCTGGAGGACGTCGTCAGCCTCGAGATCCACCTGGTCGACCAGGCCGACCGGGCCTCCGTCGACGCCGCCCTCGAGGCCCGCTTCGTCCCGCCGTATCCCGCCGTCACGCTCGCCGGTGTACCATGGTTGCCCGGCGGTGCGCGGCTCCAGGTGGCCGCCATCGCGCAACGCTACTGAGAGACACGGGTGCCGAGAAACGATCAGCCGCCAGGTCCGAAGACCATCTCGGGCTTCCTCTACGTCGCGGTGCTCATCATCGCAGTCGCGCTCGCCTACGTGGCCGTGCGGGCCCTGCTCGCCTGACGCCCGGCCCTGGAAGAAAGGACGCTCCCCATGGAGAAGCAGGTGTTCGCGTCGCCCGACGGCGCCCCCGCCGTCGGCCCCTACTCGCCCGCCGTCGGCGTCGGCGATTTCGTCTTCGTCTCCGGCCAGATCCCGCTGGACCCGGACGGCAAGATCGTCGGCTACACGCCCAAGGACCAGACGAGGAAGGCCCTCGAGAACCTCAAGGCGACGCTGGCGGCAGCGGGCCTCACGCTCGCCGACGTGGTCAAGACGACCATCTTCCTCAAGGACATGGACGAGTTCGGCGCCGTCAACGAGGTGTACGCCGAGTTCTTCGCGGAGCCGTACCCGGCGCGCTCCACCGTCGAGGTGGCGCGCCTCCCCAAGGAGCTCCACGTCGAGATCGAGGCAGTCGCGTACCGTGGCTGAGGTGCGCGGAAGGTCCACTCGCGCGCGCGTCGCCCTTCCGTTCCTGCTCGCCGCCGCCCTGCTCGCCGCCGCGGTGCTCGCGGGCTGCGGCGGGTCGGCCGAGGACGACCCGTTCGTGGGCTACTGGATCGGGGGCGGGCAGAAGGAGATGAAGCTCGTCCACGTCGTCAAGGAAGGCGGCTCCTACAAGATCCTCGCCAACCCGGACTTCGAGGCCCCCGCACCCACCGTGAAGGGCGATGCGTTGGTCGTCGACACGCATTCCGTCACGATGAGCCTCCTTCCGGCGGGCACCGACAAGCTCACCCTCGAGCTCTCGGGCGAGGTCCTCAAGACGCCCGAGAAGACCGCGCTGAAGCGAGTCAGCGAGACGCAGTATGCCGACGCGGCCGTCGGCTTCGGCCTCGACGCCATCCGCCGGGCCCTCGCCATGTGGAAGCAGGGCGGCGGCAAGAAGTACCCGCCCGCGTCCGAGGTGACGCCGACCGGGATGCTCGGCGGGATGACCTCGTGGCCGAACAACCTGTTCACCGGCGAGCCGATGCAGCCCGGCGAGGGCAAGGGCGACTACACCTACAGGCAGGTCGCCGGCGGCACGCAGTACTCGCTGGTCGGGCACCTCTCGGACGGCAGCACCATCGGCGACTGACCACGCCCGCCCGGCGGCCGCCGCAATCCGGCCGGACCGCCGGGCTCAGCCGCGGCGTATCCGGTCCATCTCCCGCTGGATCTCGTCCTCGGTGATGGGCCGGTTGCCGCGCCCGTAGGCGTCCCAGGCGTTGAAGGCGAGGCCGATGCCCCAGCCGGCCAGGACCCACACCGGCCAGAAGTAGCCGTGGCCGCTCACGTACCAGATGAAGATGATGAAGAGGTTGACGACGCAGTAGACGACAACGTGGTTCCAGAAGTCTCGCTTCCTCTTGACCGCCTTGATGGCCGCCTCGCGGAGCTCCTCGTCCGTCGGCATCTCGTCACCCTCCCTGTCCGTGCCTGCGGCAGCGCCGCCGCCTCTTCTTCGATTCTGAACCCGACGGGCGCGCGGCGCCAGAGGGCGCCGGGCCGGCACGGCCCCGCCGGCGCCCGCACGACCCGTCGCACCCGCCGCGCTCGCCCCCCGTCCGCCGGGCCGGTGTGAGAGAATCGCGCCGACGACAGACGGAGGCGGCCGGGGCCCGGCCGGTCCGTGACGCCAGCGGCGGCGGAGGGCACGCGATGATCGAGCGCTACACGCTCCCTGAGATGGGCGCGATCTGGACCGACGAGGCCAGGATGCAGGCCTGGCTCGACGTCGAGATCGCCGCCGTGAAGGCCTGGGAGAAGCTCGGCAAGGTGCCGCACGACGCGGTCGCCGAGATCGAGGCCAAGGCCGCCTTCGACGTCGCCCGCGTCAACGAGATCGAGGCGACGACCAACCACGACGTCATCGCCTTCCTCACCAACGTCGCCGAGTACGTCGGCGACGCCAGCAAGTACGTGCACTACGGGATGACGAGCAGCGACATGCTCGACACGGCGCTGGCGCTTGCAGATCCAGCGCGCCGGGCTGCTCCTCGAGCGCGACCTCGTCGCGCTGGGCGAGGTGCTCAAGCGGCGCGCCTTCGAGTTCCGGGACGCTGTCGAGGTGGGGCGCACGCACGGCATCCACGCCGAGCCCATCACCTTCGGCATGAAGCTCGGCATCTGGGCGTTCGAGGTCAGCCGTCACCTCAAACGCATGCGCGTCGTCACGGTGAACGCCTCGGTCGGCAAGATCAGCGGCGCCGTCGGCGCCTACAACAACATCGACCCGCGGGTCGAGGACCTCGTCTGCGAAGAGCTCGGCATCGGCCGCGAGCCGATCAGCAACCAGGTCGTGCAGCGCGACCGTCACGCCGCCTTCCTCGCCTGCATCGCCATCATCGGCTCGAGCATCGAGAAGTTCGCGACCGAGGTGCGGCACCTGCAGCGCACCGAGGTGCGTGAGGCCGAGGAGGCGTTCGGCAAGGGCCAGAAGGGGTCGTCGGCGATGCCCCACAAGCGCAACCCGATCCTCAGCGAGCGCATGGCCGGCTGCGCGCGCGTGCTGCGCGGCAACGCGCTCGTGGGCATGGAGAACGTCGCCCTCTGGCACGAGCGCGACATCAGCCACAGCTCCGCCGAGCGCATCGTGCTGCCGGACAGCACGATCCTCCTCGACTACATGCTGCAGAAGTTCACCAGGCTCGTCGACACACTCGTCGTCGACGAGGAACGCATGCTGGCGAACCTGGGCCAGAGCTACCGCCTCGTCTTCAGCGGGGCGGTCCTGCTGGCCCTCGTCGACAAGGGCATGCTGCGCGAGGACGCCTACCGCGTCGTGCAGGACGCGGCGATGCACGCCTGGCGTGAAGGCGTCGACTTCGGGCTGCTCATCAAGCAGAACGACGAGGCGATGCAGGTGATGACGGCGAAGGAGATCGACGCCGCCATGGACCCGGATCAGTACCGCGCCGGCCGCGACGTGATCTTCGGGCGGCTGGAGAAGCTCGAGTTCTGAGAGGGGACGACATGACCGACTGCCCGAGCTGCGGCGCTGCGCTCAAAGAGGACGACTGGACCTGCGGGCGCTGCGGGGCGCCGGTCGCCGGGGCTGGTCTGGCCGGCGCGCCGGGGACCGGAGGCGGCGCCGGAGGCGCTCCGCCCGGTTCGTCCGGATCGTCGTCGGACTGGCTGCCGGAGTACCAGCCGCAGCCCGCGACTGCGGCTGCCGCTCCGCAGCGATCCGGCTCGTCCGGCCTGCTCCGGCTCGTCATCATCATCGCCGTCCTCGCGATCGTCGCGATCGTCGCGGTGTGGTTCTTCGCCCTCCGCGGCCCGTCCACGAGCGGCGAGGAGTTCCTCGGGACGTGGACGACGACGCAGCAGGGCATCACCACCGCGGTGATCGCCAAGAGTGCGGACGCCTTCTCCCTCACGCTGAGCGGTTCCCAGGAGAGCCAGAAGGTCACGGTTCCGGCGCGCCTCGACGGCGCCGACCTGGTCGTCACGATGGACGACTTCTCGCAGATCGCCGGAGAGAGCAACGCGGAGCGCTTCAAGGAGGCGCTCAAGGCGCTCGCCGGCGACTTCCGCATGGTCTTCTCGAGCGTCGACGCCACCCACCTGAGCCTGCGCATCGTCGGTACGTCGGCCTCCGGACAGGACTTCGACGAGACCATCCCGCTGACCAAGGACGTGGCCGGGTCGACATGAGCGCGCCCAGCCGCATCCGTCCGGCCACGCGCGGCGACGCGCCGGAGATCGTCGACCTGCTGAACGCCTGCGACGTCGCCGAGACCGGCGAGCCGGACAGCACCCTCGGCGACCTCGAGAGCGACTGGGCGATGGAGGGCTTCGACCTGGGGCGCGACGCGTGGGTCGCGGAGAGCCCCGGCGGGGAGCTGGTGGGGTACGCGTACGCCGGCGACCAGTTCCGCACCGGGGAGATGGAGGCGGACCTCTGGGTGCACCCCGACCATCACGAACCCGAGCTCGGCGGCCGGCTCCTCGGCCTCGCCGAGCGGCGGGCCGCCCAGCTCGCCGTCGAGCGCGGCTACCCCGAACCCTCGCTGGACGTCTTCTGCATCACGCGCCAACCGCTCCAAGCGGGATCTGCTCCACCGGCACGGGTACGCGCTCAAGCGCACGGTGTACCGCATGACCATCGACCTCGCCGCCGGCGTCCCGCAGCTCGCCGTGCCCGAGGGCCTCGAGATCCGGCCCTTCCGGCTCGAGGCCGATGAGCGCACGATGCACGCGACCATGAACGAAGCCTTCGAGGACCACTTTCGCCAGAGCGAGGAGCCCTTCGACGCGTGGCGCGCCCGGCTGCTCGGCCACGCCGACTTCGACCCTGGCCTCTGGTGGCTCGCGTGGGACGGTGACGAGGCGGCCGGCGCGCTCATCGCCTACGACCACGGCGACCTCGGCTGGGTCAAGGGGCTCGGCGTGCGCCGCCCGTGGCGGCGGCTGGGCCTGGGCGGCGCGCTGCTCACGCACGCCTTCGCCGAGTTCTTCCGCCGCGGCCAGTCCCGCGTCGACCTCGGCGTCGACGCGGAGGGGAAGACGATGCCGCTGCGCCTGTACGAGCGCGCCGGCATGCAGGCGAGCTCCGCCTACGAGCTGTACGCGAGGCGGCTCGACGGCTGAGCCGGCCACGGCCGCCGCGGGCGCCGGCTGGAGCCGCCCTCAGCTACCCGCGCCGGCCCCTGTCGCCGGCGGTCCCTTTGTCGCCGCGGGACGCGCACCGGCCGCTTTCGCGGCCACGGCTGCCTCGGCCGCCAGCCGCTCGCGCTCCTCCTCTTCCATCAGCGCCCGCGTGCGCGACGAAAACCCCGCCTGCTTGCGCCGCTCCCACCACTCGTCGAGCGGCTCCCGCTTGAAACGGGCCCAGAGGAGGTAGAGCAGGACGGCCGTCGTGAGCAGGACCACCTCGACGACGACGAGCGCGATCAGCCGCACCTGGAGAGACGGCGCCAGGGGGATGCCCTGAGCCAGGACGATGGCGAGCGGGTTCATCATGGCGACGCCGAGCTCGACGGGGCCGGCGATGAGGCACCGCCGGAGAGCGGCAGTGGCGTTGCCGCCGGCGGCGCCGGCAGCTTCGTGGCCTTCGGCCCGTCGACCACGTAGGGCAGGATCGTGTTCATTTGGTCCACCGACAAGACCTGCCCCCACGCCGGCATGAAGATGACGCCCTTCGTCCCGGGGTCTGGGATCGACCCCTCCATGAGCACAGACCGCAGCTCACTCATGGGCACCGGGTCGTCCGGATTGCGCAGGGCCGGCACGACCTTGTCGGCGGTCTTCGGGTTGGGCGCCGGCGACGGCGACGACGTACCGCCGACCTGACCGTGGCAGTCGATGCAGGCGTAGGCGCTGTAGATGTCCTCGGCTTTCGCCGGGTCGGGATCGTAGCTCGCCCCCGTGTTCGGGAAGCCGGCGAGGATGTAGGCGGCGATGGCGTTGGCCTGAGCATCGTTGATGACGCCCTTCCAGGACGGCATGTTGATCACGCCCGGCTTCTTGCTGACGATGCCGCCCTCCTGGAGCACCTGGGTGATCTGCGGCGCGCTGCGGAACTGCTCGCTCTGGTCGCGGAACTGGTTGTTGAGCGGCGGGATCGTGCTGTCGCCGCCGACGTTCAGCTGGTTGGGGACGCCGCCGGCGCCGTTGGGCGCGTGGCAGCGGACGCAGGCGAGGTCCACGTAGAGCTGCCCGCCGTCCTTGACCTGCTGGCTCACGCTGGCGACCGCGGTGCCCGTGGCCGTCGGCGACGCCGTGCTGGGCGCTTCCGGGGTGGCGAGGCTCGCGCACCCGGCGGCCACCACGGCGCTCGCGACGACCAGTGCCGGGACGAGCCACCACAGGACTCGGTTCATGTTCCCTCCCCGGGAGATCACGGCGTCACCGCTCCCCAGATCGTGAGGACGATGAGAGCGACGATGACGATGACGGCGACCGTCGTCGTCACGGGCTTGCGCAGCGGATTGCGCTCGGGACTCCGGTCCACGAACGGCAGGATCACCATCAGCAGGACGACGACCGCCACGAGCACGATCCCGGCGATCTCCGGGATCACCTTGATCAGCTGGAACAGCCCGAGGAAGTACCACTCGGGCTTGATGCCGGACGGCGTCACCAGCACGTTCGCCTGCGGCGCCAGGTCGGCCGGCCAGAGCAGCGCGACGCCCCCGATCACACCGAGGAAGAGGAAGAACATCATCGCCTGGGACGTGAGCTCCTCCCAGAAGTACGGGATGTAGCCCTGCCCCGGGTCGCGCCACATCTCCCAGTAGAACCGCGGCGGTTCGTTGGTCGGGTACGCCCTGCGTGTCTTCTTCGTCATCACGCCCCTCCTACAGCCGCCCGGAGATGCCGTGGCGGCGGATCATCCAGAAGTGCCCGAGGAGCAGGACGACGATGACGGCCGGCAGCACCAGCACGTGGAGGTCGTAGAAGCGGCCGAGGGTGGCGGCGCTGATCTGCTCGCCGCCACGCAGGCTCACGAGCAGGAAGTGGCCGATCACGGGCACCGAGCCGGCGATGTCGGTGCCCACCTTGGTCGCCCAGTACGCCTTCTGGTCCCACGGCAGCAGATAGCCGGTGAAGCCGAAGCCCAGGGTGATGAGGAGGAGCGCCACGCCGGTGAGCCAGTTGAGCTCGCGTGGCGCCTTGTACGCGCCGGTGAAGAACACGCGCAGCAGGTGCACGAAGACGAGCAGGACCATGCCGCCGGCCGCCCAGCGGTGGATCGAGCGGATCCACCAGCCGAACTGCACGTGCGTGGAGATGTTGAGGACGCTCTGGTACGCGGTGTCCGGCGTCGGTTCGTAGTACACCGCCAGCAGGATGCCGGTCACCGCCAGGATGATGAAGAGGACGAAGGCGATGCCGCCGAAGCAGTAGATGTAGTTCGTCGCGTGCATCGGCACGATGCGGTTGTACTGGTCCTCCATCGTGGCCGTGAGCCCGAGGCGGCGGACCACCCACGGGACGACGCCCTTCTCGGCCGGCATGGGAGCGCCGGGCGCCCCCGGGCCGGTGCCCTCGGTCGTGCTCATCCGAACTCCCCCGTATACCAGGCCGGATACGCGGCACGGCTCAGATCGATCGGGCCCACGAGGAGTGAGTCGTTCTGCGTCTGCGAGTGATACGTGGGCAGCGGCAGGGTCGCGGGCCCGTGGGTGACGGTGCCCGTGGCGGAGAATTCACTGCCGTGGCAGGGACAGTGAAGGGTGTCGCCGGTGATGGCGAGGACGCAGCCCAGATGCGTGCAGATGAGCGAGTACACGGTGTACTTCCCGTTCATGTTCTGGACTGCGGCCGGCTGTCCGCCGACGACGACCGCCGTCAGTTGCCCGGCGGGAAACGTGTCGAGGGTGCCGACGCTGGCGACCTGGCCGATGGCTCCCGATACGGCCGCGGGAGGCTTGAGGAACCGCGCGATGGGATAGAGCACGCCGGCGAGCGAGACCACGCCGAAGCCGGCGATGAGCCACTTCAGGAACCCCCTGCGCGTCAAGACGCCTCCCCGGAAGGATGGTCACGCCGAGCCGCTCTGCAACGAGTATGGCGCGCATCGGCATCGAGTCAACGTCGCACGGGCGGCCCGGGGCCGGCTGGGGCTGGGATATCATCCGGCCATGGACCACCGCCCGAGCGACGCCCGCGTCATCCGCCCGGCCCGTCCGGGACCTCGACGTCGCGCGTCCGCGTGCCGGGCTCGAAGAGCGTGACCAACCGGGCGCTGCTGCTGGCCGGCCTGGCCGCCGGCAGTTCCATCCTGCGTGGCGCGCTCGAGGCCGACGATACGCTGGCGTTCGCCGCCGGCCTGCGCAGCCTCGGGAGTCGCCGGTCGAGCGGCGAGGGCCGACGACCTGCACGTCTCCGGCGCCGGCGGCAGCATCCCGGCCGTCGAGGCCGAGATGTTCTGCGCGGAGGCGGGGACCGCCGCCAGGTTCCTGGTCGCGGCGGCGGCCGCGGGCGAGGGCGTCTACCGCTTCGACGCGGCGCCGCAGCTGCGGCGCCGTCCGCTCGCGACCCTCCTGGGCGCGCTGCGCGCGCAGGGCGCGCGCACGGAGCCGGGCGACGCCGCCGGCCTGCCGCTGACTCTGGTCGCGCACGGGCTCGCCGGCGGCAGCCTGCGGCTCCCCGGCGACACCTCGAGCCAGTTCATCTCGGCGCTGCTCATGGCGGCGCCGCTCGGCCGCGCGCCCCTGGACCTGCACGTGGACGGCCTCGTCAGCCGCCCCTACGTCGCCATGACCCTGCGCATGATGGAGCAGTTCGGCGCCGGCGCCGAAGCGACCGGCGACGAGCGCTTCGTCGTCCTGCCGGGCGCCTACGCCGCCCGCGACTACGCGGTCGAGCCCGACGCCTCCACCGCCTCGTACTTCTTCGCGGCCGCCGCGACCGGCGGCCGCGTCCAGGTCCTCGGCCTCCACCGTGCGCACCCCCTGCAGGGGGACGTCGCCTTCCTCGACGTGCTCGAGGCGATGGGCTGCGCGGTCGGCGACGAGCCCGAGGGCGTGAGCGTGGCCGGCCCGGCTTCGCTGGCCGGCCTCACCGTCGACATGGCCGACATCCCGGACACGTTCATGACCCTCGCGGCGATCGCCCCGCTGGCCACCTCGCCGGTGACGATCACCGGCATCGGCAACGTCCGCCTCAAGGAGTCGGACCGTATCGCCGCCATGGAGGAGAACCTGCGCCGGACCGGCGTCAAGACCGAGTCCGGCGCCGACTGGCTGCGCGTGTTTCCCTGCACCCCGCACGGGACCGCGATCGACCCGCACGGCGACCACCGCATCGCGATGGCGTTCTCGGTGCTCGGGCTGCGCGTCCCGGGCATCGTCATCGACGACCCTGCCTGCGTCGCCAAGACCTGCCCGACGTTCTACGACCTGTGGGCCGCACTGGAACAGGGAACCAAATGAGCGGGGCAAAGTAGTAGAGTCGAACCACTGACCGAAGACCAGCGTCACCCGGCCGGGAGGGCGAGCATGGACGACGAGACCACGGGCAGGGCGCCCGACGATACCGAGCTGACCAGGGCGACGCCCCCCGACGCGGACGACGTGACGCGGGTGATGCCGCCCGCCGACGAAGGCGCGACGCAGGTCATGGGCGGCCAGGACACGTCGGCGACGCGGGTGATGCCGGCGGCGGGCGCCGCGTCTCCGCCGCCCCCGCCGCCTTCACAGCCGACCATCCTTCTGACGCACTCCCGGAGCTCCGGCGGCGGCGTGCCGTGGTGGGTCTGGCTCCTCCTCGTGCTCGCGATCGTCGCCGCGGTGGCCGCACTCTGGTTCTTCTACTTGCGGCCCACCGATTCGTCCACCGCCGGCGAGGAGTTCATCGGCACCTGGGCGCCGGAGGCCGGCACCGGCGGCGGGCTCGTCATCGCCCAGGCCGAGGGCGACCAGTTCAAGATCACTCAGTACGACGGCCAGCTCCAGCGGGCCGGCTCCACCACCGCCGACCTCGTCGACGGCGCGCTCCAGCTGAGCGTGCAGGCCTCGGCGCTGGGCATGACCGGCGTGACCGGCACGGTGAAGGGGACGCTGACGCACGAGAGCGCGAACGACAGCCTGAGGCTCCAGTTCACGTCGGGCGACCTGCAGCTCGACCCCGTCACCTTCGTGCGCGTCGACGTCCTCCTGCCCGCGAGTCCGACGCCGACCCCGTCGCCGACGCCCAGCCCGTCGCCGTCCGCGACGACGTCGCCGACGCCCAGCCCGAGCCCGAGCGCGTCGGGATCGCCGAGCGCCGACCAGCAGGCGATCGACGGCATCGCCAAGCTGCAGGTGGGCATCGTCACGTGGGCGAGCGCCAACAACAACCTCTACCCGCCGCCGCAGGACGTCGTCGAGGGCGGCGGGATCTCGCAATACGTGGACCCATGGCCGACCAACCCGTTCACCGGGCAGCCGATGACGCCGGGCACGGCCCCGGGCAGCTACGTCTACGAGCAGCTGGCCGGCGGCCAGAGCTACAAGCTGACCGGCTACCTGAGCAACGGCCTCACCTACTCCGTCCCATGATGGAGGGGTGAGCCATGCGCGCCGTCCGCGTCCACCAGTTCGGCGACCCCGAGGTCCTCGTCGTCGAGGAGCTGCCGCAGCCGGGACCCGTCGAGGGCGAAGTCCTCGTCCGGGTGCAGGCCGCCGGCGTGAATCCGTACGAGACCTACGTGCGGGCGGGCCTCTACACCGACCTCCCCGCCCTGCCGTACACTCCCGGCGTGGACGCGGCCGGCGTGCGCGTCGACAGCGGCGAGCGCGTCTACGTCACCGACTCCCTCAGCGGCACCTACGCCGAGTACGCGCTCTGCCTCGAGGACCACGTGCGGCCCCTGCCGGATGGCCTCTCCTACGCCCAGGGCGCCGCCGTCGGCGTTCCCTACCTGACCGCGTACCGGGCGCTGTTCCAGCGCGCCGCCGCCGTGGCCGGGGAGCGCGTCCTGATCCACGGCGCCAGCGGTGGCGTCGGGATCGCCACCGTGCAGCTCGCCGTCGCTGCCGGCCTCGATGTGACCGGCACGGCCGGGAGCGAGGCCGGGAGCGATCTCGTCGCCTCGCAGGGCGCCGTGCGGGTGCTCGACCACCGCGACCCCCGCCACCTCGAGGCGGCGCTCGAGCTCGCCGGCGGTCGCGGCTTCGACCTCATCATCGAGTTCCTGGCGAACGTCAACCTCGGGAACGACCTGAAGGCCCTGGCCAAGCGTGGCCGCGTCGTCGTCGTCGGCAGCCGGGGCACGGTGGAGATCGACGCCCGCGACCTCATGAACGCCGAGGGCGCCGTGCTCGGCATGCGCACGCCGAACGCGCGGCCCAGGGAGATCGCGGCGGCGCGCGCAGCGGTGGACGCCGGCCTGCAGAGCGGCGTGCTGAAGCCCGTGGTCGGCCGCGAGCTGCCGCTCGCGGAGGCGGCACGCGCGCACGAGCTCATCATGAGCCGGCCGGCCCTCGGCAAGCTGGTGCTCGTCCCCTAGCCGCGCCGGGGTGCAGCGTGCGAATGGCCATTCGGGACGCCGGGCCGCCTACGCGCCCGACGGCCGCGGCCCGGCGACGCGCTCGACGCTCGCCAGCCACGCCTTGCGGCCGCCGCCGTCCAGATTGGTCGCCATCTCCGCCGCCTCGATGCGCAGCATGCGGAAGGGCGGCCGGTCGAACGCCTCGCGCAGCTCCGCCTGCGTCACCCGCCTCGGGCCGCCGTCGCCCTTCTCGAGCTCGCTGAAGCAGAGCACGAACACGCGGGCGTGCAGCGCGGTGACGGCGGCGAGCGCAGCGACGTACCGCCGTCGCTCGTCGTCGTCGAACGTGTGGAACAGCCCGGAGTCGACGACGGTGCCGAAGCGCCGCCCGAGCTCGTCGAGCGAGAGGGCGTCGTGCACCAGGAACTCGGCCTTGAGGCCGCGCGCCTCCGCCTTGGCGCGCGCGGCCGCGATCGCCGCGTCGACCGCGTCGACGCCGACGACCTCGAAGCCTCGGGCGGCGAGGAAGAGGGCGTTCTCGCCGGTGCCGCAGCCGGCGTCGAGCACCGGCCCCGTGACGAGGCCGGCGTCCGCCACGCGCTCGAACGCCGGCTGCGCGCGGCCGATGTCCCAGGGCGGCGTGCCCTCGTAGGCCTCCACGAACCTGCTCGCGCTCATCGTCGTCACCTCCGTCATCTCTGTACCACGCGCCAAACCCGGCGGGAGTGCTCGCCTCCGCAGTCTGGCTCGAGGCCCTTTGGTAGGATTGCCGCACCCTCGAAGGAGCCCAAAATGACTGACTACCGCGCGCGCAGCATGTGGCTCGACGGCGTCCCCGGCGAGCTGACCCCGCGTCCTTCGCTCCCCGGACCCGCCGAGTTCGATGTCGCCGTCGTCGGCGCGGGCTTCACCGGCCTCTGGACGGCGTACTACCTCAAGGAGGCCGACCCGCGCCTGCGGGTCGCCGTGCTGGAGCGCGAGATCGCCGGATTCGGCGCCTCGGGGCGCAACGGCGGCTGGTGTCACACCACGTTCCCGGGCTCGCGCGAGGCCGCGGCGAAGACGCACGGCCGGCAGCCGGTCATCGACCAGCAGCGCGCCCTCCACCAGACGGTCTACGAGATCGCGCGCGTCGTGGACCAGGAGGGCATCGACGCGCGCTTCCGCCTCGGCGGCCAGCTCGACCTCGCCTTGACGCCGGTGCAACTACTGCGGCTGCGCGAAGCCGTCGACTACGAACGCGAGTGGGGGTTCGGCGAGGACGACTACGTCATGCTGGGCGCCGCCGACATGCGCGAGCGCATCAAGGTCGCCGGATGCCTCGGCGCCGGCTACACGCCGCACGGCGCCGCCGTCGATCCGGCCCGACTCGCCCGCGGCCTCGCCGACGTCGTCGAGCGCCTGGGGGTGCCCATCTACGAGCGCACCCCCGTCACCCGCATCGAACCGCACGTCGCGACCACCGTGTTCGGCGACGTGCGCGCCGACGTCATCGTGCGCGCCACGGAGGCGTTCACCCCCGAGCTGCCCGGCTACGAACGCGCGGTCGTGCCGATCTACTCGCTGATGATCGGCACCGAGCCGCTCCCCGACGCCTTCTGGGACGAGGTCGGCTGGGGCGGCCACGAGGTGTTCGGCGACTTCCGCTTCCTGATCTTCTATGCGATGCACACGGAGGACGGGCGCATTGCGATCGGCGGGCGCGGGGCGCCGTACCACTTCGGCTCGCGCCTCAGCGAAGCGTTCGAGCGCGTGCCTGAGGTGCAGGATCACCTCCGCGCGCTGCTCGCCGAGCTCTTCCCCGCCATCGGCGACGCCCGGGTGACACATCACTGGGGCGGCGCCATCGCCGCGGCACGCGACTGGTACACCACGGTCGGGCTTGACCGGCCCACCGGCATGGCCTGGGCCGGCGCCTACGTCGGCGACGGCGTGTCCACCACGAACCTCGCCGGCCGCACCCTGCGCGACCTCATCCTCGGGCAGCAGACGGAGCTGACGGGTCTCCCGTGGGTGGGCCACCGCTCCAAGCCATGGGAGCCGGAACCGTTGCGCTGGCTGGGCGTCAACGTCGCCCTGGCGGCGATGGGCAGCGCCGACGACGCCGAGGCGCGTACGGGTCGCCCGAGCAAGCGGGCGACCTACGTCAAGAAGCTCATCGGCGCCTGAGCCTGCGGCCGGCGCCTCGTCCGACAGCGCGGGGACAGGCGGCGCCGGGGCGGGGAGCTCACCGCGCTCCGCCCTTACCCGCTCACGGCGCTGTGGCGGTGCTCCCGTCGGAGAGGTGGACCGCAAGCGTGAAGTCGGTCCCGGCCCCGGGCGTGTAGACGTAGTCGCCCACGCCGTCGCCCTGCTTCATCGGTGCGTTGGTGAAGGGGTTCGTCGGCCACGGCTGGACGAAGCCCCCGAGGGTCGCCTGCGAAGCGTCGGGCGGCAGCGCGCCGTTGGAGATGACGTAGGACTGCACGGCGGTCTTGATCGGCACCAGCTGGGCCTTGGCCGCCGCGTCCTTGGCCACGTCGATCGTCCCGGTGGTGTTCTCCACCGCCTGCTCCTGGCAGCCGCAGCCGGCGAACGCCCCGGTGACGGCGAGCGCCACGACGACGATGAGGGCGATGCCCGCGATCCGTTTCATGTGCCTGCCTCCGGCGGTGGCTCGACGTGTGTCCATCCATCGGCAGCGTTCGCCGCCGGCTGAAGCGGTCCTCGGTCGGCCTCCCCGCGGCCGCGGCTGCTTCCCGTGTTCACGTCACTTCGCAGATGGGCGATACTGGACCCATGAAGCGCCTCGAGAACCCGCGCCTGCTGCGCCGCGACTGGGTCGGCGACGGCATCCTGACGCTGCTCACCGGAGCCGTCCTCGTGGTCGCCGTGTTCCTGCCCTGGGCGAACGAGGACAAGCCGGGGCAGGTCAACTACGGCCTGTCCATGCCGGCCGACATCAACGGCGTGCTGCAGACGCCGTGGGGCACGCCGGCGATCGTCCTGGCCCTCGTCGTGGTGAGCCTCGGCGTGCTCATGGCACTCACGACGCCGCGCCGCTTCTCATGGCTGCTCGGCGTGCTGGTCGCGTGCTGTGGCGTCGCCGTCATCGGCGTCGGCAGCGACGCCGCCGGCCAGATCGGCTTCATGAGCCCCGGCCTCGGCCTGTACCTGACCGTGCTGGCCGGCGTCCTGCTCCTGCCCATCGGGCTCGCGGCGGCGCTGGTCGGGTGGTTCGTCGCGCGCGCCGCCGCAAAGGCGGCTACAGCCCCGCCAGCTCCCGAAAGCGCTCCACCGAGCTGATCGGCACGCCGAGCAGCTCGGCGATGCGGAACTTGGCCATCATCGCGTTCGGCTCGCCCGGGTGCAGGTTGGAGTGGTCGAGGATCCGCCCCAGGCCTTTCTCGCCGCGGATCTGCTCCATCGCGTAGCTGTCGCTGAGGTCGCGGACGGTGCAGCCGAGGCGGTCCGCGACGTAGCTCTTCGCCTCCGGAAGGCGCATCCCGCGGGCCATTTGCATGCGCGCGACCAGGTCTCCGGCCGTGCGCATCCCGCCCATGCCCGCGGCGAGCGCGTGGGTGACATCCATGCCTCTGGAGTCACCCGAGCCCACCTACAACCCGTCGCAGCGCAGCAGGTCTACGTGCGCCTTGGCCGCCCGGGACGCCGCGTCCTCGGGCGGGTAGCCGTTCACCGGCACGCCGCCCACGCCCTCGCCGACGTTGGGATGCACGGGGATGCGGGCCACGTCCATGCACGGCTTCATCACCGTGATCGAGTAGGCGGTGTTCCAGGCGCAGCTCTTGCCCGTGCGGATGTTGACCGCCGGCCCGAAGATGGTGGCGCCGGCGTCCTGGCACACCTCGAGCTGCTCCTTCGGCCACAGCCCGGCGAGCCGGCGGCCGTCCCACTCGAGCTCGCCGTGCACGCCGATCACGAACTCGCCGGCCATGCCGACCTCGATGCCGGCGTCCGGGTACTTCGCGCGCAGGTGCTTCACCGCGCGCAGCGTGCTGAAGAAGTCGGCGTCGCCGGCGCCGCCGGTGGTGTCGAAGTCCATGCCGTCGGCGCCGGCCTCCAGCATGCCCTCGCCCACGTAGATGAAGTCCTTGGTGGCGTGGTCCATGGCCTCGTCGATGGCCGCGCGGGCGCCGGCGATCTCGCCGCGCGGCAGCAGCTCGAACCAGTTGTCCGCCGGCCCGTCCGGCTTGCTGTAGAAGGCCAGGTTGGGCTGGGCGCCGTACTGCACCGGCGCCGTCATCATCAGCTGGCAGTTCTGCATCACCTGCTGCTGGAACGGCAGGATCGTCTTGATCGCCTTGTAGCTGTACTCGATGTGCCAGAGCTCGAGGATGTCCTGGCCCAGGCGCTGCTCGCTCTCGAGCAGGTCGAGCAGGTCGGTGCCGGTCATCTTGCTGCCGCCGCCGTCGCAGCTGAGGACCACCTGGTCGCCGATGTCGACGGCGGTGAAGGCGGCGCGCGAGGCGTAGATATCGAGCAGGTGGTCGAGCTCATCGGGAGTGAGCGGCGGCGCCTTGGCCTTGCGTGCCGCCGCCCGCGTCGCGTCCTCGAGGTCGGCACGCAGCTCGCTGCGCGTCATCTCGACCATGAACCCATCGCCCATGCGCGTGGGGATCTTCGCCTCCACCGGCATCACCTCGCGTCTCGACAGCCGGGCGCCGGCCGCAGGCCCCGCGGCGCCCCGCGGCGAATCGTATCAGCAGGCGCCGCGCGGATGTGCGCCGGGCGGTTGACCGTGATCGGGTGCGCCGCCACACTGGAGCGGAACAAGGGGCCGAACACCGCAATGATCCGACGCATACTCGTGCTCGGCGCCGTGCTGCTCGCGGCGGTCTGCCTCGGCGCGGGCGCTTCCGCGCCGGCCCGCGCCGCCTCGGCCAACGACGAGATGCGTCAGGCGGTCATGGCCCTGCGCGGCCTCATCGACCGCGAGGGGGCCGCGCGCTACTTCGAGTACCCGCGGCCTACGGCAGTCCGCCCCGGCCATCTCGGCGGGACGTGGTGGCCGGTCAACCCCTGGACGGGCGGTGCCCTGCACCCCGGCTCGACGCGCGGCCACTACACCTACACGGTCACGACCGACCGCCGGCGCTACCGCCTGGTCGGCTATCTCGCCGGCGGCAGCATCACCGTCAGCGGCGGCATGCCGCGCTCCATCATGCTCGCCTACGACCATCGCAGCGAAGAGGGTATCAACCTCATCCGCCAGTACGTCGAGGACTACGCCGCCGCTCACAACGGCCGCTTCCCGCTGCCCGCCGATGTGAGCGCCGTCGGCGCCGTCCGCAACGAGCCCAGGCACCACTACTGGCCCAGCAACCCGTGGGACCACCTGATGATGGCGCAGCGCCGTGACAAGGGGTCGTTCGCCTACCAGGTCGCGGCGGACCGGGCGTCGTACACGCTGCGACTGCACCGCGCCCTCAAGAACGACTACGTGCTCACCGGCACGACCGTCACCAGCCCGTGGCAGCACCTGCTCGCCAGCCTCGAAGATGAGATCCTGCGGCGGAACGGGCGCATCCTCGCCGGCTACGTCGGCCAGTGGTCGCTGCAGCACGGCGGCGCGCTGCCGCAGGTCATGGATCTCGCGCCGGGCGCCGCCGTGGGGGCGGCGCACCCCGACTGGCCGCAGGACCCGACCAGCGGCGCCGCGATGCTGCCGGGCCCCGGACCGGGCTCTTACACGTACGCGCCCGCCGAGGCGGGGGCGTACGTCCTCACCATCCACCTCCACTCCGGCGACTTCGAGGCCGGCGGCACCGCGCCGTCGCCTGCGGGGCCGGCGCGCGACTCCGGCCCCGCGAAGCTCTGACGACCACAGGAGGCACCCTCGTGACCAGACACAGGATCGTCGTCGCCCTGGCGGCCGCGGCCCTTGCCCTCACCCTCTCGGCGGCGACCCCGCGACAGGCGCACGCCGTCAGCTTCGTCGACAAGCAGGTGCAGGCCGGCTCGCTCCTCATCCAGAAGTACGTCAACGACTACGGCGTCGCCCACCACTTCGTGTATCCGCCGAAGTCGATGGTGAAGAAGGGCGGCGGTCTGCCGACCTCGACCATCATCTGGCCGTCCAACCCGTGGACCGGAAGGGTCATGGGGCCGGGCACCTCGAAGGGCACCTACACGTACACGCCGAGCGCCAGCGGCCTCAGCTACAAGCTCGTCGTCCACCTGTCCAGCGGTGACTGGCGGCTCAGCGGTGGAATGCCGGCGTGGTTCAAGAGCGAGCGCAACACCGCGGCAAGGCAGAACCTGCTCCTCCTGCAGCGCTACGTCGAGGCGTACGCCGCGACGCACGGCGGGGCGTACCCGGCGCCTGACGACGTGACCGGGGCGATGTTCGGGACGAGCTACGTCTGGCCGAAGAACCCGTGGACCGGCGCCGACATGGTCGCGGACACCACCCTCGGCGCGTTCAGCTACACCGTCGTCGGCCAGAGCTACGCGCTCAAGGTCATGCTCACGACCGGCTGGAGCGACGCGCTCGGCCCGGTCCCCGTGATCGGCATGCTGAGCACGCCGCCGGGCGGCTGAGCTCCCGCACACGGCGCGCCGCAGACGCGCGGTCCGGGTCGGGCGCGTCAGCCCCCGGCCAGCTCGCGGTCGGCGTCGTCGACGATCGCGCGGATGCGCCGCAGCACGTCGCCGGGCAGCGGCTCCGGGTGATGGGTCTCCAGGATGTGGCGCGCCTTCTCCAGCGACCGCTGGTGGAGGTCGCTGCTCCCGCGCGCCTCCCAGTCCTCGCGCACGCGGCGGTCGAGCAGCTCCGGCTGCGAGGCCTCGCGCATGTGCCTCATCGTCGCGTCGAGGCTCAGGAAGTCGCCGAACGACCCCACCGCGGCGATGTCGTCCACCGCCAGCGCCTCGTCGTCGACGCGGATTCCCCCGACCACGTGCTTCACCATGCTCGCGAGCTCGTCGTCCATGACGAGCTGCGCGTAGTCGAAGGTGACGCCCGACTCGATCATCCCCAGGCCGTAGATCAGGTTGGTCCCTGCCAACGCCGCTACGAGAGCCGTGAGGGTCTTCTCGTGACCGGTCTGGGCGTCACCGAGCTTGCTGTCGCCCTACGCACCGGCGATGTAGCTGGGCAGGCGGTACTGCCGGGCGAGCTGGGCCACGCCGGCGCTGATCAGGGCGAGCTCCGGCGAGCCGACCGAGGCGGCCGCCAGCTTGAGGTCCATCGCCGTCGTCGAGCTCCCGTACAGGACCTTGCTGCCGCGCTCGGTGAGCTGCGAGAGCACGATGCCGGCCAGCACCTCGGCGTTGTGCGTCACCAGCGTCCCGGCCAGCGTGACCGGGCTGGAGCCGCCGGCCATCGCCATGCTGAGCACGCAGCTGGGCACGCCGGCACGCGCCGCCTCGATGACGATCTCGCAGCAGTCCTTGACGAGCTTCAGCGGGCTCACGGGGCAGGTGCCCATGATCATCATCGGCCGCTCGCACACCGCCTCCGGGCTGCCCTGCACCGCCTCGAGCATCCGCAGGCTGATCCTGACCGCGCGGCCGTCGAGCGGACCGCCGGAGATCGGCTTCGTCTGATTGACGATCGCCGCCTCGTGGTTGTGGACAGACGCCGTCGCCGGCGGCTTGTCCCCGGCGCCGACGGCGATCTCGAAGACGTCGACGTTGGGCAGCGCGTCGCAGACGCGGGCGATGTCGGCGAGGTCCTGCTTGGTCGACGTGCGCAGCTCGCCGCTGTGCGGGTCGACCACCATCACGCCCTCGCCGAAGTTGCTGAAGCCCACGCGTCCGGCCTCGACGACGATGTCGTTCTTCGGGTCGCGGCCGCAGAGGGTGATGCTGGCGGGCGCGCTGCGGATCGCGTCCTCCACGAGGTGCGGCGGGATGCGCACGATGCGCGTCTGCCGGTCGACGACGCACCCGCCGTCGCCGAAGATGTCGAGCGCCTCGTCGATCTCCACCCAGACGCCGGTCCGCTCCAGGATCTCCAGCGTCGCGAGGTGGATGTCCTGGAGCTCGGCGTCGGTGAACACGTCGAGCCGGAGGCCGCCGCTGCGGCGACCGCCGGCGAACAGGTTTCGCTTCACGCCCTGCCTCCCGGGCCGGTGATGGATGGGCTGCAGCTACGTAATCACAAGGTGCGGGCTCGCCGCCAGCGATCGGCCGCGGTCTGCGGCGCCGGGCGCCGTACCCGCCATGCGCCCCGGCTGGCATGCGCCGGCGTCCGCTTGCGCCGCCGGGCGGCGGCCGTCAGGCTAGCCGCATGTCGCGCACCTGGCAGCTCATCGCCCTCAGCCTGCTGATCGCTGCACTGACCTTCTTCGTCTCGCGGCGCCTCGGCTTCGCCTTTCTGCTGCTGCCCGTGTTCTTCGTCTGGGGCAGCCGCCCCAAGGACTGATGGCGACCCCACCCCAGCGACGAAGCCGGGAGATCATCACCTCGCGCGCCAACCGGCGCCCGGCCGGCTTCGCCGCCACCCTGCTGGCGCTCATGATCGTCTTCGCCCTCGCGTGGGCCTTCTTCCTGCGCTCGGGCCCGGCCGCGCCGGCGCCGACCGTCACGGGGATCCAGGGCAGGTACACGTGGCAGCCGCCGCGCCCCTACGTCGGCCAGACGGGCACCTTCAGCGCCGTGGCGGGCGGCAACGCGGGAGGCGAGGCGGAGCCCATGGAGATCCTGCTGGGCAGCACGCCGCCGGTCTCCGCGTACGATGCGACGACGCGCACGGAGACGACCGTTCAGGGCCCAGGCGTGCGCACCACGTATGACCGCACTGTCGGCGCCTGGCCGCCGGTCTGGCGCGTTGCCACGCACAGCCCGCTCGACTACCAGGGTCTGGCCGCGATCGTCCGCACCGCCGTCGAGGACAGAGACGATACCGTCGGCATCAAGCCGCTCAAGGACGGCGACCGCGCAGTCTGGCGCGCGGCGATGACGCTGGACGACGTACCCATCGAGCTCGTCGTCGACCAGCAGACCGGCATCGTGACCTGGTACACCGACGGCCTCTCGACCTTCACCGCAACGGTCGATTGGGCGTCACCGCCCTCCGCCGGCCGCACGTACTCCGTGGACACTGGCTCATTGCCGGCGAAGACCACCGTCGATCGCACGTACACCTACGAGTCGTCGCCGGCGGCGGCGGGCCGCACCGCCGGCTACGACCCGCTCGTGTCCGGCCTCGCGCCGGACGGCTTCGCGCTCAGGGCGGTCGCCACCTTCGACACCGGTGACGCGCCGATGGTGTGGGTCTTCGGCCCCGACGTAGAACCTCCGCATCGCGGCCCGGACGACCGCGGAATCGCACAGCTCTACACCCGCGGCCTCAGTTGGTTCACGGTCGAGCAGGTGGGGCCTCAGGCGACGGAGTTCTACCTGCCGACGCTGCAGGACGGCCTCGAGGAGGCCAGGACCAGCCGGCTCTCGTACCAGACGACCACCCTGCAGTTCGGCGCGTTCAAGGGAGCGACGGCCTTCACGTGGTATCAGGCATCGGGGCCGTCGCTGTTCGTCGCCGGGGAGCGCCGGGCGGCATTCGTCACCGGCGCGCTCACCCGGCAGGAGCTGATCTCGTTCGCGGAGGGGCTGAGGCCGGTCGCCGCGGACTGACCCTGGAGCGAGAGGCAGTCAGTCCTCGACGGCCTCGAACTCTTCCTTGTCGACGCCGCACTCGGGGCAGACCCAGTCGTCGGGCAGGTCCTCGAACGCGGTGCCCGGCTCGACGCCGTTGTCGGGATCGCCGACCGCGGGGTCGTACACGTAGTCGCAGACGGTGCAAACGTACTTGGTCATCCTCGGCCTCCTCGGGCAGCGAATGGTGGCGGCATGCGCCGTCGGTCGGCGCGGGCTCCAGTGTAGCGCGCCGGGCGGCCAGAGACCGCCCCGGAGAATCGTGCCCGCCGGCGGGCGGGCCCGAAACCCCTTACCGGCGCCGGCGCTTGCGCCGGCCGGCCCGGGCGCGAGAGACTCAGGGTCTGCCGGCGGAGGCGCCGGCGCAGCGAAAGGAGTCCGCGTGACGACCACGTCCGACGCCCGTCCCGGCGCCAAAGCCGCCGCAGGTGGCGAAGCCGCCGTCCCCGGCGCGGCGCCCGCCGGCCACCCGCTGGACTGGTGGCGCCGGCCGGGACTCGACGTCGCCGCCGGCCGGCTCACGGTCGCCGGACGGGACGCCGAGGCGCTGGCGCGCGAGCACGGCGTCCCCCTGTTCGTCTACGACCTGACGCACATGGAGGAGAACGTGCGCGCCCTTCAAGGTGCGATGGCGCGCACCGGCCTGCCGTGGAGGGTCCGCTGGGCGCTCAAGGCGCAGCGGGAGCCGGAGGTGCTGGCCCGGCTCCGGGGCATCGGCGAGCCGGGCTCCCCGGAGTTCATCGGCCTCGATGTGTGCTCGCCCGGCGAGGTCGAGCACGGCCTCGCCCACGGCTGGCCGGCCTCCGAGATCAGCTACACCGGCACCAACGTGAGCGACCGCGACATCGACGTCTTGCTCGAGCACGGCGTGCACGTGAACCTCGATCTGCTGAGCCAGATCGAGCGATACGGGCGGCGGGCCCGCGGGGGCTCCATCGGCATCCGCATCAACCCCCGCGTCAGCGCCGCCCGCCCCGAGAGCGGCATCAGCTACTACAGCGGCGACAGACCGACCAAGTTCGGCATCTACCCCGAGCGCCTCGACGACGCCGTCGCGCTGGCGCGCTCGCACGACCTCACGATCGACACGATCCACTTCCACGTGAGCCACCACCTGCTCGACGACGACCTGCCGGCGTTCGACCGCGCCGTCGCGGCGGCCGCGGCCATGGTGCGGCGCGCCGTCGACGCCGGCTGCCCCATCCGAGAAGTCAACGCCGGCGGCGGCCTCGCCGCCGTCATGCGCCAGGGACAGCGTCCGCTGGACCTCGACGCCTACGCGGCCATCCTGGCGGAGCACCTCGGCCCGCTCGGCGTGACCATCGCCTGCGAGCCCGGCGAGATGTTCAGCAAGAACGCCGGGATCGCCCTCGCCGAGGTGGTCACGCTCGAGGACAGGAGTCGGGCCGGCGACGGCTCTGCCGTCTTCGCCGGCCTCACCATCGGCTGGAACCTCGTCCACCTGCGCTTCATCTACCGAGAGCACGTGGAGACGGTGCTGTGCCGTGCGGCCGATGCTCCGCGCACGGCCCGCTACACCCTCACCAGCCACATCAACGAGGGTCCCGACATCTTCGCCGAGGACTACGCGCTGCCGCCCCTCGAGGAGGGCGATATCGTGGCGCTCCTCGGCGTCGGCTGCTACTGCCAGGCCAACTGGCACGAGCACTGCCTGCGGCCGTTCGCCAAGGTGCTATGGTTCGAGGACAGGCTGCCTGCCTGACCGGCGAAGGAGGGAGCATGTCGAGCGGCACACCACCGCCCCCGGAGAAGGACTCGCACCCGAATCGCGGCACAATCGGACCCCAGCGCTCGGAGCGGCTCTGGCTCTCGGCGGAGCAACTTCACGACCACGAGAACGAGCCGAGCTGGAAGGCGCCGCGCGAAGGGTCCGGCGCGACAGGCTGGCTGGTCCTGGCGCTCGTGGTCGCCGTGATCGTCCTGGTCGTGCTGGTGCTGCTGATCACCGGCGTGATCTGAGCAGCGCCGCCTGCGTCGCCCCAGCGCTCCGATACCGGCCGGCGTCACCCTCCCGGAATCGGCGCGGCCTCCGGGTAGCCCCGCTCCTCCCAGTACCCGGCCCGGATCGAGTCCGTGAGCTCGATGCGCTCGACCCACTTGACGCTCTTGTAGCCGAGCTGATCGGGCACGACGAGACGCAGCGGCCCGCCGTGCTTGGCCGGAAGAGGCTGGCCGTTCAGGGAGTCGGCGAGCACCGTCTGGGCGTCGCGGACGAGGTCGAGCGGTACCGTGCTCAGGTAGGTCCCGCCGTAGGCGTAGAAGACCGCGTACTGCGCCTCCGGCCGCACGCCGGCCTGGTCGAGCAGCACCGATGGCGCGACTCCGCCCCAGCGCACATCGTCGACGGACCAGCCCTCGACGCAGTGGAAGTCGACCGTCTCCGTGAGCCGCTCAAAGCCCGTCCACGCGGCGTGATCGACGGTGAGCGGCGTCTCGACCAGCCCGTCGACCTTGATCACCCACTGTTCGGCAGGCACGACGGGCACATCCTCGACGCTGCGCACCGGGAAGGGGCCGAACTGGTCGCTGATCGTGTCCGTCACTTTGGTCGCGGCCGTCCCTCCGAAGGCGCGGATGCCGGCGAACACGGCGGCGGCGCCGGCGACGAGCGAGCCGCCGAGGATGAGCACGCGGCGGCGCGTGTAGCGCATGCCGCCATACGGCGGCTCGTGGTCGGAGCCCTGCACAGGCCTCCCGTCGTCGTCGTTCGCCATCGTTTTCCTCACGCTCGTGGTCGCGTTCAACCCCGAGTGTTCCCATCTCGAAACGAGGGCGGGGCGGGCGGCCCTTTCGGCCGCCCGCCCCGCCCGCTCCGGAGAGCTCGTCGCTCGAGCCCCTGGCGTCGTCTGCGTGTCTCAGGTCAGCGGCGCGCCTCCTTCCGGCGGACGCTCGGTGCTCATCTCGCTGACGGCGCCGGGCACGACCGTGCCGGCCTCACCCGCCGACATGGCCGCCATGCCTCCGGCCTCGGCCGGCGACTCGTCGATCTCGTGGATGGTCGCACTGAGGTCGACACCGCGGGCCTTCTGGATCACGTAGATGATGGCGCCGACGATGACCACGACGACGAGGGAGACGACGACGAGGTAGTTGTCGTACCACGCGGCGTCAGGCGTCCGCGGCCACACCAGGTTGATGATCATGAAGACGCCGTAGACGAGGGCGATGATGTTGACCGGCCAGCCCCACTTGCCAAGGTTGAAGTAGGCCCTGTCCTTCGGCCAGCCCCTGCCCCGCGCGATGAGGCCGCCCAGCACCACCATCTGGTAGGCGATGTAGGTACCGGCCGTAGCCCAGGCGGTGACGCGGGCGATGGCGATGAACGGGTCGCTGCCGCCGAGGTTCACGTACAGCAGCACGGCGATCGCCGCAACGGCGACGAAGACCGCCGAGGCCAGCGGAGTCTTGGTGCTCGGGTGCACGTAGCCGAAGAATTTGGAGGCGGGGATCATCTTGTCGCGGCCGAAGGCGAACAGCAGCCGCGACGTCGCCGCCTGGATCGCCAGGCAGCAGACGAAGATGGCGATGCACACGGTGACCAGGAAGGTGTCCGTGACCCAGATCGGGAAGTGCGCGTCGAAGATGTACGCGATCGCCCCCGTCCCCTCCGCCTGCGTCTTGGCGACGTCCGGGATGGCGAGGACCATCGATACCAGCCAGAAGGCGCTGATGACCGCGGTGATGCCGATCGCGAACAGCATGGCGCGAGGCACCTCACGGGTCGGGTTGATCGTCTCTTCCGCGAGCCCCCCGGCGGTGTCGAAGCCGTACAGCACCCAGGCCCCGGTGAGCATCGAGGCGAGGAAGATGCTGCCGTAGCCGAAGAGCGCGCCCGATCCGGCGCCCGGCGTCGTGTCGAACAGCACGCCCAGACTCTGATGATCGCCCTTGCCGAAGAGGACCGCGGCGTACAGCGCGATGGAGATCACCACGAGCCCGATGATCTCGGTCACCGTCCCGATGTTGTTGAAGAAGGCCGTGACCTTGACGCTGAGGACGTTCAGCACCATCGGCCCGAGGGCGAAGGCGACCGCGATCCAGAGCAGTGTCGTCGTGTTGCTCGCATCCCAGCCCATGAGGGAGCAGACGATCGGCGCCACGCCGAAGGCGACGGCCGCGACCGTGACCACGAGCGCGGTGGCGAAGACCCAGGCGACCCACCAGCCGTAGTCGCCGCCCATGAAGCGCTTGGCCCACTGGTAGATGCCGCCGGCGAGCGGATAGTGCGAGGCCGCCTCGGCGAAGACGAGGGCCACCATGAACTGGCCGAAGACGATGATCGGCCACTGCCAGATAAGGCCGGCGGGGCCGCCGATATCGAGGCCGTAGTAGAAGAGTGCGTAGAAGCCGTTGGTCGCCGAGATGAAGCTGAACGCGATGGCGAACGTAGAGAAGAAGCCCAGGGAGCGTCGCAGGTCCTGGTTATAGCCGAACTTGGCCAGCTGCTCCGTGTCCCGCTTGTGCTGGGCGTCCATCTCGTCGTGGAACAGGTGCCGGTGGTGCTCAGGTTCCGGTGCCACTGCTCACCTCCAGTGCGGATAGGTGACGTAGAAGAAGCGCCCGTAGGTCGTCGCGCTGAAGAAGACGACCAGTCCCTTCTTCTGCGGGATGTAGACGACGTCGCCGGGCAGGAACGGCTGCGACGCGCCATTCTCGGTCAGCGTGATCTCGCCCTCGAGCATGAGGCACACCGCTGCGTCGTCGTCGTAGTCGAAGTCCACGGGAGCGCCGGGGAACACCTCGCAGATCCCGGCGGTGAATGGCGCTCCCTGCGCCCGGTCGATGATGTCGACAAGGCTCAGCCGGCTCTCTTCGCCGACATCGAGCGGGGTCGTGGCGATGTCGGCCGCCGCCACGTGGTGGAATTCCATCTCTACCTCCCTCGATCGGACCGATCGTGCGGTGGTGGTGCACCCGAGCACCGGACGGCGTGGGATAGCGCCGGCGCGGCGCCGGCTGCGGACGGTCTTCCAGTCGCCCCCTCCTTCGTCGCGACCAGAACGCGCCGGGCGCGCGGCCGTCACGACCCGGCGAGTGAGTCTGGATATGAAGCCTCGCGCTTCGAGGCGCGGACTCATTGACTCACGCCGACTCTAGTTGTTGAATGCCTGCGAACAAGACGAGGAGAATAAGAGGCTATTGACAGGTAATGCCTAGCTTCAGGATCCCTCCGCCGCTTCGCCACGTCCTGCCGGCCAGAGACGCCGACGTCTCGGTCGCGTCGCCCGGTTACGCGGGTACCCAGGTGCAGCCGCCCATCACCGCCCGCGACAAGCGCCTGCAGGCCTTCCTCGACGTGACCTTCGACGTGCTCTACGACTGGAACATCGAGACCGGGGCGATTGCCTTCACCGACCGGATCGACGAGATGCTCGACCTGCCCGTGGGCAGCTTCCCACGCAGCATCGAAGGGTGGCTCGAGCGCATCCACCTGGACGATCACGATGCGACGATGGAGGCCTTGTCGCACAGCATCCTGGACGGGCTGCCGTTCACCTGTGAGTACCGTCTGCGCCGTGGCGACGGCTCCTGGGCCACCGTGACCGACCAGGGCGTGCTGCTCACGAATCGGGGCGGCCGGGCAACGAACATGATCGGCGCGATACGGGACGTCACCCGGGAGCGCGCGACCCAGGCGGTCCGCCGCGAAGCGGACGAGCTGCGCCGCGTCCTCTTCGGTCTCCCCAGCCCGGCCATGCAGGTGGACGAGCACGGCGCCTACGTCGACGCCGACGTGCATGCGCTCGCCTTCTTCAGGCGGACGCGAGAGGAGATGCTCGCCAAGGGCGTGGCCGACGACTTCCCCGAGGCCGTCATCCAGGCTATCGCCCGGGGGGACGGCGCGGAATGGGGCGAGCGTGAAGTCTCCTGCGATGTCCAGGGGGCCACACGGTACCTGCTGCTCAGCATCATGCCGACGCGCATCTCCGGCGGCCGTGGCTGTTTCCTGCTCGGCGCCGACATCACGGAGCAGAAGGCGATGCAGGAGGCGCTGGCCCGCTCAGAGCGTGCGCTGCGCCGTCAGGCGACCATCCTCGACGAGCGCAACGCGGCGCTCAAGGTGCTGCTCGAGCAGCGCGAGCAGGATCAGCGGGAGCTGGAGCAGCGGATCGTCTCGAACGTCGACCAGCTCATCGAGCCGACGCTGGAGCGCCTGAGCCGCTCCTTCCGCCACCGGCCGGAGCGGCTCGAGATCGACGCCCTGCGCGCGAACCTCCGCGAGATCGTCGGTCCCTTCGGGCAGCGGCTGGCCGAAGGTGGCGGCGGCCCGGCGCTGACCCGCCGCGAGAGGGAAGTCGCCGACCTCGTGCGCCGCGGCCGAACGAGCGCGGAGATCGCCGAGGCGCTGCACGTGAGCAGAGCTGCCGTCGCCTTCCACCGCGCCAACATCCGGCGAAAGCTGGGCATCCCCAAGCACGGCCCGCGGCTGGCGACGCACCTCGACGCCATGGCCCGCGATTGGCCAGCGTAGCTTCGCCAACGAGCGGGGCGCCGAAGGTGCACCGCTCAGTGGCAGCGGCGCCTGCTGGTTCTCGAACGCAAGGGGGCGGCGCCGCTGTCGCGGCGCCGCCCCCGTCCTTCTCGATCTCAGCCCGCCCTACGCTTTGAAGTACATCAGGTTGTAGCGGTTCTTGCAGGCGGACTGGCCCCACGTATCGGCGATGACACCGCCGAGCTTGTTGCTGTAGGCGTCCAGCAGCACGTTGCTCTGCCACACGAGCAGGCCGCCGCGATCGTACTCGATCTTGTTGGCCGCGCTCACCAGCTCGTTGCGCTTGGTCTCGTCCACCGTCCTGAACGCCTCGTCGACGATGGCCTGCCACTCGGCGTCCTTCCAGTGGGTCTCGTTGTACGGCGCCTTGGGCTGAGTGATGAGCGTGGTCTGCGGCAGGTAGTTGCGTGTGCCCCAGTAATCCTGGGCGAGCGTCCACTGCCCGTAGTTGTCGCCGTAGAATATGGCGGCGTCCAGCTTCTTGACCTCGATGGTGACACCGGCCAGCTTGGCCTGCTCGGAGAACACCTGAGCGGCGGACACCTGGCCCGCGCCGACCGCGTCCGAGGTGTTGAACACCACGGTGAGGTTGTTGTCGTAGCCGGCCTGCTTGAGCAGTGACTTGGCCTGCTCGATGTCCTGCGTGCGTTGCGGCAGGTCGTGCGGGTAGCCGGGGTCGAGCTGGCCGTACATGTCGTTGCCCAGCCAGCCGTACCCGGCCAGCGCCTGGTCGATCATCTGCTGGCGGTCGGCGATGAGCCGGAAGGCCTGGCGCACGCGCACGTCGTCGAAGGGCTTCTGGTCGATGCGCATGGTGATGGGCTCCCAGCCGCCCGACTTGGCTTGCAGCAGCGTGAACTCCGGGTTGCTCGTGATGACCTTCGTCTGTCCGGACTCGACGAGGTCGATGTGGTCGACGGTGTCGCCCAGCAGCGCGTTGAGACGCGCCGTGGAGTCGGCGAACTGGACCATGGTGAGCGCGTCCGCGTACGGCCCGACGTCCCAGTAGTTGGGGTTGGGCTTGAAGTCCGCCTGCTCGCCCGCGCGGTAGCTGGTGATGATCCACGGCCCCGTGCCGATGCAGCCCTCGCCGTTCGGCTTGGGGTCATAGCCCACCGGCACGATGCCGTTGGGGAAGAAGGCGAGCGCCTCCCAGAAGACCGCGTTGGGCCTGTCCAGCGTGAAGCGGACCGTGAGGTCGTCGAGCTTCTTGACGTTGCCGGGGCTCAGATCGCGTAGCTGGTCGACGCCGGCGGCGGCGGTCTTGGGGTTCAAGACGCGCTCGTAGGTGAAGACCACATCGTCGGCGGTCACCGTCTTGCCGTTGTGGAACTCGAGGCCCTGCTTGAGCTTCACGGTGTACTGGGTGGCGTCGCTGTTGGCCTCCCAGGACTCGGCCAGCAGGTTGATCAGCTTGTGCTCCGGGTCGAAGCCCAGCAGCGCGTCGTACAACTGCCACGACATCGCGATCTGCGGCTCGGTGAGGTAGGCGACGGCCACGTCCAGCGAGTCTTTGGTGCTGCCACCCGTGACGCCGGAGCGGATGTGGCCGCCCCTCTTGGGCGACTCGGCCGCCGACGGGCTCGCGGAGCTCGTCGAGTCGCTGCCCCCACAGGCCGAGAGGATGGGGCTGCCCAGGCGGCTGCGCCGCAGAGCGCGGCAGCCCCCTTCACAAAGGACCGCCTCGATATGCCACGATCGTCGGTCATGCTCGCGCTCCCCCTGTCCGACTTGATGGTGCCCACGGCGTCCCCACTCGAGGCCGCCCTCGGCCATTCCCTTGCACAGTGTAAGTCTGTCAACGGAAATCATAATCATTCGTAAAGTAGAATCCGCTGGTACACTTGAATCATGCAGATACTTCCCGTATAGACTTCGCGCATCGGCAACCAACGGAGAGGCGATGATACGTCAGGGTTCCGCCCCGTTCGGCAGCATCACGCTCGATGATCTGGATCGGGCTATTCTACGCCTGCTCCGCGAAGATGGCAGGCGTTCAAATGCGGACATCGCACGTGCCGTCGGCGTGTCGCAACCGACGGTCCGCCAGCGGCTCGACCGCATCGTCGACAGCGGCGCCGCCTATGTGACGGTACGCGTTAATCCGGCGGCGATCGGCTTTCCGGTGGACGCAGTGATCGGCCTCAAGGTGTCCGGCCGCGACGTCCGCGAGATCGGGGAGCAGATCGCGGCGATGGAGAACGTGGCCTACGTCGGCTACCTGATCGGCTCCTACGATATCCAGGTCGAGGCGTTTCTCCGGGACAACGACCACCTCTTCCAGTTCGTCACCGAGGAGGTCTCGACCATCGAGGGTGTCGCGTCGGCGGAGACCTGGATGGTGATGCGCACCGAGAAGTTCAACTACAAGTGGGAGGGCGAGGCGTTGGGGTCGCGGACGGAGACGGAGACGGGCGCTCCCGGCGAACACGCGGCGCGCATGGCGCCGCGCGGCGGCGCACGCCGCGCCACGGAGGGAGACCAATGATGCGGCAAGGTCTGGAGAGCATCTGCCGCCCGCCCGTGCTCACGCTGGTGGAGTACAAGGCCGGCAAGACCGCCGAGGAGGTGCGGCGAGAGCTCGGCATCGACGAGGTCGTCAAGCTCTCGTCGAACGAGAATCCCTGGGGGCCGTCGCCCCGGGTGCTCGAGGCGATCACGGCCGCGCTCCCCAAGCTGGCCATGTATCCCGAGAAGAGCTTCATCGACCTGAAGGAGACCCTCGCCGCCGCCAACGGGGTCGCGGCGGAGAACATCTGCGTGGGCCACGGCTCGGAGACGATCATTCAGATCATCCCTCAGTTCTGCCTGTGCCCGGGCGACGAGGTCGTGCTGGCGGACACGACCTACGTGCGGTACGCAGAAGCCAGCAAGCTCATGGGAGCGCAGCTCGTGGAGGTGCCGCTGCGCGACCTGCGCTTCGACCTGGAGGCGATGGCGGACGCCGTGACCGATCGCACGCGCATCGTCTGGATCTGCAACCCCAACAACCCCACCGGCACAGTCGTGGGGCGCGGCGAGATCGAGCGCTTCCTGGATGCCGTGCCTCGCACTGTGGCGGTAGTGTTCGATCAGGCGTACATGGAGTACGCCGACGACCCCGAGTACCCCGACGCTCTCGATTACCTCAAGGCGGGGCACGACAACGTCATCGTCCTGAGGACCTTCTCCAAGGTGCACGGGCTCGCCGGGCTCCGCCTCGGCTACGGCATCATGGCCGCGCCCGTGCGGCAGTTGCTGGACTCGATCAAGGAGCCGTTCAACCTGAACCGGCTTTCCGTGGCGGCGGGTCCGGCGGCCCTGGCGGACACGGCGTGGACCAGCCATTGCATGGAGCAGAACCGCCACGGCCGCGAGCTGCTGTCGGTGGCCTTCACGGACATGGGCCTGACACCGGTCCCGAGCCAGGCCAACTTCGTGCTCGTGGACGTCAAGCAGGACGGCGACGACCTGTTCGAGCGGCTCCTGCGGCGCGGCGTCATCGTGCGCTCCACCTCGGGGTGGGGACTCGACACTCACCTGCGCGTCACGGTGGGGACGCCGGCGCAGAACGAGCGATTCCTCCAGGCGCTCCGCGCCGAACTGTCATGACGAGCATCGAGCTCTGCCGCTTGCCGCCGGAGGCTGCCCAGGTCGCGTTGCCGCCGATGCACGTCGTGGAACAGCACTTCGCGGTACCGGCGGCGGTCGACGCGGCGGCCGAGGTGCGGCGGCAGTGGGACGCGGCCTGGCGCGGCGCCGGGTTGCCGGCCGGCGCCTCGGTGGCCGTCGGCGTAGGGAGCCGCGGCATCGCCGGCCTTGCCGAAGTCGTCAGAGCCGTCGTCGCGCAGCTCAGGGCCGCGGGCTGCCGCCCCTTCATCGTGCCCGCCATGGGATCACACGGGGGCGCCACGGCTGAGGGCCAGCGCGCCGTCCTCGCCGAGCGCGGCATCACCGAGGCTTCAGTGGGCGCTCCGGTGCGCGCCGGCATGGAGGTCGTCGACCTCGGACGGGCGGCCGATCTGCCCCTCGTCATGGACCGCCTCGCGGCCGGGGCCGATGCCATCGTGCTCATCAACCGCGTCAAGCCGCACACCGACTTCGTCGGACCGCACGAGAGCGGCCTCATGAAGATGCTCGTCATCGGCTTGGGCAACGAGGTGGGCGCTACGTCTTGTCACCGGCATGCGCTCACGCGCGGGCTGGCCGACATCGTCACGACCGCGGCGCGGGCGCTGCTGGAGCGCACCACTGTCGTCCTCGGCGTCGCGATCGTCGAAAACCAGCGCCACGAGGCCTGCGCCGTGCGCGTGGTGCCGGCGGCGGAGTGGGACCAGACGGAGAGCCGCCTGCTCGAGCAGGCCCGGACGCTGCTGCCGCGGCTGCCGCTCGACGACATCGACGTCCTGCTCGTCGACGAGATGGGCAAGGATGTGAGCGGCGCAGGCATGGACCCCAACGTGATCGGCCGCTCCGTCGGCTGCTGGACGGCGGCGCGCGAGGCGCCGCGCATCACGCGCATCGTGGTGCGCTCGCTCACGCCCGCCACCGAGGGCAACGCGTGTGGCCTCGGCATCGTCGACGTCGCCCCGCGCCGCCTCATCGACGCCGTCGATCTGGTGGCGACGGCCGCCAACGCGCTCGCGTCCTGCGCCCCCGAAGACGGCAAGTTGCCGCTCACCTTCGCCAGCGACCGTGAGGCGCTGGCGGCGGCCCTCGCCACACTTCGCCCGTTCACCACCGACGACCTGCGCCTGGTCCACATCCGCAACACCTTGGCGATGGAGCGCCTCGAGATGTCGCCGGGCTGCCTGCCGCACCTGAGCAGCGCCGGGGAGGTCGTGGTACACGACCCGGCGCCGCTCGTCTTCGACGCCGACGGCGGCCTCGTCTCGAGACTGTGAGCGGGTCGCCGCCCATCAAGGCGTCGCTCATGGTCACCTGCCTGGGCGACGCCCTGTATCCCCAGGTGGGCGTCGCCGCGGTCAGGGTGCTCGAGAACCTGGGCGTCGAGGTCGACTTCCCGGTGGGGCAGGTGTGCTGCGGACAGCCCGCGTTCAACTCCGGCTACCGCGATGAGGCGCGCACCTCGGCACGGGCCTTCCTGCGCGCCTTCGCCGGCAGTGAGCACGTCGTCTCCATCTCCGGCTCGTGCGCGGCCATGGTCCGGCGCCACTACCCCCAGCTCTTCCGCGGTCGTCCCGAGGAGCAGGCGGCACGCGACTTGGCGGCACGCACCTACGAGTTCTCTCAGTTCCTCGCCGACGTTCTGGGCGTCACGAACCTCCCGGTGCGCTGTGCCGCCCGCGCCACGTTCCACCACTCCTGTCACACGCGCCGTCTGCTCGGTGTGGTGGACCAGCCCGAGCGGGTGCTCGCAATGATCGACGGTCTGGAGTACGTACCGCTGCCGCGGGCCGAGGAGTGCTGCGGCTTCGGCGGCACCTTCGCCGTCAAGATGCCGGTCATCTCGTCGGCGCTCGTCGACGACAAGGCCAAGCACGTGCTCAGCACGGAGGCCGATCTGCTGCTCGGGCTCGACATGAGCTGTCTGATGAACATCGGCGGGCGCCTGCGCCGCCTGGGCGCGAAGGTCCGTGTCGCGCATCTCGCCGAGATCCTTGCGGAGGGGTGGACGACCTGAGCGCATCACCGACCGCCCGCTTCGAGACCATCGTGCGCACCACGGTGGACGACGAGGGTCTGCGACGCTGGCTCGCCGACTACCAGGTGGTGGCCCAGGAGTGGCACGACAGGGCTCTCGGCGAGCTCGATGACGCCGAAGCGTGGCGCGACGCGGTCGCCGCTGTTCGCCGCCACACGATCGACCACCTGGACCTCTATCTGGCCGAGTTCGCCGACAACGTGGAGCGCAATGGAGGGCATGTCTTCTTCGCGGCGACGGCCGAGGAGGCGCGCGACTACATCGTCGAGCTCGCGCGCCGGCAGGGGGCGCGTCGCGTGGTCAAGGCAAAGTCCATGGTCACCGAGGAGATCGGCCTCAACCCCGCCCTGGAGTCCATGGGCGCCGAGGTGGCCGAGACGGACCTCGGCGAGTTCATCATCCAGCTCAGTGGCGAGAAGCCCTACCACATCACGGGACCCGCCCTGCACAAGACGCTGCCCCAGATCCACGAGCTCTTCTCACAGGCGGCGGGCAGGGAGCTGCCGGGCGACGTCGAGGCGCTCGCCGCCTTCGCCCGCCGCACCTTGCGTGACAGATTCCTGGGCGCCGACCTGGGCATCTCGGGCGTCAACTTCGGAGTCGCCTCCACGGGCACGATCGTGCTGGTGACCAACGAGGGTAACGGCCGCATGTGCACCACCCTGCCTCGCACCCACGTCGCCGTGATGGGCATGGAGCGTCTGATCCCTGACTGGGCGAGCCTCGAACCCGTACTCACGATGCTCCCCAGGGCGGGGACGGGCGAGCGCATGACCACCTACGTCTCCGCCATCACGGGCCCCCGGAGGCAGGGTGACGTCGACGGGCCCGAGGAGCTGCACGTGGTGATCGTCGACAACGGGCGCTCGCGCATCCTCGGGACCAAGTATCGACCGGTCCTGACCTGCATCCGCTGCGGCTGCTGCGCCGACTTCTGTCCCGTGTACCGGACGATGGGCGGCTATGCCTACGAGTCCGTGTACACGGGGCCCATCGGCGCCGTCCTCACGCCGCTCCTCGACGGCCTCGACGGCCACGACCACCTGCCCTACGCATCCAGCCTGTGCGGCGCGTGCCAGGCCGCGTGCCCCGCGCGCGTGCCGCTCGCCGACCTGCTCCTGGAGCTGCGCGCCGACGTCGTCGCTGCCGGACGCGACGGCACAGGCTGGCGGCTCGGCCTCTGGGGCTTCGCCGCACTGTCCGCGCACCGCCGTCTGTGGGACCTCGCGCTCGGCGCCGCCGGCAAGCTCGCGCCCCTGGTCATCCGCCGTGGCCGGCTGATCGCGGCTCCCCGGGTCGTCCGCGCGTGGACCGATACTCGCGATCTACCCACACCGGCGCGGCGGAGCTTCGCCCGCCTGTGGGCGCGCCGCTCCGCCCGCCGCAAGCGAGGGGTCTGACCATGGATCGCGAGGCCTTCCTGCAACGGGTGCGCCTGCAACTCCAGGGCGGCCCGCCCTGCCCGGCCGAGGACTCCGAGCCCCTCCCGTCGCCTCGGACCGCCGCGCAGCGCGCAGCGCCCGCGAACGCGGATCTCGTGTCCCTGTTCGCCGAGCGCGTCCGCGAGCTGGGCAGCCACGTGACGGCTGTGGCCAGCCGCGCTGCCGCCTTCGCTGCCATCGCAGGCCGGCTTCGCGTCGAAGAAGTCACCATCTCCTGCCCGCGCGAGCTCCTCTGGCCGGAGGTCGGGGACCTCTGGACTGACGACCCGCGCCGGGCGGGCTTCGGTCTGAGCCTCGCCGACTGGGGCATCGCCGAAACGGGCACGGTGGTGCTCCGGCACCGCGGTTCGCACGGGCGGGCGTTCTCGCTGGTGCCGCCGTCGGTCGGGTTCCTGCTGCCGTCCTCGCGCCTCACGCCGCACCTGGGCGCGGCGCTCGCGGCGATGAATGAGGCCGACGCCTCCCCTCCCGCCTGCATCACCCTGGTCTCCGGCCCCAGCCACAGCGCCGACATCGCCGGGCTCACCTGCACCGGCGTCCACGGCCCTGGAGACGTCCGGATCTGGCTCATCGAAGACGAATAGGGCGCGGCGGCGGTTGAAACGGATGCGGCGCGAGGCCTGTGGCCGATCGTCCATGCACCCGTCACTGTTCCCACCGGCGAAGCGGCCCGCCGCCCCAGCCGCTACTGGTTCTCGAGCAGCTCGTCCTCGTGGACGTCGCGTACGACCCGCGCCGGCACGCCCATGAGCACCTTGCCTGCCGGCGCGTCCTTGGTGACCACGGCGCCGGCGGCGATGAACGCCTCCGCGCCGACCTCGATGCCCGGGCACAGCACGACGCCGCCGCCGACGCGGGCGCCGCGGCGGATGGTCGCGCCCTTGATCAGCTCGTGCCGCTTCTCCGTGCGCCCCATGAAGTTGTCGTTGGTCGTCTGCACGCACGGGGCGATGAAGCAGCGGTCCTCGATGGTCATGTACGCGGTGATGTACACGTTGGTCTGGATCTTGGTGAAGTCGCCGATGACCGTGTCGTTCTCGACGACGCTGCCGCGACCCACCACGACCTTCTCTCCCAGCGTGCAGCGCTCGCGCACGCCGGCGTAGTCGCCGAGGATGCAGCCGGGTCCGAGCGTGGTGCCGCGATAGACGACGGCGCCGGTGCTGATCACGCAGCCGGCGCCGAGCGTGAGCGGCGCGAGCTCGCCGCGCCTGGCGGTGCTGGTCGGCGAGAGGCTCGGCACCTTGCCGAGCACGGCGCCGTCCTGGATGAAGCAGCCGTCGCCGATGACGGTGTCCTCGTACACGACGACGTTGGCGCCGAAGGTGACGTCCGCGCCGACGACGACGCCGTCGCCGAGGAGCAGGTTGTGGCCCAGGCCGCTGGCGTGCAGGGCCACCGTCACAGCTCCGCGGTCTTCACGGGGCGGCCGCCCTCGCGCAGGCTGATCTCCATCGCGTCGAGGACCTTCACGACGTTGAGCGCGTCGCGGCCGTCGCTGCGCGGCTGCTCGTCGTTCAGGATGCAGTCCACGAAGTGCTGGGTCTCGAGCCGCAGCGGCTCGTCGTTGCCGATCTTGGGGATGTGGATGTCGCCGAAGTGCAGCGTCACGAACTCGCCGTAGGTCTCGAATTTGGTGCGCGTCGTCGTGGCGCCCTTGTCGTAGACGGTGATCTTGCGCTCGGACTCCATGTCGTCAAAGACGACCATCTTCTTTTCGCCGACGACAGTGATCTTGCGGCTCTTGTGGGGATCGAGCCAGCTGACGTGCAAGTGGCCGACGACGCCGCTCTTGTAGCGGATGTAGCCGAACACCACGTCCTCGACGTCGTCCTGCAGGTAGCACTCGCCACGGGCGCTGACCTCCACCGGCTCGTCGCCGGTGAGGTAGTTGAGCACCGAGATGTCGTGGGGACCGAAGCTCCAGAGAGCGTTCTCGTCGGTGCGGACCTTGCCGAGGTTGAGCCGGTTGGCATAGGCGTAGAAGACCTTGCCGAGCTCGCCGGAGTCGATGAGCTCCTTCATCTTGGCGACGGCGGGGTGGTACTCGAGCAGGTGACCCACCATCAGCTTCACGCCGTACTCGTCGGCCGTCGCCAGGAGGTCCTGGGCGTCGGCCGCCTTGAGCGCGATCGGCTTCTCGATGAACGCGTGCTTGCCGGCCTCCAGCGCCTTCTTGCCCAGCGCGTAGTGGGTCGGCACCGATGTCGCGACGACGATCGCGTCGAGCGCGTCGTCGCCGAGCAGCTCGGCGTAGTCGTCGGTGACCGTCGTGTTCGGGTAGAGGCCGCGGGCCTTGGCCAGGTTGGCCTCGTCGAGGTCGCAACAGTAGGCGAGCTCGGCGTTCGGCGAGCGGTCGAAATTGCGCGCGAGGTTGGGGCCCCAGTAGCCGAGCCCGACCACGCCGACGCGGACCTTGTCAGTCACGTGCGGGTCGCTCCTCTCACAGTTTCCAGACGTTGCCGGCGCTGGGTATGCCGGCCGTGGCGTTGCGGAAGTCGACCACGAGGTCGGCCTCGTGCACGATCGTCCGGTAGTCGAGCGCCGAGTGCGCCGTGACGATGACCACGGCGTCGTAGCCGGCGATGCGCCGATACTCCTCGAGGTCGACCGACGCGAGGTCGAACTCGGGCAGCTCGGCGCAGTACGGGTCGTGATAGGCCACGTCGGCGCCGTGATCGCGCAGCAGCCGGATGACCTTGAGCGCCGGGCTCTCGCGCAGGTCGTCGATGTCGGCCTTGTAGGCGACGCCGAGGACGAGGACGCGGGCGCCGTTCAGGCTCTTGCCGCGCGTGTTGAGCGCGCGGTGGAGCTTCTCGACGCAGAAGTAGGGCATGTTCTCGTTGACCTTGCCGGCGAGCTCGATGAACTCCGTCCAGAAGTCGAACTCGCGCGCCTTCCAGCTCAGGTAGAAGGGGTCGATGGGGATGCAGTGGCCGCCGAGGCCGGGGCCGGGCTGGAACTTCATGAAGCCGAACGGCTTGGTGGCGGCCGCGTCGATGACCTCCCACACGTCGATCTTCATGCGGTCGCACAGCATGGCGAGCTCGTTCATCAGCGCGATGTTGACGCTGCGAAAGATGTTCTCGAGCAGCTTCGTCATCTCGGCGACCTCAGGGGTGCTGACCGGGACCACGTGGTCGAGCGCTGGCCCGTAGACCTCGAGCGCCCGCGCCGTGCACGCCGGCGTCAGACCGCCGACCACCTTGGGCGTGGACTTCGTCGTGTAGTCGGTGCGCCCGGGGTCGACGCGCTCCGGCGAGAAGGCGAGGTGGAAGTCGACGCCGGCGGTGAGACCGGAGCCGGCCTCGAGGATCGGCGCCAGCTCGTCGCGCGTGGTGCCGGGGTACGTGGTGCTCTCGAGGGTGACCAGCTGGCCGCGCCGCAGGTGCCCGGCCAGCTTCGCCGCCGAGTCCTTGACCAGGGTGAGGTCCGGCTCGCGATTGGCGTTCAGCGGCGTCGGCAGGCAGATGATGTCGGCGTCGCAGTCCTCGGTCGCCGCGTAGTCGGAGGTGGCGTGGATGAGGCCCTTGTCGACCATCGCCTTGAGCGCGTCGCTCCGGACGTCCTGGATGTAGCTGCGGCCGGCGTTGATCTCGTCACACCGCTCGGGCACGGCCTCGATGCCGACGACTGAGGTGCCGGCCTCGGCGAACACCATCGCCAGCGGCAGGCCGACGTAGCCCAAGCCGATGACTGCGATCTTCACGGGCGCTCCTGTACGTTCGTGGGAGGAGCGGCCGGCGGCCGCTCCGTCGAGTACGGGATTCTACCGCAATCGCCGGGCCGCTCCGACCGGGCGCACGGGCCGGGCTCCACTCCGAGAGCCTTGCTGCCGATGTAGGGACCGGCGGTAGAATCCGGACATGAGCGTGATGGAGAGACCGGACGTCGAGAACATCCCGGGCGACCTCGACCGGTTCCTGGGCAACTTCTTCAACCGGCGGGGCTGGCGCAGCGAGATCAAGTACGACCCCGCCGAGGACCGCCTGTACCTCGAGGTCCGCCTCGCGAGCCCCAAGCTCTCCGCCGACGACCGCTTCTTCTCCCTCGTCGAGTACTACGCGCGGGCGCAGGACTCCCTGCTCCGCCAGCGCGCCGGCCTGCCCCTGCAGTGCCGCGTGTACGGGACCGACGGGAGCGACCTCAGCGGCACGCTGCACTCGCGCGGCTCGAGCTACCTCGACGACAACGCGCGCGGCAACGGGATGCGCCGCCGGCTGCTGCTCCTCAGCTTCCGGCGGCGGTTCCTCGCGCGCTTCATCCCCGGGGTGCTCCTCTGGGCGCTCACCTTCACGCTGGTCGTGACGGTGCTCGGGGTGCCCTTCGACATCGCTGTCCTCATCGCCGTCCTCGCGCTCGCCGTCCAGGCGCTGGTGCTCTGGTCGGCGGCGGGGAGGCGGCGACCGTGATCCCGCCGGGCACGCCGCCCGACGACGCCCTGGCGGCGCTGGCCGACGTCGCCGAGCGGCTGCAGCGCCGCCTTCTGCCGGCGGCGCCCCCGGAGCTCCCCGGCCTCGACATCGCCTTCGCCTACCGGTCCGCAAGCACGGGCGTGCTGAGCGGCGGCGACTTCGTCGACTACTACACGCGCCCGCCCTCGGCCAGTCTCGCGTTCGCGATCGGCGACGTGGCCGGCAAGGGCGTGGACGCCATGGCCACGACCTTCGTCACCAAGTACATGCTGCGGGCCGCCGTGCACGGCGGCCAGCTGTCCTGGCCGACGCGCCCCGGCGAGGCGCTGCAGGAGCTGCGCAACGGGCTCCTCGAGCAGCCCGACTTCGACCCGGAGACCGAGCGCTTCGTCACCGTCCTCTTCGGCCAGCTCAACCCGCGGACCGGGCTGCTCCAGCTGGCGACCGCCGGGCACCCCACGCCCTTCCTCGTGCGCGCCGGCGCCGTGGAGCGCCCGCTGCTCATGACGGAGCCGGCCATCGGGGTGGAGCTCGACGCGGCCCTCGAACCGTACCCGACGGAGATCCTGCAACTCGCCGCGGGCGACCTCATCGTGCTCTTCACCGACGGCATCGCCGAGCTGAGGGACGAGCGCGGCCGGTTCTTCGAAGAGCCCATGGCCGAGGAGCTCGCCGGCTGCCACGGCGCCCGCGCCGGTGACGTCGTCGACCGCCTCCTCCGGGCCGGCGAGCGCTTCTCGGCGAGACCGCCCGGCGACGATCTCGCGGTCCTCTGCATCGGCCTCACGGGACCTCTGGAGTAAACTAGCCGGACATCCCGCCGATACAGGGGGAAACGACTGGTGCGAGAAGGAGGGGACGTGCTCCGGAGCTCACGTGTGCGGAGTCAGGACGGCTTCATCCGCGAGATTCTGTGGGTGGCGGTCATCATCGCCATCATCGCCATCGTGATGCTCGACGGGATGGCGCTCTTCAACGCCCACCAGTCCGCGCACGACTCCGCCGCGACGGCCGCCAAGGAGGCGCTCACGGAGTACGCCCAGACGACGAACCTGCCGGCCGCCAAGCTGGCCGCCGAGGAGTACCTGGCGAAGTCCGGCGCCAAGCTGGAGGAGTTCAAGGCGGCGCAGACGTCCGAGGGCAACGTCGTCTTCTCAGTGACAGCTTCGGCCTCGGCCGACACCTACGCCTTCAGATACCTGAAGGCGATCCCGCCGCTCAAGGACTGGGTCGAGCGCGTGACGCACCCGACGGGGACAGAGACCTCAGACTAGCTGGAGAGGCGCACGCTCAGCGCGCCAGCTTGAGCCGGGCGAGGCGCTCGCGGCGCTCGAGCCCGAGCCGCACGATCTCCTCGATCAGCGCCCTGCCGTCGATGCCGGACGCCGCCCAGAGCCGCGGGAAGCCGCTCATCGCCGTCATGCCGGGGATCGTGTTGATCTCGTTGAGGATCACGCGGTCGGTGGACTGCTCGAGGAAGAAGTCGCAGCGCGAGAAGCCGCTCGCGTCGATGGCGAGAAACGCGGCGACCGCGAGCTCCTGCACCCGGTCGTGATGGCGCTGGTCGACGTCGGCGGGGATGGTGAACGCCATCTTGCCCTCGGTGTACTTCGCCTCGAAGTCGTAATACTCGTTGGCCGGGAAGACCTCGCCGGCGACCGAGGCACGCGGCTCGTCGTTGCCCAGCAGGCTGCACTCGAGCTCGCGCCCCTCGCAGGCGGACTCGACGATCGTCTTGCGATCGTAGACGGCGGCCAGGTCCAGCGCCGGCCCCAGCTCGGCGCGGTCGTGGGCCTTGGTCATGCCGACGCTGGAGCCGAGGTTGGCCGGCTTCACGAACACCGGGTAAGCGAGGCGCGCCTCGACGGCGGCCACCGCGTCCGCACCCGTGGCCGCGGCGTCGCGCAGCACCAGGTAGTCCATCTGCGGCAGGCCCGCGCTCGCGAACACGGCCTTCATGAGCTCCTTGTCCATGCCGACCGAGCTGGCCACCACGCCGGACCCGGCGTAGGCGAGGCCGGCCATCTCGAGGAGGCCCTGGATCGTGCCGTCCTCGGCGAACGTGCCGTGCATGATGGGAAAGGCGAAGTCGAGCGGGCGGAACGACCCGTCGGCCAGCCGCAGTCCCGGCCGCGACGGGTCGGAGACGAGGTGGACCTGCTGCGAAGGCGCGGCGTCGAGACCCTCGGTGACGGCGGTCTCGAAGTCATCCGGCAGGACCCAGCGGCCTGCCTGCGTGATGCCCACGGGGACGACCTCGTACTTCTGGCGATCGAGCATCTCGAAGACGAAGCGCGCGGAGGCCAGCGAGATCTCGTGCTCCGCCGAGCGGCCACCGAAGATGAGTGCCAGCCGCAGCATGCGCGCAGCCTACTGGCGGCCCCCCGACGGCGCAACCCGCCGCGCGAGCGGTCCGGCGGACGCGGCCGCTACCGCCCGGCGGCGAGCGTCGCGCAGACCAGGCGGTCGATGAAGGCGTCGGCGTCCTTGAGCTGCTCGAGCGTCTCGGCGAAGGACGGGAGCTCGCCGAGCACGAGCGCGTCGATCAGCACGTCGACGATGGCCCCGCGGAGCGCCTGCAGCGCCATCACGAGGTCGAGGGCTGTGAACCCGAGCGACAGACGATTCGCGGCATCGGCGGCGATCCGCTCCCCGGCGTTGCGGAGAAGCGCCGGCACCTCGTACTCTTCCGCCTGGCTGCAGGCGACGAGGTCGTCGAGGAAGGCGCGGACGAAGCGCTCGCCGAGGGGGCTGCTCATCAGCTCGCGGTAGTCGGCCGCGATGCGCTCGTCGAGCGCGCCGGCCCAGCGTCGCCACAGCTCATCGCGGTGGTCGCGGAGCACGAAGGCGACGGAGGTCATCCGGCGGCGCCGCGGGCGATGAGGGCGGCGGTGGCGCCGGCGCCGACCCCATTGTCGATGTTCACCACGGCCAGGCCGGGGCTGCAGCTCTGAAGCATGCCCATGAGCGCCGCCTCACCGCGGCCGCCGAAGCCGTAGCCGGTCGAGGTCGGCAGGCCGATCACGGGGACGGCGACGAGGCCGGCGACGACCGAGGGCAGGGCGCCCTCCATGCCCGCCGCGACGACCACGGCGCCGACCGCGGCGGCGCGCATCTCGTCGAGCGGCGCGGCCAGCCGGTGCAGCCCGGCGACGCCGACGTCGAAGGCGGTCACGGCGTCGACCTCCATCGCGCGGATCATCGCGACCGCCTCACCGGCGACGGCGACGTCGCTGGTGCCGGCCGCGAGGACGCCGACCGCGCCGCGCACCTGCGGCGGCGGCGCGTCCGCGCGGCGCACGATCACGACCCTGCTGCGAGGGTCGTGCTCCACCGCGCCGTCCGCGGCACCGGCGAGCGCGGCCGCCTGCTCGTCCGAGACGCGGCTGCAGAGGACCACGGCGTTGTGCTCGAGGAACCGCCGGACGATGGCGACCACCTGGTCGACGGACTTGCCCTCGGCGTACACCACCTCGGGCACGCCCTTGCGCGCCGCGCGGGAGACGTCGAGGAAGGCGAAGTCGCCCACCGAGACGTAACCAAGGCGGCGCAGACGCTCGGCGCCGTCGGCCGCGGCGAGCCGCCCGGCGGCGACGTCGGCGAGGAGATCGTCGAGGGAATGATCCATGGACGGAGATTATGCGCCCGAGGGCGGTTTCCTGCCCGCCGGCGCCCGCGCCTCGCGCGCACGTCTGGACGGACGTCCCATGGCGGGGCTTCAGGAAGATGAGGACAATGCCGATTTCCACGCTATAATGAGGAGCAGAATCGTCCAGGAAGGGGCCCGTGCCGGACGCTCAGTACCAACTGTATCGAACTGACCATCGCCGCCGCCGCTGGCCGTACATCGTCGTTGCGGCGGTTTGTGTGTTCGCGGCCGTCGTTGGCTGGCAGCTTTACGGCGTCCCCCGCGTCTCCGCGGTGACGCCCGGCCCGGACACGTACGTCAAGAGCCCCTCGCCCACGGTGGTCCTCAACGTCAACGGGCTGTCCAAGCTCAAGGACATGGCCGTCACCCTCGACGGCGAAGACATCACCGCCGCCGCCACCTTCGAGGGAGATACGCTCACGTTCACCACCGGCGAGCTCGCCGACGGCGCCCACGCCGTCGCCTTCAGCGCGACCAGCTCCAACCTCTTCCGCCACGACGTGCGCAAAGACTGGCGCTTCACCGTCGACACGCGCATCCCGACCCTCAAGCTCGAGGGCGGCGCGGAAGAGGGCCGCATCAACACCGACCCCGCCACCTTCAGCGGCAAGACGGAGCCGTACGCGACGGTCACCGTGGTCGACGGCGCCATCACCGCCAGCGGGACGGCGGACGCCGCGGGCGCCTACGCGGTGAGCGCCGATCTGCCCGAAGGCGCCTCCAGCGTCGAGATCACGACGGCCGACAGGGCCGGCAACGCGACGACCAAGAGGCTCCGCGTCTTCGTCGATGCCGTGCCCCCCACCCTGAAGACCACGCAGCTCGACAAGACCGTCAAGCACGCCGCCGTCACGCTGCGCGTCAAGGCCACCGACCAGCTCGGCGTGCCCGCGGTCAAGCTCGTCTTCGATGGCGAGGAGCGCGAGCTGACGGGCCCGGCCTCCAAGGCCCGATTCAAGGTCAAGGACCTCGCCCAGGGTCGGCACACCGTGGTCGTGACCGCCGCCGACAAGGGCGGCAACGTCGTGACCGACAAGCAGTCCTTCGTCGTGGACAGCACCGAGCGCTTTGGCTCGGCGACGCTGTGGCCCGGCGCTCGCGGCAAGGATGTCAAGGAGCTGCAGTCCAAGCTCATCAACGCGGACGTGTACTCGGGCAAGAAGTCGCGGATTCTACGACTCCGACACGGAGAAGGCCGTCCGCAAGCTGCAGGCCAAGTACGGCCTCGAGGTCGACGGCATCGTCGGCGGGAACGTGCTCACCGCGCTCAGCGGCCAGATCGTCGTCGACATCGGCGACCTGCGTCTGTACCTGTATCGCAACGGCGCGCTCGTGAAGAGCTACCCCGTGGCGACCGGCCAGTCCGCGTATCCCACGCCCACGGGCTCGTACGTGGTCACCTCGATGCAGATGAACCCCACGTGGCTCCCGCCGAACTCGGACTGGGCGAAGGACGCCAAGCCCATCCCTCCGGGCGTCGACAACCCGCTGGGCACGCGCTGGATCGGCACCAGCGCCCCCGGCGTCGGCATCCACGGCACCCCCGACGACTCCTCGATCGGCACCTACGCGTCGCACGGCTGCATCCGCATGCACATCTGGGAGGTCGAGGACCTCTACTCGAGGGTGGTCATCGGGATGTCGGTCGTCATCCGCCCGTAGCCGTTTCGCACCCCGCTATACTTGCCGCACGCTTGAACGCAGCGGCGGCTCGCGTCGTTGTGCCCGCGACGTCCAGGAGTACGATGGCCCACGTCTCGACCTTCCGAGGGATCCGCTACCGGGAAGACATCGCCCTCGACGACGTGGTCGCGCCGCCCTACGACGTGCTCTCGGCGGCGCAGGCGGAGGAGCTGCGCTCGCGCAGCCCGTACAACGCGGTGCACGTCGACCTCCCCGTCCCGCCGGGAGCGGCGGCCGACGATGCCGCGTACGCACGCGCGGCCGCCCGATTCCGGAGCTGGCGCGACGAGGGGACGCTCGTGCGCGACGAGCACCCCGGCATCACCGTCATCGACCAGACGTACACCGGCCCCGACGGGCGGGCGCGCGCGCGCCGCGGCTTCGTCGCGCGTCTCCGCCTCGCCGGCCTCGAGGAGCGCGTCGTGCTGCCGCACGAGCGCACCCACGCCGGCCCAAAGGCCGACCGGCTGCGGCTGTACCGTGCCGCTCACGCCGACGTCAGCCAGATCTTCCTGCTCTTCCCCGACGACGACGGCCGCGTCGGCGAGACGCTGGAGGCGGCCGCCGCAGACATCCCCGCGGCCGCCTGGCGCGAGGCCCACGACGGCGACGGCAACCTGCATCGCATCGCTTCGGTCACCGGTCCCGCCGCAGAGCGGGTCGGCGAGGGGCTCCGCCGCCGTCCCCTCTACATCGCCGACGGCCACCACCGCTACGAGACCGCCCTCGCCTACCGCGACGAGCGGCGGGCGGCGGGAGACTCCAGCGCCGACACGCTGATGGTCTACCTGTGCAGCCTGAGCGACCCCGGGCTCACCGTCTTCCCCACCCACCGCCTGCTGCGCGGCATCGCGCCCCTCTCGCTGGACGACCTCGTCGACCACCTGCGGCCGTTCTTCGATGTGGTCGGCGAGCCGGCCACCGGCGTGGAGGCCTGCCGGGCCGCGCTCGATGCGCTGCCGGAGCGGGCCGACCCCGGCAGGGTCTTCGGCCTGTACCTGCCACGCGCGCAGGCCTGCCTGACCGTGAAGACCCGCGAGCCCGCCGCTACGGAGCGGCTCGTCGCCGCAGGCTTCTCGCCCGAGGCCGCCGCGCTCTCGGTCACGATCCTGCACGAGCTCCTGTTCCGCGAGGCGCTCGGCCTCGGGCACGAGGACGCCGAGCGCCACGTCGACTACGCCAAGAGCGTACCCGACGCGCTCGATGCCCTGACCGGCGGCGACTACGAGCTGGGCGCCTTCCTCAACGCGACGCTCGTCGGCCAGGTGCGCGCCATCGCCGACCGCGGAGAGGTGATGCCGCAAAAGTCGACGTACTTCTACCCCAAGCTTCTCACCGGCCTCGTCTACGACGCGCTCGGCGACTGAGGGCTGAGGCCGGCCGTCGCCGGGCGGGTGGGCGGTCGCGCGACGTGACCCCCTGCGGCTACGAGGCGGCGTCGGCGCGGCGCTGCAGCGCCGCGAGGGCCGCCGCCTGGTCGTCGCTATATGGCAGCGAGACCTGACCGGCGAGGATGCTCTCGACGCGCTCACGGGCGGCGGCGACGGTGGTCGGCGACCCCGCCACCCGCCACGCGTCCCAGCTGCCCTGGACGCCGTAGTCGCTGAGCCGCCACTCGCCGCTGCGCACGCCGCTGCGGGTCGAGCGCTCGCCGAGGAACGAGCCGCACGGTCCCACCGTGTCGAGGACCTCGTCGAGCCACAGGTCGTCACGCACCGGCACGCCGGTCCTGGCCTGCCGGGCGCGCCGGACGACCTCGACGTCCATGACGATCTGCTCGAGGCAGAGGATGGTGGCGCCCCCGAGCAGTCCGGGGCCGACGAGCACGTCCGGGTCGGCGAGGACGGTGAGCAGGCCGCCGTTCGCCTTCTCCCAGGCGGTCTGCAGGTCCGGTTCGTAGGTCTGCGTGCAGAGGCCCGAGGACTCGGCCGGCAGGCCGTACCAGCGGGCCATCTCCGTGCCTGCCACCGAGAGGACAGCGTGCTCCACCGCGCCGGCGGCGTAGAGCCCGGTGCGCGGGTCCATCGTCGCCACCACCGGTGCGTAGAACACCGGCGTGCCGGGCGCGGCCGCCTGGACGAGGCACAGCGTGCCGATCGTCTCGCAGTTGGCGGCCAGCAGGGTGCCGAGCCGGCTGCCGGGCGCGGTCGCGCCCTGCAGCGGCATCGGCATCACCGCCACCGGCAGGCCGTAGTCGCGCAGCTCGAGCCAGGTCTGCGTGTAGTCGTGCTCGATGGTCAGCGGTGAGGCCGGGGTGATCAGGAACGACAGCGGCATGCGGGCGCGCACCGTCTCGGGCCCGCCGAAGACGATATCGAGGACCTCCTTGAGCCACGGCGCCAGCTCGGGCGTCCCGAACGAGTCCTGGACGTGTTTGCCGAAGGTGCCGAACACATCGGCGTAGTAGCGCACGAAGCCCCCGGGCTGCTCGTAGTCCGCGGCGTAATCGGTGGGGCACCAGTAGAAGCCGACGTCGTCCAGCGCGTCGAGCAGCCGCGTCGCCGCCCGCCAGTCGCCGGCCGTGGTGGGGCGGCGCTCCCCGGTCGTCGTGTCGAAGACCGCCGTGGCGCCGCCGTCCGCCAGGAGCGTGAAGGCGCCGGCGCCCACCGGGAAGCTCCAGTCCGGGCGCCGCCCGTGCACGGTGAACCGCCGCGTGGCCCGCGCCAGCAGGCTCTCGACCAGTTCCGGCGGGAAACGGACCCTACGCGCGCCCTCGTCGACGAGGGCGCCGGCGGCGGCGAGGATCCGGCGCCCCTCCGCGGTGTCGCAGCGCATGCCGACGGTGCTCAGCACCGTGAGCGTGCGCTCGTGGACCTGCGCCTTCTCGTCCTCGGAGAGGACCTGGATCTGCGTCTGCATCGGGCGACGTCCTCCTCGGCCTCGGCCTCGTGCTCGGCCCACCATAGACGGCCCCGGACGTGGAGCACAACAGCGGGCGCACGACCTGTCATCGAGTATGCGCGGGCGGCCCCGGCGTCGCCATGACGGATTCCTCGGCGAAGTTGGCGCGGTGGCCTAGTCAAACCTCGGGGCCGCGATGACCGGCGGCGCGGGCGGCCCCGGCGTCGCCATGACGGATTCCTCGGCGAAGTTGGCGCGGTGGCCTAGTCAAACCTCGGGGCCGCGGTGACCGGCGGCCCGGACGGCGCGTCGGCGGGGCCGGCGAGGAGCCGGGCGCGCAGCGCCCGCCGGTCGCCGGCCCCGAGCTTGCGCAGCACCGCCCGGCAGTGGCTGCGCGCCGTGCTCGTCGAGACGCAGAGGCGAGCGGCGATGCTCTGGGTGGTCAGGCCTCGCAGCAGCAGGACGAGCGCGTCGGCCTCGCGCGCCGTGAGGCCGGCCGCCGTCACCGCGCCGCCGGCCGGCAGATACGCCAGGCAGGGCCGGCCGGCGGCGGCCTCCAGCCGCAGCACGGCGTCGGCGCAGCCGTGCACGAGGTGCGCGGCGAGCACCGCCGGCGGCCCCGCGCCGTAGCCGACGACGAGTGGAGCACGCCCGCCGGGATCGTGGGCGCCGCGCGCCGCCGCGCAGGCGCGGCGGCAGTCGTCCTCGCGGTGCAACGGCACGAAGACCGCCGCCGGCCGGTGGCGCTCCGGCGCGCCGGAGGCGTCTTCGGCGACGGCGAAGCCGAGGGCGACAACGGCCGGCACGACGAGCAGCCGCGCCAGCGGATCCGGCTCGAGCACGACGGCCATCGCCGCGCTCGAAGAGTCCCGGCCGGCGGCCCGCCGGAGCGGGCCGCCGGCCCCCCTGGGGAGGTCGGGGGTGGGGGTCTCGGTCACAGCGGCAACGCGCTTGAGGAATGGACCGTCCGGGGACACTGGACCCCTGAAGCAAACCCACAGCAGTGGAGGCATCCATGGCTGAGCTCACCCGGTCGATCGATGTAGACGCCGCGATCGGCAACGTCGACCAGGAGTGGACGGAGTTCATGTTCCGCACGCTCGTCGGCCACTACCGCACCGCCGCCGCCGAGATCGAGTGGACACCGGCGGACGACGCCGAAGAGAGCGGGATCGTGAGGCTCGAGGGACTGCCCGGCGACCGCACGCGCGTAAGCGTCGCGGTGGAGTTCCACGGCGACGAGGCCAAGGTGGCGGAGCACCTCGAGCGCGACCTCCAGCAGTTCAAGACCTTCGCCGAGACGCGCGGCTGAGCCGCGCGCGGCGGACGCCGCCTCTCGCGTCGCCATCACCGCCATCACCTCCCCCGGCGCCGGCCGGGCCGCCCGATCGGTCGGCCCTGATCGCCGCCGGCGCGGGGAGCGCGGTGGGCAGGTGATCCTGGCGAGAGCCAGCATAGACGCGGCGGCCGGCGCCGTCGTCATACCCAGGGTGGAGATGGCGGCGGCGCCGCACCGTCGCGGCGGCGGTCCTCGGCCGCTCTCCGGCCCTTCCGGACGAGGCCCTCCGCGTATGCGAGCGGGCCCGGCGGACGCTAGACTGTCCCGGGCACGAGGCCGCGGCGCGGCAGGTGTGGACGCCGCGGCCGCACACCGTCGCAGGATCACTCGGGAGGCACAGCCGTGGGAAAGTCGCTCATCGAGCAGCTGGCGGCAGCGCCGGCCGTCGGACAGGACTACCGGCCCTTCGCGCTGGCGCCCGGCGGCGAGGCCGTCGCCTTCGAGTGGTATCACGACGGCGACTGGCAGATCTTCCTCAAGACGCTGCCGGACGGTGAGCCGGTGCGCATCGGTGGCCTCAGCGACCGCTGCGGCTGCCCGCAGTTCTCGCCCGACGGCCGCTTCCTCTACTTCACCTGCGACGACCGCGGCTCCGAGTGCTACGACGTCTACCGGTACGAGATGGCGTCCGGCGAGCTCATCAACCTTCTGCCCGACACTCTCCACCCTCGCCCCGCTCCCCGACCCCGACATCTCGCCGGACGGCAGGCAGCTCGCGCTGACGGTCGCGCACGGCGCCGGCTACGCCGTGGCCGTGATGCCGGCGGAGCCTGGCCTCGGGGAGGCCGCGATCAGGCACCTGACCGAGCACCCGTACACGGAATGCTCGCCGCGCTGGTCGCCAGACGGCGCGCGACTGGCCGTGACCAGCGGCACCCACGGTCAGGACACGGCGATCTTCGTCATCGACGCCGAGTCCGGCGCGACCAGCATCGCTCGGCGGCTCCGAGGACTACTTCGCCGGCCAGCTCGCCTGGTCGCCCGACGGGCGGCGCATCGCCTTCTCGGGGGGGCCGGGCGACCACCCGGCGATCGGCATCTACGAGCTCGCGACGGGCTCCATCAGCTGGGCCTGGGAGGACGATCACGTCGACGCCCACCATCCGGCCTGGGCCCCGGACGGCGCCGCGCTCGCCTTCCTCGTCGACGTCGAGGGCGAGACCGGCCTCTGCCACATCGACCTTCGCGACGGCTCGGTGATCGAGTACAGCATCGGGCCCGGCAACCACTACGCGCCGTGCTTCACGCCCGACGGCGCCGCCCTCGTCTGCGTCCTGAGCGGCCCGGACGCGCCTCCGGACCTCTACCGCGTCGAGCTCGCCGACGGCGACGTGAGCGCGCTCACCGCAGTCGCTGCCGGAGAAGCTCCGCGAGACGCCCTTCGCCTCCGGCAGCCCGGTCTGGTTCACGAGCTGGGACCACCTGGCCGAGGTCCCGGGCATCCTCGTCGAGCCGGACGAGCCCAACGGGGCCGCCGTCGTCATCGTCCACGGCGGCCCGACCTGGCACCACTCCAACGAGTGGGACGTGCTTCGACAGGCGTTCGTCGTCGCCGGACTGACCGTCCTCCACCCCAACTACCGCGGCAGCGACGGCTACGGCCGTCGCTGGCAGCTCGCCAACCGCTGGCTCATGGGCCAGGGCGAGGTGCTCGACGTGGCGGCGGCGCACGAGTTCCTCGTGCAGCACGGCTGCGACCCGCGGCGCATCGCGATCACGGGTCGCAGCTGGGGCGGCTTTCACACGATGGCCGCCGTCACCCAGTTCCCCGATCTGTGGGCGGCCGGCGTAGCCGGCGTCCCGTTCTTCGACTTCATCGACAGCCAGATCGACCCGGCCATCCGCGAGGACCTGCGCTGGTGGGACCGCGAGAACAGCGGCGACATCGAGAAGGACAGGGCGAGGCTCGAGTACTACTCGCCGATCAATCATCTCGAGCGACGTGGAGGCGCCGCTCCTGCTTCTCGGCGGCGCCCTCGACCCGCGCTGCCCTCCTCGCCAGATCACTGAGGTCGCGAAGCGCCTGCGGGCACGCGGCCGCATCTGCGACTACATCGTGTATCCGGACGAGGGCCACGAGATCAGCGGGCTCAAGCACCGCGTCGACTACGACCGCCGCACGGTCGACTTCATCCTCGAGCACACCGGCAGCGCCTGACGAGGCGCCGGCGCGTCGTCCTCAGCGCTGGGTGATCAGGTAGTCGAACGCCGCCAGAGCCGCCTTGGCGCCCTCGCCGGCGGCGATCACGATCTGCTTGTCCTTGGTGGCCGTGACGTCGCCGGCGGCGAAGATGCCGCGCACGCCGGTGTCGCCCATGGCGTCGACCACCACCTCGCCCCGCTGGTTGGTGTGGGCGAGGTCGAGCATGAGGTCGGAGTTGGGCGAGAGCCCGACCTCGATGAAGACGCCGTCCACCTTGAGGGTGCGCAACTTGCCGTTCTTGAGGTTGCGCAGCACGAGCTTCTCCACCACCTCGTTGCCGGCGATCTCCACGGGCTCGTAGCCCACGAGCTGCTTGACGCCCGGCGCCGACGCGGCCTTGTCCTTGAGGATCTCCTCGCCGCTCCAGGGGTTGCGGCTCACGACGTGCACCCGTTTGGCGATGCCGCTCATCTCGATCGCGGCCTCGAGGGCCGAGTTGCCGCCGCCGACGATGGCGATGGTCTTGTCGCGGTAGAACGGGCCGTCGCAGGTGGAGCAGTAGACCACCCCGCGGCCGCCGAACTCGTCCTCGCCGGGGATCTCGAGGCGGCGCTTCTGGGCGCCGCTCGCGACGATCACGGACCGCGCCTTGACCTCTTTGCCCGAGACCAGCTCGAGGACCTTGGCGCGGCCGTCGACACGGATATTGGAGACGCGCTCGCCGATGAGCCGCTCGAGCCCGTACATGTAGGCCTGCTCGAACATCAGCCGCACCAGCTCGGGACCCTCGATCACCGGCATCCCGGGGTAGTTGGTCACCAGGTGGGTGACACCGACCTGGCCGCCGAGGTCGAGGGCGATGAGGATCGTCGAGAGGTTCTTGCGGGCGGCGTACAGCGCGGCCGTGAGTCCGGCCGGTCCGCCGCCGACCACGGCCACGTCCCACACGCGCGCGAGGTCGACCGTCGTCTCGATGCCGAACATCTGGTCGAGCGCGCCGGTCGCGTTGAGATAGGCGAGGTTGTCGTAGCCCCCCACCCAGCTCCCGTCGATGAAGAACTGCGGCACGCCTCGCTGGCCGGTCCGCTCGATCATCGCGAGGGCGGCCTCCTCGTCGTGCGTGACGTCGACCTCGTCGTACTCGATGTCCTTGGCGGCCAGCAGCGCCTTGGCCTTCGCACAGTACGGGCACCACTCCATCGAATACATCTGTACTCGCGCCATCGTCGCCTCCACGCATCGTCTGAGGTCTCACACCTGCCTGAGTCGCCTATTCCCCTCTTCAAACGCTCCGTCACGGCGACCCGCTCATCTGCGATAGACTCTGGCCCGTCCCCGTACCAACTCTCCGGGCAGGTGAGTCGATGAACGTGCGCGTCTACGTGACCCCCAAACAAGGCATCCTCGACCCTCAGGGCGCGGCCGTCGAGCGGTCGCTCCCCAACCTCGGGTTCGAGGGGGTGAGCGGGGTGCGCATCGGCAAGATCATCGACCTCACCATCGAGGGCGCGGGCCTCACCGAAGAGGCCGCCCGCGCCGAAGTCGACGACATGTGCCGCAAGCTTCTCTCCAACCCGATCATCGAGGACTACACCTTCGAGATCACCGAGGGGTGAGGCCGGCATGAGCTCCCCCGCCCCGCTGCGCCTCGGCGTCGTCGTCTTCCCGGGGATCAACACCGACGGCGACACGCACCACGGCCTCGAGACCTTCCCCGGCGTCACCGCCGAGTACCTCTGGCACAAGGACACCGACCTCAAGGGCGTCGACGGCATCGTCATCCCCGGCGGTTTCAGCTACGGCGACTACCTGCGCTGCGGCGCCATCGCCCGCTTCAGCCCCATCATGCAGTCCATCACCGACTTCGCCGCCGGCGGCGGCCTCGTGATGGGCATCTGTAACGGCTTCCAGATCCTGATCGAGGCCGGCCTCCTGCCCGGCGGCCTCATCCGGAACACTGGTCTCAAGTTCGTCTGCAAGTACGTCAACCTCCGCGTCGAGACCGCGAACACGCCGTTCACCAGCGCCTGTGAGCAGGGCGAGGTGCTGCGCATCGTCGTCAAGCACAACGAGGGCAACTACACCGTCGACCCGGCGACCTTCGAGCTGCTCAAGGCCAACGACCAGATCGTCGTGCGCTACGTGAACGCCGCCGGCGAGCGGGCCGAGGGCGCCAATCCCAACGGCTCCCTCGACGATATCGCCGGCGTCTGCAACGACACGCGCAACGTCTTCGGCATGATGCCGCACCCGGAGAACTCCGTGGAGGCCGAGCTGGCCGGCGGCGCCGACGGACGCCGGTTCTTCGCCTCGATGATCGACGCCCTGCGCGGCGCGGAGGTGACGGCATGAGCCCGCAGTACGTGAACCGCACCGCCGACCTCGCCGCGGCGATCAAGCTCGGGCTCACCGAGGACGAGTACGAACACATCAAGCGGATCCAGGACCGCGAGCCGACCTACGTCGAGCTCGCCATCTACTCGCTCATGTGGAGCGAGCACTGCTCCTACAAGCACTCGCGGCCCGTGCTGGGGCGCTTCCCCACCAGCGGGCCGCGCATCCTGCAGGGCCCGGGCGAGAACGCCGGCATCATCGACGTCGGCGACGGCTGGGCCGTGGCCATGAAGGTCGAGAGCCACAACCACCCGTCGGCCGTGGAACCCTTCCAGGGCGCGGCGACCGGCGTCGGCGGCATCGTGCGCGACATCTTCACCATGGGCGCGCGCCCCTGCGTGAGCATGGACTCCCTGCGCTTCGGCGAGCTCACCGAGCCGCGCCAGCGCTTCCTGCTCGACGGCGTCGTCGGCGGCATCGCCCACTACGGCAACTGCCTGGGCATCCCGACCATCGGCGGCGAGATCTACTTCGAGCCCAGCTACGAGGGCAACTGCCTCGTCAACGCCATGCAGCGCCGGCCTCATCCGCACCGACGGCATCGTGCGCGCCATCGCCAGCGGCGTCGGCAACCACGTCGTGCTCATCGGCTCCAAGACCGGGCCGCGACGGCATCGGCGGCGCCAGCGTGCTCGCCAGCCAGGAGTTCGACGAGACGCTCGAGGAGAAGCGCCCGAGCGTCCAGGTCGGCGACCCCTTCACCGAGAAGAAGCTCATCGAGGCCTGCCTCGAGCTCATCCACCGCAAGCTCGTGGTGAGCATGCAGGACCTCGGCGCCGCCGGCCTCACCAGCTCGAGCTCGGAGATGTCGAGCAAGGGCTTCGTCGGGCTCGACATCCACGCCGACCGCGTGCCCCTGCGTGAGGCCGACATGGAGCCGTGGGAGATCATGATCAGCGAGAGCCAGGAGCGCATGCTGGCGATCGTCACCGAGGAGCAGATCGCCGACGTGCGCGAGGTCTGCGAGCGCTGGGACCTCGACTGCACCGTCATCGGCGAGGTCACCGACAGCAAGATGCTGCGCATCTGGTGGCACGGCGAGCGCGTCGCCGACATCCCCGCCCGCCGTCTGGCGGACGAGAGCCCTGTGATCCGCACGCCTTCCGTGAAGCCGGACTACATCGTCGACGAGCCCGTGGCCGTTGACGACGCCGAGCTACCCGCCGGCAGAGGACCTCGGTGCGGCGCTCACGGAGCTCATCGCCGCGCCCAACATCGCCAGCAAGCGCTGGGCCTGGGAGCAGTACGACTACATCGTCCAGGCCAACACCGTGCAGATCCCCGGCTCCGACGCCGCGGTGCTGCGCATCAAGGGCACGGACCGCGGCATCGCCTTCAGCAACGACTGCAACGGCCGCCACTGCTACCTCGACCCGTACCGCGGCGCCAAGGCGGCGACGGCCGAGGCGGCGCGCAACCTGGCGTGCTCCGGCGCGCTGCCCGTCGCCGTCACCGACTGCCTCAACTTCGGCAACCCGGAGAAGGGCGAGATCTACTGGCAGTTCGAGCAGGCGATCGAGGGCATCGCTGAGGCCTGCAAGGCGCTCGACACGCCGGTCGTCTCGGGCAATGTGAGCTTCTACAACGAGAGCTTCGGCCAGGCGATCTACCCGACGCCGATGATCGGCATGCTCGGCATCTTCGACGACGTCAGCGTGCACATCGACGGCGCCTTCAAGGACGAGGGCGACGTGATCATGCTCGTCGGCGCCGAGGCCGCCTGGATGGACGGCGCCGAGTACCAGAAGGTCGCCTACAGCAGGGTCGAGGGCCGCGTGCCCGACGTGGACCTGGAGCTCGAGGTCGAGGCTCCAGGCCCGCCTGCGCGCGGCCATCGAGGCGCGCCTGCTGAAGAGCGCCCACGACTGCGCCGAGGGCGGGCTCGCGGTCGCGATGGCCGAGTGCTGCGTGTTCAGCGGCTCCAACGGCGGCGCGCAGACGGGCGACCCGGAGGCGCCGCGGCCCGGCCGCTCCGGCCGCTGGCTCGGCGCCGACGTCGACCTCGGCTCCGCCGCGGCCGTGAGCGGCGCCGCCGGCCGGCCGGACGTCGCCCTGTTCGGCGAGGCGCCCACCCGCGTGATTGTGACGTGCGCGCCCGAGAAGCTCGCCGAGCTGGATGCGGTCCTCGGCGACCTGCCGCACCGTACGGTGGGTCGGGTGACCGGCGCCGACCTCAGGTGTACCATGGATGCGAAGGAGCTCTTCGCCGTCCCGGTGAGCGAGCTCCATTCTGCTTACGAGTCGCTGCCACAGCGGCTCGCCTGAACGATCAGAACCGAGCGCCTTGTACGACGATCGTCTCCACGACAGCTGCGGCGTCTTCGGCATCCACGCGCCGGGACATGACGTCGCGCGCCTGACCTTCTTCGGCCTCTACGCCCTGCAGCACCGCGGCCAGGAGAGCGCCGGCATCGGCGTGGCCGACGACGGCCAAGTCACCGTGATCAAGGACCTCGGCCTCGTCAGCCAGGTGTTCAACGAGCAGATGCTCCAGAGCCTCAGCGGCCAGCACGCCATCGGTCACGTGCGCTACTCGACGACCGGCGCCAGCCACTGGCAGAACTCGCAGCCGCTGGTGCGCAGCCGCAACGGCGACGTCATCGCCTTGGGCCACAACGGCAACCTCGTCAACACCACCCAGTTGCGCGATGAGCTCATCGCGCAGGGGGTCAAGTTCGCCGGCACCACCGACACCGAGGTGATCACGGCGCTGATCGCCCACGAGGCCGAGGGCGACCTGCTCGGCGCCGTGCGCACCGCGGTCGCCAAGATCCGCGGCGCCTTCTCCGCCGCCGTCATGAGCGGCAACGCCGTCGTCGGCTTCCGCGACCCCTACGGCGTCCGCCCTCTGTGCCTCGGCAGCTACGAGGGCCACCCGGTGTTCAGCAGCGAGACCTCAGGCCTCGACATCATCGGCGCCG